>PAHN01000004.1 GCA_002711125.1 Flavobacteriales bacterium
TTGATGAGCCTTTGGAGGCACTTAGTATAGACAGTATGAATGTTATTTCTCCTATTGCTTGTTATGGTGATAGTGTAGGTATAGCACGTTTATATGTAAGTGGAGGTGATCCTGTATATAGTTATTTGTGGGATAATGGAGAGACTGGTATTATTGCTAGTTCCTTAACATCTGGTTATCATAGTGTTTTACTAACGGATGACTGGGGTTGTGAGGTTATGGATAGTATTTTCATTCCTGAGAATCCACTTATAGAGTCTACTTTATTAGCTGACACGACTGTTAGTTGTTATGGTTTGAGTGATGGTGTTGCTAGTATTTCTAGTTTTGGAGGTTCTTCTTCTACATACACTTATTTTTGGAGTACTGGTCAGCAGACTGTAGGTGTTAGTTCGGATATTGCGAGTGGTTTACAGCAGGGTAGTTATTATGTAACTACACGAGATACATTAGGCTGTGAGGTTGTAGATAGTATTTATATTTCTGAGCCTGAGCCTTTAAGTATGGAGGCTTTAGAGTTAGATTGGATAGATTGTTATGGTTATGCTAATGGTTTGGCTTTTGCCCAGGCATTTGGTGGTACTGCTCCATATACTTTTAGTTGGGATAATGGTCAGTGGGTAGGTGATACTGTTGGCACATTAACTCCTGGCTTACATACTGTTGTTGTGACAGATGCTCGTGGATGTACAGCTAGTGATACTGTAGAGACTCATGAGCCAGATTCTTTATATATAGAGATAGATCATTCGTTGACTGTTTTACCTTATTGTGTAGGTGTTAACACAGCTAGTTTAACGGGTGTTGCTTCAGGTGGTACTTTAGGCTATACATATGCATGGGATGATAATCCAGTACAGCCTCAAACTACTGCTACTGCAGTAGCATTATTAGCGGATAATTTATATTCTTTGGATAATTCATATACTATTACTGTTACTGATAGCAAGGGATGTACGGCAAGTGCTACTACTGATACCCTACAAATTTTTGATGAGACTATGAGCGCCTCTGTAGAGTCTTTATCTAATTATGTTGGCGGTCATGGTGTGAGCTGTTATGGTGCTTTGGATGGAGAGGCATTAGTTACGGCACAAGGAGCTCATGCTCCATATAGTTATCAGTGGTATGGTCCTAATGGTTATGTTGATATAAATGATACGATTATTAATTTACAAGCTGGTGTTTATTCTGTTACTGTTAAAGATACAAATGATTGTATGGTTAATTCTAGTATTATTATTACAGAGCCTGCTAGTATTTTATACACTGTTTTGAGTGTATTGAATGATGAGACTTGTTTGGGTGCATGTGATGGAGCATTAGAAGTAGATGTATCTGGAGGTGTTTCTCCTTATATTTCTATAGCTACTGATATGATTACTGGTAATATGATTACTAATTCTATGGGTATATCTAATGATAGTTTAGTTACGGGTATATGCTCTGGTACTTATAGTTTAGTTTTTAGTGATGAGAATGGTTGTTCTTCTACTTTAATTAGTGGAGGCGTAAGTCAAGAGACTATCATTACTAATAATGTGACTGTTGCAGAGATTGATGATTTTAGTACTGTGGATGTTTTATGTAATGGTTCTAGTACAGGTGTTTTACACGCTTCCAATGTAACTACTGATCCAGGCTTTACATATAGTTGGCAAGATTTAAATGGTAATGTGGTAAGTACATCTTCTATTGCTTCAAATTTATCAGCTGGTACTTATGTGTTATATGCCGATTATAATAATACGACGGGATGTACTGTTACAGATACAGCTTTTGTTAGTGAGTTACCTATTATAAACCCTTCTGCTTCTATTACAGATGTAGATTGTTACGGTAATTCTTCGGGGACATTAATAGCTTCCGCCGTTGGAGGGACTTCGCCTTACAACTGGCTTTGGAATACAGGTGTTTCGGGTTCTATTGTTACTAACTTATCTGCTGGCACATATGTGTTGACTGTTACAGATGCAAATAATTGTCAAGTGATAGATACCTTTGAGGTAAATGAGCCAGATGCTTTGGTTGCAGGTATTACTCAGAATGGTTACGTGTTGACGGTATCTGGTCCTAACGGGGGTACATTGCCTTATAGTTATTCTTGGTATGAGCAGTCATCTCCATTTTCTTCTCTTGGTGGGGGTTTAAATTATGTAGTGAGTAGTTATGGGACTTATTATGTAGAAGTAACAGATGCTAATGGTTGTGAGGTGACTTCAAATAGTGTAAGTTATGATGAAGGTCCATTAGGCACGATAGATATTAGTAGTTTAGATATACAGGTTTATCCAAATCCATTTAGGGATGAAGTGACTATTGATTTTGGAAGGGTTATTTTAGATGGTAAGATCAATTTAGTTGATGTTTATGGTAAATTAGTAGAGACTTATGAGTTATCAAATATGGATAAATATGTAATAGAAAGGACTAATAAGTCAAGCGGGGTTTATTTTATAGAGCTTGAATTAGAAGGAGAATATTTAGAGAATATTAAACTAATAATAGAATAGGTTGTTTTATAAAATTTAAAATGAGAATATTTAAAATAATATTTTTAACATTAATAACTTCATTAGTTTACTCTCAGACAACGGACTGGGTTAAATCTTTTGGTGGTCCAGAGTCTGATAAAGGAATTTCAATAGGCTGTGATTCACTGGGTTTTATATATATTAGTGGATATTATAATTCTGAAGCGGACTTTGATCAAATTACTTTAGAAAATGATCCCTCACAAGGAACTAATAAGGAAAATTTTGTTGCTAAGCTAGATTCTAACGGAAATGTCCTATGGGCCATACCTGGAGGAAATCAAGCTTATGGTTGCTGCGATGATAGAGCTCTTGGTATGCATGTTACTCCTGGTGGAGATGTATTTATTACTGGTACATTTTGGAGTAGTTATAAATTGGGTGTCGATGGTGCTCCAGGGACAGTAAGTGTTCCTGGTAATCAAACAAATGCACATGATAATTCCTTGTTAGCAAAGATTGATACAGACGGAAATCCACAGTGGGTAATTGGCTTTGGAGGAGATAATACATCAGGTGGATGTCCTTATCCAATATATGATGCCGATGATCATTCTTATGATGTTAAAGTCGATAAAGATGGTTTTATTTATGTTACGGGTTTCTTCTCTGGTTATGATGCTGATTTTGATACTTTTACTATAGAAAATCCAGAGTGGGGTAATGATTGCCAACCCATGGGATATATTGGAAAACTAGATTCCTTAGGGAACTGGCTTTGGGTAGATAAATTTGATGGAATTAAAGATCAAAGAGGTTCAAGAGATAATAGACTTGCAATTGATAATTTTTCAAATATATATGTAGTTGGTGGATTTCAGGAAAGAGGACCTAATCAAGTTGCTACTTATGGACCATTTACTTTATCTTCTAATGGGCAATGGGATGGTTTTATCTTTAAGATGGATAAAGATGGTAATTGGCTATGGGCTGAAGGTATTGGTAGTAATAAAACCGATAGGATTAATAGTGTTGCTGTTGACGTATGCAATGATGTATATGTTACAGGAGAATATAGAAATCCAATGGTATTTCCTGGAGCTAACGCATCAAATGGGAGTGATACTTTGAGTCACAAGCAAAAGAGAGATATTTTTGTTGCCAAAATGAATAATCAAGGGGAGTGGAAATGGGCAAAAAGAGCAAGAAGCTCGGGTACAGATAAACCCTATCAGATGTCTGTTGATGCTAACAAACAAGTGTTTCTTGGTGGTACAACTAAAGATACACTGGTATTTAATGATAACTTAGCTGTTGGACCTCAAATTACTGGAGATACTACTGCTTCAGCATGGGTTGCGCAACTTGATGGATCAACAAACACAGGTGATTGGGTATGGGCTAAATTAGCTGGAGCAGATACAGATGATGATGATAGAACAGGAGATATTTGCCCTGATGGATTTGGAAATGTGTATGCTGTTGGCTTTTTTGAAGATTTAGCTGACTTTGATGGTACTGTTCTTGATGCCACAGGAAGGAAGAAAGATATTTTTGTTTGGAAAATGAGTATGACACCTGGTAGTTTTACATATAACAATTCTTATGATACTGTATATGTTCCTGATGTTATGGTATTTAACCCCCAAGATACAGGAGTTTTTGTTAATTCAGCAATAATAATAGATGGCTGTGATACTACATTTGTAGATACTATAGTAAATCGAAGGCTAGGTGTACTGATTAATTATAATATTAACAATCCAGGTACGGCAGATGTTTATATAGATGGTGTTTTACAAAATATGCCCTATTCACAAAATTATTGGGCTGGAGATTTAGTTACAATAAATGCAACGGTTCAGCCTAATTGGCTATTCAGCTATTGGAAGTTATTTAATAATACCGTTTTACCTTCAAGCACTACATTAAATGCATCATTTTTTGCCAATAGCTCTGATTCATGTGTTATTTATATATATCCAAAGCCACCTTTAGAAGCATTTATTTCAGGAAACGACAGTATCTGTAGTAATAGCTCTTTTCCTGCAGAAGTAAAAATATCTTTTAGCGGCGGAGAACCTCCTTATAATTTTATTTATTCAATTGATGGGACAAATCAGAATCCAATTACTACTAGTGTAAATCCATATATTGTTAATACATATACAGCTGGATCATATAGTTTAGTATCTTTTTCTGATGTTAATGAAACAGGTTCCATATCTGGAAATGCATTGGTAACAATAAAAGATGCTCCTACAGCTAATTTCATTGGTACAGATGATACCTTAACTATTTTATACCCATCTGTTAGTTTGAGTGATGTTTCAGAAGGAAATATTAGTTCATGGGAGTGGAGCTTTGGAGATAATACAAATAATGAATTTATACAAAATCCATACCATACATATGATTCTTTAGGAATTTATCAAATAAGCTTAGTAGTTACAGATAATGTAGGTTGTCAAGATACTATTAGAAAACAAATTTGGGTAACCGATGAGTATTGGATGTATATTCCTAATTCTTTCACACCAGATTACGATGGTAAAAATGATAAATTCTGTTTACAGTATAACGGTATAAGAATAGAGACATTCTACTTTAATATCTATGATAGATTTTCCAACCTTGTTTATGTAACTGATGATATTACAGACTTAGAATGCCTATTAAATTCTAATGGATGGGATGGTAAGCACTATGACACAGGTAATGATCTACCTACAGGAGTATATATTTACGAAGTATACTTTCAAGACTTTGAGGGCTGGAAACACCAAGAACAAGGTCAAATTTATATAATCAGATAACTTTTTTTAAAAATATATATAGTATTGTTTATTATTTAATAATCAATATCTTATATTAGGGCGTATTACGACAAATACACTTATTTTTTTAAAAAAATTATTATGAAAAGAAATTTACTTTTATTTTTCTCCATTTTATTTATTTATTCTTTTTCTATTGCTCAAGATGGTATCAACTACCAGGGAGCAGCAACAGATGCAAATGGAGATGAACTTACAACCCAAAATATTTCTATACGTGCTTCTATATTAAGTGTAACAGGAGAGGAGATTATAGTAGAAGATCTCAGTCAATATGTTGGTGAGTATACCAAATCAATTGATTTAAATGAGTATGCTAAAGGTATTTATTTCTTAGAAATTGAAACAAATAATGGTATAGTAAATAAGAAGTTAATTTTACAGTAAAGGGTTACTTTTTATTCTCTTCTAACTTATCTATCTTTGATGCAAGAGCGTTAAGTTTATTTAAAATCTCATCTTCTTTGGAAAGAATTTCATCTTGATTTTCTAATTGTTCCTTATCATTTTTTGCAAATTCTGCAGAAACAATACCGGTAGGAACAGCAATGATTGCATAACCAAGCATCATAATTAATACAGCTATGCCTTTACCTAATTCTGTTACAGGAACAACATCACCATAACCAACAGTAGTTAGAGTAACTACAGCCCAGTAAATAGAATCTGGAATATTGTCAAATCCATTTTTTTGTCCTTCAACTATATACATTAATGTCCCTAGAATAACAACAATTAAGGAAATATAAAGTATAAATACAATTATTTTGGGTCTTGATGATTTTAAAGCAATTTCCATTCTATGACCACTTCTCAAATATGGAGTAAGTTGGAAAATTCTAAATACACGTATTAATCTAATTATACGAATACCAATTAGTGAGCCTATTGGTGGATAAAATACTACTAAATAAGTAGGAATTATAGATATTAAATCAATAATACCCATTGTAGAAAAAATATATTTTCTTTTACTTCGAACAGAATAAACCCGAAGTATATATTCAATAGTAAACAATATTGTAAATACCCATTCAATATCTAATAATAGATCACCATGTTTAGCATGTATTGTAGATTCACTATCAAGTATTACTCCCACAACAGAAAGTAATATTGCTATCAGTAGAAATATATCAAAAAGTTTACCTGCTCTTGTTCTATATCCAAAAATGACTTCTCTTATTTTATCTTTATACATGTTATGGTAATTTCAGCAAATCTAATTTATTTTTTGTTATTTAAAAAAAAATGTAAATGAATTACATTTTTTATCTTTCTTTTAAAAAGAAAAAACTAAGCTGAAAAACTTATTGCTGATAAAAAATATCCTAACTTTAGCATTTAAAAATTTATTAATTTGAAGCATAATTTTCAGATATATCATTCATCTGCTGGAAGTGGAAAAACATATACTTTATCATTAAGCTTCATTGCTTTAGCTTTAAAAGGAAATTCTTTTAGTTATAAAAATTATTATCGAAGAATCTTAGCAATCACTTTCACTAATAAGGCAGCTGCTGAAATGAAAGAGAGAGTATTAAAGTATCTTAATGTATTGTCTTCAAAAAGAGATATTGATGGTATATTGAACTGGTTATTAGAAAATACTCAATTAGATAAAGATGAGATTTTTAATAGATCTAAGGATATACATCTACATATTTTACATAATTATTCAGATTTAGCTATTTCTACTATTGATAAATTTACTTATAAAATTGTAAGAACTTTTGCACTGGATTTAGGATTATCTCAAAATTTTGAATTGGAGATGGATAATAGAAAAATCATTCAACCAGTTGTTGCTCTTTTATTAAATAAAATCTCGCATAGTGGAGGAGATTTATCAAGTACTCTAGTGAATTTTGCATTACAAAAAGTGGAAGACGGAAAAAGTGGCAATATTGAAAATGATTTAGAAGAGTTTTCAGAGCAGCTATTCAAAGAAAACGCTCAAAATTTTATTACCTATAACAAAAGTAAATTATCTTCATATAAAAAAATCAGAGAAAGATTATATTCCGAAAAAAATAATTTATCTGCTAAAATCAAAGAGTTATCAAACGATGTTTCTGTTTTCTTTGATAAGCATAATTTGACCAAAGATTGTTTTAAGTCAGGTATTTTTTATAATCATTTTATTTTAAAGCTTGTTGATAGAGATGATTCAAAATGGCGACCTACTGCCACATTATTGCAAAATATTTCAAATGACATTTGGTATGCAAAAAGTACTAGACAAGAACATAAAGATTTAGTAGATAACACAAAACATCATTTAATTAATTTTTTTGATATATTAATGGATTTATTAACTCACTATTATTCTGTTAAGGCTGTATTAAAAAATATATACTCTACAGCACTTTTAAGTGAGTTGACCAATGAAATGATAAGTTTTAAAAAAGAAAATAATATTGAGCATATTTCTGAGTTCAATAAAAAAATACATCAAATTGTTACACAACAACCATCTTCTTTTATTTACGAAAGAATAGGGGAGAGATATAATCATTACTTAATTGATGAGTTTCAAGATACATCCTTGTTACAATGGCAAAATATTTTGCCATTGGTTACTGATTCTTTAGATATTGGTAAAACAATGCTAGTTGGTGATGGAAAACAATCTATTTATAGATGGAGAGGAGGTGAAGTACAACAATTTTCCAAATTGCCTGAAATTTACAAAGGAGAGAATTTAAAATATATTAATGATTGGCAGAAAAAGATAAATCACCACTATGTCTCTTTAAACTTAATTGAAAACTATAGAAGTAGAAAAAATATAATAGAATTTAATAATATATTTTTTAAAAATGTTAGGGATATTTTATCAGAGGATTTTAGAAGTATTTATGATTATGTAGAACAAAAAACATCAAAGGCTAAAGAAGGTGGATATGTTCATTTAGAGCTTTTTGGTGATAAAGAAAATGATTTTAAAGAGTTAATCTTAGATAAGATGGTTGATGAAATTCAACAACTCATCACATTACATAATTATAATTTTAAAAATATAACTATTTTATGTAATAGTAGAAAAAGTGTCAGTCTTGTAGCGGAACATTTCTCTAAAAGCGGAATACCTGTTATCAGTAATGAGGGATTGTTACTTGGAAATTCAGAAGAGATTAAAACATTAATTGCAATTTTACAATATCTTCAAGAAAAACAAAATACTATTGCTAAAGTAGTGATAGCTGAATATTTATTTTATAATAATTCAACAACTTCTAAATTAAATGATGTGCATCAGCAAATAAAGTCTAACAAAGGATTTTTAGATTTTTTAAATCAATTTAATATTTATTTAAATCCAAATAAAATTTTACAGTTTACCTTATATGAAATAGTCGAACACGTTTTAACTGCTTTTAAATTCAAGAAAGATATTTATATTGATTTCTTTTTAGATGCGGTATTATCTTTTTCAGAAAAAAATGGTAGTTGTATCACAAGTTTTTTGTCTTGGTGGGAAGACAGAGTAGAAAAAGAATCTATAGTCCTTCCTGAAGATAATAATGCAGTAGAGGTTATGACTATACACAAATCTAAAGGACTAACTTTTGATATAGTTATGATTCCTTTTAATTGGGAAGACAGAAAAAAAACAAATGAAATATGGGTAAATACATCAAATTATTTTGATTCTCAATTACAAACTGCTTTAATCAATAGCAGCAATCAGTTAGAACTTTCGTACTTTAAAGAAAATCATCAATTAGAAAAAGAAAAAAGTTTACTCGACGCATTAAACAAGCTATATGTTGCTATGACTAGGCCTAAAGAAAGACTGTATGTTTTTTCAAAGTATTTCCCAAAAAATTTAAAGCAATATGAAAAAAAGGAAAATTTAAATTCTTTCTTATATAAATTTAGTGATAAACTTCCTGTTATAATAGGTGATTCTCACATGAAATATCAAAGTATTAAAAATTTTAAAAATAAGTTTACAATAAGTGATAGAAAAAATTTAAAATGGAGAGATATAATATCTGTAAAACATTCTTCTAATGATATTTGGGATTTAGAAGATATAAAAAAGAAAAAAGATTGGGGTAAGTTACTGCATTTAACTTTGTCTAAAATAAACTATCTAGAAGACAAAGAATTAGCTTTAAAAAACTTGTATGATTTGGGTTATATAACAAAAGAAGATCAAAAGAAACTAGAAGATACTATTGATAGTATCCTCTCTCATGAAAAAATACATACTTATTTTACCAAAGAATGGGAAATTAAAAATGAGCAAGAAATTTTATTGGAAAATGGAGAGACATATATTCCTGATAGAATAGCTTTTTCAAAAACTTTTGATAAGTTAGTTGTAATTGATTATAAATCTGGAAGCTATTCTATAGATGATGAAAAACAGGTAGTTGATTATGCAAAAACTTTAAGCTTAATGGGTTATAAAAACATAGAGAAAATGTTGATTTATACTTTTGAAAATATTAATATCGTTAATTTATGACCCCTTTTTTAGATAAAATAGCTGCAAGACTAATAGATAAATTCTCTAATGATATGAGTGGTGTTGCAGTAGTTTTACCCTCTAAAAGATCAAAGGTTTTTTTAAAGCATTATATTTCAAAAAAAATTAATCGACCTATTTTTTTACCAGATTTATTTTCAATTGAAGAGTTTGTTGAGAAGATATCCAAATTAGAAGTTTTAGATAATATTTCATTACAATTTAGATTGTACAAAACTTATTTAAAAAATCCTCCTAAAAAGATTGATTCATTTGATGAATTTTTAAAATGGAGTAGTACTCTATTATATGATTTTAATGAAATCGATAAAAGTTTAGTAGACGCCTCATCAATATATACTAATTTATCAGATATAAAGAAGTTGGAAAGCTGGAGTGTAGATAATTGGAGTTTTTCTAACTCTGATTTAACTGTTATGCAAAACGATTATATTAATTTTTATGAAGGTATTTTAAATTGGTATAATGATTTTAGTTCTTCTTTATTATCTGAAAATTTAGCTTATCAAGGATTAGCATATAAACAGGCTGCTAATAGTATTCAATCAATGGATAAAGAATGGTCTAGGATTTGGTTTGTTGGATTAAATGCTTTAACTAAATCTGAACAGGTGATATTAGATTTTTTGAAAAACAAAAATATTGCACGAGTTTTTTGGGATGCAGATAAGTATTATTATGAAAATGAGATGCATGAAGCAGGTAGTTTTCTAAGAGAACAAAGAAGCAAATGGTCAGAGATAGATTTTGATGGAGTAGGCAACTATTTTAAATCAAAAAAAAATAGCTTTAACATCATTTCTTGTCCAAGGAATATCAGTCAAGCAAAGGTTGCTTCAGAAATTTTATCTTCTTTAGAAGAAATAGATGTTAATGAAAGCAATACGGCTTTAGTATTATCAGATGAATCTCTTTTGTATCCTGTATTACATAATTTACCATCATCGATACCAATGATTAACGTTACTATGGGGACTCCTTTGAAAGGGTCATCATTATTTTCTTTCTTTGAAGTAATGTTCGATATACATTTAAATGCTTTAAAATATAAAAATGATAGGTTTCATATTAAGGATATTAGTAGATTAATACAACATGCTTATTTTAATTTTCTTGTCCCTTCTGAAGCTATAGAATCTTTTAATAATTATATAAATGAGAGAAATATTGTTTTTGTAAATAAGATAGATATTGAAAATGTTTTTAATAACCAATTAGTAAATGATATTTTTCAAAATGTTCAAAACCCAAAAAACTTTGTTTTATTATTAATAAATGTTATTGAAGAAATAAGACCACATGTATTAAATAAAAAAGCATCTGTAGAATCAGAAATTTTTGCTACTTTTTATAGAAGTCTCAACATAGTAAATAATTTGTTAGATCAAAGTCAGTTTGATTTTGAGTTAAAAACTTTATATGTAATTATGCAACAATTAGTTGCAAAAGAAAGTATACCTTTTAAGGGAGAACCTCTTAAAGGTTTACAGATTATGGGTATTCTTGAAAGTAGAACACTAGATTTTGATAATGTTATTATGCTAAGTGTAAATGAAGGTAAATTACCCCAGGGTAAATCAGTAAACTCTTTTATTCCGTATGAATTAAAAAAATATTTTAAATTGCCTACATATTCTGAAAGAGATGCTGTTTTTGCATATCATTTTTATAGGTTGTTGCAACGTGCCAAGAATATAAGTTTAATCTATAATTCTGAAACAGATGACTTTGGTAATGGAGAAAAGAGTAGATTTATTACTCAGCTTCTTGCTGAATATGATGGAACAATCAATGAATACGTTTATGATGGATTTTTAGATAATAAAAGAGAAACATATAATCATATAATTAAAAATCAAGGATTAGAAGAACGTATAAAATTATGGGCAAAAAAGGGTGTGTCTCCTTCTGCTTTAAACTTATACAATAACTGTAGTTTGCATTTTTACTATCATTATTTAGCTGATATTAAAATCAATGATGAGTTAACAGAACATTCTGATGAAAGAACAATTGGTAATGCTATACATATTACACTTGATAGTGTTTATCCTATAGGTAAGCTCAATAGAGAATTTATAAAGAATAATAAAAAAAACATACTTAATAATTTAATTCAAAATTTTGAAAAACTTGTTCCTGAAGGTTCAGTAATTGCAGGTAAAAATTATTTAAATTTAGAAATTGCTAAAAAATTAATTAATAACTTTTTAAAATTTGAAGAACAACAATTGAAGAAAGCTTTAAGTAATAATAAAGATGTGACAATATTGGCTAAAGAAGATACTTTGGATTTTAAAATAGAATGTGATGGAATTGATTTTAATTTAATTGGAACTATTGATAGAATTGATCTTGTAGGAGATGAAATTAGGATTATAGATTATAAAACAGGTAAAGTAGAACCTAGTGATCTTATTTTTTATGAATACGAGGAACTTATAAATGGTAGTAAGCCAAAGGCATTACAATTAATGATGTATGCGTATTTATATTTTAAAAATACAGATTATAGCCATAATAAAAATATTAAAGTTGCAAATATTTCTTTTAAAAATACACAGACAGAATTAATATATTTATCTAAAGCTGAGTCTAGAAAAAAATCTTCTCCAATAATAATTAACGAAGATGTTATAAGTATTTTTGAGAAGATAATAATTAAAATTCTTTTAAGAATTATTAGAGAAGATTTTGTAAAATCTGATGACTATAAATTTAGTAAATGGTGAAATTATTTAGATAATATCAAAATATGAAATTTAAATAAATACAATATGAATAGATTAGTTTTGGTATGTGTTATATTTTGTTATTGCATTAACATGTCAGCTCAAGTAAGTGTTTTTGAATTTAGTGAATCATCTTATAAAGTAACAGAAAAAAAAGAGAATTCTATTGGTTTAATTTTTAATAATGAGGTGTTAATTGATAAAATAAACCAAAGTAATATTTGTGAAATCAATTTACCTCTTCTCAATAAACAATTTATTTCAGTTAATCTAGTTGAGTTTTCTATTCTTGGTCCTCACCATCAGTTGATAATTTCTAGTAAAGATGGAAATAAGGTTATTCCTTATGAACAAGGTTTTAAATCCTATCAAATTTTGTTAGATAATTTATCTATTGGAACCCTCTTACTCTTTGATGATTCTATAATTGTTACTTATACTTTTAACAAAAAACAATTTGAAATTAATAATGTAGAAAATGAATTTATTTTATTTGATGTCAATGATTTTTTACATTCAAAAAGTTTTTCATGTCAAGTTGAAGATAAGAAGATAAAAATTTATAATAATAATGAGCAAATAAAATCATCATTATCGAATCCAAAATGTATAGAATTAGCAGTTGAAGTTGATAATTACACAAGAAATACTTTTAACTCCACTACATCAACTACAAATTGGGCGCTTGCTATTATTGCTGGTGTTAGTCAGGTTTACGATAGTGATGTAAATCTTAATATATCTGTTACAACAACGATTATTTGGGAAACTACAGACCCGTATGCTTCATATATAAATGATGCTAGTAATATGTTATCTGCTTTAAGAAATCATTGGATTTCAAATAATGGATCAATTAGTAGAGATTTGGTTCATTTAATGACAAAAAGAAGCAATACAGGTACAGGAGGTATAGCATATTTAGATGGGATATGTAATAATAGTTGGGGGTATGCATTTAGTTCAGATTTAAATAACACTACAAGTTTTAATTTTCCAAACCCATCATATAGTTGGAATTTAATGGTATGTACTCACGAAATAGGACATAATATAGGTTCAGAACATACACACTGGTGTGGATGGCCAGGAGGTCCAATAGATAATTGTGTTGATGTTGAAGGAATTTGTACAAATAACCCAACTCCGCAGTATGGAACAATTATGAGTTATTGTCATATTGGTGGATATGGAATAAATATTGATTTTCATCCCATCGTAATTAATAATGCTTTAAATCCTGGAATTAATTCGGCAAGTTGTTTAACTACATGTGATTTCTATGGGTGTACTGATGCTAGTGCTTCTAATTTTGATCCAAATGCAACCATTGATGATGGAAGTTGCTTATATATTCCCTTAATAACAGCTATAACTTCAAATGTTTCTTGTAGTAACGGTTCTGATGGTAGTATTAATTTATCAGTATCAGGAGGAACTCCTCCATATTCATATCTTTGGAATAATGGTGCTACTACTCAAAATCTTTATAATATTTCTAGTGGTTATTATAGTGTTACTGTAACTGATGCTTTAGGACAAGTAGAGAATAGTGTGTTTTATATAAGTCAGCCTACTCCAATTATCGTATCTTTTTTAGTTGATTCCACTACTAGCTCGGGATATAATGATGGAAGTGTTTCTGTTATTGCTTCTGGAGGAGTTTCTCCATATTCTTTTTTTTGGTCTGGCCCGAATGGATATACGGCTTCAACTCAAAATATTACAAATATTATTGCAGGAACTTATAATCTATATGTCACAGATNATAATGGTTGTATACAANTTTTTTCTATTNTTGTTCCAGAAGGACAAATTTCTTCACTATCAGTAATTGATAATATTTNAAATATAAGTTGTTTTGGTGAGATTGACGGATCAATTGATATAACTGTTAATGGNGGATTGCCTCCATATTATTTTAATTGGAGTAATGGATCATCTAGTGAGGATATATTCAATCTTNGTGCTGGTTCTTATACTGTAATTGTTAGTGATAATTTTAGTCAATCTATTACAGTTACATATTCTATCATAGANCCTGATTTATTAGATGCATTATTTGTAGTAAANAATGTGTCTTCANTAGGAGGTAATGATGGNTCNATCGACTTAACACCTTTAGGAGGTACACCTCCATATAGTTTTTATTGGACTACAACCCCTACACAAAATACTGAGGATATATCAAATCTTTCAGCTGGTACATATAGCGTATATATTGTTGATGCTAATAATTGTTTTATTGGCCTTGATATTGATGTTATTGAAGAAATAGTTCAAAATTGTAATNTAGATTATCCATCAAATTTATTTAGTTCAGATGTTATTCATGATAGGGCAAGAATTNANTGGGATAACATGAATTCTACCAGCTGTGTTGTTGATCANTATAGAATAAATTACAGACCTGTTGGTTCATCTTACTGGTTGCAAAAAACAATGGGGGGACCAATTGGAAGTTGTAATTCAGGAAATCAAAAAACAGACAGGATGTTATATGACTTAATACCAAGTACTCAATATGAGGTTAGGATGAAAGCTTGGTATTGTAGNAGTGGAAGTAGTTCATGGTCACCTTTGTATTATTTTANAACTGCTGATTCTTGTCCTTTGATTGAAAATTTTGTTGCAACACCAATTTCCAATACTAAAGTAAGATTCGATTGGACATTAAATGGCCAATATGAATTTCTTAGAATTAAGTTAAGAGAAAATTATGTTGGAGCACCTTGGTTTAATGCAGGTGGTTTTGGAGTTAATTATCCTATNNTTACTAAGAACAAAAATGGTTTAATNCCAGGTCAATCTTATAGAGNTCANGCACGTACGTGGTGCGACCCAAANGGTGGNGCTTATCGTTCTTTTTCTTGGACAAATCTTGTTTTTTGGACTATGCCTTCTTTAGCAAGAGTTGATGGGGATGAGTCAAAANAAATAATAGCTATAACAGATTTATTAGGTAAAAAAATAAATTCAAATAAAATATATAAATATGATGTTATATTATATATTTATGATGACGGTTCGGTTGAGAAAAGAATTGTTACACCATAAATATATATAATTANATTAGTAGTTTTAAATAAATTTTTAAACTAAATTTGTAAAAATAAATATTATAATATGAGATTATTAAAATTATCAGTGCTTATTTCTTGTTTTGTTGTTTCAACTTTTGCTAAAGAAATAAAGCTCACAGAAAATGAAAATAAATTTTCTATTACATCTAATACTTTGACAGGTTTTGATTTTGTAAATCAATTATCTGAATTACAGATAAATAAAATCAAAAAAAATGATATTCAGTTTATTAAGTTTAACATTGATGGATATGGAGAAAACGCAAAATATGGTAACGCTTCTATTCCAGTTCTTGAAAAGTTAATTNATATTCCTTNCGGTGCATCTGTAAATGTTAATATAATTCAAAAGGANGAAAAAGTATATTCATTANGTGAGTATAATATCAATGACTTAATTTTNCCGTCACAACCATCTTTATCTAAAGGTGAAAATGCTGAAAACGCTATGTTTTATTTTGACAAAGAGTATTATAATTTNAATGGTTTTCATAATACAGATTTAGTTTCTGTTGAAATACTTGGACAAATGAGAGGGCAGCAGTTAGGAAGGCTTACTTTATCACCTATAAGCTATAANCCAATAACAAATGAAATTTCTGTTATTACTAAATTAGAAGTTAGTATTGATTTTAATAATGTTGATTTGGATGTTTTAAATNAAAAAAGAAATCGTTTTTACTCTTATGAGTTTGAGCATCTTTTTAAGCAATGTATTAATTATATACCTACCCAAATAGGTAAAGATGTTATTACTTCNTATCCNACAAAATATGTAATAATTTCTGATCCAAATTTTCAATCTGCATTNCAGCCTCTAATNGATTGGAAAACAAGAAAAGGTTATAAGGTGATTGAAGGTTATACTAATGACCCGAATGTTGGTAATACTACTTCTTCAATTTATTCTTATTTAAAAGATTTATATGATAATCCTATTGACGGTATTTCTCCAACATATCTTTTAATTGTTGGAGATGATGCACAAGTTCCTTCTTTTGATGGAACCACTGGAAATCATCTTTCTGATATGTATTATTGCGAATTTGATGGAGGAGGAGATTTTTATCCTGAAATGTATTTCGGTCGATTTTCTGCAACTAATTCTGGAGAGGTTGAGGCTCAGGTGAATAAAACATTAACACATGAAAGATATTTATTTTCAGACCCATCATTTTTAGACGATATGGTTTTAGTAGCAGGTGTTGATGCGAGTATGGCACCAACTTATGGNAATGGTCAAATAAATTATGCAACTGATCATTATTTCAATATTTCAAATGGTTTAACTACTCACACATATCTTTATGGTTCTGGTTCTCCAATTACTTCTGATCAGTCTGCAGCTTCTGCAGCTATTATTTCAGATATTAGTGATGGTGTTAGTTTTGCTAATTATACAGCCCATTGTGGAAGTTCTGGTTGGTCAGATCCTTCTTTCGAGGTTTCAGATATTTCTAGCTTACAAAATTATGACAAATTTGGAGTGTTAATCGGTAATTGTTGTCAATCAAATAAATTTGATGTTGCAGAGTGTTTCGGTGAAGGTATTTTAAGAGCAAGTAATAAAGGTGCGGTTGCATATATTGGTGGGTCAAATAATACTTATTGGGACGAAGATTATTGGTGGGCAGTAGGTAATGGGACCACTCCACCTCCTACAAATCCTTCATATGCACAGACAGGTTTAGGTATTTATGATTGTTTGATGCATGAAAATGGAGAGCAAGAAAGNGATTGGTTTATAACAACAGGNCAAATTTCACATGCAGGAAATTTGGCTGTTACAGAGGCTGGTGGATCTGAACATTATTATTGGGAAATTTACCATGTAATGGGTGACCCATCACTAATGCCATATATTGGAGTNCCAACTNTTTTAATAGCATCTCATTCTTCTGCTACTCCTGTTGGTACTACATCATTTGTGGTAAATACAGAAGAAAATGCTTATGTTGCTATTTCCATGAATGGTATTTTATTGGATGCTAAGCTAGCAGATGCCAGTGGCATAGTTAATTTAACATTTCCTGCTATTTCAAATGTAGGAGTTGCAGATATTGTAATTACTAAGCAATTTAAGCAACCATATGAAGGGACATTACAAATTATTTCTCCTAATGGGCCATATGTTATTTACTCTTCATATACTATAGATGATAATACAGGAAACAGTAATCAAGAGGTAGATTTCGGAGAATTTATAAGTATGGGAATTGATGTTCAAAATGTTGGTTCAATAGATGCTAATCTAGTAAATATTAATATTTCTACAATAGATCCATACATAACTTTAATAAACACTTCAGATGTCATTAATGTAATACCATCTCAACAAACTGTTAGCACCACTAATCCATTTACTTTTCAGGTTTCAAATCAAATACCAGATCAGCATATTGTAGTTTTCAACTTACAAATGACTGATAATTTAGGTAACTCTTGGAACTCCACAAACAATATAACTGTTAATGCTCCATCCCTTGATCATATTTCATTTTATATTGATGATTCTTCACTTGGAAATGGAAATGGTAAATTAGATGCAGGTGAAACGGTTGATCTTCTTGTTGATGTTACAAATATTGGACATGCTGATTTTGATCCTTTATCAATACTTACAGCTAATATGAGTTGTATTACTAATTATGTGAATTTTAATACATCAAATGATAATATTGCAGGTTTAGGGGTTAATGGTCAGCAATCAACAAGTTTTAATGTTAGCATCGATGCAAATACTCCTGTAGGAACTCCAGTTGAATTTTCTTTTGATGTTGGTAATGGTTCTTATTCACATTCAGCAATTTTTAATGAAGTTATAGGTATTATTAATGAAGATTATGAAACAGGAGATTTTACTCAGTATACGTGGGATAATGATGCTGATTTTCCTTGGACCATAGATAATATAAATGTCTATGAAGGTAATAACTCCTCTAAATCTGGATCTATTCCTAATAATACTGTTTCTAATCTTAAAATAAATGTAAATGTAATTGCTCCTGGGGATATTTCATTTTGGAAATTTGTTTCTTCTGAGCAAGATTATGATTTCTTACAATTTTACATAGATGGAAATAAACAAGGAGAATGGTCTGGTATAGACAATTCTTGGAGCTTTGTATCATTTCCTGTTACAGTTGGAACTCATGAATTTGAATGGGAGTATGACAAGGATGGATGGGTGGAGGATGGTGAGGATTGTGCATGGATAGATTATATTGTGTTTCCACCAATTGATTTAGGTCAAAATTCATATATCATTGAAGATAATTTTAGTTTTCAATTATTTCCAAATCCATCACCTGGTATTTTTTATTTAACATATAATGATAATAAAATTCATTCAATCAATATTTATGATTCTAGAGGTCAGTTAATTTATAATAGTGATAAACAAAAAATAAAAACTATTATTGATTTGAAGAAATATTCTTCAGGAACATATACTATTCAAGTTAATCCAGAAAACATTACATATCAAATTATTAAACACTAATGGCGAAAGCGCTAGGTATTGATTATGGTACAAAGCGAACAGGAATAGCAATTTCAGATGCTACTCAACTTATTGCTACTTGTCTAGACACAATAGATACACATAAACTAGACAAATATATTTGCAAGCTTATCAATTCTGAAAACATTGATTGTTTTGTCATTGGTTATCCTGTAGATCTAAAAAATAATAAAACAGATGTAACTGGACATGTAAAAGGGTTTGTTAAACGGCTTAAAAATAAGTATCCCAACAAAAAAATTTATTTGATAGATGAAAGATTTACATCTAAGATGGCACAAAAAGCTATTATTGAAAGTGGTATAAAAAAAAGAAAAAGAAGAGAAAAATCTTTAGTTGATAAAATAAGTGCAACAATTATTTTACAAGATTATTTAAATCTTAACTAATATATTTTTTTAAATATTTACCTGTAAAAGATTGTTTGTTTTTCACCATCTCTTCAGGAGTTCCACTAAAGATTATTTTACCCCCTTCAATACCTCCTCTAGGGCCCATATCAATTATCCAGTCAGCACATTTTATAATATCTAGATTGTGTTCAATACAAATAATTGAATGACCTTTTTCTATCAATGCATTAAAACAAATAAGCAGTTTGTTAATATCATGGAAATGAAGGCCAGTTGTTGGCTCATCAAACATAAATATTGTTTTTACTTTCGTATTCCCTTTACTTAGAAAATAAGCTAACTTGATTCTTTGTGCTTCTCCACCACTAAAAGTACTTGATGACTGCCCTAACTTCACATAACCTAGTCCAACGTCTTGTAAAGGTTGTATTTTCTTTGCAATATTTATTTCATTATGCTCTTTAAAAAAAGTAATTGCTTCATTAATTGAAAGCTCTAGTATATCTGAAATGTTTTTATTATTGAATTTGACATCAAGTATTTCTTTTTTAAAACGTTTGCCATTGCACTCTTCACATGTAATTTGTACATCTGCCATAAATTGCATTTCAATTGTATTTTCTCCTTCACCTTTACACTTTTCACATCTACCTCCATCAATATTGAAAGAAAAGAATCCCGTTTTATATTTTCTGATTTTTGATAATTTTTGGTTTGAATATAATTTTCGTATATCATCATAAATCTTTAAGTAAGTTGATGGATTAGATCTAGATGATTTTCCAATTGGGTTTTGATCAACAAATTCTATTTCTTTAATTTCTTTATTAGTTAAATTAAAATTAGAATATTGTTTTGTTTTTGTTATATTGTTATTTATGTAATTGTCTATTGCTGGCTTTAAAATATATTTAACTAGTGATGATTTTCCAGAACCACTAACTCCGGATATTACAGTTAAACCTCCAATTGGTATATCAATATTTAGGTTTTTAATATTATTTTTATTTATGTTATTAATACTAATATTTTCCTTGAGTATTTTTCTTTTTTTTGGTATAGCTATTTCTAACTCTTTAAATAAATATTTTTTTGTTAGTGATTTTTTATTTTTTTTTATTTTATCTATATTTCCTTGAAAAATAATACTACCTCCATCGATTCCTGCATTTGGTCCAATATCTATTATTTGGTCAGCTTCATGAATTATGTCTTTATCGTGCTCAACAACAATTACCGTATTTCCAATATCTCTTAGGTTTTTTAGTATTTGGATTAGCTTTTCAGTATCTTTGGGGTGTAATCCTATACTTGGTTCATCTAAAATATACATAGACCCCACTAAAGAGCTACTAATGGATTTTGCTATATTTATTCTCTGAGACTCACCTCCTGAAAGTGTGTTAGATTTTCTATTAAGTTTTAGGTATCCTAATCCTATCTTTTGAAGATAATTTAATCTTGCATTAATTTCTAAAATAAGTCTTTCAGTAATTTTTTTTTCTTCAGATGAAAGTTTAACTCCCTTAAAAAATTTAATTGCATTATTTATATCCATGTTGTTTATATCTGCAATACTTTTATCTGCAATTTTGACAAACAAAGCATCTTTTCTAAGACGGGTTCCATGACAACTACTACAAGTTGTTTTACCTCTATATCTTGCAATTAATACTCTGTTTTGTATCTTATATTGTTTTTCTTCTAATTTTTGAAAAAATTGATTTATACCTTTGCATTTATCTCGTCCTTCCCATAATAATTGTTTTGCCTCTTTTGATAATTGATTATATGGCTTGTGAATAGGGAAATCAAATTTTGAAGACTCATAAATAAATCTTTCCTTCCATTTACTTAATTTTTGACCCTTCCAGCAAGCAACGGTATTTTGATAGACAGATAAATTTGAATCTGGTATAACTTTATTTTTATCTATTCCTAAAACAGACCCATATCCTTCACAATCTTTACATGCACCAAATGGATTATTAAATGAAAATAGATTTACTGATGGGGAAGTAAACTTTATATTATCTTCTTCAAATTTATTTGAAAAGTGATACATTGTATTATTTATATAAACTAAACATTGACCATTTCCTTCATGAAAAGCTGTTTCTATTGAATTCGCAATTCTACTATTATCATTCTCTTTATCAATAATTATCTTATCAATAATAACATGATTTTTTTTGTTTTTTAAGATATTTTTATTATCTATTATATCTTCTATTCTGTGTACTTTATTGTCAATAAGTAATCTTGAATATCCTTGTTTTATTAAATCTTTATATACGGTTTTATTTTCAATTTCTTTTGTAAATAATATTAGTATACTAGATTTTTCTTTTTGTTTAAGTATATGATTTATAATATCTTGAATTGTATCCTTTTTAACTTCTTTACCAGAAATAGGTGAAAAAGTTTTGCCAATTCGTGCATACATTAATTTTAAATAATCATAAATTTCGGTTGAAGTACTAACTGTTGACCTTGGATTATTAGTTTTTGTTTTTTGCTCAATTGCAATTGCTGGGCATATACCTTTGATTTCATCAATATCAGGTTTTTTTAATTTACCTAAAAATTGTCTAGCATATGCGGATAAGCTTTCTATATATCTTCTTTGTCCTTCTGCAAATAATGTGCTGAAAGCTAATGATGATTTCCCACTACCAGAAACACCACAAATTACTATGAGCTTATTTTTAGGTATTTTTAGAGATATGTTTTTTAGGTTGTGTACTTTTGCACCTTCGATTTCAATATAGTCATCATTTTTTTTCATTATTAATTTTGAAATTTTACAAAATTAACTAAAGCATTTGATTATATTCTTTATACTATTATTTTTTTTGTATATTTGTAGCATATTAAGTTTTTTTATTAATAACAATATACTGCCTATCGATTAACATTTACTTAAATTTTTTATTAACTAAAAACTAAGTATATGTTGACTCAAATAACATCAGATAAAGATTTAGTAACTAATTATTTAAAAGGAGATAATAGTTCTTTTGAATTTTTATTAAATCGTCATAAGAATAAAGTTTTCTCTTATATCATTTCAAAAGTTAAAAATAGAGATCTTGCAGAAGATATTTTTCAAGATACTTTTGTTAAAGTTATCAACTCTTTGCAAAAGGGTAGGTATAACGAGGAAGGAAAATTTTTGCCTTGGATGATGAGAATTGCACATAATTTAATTATAGATTATTTTAGAAGATCAAACAAAATGAAAAATATTCGTTCAACAGATGATTTTAATATTTTTGATATATTAAATGATGGTGCAAGATCGCAGGAAGAAGATATGATTCGTAAAAGAATTCATGTAGACCTTAAGTTATTAATTGATCTATTACCATTAGAACAAAAGGATGTAATTAAACTACGATATTTTGAAGATAAATCATTTAAAGAAATTGCCTCATTAACTAATGTTAGTATTAATACGGCATTAGGAAGGATGAGGTATGCTTTGATAAATTTAAGAAGTTTATCCCAAGAACGTAAAGTAGATTTGTCATATAAATAATTATCAACTTATATTATAATATTTATTTTTCGCTTTCGTTTTATAATTAAACAATTTAAATAATATTTATGCGAAAAAATTTTACTTTATCTATAAAAAACAATTTATTAAACAAACAAACGAACAAAAAAGAACAATTAATAAATAAAAATTATGAAGAATTCAAACCCAGTTCTGAATCTATTCAGTTTATTATTTCTTATGCTAAATCTACAAAGTGTCTAAAGTCTAATACTTGTGGTAATTTTTTAATATCACTTAATTAATTATTATTATTATATATAAAATCTCTTTATCTTTGATTAATGAAGAAATCAGATAAAGTAAATTTTATTATTGATACTCTACAAAGTTTATATCCAGACCCTCCTATACCACTTAACCATAAAGATCCCTATACATTATTAATTTCTGTATTACTTTCCGCACAATGTACAGATGAAAGAGTAAATAAAATTACTCCAACTTTGTTTGAAAGAGCAGATACACCAATTAAAATGATACAATTATCAATTTCTCAAATTGAGGACATTATAAGACCCTGTGGTTTAGCTCCAATGAAAAGTAAAGGTATTTATGGTTTGTCAAAAATTTTAGTGGAAAAATATGATGGAATTGTTCCATCAAGTTTGAATGCATTAGAGTCATTTCCTGCTGTTGGCCATAAGACAGCCAGTGTTGTAATGTCTCAAGCATTTGGTATACCAAGTTTCCCAGTTGACACTCATATTCATAGGTTAATGTATAGATGGGCCCTTTCAAATGGTAAGAATGTACAAACAACAGAGAGAGATGCAAAAAGATTGTTTCCTAGAATCTTATGGAATAAATTACATTTACAGATTATATATTATGCAAGAGAATTTTCACCAGCAAAGGGATGGCAAATTCATAAAGATATTATTACCAAGAAAGTAGGCAGAAAAAGTCTTTTGAAATAAGAAACAATATATTTGTTAATAATTCTCTTTTTATTTTACTTCTTTTTGAAAAAGAATTACTGAATTTTGTATAAAATATATATTATGAGTGAAAAAGAAAAAAATGAAAAATTAAAAGTATTAGAGTTAACTATTGGTAAATTAGAAAAATCTTACGGTAAAGGAATTTTAATGAAATTAGGTGATAAGGTTGATGATGATGTTTTATCTATTCCTACGGGTTCTGTGAGTTTAGATTTAGCTTTAGGAGTAGGAGGTTATCCAAGAGGAAGAGTGATTGAAATATTTGGACCGGAATCATCTGGAAAAACAACATTAACGATACATGCTATTGCTGAAGTTCAAAAACAAGGTGGGGTTGCTGCATTTATTGATGCTGAGCATGCCTTTGATTCATCCTATGCTTCTGCATTAGGTGTAGATTTAGATAATTTATATATATCGCAACCTGATAATGGAGAACAGGCTTTAGAAATCGCAGATCATCTTATCAGTTCTGGAGCTCTTGATTTAGTTATTATAGACTCTGTTGCTGCTTTGACTCCAAAGTCAGAAATTGAAGGAGAAATGGGAGATAGTAAAATGGGTTTGCATGCTAGATTAATGTCACAAGCTTTACGAAAATTAACTGCAACAATTCACAAAACAAATTGTACAGTTATTTTTATAAATCAAATAAGGATGAAAATTGGTGTAATGTTTGGTAATCCAGAAACAACAACAGGAGGTAATGCTTTGAAATTTTATTCATCAGTTCGATTAGATATAAGACGAATAGGTGCTATTAAAAATGGTGATGAAGTGATAGGAAATAGAACAAGGGTGAAGGTTGTAAAAAATAAAGTTGCTCCTCCTTTTAGAAAGGTTGAGTTTGATATTATGTTTGGTAAAGGGATTTCAAGATCAGGAGAAATATTAGATATAGCAACTGAATTAGGAGTTATTCAAAAATCTGGCTCGTGGTTTTCATACAATGATACAAAATTAGGACAGGGGAGAGATGCTGTTAAGAATATGATTTCAGATAATCCAGAGTTGTCAGAAGAAATTGAATTAAAAATCAAAGAAGGAGGCATTACAGAATAAGATGATTTATAAGTTCTTATTTATTTTGTTTATTTTGTTTTCAAGTTGTAGTAAAAAAAAATATAATTATTCTAACAGTTCCGATACTAATCAGATTAATCTATTTACTTCAAATTTAGTTAATTCTAAACAAAATAACACATTAGATTTTTTATCATTTTGTTTTTTTTCTGATAATATTTCAGTTGATTCTTTATATAATGTAATTGATTATCTCTATTCAATTAATGATTTAGAAGCATCTGTTTCATATGCAGAAAAAATCATAAAAATAGAACCAAATGAATCTGCCCACTACTTAAATCTTGCTGAAATTTATTTTGAGCTTTCTAAAAAACCAAATGCTAATCCTACTTTTCCATCTTTAGTTAAACAAAATCTTGAAAGGTCTATTAATCTAGAAAAGGAAAATTTTACTGCGCTTGCTTTAATGGGAGAATTACTTTTGGCATCAGGAAACTATAAAGAATCTATTAAGTTTTTTACTAAATCACTCAAAATTAATTATAATCAAGAAAAGATACATCTTTTACTAGGTTATTCATTTAAACAATTAAATGAATATACAAAAGCAATTGATTGTTTTAGAAATTCATTGTTAATTAATCCAACTTTTTTTGAAGCGAATATGCAATTAGGTCAAATTTATCATTTGCTAAAAGATAAAAATGCTATACTATATTATGATAATGCTATTAGTTTAGAACCGCAAAATGAATTTGTTTTATATAATAAGGCTTTATTTTTTCAGGATATGCAAGACTGGAATAAAGCGCTTGCTGCATATGCACAATTACATGAAATCAATAAATTTCATTCAGATGGTCATTATAACTTAGGATTTATCCACATGGAACTTGAGTTATATAATATTGCAGCGAATAATTTTTCAGATGCTATATATTCCAACTCTTCTTTTTATCAAGCATATTATGCGAGAGGTATTTGTTTTGAAACTTTAGGAAAAATTAATCAAGCAGAATCTGACTATAAAAGAGCTATTGAATTAAATCCTAGCTATAATTATGCTATCGATGCATTAAAGCTTTTACAACAAAACAATGAAAAATACAATTAATATTAATACTTTTTAATAAATTGATAAGAAAAATACTATTTTATTCTATCAACAATAGCTTTAAATGTATTTGGATGATTCATAGCTAAATCTGCTAAAACTTTTCTATTAAGTTGAATTTCGTTAGATTTTATTTTACCCATAAATTGAGAATATGACATTCCATAAAGTCTAGCGCCAGCATTAATTCTTTGAATCCAAAGAGCTCTAAAGTTTCTTTTTTTATTTTTTCTATCTCTGTATGCGTATTGCAAACCTTTTTCAACAGCATTTTTAGCTACTGTATGAACATTTTTTCTTCTTCCAAAATATCCTTTAGCTGCTTTTAATATTTTTTTTCTTCTTGCTTTAGAAGCTACAGAGTTTACTGATCTTGGCATTTTATTTTTTTTTTTTTGCTAAATAGTGACTTTAAAGTACTTAAAACTATATAGCTGGTTAATAACCTAATTAAATTATATACCTAACTGAAGTTTAACATTTTTAGTATCAGATTTTGATACATAAGCTGTTTTGGTTAAGTTATGTTTTTGTTTTGTTTCTTTTTTTGTCAAAATATGTGACTTAAAAGCTTGTTTTCGCTTTAATTTTCCTGAGCCTGTTAATTTAAATCTTTTTTTGGCTCCAGCTTTAGTTTTCATTTTTGGCATTTTCTTATTTTTTTTTGTTTTTTGGTGCAATTATCATTATCATCTTCTTTCCATCTAATTTAGGCATTTCTTCAACAATTCCTACATCTTCTAATGCCTGAGCTAGTTTAAGTAGTAAAATTTGTCCTTGTTCTTTAAAAACAATTGTTCTTCCTCTAAAAAAAACAAAAGCTCTTACTTTTGCTCCGTCAGCAAGGAAGCTTTTTGCATGTTTCAGTTTGAAATCAAAATCATGATCTCCTGTGTTAGGACCAAATCTTAGTTCTTTGATGACAATTTTTTGACTTTTATTTTGTATGTTTTTTAATTTCTTTTTTTGGTCATAAATAAATTTTTTATAATCTATTATTTTACAAACAGGAGGATCAGCATTTGGAGATATTTCTACCAAATCAAGACTCAAATTTTGAGCAGTTTTAATTGCATCATCAATTGAACATATTTTTGAATCTATATTCTCACCAACTATTCTAACAAATGATGCAGTAATTTCTCGATTTGTCTTATGTAATTTTTTCTTAATTACTCTTCCTCTAAATTGTCTCTTTTGTGCGATTTTTTTTTTTTTTTAATTATTAAATTTTATTAAACTTTTTATTTCTTCTTGAATTAAATCCTTAAATTCATTTATTTTCATACTACCTAAATCTATGCCTCCATGTTTACGAACTGTAATTATATTCTCTTTAACTTCTTTTTCTCCCACTATTATTATATAAGGTAACTTTGAAACTTCTGCATCTCTTATTTTTCTTCCTGTTGTTTCCGCCCTATAATCTATGGGGCCGCAAATATCGTATTTTTTTAGAAATCTAGATACTTTTTCTGCATAATCATGAAACTTTTCACTTATTGGAAGGATTATATATTGTTCTGGAGCAAGCCATAGTGGGAAATTACCACTACAATGTTCTATAAGAACAGCTACAAATCTTTCCATAGATCCAAATGGAGCTCGGTGAATCATTACTGGTCTATATTTTTTATTATCAGAACCAACATATTCAAGATTAAAACGTTCGGGCAAGTTGTAATCGACTTGTATAGTCCCAAGTTGCCATTCTCTTCCGATAGCGTCTTTTACCATGAAGTCAAGTTTAGGTCCATAAAATGCAGCTTCACCGTATTCAATGACAGTATCTAATTTTTTTTCATTTGCAGCTTCAATTATAGCTTCTTCAGCTTTTTTCCAATTCTCATCTGAACCAATATATTTTTCTTTCTTTTCTTTGTCACGTAATGAAATTTGAGTTTTGAATTTTGTAAAACCTAAAGCATTAAAAATAAAAAGTACTAAATCAATAACATTTATAAATTCTTCTTTTAATTGATCTGGACGAGCAAAAATATGTGCATCATCTTGTGTGAATCCTCTAACTCTAGTTAATCCATGAAGTTCTCCTGATTGTTCATAACGATATACGGTCCCAAATTCGGCTATCCTTACTGGAAGATCTTTATATGAATACTGTTTTTGTGCAAAAATTTCACAATGATGAGGGCAATTCATTGGCTTTAAGAAAAATTCTTCACCTTCATTTGGTGTTTTTATAGGTTGAAAAGAATCCTCTCCATATTTATCATAGTGTCCCGATTGAATATATAATTGTTTATTTCCTATATGTGGTGTGATTACAGGTAAATAACCCGCATCCTCTTGTGCTTCTTTTAAAAATTTTTCTAGTTTTTCTCTAAGTCTAGTGCCTTTTGGTAACCACATGGGTAATCCTTGGCCAACCCTTTGAGAAAACGTAAATAGTTCCATTTCTTTGCCTATCTTTCTATGGTCACGTTTCTTTGCTTCTTGAAGAAGATTTAAATAATTCTTGAGTTCTTTTTGTTTTGGAAAAGATATACCGTATATACGTGTTAGTTGTTTTCTTTTTTCATCTCCCTTCCAATATGCTCCTGCAACATTTAATAATTTTATAGCTTTAATTTTTTCAGAAGATTGAATGTGAGGTCCTTTACATAAATCAATAAAATTTCCTTGAGAATAAAAAGTGATATCACCATCATTTAAATCTTGAATTAATTCTATTTTGTATTCATCACCTTTTGTTTTAAAATAATTAAAAGCTTCTTTTTTTGAAACTTTTTTTCTTTCAAATATTAATTTTTTTGAAGATAATTCTTTCATTTTCTCTTCAATTTTTGTAAAATCTTCTGATGAAAGAGTCTTGCCATTTAAATCAATATCATAATAAAAACCATTTTCGATGGCAGGACCAATACCAAATTTCACTCCAGGATATAAATATTCTAATGCTTCTGCCATTATATGAGCAGTAGAGTGCCAAAAGCATTTTTTACCTTCTTTATCATTCCAAGTATAAAGTTTTAATGAAGAGTCTTGTTGAATAGATCTATTTAAATCCCAAGTTTCTCCGTTAATACTTGCGCATAAAACATTCCTAGCTAATCCTTCAGAAATACTCTTAGCTATTTCTATTGCAGTTGTACCTTTACTAACAGTTTTTGTACTACCATCTGGTAAAGTTATTTTTATCATTAATTTAGTTTAAAGATTGCAAATATAAGAATTGGATCTAATTTTATGTTTGTATAACTCCAGGATTATATTTTTCTTTTATAGGAGAATGATTAGCCGCTTCAATTCCTGTTGAAATAATTTTTCTTGTTTCAAGTGGATCAATGATATTATCTATCCATAATCTGGATGCTGCATAATATGGTGATGTTTGTTTATTATATTTTTCTTTTATATTTTTTAAAATAGACTGTTCTTTTTTAATATCTATCTTTTCTCCTTTTAATTTTAATTTTGTTTTTTCTATTTGAAGTAAGACTTTAGCTGCTTGTTCTCCTCCCATAACTGCTAACTTTGCTGTGGGCCAAGCAAAAATTAATCTTGGGTCATAGGCTTTTCCACACATTGCATAATTACCTGCTCCATATGAATTTCCAATAATAAAAGTAAATTTAGGTACAACAGAATTTGACATGACATTTACCATTTTCGCTCCATCTTTAATAATCCCCTTATGTTCTGATTTAGATCCAACCATAAATCCAGTTACATCCTGAAGAAAAACAATAGGTATTTTCTTTTGGTTACAATTTGCAATAAATCGTGCTGATTTGTCGGCAGAGTCTGAGTAGATAACACCTCCAAATTGTACTTCTCCTTTTTTACTTTTTACCATTTCTCTTTGATTTGCAACAATTCCTACAGACCATCCATCTATTCTTGAATAACCGCAAATAATAGATTTTCCGTAACTTTCTTTGTATTCTTCAAATTCTGAATTATCAACCAAACGATATATAATTTCTTTCATATTGTATGCCTTAGATCTATCATTTGGTATAATTCCATAAATTTCTTTTTCTTTTTTTTGTGGTGGAATGGATTCTATTCTATTAAATCCAGCTTTTTCATAATCTCCGATTTTATCTACTAAAGATTTTATTTTATCTAGAGCATCCTTATCATTTTTTGCTTTATAATCAGTGACACCAGATATTTCACAATGAGTAGTTGCACCACCAAGTAATTCATTATCTATATTTTCTCCTATTGCTGCTTTTACTAAGTAGCTTCCTGCTAAAAAAATACTTGCAGTCTTATTTACTATTATAGACTCATCACTCATAATAGGTAAATATGCGCCGCCTGCTACACAAGACCCCATGATTGCTGATATTTGATTAATTCCCATTGAACTCATTTTAGCATTATTTCTGAAAATTCTTCCAAAGTGTTCTTTGTCAGGAAATATTTCATCTTGCATAGGAAGAAATACACCTGCGCTATCAACAAGATAGATTATTGGTAATCTATTTTCTATAGATATTTCTTGAAATCTTAGATTTTTTTTTTGCTGTGATTGGAAACCAAGCTCCAGCTTTAACAGTAGCATCATTTGCAACAACAATACATAGCTTCCCTTTAATATAAATCAACCCACCGACTACCCCTGCTGAGGGACATCCTCCATATTCTTCATACATTTCATGTCCAGCAAAAGAACCAATTTCCAAAAATTTTGAATTAGGGTCTTTTAAATAATTAATTCTTTCTCTAGCTGTAAGTTTTCCTTTTTTATGTTGTTTTGCAATTTTTTCCTTTCCTCCTCCTAATGATAAAATAGTATGTTTTCTTTTCATTTCAGAAATAAGTAATCTTATTTTATCATCATTTTTATTGAAATCTAAATTAGCCATAAACATTTTTTTTTTTCAAAAATAGAAAATAGATATTATAAATTGTATAACATAACTTAACTTATATTTTTGATATTATTCAAAAAAAAATCGATATTAATATTATTAAGATATTTTTTTGTTTCAGGTCCATAATTAAATAAAAGATCAATTATTGAGAGATTTTGTATAAATCCATGTTTTTCAAAAAATACTTGATCGTATTTTTGTTGTATATTATTATCCCATTTTATATATCTTAAGTCCAGAAATTCACCTCTTTTTTTATAAATTTTTGTATTTGTAATATTATTTTCAAAATTCAATAATTTAAGTATAGCTTGTTGAATTTTTTGTGTGAATGAAAATAAATAAGTTTCTTTTTTAATAAAAAAAGGATGTAATTCGTCTTTATAGTATTTGAAAAATGGGGATGAATTATATGCAGTATTTATCGAGTTCCAGTGTTTTTTTTGCCAATTTTCTTCATAGCAAATTCTAATGTTTGTAATTTTTTTTTTTATTTGTTTTTTTAATTGGGATACTTAATTTTAATTTTCCATTTGCAGTATATATATTACAATGGTTTCTTATGCTTCTTCTATTAAAATTTTCATTTGCTTCTATAATACATTTATGTTTAATTATAATAGCGTAATATACTGTTGAGCCTAAATATGCAGATGGTAAAATAATTTTATTTAACACTTTTAAAGAGTCTATTCCATCTAATCTTTTTTAAACCTTTTGCTCTTTTGTCCCAGCTCATCCAAACAAATAATGCTTTACCTACTATATGGTCTTCAGGAACAAACCCCCAAACTCTACTGTCCGCAGAATTATGACGATTATCTCCCATCATCCAATAATAGTCCATTTTAAATGTATATGTGTTTGTTTGTTTATTGTTTATATAAATAATATTATTTGAAATTTGCAAATTGTTTTTTTCATATCTTTCAATTATGTCCTTATATAGTGGAAGATTTTTAATAGTTAAATTTATAGTTTCCCCTTTTTTAGGTATAGTTATAGGTCCATAATTATCTTCATTCCAATCATAAGGATTATTATAAAGAAATTTATTTGGATTACTAAGTTGCCAATTATTAGAAAACATTTTTGTTCTAGAACCGTTTATTTGTTTTTTTATTTCTAATATGTAAGGTTGTGTTTCTAAATCTAGAACAACATCAGATGTTGCGTTAAAATTATACTCCATAATATTATCCTTTACATACTGAGGTCCTGTAAAATCAGAATTTTCATTAGGTGTATTAATATTGATATTATAATTAGTATTTATATCATACTTTTCATATAAAAGTTGTTGGTTTAGTCGAGTTTTTGATGTTACTTTATATCTTGCTTGTTTTTTCATTCCTTTTGGTTCATTATGAGGAAGGTTATTTATAAATAGATCTCCATTTTTAATTTCAATAATATCACCAGGTAAACCAACACATCTTTTAACATAATTATCTTTTTTATCAATAGGTCTTCCTTTATTTTCTGCAGGCCAATTAAAAACTACACAATCATTTCTTTCAACTTTATTTAAACCTCTCATTCTGTAAAAAGGAATATTAATAATTTCTGAATAAGATTTTCCTCCAATTAATGGCATTGTGTGGTGAACTAAAGGAAAGGCAATCGGAGTCATTGGTACTCTGGGACCATAACTTAATTTACTAACAAATAAGAAGTCTCCAACTAACATAGACTTTTCCATTGATGATGTTGGTATTGTATAAGCTTCAATCAGAAATGTTCTTAAAATTGTAGCTGCAATGACAGCAAAACCTATAGCGTCAACCCAAGTTCTAAATTCACTTTTTTTTCTTTTTTCTTTTTTTGTTTGCTTTTTTTTCCAAAATTGCCAAGGAATGGTATTCCAAAACAAGATATCACCAACAATTAATGGGGCAAAGTAAAGCCATTCGCCACCAACTAAATAAACAATAAAACTCCATATTATTGTTCCTAAAATAAATAGAGTACTTTTAGATTGATTTTTAAAATAATTTAATATTCTGTGCATCATCTTTTTATAATATTAATTCGTTAATAACATCTGACATTTCAAATATACCTTTTTTATCTTTAATCCATTCAGCAGCCATAATTGCTCCTAATGCAAAACCATCTCTATTTAGTGCTGAATGTTTAAGTTCAATTTCATCAAATTTTGAAGTGTATTTTATTAAATGAGTACCTACATTATCATTAATTCTTTCGCTAAAAATATTGATTTTTTTACTCAATATTGATTCTAATTTTTGTGCAATTGTAATAGCAGTGCCGCTAGGGCTATCTATTTTTTCTTTATGATGAATTTCATGTAAAGAAGTATGAAAGTTTTTTGTTTTCATAATTTCTGCAATTTTTTCATTTATGATATAAAACATATTAACCCCTATGCTAAAATTCGATGCATATAAAAAAGCACCATTGTTTTGTATACATAATTTATTTATTTCTTCTTTTTTATCAAGCCAACCTGTAGTTCCAGCAATAACAGGAATTCCTTGTTTGATAGCATATTTTATGTTATCAAATGCACTATTTGGTGTACTAAATTCTATTGCTACATCAGCTTGATTCATTGATATAGAATTTGGCGGGTTTTTAGAATTGGTGACACATGCGATGTTGTGACCTTTTTTAAGAGCTATTTGAGTAATTTTTTTGCCCATCTTACCATTTCCAAATATTGCAATTTTCATAATACGAAATTACAAATTAAATGATAATAGAATTCCTCCTGTATTGGATTGATGTAAGTATGCAGGTTGTAAAATTAATGATAAGTCTTCATCAATTTCATAACTAAATAGGTGAGCATTAACAGATGCATCAATAATATTTAACAAGTAAACTCCAAGAAAACATAATGTAGATATTTCTCTGTTTCTTTTATGAAAATTTGTTAAAGTTACTAGTTGAGCGTCAGAAAAATCATTATAAATATCATTATCTCCGCCTAATCTTTTAATATATCCATCTCTATAACTTTGAAATTTTTTATTGGATTCAATTATATAGTAGACAGATGAAATTAGTCCGCCATAAATAATTGGAACTTTCCAGAATTTCTTTGTGTAAATTTGTCCAGCTCCCGGAACTATACTAGAGTATATTGCAGCTTTTTTTGGACTTTTGTACAAATTTTCTTGTGATGTAGCTTTAAAAAAAATAAGAATTAATAAAGTAAGTAAAATTGATTTAATATATTTTAAGTTCAAAATTTATTTTTTCAAATTATTAGCTATTCTTAAAAGATCTTCTTCATCTTCAAAATGTATAATTAGTTTACCTTTATATTTTTTATTCAACCTAAGATTTATTTCAGTTTTTAGACTTTTTGAAATATCATGAATTAATTTTTGATGAGAAAAAGATAATTGTGGTATTTCTGTTTTTTTGGATATTCTTTTATAGCTCTTATTATAAAACTCTTTACATATTTGTTCTACTTCTCTAACTGAAAAACCATGAGCAACTATATCATGAAATAAATTAATTTGAGATTCTTTGCATTCTATTGCTAATAAAGGTCTAGCATGACCGTTGCTAATGCTTTTTTCCCTCAAACCTTTTTGTATAATTGGTGGAAGCTTTAATAAACGTAAAAAATTAGCAATTGTGCTTCTGTTTTTTCCTATACGTTCACTACATTGTTCTTGAGTAAGTTTAACTTCATTAATTAATCTTTCATAACTTAATGCAATTTCAATTGGGTTTAAATTCTCTCTTTGTATATTTTCAATTAAAGCCATTTCAAGAGTTTCTTGATCATTAGCAACTCTAATAAAGGCAGGAATATAATTTACTCCAATCAATTTTACAGCTCTTACTCTTCTTTCACCAGAAATTAATTGATAACTGTTATTATTCATTTTTCGAACTGTAATTGGTTGAATAACACCAAAATTTTCTATTGAACTAGCAAGTTCATGTAATTTTTCATGTTCAAATTCTTGTCTTGGTTGAAACGGATTAATAATTATTTCAGATACAGGTATATTCTTAAAATTGCCTAAACCATTTAATTTTTTTGCTTCATTATTGATTTCTATATTTTTTACTTCATCATTATTAGTTCCTAATATTGATGAAAGTCCCCTTCCTAATGCACTTCTATCTTTCTTCATGTCTTGTTATTATACATTCAACTCTAATTTTTGTAGTAGCTCATTTGCTAAATTCATGTAATTAATTGCACCTTTACTTGTGGCATCATGTATTACTATTGTCTCACCAAATGAAGGCGATTCTCCTAAACGAACATTTCTATGTATAATAGTTTTAAATACTAAATCTTGAAAGTGTTTTTTAACATCTTCTACTACTTGATTTGAAAGTCGAAGTCTTGTATCATACATAGTTAATAATAAACCTTCAGTTTCCAGATTTATATTGAATTTTTGTTGAACAACCTTTATTGTATTTAATAATTTTCCTAATCCCTCTAGTGCAAAATATTCACATTGAATAGGAACAATTACGCTATCTGCAGCAGAAAGTGCATTTAATGTTAAAAGTCCTAAAGAAGGTGCACAATCAATAATTACATAATCATATTCTTTTTTTATAAGATTTAATGCACTTTGCATTTGAAACTCTCTTTCATTTATATTAATTAGTTCAAGTTCAGCACCAACCAAATTAATATTTGCAGGAAGTAATTGTAAATTTGGGCTTGTTGTATTTAAAATACAGTCCTTTATTTGTGCTTGACCAATAATACATTCATAAAGTCCTTTATCAATTTGTTTTGGATTATGTCCTACACCAGAAGTTGCGTTTGCTTGAGGGTCAGCATCAACCAGTAAGATTTTTTTTTCTAATATACCAAGGCTAGCAGCTAAATTTATTGCAGTAGTAGTTTTTCCAACTCCTCCTTTTTGATTAGCAATTGCAATTACTTTACCCATATTGTAAATTATTGATTTAGGCTATAAAAGTAATATCTCTTTTAATGTTAATAGTTCTAATTTTATGTAGAATTATTAACAAAAAAGGTGAGTTGTTAAGATTATTTGCTTAAGAATATTATTTTAAATAGAATTATTTAGTCTTTTCCTAAATCTTCAAAGTTCACCTCAGTGAAATCAGTTGTTGCTTCATTATTTGATGCTTTTTCAGATTTTTCTTTTTTACTTGAAATGATTTCTTCACCTTTTTCAGAAATAATAAAGTCACTAACATCACTAAAAGCATTTTTGAAGTTATTAAATTCTTCTTTATAGAGATATATTTTATGTTTTCTATATGAAGGAACTCCTTGGTCATCAAAATCTTTAATGCTTTCAGTGATAGTCATGTAATAATCACCTGCTTTTGTTGATCGTACATCAAAAAAATAAGTTCTTCTGCCAGCACGAATCTTTCTTGAAAAAATTTCTTGCATCTCATTTTTTTCTGCCATTATTTAAATAATTTAGTTTTTGTCAAATATAGCAAAATTTATAGAATGATAAGTTTTGCAAAACATTTCAAGTTAATCATTAATTTTTTTGTTTTGTTGTTTTTCAAGTTTAAAATATGGACCTTTATTTTTAATTAATTCAATATGGGTGCCTTGTTCAATTATTTCCCCATCATCTATATATATGATTTTATCAGCACGTTTTATTGATGCTATTCTATGACTTATTATGATTGTTGTTTTTTTATTGCTTTCCTGACTTAAACTTTTGATTATCTCATTTTCTTTAACTGCATCCACAGAAGATAAGCAGTCATCAAAAATAAATATATCAGGTTGTTTGTAAAAAACACGAGCTATTGATAGTCTTTGTTTTTGTCCACCTGATAATTTAACCCCTCTTTCTCCAATTAATGTTTCAAATCCATTATTAAATTTTTTAATATCTGTATATAATTTAGCTTTTTTTGAAGATTCAATAACTCTATTTTTATTTGTGTTTGTGTTTGAAAAACTAATATTATCTTTTATTGAACCTGAAAATAAATACCCGTCTTGTGGAACATAGCCAATAGAAGAACGTAGATTATTTAAATTTAGTTTTTTTATGTCAATTCCACCTATTTTGATCATTCCTTTTTCAATATCATATAATCTGCAAACTAAATGAGCAATAGTAGATTTTCCACTTCCAGTTTTACCAATTATACCTAATGTTTCACCTTCATTTATAGTAAAGGTTATATTTTTAAGTGCTTGAATATTGGTGTTTTCGTATTTGAAAAACACATTTTTAAATAAAATTTCACCATTTACTTTTTTTGAATACAAACTATAGTTTTTTATTTTCTCATCAACTTGTAAAAAATTATTAATTCTTTCTTGTGAAGCAGCGGCTCGTTGAATAATTGAAGTAACCCATCCTATGGATGCAACTGGCCATGCAAGCATATTTACGTAAATTATAAATTCTGCAATATTTCCAGTTGATATATTATTTTTATAACTTTCAATACCTCCTACATATATAATTAGCACAGTGCTTATTCCAATCATTGTAAGTATTGATGGGTAAAAAAAAGCTTCAATCTTAACAAGATTAAGTTGTCTTTGTGTATATTCCTTACATGATTGCAAAAAAGATAAAGAGGTTGTATTTTCGCTATTAAATGCTTTTATTACTTTGATTCCAGAAAATGATTCTTGAGCAATTGTAGTTAATGTAGATAATTGTTTTTGTACTAATTCACTCTTTTTATTAATATTACTACTAACAGTATAAACAAGAATTGCAAGAAATGGAAGTGGTAATAAGGTGTATAAAGTTAGCGTAGTATTAATTGTCAGCATTTTTGAAATAACAAGATAAAATAATATTATTATATTAATGCTATACATTACAGCAGGACCTAAGTACATTCTAACTCGACTAACATCTTCTGATATTCTATTCATTAAATCTCCAGTTTTATTTTTTTTATAAAAATTAAAACATAGTTTTTGATATTGTTGATAAATTTCATTCTTTAAATCAAATTCTATTTTGCGACTCATTACAATTATTGTTTGTCTCATGAAAAACATAAACACACCTTTCATTATTGCAAATAGAGCAATAAGGAAACCATACTTTAATAAAACACTACTAATGTTAGAAGATATTTGTTTTTTTTCCTCTAAAACAGTATCAAATGCCTCTCTAACAAATTCAGCGGGATATAATGCAAATACATTTGAAATAATTATAAATATTATTCCAAAAACCAAACGTAATCTATATTTCCAAAAAAATTTATTTAAGTATTGTAATTGCTTCATGATTTGATTACATTCTTTTATGCTTTTGCCAAAAATAATAAGTAAATTCGCGCTCGCTAAATAAATATGCTTTTATTTTCTAACTATTATTAAAAATATATTTCAAGCTATGAAAACTATAAAGAAAAGTAAAAAATTTAATGAATTCGAAGTTTTAGATGGAATGGGAAGTTTAGGTCATGAACAAATATTATTTTGTCAAGATAAAGAAACAGGCCTAAAAGCAATTATTGCAATTCATGATACAACATTAGGGCCAGCCTTAGGTGGTACAAGAATGTGGAATTATGAAAATGAGCAAGATGCTGTGAGAGATGTCCTACGATTATCAAGAGGAATGACATTCAAAGCTGCAATTTCTGGATTGTCATTAGGTGGTGGAAAAGCAGTTATTATTGGGGATTCAAAAAAAGATAAAACTGAAAGGCTTATGCGAAAATTTGGGCAATTTGTTGATACACTTGGTGGTAAATATATAACTGCTGAGGATGTTGGAATGACACCTAAAGATATGGAGTATGTTAGAATGGAAACAAAACATGTTACTGGTATACCGCAAAGTATGGGAGGTAGTGGTGATCCTTCACCTGTAACTGCATTTGGTGTATATGTAGGTATGAAAGCATCTGCAAAATATAAGTGGGGTAATGATAGTTTAAAAAATAAAATTGTTTTAGTTCAAGGTGTAGGCCATGTTGGCGAAACTTTAGTAAAATATCTTTCTGATGAAGGGGCTAATGTTATTATTAATGATTTGGATATAAATAGATTAGAAAATATTTCGAAAAAATTTAATTCTGAAATTGTAACTGGAGATTCAATTTATGATTTAGATATTGATATTTATGCTCCGTGTGCTTTGGGGGGTACAGTAAATCCCGATACAATCAATAGACTTAAGTGTGCAATTATTGCAGGTGCAGCAAACAATCAGCTAGAAAACGAATCAAGAGATGCTAAATTATGTTTGGAAAAAGGTATATGCTATGCTCCTGATTTTTTAATTAATGCTGGGGGGCTAATTAATGTATATTCAGAAATACATAATTATGATATGAATCACGCATTAAATCAAACAAGAAAAATATACGACACAACTCTTGAAATTTTTAGAAAAGCTGAGTTAAACAATATTACAACTAATGATGCTGCTTTACAGATTGCAAATAAAATTGTACAAGAAAAAAAAATATCTTAATTAATGCTTAGCAGAAGACATATTAGAATTAAAGTTATGCAATCTTTATATTCTTATTTTGCACAGAAAAATAGTGATATTAATGATATTGAAAAATCTTTGCTCAAAAATTGTGATGAAATTGTTCATTTGGGATATTCAATTGTATCATTGCTTTATGAAATTATAAAATATGCAGATAATTTTTACGAAGATGCTAAAAAAAAGCATCTACCTACTCAGCATGATTTAAATCCAAATAAAAGATTAATTCAAAATAAATTAATTAACAATATCTTGTCTAATGAAGATTTAATAGATAATGCATCAAACTTCAAATCTATTTGGTTAGAGAATGATCACAATATTATAAGTAAAATTTTCACAAAAATTTATAAATCTCAGTTATACGCAAATTATTTGTCTTCTGAAGATAAATCTATTAAGTTTGATAAAATATTTTTAATTGATTTAATGAATAATTTTATTTTAAATAATGACTTAGTTAATCATGTGTTAGAAGAAAAAAGTATTTATTGGGTTGATGATCTGCCCTTTGTAGCAACTATTATTTTTGGCAATATTAAGGAAGACTCTACAATTAGAATTAATGGTCCTTACAAACACATTTCAGATAAAGAATTTGCATTAGATCTTTTAAGCAAAACTATTTCTAATAATGACAGTTATGAAGAAATAATAAAAAGCTATGCGAAAAATTGGGACCTTGAACGTATAGCTATTATGGATCAAATATTTCTTAAGATGTCTTTTGCAGAAATTTTATTAATGCCTAATCTCCCTATTAAGGTGTCAATGAATGAATATATTGAAATATCAAAATATTATAGTACATCAAAAAGTAAATCTTTTGTTAATGGAATGCTTGATAGTTTTGTGAAGGATTATCAAAATAAGGGAAAAATTAATAAATTATTTGATGAATCATTAAAATAGTTTTAATTTTGGGTATGAATTTGAATTTATCAATTTGTAATATAATTTTATCTATTTTGTTTTTAACAGCATGTAGTGATGGTAAAGGACAAGAGGAGATTAATTTAGAGCCTACAAAAGTAAAAATCGAAAATGAAATTTTTGACTTTGGAATTATAAAACAAAATTCTTCTGTTAGTACTGAATTTATTATAGAAAATATAGGTCCTGAACCATTAATAATTCGTTCTGCTAAAGCAGGTTGTGGATGTACTGTTCCAGAATGGCCTAAAGATGAAATAGCTGTTGGTGAAAAAGCAAAAATTAAAGTAACATTTAATAGTGGCAAAAGAAAAGGGCAGATTAACAAAAATGTTACTCTTGTTACAAATGCTATTCCAAGTGTTCAAGTTTTAAAAATAACTGGTACTGTTGTACCTTAAATTTTTTGATATGATTTTATTAAATACTACAGGTGGAGGTTTGCCTTTTTTATTAATGATGGGAGCTATGTTTATTGTAATGTATTTTTTTATGATTCGCCCCCAAATTAAAAAACAAAAAAAAGAAATTGCATATAGGTCTTCTTTAAAAAAAGGAGATAAAATAATGACAATTGGAGGTATTCATGGGAAAGTTGTAGATGTCAAAGATACTATAGTTGATGTTGAAGTTAACTCTGGAGTAAGGTTAAGAATTGAAAAATCAGCAATTTCTATGGGAGGAGAGGCATCAATAGAAAAAAAATAAATTTAATTTTTCTTTATCTTTAATTCGCAGCTTATAGCAAAATGATCGGACAATTTTTTATTGATTTTTTTGTAATTAGCACTTTCAAAGTTTTTATCATGAAATATGTAGTCTATTCTAAGGGCAGGTATTTCTGTTAGGGTAGACCCAATACCAATGCCTGAAGAATTAAAGGCATCCTTTAGTTTTCCTTTGATATGATTATATGAATATGATAAAGGGGTATCATTAAAATCACCACAAATAATCACTGGATATGGACTTTTGTTAATATGATCTTTGATTATTTCCACTTGTACAGATCTTTTTAAATAACTTTTTTTCATTCTTTTGATTATACTGATTGTACCAGTTTTTAAATCATTTTTATTTGGATTTTGCATAAAGTCATATTCGGATTCATTGAACCAATTACTTGCAAGATGTAAGTTGTAAATTCTAACAGTATCTTTTTTTATTTTTATATCTGAAAAAATAAATGTATTTTTCATATTTCCAATGTCCTCTTCAAATGATTTATTATTTGTATCTTGAATTATTGGATACTTACTGTATATTGATAATAATGAATTTTTTTGAGAATGATTTTTATAAGTATAATCATAATTAAAGCTAGCGATACTATCAATATAAAATTCTTGAAAACAAATTATATCGGGGTTTTCTTTTTTTATTAAATCAAAAATTTTTTCTTTTATTTTTAGTTTGGGTATATTTTTATTTTTATTAAATAAACGTACATTATAGCTCATAATTTTCAGAGTTTCTTGTGACTTTTTTTTATTTAGAGATACTCCAATAAACGAATCAACAAAGCCTATGCCCAAAAGCAACACAATTATATTAGGCCAAATCAACTTTCTTAATTTAAAAACCCAAAACATCAAAAAAAATAAATTTATTAAATACAATACAGGGAACAACAATCCTAAAAAAGCTATAGGCCAAAACAAAGATGGGCTAATAAATGGAGCGGTGTAAGATAAAAGTAATAGTATTAAAAAGAAAAAATTAATTATAAATAATACTTTGTTAAAGATAGATAGACCTTTCATTTATTTTTTACTGGCACTAAAAAGTGTGTCTTTTTCTTTTTGATTTAGACTGTCGTAACCTGATTTTGAAATTTTTTCTAAAATTTTATTAATTTCTTTTTGTTGATCAGCTTTTTCTGCATTAAATTCATAATCAGATTTTGCTCTTTTATGCACAGTTTTAAATTTAGATCTTGTCTTAAAAGTATTAGTTATTATATCTATTAATTTAATCATTAATATTGAATAGTCTTGTCCTTTTTTTAACTGATATATATAAAAATAACCAAAAAGTGCTCCTCCTATATGAGCTATATGCCCTCCAGCATTCCCTTTTGGTATACTTATTATATCTAAAGTAATCATAAAAATTGCTATATGTTTTAGCTTAATTCTTCCAAGTAGTGGTAATTGTATATTTAGGTTTGGGCTATAAGTAGCTGCAGCAATCATAATTGCAAATACTGATGCTGATGACCCTAACGCAAAAGAAGATAAATAAATACTATTAAAAGCAGGGATAAAATTATAAGATAATATGAATAGTATGCCTCCACAAATACCACCTATTAAATATGTACTTAAGAATTGTTTTTCATTTATATAATTAATTAAAATTTTACCTCCAAAATGAAGCCATATCATATTAAATAATAAATGTAAAATACTACTATGAAAAAAAATATAAGTAATTATTGACCAAGGTTGTTGAATAAAAATATCTTTGTTAGAAGGTAGCTCAAATTTATTGATAAAACTATTTATGTTTGAATTAAATAGAAAGGAAAAAACATCAAATAAACTAAAAAGAATAAAAATTGTAACGTTTATATAAATCAATTTATTAAGTATTGAGGCTTCTCCAAACTTTTTTTTAATCTGTTTATACATACTATTCATTTTTAATAAAATGTGTTTCTATCTTGTTTCCAATACTTAAGTAAAATGAAACCAAATATCATGCCACCAAGATGTGCAAAATGAGCAATGTTATCCCCAGGAAGATTTCTAAATCCAAGAAATAGTTCCAAAGCACCATATAGCATCACAAAATATTTGGCTTTTATTGGTAAAGCAAAATATATATATAACAAGGTGTTAGGAAATAGCATGCCAAATGCCAAAAGTATTCCAAATAAAGCACCAGAAGCACCAACCATAGGAGTATTTACTAATCTGGTGAGCTCTTCAGATTCTGGTATAAAATCCCCATTATTTTCTAGATCTAGATATGCTTTTTTGTTTTTGGCTGCTTCTAAGAAATCAGGATTAAGATTGGAAATCCCATCAATTTGAAATTGTATATATCCAACATATATTAGTGCTGCACCAAGACCTGTAATTATGTAAAACTTTAGAAATCTTTTGCCTCCCCAAATATTTTCTAAAATCTTGCCAAACATCCAAACAGCAAACATATTATAAAACAAGTGTGTAAAACTTCCGTGCATAAACATATGTGTAATTAGTTGATAAGGTCTAAAGTCAGGTGATTGAAATTGATGCAGGCCTAGTACTCTTGTTAAGTTAACTCCTTGACTTTCTAAAGTCACAGTGGCTAGAAATAACAAGCAATTAATTATTAGTATATTCTTTATTACATCTGGTAATTCTCTGAAAGATGATATATTCATTTTAAAAATATTTTTTTAAATCTTCAATTTTAAAATTCTTTATAATTGATTTTCCGCTTGGACATATATTTGACACTTTACATTTTAATAATTCATTATATAATGAATTTATTTCTTCTATTTTAAGTTGTTTAGAATTACTTATTGCAAGAGAATTCGCAAGAGATTTTGCTATTTTTTGTGTCTGATTTATTTCGATTTCTATATCATTTTGAGCTTGATGTAATATCTCTTCAAGTATTTCTTGGATATTATCTTCTCTACATTCAGCAGGCATAGCAGATATTTCCATGTTTTGTTTTTTCAATTTAAAAATAAAACCAAGGGATTTCAACTCTTTTTTTAAATTTTCAACTAAGCTTATTTCTTTTAGATTCAACTCAATACTTTTTGGAAATAATAACTTTTGTGATTTTCCATTTTTATGTTTAAGTGAGTTAGTATAATACTCAAATAAAATACGCTTATGTGCTCTTCTTTGATGTATAATTTTAATACCATCTTTTATAGCAATAACTATAAATTGATTGCCAATTTGAAAAGGTACATTTAAATTTTCTGATAAGTTAATGTCATCAAATAATGGATTTGTATTTACATCTAACTTGTTTTGCGTCTTATTTTGATCATTATTTTTTTTATGATCAAATGGATTGTAGTTCTTATCTATTTTGATTGTAGGTTGTTTGAAATTTGTGTTTTCAATATTCTTAAAATCTAATTCAAATGCATTTTCTTTTGAAAAATCTAATGATGGAGCTATATTAAAAATACCCAGTGACCTTTTTATGGTTGCTCTAATTATTGCATATATTGCTTTTTCATCTTCAAATTTTATTTCATGTTTTGTTGGATGAATATTTATATCAATTAATTTTGGATTTATTTTTAAATTAATAAAATGAGAAGGATAATATTTACTCGGAATTAGATCTTCAAATGCTTTAACAACTGCATGTTGTAAATAATGATGTTTAATATATCTTCCATTAACAAAGAAATATTGTTCTCCTCTTGTTTTTTTTGCAGTCTCAGGTTTGCCTATAAATCCACTTAATTCAATAATACTTGTCTCTTCAGAAACTGGTACAAGTGATTCGTTTTTTTTATTTCCAAAAAGATTTATAATTCTTTTTTTAAAATTTGATATTGGTAAATGAAATAGTTCTTTGCTATCATGAAATAATTGCATTTTTATATTTGGATTTGCAAGAGCAATTTTTGTAAATTCTTCTGTTATATGACGCATTTCTACATTTTCTGACTTAAGAAAATTTCTTCTTGCAGGTACATTATAAAAAATATTCTTAACCTTTATTGATGTACCGTTTGTAGTGCTAGATTCCTTTAATTCATAAATTTTTCCACCTTCATTTCTCAGGTAGGTTCCAGTTTCCTGATTAGTAAGTTTAGTATTAATTTCAACCTGAGCAATTGCAGCTATTGAAGACATCGCTTCACCTCTAAACCCCATTGTAGTAATATTAAATAGATCTTGAGCATTTTCTATTTTTGAAGTTGCATGTCTTATAAAACATTTTTTCACATCTGATTTACTCATCCCACATCCATTATCCACAACTTGAATTAATTTTTTACCAGCATTTTTTATAATAAGTTTAATTTCTGTACATCCTGCATCAAGTGAATTTTCTAACATTTCTTTTACAGCTGATGCAGGTCTTTGAATAACTTCTCCTGCTGCTATTTGATTTGAAACATGTTTTGGAAGAATTTTAATAATGTCCACTTAATTAATTTATTAAATATTTATAAGCAATAATGTATAAAAATACAACTAAAAAAAATATCCTAATCAATCGATTAGTTTTATTTTTATTATGAACTTTTCTTTTAAATTTAATGTTTATATCTTCTTTGTTTTTTAAATTTTCAATTCTTTCTTTTGTTTCGTTATAATATCTAGACTGAAAATTAAATTTTTTAGCCGAACTAGATTTAAAAAACGATGGTATTTGTGGTGCTTTCATATGTGCAAACATATTAAATATTTTAGTTGAAAAGTAATCATTTTAGTTTTGTTAATTTATTATGTAAATTAATATCATTATGTAAATTTACACCTATGAGAAGTTTCAATTGCTTTTTTCTTTTTTTTCTGTTTTGTTTTAATAATATAGATTACGTGAATGCTCAAAGTAAAACAGTTTTCTTTTCACAAGACACTCATTGGGCAGACAGTATATTATCTGAAATGAATGATGAAGAAAAGATAGCACAGTTATTAATGGTAGCTGCCTATTCAAATAAAGATGCCAGTCATAAACAGTTTGTTTCAGAATTAATCAAAAAGTATAAAATAGGAGGATTAATGTTTTTACAAGGTGGGCCTGTTAGACAAGCAAAACTCACAAATTATTATCAATCTATTTCAAAAACACCATTAATGATTGCTATTGATGCAGAATGGGGAGTTGCAATGAGATTAGACTCTTGTTTAAGTTTTCCATGGCAAATGACATTAGGAGCAATTAGTGATGAAAATTTAATTTATGATATGGGTGTAGAAATTGCACGTCAATGTAAATTACTTGGTATAAATATAAATTTTGCTCCTGTAGTAGATGTAAATTCTAATCCTAATAACCCTATTATTAACAATAGATCTTTTGGTGAAAATGCTCTTAAAGTTGGAGAGTTGTCAATAGCATATATGAAAGGAATGCAGGATAATAATGTTTTAGCATGTGCTAAGCATTTTCCAGGTCATGGAGATACTGATGATGATTCCCATAAAACTCTACCAGTAGTTGAGAAAAATAAAGATGAGTTAGCAAATGTGGAATTACTTCCATATAAAATGTTGATTGAAAATGGATTAGGTTCTGTTATGACTGCTCATTTGCATATTCCCTCATTAGATAATACAAAAGATTTAGCAGTTTCATTATCCTCAAAAGTAGTTGATGGTTTATTAAAAGAAGAAATGGGTTTTAATGGGCTTGCTATTACAGACGCTTTAAATATGAAGGGAGTAAGTCAATTTTATAAACCTGGAGAGGTAGATGTTATGGCTTTGTTAGCTGGCAATGATATATTACTTTTTGCCGAAGATGTGCCTAAAGCTATTGAAAATATAAAACTAGCAATAAAACAAAATAAAATATCCCAAGAAGAAATAGATGCAAGATGTTTAAAAGTACTAATGGCAAAAAAGTGGATGGGTTTAGATAAATATAAGCCAGTTAATTTGAATGTCATTGATTCTCAAATGACTACAAAAAATACAGAGGTTATTAACAGGAAATTAGTTCAGTCTTCTATAACATTATTGCAAAATTATGATGATTTATTACCATTACAAAATTTAGATACATTGAACATAGCTTCAGTTGCTATTGGAGAAAACACATCTGTATTCCAACAGGTTTTGTCAAAATATACAAAAGTTACTCATTTCACAATCTCTGAGAATGCAAGTTCAAAAGAACAAGCCAATTTATTAAATAAATTATCTGAGTTTAATTTAGTTATAGCAAGTGTACATAAATCAAATTCAAATCCATGGAAGTCATATAAAATTGATAGAAATGCTGATATATTATTGCAATCTATAGCTATGCAATCAAAGGTTATCCTTACTGTTTTTGCAAACCCTTACAGTTTAAATTCTTTTTTAATTACTAATAATTTTGATGCATTAGTCTTGTCATATCAAAATAGTGATATTGCACAGGATAAAACAGCTCAGGCTATTTTTGGAGGTTTTGCTTTTAAGGGTAAAATACCAGTATCAACTAAACACTTTGATTTAAACAAAGGTATTAAAACATATCCCATGAGAATGCGTTATGTTACTCCAGAAGAAATAAATTTTAAATCTGAAAATTTATACAAAATTGATAGTATTATTGAGAATGCAATTTATGCACAAGCGACACCTGGTTGTCAAGTTTTAATTGTTAAAGATGGTAATGTTTTTTTTAACAAAGCATATGGTTTTCATACTTATCAAAAAAAAAATCCTGTCTTGACAACTGATGTGTATGATGTGGCTTCTATAACCAAGATAATTGCTACTGTTCCAATGCTTATGAAAATGGTTGATAGTGGATATTTAGATTTAGAAAATACATTGGGTGATTATATAGATTTAGATTCTACAAATAAAGATTCATTAGTTATAAGAGATATTTTAGCACATCAATCCTCATTAAAACCTTGGATTCCATTTTACAAAAAAACTCTGGATTCAGATTCTACTGGCTTATTGACATTGAGAGATACATTATACAGTGATGTTTATGATAAGACTTATACACATCATGTTGCAAATAATCTTTTTTTACACAATCAATATCCAGACTCAATAATTCATCAAATTGTTCAATCTGATTTATTGATTAAAAAAAAATATAAGTATTCTGATTTAGGATACTATTTTTTTAAAAAAATTATTGAAGATTATTATCATTTAAGTTTAGATAAAATACTTGAAAATAGATTCTATAGAAGTATTGGAATGGAGAGTTTAGGCTTTAATCCTCTAAAGCGAATTGATTCTAATAGAATAGTACCAACTGAAATGGATTTTATTTTTCGAAGTCAATTATTGAAAGGCTATGTACATGATCAGGGAGCGGCTATGCAGGGTGGAGTTGGAGGTCATGCTGGAATTTTTGCAAATGCAAACGACATAGCTAAAATTATGCAATTATTTCTTCAAGGAGGAAAATATGCAAACGTTTCCTATATATCTGAAAAAACTGTAAATGAATTTACTAAATGTCAGTTTCCTAAAGATGAAAATAGAAGAGGGGCTGGTTTTGATAAGCCTGTTCTTGATGATAAATTAGGTGGTTCAACTTGTCAAGGAGTTTCTAAAAATAGTTTTGGTCATAGTGGATTTACGGGAACTTTAGTTTGGGCTGATCCAGATATTAATCTTATATATGTTTTTCTTTCAAATAGAATTCATCCTGACACAGAAAATAAAAAACTTATTAAAATGAATGTTAGGACAGAAATCATGAAAGTAATTTATGATAGTTTATGATTAAAAAATTAAAAATAGGCGTTGTTTGTTATCCAACCTATGGTGGAAGTGGTGTGATTGCAACCGAGCTTGGAATAGCTTTATCAAAAAAAGGTCATGAGGTTCATTTTATATCTTATGATCAGCCATTTCGTTTAGATATATTTTCTGAAAATATTCATTATCATGAAGTTTTAGTTCCTGATTATCCTTTATTTGAATATGCCCCTTACGAACTTAACTTAACATCTAAGCTTATTGATGTTGTTCTTCATGAGGAGTTAAATATTTTACATGTTCATTATGCAATACCTCATGCTTCTGCTGCTGTAAATGCTCAGCAGATATTATTGACATATGGTATAAACATTCCTATAGTTACCACTTTACATGGTACGGATATCACTCTTTTAGGAAAAGATAAGTCTTTTAAACCTGTTATAGAATATGCTATTAATAAGTCAAATGCTGTAACCGTAGTTTCAGAAAGTTTAAAAAAAGAAACATTAAAATATTTTAATATTTCCAAAAAAATCAACACAATTTCTAATTTTATTGAGATAGATCTTTATGATAAAAAGTATGATGTAAAATTAAAAAATACGTTTGTAAATAATGAAGAATATCTTATAACTCATATTTCTAATTTTAGAAAAGTGAAAAGGGTTTGTGATGTTATTAGAATTTTTAAAAAGGTAAATTCTAAAATTCCATCTAAATTATTAATGATTGGAGATGGTCCTGATAGAATCAAAGCTGAAATACTATCAAGAGATTTAGGTATTGAAGATAAAGTACGCTTTTTAGGTAAAATAAATATTACGAATAATATTCTTGCGTGTTCTGATGTTTTTATTTTACCATCAGAGTCTGAAAGTTTTGGTTTAGTTGCATTAGAAGCTATGGCAAGTAGAAATGCTATAGTCTCAACAAACAATGGTGGTATATCTGAGTTAAATATTGATAAAGTGACTGGTTTTTTGTCAAAAGTAGGTGACATTCAAAAAATGGCAAATGATATTATTTTGTTATTACAAAATCAAGACCTTTTAGAAAAATTTAAATTAAATGCTTTTGATCATGCTTCTAATTTTGATATACATAAGGTTCTTCCAAAATATTTAAATGTTTATTTTCAATTATGTCAACATTAAAATATAAATTAATAGGATTAACAGGGGGGATAGGTTCAGGAAAAACATTTGTTTCTAATATATTTATTAAATTAGGTATCCCTGTTTTTAATGCTGACCAAGAAGCAAAAAATATTATGCATAAATCTTTAGATTTGAAAAAGAAAATTGAAAAAGCATTTGGTCATGAGGTTTACCAAAATAATCAAATTCAAAAAAAAGTATTGTCTAAACTTGTTTTTAATAATAAAAATAAGTTAGAGTTATTAAATAGTTTAGTCCATCCGTATGTTTTGGATAGATTTAATGAGTGGTGTTTAAATAATAAATCCTCAATTGTAATTAAAGAATCAGCTATTTTATTTGAAAGTAATACTTATAAAGGATGCGATAAAATCATTTGTGTTAATGCTTCAGAAAAAAACAGGATTTCTAGAGTTATGAAAAGAGACAATGTAAAGAAGAATCATGTGAAATCTATTATTAATTCTCAGATGAATCAAGCTCAAAAAATAAAAAAATCAGATTTTATAATTAATAATAATGATGAAGATTTAATTTTACCACAAGTTATTAGTATAATTAATCGTATTAAATCAATTAATTAGTTAAAAATATGATAATGATATAGTATAAAATTGCTAAATCGATAAATAATAGTATGCCAAATAAAGTTGGATTTACATCATATAATTCTTTTAACTTTTGCCAAATATTTTTCATTTTTTTCTATTTAATAGTATGTTCTAAAACTAATATATTCTCTACATGATGTGTTTGCGGAAACATGTCAATAGGTTGTATATTGATAACTTTGTACTGTTCTTTAAGTAATGATAAATCCCTTGACTGTGTTGCGGAATTGCAACTAACATATACTATTCTTTTGGATTGTATTCTTAATATTTGTTGAACTACTTTTTTATGCATTCCATCTCTTGGAGGGTCCGTAATTATGATATCAGGTTTACCATTAATTTCTATAAATTCATCAGAAAATATTTCTTTCATATCACCAGTGTAAAACAAACAGTTTTTGATATTATTTATTTTTGCATTTTCCTTTGCTGCTAGTATACCTTCTTCTACGGAATCGATTCCAATTACTTTTTTTGCTTCATTAGCTATATATTGAGCTATTGTTCCTGTTCCTGTATATAAATCATATACAATATCATTTTTTTTAATTTTTGCTAATTCTTTTGTTTTTTGATATAAAATATTTGTTTGATTTGTGTTAGTTTGAAAAAATGTTTTTGCTCCAATTTTAAATTGTAAACTATCAATTTTTTCAGTTATATAGTGTTTTCCATGGTAGCATATAATCTGTTGATCATATATAGTATTATTTGCTTTTTGATTAATAGTATATAATAATGAGGTAATGCTAGGAAAGGAGCTTTTAATATGTTCTAAAACTAGATTAATAGAGATTTGATTATCTTCATAAAATTGAACAAGAACCATCAAATCATTAGTTGAGGCTGTTCTTATGAGTAAATTTCTTAAAAGACCTTTTTGTTCTTTTAAATCAAAAAATGTTAGATTATGCTCTTCAGCGAATTTTTTTACAGATAATCTGATTTTGTTAGAAGGATCTCTTTGAAGATGACAAGTATTCAAATCAAGTACTTTGTCAAACATTCCTGGAATATGAAAGCCTAAACTGTTTTTATTTTTTATTTCTTTTTTTGATTTTATTTCTTCTTGATTTAGCCATCTTTTATTTGAGAATGTAAATTCCATTTTATTTCTATAATAATATTGATCTTTGCTTCCTATAATAGTATTGATTTTTTTTAAGTTAATGCCTCCTATTTTTATTAAATTATTTTGAACTTCTTTTTGTTTAAATTGAAGTTGTGATTTATAATTCATATTTTGCCATTTGCATCCACCACATACTCCAAAGTGTTCACATTTTGGTTTATCTCTTTTTTCTGAATAATTAATTATTTTTTCTATTCTTGCCTCCCAGTATTTACGTTTTTTTTTATAAACAGTTATATCACATAAGTCTCCAGGTACGCCTCCATTTATAAAAATTACATTACCATCATATTTCGCTACGGATTTACCTTTAAATGCAGTGTCAGTTATTAAAATTTCTTTTAATAAAAAAGGTTTTCTTTTTTTTCTCCCCATTTTGTAAAGTTATAGATTTACTTATTAATACTGTATATTTGCATTAACTAAAATTATAAAATGAATTCATCAAAATACTACATAGATTTAGAACATAAATACGGAGCTCATAATTATCATCCATTGCCAGTTGTATTAAGTAGGGGGGAAGGGGTATTTGTATGGGATGTAGAAGGAAAGAAGTACTTTGATTTTCTTTCTGCATATTCTGCTGTCAATCAAGGACATTCTCATCCAAAAATTATACAAGCCTTAAAAGAGCAAGCAGATATTTTAACTCTTACTTCAAGAGCATTTCATAATAATACTTTGGGAGAATATGAAAAATATATAACTGAATATTTTGGGTATGATAAGGTTTTGCCAATGAATACAGGAGTTGAAGGAGGAGAAACTGCTAATAAGTTAGCTAGAAAGTGGGGGTATATGAAAAAAGGAATTCCAAATAATAAAGCAAGAATTATTTTTGCTAAAGGTAATTTTTGGGGGAGAACATTAGCCGCTATTTCTTCATCTGATGATCCATTATCATATGAAGGGTTTGGACCTTATATGCCTGGATATGATTTAGTTCCTTATGATAATTTAGAAGCATTAGAGAAAGAGTTTAAAGACCCAAATGTAGCAGCATTTATGGTTGAGCCTATTCAAGGAGAAGCAGGAGTTGTAGTTCCTTCAGAAGGGTATTTGTCTGGTGTTAGAGAGCTATGTGACAAATATCAAGTTTTATTTATTGCAGATGAAGTTCAAACAGGTATAGGTAGAACAGGAAAGTTGTTAGCTACTGATTATGAAGATGCGCGTCCTGATATTTTAGTTTTAGGTAAAGCGCTTTCTGGAGGAGTTTTTCCAGTGTCTGCTGTTTTAGCAGATAATGATATTATGATGTGTATTAAGCCAGGAGAACATGGTTCTACATACGGAGGAAATCCACTGGCAAATAAGGTTGCAATTGCAGCATTAGAAGTGATCAAGCAAGAGAGATTATCTGAAAATGCACAAATTTTAGGAAATATTTTAAGAGATGAGCTTGAAAAAATAAATTCTGATATGGTAACTATCGTGAGAGGAAAAGGTCTGTTAAATGCAATTGTCATAAAGCCTAAGAATGGCAAAGATGCTTGGGACGTTTGCTTAAAGTTAAGAGATAATGGTTTATTGGCTAAACCAACTCATGGAGATATTATCCGATTTGCTCCTCCATTAGTAATAACTGAAAAACAATTATATGAATGTATTTCAATTATTAAAAAAACAATACTATCATTTTAAAAATGAGTAAAAGGTTAAAAACTGTAGATGAGATTATAAATAAGTATTCTATTGAAAGTAACCCTTTTAAAAAAAGGTTGTTTACGGGCTTAGGCTTGTTGTTTGTTGTTTTTGCTATTATTGGTATATGGATTCCAGGTTGGCCTACGGTTTCATGGGCAGTTCCAGCAGCTTTTTTATTTTCATTATCTAACAAGAAACTTTTTGTTTGGACATTAACAAATCGTTTTTTTGGCTCTGCAATTTTTGATTATTATGCATCTGGAAAAACTCTAACTAATAAAGTTAAAAATATAGTTGTCTTAATGATAGCTTTAATGACTGCATTATCGTCTTTTTTTACATTTTTATTATCCACCCTTGGTGATGGAGAGATATTTGATCCTTCAAGTTGGAATGGTAAAGATGAATATGCTTTTGGATCTATTACTATTTTGTTGCTTGGATTAATTGGAATTTACTATATTTATACATCTATTAAGTTAAGAAAACAATGAGAAAAATATTTATATTTTTCATATTATCTTTTTTTGTATTTACTTCTAAATCTCAATCTACTATTAATGGAAAAGTATTTGAAGTATCTGATAAAGGAGAGGAAATCCCTGTTTTTAGTGCAAATGTATATTGGAAAAATTCAACTGTTGGAACAACTACAGACAAAGATGGTTTTTTTAAATTAAAGAAAATAAGCGACAATATTTCGGATTTAGAAATTAGTTTTGTTGGTTATGAGATTGTGAATACTCAAGTTATAAATGATAGTCTTTTAGTTTTAATGCAAAATTCAGTTGATTTAGAAGATGTTGATATTAAAGCAAAATCTAATACAACCCAAATATCTTTAATAAACTCTATAAATACTCAGACTATCACTACTGGGGAAATACAAAAAGCTGCTTGTTGTAATTTATCAGAGTGTTTTGAAACAAATAATAGTATTGATGTTAGTTATTCTGACGCTGTTAGTGGAATAAAAACTATTAGTATGCTCGGATTAGATGGAAATTATGTTCAAATAACAAGTGAATTGTTGCCATTAGTTCGAGGTTTACAAAGATCTTATGGGTTAACATATGTTCCGGGTACTTGGATTGAAAATATACAAATTATTAAAGGAATTGGCTCAGTAGTTAATAGTTTTGAGTCTTTAACTGGTCAAATTAATGTTGAATATTTCAAACCAGATGAATCAACTGATAGAATAAAATTAAATTTATTTACAACTTCAAATGGAAAATTTGAAAAGAACCTTATTTTGACTAAAAATTATGGTAAATGGAGGTCAAATATGTTTACTCATTTTAGTTACTTTAATAAAGAAATTGACCATTATGGATACAACGTAAATTCTCAAGAAAAAGGAGATAATTTTATTGACATGCCTAAATTCAAACAATTTAATATTCTTAATAGATGGAAGTATTATGGTTCAGATAAGTTAAATTTTCAAATAAACTTAAGAGGTGTTTTAGAAGAGAGATTGGCTGGTCAAATCAAATCTATTGATAACCCATATCAAGTTGATATTAATAATAATATACTTCAAATTTATGGTAAATTAGGTTACATTAAAGATTTAGAAAATAGTTATGGATCTCAATTTAGCTTTACCTCTCATAAAATAGCATCTTATTTTGGAAATAATAAATACGATGCAACTCAGGAAAGTATATCAATTAATTTAATTGGACAAACTCAAATAGATAAATTTAATTTATTAAAATTTGGCTCAAGTTATTTTGCTGATAGGTATGTAGAGTCTTTTAAAGGAAATATATCAAATCCTTTTGATTATAAAAGACGTGTTGATTTAGTTTCAGGTATTTTTACTGAACATCAGTATGAAAATCAAAGATTAAATATGATTTCAGGAATTAGATATGATTATTACAACAATAAAAATAAAATATTTGTGCTTCCTCGTCTTAACTTAAAGTACAATGCTTCTGATAATACAGCGTTGAGGGTTTCTGCAGGTAAATCTTTTAGAATATCTAACATTTTTATGGAAAACTCACAATATTTTGCCTCTTCAAGAGAGATTGTTGTTGATGATAAGCTAGATCCTGAAGTTGGATGGAATTATGGCTTAAATATGTCGCATTTCTTTTATTTTTTAAACAATGATGGAGTTTTAAATATAGATCTATATCGAACTGTATTTGATAACCAGGTGGTTGTAAATATAGAAGATAAAAATAAATTACTTTTTACTAATCTTGAAGGAGATTCTTATTCTAATGTTTTACAAATTGACTTAGATTATAATTTATTAAATAATTTGACTTTACGTCTAAGTTATAAATTAAATAATTCTATTAGCACCTATAATAATATAGAAAAAGAATTACCCTTACAGCCATTAAGTACAGCTTTAATTAATTTATCATATGAAACATTTATGAATAATTTATTATTTGACATTACATTTAAATATAACGGTAAGAGTAGAATTCCTCAACATATGGATTGCTCTAATAATTTTTCTACTCCGTTTTTTATTATAAATAATCAAGTTACTTATAAGTTTAAGTCATTTGATTTATATATAGGCGGGGAAAATCTTACCAATTTTACACAGCCTAATCCTATAATAGATTCTGAAAATCCTTTTGGTAATAATTTTGATGCTTCATTAATATGGGCACCAGTTATGGGGAGACATTTTTACTTAGGTGCTAGATACAATTTAAATTAATACTTATGAAAAACTTAATTTTACTTTTATTATTTGTTTTAAATTACTCTGTTTATTCTCAGAATAATGCTACCGATTTTACAACTGAAGATTGTAATGGTGTAATGCATAATTTATTTGATTCCTTGGATGCAGGAAATATAATTGTTATTTCATGGGTCATGCCATGTGGGCCATGTGCTACATATACATTACCTGCTTACAATGCGGTTCAGTCATTTTCTTTAACGCACCCTGGTATAGTAGATTTCTATTTAGTTGATGATTATGCTAATACAGCATGTGCTTCAATTACAAATTGGGCAAGTAATTACAATATGCCAATACATACTGCATTTTCTTCACCTGTAATAAATATGCTAGATTACGGCTCTTTGGGTATGCCAAAAGTGGTTGTAATTGGGGGGAGTAGTCATACAGTTTTTTATAACGAAAATGATGATAAAATTAACTATGCTGCAGTGGAAATGGCAATAAATAATGCTTTAAATCCAGCTGTAATTTCAAATACCACAATGTCAGAAATTACAATATTTCCGAATCCAGTCAGCAAAACTTTAAATTTAGATAATGGTTTTTTAAAAAATTACGATGGTTTAGAAATAATAAATATTTATGGTAAAACTTTAGAGTTTTATTCTTTTGAAAATACTCTACATGATTTAAGTAATTTAAAAATTGATGTTAGTAATCTTGTAAATGGAACTTATTTTTTAAATCTTATTAATAAACAAAATAAAACTGTAATAAAGTTTGTAGTTTTACATTAATTTATTCAATATATCAATAGCAGATTTTGCTATAATACTTCCAGGTCCAAAAATTTTAGAAACTCCTGCTTCATATAAAAAACTATGATCTTGTTGAGGTATAACTCCACCAGCAATTATTAAAATATCTTCACGATTATGTTTTTTAAGATGTTTGATTACATCAGGTATTAATGTTTTATGACCGGCAGCAAGAGAAGAAATTCCGATTATATGAACATCATTTTCAATAGCTTGATTAGCAGCTTCTTCAGGCGTTTGGAAAAGTGGTCCGATATCAACATCAAATCCTAAATCTGCAAATGCTGTAGCAACTATTTTGGCTCCTCTGTCATGGCCGTCTTGTCCCATTTTAGCAATCATTATTCTTGCTCTTCTTCCATTTTTCTCTGCAAATTCATTTGATAAATTTGTTGCTTTTTCAAAATATTCATTATCTTTTATTGCCATCTTATAAACGCCTTTTAATGTTTGGTTTTTCGCCACATATCTTCCAAAACTTTTTTCTAATGCTTTTGATATTTCTCCAAGTGTTGCCCTTTCTTCTGCTGCTAAAATAGCTAGTTCTAGAAGATTTTCATTATTCATACAAGCTTTTGTAATTTTTGATAGTAATTTTTCAACTTTTTTATTATCTCTTCTCTTTCTTAAATTTTTTATTTTTTTTATTTGTGATTCTCTGACCTTATCATTATTTATTTCAAGTATTTCTATTGAATAATCTTCATTTTCTAGCTTGTTTAAATTAATACCAACAATTATATCTTCATTATTATCAATTTTTGCTTGTTTTTTTGCTGCAGCTTGTTCGATTTTTATTTTAGGTATTCCGGTTTCTATTGCTTTGGCCATTCCTCCTAACTCTTCAATTTCAGTTATATGTTTCCATGCTTTTTCAGCTATTTCTTTGGTAAGATATTCTAAATAAAATGAACCACCCCATGGGTCAATTACATCACATAGGCCTGCTTCTTTTTGTAAATAAATTTGAGTTTCTCTTGCTATTTTAGCCGAAAATTCTGTTGGTAATGCAATAGCTTCGTCCAGCGCATTGGTGTGAAGACTTTGTGTTCCTCCCATTACGGCTGCCATTGCTTCAACACATGTTCTAGTAATATTATTAAATGGATCTTGTTCTGTCAAACTCCATCCACTTGTCTGGCAATGAGTTCTTAGCATTAATGATTTAGGATTCTTTGGATTAAATTTTGATATTAATTGAGCCCAAAGTAATCTGGCTGCTCTCATTTTTGCTATTTCCATAAAATGATTCATACCAATCCCCCAAAAGAATGAAATTCTTGGAGCAAAGTCATCAATATTAATTCCAGATTTAATGCCTGTTCTAACATATTCTAATCCATCTGCTAAGGTATACGCAAGTTCAATATCAGCAGTTGCACCTGCCTCTTGCATATGGTATCCAGACACGGAAATACTATTAAATTTTGGCATTTTTTTTGAAGTATACTTGAAAATATCTGAAATTATTCTCATTGATTTCGCAGGCGGATATATATAGGTGTTTCTAACCATAAATTCTTTTAAAATATCATTTTGAATTGTTCCTGAAAGTTGGTCAATTTGTATATTTTGTTCTTTAGCTACTGCTATATAAAAAGCTAGTATTGGTAATACTGCTCCATTCATAGTCATGGAAACAGACATTTTATCTAAAGGAATTTTATCAAAAAGTATTTTCATATCTTCTATAGAGTCAATAGCAACTCCTGCCATCCCAATATCTCCTTTTACTCTAGGATGATCAGAGTCATAACCTCTGTGTGTTGCAAGGTCAAAAGCAACGGATAATCCCTTTTGTCCGGCCTTTAAATTTTTTCTATAAAACATATTTGATTCATTTGCCGTGGAAAATCCTGCATATTGTCTTATTGTCCAAGGTCTAGATATATACATTGTAGTATACGGTCCCCTTAAAAAGGGTGGGATACCTGAAACATAATTTAAATGACTTACGCCTTCAAGGTCATCTTTATTAAACCTATTTTTAATTTCAATTTCTTCTGCTGTTTTCCAAGTGGAAGTATGTTTTTTCTGACTTGGATTTTTTTTGATATTAAATTCTTTTAAAATTTCGTTAACTAAATAATCAATAAAATATGATCCTTTTGTTGGGTCTTCAACTTTGTCAAAGAAGCTTTCTTTTTTTAAAATAATTTGTTGATTTCTACATATTCTAGATGCAAAATCATCACTTTCTTTAAGTTTCAGACTATTAGTTAAGGTCATCATAGCATTTGTTCCTCCGAAAACTGAGGCCATACACTCTGTCGTACTCTTAATTATATTTTTGTAAGGAAAAATTGCTTCTTTGTTAGTAAGGCTATTGATAGATAAAATAAAAGGATTAAATCCTGTTTTTTCTTTCCATATTATTCTAAATGCTTTGATTTTTGCTATTTCTAAAAAAAAATCACTACCAATTTCAAAAATAAATTGATAATTTTTTTTTAGATTTTTTACTTTTGATAACGCACTGTTTATTTGTTCTTTTACTGTATTTCCTTCAGTAATTATCGAGTTTAGAAAATTTTTAGTATCATAATTTGTGTTTCCATGAAACGCACCTTCTATTTTTCTATTTTTTGAAAATTGATTCCATTCGGCAGGAAAATTTTTGTCATAGTCTGCAAAGTCTAATCTAATATGTTCAATAGATATATCTTTAAGTAAAACAGATAAATCCTTAGGATTAGAGAAGCAAATACCATTTGCGTTATTTTTTAAAGCATTTAATGCTATCTTATTTGCTTTTTTAGCATTTTCAACTTTTATGAATTCATAAATATGCCAGCTTTCGGGAAAGTCTACATTAAAATTTTTAATATTATCATCTGAATGATATATTGGTTTAATATTTATTCCTTGCTTATTTTTTTCAAATTTATTTTTTTCAATTTGAGTTAAATTTTCATATAATTTCTCTTCCCATTCTTTTTTTGAAACAGGATTAAAATCAAACACTAGTTTTTTATTATTTTTCATCTTAGAATAAAAATATCTTCGTTATCTTTTTTCATTAAGTATTTTTCCCTTGCAATTCGCTCTTGTTCATTAATGTCATTTTCTAAAAGTACTTTGTTAATGCTATCATTTTTTATTTCATTAATTAGGAATTCTTTTCTTTGTTCAAGGTAGTTTGCTTTTTCTATTATAGATTTTTTTTTGATTAAATTGTATTCATCAATAAATAATATCCAAATTGTAAAAAGAAAAATTGTAATTAAATATTTATTCTTTAAGAATTGTAGTAAATAAACTATAAATGATTTGTCTTTACTCATCATACAAATATATAAAAAGCAATAAAAATTCTATTAAATATTTAAATTGTCAATCTAAATATCACAACCTAGTAAAAAAATAGTTGGTTTTTTTTCTAATTTAATTTTTTTTGATTTCCATTCGTATAGATATTTGGTTTTAATATATTCATTGGATGAAGTTAAATTGCAGGCAATGCACAATTTTATATTATTTGAGCATGTTTGTAAAATGCTTTCAAAAAGCTGATTATTTCTGTATGGTGTTTCTATAAATATTTGTGTTTGTTTTTTTGATAAAATAATTTTCTCAAAATACTTTAGTTTATCTATTCTGTTTCTTTTTTCTATAGGAAGATAGCCGTTAAAGGTAAAATTTTGGCCGTTAAAGCCTGAGCTCATAAGTGCGAGAAAAATAGAGGAAGGTCCTACTAATGGAATAATATCGATTTGAAATTCGTGTGCATATGATACAATTTTTGCGCCTGGATCTGCAATGCATGGCAGTCCAGCATCTGATAGTAATCCAATGTTTTTGTTTAATAAAATATTTGCTAAGAAATCCTTTTCTAAATTTATTTTATCATGTTTGCCATTCAATAAAAAAGTTATTCTATCTATGTTTTTTTCGTTAAATATTTTTTTAATGTTTCTTCTTGCAGACTTTATATTTTCAACAATGAAAATATCTATTTCTTGAATTGCTTTTTTGATTGGGCTAGTTAAGGTTTCTTTATGAGAATCTTCAGCAATAACTGTGGGTATTAAATATAGTTTTCCTTTATTCAATGTTTTCTATTAATTTGTCACATGCATTGTTTAGTAATTTAAATATTATTTCAAATCCATCTTTATGACCATAATATGGGTCTGGTACAGATTTATTTGAATTTGGCTCTATTTCATTTAGAATTAGTTTAATTTTTTCTTCCTCTTTGATGTTAGTAGCTAATTTTTTTAAATTTTGGTAGTTGTTTTGATCCATAGCATAAATAATATCATATTTTTTGAAGTCAGCTTGTTTGAATTGTCTTGCTGTATATTTCTCAATATCTATATTATTTTGTTTTGCAATTTCAATTGCTCTTTTGTCTGGATTTTTTCCAACATGATAATCTGCTGTTCCTGCTGATTCAATCAATGTAAATAAATGTTGTTTATTCTTTTTTTTAAGAATACCTTCTGCTATAGGTGATCGACATATGTTGCCTAAGCACACCATTAAAATTTTCATTTTATGACAGAGTTAGTTTTTTTTCAATATCTAATAGGTATCCCTTAAAGCGTTTGTCGGTATCGGCAAGATTATTAACTGTTTTGCATGCGTGTAAAACTGTTGCATGGTCTTTATTACCGCAATGTTTTCCGATCATAGCTAAAGAATTCTTAGTCATTTGTTTTGAAAAGTACATGGCAAGCTGTCTACATTGTACAATTTCTCTTTTCCTTGTTTTGGATTTCATAGTTTCAATAGGAATATCAAAGTAGTCGCATATTACTTTTTGAATAAAGTCAATTGAAACCTCTCTAACTGTATTTTTTACAAATTTATCAAGCATACTTTTTGCTAAATCAATTGTAATTTCTTTCTTATTAAGAGAAGATTGAGCTAAAAGTGAAATAAGTGCTCCTTCTAGTTCTCTGACATTTGTAGTTATAGAATATGCAATATATTCAATAACTTCGTATGGGATTTCTATGCCGTCTTTTTTTATTTTTTTCTTTAAAATTGCAAGTCTTGTTTCTAATTCTGGAGACTGCAAATCTGCTGAAAGTCCCCATTTAAACCTAGACAAAAGTCTTTGTTCCATTCCTACAATATCTACTGGTGCTTTGTCAGATGTTAATATAACTTGTTTTTTATTTTGATGTAAATGATTGAAAATATGAAAAAAGACATCTTGAGTTTTTTCTTTTCCGCACAAAAATTGTACGTCATCAATTATTAAAACGTCAATGGATTGATAAAAATGAACAAAATCATTTTTTTTATTATCCATTATGGCATCCACAAACTGAGTTTGAAATTTGTCAGCAGAAACATATAAAACTGTTTTTTCTGGATTTTTGTTTTTTACTTCAATGCCTATAGCATTAGCAAGGTGGGTTTTTCCTAAACCGCCTCCTCCGTAAATAAATAATGGATTAAAAGATGTGCCTCCAGGATTCTGAGATACTGCATAGCCAGCAGAACGAGCTAATCTATTGCAATCACCTTCTATAAAGGCATCAAATGTGTATGACTCATTTAATTGAGGATTTATATTAATTTTTTGAAGACCTGGTATAATAAACGGATTTCTTATAGACGTGCTACTACTCATGTCCATCGGTATATTAATTGGTTGGTTCTTTATAATTTCTTGTCCTGAACTTGGTACCTTGGTGATATATGGTTTTTTAGATCCAGGATTGTCAAGTAAAATGTTATATTCTAATTTTGCATCTTTTCCAAGCTCTCTTTTAAGTGTTTTTTTAATGAGAGTAATATAGTTATTTTCTATCCATTCATAAAAGAATTGACTAGGAACTTGTATTGTTAAAATTTGTTTATTTAAACTAACTGCTTTAATTGGTTTAAACCATGTTTTGAAGTTTTGTGCTGTTACATTATCTCTAATAATATTTAAACAATTATTCCAAATTTCTTGACAACTTGTTTCAGGCATTTTTAATACTTATTTAGCTTTTTTGTATAGTTTTTCTATTGTTTTGATGTTAGCAAATATTAAAAAGATATTGTTAATATAAAAGAAAAATTAGACTTGACTTTTAATTTTTTTTTACTTGTATATTTTTCTAGATAAGAGTTTTATTTAAAAACACAAAAAAATCTCAATTTTAGATAAATTTAGTATTTTTTTTCACAAAAATAGGTCCTCCAAAGGTTGTGTTTAGAAGTGTATTTCGATTAAAATGAAAATCAATCTTGCCAAGATTAATTCCTCCCCAACCGACTTGATTTATAATTACTTCTTTTTTTTCTTTATTATATATTTTTATGGGCTCTTTAAGAAATGAATGTGTATGCCCACCAATTATCAAATCGATATATTTGCTTTGCTGAGCTAATAATACATCTGAATCCTTATCTTCATCATATTTAAGTCCTAGATGTGATAAACATATTATTAAATTACATTTTTTTTCTTTTTTAAGATATTTTGCAATTTCATTGGATTTGTTAATAGGATTTTCGTAAAGTACATTACCATAAAGTTCTTTAGGAACTAGTCCATCAAGTTTAATACCAATTCCAAATACACCAATTTTAATACCTCCTTTATTAAAAATTTTATATTCCTGGAATTTATTTTTTAAAATAGTTTTGTCAAAATTATAGTTTGCAATTAAAAATGGAAATTTTGCGTTAGGTAATTGTTTAGCCAATCCATAAAGCCCATTATCAAAGTCATGATTACCTAATGTTGCTGCATCATATTTCATTTCGCTCATTAGTTTAAACTCTAACTCTCCTTTAAAGTAGTTGAAGTATGGTGTTCCTTGAAATATATCACCTGCATCTAATAATAAGACATGTTGATTTTTTTTTCTTATGTTATTAATTATTGCTGCTCTTTGAGCCATTCCTCCGTATCCTTTATACTTGCCATTTTTAATCGGATTAATTCTACTGTGCGTATCATTTGTATGCAGTATTGTAATTTTTGTTTTTTTGCTATTAGTTATTGTAAATGAAGGTAGTATAGTGATGGCTAGAGCACCAATACAACTTTTTTTTATAAATTTTCTTCTACTATTCATAATTAATTTGTATTCTATTATCTAATGTTACTTTTAGGGTATCCATTTGACTGCAATAATCAATTATAACATCTCTTAGTTTTAAATTTAATTTATTTTGTTTAATTTCTTTAAAGAAATACATATTATCTCCTCCGTTAGCTAAATAGTCAGATGTCAAAACCGTAATATGATTATTGTTTTTAAAGTGATTATCTATATTAACTATACTATCCATATAGATTGTTTTTTCGTTTTTAGATGCTATAATGGTCATCCCAGAAAATGGTTCTCCTCCTTGATTAACTATATAATTAATTAAACTTTTAAAGGTTTCTTTATTTATTTCTAAAGTCACTAATTCATTTTCAAAAGGCATTAATTCATATATTTTTTCTCTTGTAACATAACCTTTATAAATATTTGTTCTTAATCCACCCTTATTCATTATACAGATATCTGCTTGTGCATAATTTAGACATAAATCCGTTACAAAATTACCAATTGTGCTTTCAGGACTATCTTTAGTTAAATCGTATTTTGTATAACATAAAGTATCTTGCATATATTTATTTATAATTTTTGTGTATGGAGCAATTATTGATATAATTGTACTGTCTACTTTTCCTTGTACTTTAATATTATCTTGATTATACTCAAATGTTTGGTTGTAAATTTTTTGTGAGCATGCAAAAGATGTAAATAAATATAATAATACTAATATGTTTTTTATTTTCATATTCTGCAATATTAAATATTTTTAGTATTAATATGTATTATTGCAATATGTATTTTTTTAAAACCAAATTAAGAGTCAGGTATGCAGAAACTGATCAAATGGGTTTTGCTTATTATGGTGCATATGCACAATATTATGAAGTTGGGAGAGTAGAGTTGCTCAGGTCAATAGGGATATCTTATAAGAAAGTAGAAAAAATGGGATTTGCGCTACCTGTTGTTAATTGGAATATTTCATATAAGAAGCCTGCATTTTATGATGATGAATTAACGATTAAAACAATAATTAAAACCCCCCCTTCTAAAACATTTGTTTTTGATTATGAAATTTATAATAAATCAAAAGAATTATTAAATTTTGGACAAGTGACTTTAATGTTTATTAATATTAAAACAAAGAAGACTTGTAATGCACCACAAGCAATAGTTGATAGTGTTAAAAGAAAGCTAACATAGTTTAGTAGCTCGATGAAGAGATTTTTTTTAAAACTAAATCAATCATTTTATTTATAGTAAAATAATAGTTTTCACTATATTTTTTTGATAGACGATTTCCAATTACTGCGCAAATTGTTAGAGTGTTGTGACCTAGAGTTCTTCCCAAATAATAAAGGGCGGAAGTTTCCATTTCAAAATTTTTTATTTGTAAATTCTTGAATTTAAAATCTTGCATTTTTTCTTCTAATTGATTTATTGAAGGGGTGATTCTAAGTTGTCTACCTTGTGGTCCGTAAAAACCTGGTGCTGTTGCAGTAATTCCTGTATTTATATTTTCAAATAGATTTAATAAATTTTTAGAAGCTTCAACTATATATGGGGTAGATAATTCTTTTGTCCAATTCATATGATTTGTAAATGCCTTACTAATATCTTTATTTATCACTTTTTTGTTCGAGTAAAAATGAGCAAGGTTATCTAGCCCCAATGCATATGATGATGCAATTAAAGTATCTACTTTGATATTTTTTTGTAATGCACCACATGTCCCTAGTCTTATTATATTCAGAGATTTAGATTTTTTGTTTTTAATTCTTGTATTAAAATCAATATTAACTAATGCATCTAGTTCATTGATTACAATATCAATATTATCTGGCCCAATTCCTGTTGAAATTACACTAATTTTTTTTTTATTAATTAAACCGGTATGAGTAATAAACTCTCTGTGTTTAATTTTACAATATATTTTGTCAAATTTATTAGAAACTAACTCTACTCTTTCAGGATCTCCGACTAATATTATAGTATCAGCTATTTCTTCTTTTGACAGATTTAAATGATAAATTTTTTTTTCCTTAGAAAGTATTAATTCTGTATCAGCTATGATATTCATAGTAAATATGTAATTTTGTATCGACAAATTTAACCAAATAATATAAGTATGTTAAAAAATAAAATATTAGTTCCAATAGGATTTTCAGACCAGTCAATTTGTGCTTTAGAACAAGCATTAAATCTTGCTAAGATAAATAATTCAGATATTGTTTTATTATCAGTGATTAAAGAGCAGAGTGTTATGCAAACATTGTTTACAGATGATAATTCAGATGAATTAAAAGTTAAGGTTAAAGAAAAGTTAGATAGTATAGCTTTAGAATATAAACAAAAGGACAATATTTCTATTGATACTATGATAGCAAAAGGCAAAATTTACGAACAGATTAATATAGTTGCCGATATTATTTCTGCTGACTTAATTGTCATGGGTACAAACGGCTCACAAGGCCGTAAAAGCAAAATCATTGGCTCGAATGCTGAAAAAGTTGTTAGGTTAGCTAAATGTCCTGTTATTACAATTAAAGGTAAAGATCATAGAATTGGGTGTAAAAATATTATTTTACCTCTAGATTTAGAGAAAGAAACTAAAGAAAAGGTTACATATGCATTAGAATATGCAAGATATTGGGATGCTACAGTTAGAGTAGTTTCTGTATTATTACAAGATAATAATTTAGTTAGAGAAAAATTGATTAAAAATATTAATCAGGTAACAGATTTTATTCTTAAAGCTGGTGTTAATTGTACTTCTGAGTTGGTTGAGGGAGAAAAGAAACAAACTTTAGGAGATTTTGTATTTGAATACAGTATGAATTTTGATGCAGACCTAATAATAATTATGACTAAAAAAGAAGAATTATCATTTTCTAATAATATTAGTGAAACAGCTAGATACATAATTAATAATTCAGAGATTCCAGTAATGAGTGTAAAACCGAAAGAATCTAAATATATAAGCCCTCCTACTACTGCTTTTTAATGAGTCTAGCATCTAGATTATATAAAATTTGTGTTAACAATAATCTTTCTATTGCTACTGCTGAAAGTTGTACATCAGGTCTTATTTCATCAACTATTTGTTCTGTAAGTGGTGCTTCATCTTTTTTTAAAGGTGGTTTAATTGCCTATCAGGATCAAGTAAAAATTAATCAATTAAATATATCTAAGTCATTAATTGAAAAAAAAACATCGGTTTCTTTAGATGTTGCCAAAAAGATGGCTAAAAATTCTTTAGATATTTTTAATGCAGATTATGCTATTGCTACAACAGGATATACAGGTCCTACAGGGGGAAACGATAAAGATCCGATTGGTACGGTGTTTATTGCTGTTGCAAATGAATTTGATACTATAGTAAAGCATTTTGTTTTTGATGGAAATAGAGAAATTATCACAAAAAAAATCGTTGATACTGCATTAGAATTACTGATTATGGAAATAAAAAAAAATGAGTAATAGAACTTATATTTTATTTTAGATTGTATATTTGCACACTAAAAATTAAAAAAATGTCAAAGATTTGTCAAATTACCGGTAAAAAAGTAATGGTTGGAAATAACGTTTCACATGCAAATAATAAAAACAAAAGAAAATTTTATCCTAACTTACAAACTAAAAAGTTTTTTGTTCCTGAAACAGGTGAAACAGTGATACTAAAAGTTTCTACTAAGGCAATCAGAACTATTAATAAAAATGGCATTGCATCTGTTTTAGCTAAAGCTAAATCTAATGGAAATATTTTAGTTTAAAAATATTTAATTTTTTCTAATATAAGTTGTTATATTTGAAAATGATTCATAACACTTTAAAAAGATATAAATGAAAAAAAATAATTTAGGTTTATTGTGTTTTTTAGCTTTTATTTTAATTTTTTCTTCTTGTAAAAAAGAAGATTCAATTTTAGGCTGTACAGACTCAACAATGTTTAATTACAATCCTGATGCAACTGATGATGATGGTTCTTGTATTGAAATAATTGAAGGTTGTACTGATGTATTAATGTTTAATTACAATCCTGATGCAAATACTGATGATGGAAGTTGCTTGTCTGCATTTGATGTTGCTTTGGGCGATTGGAACATTAGTCCAGATTGTGAAGAGTTTACCATTCCTGTTATAGGCACTACAATATCGTTAAATGATCAATTACCTGAATCTATAGAAGTTATGGGGAGTGATGATATATTGTATATAGAAATTGGTGATACAGAAGTAAATGGTTCTATTGATAATTCTGGAGTAATAACAGTACCAACACAAACTGTATCTATTGATATGGGTTTTGGCCCTATGGATATAGACGTAGAGGGTGATGGTGTAATTGTTACTGATATAAGTGGTAATATGGATTTGACATATTCATTTGAGATAGAAATGATTCCCGGATTTCCTTTGTCTGAATCATTAGATTGTTCTATTTCGTTATCCAAATAATATTTTTTCATGAAGTGGATGTTTTTTTTGTTACTTTTAACAAATACTTCATTATTACATTCTCAACATTTTAATAGGGGAGATACTTTGCGTGGTTTTTTAAGCGAATATAGATCATGTTATGACGTTAAATTTTATGATTTAAAAGTAACAATTGATGATTTAGAAAAATCTATTGAGCAATCTTCAAATACTATACACTTTTTAGCTTTAAATGATTTTAGTACTTTTCAAATAGATTTAGCATCTAATATGCAAATTATATTTATTGATTTTGAAGGTGATAGTTTAGAATATGTAAGAGATTTTAATGCAGTTTTCGTAAAGTTCAATAGACAAATTCATAAGAATGAGAATTGTAAAATTACTATTCATTATTGGGGTTACCCTAAAGAGGCAANAAATCCTCCTTGGGATGGTGGNTTTTCATGGAAAAAAGATAAAAATAATAATCCTTGGATAGGTGTNTCTTGTCAAGGTATTGGTGCTAGTTTATGGTGGCCATGTAAAGATCATCAATCTGATAAACCTGATAGTATGCTCATAACTATTACTGCACGAGATCCATTGAAAATTTTATCAAATGGAAATTTAATAGAAGAAAAANTTATTTGGANNTCATATTTTAACTCATGGATGAACACAAGTACGTGGTTTGTTTCTTATCCTATTAATAATTATAATGTTACTCTTAATATTGGAGATTATGTTCATTTNTCAGATTATTATGTTTCAATTAGTGATACTTTACAATTAGATTATTATGTTTTATCNGGTAATGAGGAAAAAGCTNTAAAGCATTTCAATCAAGTAAAACCGATGATGAANTGTTTTGAAAATTATTTTGGTGCATACCCATTTATAAATGATGGATATGCGTTGATTCAAACACCATATTTAGGCATGGAGCACCANTCTGCTATTTCNTATGGAAATAATTTTTTACCTGGATATTATGGTAATAAANATTTTATTGATGGNTTAGATTTTGATTTTATAATTGTACATGAAAGNGGTCATGAATGGTGGGGNAATTCNGTAACTACTAATGATATTGCCGATATGTGGGTTCATGAAGGTTTTTGCACNTACTCTGAGGTTCTTTATGTTGAGTGTATGTATGGATATGAAAAAATGCTGAGTTATGTNAANAATCAAAAGCAAAATGTNAGAAATGACATGCCTGTATTAGGACATTATAATGTTAATCGTCANGGAAGTACAGATATGTATTATAAAGGTTCTTTAATGTTACATACTTTAAGAACACTTGTCAATAATGATTCTCTCTGGTTTGAAATTATATATGATATTGCAAACAATTTTAAATATAAAGCTATAGATGGTAATGAAATTATCAATTATNTAAAGAAAAAAACAGGTAAAGAACTTACNGCTTTTTTTAATCAATATTTAAAGCAAAAGGAACTTCCANTTTTTAATTATTCACTTGAAAAAAATGGTCGAAATACGACTTTNATATTTAATTGGGATGCTGTAGAAGATTTTAATATGCCATTATTAATCAATACAGGNAGAGAAGATTTNTGGATATATCCNTCAAAAGANATCAAAGAACTTGATTTAGGTTTTTTTGANAANAATACATTTCGTATTAGAACAGATTTAATGTATATAGAAGTTAAAAANTTATGAATTACATATATGTTTAGAAATTTTATTTAAATTTGCAATCCAAAATTTACAGACATGGCAAAAAAGGGAAATAGAATTCAAGTTATATTAGAGTGTACAGAGCATAAAGCAAGTGGTATGCCNGGAACATCTAGNTACATTACAACAAAAAATAAAAAGAATACTCCTGATAGGNTTGAATTAAAAAAGTTTAACCCTATTTTGAAAAAAATGACTATTCATAAGCAAATAAAATAAAATGGCAAAGAAGACTGTAGCATCATTACAAAAAAAAGGAGCAAAATCTTTCACAAAAGCNGTNAAATTATCTAGNTCNGCTTCTGGAAATTATTCATTTAAGAGTGAAATTGTNCCTAAAGATAAGGTTAAAGAATTTTTTGCAAAAAAATAATAATTTGTTACTTAANAAGATAAAGCTTCTTTCTATTTTTGAAAGAAGCTTTTTATTTATAAACTAAATAGCTTAACTATGGGTGTNTTTGATAAAGTTAAAAATCTTTTAAATAAAAATGAAAAAAAAATANATANTNCTTTAGANAAGGATCAAGNATCTATTTCTTCTAATTTGAATAAACAAANAATTGNATCAGGTATTGAAAAAACAAAGTCAAGTTTTTTTGGTAAAATNGCACGTACAGTAGCTGGTAAATCAACAATTGATGAGTCCGATCTTGATGATATTGAAGAAATATTAATAACTTCGGATATAGGTGTTGATACTACTTTAAAAATCATAAATAAATTAGAAGAAAGAGTANCGAAAGATAAGTATATAAATACATCAGAACTAAATAACTTGTTGAAAGAGGAGATCCTATCTCTTATGNATGATTTTAATGAAAGCAATATAAATGTTAATGAACCTTATGTTATTATGGTAGTTGGNGTAAATGGAGTAGGTAAAACAACAACAATTGGAAAGTTAGCTAATTATTATAAAAATCAGGGAAAAAAAGTTGTTTTAGGTGCTGCTGATACTTTTAGAGCAGCTGCAGTTGATCAGTTAGTTTTGTGGTCAGAAAGAGTAGGTGTAGAAATTATCAAGCAAGATATGGGGTCTGATCCCGCATCTGTTGCTTTTGATACNATCCAATCAGCAAAATCTAATNATGCTGATGTCGTTATTATTGATACTGCAGGTAGATTACACAATAATGTTAATTTAATGCGTGAGTTGTCAAAAATAAGAAATGTAATGGGTAAGGTCATTAAAGAAGCACCACATGATGTAATGCTTGTCTTAGACGCTTCTACTGGTCAGAATGCAATAGAGCAGGCAAAACAATTTACTCAGGCTACTAAAGTTGACTCAATTGCCTTGACAAAATTAGATGGCACTGCTAAAGGGGGNGTTGTTATAGGAATCTCGGATCAATTTAAAATTCCTGTTAAATATATTGGTGTNGGTGAAGGGATTGATGATTTACATAATTTTAACAAAAAGGAATTTGTTGATTCATTATTTAACTAATGCGTACAAAATATTCTAAAAAGAACAAGATTAATATTATTACTCTTGGATGCTCTAAAAACTTGTATGATTCTGAAGTTTTAATGGGGCAGTTAAATGCTAATAAAATATCAGTTAAACACGAATCAGAAAATGATGATGCAAATATAGTTGTTGTAAATACTTGTGGATTTATTGANAATGCAAAGGAAGAATCAATAAATACAATTCTTCATCAAGCACAAAGAAAACANCATGGTNTAATTGATAAATTATATGTTATGGGTTGTCTTTCAGAAAGATATAAGTCNGATTTAGAAAAAGANATTTTAGATGTTGANCAATATTTTGGAACTACTGATCTCCCTCGATTATTGAAAGTNTTAGGAGCAAACTATNAACATGAATTAATAGGAGAGAGAATTATAACCACTCCTAAACATTATGCTTATTTAAAAATATCTGAGGGATGTAATAGACCTTGTTCTTTTTGTGCAATCCCATTAATGAGGGGTAAGCATAAGTCAAAATCAATTGATCAATTAGTTCAAGAAGCTAATTCTTTAGCTAAAAAAGGAGTGAAAGAGTTAATTCTTATAGCTCAGGACTTAACTTTTTATGGTTTAGATATATATAAAAAGAGAAAATTGGCAGAATTACTTGAAGAGTTGTCGAAAGTAAATGGAATCGATTGGATAAGATTGCATTATGCATTTCCAAGTGGTTTTCCTCAAAATGTTTTGGATGTTATGAAAGATAATAAGAAAATTTGTAACTATATCGATATCCCACTTCAACATATAAATGATGATATATTAAGATCAATGAAAAGAGGTACATCGCATAAAAAAACAGTTGATTTATTNAATATATTTAGAAATAAAGTTAAAGGTATTACAATTAGAACTACATTAATAGTTGGATANCCAGGAGAAACAGAAGNAATGTTTCAAGAATTAAAAAAATGGGTTTCTGAAACAAAATTTGATAGATTGGGGNTATTTACATATTCGCATGAGGAGAATACTTCTGCATATAACTTAGAGGATAACGTNCCTGAAAAAATTAAAAAAGCACGAGCAGAAGAAATAATGAATATACAATCAAATATTTCATATAATTTAAATCAAAAAAAGATTGGTAAGACTTTAAAGGTAATATTTGACAGAAAAGAGGGTAATTATTTTGTTGGAAGAACAGAATTTGATAGTCCAGATGTTGATAATGAAGTTTTAGTTAGCGCAGATACAAATTATGCTAGAATTGGAGATTTTGCGTATGTAAAAATTTTNAAAGCTGATCATTTTGATTTATATGGAAATATAGTAATAAAATGACTTAAATAATTAATTTTGTATTGTTAAATATATTCAAACATGTTTGAGAGTTTATCCCAAAAATTAGAGAAAGCTTTTAAGGTATTAAAGGGNCAAGGAAGTATATCTGAAATCAATGTNGCTCAAACGATGAAAGAAATACGTCGAGCGCTTATTTCNGCTGATGTAGATTTTAAAACTGCTAAATCGTTTACNANNAGTGTTAAAGAAAAAGCAATTGGTCAAAAAGTATTAACCTCTATTGATCCAGGTCAACTTNTAACAAAAATAATGAAGGATGAGTTGGCATTACTTATGGGTAGTGAATCTTCTGAAATTAGTTTATCAGNTAATCCGACAATTATATTAGTTGCAGGTTTACAAGGAAGCGGTAAAACAACATTNACAGGAAAATTAGCTTTATATCTAAAAAGTAAAAAAAATAAAAGACCTTTGATGGTAGCTTGTGACGTTTATCGACCAGCGGCAATTAATCAAATAGGTGTTCTGGCTGAACAAATTGGAGTTGATGTATATAAAGATTTAGAAACTAAGGATCCANTTAAAATTGCNCNGGANGCTATAAAGNATTCAAAAACTTATGGACATAATGTTGTAATTATTGATACAGCAGGAAGATTATCAGTTGATGAAAAAATGATGAAGGAAATAACTGATATAAAGAATACAATTAATCCNCATGAAATACTTTTTGTCGTTGATTCAATGACAGGTCAGGATGCTGTAAATACCGCAAAATCTTTTAATGAAAAACTAAATTATGATGGAGTAATATTAACTAAACTTGATGGAGATACTAGAGGAGGTGCTGCGCTAACTATTCGTTCAGTTGTAGATAAGCCTATTAAATTTATNGGTACNTCAGAAAAAATGGATGGACTTGATGTATTTCACCCTGATAGAATGGCAGGACGAATTTTAGGAATGGGAGATGTAATTTCATTGGTAGAAAGAGCGCAACAGCAGTTNGATGANGAAGAAGCAAGAAAAGTTCAAAAAAAAATTGCTAAGAATCAATTTGGATTTGATGATTTTTTAAAGCAGATTCAACAAATTAAAAAAATGGGAAATATGAAAGATTTAATGGGTATGATTCCNGGAGTTGGTAAAGCTATTAAAAATGTTGATATTGATGATGATGCATTTAAAGGAATAGANGCAATAATTCATTCAATGACATTAGAAGAAAGAAAAAANCCCAATATATTAAATGGNAATAGAAAAAAGCGTATTGCTCAAGGTAGTGGNACTTCAGTAGTTCAAGTTAATCAATTGATTAAGCAATTTAGTCAAATGGGAAAAATGATGAAGATGATGCAAGGAGGAGGAGGAGCAAGTAAAATGATGCAGATGATGAAGGGTAATGGAAAAATNCCAGGAATGTAATATTATGATATTATTAGACGGAAAAAAAGTAGCGAATGATGTAAGAAANGAAATTTCTGAGCAAGTATCTTTACTNTTGAAAAAAGGTTATAAAAGACCTCATTTAGCTGCANTTTTAGTTGGAAATGATGGTGCAAGTCAAACGTATGTTAATGCAAAGGTTAAAGCNTGTAAAGAAGTTAATTTTCAATCCACATTAANAAGATTAGATGAANGTATTTCTGAATCTGAATTATTAAATGAAGTTAAGAAACTTAATGATGATTCAAGTGTTGATGGACTAATAGTTCAATTACCTTTGCCTAATCATATTGATGAAGCTAAAGTTACACAAGCAATTTCTCCAAATAAGGATGTTGATGGTTTTCACCCCATNAATATAGGAAGAATGGTTTTAGATTTACCTTCATATCTTCCTGCTACACCTGCTGGTATAATAGAAATTTTAAGAAGATATAATATTAATTGTGNAGGAAAACATTGTGTAGTTATAGGAAGGAGTCATATTGTTGGTTCACCNATTAGTATTTTAATGGCAAAAAATACTAGTATAGGAAANTGTACTGTTACTTTAGTACATAGTNGAACAAAAAAATTACAAGAGATTACAAAGATGGCAGATATTTTAATAGTTGCTATTGGAAAAAAGAATTTTGTGACTGAANATATGGTGAANGATGGGGTNTGTGTTATAGATGTGGGGATTAATAGAATCAAATCTAATCAAACNAAAAGCGGATGGAAATTAATTGGNGATGTTGATTTTAATAAAGTTAAAAATAAGTGTAGTTATATTACTCCTGTTCCTGGNGGAGTTGGGCCNATGACTATTGCAATGTTATTAAATAATACTTTGAATTCTGCAAAAAAAGAGATTTATTGATTTTTTTATATATTTGCCGCGNATTTATGGGTATTTTTCTCATATAGTATTAACAATTTTAAGATAAATAATTATGGAAGGAACAGTAAAATGGTTTAATTCAAGTAAAGGATATGGTTTTATTGAAGGTTCTGATGGAACTGATTACTTTGCGCATTTTCAAGAAATTCAAGTGGAAGGCTACAAAACTCTTAAAGAGGGAGCTGCAGTTTCATTTGAAGCGGGAGATGGAGAGAAAGGACCTGTTGCAAAAAATATTGTAAAAGNAGATGCTTAAGCATTAGATTATATAATATTCTTAAACGAGCTTTTTTTAAGCTCGTTTTTTTTTGCACAAATTTTTTTCAAGTTCATGTAGTTCATCTCTCATTTTTGCAGCACCAATAAAATTTAGTTCTTTAGCCATTTTTTGCATTTCTGTTTTTGTATNTTTAATCATTCTATTTAGTTGATCTATTGATGCATTTTTTAANATAGGTTTTTCTTTAATATTTTTCTTTTTATATGGATTAAGTTTATCTAAAATTTTATTATTTGTATTTTTTACTAATGCTTTTGGCTTTATTCCATTTTCTTTATTAAACATAATTTGTTTTTTTCTCCTTCTATTTGTTTCATCAATTGTTTTTTTCATGGCTTGTGTAATTTTATCTGCGTACATTATGACTTTACCATTAATATTTCTTGCAGCTCTTCCAGCTATTTGTGTTAATGCTCGTTCAGATCTAAGAAAACCTTCTTTGTCTGCATCTATTATAGTCACTAAACTTACTTGTGGCAGATCTAATCCTTCTCTTAATAAATTTACTCCAATAAGTACATCAATTTCACCAATTTTTAAACTATGAAGAATTTCTACTCTTTCCATTGTATCTACATCAGAATGAATATAATTACATTTTATATTGAATTTTAAAAGATATTTACTTAATTCTTCACTCATTCTTTTTGTTAATGTTACAACAATTATTCTTTCATTTTTGTTTATTCTTTTTCTAATTTCTTCTAATAAATCATCAATTTGATGTTTACTTTTTCTAATTTCAATCTTTGGATCTAAAACTCCTGTGGGTCTGATAATTTGTTCTGTAATAACACCATTTGATTTGATAAGTTCATAATCTGCAGGTGTTGCACTAACATAAATGGTTTGATTAACAATTTTTTCAAACTCTTCAAACTTTAAAGGTCTATTATCTAGAGCTGAAGGGAGTCTAAACCCATGCTCTACAAGATTTGTTTTTCTTGAACGATCTCCACCATACATAGCTCGTATTTGAGGTATTGTTACATGACTTTCATCAATAACTGTAAGAAATTCTTTTGGAAAGTAGTCTAATAAACAAAATGGTCTAGCTCCTTCTTTTCTACCATCAAGATATCTTGAGTAGTTTTCTATACCAGAACAATACCCAAGTTCTTTTATCATCTCAATATCAAATTTTGTTCTCTCATTTATTCGTTTTGATTCATTAATTAAATTAAGTTCATTAAAATAATCTACTTGTTTTTTTAAATCTATTTGAATTTTATCAATTGCATTATTTATTTTACTATTTGATGCAAGAAATATATTGGCAGGAAAAATACTTACAGATTCTAGAGTGTTAATTACATCTCCTGAATTAGGATCAATACTTTCAATACTTTCAATTTCATTTCCCCAAAAACTAATTCTATATATTATTTCATTATGTGCTAAATATACATCAACGATGCTTCCTTTTACTTTAAATGTACCTTTAGTTATTTCATTATTTGTTCTACTATATAGTGAAGAAACAAGTTTTTGGAGTAAAATATATTGTTCAATTACATCTCCTTTTTTTATTTCTATTATTCCGTTATAAAAATCTTCAGGGTTCCCAATTCCATATATACAACTAACAGAAGATACAACTATTATATCTTTTCTTCCAGATAATAAACTTGCTGTAGCGCTTAATCTATATTTCTCTATCTCTTCATTAACAGATAAATCTTTTTCAATATATGTACCTGTACTAGGAATATATGCTTCTGGTTGATAGTAATCATAATAAGAAACAAAATATTCAACACTATTTTTAGGGAAAAATTGTTTAAACTCACTAAATAGCTGAGCTGCTAATGTTTTATTATGACTTAGAATTAGTGTTGGTCTTTTTATGTCTTTTATCACGTTGGCAATAGTAAAAGTTTTACCTGATCCAGTTACACCCATAAGAGTTTGAAATTTTTCATTTGATTTTAATCCTGCAACAAGATTTTTTATTGCTTCAGGTTGATCACCAGTAGGAAGAAAATCTGATTCAATTTTAAAATCCATTCTTATAAATATTTTGGTTTAGAAGTTCCATATTTTCCAGCTTTCCTCAGCTTGAATTTTAAGCATTTGCAGACCATTTATAGTTAAAGCATTATTTTTTTTTCCGTATTTTAAAAATTTTGTTTCTTTCGGATTATATGTTAAATCAAAAAGTAAATGTCGATTATTAATATATTCGTAAGGAATTTTTGGATATTTCTTTATTTCAGGAAGGGTTCCTAAAGGTGTTGTATTTATTATTATATCATAATAATTTATTATTTTTTCATTTAAGTCTGAATAGTCGAAAGAGGTGTTTCTATTTACTGTTTTATATTCAATATTAATTTGATTTAATGCGTATTTTATTGCTTTTGAAGCGCCACCATCACCAAGTACAAGTGCTTTTTTTCTTTTGTTTAATATTGGCTGTATACTGTATCTAAATCCAATATGATCAGTATTATGACCTATAATTTTTTTTTTATGTCTTTTAATAGTATTAACAGCTCCAATTAATTTTGCGTCATCACTTAACTCATCTAAAAAAGGAATTACTTGTTCTTTAAATGGCATTGTTACATTTAGTCCATTTATTTTATTTTTTATGATAAAACTTGGTAGTTTAGAGATGTCATCTAAATCAAAATTGAGATATTTTGTGTTCGTTATTTTTTCTTCTTTAAATTTATTAAGGAAGTATTCTTTGGAGAATGAGTTTTCTAGTTTATTACCTATTAGTCCGTAAATTTTCATTATACTTTTTTTGAATCAAATTGTTCAATTAAATAGACAACAAAAAAACCTATCATCATTAATAATATTGCAAATATATTTTCTTGATTCATCTCTTTAGGTAAATACTTCTCGTATTCTATGGTTTTTTTCACTCCATCAATTATTATTGTTTCTGAAGCTATTTGCCAAGGCCAGGTAATACTTAATGAACCTAAAATAAATCCTGTTAATGCAGCTAAAGTAATATCTTTATAATGTTTAAATACCCAAGCTAATAAATGTGAAAAACTCATAAGTCCAAAAATAGAGCCTAAGCAGAAGATACTTAATAGGGTAATATTGAAGTCAACAATGGATTCAACCATTAATAGTTCATAATTACCCATAAGAATTAAAATAAATGACCCCGAAAGACCTGGGAGCATCATACCACTAATTCCAATGATTCCACATATAAAAACAAAAAGTAAACCATCATTTGCAACACCTTTATTTAAAAAGCTAAGTGAAAACGCTATTAGTGTGCCTATAGATATACTAATAATACATTCTAAACTCCATTTATTTATTCTTTTACCAACAAATAAAACAGATGCTATTATTAGTCCAAAAAAGAATGCCCAAATTAATATAGGAAAATTTTCAAATAAATATTCAAATAAACTGGCTATACTAAAGACACTTACTAAGCTTCCTCCAAATATTGCAAATAAAAAATAAAGATTCGTGTGTTTTATGAAGTTTGAAAATTGTTTTTTTTTCAAAAGTATTAAAGCTTCTTTATCAAAAGATTTTAAAGAGATAATTAATTCTTCATAAATCTTAGTAATTAATGCAATTGTTCCTCCTGATACTCCAGGAATTACATTTGCAATTCCCATTGCCATTCCTTTAAGAAATAAAATCATGTAATAATTCATTTCTTTATATTTAAAAAATTAGAGAATGTATCTGCTCTCATACCTCTTCTTAAGCATTCTAAAGATAAAATATCTTTGCATCCAATATTTCCTAAGTTTACATGTGGTCCAAATTTATTAATTAACCAAGCTTGTTGCGTTTGTTTTGGAGCTTCCCATAAAATATTATCTATTTTTACTTTATTAATTATCTCAGTTACCATTTTTTTTTCAATTTCCCCATCTGAATTATAAATTCCAATGTTTCCACTTTCTCTACTTTCTGTAATTACTTTCCAACTTCCAGCTTCTAGTTCTTTTTGAATCCATATTGGCCAGTTTTCTGTTTTATTTTCTTCTAAATTATTCTTTCTACCTACTTCACTAATAACTGTAAAATCTTTTTTGAAATCTCTTATTATATTACATTTTTTATCGTGACTAATATCTATGCATCCATCAGATATCTCAACCATATTAATTTTGTTTTTTTCTAAAAATCTCTTGTATTCATTAATTTGATTTCTTATTGCAAAGTATTCAAAGAGAGTNCCNCCNGCATGAACTAAAATNTTATTTTNAATGAATAGACTTACTTTTTCTTTTAAATTAGGAGTTAAAAAACTTGTTCCAAAACCAAATTTTACAATATCGGTATATTCTGAGCATAATGAGATAAAGTCTTCCGATTCTCTAATTGATAGCCCTGTATCAATCATCATTGTAAGACCATTTTNTCTATTTTTAGAATTGTGTATGGTCATTNGTATTAATTAAAAAATTTATTTTAAACAAAGATAGTAATNATTATGTAAACAAAAATTTAATTATGTAGTTTTGTTTATATTTTAGNATATGACATTAATTAAATCAATTTCGGGNATTAGAGGTACTATTGGAGGTGAATTAGGTGATTCTCTTACACCTTTAGATATTGTAATTTTCACCACTTCCTATGCGNTTTTTATTAAAAATCAAAAATTGTCATCANATACTATTATTATTGGAAGAGATGCTAGAAAATCAGGTTTAATGGTAAGTAATATCGTTTCAGGAACATTGATTGGTTGTGGTTTTGATGTTATAGATGTAGGATTATCTACAACGCCAACAATTGAAATGGCAGTAATTCGTGAAAATGCTGCTGGTGGTATTATAATAACAGCAAGTCATAATCCAAAAGAATGGAATGCTCTTAAATTATTAAATAGTTTNGGTGAATTTTTATCTGAAAATGATGGAAAAAAAATTCTGTCTATAGCAGAGGGTAAGCAGTTTAATTATTCNAAAGTAGATTNCTTAGGTTCTTATATTTTTGATAATAGTCATAATCTAAAACATTTAGATGATATTTTAAAATTAGATTTAGTAAATGTAAATTTAATCCGTAAAGCTAANTTTAAGGTTGTTGTTGATGCAGTTAACTCTTCAGGAGGTTTTATGGTTCCTCTTTTATTAGAAAGNCTTGGAGTGAAGTGTATTAAATTATATTGCGATCCTAATGGANATTTTCCNCATAACCCAGAGCCTTTAGCTGAACATTTACATGATATTTCTAAACTTGTTTCTTCTGAAAAAGCAGATTTTGGTATTGTCGTNGATCCTGACGTAGATAGACTAGCTATAGTATGTGAAGATGGNAGTATGTTTGGNGANGAATATTCTTTAGTTTCAATTGCNGATTATGTTTTAAGTCATGAAAAAGGTAATACAGTATCTAATCTNTCCTCATCAAGAGCTCTTAAGGACGTTACTGTTAAATATAAAGGANCATATAAGGCTGCAGCAGTTGGNGAAGTAAATGTTGTAGAAATGATGAAAAAAAATGATGCAATTATTGGAGGAGAAGGAAATGGAGGNATTATATATCCTAAANTACATTATGGTAGAGATGCTTTAGTTGGTATTGCTTTATTTTTAAGTCAACTTGCTGAAAGAAACTTAACAGTAAAAGAATTAAAAGAAACTTTACCTGCTTATTTTATGTCAAAAAACAAGTTAAAATTAAAACCTGAAATAGATNTAGATAAAATACTATTGAATCTACAAATGCANTTTGAAAAAGAATACTCAATAACTATTNTCGATGGTTTGAAAATTGATTTTAAAGATGGCTGGGTGCACCTTCGTAAATCNAATACTGANCCTATAGTTAGAATTTATTCAGAAGGAGTTACAAAAGAAAAGGCTGATATTTATTCTAAAATGATAATTAATGAAATTAAATCTTTATTGTAATGAGAGTATATTTAGATAATGCCGCAACTACTCCAATTTCACCTGAAATTATAGAAATNATGAATGAGATGATGAAGACNCATTTTGCAAACCCTTCTTCAATTCATTCTTTTGGTAGAGAGTCTAAAATAATTATTGAAAATGCACGAAAAAGTATTGCTGATTTATTAAATACATCTCCAGGNACTATTTTTTTTACATCTGGAGGGACAGANGCAGATAATATGGCAATTAATTGTGGAATAGGTTCACATGATATCAAGCATGCTGTTACTTCTAAAATTTCACATCATGGGGTTTTATATCCATTNCAAGACCTTGAAAAAAAAGGTGANATAAAGTTNTCTTATGTTGATATAGATAATCATGGAATAGTATGCTTATCTAGTCTTGAAAAAATCTTGAAAAATAATNNACGTTCATTTGTATCTATAATGCATGCAAATAATGAAATNGGCACAATACAAGACATAACNACAATAGGCTCATTATGTAAAAAATATAATGCAATTTTTCATTCTGATACNGTTCAGACAATGGCTCATTATCCTTTTGATATTANTAATTTAAATATTGACTTTTTAGCTGCTTCTGCTCATAAATTCCACGGTCCTAAAGGTGTAGGTTTTATNTTTATTTCTGAAAANATTAATATCAAACCATTTATTAGAGGAGGAGGGCAGGAAAGAAACATGCGAGCTGGAACAGAAAATATAATTGGTATTGCAGCTTTAGCTAAGGCTATGGAGATAGCTTATACTAATTTAGATGAAGAGTCTANATTTATAAAGAATTTAAAACAATATATGATTGATAAACTAAAAACTGAAATCAAAGATGTGCAATTTTANGGTAATTGTACCGACCTTGAAAAAAGTTTATANACTGTTCTTTCTTGTAGTTTTCCTAAAAATGATAAATCAGATATGTTATTGTTTAACTTAGATATTTTAGGTGTTGCTTGTAGTGGAGGAAGTGCATGTAGTTCNGGNAGTAATAAGGGNTCCCATGTTTTAAGAGAAATTGACTNATCTAATCAACGTACAGGTATTAGATTTTCATTTAGTAAATATAATACTAAAGAAGATATAGATTTNACAATACAAAAGTTAAAAGAGCTATTTCGTTAGTTTTCTAATTTTAATATTAAGATATCCATAAATTATACTCATAATGGGAGAAATTAAATTAAAGAAACAATAGGGGAGGTATGTAAATGTTGCAACTCCTAATACTGCAGATTGTGTAGCACCACATGTGTTCCATGGAACTAATACTGATGTTACTGTTCCACTATCTTCAATTGTCCTACTTAAGTTTTCTGGAGCTAGATTATTTTTTTTGTATGAATCAGAAAACATACGACCAGGAACTACAATGCTTAAATATTGATCTGATGCAGTTAAATTAAAAAATATACATGTTCCTGCAGTTGTTGCAATTAAATTACCTGTGTTCTTTGCATATTTTAAAATTGGTTCTGCAATTTTTTTTAATAGTCCTGTTGATTGCATAGCTCCACCGAAAATCATTGCACATATTATTAGCCATATAGTATTCATCATACCTGCCATTCCACCAGAATATAGCAATGAATCCATCATTGATTTTAATGATTTGATTTCAGTATTAGTACTTATTGATATTTCACCAGTCATCGAGCTAACAATTGTAAAATAGCATGAATAAAAGTCTAACTGATTAGAGTTTGCAATTATTTTTATTATTTCTGGTTGAAAAAAAATTGTAGAGATTCCAGCTAAAAAAGTACCAATTATAAGTACTGCAATTGCAGGTGTTTTTTTAATTATGAGTAAAATTATAATTATAGGTATGGAAAATAACCATCCATTTATATTGAATGTACTTGAAATAGCATTCAATATCTCATCTGTATTTTCACCCGTAGCTTCTCTAAAATTGATGCCAATTATTAAAAAAATGATTAGTGTTATGATAAATGATGGTATTGTTGTATATGTCATGTATTTGATGTGTGTAAACAAATCCGTCCCAGAAGATACAGGAGCAAGATTTGTTGTATCAGAAAGTGGAGACATTTTATCTCCAAAATATGCTCCTGAAATTATTGCTCCTGCAATTAATCCTATAGGTAAACCTAGGGCTTTTCCTATACCTAATAATGCAATCCCAATTGTAGCTATTGTACTCCATGAGCTTCCTGTAGCTAAAGACACAATTGCTGAAATAATTGCAGTAGCAAATAAAAAAACTTTTGGATTTAATATTTGAAGTCCATAATAGATCATAGCTGGAACTATACCGCTTATTAACCATGTTCCTGTAAGAGCTCCTATTAGTAATAATATAATTATTGCTGGCGTAGTATTTGCTATACTAGAACTTATGTCTTTTAAAATTTTTTTAAAATTTACTGTTCTAAATTTAAGTCCTATAACTGTAGCTATTGAAGCAGAAATCAACAATGCTAATTGATTTGCACCAGAAAGTGATTCATCTCCAAAAAGAATTACGTTATATGCTAATAAAATAATTAAAATTAATATTGGAAATAAGCATAATATATAGTGAGGCTTTGTTTTTTTCATAAAAATTGATACAATTATATTATACCAATTTCATGTATGCACTTCTTTATAGCTCTATATGTTCTCTCTATATTATTATCTAAGCCTATTGAAATACGAACTAAACCATTTGATAACCCGATTTTAGACCTTTCGTTTTCAGGAATTTCAGAAGATGTAGATAATCCAGGTGCTGAAAAAAGTGTTTTGTAAAAACCTAGACTAACCGCAAGATAACCAAGGTTATTTTTTTGCATTTTTTCCATCAATTTATTGGCATTAGCCTCAGTTTTTGTATCTATAACAAATATTCCACCATATCCAAATTCTTTGTTAAAGATTTGGTTCATGATTTTATGTTGAGGATGATTTTCTAGACCAGGATAAATAATTTTTACACCATCTTGAGATAAGTTTTTTGCTAAATAACATGCATTTTCCGAATGTTTTTTTATTCTTAAATGTAAAGTTTTAAGATTTTTCAAAATACTAGATGATCTAAAAGAATCCATTACAGGTCCTAGTAACATAGCACTGCCAGAATTTACATCAATNATTTCTTGTATGAAATNTTCATCTGAGCAGACAACACCNCCAACTGTATCAGAAGATCCATTTATANATTTTGTTAGTGAATGAATGACTATATTGGCTCCTAATTTTGCTGGAGATAAAATTAGTGGAGTAAATGTATTATCTACAACTAATTTTAGATTATNTTTTTTTGCAATTTTTGCAATTTTAGTAATATTNGCAACTTCTAAAAGAGGATTACTAATAGTTTCACAATAAATTACTTTAGTTTTATNAGTTATTTGATTTTCAATCTGTTCAAATTTAGTAATATCTACAAATTTTGTTTTGATATTGAATTTAGGTAGGTAGTTTTTAAAAAANGCATAAGTACCACCATAAATAGTTCTACTACTTATAATTTCATCTTCATGATTACATATCTGTAGTATGGTATTTGTAATTGAGGCCATTCCAGAAGAAGAAATAATTGCACCTTTCATCCCNTCCATTTCTGCTATTGCTTTACTTAAGTATGATGTTGATGGATTAGTATGTCTTGAGTATAGATAGCATCCCTCACGTGTTCCTTCAAATACATCTTCCATCGTTTTTCCTGAGAGATAAGTAAAAGTAGATGAATCTGCAATAGATGGATTAACACCTCCATATTCACCAAAAAACTGTAAATCTTGAATTTTATCTGCAGGTGACCATTTATTTTTTTTGTTCATTGTTTGTATNTNTTAGTTNTCTTCTTCATAATATCCATAGTAACCGTANTCATATCCGTAAGCATATCCATAAGANCCCATTTTATTCACTTNATTATCATTAATTAAAATTCTGAGATTTTTAACCTTTTTATTATTTTCCAAGTTATTAACTATATTTANTGTTTTGATTTTTGNANANTTGTGTCTTACGACATATAAATTAATNTCACAGTGCTGCATTAATAAAAGAGCATCTGTTACAAGTCCAATAGGAGGAGTNTCAATAATTATATAGTCATATTTTGTTTTTAGTTTGCAAATGATATCATTCATTTTTGAACTTTCAATTAGTTCTGCTGGTTTTGATGGAATTGGTCCCGAAGTTATAATATTCAAATTTTCAATATGTGAATTTTGAATTATTTCACTAATTTTATGTTTTCCTAATAAATAACTACTTAATCCTTTATTTCTATCTATTTTAAAATNGGTATGTAATTTAGGCTTTCTNAAGTCACCACCAATTAATAATGTTTTNTATTCAGCAGCAGCAAAAATTNCTGCTAAATTCATTGCGACAAATGTTTTTCCTTCACTTCCAATTGAAGANGAAATAGAAATAATCTTATTNTTTTCATTTTTTTCAAAATGCTGAATATTTGTTCTAATACTTCTAAATGATTCAGCAATTATGGATTTAGGAGCATTTGCTGTAATTATATTTGTTCCACTGTCACTNTGACCTATAACACCAATTATTNGGGTATTAGTGAATTTTACNATATCCTTTTTTCTTCTTATAGTGTCATTGAAAAAATTACGTAGAGAGATAATAGAAATTGGAAAAAATATTGATGTNCAAAATGCNAAAAAATATATTAACATTTTTCGTGGCTTAATAGGAACATTGCTTTCTANCATTGCTGGATCTATAACTCTTATTCCTGGTGTTGCTCCAACATCTACAATAGCNGCATCATATCTTTTTTCTGTCAAGTATTTTTCTGTTGCAACATGATAATCATATCTTCNTTTTAAAACNATATATTCTTTCTCTGCGCTAGTGAAATTTTTNAAGCTATTATCAAAAGAATTTATTCTATTTTTCAATTCTTTGTTTGTTAATTTTGCGGATGAAATTAAATTTGTTACATTTTCTATAATAGTTTTCTTGGTNTATTCAATTTGNTTNACTATTGATTTATATGCTGGATTTTTTTCAGTTGTTGTTAATTTCAACTCTCTTTCTTTNTCATATAATAAATGNAGCTGTTCAATTAAAATATTGAGTTCTGGATTTGTNATNCCCATGGATGTTGGAGAAAAAATAGTNTTATTATTATCTTTTAAATAAGAAAGTAANGCTTGATAGTTTATTATTTTAACTGTTTGTTCAGAAACTGTGTTGTCTAATTTTACTTTTTGATAATATGTTCCTTGAGAATTATCTAGGTTTTCATAAAATTCTTTGTTCTGTAACTTGAAATTTGTTAAATAATCTTGTAATAATTTTAAGGAATCATTAACTATTTTAAGTTCTTCATCTAGAAAATGTAATGTATTTGTTGCAATACTTCTCTTTTCTTCAAGAGCAGTTCTAACATATATNTCAGTCATTTTTTTAAGTATTGCAATATTTTTTTTTGGGTTTTTATCTTTAATACTCAGTTTTAATATATCTGAATCTTTTGTGACAGGATTAATTGTGATTTTATTTCTAATCTTTTGAGCAATTTTNTTTGTTGTATTTATTTTTAATGAATATTTTTTGTTGATATGATTTTTATTAAAAAANGTATTTTTTGAAATTTTAAATGAATATAANTTTTCTTCAGATATTTTCTCTCCAAAANTGAAATCTTTATCTATGTCGATATTAATAATATAATTTTTATCATTTTTNTCATTTAAAACATCATATGGAAAAACATTTTCGGCTTTAACTTTTAAATTAAATTTATTTTCATTAATGATATTAATTGCATAATCAACACCAATTAATTGATTATGTGAAGAGTCTATCCGTAAAACAAATGGACAAGTTTCGTATAGTTCATTTGTTTGAAGAATCCCATGTTGAAAATATGAAATACCAATATCAAGTTCTTTTACTATTTTTTCTGTAATAGTATAGGATTTCAACGTTATTATTTCATTAGTAAGATTACTTTTTTCGAAGACGTCTAGTTCGTCAATAATACTTTTTTCGTTATTTGATATCTTTAGTGTTGTATATACACTGTATTCAGGTATAGTAAATCTTATATATAAAAAGGCAATTGAAATAAAAAAAATCAATGAAATTAAAAAATAGTACCAGTATTGAGTATAACTTAAAATAAGACCTTTTATGTCTAGCGTTTCTTCATTAAGTTTTTTAAAATCCGGCATATTTATTCTGAGAACTTAAGATAAACATTAAATAATACAGCAAAAGTTGTAAGCGCTGAAAGAAGTAGCTGAGATTGTGATTTTCTAAAACCTTTAAATTTTAATGGTTCTATATAAATAACATCATGATTTCTTAAATAAAAAAAATCAGAATTTAGTATTTCACTTGAAGTTAAATCAATATTGTAGACTTGTTTCTTGTTGTTTTCAGATCTAAGAATTTTAACTCTTTTTAAATTGGCATAATCATTAATCCCGCCAGACATTGCAATAGCATCATATATAGTAATACCTTCTTCATAAACTGGATAGTTTCCAGGAATATTAATTTCCCCTAAAACTGTAAATTGAAAATTTGCTAGCTTAACAATAACAAATGGATCAATTAAAAACTCAGATGCTTTTGTAGAAATTGTCTTTTCAGCTTCTTCAAGTGTTTGATTGAGAATGTATACTTTTCCTACATTAGGGATATCAATAGTTCCCTCCTGGCTAATTGTAAATCCATTAAGATAAAGATTTGCAGCAGTTAGTGCTTGATTGCCGCTGTTTGAGTTGCTTTCTAAATTAAATAATGCGTTTGATTCTTCATTTCTACTTATAACTTTAACCATTAGAACATCTCCAATCTCTAGATTATGTTTTGGTGGTATTGGAGAGACATCCCATTCACTAACATTTGTTTCGTTTAATATAGTTATTTTATCCATGGGAGTACATCCAAACAGAAACAATAAAGACGTAAATAATAATAATTTTGATTTTGACATTTAAATTATGTTTAATGCAAAGATAAGAATTTTGAATCCTTAAATAAATAATTTGAGATTTTGGTATAATAAATGTGTTGGTAAGCCAACTACATTATTAAAAGATCCATCAATTTTTTTCACGCCAATATATCCAATCCAATCTTGTATTCCATATGCGCCTGCTTTATCGTATGGAAAATCTTTCTTTATGTAACTATAAATTTCATTTTTCTCTAATTTGCTAAAATATACTTTAGTTGAACAAGAAAAACTAATTTCTTTTTCTTTTGATTTTATACAAACTCCCGTAATTACTTGATGTTGTTTATTTGATAATTGTTTAAGATGTTTTACCACTTCAATCGAATTTTTTGGTTTATGTAAGATGTTGTTATTTTGTATAACAATAGTGTCAGCAGTAATTAATAGAAAATTATCTTTTAGTTGAAGTGCGATTTGACTGGCTTTTTGTTTAGCTAGAAATTCAGGAATTAAATTTTGATTTATTTCTTTTGGAAATATTTCTTTTTGCTTACAAATTTTTATTTTGAATTTTAAATTCATTTTTTCAAGAAGTTCTTTTCTTCTTGATGACTGAGATCCTAATATTACATTGTATTTATCATTGATTTTTTCGATAGTCATAATTTTTTTAAAAAAAATGTTATAAATGGGATTGATAAAATACCTACTAACATAATTAATTTACATAATTTGGTTAAATATGTATAATGACTTTTTTCTTTTGCAAAAACTAATTTTTTTAATAATATATTAAGTTGTAATTGTATAATTATAGTAAATGTTAGAATATATAATACAAATAATAATCTTTCAAATGATATTTGAAGATTTGAATGATTATCAAATATTTGAGTAAGTAATAGAAATTGAATATATGCAACTGAAAAAATTATGACTATAATTATTGAATGTAAAATTTTTTTTGTCTTTTTTTTACCATATCTTATTACTAAAGTGTTTGCTTTATAATAGTTATCCCCATCTACATCTTCAATATCTTTAATAATTTCTCTTATTAAAGTAACTAAAAAACAAAAAGAAGTGTAAACAATTATTATATTAAATGTTTGTGAAGATTTGATAACCTCCCAACTATATAAAGGAATTAAATCAAATAATACTAGATTTATTATACTAAAAGAGGTTAGAAATGCAATTAGTAAATTGCCAAAAAGAAAAGATGTTTTATATTTTTTTGAATACATCCATAGCGAAAAAATAAAAAATAAGAAAAAACTCGAGAGCCACAATTTATTTATTACTATCACAAGATATATACAAGAAATTACAGCTCCTATATTTAAAATACGGTATGTTTTCCAAGCAGAAATTATAGTAATTCTATCAGATATTATTATGTCTTTTGGTTTATTTATTTTATCAATTTTTACATCATAAATATCATTAATAATATATCCTCCAGCTATTATACAAATTAATGTTATTAAATAAATGCAAAAATGAAAATTTGACAACGCAGTGTCTTTAAATGACTGATTAATTATGAAGAATTTAATTAAAAAATTCATTAAACAAATAATCAATAAGTTTTTAAACCTAATTAATTTTATAAAAGTTATAATGTTAATTATCATTTTTCATTATTGAATTTGTTATGATACGGTAGATATTTTTAATTTTTTCATCAGTAATATTATCTAATTGTTTGTTAATTGTATTTATGTCTTTTCTTGCTGCAGGTCCAGTTTGCAATTCTGATGGTGTGTTTTTTCCAAGTTGTTGGTAAGTTTGTTGAATTAATGGTAATAAAATTTTGAAGTCAATATTTGCTTTTGCAAGCAACTTGTCTGCAATAGAAAACATGTGATTTGTAAAATTACATGAAAAAACTGCGGCTAAATGGATAATTTTTCTTTGCTGAGAATCGATTAATTCTACTTTATTAGATAATTTATTAGCTAATTTTAATAATTTTTTTTCGAAAATAGGATTGTTGGCTTCAATACATAATGGAAATTCTAAAATATTTTGATTCGTTTTATTAAAAGTTTGAAGTGGATATAAAACCCCAAAATATTTAAAGTGTTTTGTAAACACATTAATATCAGTATTTCCAGATGTATGAACTACATTATTAATTTTATTTTTTAGTTTATTTATAATTGTTTCAATTTTGTCATCCTTAACAGCTATTATATATAAATCTGCTTTTTTAATATCCATTAAATTATCAATTGCATGAGAATTAATTTTTTTTGATAATTTTTTTGCATTTTCAATTTTTTGGCTCCATATTTGAGAAATTTTATAACCACAGGATACCAATGATAAAGCTAAATGAGTAGCTACGTTTCCAGAACCTATTAAAATTATATTATTCATTTTTTATGTTGATGAAATTTTATTATTTTCAAAAACAAAGTTATAATTTTGCATTAACTTTTATTGAGTCATGTTAAAAAGAATTATATCAATTTTTTCTTCAATGAAGCTTGCTTCAGTATTGCTAATTTTCTTTGCTTTTTCGATAGGTTATGCCACTTTTATAGAACGTGATTTTGGAACTGCTTCTGCAAATGCGTTGATTTACAGAGCATGGTGGTTTGAGTTTTTACTTGTATTTTTATGTGTTTGCTTATTTCTAAATATTTTTAAATATAGATTATATAGAAAAGATAAGCTGCCAACATTTATGTTTCATGTTGCATTTATTATTATAATTTTTGGAGCAGGAATAACCAGATTTATTGGATATGAAGGGATGATGCAAATTTATGAGGGAGAAACTGAAAATACATTTTTGTCTGATAATGTTTATTTACAGACGATAGTTGCGGATACTAATGAGCAGGTTTCAATTAGTATCGATAAACAGTTGAATTTATCCGGTATTACTAAAAGATTTGATAAAACTTTTATTCTTCAGCATTTATTTTCTAATTATTTCTCTGTTTCTAGTAATAGTTTAGCAAAACAAATCAGTATTGAATATGTTGATTTTTTGCCTAATGTTGATGATAAAGCAATTGATTCAACCATTTCAGGTATTCGTATAGCTACATCTAATAATTCTGAAAAAAAAGGTACAGAACTATCTGCATCTGAATTTTTGTATAGTGATATTTTACTTGATAGTGTTGTCATTATTAGAGGAATAAAATTCACAATAAATAACATGCAAGATTCGGCTATAAATTTCTTTATTAATGATGGATTAGTTCAATGTGTTTCAAATTTTGATCTTAAGTTGACTAATATGTTAGATAGTACACAATCAAATGCCTATGTTGCTGGAACAGTTTTTGAAGTTCAGCCTATGAATTTAATTACCATTAATGATTATCGATTTAACCTCGTAGATTTTCTATTTACTAAACAATATAAAAGTTATTCTACTTCAAAAAATATGAATTTCAGAGACAATCCTTACAGAAAGCAGGACGAGTTGGTTTTGATGGTCAAGGTTGCAGGTAAACAACAAGAAATTAGATTAAGAGGTAAAAAAGGCGATGCTCCAGAATTTATTGAATTTGAATTAGATGGTTTATTTTTTAAGATGGCCTATGGACCTAAATATTATGAATTGCCTTTTAGTATTAGATTAGATAGTGCTCAAACAGTGTATTATCCAGGAAGTGTAAATCCTGAATCGTATAAATCTCATGTTAGTGTTTTTAGTCAAAAGGATAATCTTTCTCACTTAAGATTAATTAAAAAAGATTTGCTCTTTGAACATGATACTTCGTCTTTCATTTCTTTTTTAAATGAGATAATATATAATAATAGCAATAGGTTGAATAAGATATTCACAGATAGTATATATATGAACAATATTTTAAATTATAAAGGTTATCGTTTTTATCAAGCTAATATAGCAAAGGATGATTCGTGGACAGGTCTTTCTGTTAATAATGATGCAGCGGGAACTTTTATTAGTTATTTAGGTTATGCTATGATGATGTTAGGAATGATTTTAATTTTTTTCTTTAAACAAACAAGATTTAAATTTTTAACTAAACAGTTTAACAAGTTCAAAAACAAATCACTTTTAGTATTGTTTTCTTTGTTGTCTTTTAATTCTTTTTCTACAACATCAGATAATTATTTGGAGTCTTTATCTAAATATGAAATAAAAAAACAATTTTCGAAAGAGTTTGATGAGCTTTTAATTCAACATGATGGAAGAATTAAACCAATGTCAACTTATTCTTTAGATATATTGCGTAAGTTAAGTAGAAAAACAAATTTATATGATCAAGATCCTTCGCAAATAATTTTAGGAATTATGTCTTATCCAGAACAATGGATTAAAGTTCCTTTATTTAAAATTAAAAATCAACTAATTATAGATGATCTTAATAAATTAGAGATTAATAAAAATGTTATCATTCAAATTTTAAAAGAAAATTATATCAGCTTTTCATTAATTTATTGTGAGGTTAGATCTGATGTTACTCTTTATGAAATATCGCTAAGTAGTAATAAAAATTTCGCAAAGAGTAAAATGTTACCTGCTATTGCTAATAAAAATGTTAAGATTTTCACAGAATTAGAGGATAAAATAATACTTGAAGTAACTAATACAAAAGACAAAAACCAAAAAATTATTAAATATAATTTTACTTCTCTTAAATTATTAAATAACANTAGTCATCAAAATGCAGTTCGAAAAAGTAAAATATTTAANTCAGATAAACTGGTTTCATATTTATCNTTAAATTCAATTATTACTCAAGAGAGAGCTGCCCAAATATTTGANAAAATAGAAGTTGAAAGAAGTAAGAAAGAAAAAGAAATTTTAAGGTTATACTCAGGTAAAAATATATTTTTATCCTTAGCAACTTATAACACTTTTTATCCTGAAAATACTGGTATGAGTAGGATTTTAACAATATTCCCATCAAAAGNNCAGCAAAANTGGGCTCCATTAATGTATTTAGATTCTTCAACNATTAATAAAGAAGAACTATCGAATATTTTATTTCCAACAAAAGATTCTGATTTAATTCATNAAACTTTATCCTCTTACCCTGATTATATTCAAGNAATGTTTAAGAGTCTTATTAAAAATGAAAAAATTAATATTTTTCCTNTATTCAACTATCATTTAAAATTATGTCATGAAAAAGGGTTAGATAGAGATTGTGATGTGGCAATGAACCTNTTAACTTTTTTTAAAAAATATCAAAAAGATAACGGAGGGGATTTAATTCCTCCAANATGGAAATTAGATTTAGAGATACTATACAATAAGATTAATATTTTTCATCAGTTATTTATATTATATTTTGTAACAGGTCTTTTGAGTCTGATATTAGTTATTCTTAAAATGTTTTATGACAAAAAGTGGCTTTCAAATTCTATAAAAATTTTAAAATGGTTTATATTTTCNGGTTTATTATTACATACNNTAGGATTAATTGCTCGTTGGATAATTTCTAATCATGCTCCTTGGACTAATGGTTATGAAGCAATGATTTATACTGTTTGGGCTACTATGCTAGCAGGAGTAGTCTTTAGTAAAAGATCTCCTTTAACATTGNCANCNACTACTTTAGTATCTTCATTATTACTTCTTTTCGCATTTATCAGNAGCTTAGACCCTACTATAACTAATGTTGTNCCNGTNTTAAATTCGTATTGGTTGATGATTCATGTGTCTATNATNGTTGCTTCATACGGTTTTTTAATNATGGGTGGTTTTCTTGGACTNNTNTGTTTNTTTTTAATAATTTTTAATACAAAAAATCGAGAAATTATANATGATAAAATTAAAGAGTTAACAATAATTAANGAGAAGTCTTTGACTATAGGATTATTTATGTTNAGTATAGGNACATTTTTAGGCGGTATTTGGGCAAACGAGTCATGGGGAAGATATTGGGGTTGGGATGCAAAAGAAACTTGGGCTTTAGTGAGTATCTTAGTATATGCTATTATTTTGCATTTTAGATTTATTCCCGGTCTTAAAAGTAAATTTGTATTTAATTTTGCATCTATTATCGCTGTCTTTAGTGTTCTAATGACATATTTTGGAGTGAATTATTTATTATCTGGACTTCATTCTTATGCTGCTGCTGATGAAAAGGTAACTATTCCAGATTATATTTATATTACATTTGTATCTATATTAATTATTGGTTTAATTGCAGGAATTAAGAATAAAAGAAGAGCTTTGTCATGAAATTAGATATATTAGTGTTTGGCGCTCATCCAGATGATGTTGAATTAGGTTGTGGAGGNACAATAATAAAAGAGNTTCAGAATGGTAAAAGAGTAGGAGTTATNGATTTAACAAGAGGAGAGTTAGGAACTAGAGGAAGTGTTAAAATACGTGATNCCGAATCAAAAAAAGCTTCTCAAATAATGGGTATTTCTTTACGAGATAACATGNATTTTTCAGATGGTTTTTTTGAAAATACTAAAAAGAATAANATTTTATTAGTAGAAAAAATTAGAAATTATCAACCTGACATAGTTATTACTAATGCATTNTCAGATAGACATCCAGATCATTCACGAGGNGCTCAAATAGTAATAGATGCTTGTTTTTTATCTGGATTAAGTAAAATTGTTACTNGTCAAGATGTATGGCGTCCTCAAGCTATTTATCATTATATTCAGTTTAATAATATGCAACCTGATTTTGTTGTAGATATTTCACAACAATTTAGTAAGAAANTAAAAGCAGTAAANTCATATAGCTCNCAATTTTATNATCCTAAAAGTGATGAGCCAAAAACAATTATTTCTTCTGAAGATTTTTTAAATAGTATTACCTATAGAGCACAAGATTTAGGAAGACAAACTAATTGTAAATTTGCAGAGGGGTTTATTTCACATCAGCTTTCTGTAATTAATTCATTTTCAGATTTAAANNAAAAAAAGACTGAGTAGTCATAACCCAGTCTTTTTAGTCATTAAGTTTTNTTTTATTTAGTTTTAAATACTTTTCTTCCATTTATAATATAAACTCCTTTAGGTAGATTTGCAAAATTAGTTTTCCACTCTCTTCCTAAAATATCATAAATACCGTTNTCATTTAAATTTTGATTAANATCTAATTCATTAATTGCTGATGGTGTCGGGAAAAGACCAACTGTATCTATTTCTAGATAAACTGTTGCGTTCCAGTCNACCATATCAGCATCAGCGCCTAATGCATTTCCTGGCTCAAAATCTTTTTGATAAATCATTCTTATTTTATCATCTACAACAGGGTACATAGANCCATAAACACATTCTTGCATCCCNGCCCAACTATCATGTGGTGTTACATCNACNGATTGACTCCACGTAGCTCCACCATCTGTACTTTTTGTAACAAAAATATGTCTAAAATCTTGATCTCCGTTATTTATATTTTCAACTACAGTAGAGTANNTAACCCATATTACACCATTTGCGTCAATTCCCATACTNGGNAAAGTNGTTAATCCACTACCNTAACTTCCTCCTCCNTTAATTGATAAATCAAGTATTCCGCTTTGATCAATATCNTCTGATTGAGCAATNTACATTCCACTACCNTGATCCCACAATGAAGGAGTCACAAATGTACCTCCAGCAGGCCCTGTTCCCATATCCTCNTTCCANTACATTAATCCGTTTGTTCCAGGGAAATAAGACCATTGACCATCTGAAAGNTCAGCATCTAAAAGTCTATTGTTACCCCATGTTACATGTACCATNTCATTATGATCAATTAATACAGCTCCTGAACCACTAGTTGAATATACTGTGTCAGCAAATCCATCTAAATCCATATCCAAACCGTCATCTGCAGCATATTTATCAACTGGAAAATCTATAAAGTTTGTTTTAGTCCAATTATCTCCGTTGTCTGTAGACTTAAGTATAAATGAATCTGCCCATCCGTTAAAATAAGCAATTACTACAGTTTCTCCTTTAGCTGAAATAGCATAATTGTCTCCACCAAAACCAATAAATTCAGAAGAATCAATTCCTGGTATAATCATAGTGTCAATATCCCAATAATTTCCTCCGTCTAATGAACGTGAATAAAGAAGAGCACCATTTAATCCTTGCCATAATTGGCCAGTCCAGTTTGTTCCTACTGGCTCAGTTAAAGCTACAGTATGGATTGTATTTCCATCAGGACCACCAACTGCTGATCTGTTCCATATTAAATAAACTTCATTTATGTTAGTTTCGTTCCATGTCCCTGACCCAATTGTAGATCTATTTACCATATTAAGATTACTATTTTGTGTACTGTGTGTGATCACAATTTCAGAACCATTATCTAAAGCTAATAATGATGGCCAACCTACTCTAGAACTTTCTAATCTTGGATTAGGGTAGGGAGGGTTTGGAGATGATACAGACCAAGAAGAACCATCATAAAAATTATATCCTGTTCCTCTGTCAGACCATACAGAATTTAATTCAGCAGACATTGTCCAAACAGCAGACATAGTTCCATCATCATGAACTAAAATTCTATTTTGCACTGAGTTATTTGTTTGTAAATCATAGCTAGTCCATCCTATTTCAACTTCAGTTGTGTTTTTAGAGTTCCCACTGTAAAAAGTGTAAGGGTTAGGATTAACCATTAAATTTGATAATGCTTCATCACCAGACCTTGTGATTTTATTTTTTTCTGCTTTATCTAATTTTTTTGAAATTTTAATAGGATTGATTTGTGCTGTTAATGAAAACGTTAAAAAAAATCCTAAAATAAGTGTAGTGGTTTTTTTCATATTTTTAATTGTTTTGTTCTTAAGATTTTGCTAATTTACTAAAAAATTTTTTTGTGTCGTAATCTTATTGAATTACCTATTACTACAATATCAGAAAATGCCATAAATAAGGCAGCCCACATAGGATTTAGTAAGCCTGCAATTGCAATTGGGATAGCAATAAAATTATATGAGAAAGCCCAAAAAAGGTTTTGTTTGATAGTTATTAATGTATGTTTAGATATTAAAAGTGATTCATTAAGTTGTGTTAAGTTTTTATTGTTTAGTAAAATAACATCGGCACTTTGCATTGCTATTTCTGTTGCATTTGCTAAAGAAATACCAATATTAGCTTTAGAAAGTGCTGGAGCATCATTAATTCCATCACCGATCATTGCTGTAGCATTATTTGAGCTGAGTTTTGTTATTTTATCTAACTTATCTTTGGGGAGTTGCTCGCTAAATACATTTTTGAAGTTAATAGATTCTTTTAAAGCATCGCATTTTGATTTTTTATCACCACTTAACAGAAACAATGAATATCCCTCTTTATCTAAAGAATCTAAAAGTTGTTCTGTTTTAGGTTTCAATTTATCTTTAATGTCTAAAGTAGCAATTAATTTATCATCCTTTAACAAAAATAAATCATTTTCTTTTTTAGAATTAATCATTTTAGAGGAGCCAATTTTATAATTTATTCCATTAATATTTGCGCTTATTCCCAATCCTTTAGTTTCTTTTATATCTTTTAAATCTAGATTTTTATGGTAATTTTTAAATATTTTACACAAAGATTTCGCAATTGGATGAGAACTATTTTTTTCTAAATTATATATAATATTTTTGACCTCTTCTTCTTTACTATCATAGCACGAAAAATTAGAAATTTGGAACTCCCCATTTGTTAGAGTACCTGTTTTATCAAAAACAATATTTTTAATACTTGCTAATTTTTCAAGCGTTTCTCCTCCTTTTATTAGTATACCCTTTTTTGCTGCTCTACCAACACCTACCATTACTGCTGTAGGAGTTGCTAAGCCCATAGCACATGGACAGGATATTACTAAAACAGCAATAGATCTTAGTATTGCATCTTGTAATGATATATTAAAGTATAGATAAGTAATTAAAAAAGTAAGTATTGAAATTAATAATACGAATGGAACAAATATTGCACTTACTTTGTCTCCAATTTTTTGAATATTTGGTTTGTATTGCTGTGCATTTTTTACTAGCTCAATTATTTGAGATAGCATTGTGTCTTCTCCAATCTTAAGTACTTTAACTTTAATGTTCCCTTCTTTAACTATTGACCCTCCAATTACCTGATTATTAATTTTTTTATCTACAGGTAAAGATTCACCAGTAATAATAGATTCATCAATCAAAGCATCTCCTTCAATTATAATTCCATCTGATGGGATTTTATCACCACTATTAACAATAAGTATGTCATTAATTTGAATTTCAGAAAATGGAATTTCTATTATACTATTATTTGTTTCTTTTCTTGCAATTACTTCTTGTATTTTAGATAGCTCCTTTATAGCATTTGTAGTTTTTTTAATTGATCTTTTTTCAAGTAAATTACCTAGTAGTACTAAAGTGATAATTGTTGCACTTGTTTCAAAAAAAAGATATTTTTGATATCCTGAGTTTTCAAAAAAAATTAACCATCCAGCAATGCTATAAAAAAAAGCAGTACTTGACCCAATAAAAATAAGAACATCCATATTAGGTATTCCTGATTTTATCGAATTCCATGCGCTTTTACCAAAATAATTTAAGCCAATAATATATACAGGAATACAAATCAATAACTGGTTAAGAGGATTTTTTAGTAAATGATTGCTCTCAACAAACATGCTGCTAAGCAGAGGAATTGTGAAAAAAAGAGAAATAATAAAGAGTTTCTCTAAGCTAAAAATTTCACTTTTTTTATTATCTACTTTTTTTTTTACTAAGTAGTTAAGATTTGATAAAATTTCAATAACATTTTCTTCCGTTTGATTTTGATTTAATTGACAACTAACATCACCAGTTGCAAAAATCACATTAACATTAGTAAAACCTTCTTTTTCTAAATTTAATTTAATTCCATTTGCACAATTATTGCAATGCATTCCTTCAACCTTTAATTGTACTTTTTTTGAATCTTTTTTCATATAGAAACAAAGATAGTTAGAATAATCGAATTTTTTATAGAAAATTATATATTTGCCACCTAAAATGGTGACTGTAGCTCAGTTGGTTAGAGCACTGGTTTGTGGTGCCGGGAGTCGTGGGTTCGAATCCCATCAGTCACCCATATTTAAAGAGGAGTTTATCTCCTCTTTATTTTTTAGCGTATTTTAATAATCTTCTTAAAAGCAATGATTTTGCTTGTTTTCCAGGAAATGTTTTGAGTTTTTCAAATTTATGATTGAAAACTACAATTGTGGGAGTTGTAGATTGCTGCTCACCTTTGTGATTAAATGATGCAATCTGTCGATAAAAATCATGTGGATATGTTGAACCTTTATTTATTGGTTGTTGATTTCCGTACGCTTTTCCTTTATAGTAAATGGTATCTTTAGTTCTAGAATCAATTTTTACTGCAAAGAAGTTATTATTAACTAAAGATATAATTTCTTTGTCCGAAAATGTATTTTTCGTCATTTCTTTACAATATGGACAATTTTTCTTATAGAAATAAATAAGAATATTTTTTTTTTGATGTTTTGGCATACTCTTTAGCTTTTTCTAAAGGAAGCCAATTAATATCATTGCTTATTTGTGATATTGATAAAAAAGGAATAAGTAAAAAAAAGAATATTAGGCGTTTCATTATTTTTTTGTTTTTAATCTTTTATTGGCTTCTAAAATCCAAGTTTTTGCACCACCTCTAACATAACCTAATGAAAATCCTGTTTCTTCAGAACCAATTACTGAAAACTGAACATCTTTATCTTTTAAAACAGGTTGAGCAAATATTCCAGTTGGATATCCTCTTATTAATCCTTGGAATGTCCTCTGTAATTGACTGTTTTGAGCTTTTAATTCTTCAGACTGTGGACTTCTTTTTGGAAAGTCAACTTCTAATAATATAATGTTTTTATTTGCCCAGTCTTTAAATTCTTTTTTATCAAAGACTTCAGAAACTAATCTTTTACACCATATGCACCAATCACTTCCTGTAAAAAAAAGAAACATAGGTTTGCCAGTTTGTAAAGATAGATTAATGGCTTTATTTGCATCTGTGTGCCAAACTGGATCTTTCTGTTGGCTGTAAACATTCAGACATAAAAATGTAAGAACAAGAAATATTATTTTTTTCATATTAATTAATTTTAGTGGATGCCATGCATCAGTTTTTTAATAAATGGTGATATTATAAGAACGAATAATGAGATAATTATTGTTACAATTCCAATTTTTAAATAAACAATATTATATTGAAGAAGTGTAGCAATAGGCTTATTTTCAATTGTTGGGCTCCCTAACAATGAATTTGTGATTCTTGAAAGTAAATCAGAAGGTCCTTCATCAATCTTATGTTGTAAAGTTATATTTAATTTGTTATCAGAAGATTGAAATGATTGTTCGTGAACTCCTGGATTTAAACCTTGCTTATTTTTCCAACTTACAACAATATCTTTATTTGAAATATAACTTACTCCTGCTATAGCATCTTCTTTACCTTTTATAGATTCATTTGTTGAATAGCCTAATGCTATAAATGATGCATTATTCTTAAGCTTTTCAAAAGTTGGATTCATAAAATCTTCATTAATCTTAATATTTTTCTCAACTTTTAAAAATTCCCAAGGGAATTTTGCAGCTATTTTTTCAAAGATATTTTTATTATCTGTTTTATCAATATTTTTTAGATTAGTATTTTCACCATTTAAGAAATTATTTTTTATTTTATCTAAATATTCTTTGTTTTCATTACTAATATTATTTTTTCTTTCATTAGGTTTTAGTATTAACTTTCCTTTGTCATTGATTTGCCAATAAAAATCACTTTCATTTTTTGCTATTTCTAGCGTTATTAATTTACTAATTTCTAATTGGTCTTTCTTTGTGAATTCAGATTCTTTGTAATAAATATTTTCATTTTTTTCTTTATCATAGCCTTTGATCATTTTAATATTTGTTAGATTATTACCGTAATCAAAATTTAAGTCAAATGTGTATGATTGAATTTTATTCCCGTCATGAATTATGAAATGCCCTCCTTCCTTATAAAAAGGCTCTGATGTCATTTTAGCAATTCCTCCAGAAATATAGTGAGCGAATGTTGAAGAAAGAAACCAAACTCCCATCATGAAAGCGATTATTTTTTTTGGAGCAAGTTGAGTTACTTTTGCAAGTCCAATTGGAGAGAGAAATAACTCTCCAGTTGTAATAAGTAAATATCCTAAGAAAACAAATATAAATGGAACCTGTGTTTCTGAATTTAAAAAGTGAATTGACATTCCAAAAATCACAAATCCAAGAGCAAGTTGAAGTAACCCTAAAGAAAATTTAATAGGGGTGTTAGGGTTTTTATTCATTGCACCTAACTTTGTCCATAACCAACTAAAAGGAATAGCTAATAAAACTATATAAAATGGATTTATTGCGTTTGTTTGTGATGCTGTTAATCCAACAAGATTTACACATTTATCAACCCAAACAGTAAGAGAGCTTCCTGCTTGTTCAAAACAAGCCCAGAATATCGTGCAAAAAATAGCTAGAATCATAATTGCAATTAATCTGTCTCCACTTTGTCGGTCTCCTTCTTTATAAAAACTTGATACTAGGTAAATAACATAAATTAATACTAAGGCTCCAACTATCGTTAATACAGTTCCTAACATTTGTGATTGTGTATCTAATATAATAAGATATGCAAAAACAGGTACGGCTATAAATCCTAAAATATATATTAAGTTAGTTATATTTAATCCTGAAATTTTTTTAGAGATATATTCTTTTGGTTGAAGACCTTTGTCCTCCATTACACCAGATGTAATTCCTTTCCAAAAGACTAATAATCCAGCTAACATTCCAATTCCTGCAGCACCAAAACCCCAATGCCATCCATATGTTTCTCCAAGGTATCCACAAAAAAGGGGTGCTATCATAGCTCCTAAATTAATACCCATATAAAATATTGTAAATCCTCCGTCTCTTTTTAAATCCCCTTCTTCATATAATGACCCAACAAGAGTAGAAATATTTGGTTTAAAGAATCCATTTCCTATTATTAGGAGCCCTAGTGCTCCATAAAAAAAGAAATCAGATGGGAATGCCATGAAGAAATGCCCTAGTGCCATTAATACTCCACCATAAATAATTGATTTTCTATAACCCATAAATTTGTCAGCTAAATACCCCCCAATAAGTGGAGTAAGATATACCAAAGCACCATAAGCTGCATATATTCCATATGCGATATCTTCGTTATTTTCTAAGGTAGAATAATAATCTTTAATTAAATAAAGAGTAAGCAGAGCTCTCATTCCATAAAATGAGAATCTTTCCCACATTTCAGCAAAGAATAGGTAGAAAAGTGCTTTTGGATGTCCTTTTCTATCTAAATAATTTTTGGCAGTATATAGAATTAATACTGTAAAAATGATATAACCAATTATTTGTCCCATGTTTTATATTTTTTTAAGTCTTCGAAAATAGTAAATTTTCTCTTATAAATTATTTAAGATAAAATCTGTAATTTTTTGATATAAATGTAATCTAGTATTCCCTCCATATATGCCGTGATTTTTGTCTGGATAAATAAACAAATCAAATTGTTTGTTTGCAGTAACAAGAGCAGAAACCATTTCCATAGTATTTTGTACATGTACATTGTCATCTGCGCCACCATGGATTAACAAGTATTTTCCTTGAAGTTTGTCTACATGGTTAATAGGAGAGTTATCATCGTATCCACTCGCATTTTCTTGAGGTTTTCTCATATATCTTTCAGTGTAGATATTGTCATAAAACCTCCAGTTTGTTACAGGGGAAATAGCAACAGCTAAAGAAAAAACATTTGCTCCTTTTGTAATTGCAAGCGAAGACATATACCCTCCATAGCTCCATCCTTGTATTCCTATTCTTTTAGAATCTATAAATGGTAAATTACCAAAGTATTTTGCAGCATCAATTTGGTCTAATGTTTCATATTTTCCAAGTTCTTGATAGGTGATTTTTTTAAATTCAGCGCCCTTTCCTCCTGTACCTCTATTATCTACACATGCTACAACATATCCTTTTTGAGCAAGCATTTGATGCCAAAAGTAATTATAATCAAATGAATTATTAACCTGTTGACTACCTGGTCCTCCATAAACAAACATATATAATGGATATTTTTTATTCTCATCAAAATTAGGTGGTTTTATGATCCATGCATTTAATTCAGCATTTTTTGTTTGAATAGTAAAGAGTTCTTTTTCTGATAAGTTATATTCTTTCATAATTTTTTTTAACTCATTGTTGTCTTCTAAAATTGCTAACTCATTACCATTTGCTTCATGTAGAGTAAATTTTACTGGTGAATTAGCTTTAGAAAAAGAATTCATATAGTACTTCATTCCATTACTAAATGTTGCATTGTTAGTACCTATTTCTTTACTTAGTTTTGTTGTTTTTTCAAGATTTAAATCCAACACAAATAATGATCTGTTTGTTGACCCATCTTCAGTAGATGTATAATAAAGTTTCATTAAATCTGAATTTATTCCATGAAAATCTGTAACCTCCCATTCACCTTTAGTTAATTGAATTTCTAAACCATTTAGGTCTTTTAAATAAATATGATTATATCCATCTTTTTCAGATGTCCAAATGAATTTGTTGTCAGCTAAAAAAGTTAGGTTATCATGAATGTCAATGTAATATTTATCTGTTTCCGTGAAAAGTATATGATTCGAGCCATCTAAGCTATTCACAATAATGAAATCTAATTCATTTTGATGACGATTCATTCCATATAAAATTAGTTTTTCAGGATCGTTAGTCCATTTAATTCTTGGTATATATTCATAGTCTTTTTTTGTATAAATAAATTTGTTTGTTTTATCTTCTAAATTATACAAATATATTTTTACAACTGAGTTCTTTTCTCCAGCTTTGGGATATTTGAATTTTTTTTGGATAGGATAAAGATTACCTTTAAAAACATCCATAGAAAATTCAGGTACATTTTTTTCATTAAATTTATAATAAGCAATATTTTTACTATCAGCTGACCATTCAAAGCTTCTCACTAAACCAAACTCTTCCTCATAAACCCAGTCAGAAGATCCATTTATTATAGTGTTTTCTTTTCCATCATTTGTTACTGTGGTAATATTTTTATTTTTTATGTCATAAATAAATAAGTTATTATTTTTGACATATGCAATTTTTTCACCGTTTGGAGAAAATGTTGCATTCATTATTTTATCCTCAGAAATCTTATGTAATTTATCTGTAAAGATATTATATACATAAAATATAGATTTACTTGAGTATCTATAAATTTTTTCTGATTCTGTTGCTAGCAATATTTTTTTTTCATCATTACTAAATGTGTAGCTATATATTCTTGATATATTAAAGTCATTACTTTTAAATAAAGTCTTAATTTTTTTATTGTTTTGAAATTTAAATTTATTTATCTCTTGACCTTCTTTAGTGTTATTTAGTGTGGTATAGTGTTCGCCATCAAAAGTTGATTTAAATTCACCTAAATATTTAGGGTAAAATTTATATTCATTCCAAATTTCATTTAGATTTATGTCTTTTTTTTGTCCAAATGTAATATTGCAAATAAGACATAATATGTATAATGTTAATATTTTCTTCATCTTTTATTTTTTCATTAAATCTTCAAGGGCGAATTTAATTAAATTTGTGAGATGAAATATACTAAAGTAGATATTGAACATTTAAATTATATTAAAGATATTATTGATGATGATTGTATTTATACAGATTATGATAAATTGTATGAATATAGTCATGATGAAACAGAAGATTTGTCATATAAACCGGAAATAGTTGTTCAGCCTTCTTCTACTAATCAGGTTTCTAAGCTACTCAACTATTGTAATAATAAAAATATTCCTGTTACTGCTTGTGGTGCTCGCACAGGTCTTAGCGGAGGAAGTCTTCCTGTTTATGGTGGAGTTGCATTAAGTTTAGAAAGAATGAATAAAATAATTGATATTGATGAAAGAAATTTACAAGCAACTGTGGAGCCAGGTGTAATAAATCAAGTTTTCAGAGATGCTGTTGAAGAAAAGGGTTTGTTTTATCCTCCCGACCCAGCTAGTAAGGGAAGTTGTACTTTAGGAGGTAATTTAGCTGAAAACGCAGGAGGACCCAAGGCTTTGAAATATGGTGTTACAAAAGACTATGTTTTAAATTTAGAAGTTGTTTTACCTTCTGGGGAAATTATTTGGACAGGAGCTAATGTTTTAAAGAATGCCACTGGATACAATTTAACTCAGCTAATGATTGGAAGTGAAGGAACACTAGCTGTAATTACTAAGATTGTATTTAGATTAATTACTTTACCTACTAAAGACATAACCATGTTAATTCCCTTTACTTCTTCTGAAATGGCTTGCCAAGCTGTTTCGGCAGTTTTTAGAGCAGGTATAAGCCCTTCTTGTTTAGAGTTTATGGAAAGAGATGCTATTGATTGGACTTTAAAATATACAGATGCAAGTATAAATAATCTAACGGATGACATTCAAGCACATTTATTAATAGAGGTTGACGGTAACGATATTGACTTACTATATAAAGATTGTGAAAAGATTGCTAATGTTTTATTAGAATTTGATTGCGGAGAAATATTAATTGCAGATAGTAAATCACAGAAAGATCAGCTTTGGAATCTTAGAAGAAAAGTTTCTGAAGCTGTAAAGGCAAATTCTGTTTACAAAGAAGAAGATACTGTTGTTCCAAGAGCAGAATTACCTTTATTATTAAAAGGAGTAAAGCAAATTGGTAAAAAGTATGGTTTTAAATCTGTTTGTTATGGTCATGCAGGAGACGGAAATTTACATGTTAATATTATTAAAGGAGATATGAATGAAGTTGATTGGAAAAAAAATTTAAAAAAAGGTATTCGTGAGATTTTTGAGCTTACAAAACAATTAGGAGGTACTATTAGTGGTGAACATGGTATTGGCTTAGTTCAGAAGGACTTTTTGGATATTGTTTTTTCTCAAAAAAATATAGAAATACAAAAAGAAATCAAAAATCTTTTTGACCCAAGAAACATACTTAACCCAGGTAAAATATTTTAAAATAATCCAAATCCTCCAAAATCAAATTGCATATTAAATCTAAGAGTATTTTTAAAGTCTTTTAAAGGAGTAATTCCATTTTCAGTAAGCACTGGTAAATAGAACTGAAATCCAGCAAAAAATCCAGGACCATTAATTCCAACAGGAACTTTCAAACCACTTCCATATGCTATATTAGACCCATTAGTTCCAAGTTCTGCATATAATTGAAATAAACTGGTCATATTATAGTCAATATAAGTAGATAAAAGAAATCTGTCTGAATTAAATGATTCATCTGTTGTATGTTTTAATCCTCCCTCTCTAATAATGATTTGTCTATTATATGGAATTTCATGATTGGAAATTTTTTCTCTGGAAATAGTATTTTCATTAAACGTATAGTCATCAGCTCCGTTCCAAGCACTCATTTTCAAATTATAAATTTTATTTTTGGTATTTACAAATCCAATATAACTTCTAATATTTACTTTCTTTTTTTGATTTAAATCTTTTTTCAAATTAATACTTAATTCAATTTTGTTATGATTTTTACTTTTTTCATAATTTGTTTTAAATGTGTAAGGGTTTAGAATTCTTTTGTTTGAATGAGTATAACTAGCTGATAAAAAACTAGAGCTACCTTCTTCCCAAAGAAAATATGTATCTTTTAAAATATGAATATATGACAATAACACTTTATTATCTATTTTGCTTCTATGATTTTTCTTTTTGAGTTGTATATCTACATATGGTTGAATGCGATAATATTTTCTGTTGTAGTCATATAAATTATGTTTATTGTCAACTCCAATTTTTATTGATTGGTAAAATGTATTTTGACTATATTTTTTAAATGCAAAATTAGCTTCTCCAGAAAAGTTTTTATTTCCAAAACTATACATTGGGCTTATTTTGTAGGAAAACCCATTTTTGGGAAGCGATTGATTATAAAAGCTGATACCAAAAGAATGCTTGTTATAAATGTTATAGCTAGATTTAGGAGAATAGAAAATCTGTGTTTTATTGGGGTTATATAAACTTCCAATTATTTGTAATTTAAATGGTTCAATTTTTTTAAATGGTCCATTTAATTTTATTATATTATTTTGTCTGTTTGTTTCAGGCATATATCCATAATAGTCAATTCTTATTTGATCATAGTTTTGATTTTTAAATTGAATATTTTTTTCATCTTTAAAACCTTCAATCCATTGTTGGTTAAAACTTTCACCATTTTTTATTCCACTAATTATTACTGGCCCCTCAATTTCTCCCTTGTTTTTTATAATAATATCTAAACTATCTTCACTATTCGATATTTTTTCTATTGAATAATCTAATTGCTTTGTTGTTTTAATGAGGTCATCAAAAAACCATGATAAGTCTTTTCCACTTACTTCTTCAAAAACATTTTTCACATCTTTTGGTTGAGGATGTTTAAATTTCCATTTTTCAAAGTAGGTTTTCATACAATCATTCATCACTTCTTCTCCCAGATAAGCCATAAGATAGTCAAAAACTATTGCTGTCTTTTTATAAACGATACCTCCATAATTTATACTTGTATATTTTTCAGAGTGTAATTCAATTGGTTGGTCTTTTCCTGTCCATGCATTCATAAAATACATTAACTCTCCCATAATTTGTTTATCTGTGTATATTTCTAAATCAAGAGTTTTGGTAATAAAATCTGGTAACATGTTTGTTAGCATATTATATTTTGGATACTTAAGTCTCATATATCTTAGTTCATGAAAAGAATTCATTCCCTCATCCATCCAAGGATAATCTCTTTCATTACTAGCTAATATACCGTAGAACCAGTTATGTCCTACTTCATGCATAATTACTTCTTCTAATAAGAAACTATTTCCGCTTTCACCTATGACAGTTACATTGGGATATTCCATACCACCTCCTGCAGCTATTGTACCATCTACTGCGCTACAATGATTATAAGGATAATCTCCATTCCAAAGAGAATAATAGTATACTGCATCATGCATATATTCTATAGAGTTTTTCCATAGATCGGCTTCGTTATTTGTAAACATTGTCCAAAGTATTACTGTATCTTTAGAGTAGGGCAGCTCCACCTCTCCTTTTAATACATGATATCTTTTATCTGCAAACCAGGCAAAATCATGAATATTATTTTGGATATATCTTAATGTTTTATTTTCGGAATTAGATTTAGGAAAGGTCATATCATCAGTAAATTCACTTTTGTTTTTTGTTATTTCAGCAAGTTTATTTAATCTTATTATTTCGTCTTGATTTTGTAAGTCTCCTGTTGCTCCAATAGTATAATTACTAGGTAAAGTAATACTTACATCAAAGCTACCAAATTCTGAATAAAATTCTCCTTGACTTAAGTAAGGCATAGGATGCCAGCCATTTTGATCAAATACTGCTGGTTTTGGATACCACTGAGTTATCATATATGATTGATCTACATGTCCTAATCTTGAGAATCGTCCATTAGGTATTTTTACAAAAAAAGGAGTTGATATTTTAATTGATTCTCCAGGTTTCAATGGGTTATTTAGTCTTAATTTACAAATATCAATATGTTCGGGATGATATTCCCATTTTATTTTTTTATCATTTACTTTGAAGTCTAAGCTGTCAATATAACCGCGCTCATACTCTTTTGCATAGAATATTTCTGCATCTCCATTTTCTAACTGATGTTTTGCAAGTTTTGTTGAATTGTTTTTATATGCATTAGGCCACAAATGAAACCATATAAAATTTAATTCTTCTGAAGAGTTATTGATATATTCAATGTCTTCATATCCGCTAAGAGTGTGTTTTTCATCATCTAATTCTACAGAAATCACATAGTTTACTTCTTGTTGAAAATACTCTTGTGCATTTAATGTAATTGATAAAAATAAAATTACTATTGATAAATGTATTTTTTTCATAATTTTTTAAAATAATTCAAGTATCACAAAAGCTGCAAATACAATTGATGCAATTCCGTTCGTTGTAAAGAATGCTAAATTTACTCTGCTTAAATCGTGTTCATTTACTATTGTATGTTGGTAGAATAACAGGCAGGAGAAAACACCAAGTCCAACCCAATAAAAAAAACCAAATATAGAGTTTAGACCTATAAAAAATAATACGCTAACACAAATTAAATGAAAAACTATAGAAAGCTGTAGTGATTTTTTCTTACCAATTAGGACAGGTATTGAGAAAAGATTTTGATTTTTATCAAAATCTTGATCTTGCAGAGAGTATATAATGTCAAATCCACTAACCCAAAAAAGAACAGCTATTGAAAATAATATAGGAGTTAAACTAAATTCCCCTTTTACCGCTAAATATGCTCCTAATGGAGCTAAAGATAGTCCTATGCCTAAAATTAAATGACACAATACCGTAAACCGTTTTGTGTAACTATATCCAAGAATAATTAAAAGAGCTACAGGAGAAAGTAATAGGCATATTGTATTGATATAATAGCAGGTTAATACAAAGAAAATTGAATTAATTATTACAAAGATTAAAGCACTTTTAGGTTTTATTGTACCATTAGGGATCTCTCTTACTTTAGATGTCCTATTATTTTTTTGATCAATATCTCTATCAATAAATCTATTGAATGCCATTGCTGCAGATCTTGCAAAGATCATACACAAAATAATTAGCAAAAGTTTAATCCATAAAATATTATCTTTATTAATTGCTAAAAAAAATCCAATTAATGCAAATGGCATAGCAAATACTGTGTGACTAAATTTTATTAGTGAGAGGTATTTCTTCATTGTTTCAAAAGTAGTAATTTATCAATTATATTTTACGATATTTGCCAATAATTATGAGTGTTATAAAGCCAATATTACCAAAAGGAATGCGAGATTTTAATTCTGATGTTATGCAGAAGAGGAATTTTATTATCAAAAATATCAAAAAAGTATTTGAAGGTTATGGTTTTTCTCCAATAGAAACACCTTCGATAGAAAATTTAGATACTCTATCAGGAAAGTATGGAGATGAAGGAGATCGACTAATTTTCAAAATCTTAAATTCAGGAGATTATTTGTCTAAAGCTAGCATAGATGATAATACTACCTCAAAATCACTTGCTAAGCAAATCTCTAACAGAGGATTGCGTTATGATTTAACTGTTCCTTTTGCAAGATTTGTTGCGCAAAACAGAAATGAGATTTCATTTCCTTTTAAGCGCTATCAGATACAAAATGTTTGGAGAGCTGATAGGCCGCAAAAAGGTAGGTACAGAGAATTCTATCAGTGTGATGTAGATGTTATTGGAAGTAATTCGTTGTTTTGTGAAATAGAGCTGATTCAGATTTATGATGATGTTTTATCTAATCTTAATATACCAAATATAAATATTTGCATCAACAATAGAAAGGTTTTAGTTGGTATGATTGAATTAATGGGGGTGCTAAAGTTATTTGATTCAATTGTGGTTATATTAGATAAGTTAGAATCGATAGGATTAGAAAAGGTAAAAGAAGAACTGTCTTTGAAAGGGGTAGATGACAACGCATTATCTATTCTTGATTCTTTTATAAATGCTAAAAACATTTCTGAAGTCTCTTCTCTTTTAAAAAAATCAGTGATAGGTAGCCAAGGGCTGCAAGAATTGGAATTTATTTTAAAATTGTTTAAAAACCAACCATTAAGATCCTGTAATCTGATGTTTGATATTTCTTTGGCTAGAGGTTTAGATTATTATACAGGATGTATTTTGGAAGTAAAGGCTAACGATGTAAATATAGGATCTTTAGGTGGGGGAGGTCGATATGATGACTTAACATCAAATTTTGGTTTAAATAACGTTTCAGGTGTTGGTATTTCTTTTGGATTAGACAGAATCTATTTAGTTCTAGAGGAACTTAATTTATTTCCAAAAAATATCATTAAAAAAGTTGATGTTATGTTTGCTAATTTTGGTATTGAGGAGGCATCTTTTTGTTTACCTTTGATTAAAAATTTAAGAGCAAATGGTGTTTCAGTAGAGTTATATCCTGATTCAGAAAAAATCAAAAAGCAGATGAATTATGCAAATAGTAAAGGAGTTAAATACGTTGTTTTGATTGGAGAAAATGAAATTAAAAAAGGTGTTTTGTCAATTAAAGATATGGTTTCTGGTAAACAAAGTGATATTGAGATAGAGTCTTTAAGTAATAAAATATTAAATGGATAAATTCATAATAGGAGAAGAGAGATTAACTATTTCTAATATTAGAAATATACTATTTCAAAATAGAAAATTACGTTTAAGTTCTAATACAAAAAAAATAATACTAGATTCCAGAAATTTTCTTAATAAAAAAATACAAGATTCCGATATTCCTATCTATGGAGTGAATACTGGCTTTGGCTCTCTTTGTAATACTAAAATTGCTGATAATGATTTAGAATCCTTACAAAGGAACCTTGTTCTTTCTCATGCTTGCGGAACAGGAGATCTAGTGCCAAAGGAAATTGTAAAAATTATGCTTTTATTTAAGATAGAAGCTCTTATTAAGGGATATTCATCTGTTCAATTAATTGCAGTTGAGCGTTTAATTGAAATGTTTAATAATAATATTATCCCTCTTGTTTATCAGCAAGGAAGCTTAGGTGCAAGCGGAGATTTAGCACCTTTAGCACATATGTCTTTGTTTTTAATAGGAGAGGGGCAGGTTTATCATAATGATAAAGTTCAAGATAGTAATACAGTCTTAAAAGAAATGAATTGGCAGCCTATTAAACTTCAATCAAAGGAAGGTTTGGCGCTCTTAAATGGTACTCAGTTTATGTCTGCATACGGAATTTGGTCTATTATAAAATCTCAAAAATTATCTTATTTAGCTGATATGATTGGAGCAATATCTTTGGAAGGGTTTGATGGAAGAGGTGAGTGTTTTGATGAACTTATTCACTTACTTCGTCCTCATAAAGGGCAGTTAAAAACTGCAGCAAATATTCGCGATTTTTTACTAGATAGCAACATTCAAAAAAAAGTAAAAAAACATGTTCAAGATCCATATTCTTTTAGGTGTATTCCTCAGGTTCATGGTGCAACAAAAGATGTTATAGATCATGTTTTAGGTATTTTTCTTACTGAAGTTAATTCGGTTACAGATAATCCTAATGTTTTTACAAAAGAGGATAAAATCATATCAGGAGGTAATTTTCATGGGCAACCGCTTGCTATGGCTATGGATTATTTAGCTATTGCTATTGCTGAGTTGGGTTCTATTTCTGAAAGGAGAACATATCATTTAATTTCTGGACAAAGAGATTTACCATCATTTTTAGTTGCTAATCCAGGATTAAATTCAGGAATGATGATTCCACAATACACTGCTGCAAGTATTGTTAGTCAAAATAAACAATTGTGTACTCCTGCATCTGTTGATTCAATTGTTTCATCAAATGGTCAAGAAGATCATGTAAGTATGGGTGCTAATGCAGCTACTAAGTTACTAAGAGTTGTAGAGAATACAGAAAGAATTTTAGCAATTGAACTTTTTAATTCTTCACAAGCTATATTTTTTAGAAAAGAAAAATCTTCGGATTTTATTGAGAATATTTTAGAAATATATAGGGAAGAGGTTCCTATTGTTAAACAAGACAGACTATTGTATGGTGATATTGATAAGTCCGTTTCTTTTCTTCAAAACCTTTCTGTTGATGATAACCTTATTTAGTTAGAAAACACATATTCAATTATATTACTACCCATTTGAAGTGCTTGTCTTCTTATATATTCGCTATCGTTATGAACTTCTTGATCTTCCCATCCATCTCCTATATCTGATTCAAATGTATAGAGGCATACAATACGGCCATCTTCTATAATTGCTAAAGCTTGAGGAGGGTTGGCATTATGTTCGTGAATTTTAGGTAGCCCATTTGGAAAATCGAATTTTCCGTAAAAAATAGGGTGATTATTTGGTAGTTGTATCAACTCATTTTCGGGAAATACTTTTTTTATTTCTCCTCTGACATATGGATCCATACCGTAGTTATCGTCAATGTGTAGGAATCCTCCGGCATAAAGGTAATTTCTTAGGTTTTCTGCTTCAGATTGTGAAAAAACTACATTTCCATGCCCTGTCATATGTATAAATGGATAATTAAATATGTCATCACTTCCAACTTCTACAGTAGCTACATCTTTACTTATATTAGTTCCAATATTTTCGTTACAAAAGTCTATTAAATTTGGTAATGCGGTAGGATTTGCATACCAATCTCCGCCACCATTATATTTTAATACAGCAATTTGGTAAGTGTTTTGACTAAAAACAATAAATGGTGTTAAAAGTATGATAAGGAGATATTTTTTCATTATCGTATGTTTAATTGATGATTTCAAGAAGTTCTACTTCAAAAATTAGCGTTGCATTTGGAGGAATGCCATTTTGTCCTCTTTGTCCATACGCAAGATTACTAGCAATTATAAATTCAAATTTATCACCGACGCTCATTAACTGTAGTCCTTCTGTCCAGCCCGTTATTACTTGAGTTAATCCAAATGTGGCAGGCTCTCCTCTTTCGACAGAACTGTCAAAAATTGTTCCATCTGCAAGTTTTCCAGTATAGTGAACTTTAACATTATTTGTAATATTAGGTTTAGTATCTGAATCACTTTTAAATATAAAAGCACTTGCTGTTAATGCTAAAAATAGGCTTATATAAATTATTTTTTTGTTCATTTTTTTCATAATAATTAAATTATATTATTTATTAAAACTGATTTAACTGCTGCAGTCTCAGTTCTTAACCTGCTTTTACCTAAAGTTATAGATTTAAAATTATTATTTAAGGCAAAGTCCACTTCTTCTTTTGAAAAATCCCCCTCAGGACCAATTAAAATTGTAGTTTTATTAGTTTTTTTTAGCTCATGAAATATAAGCTTTTTACTTTCATGACAATGTGCTATATACTTTGCTTGCTGTATATTTTTTTTATTAAATTGTTTAAATGTAGTTATTTCATTCAACTTTGGTAGATGGTATTTTATTGATTGCTTCATTGCTGAAATTATAATTTTATTGCATCTTTTATGATTTATAACTTTTCTTTCAGAGTTTGAGCATATAATAGGNGTNATCTCATCAATACCAAGTTCTGTTGATTTTTCAAGGAACCATTCGTATCTTGATATATTTTTAGTNGGTGCAATCGCTATATGTAAATNACCTTTGTGTAATTTATCTTGTTTTTTTTTTGTCAATAATAACAACNGAACAAGATTTTTTATTAATGGAGCCTATTTGNACTGTATATTNATTGCCTTTACCATCAGTAAAAAAAAGTGTATCTCCTTTTTTTTTTCTTAGNACTTTAATTACATGATTACTCTCCTCCTTACTTAGTGTAAATTCATCTCTTGGGTTTTCAAAGTAAAAAAGCTGCATGAATCAAAAATATAAAAAATTAGTTTTNTAACTTAATTTTTATTACAGTGTTGTAATTGCTTTAGGAGCCGCCGATAATATTTCTTCATTTGCATTGTCGCTAAATTGTTCAAAATTTTTGTTAAAAGCATTAGCGAGTTCATTTGCTTTAATGTCATATTTATTTTTGTCTTNCCACGTGTTTTTAGGATTTAAAATATCTGTTGGAACATTCGGACATGACTGCGGCATTTTTAAACCAAATACAGAGTGNGTGTTATAAGAAACATTTTCTAGTTCTCCGNTTAAAATTGCTGTAATCATAGATCTTGTNTGCTTTAGNGAAATACGTTCTCCAATACCATAAGGGCCACCAGACCATCCTGTATTAATTAGCCAAACATTCACATTTTGCTCTTGCATTTTAACACCAAGCATTTCAGCATATTTAGTAGGGTGTAGCGGCATAAATGGAGCTCCAAAACAAGCAGAAAAAGTAGTTTGAGGTTCAGTTACTCCAGCTTCTGTTCCTGCAACTTTTGCAGTATAGCCTGAAATAAAATGGTACATAGCTTGTCCTGAACTTAACTTTGAAACAGGTGGNAGAACTCCAAAGGCATCAGCAGTTAAGAAAAAAATATTTTTTGGATTTTCTCCCAAAGAAGGTTTAGCNATATTTTTAATGTGATTAATAGGATAACTAACTCTAGTATTTTCAGTTATTGAGGTGTCTTCATAGTTTACTTNGTTNGTGCCTTCAAAGAAGGATANATTTTCTAATAATGCTCCACTTTTTACAGCAGCAAAAATATCAGGTTCTTTTTCGGAAGATAAATCTATNCATTTTGCATAACATCCTCCTTCAAAATTAAATACTGTATTGCCAATCCACCCATGCTCATCATCGCCAATTAAATTTCTATCTGGGTCAGCAGAAAGAGTTGTTTTTCCTGTTCCTGAAAGACCAAAGAATATTGCTGTATCACCTTTTTTACCAATNTTAGCACTACAGTGCATTGCAAGAACATCTTTTTCAAATGGTAATATAAAGTTTAATGCAGAGAAAATACTTTTTTTGATTTCTCCTGTATATCCAGTTCCACCAATAAGCACTATTTTTTTTGAAAAACTCAATATAGCAAAATTATGTTGGCGAGTTCCATCTTTTTGAGGGTCNGCCATAAATCCTGGTGCATTTAAAATTGTCCATTCAGCATCAAAATTGTTAATTTCTTCCTCNGTTGGACGTAAAAACATATTGTAAGCAAACATATTGCTCCAAGNATATTCATTTACAACACGTAAATTCATTCTATATTTNTTATCAGCACAGGCATATGCGTCTCTNACAAATAATTCTTTTCCACTTAAATATTCAATAACTTTTTTATGTAGTTTATCAAAATTNTCTNCTGTCAAATGGNATATTAATATCNCCCCACCAAACCGAGTCTTTTGTAATTTTATCATTTACAATAAATCTATCTTTTGGAGATCTNCCNGTAAACTCNCCTGTCTTAATATTTATTGCTCCNGTAGAAGTTANAGTTGCTTGTCCTTTNTCTATTGCTATTTTTGCTAATTGATCNGCAGANAGATTCCAATGTGNTATAGCATTTTTTATTCCTAAATCAGAGATNGTAGCATNTTTTGCTCGCTTTCCTGTTTCGGTCATATGTTTTAAATTCTTTGGTTTAAGGTGCGAAAATAATGATTAAATTCTATCCACAATATCATTAATGGTTCTTTTTAATAGCAAATAATACACTAACCCATCCAAAGATAAGTAATAANCCTCCTAATGGTGTTACAGGTCCTAAATAACTAAAATTTATANCTAATATTTCTTGANNTGCNAGAAGATAAATTGAAAANGAAAATAATAATATTCCTGTAGAAATTAANTTGATNCTGTTTGAAATTTTTGGATTAAATTTATCTAAATTTAAACTTATAATTAGAAGAAATAAAGAATTAAATATTTGGTATTCTACACCGGTTTTAAAAGAAGCTATTTTTTCTATGGANATATAATTAGCTAATGTGTGTGAAGCTAGTGCTCCAAATATAATACCGGTAGTNCCAAAAAATATTGCAATTTTTATAAATTTATCTGATTTCATTTTACTTAATTTGTCACTTCAAAAGTACTATTTTCGCATTAAAATCAGATTTTTATGAAAAGAATATTAGTTATAGGAGCAGGAAGGTCAGCCAGAATATTAATTGATTATTTATTAGATAATTCATCCGTTCATAATTGGAATGTTACTGTTGCTGACTATTCGTTAGATTTAGCTAAGGATTCAATAAATAATAGTGAAAATGGATCTGCTATATTATTTGATGTTAATGATGAAAAACAACGACAATTAGAAATCAGTAAATCTGATATTGTTATTTCAATGTTGCCGGCTAGTATGCANGTTGATGTTGCTAAAGATTGTATCAACTTTAAAAAAGACTTAGTAACAGCTTCATATGTTTCAGAAGAAATGAATAATTTAAATAAAAAAGCTGAAGATGCCGATGTTTTATTATTAAATGAAATTGGTTTAGATCCAGGAATTGATCATATGTCGGCTATGCAAGTGATTGATGATATAAAACAACAAGGTGGTATTTTAACTTCTTTTAAATCTTTTTGTGGAGGATTAGTTCATCCTGAATATGATGATAANCCATGGAATTATAAATTCACTTGGAACCCAAGAAATGTAGTTTTAGCGGGACAGGGAGTCGCTCAATANATNGAAAATGGTCAATACAAGTATATTCCATATAATAATTTATTTNAAAGACTTGAAAATATACAAATNCTTNATCTTGGTGATTTTGAGGGTTATGCAAATAGAGATTCTCTTTCATACAGAAAATCATATGGATTAGAAAATATACAAACTCTTATTAGAGGAACATTAAGAAAAAAAGGATATTGTGAAGCTTGGAAAATTTTTGTTGATCTTGGTCTGACTGATGATACTTATCAATTAAAAAATTCACAAGAAATATCCAACAGAGATTTTATTAATATGTTTTTACCTTATCATGAAAATTTATTAGTTGAAGATAAGTTTTGTGAGATGTTTAAGTTATCGAAAAATTCAGATGTTTTTAAAAAGTTTGAATGGTTAGGTATATTTAGTAATGATAAGCAAAATATCAAAAATGCTACTCCAGCTCAATTATTACAATCTATATTAGAAGGAAAATGGAGACTTTCGAATGATGATAAGGATATGATAGTAATGCAGCATCAGTTTCATTATATTTTGAATGGTGAAAAGTTTAAACATACTTCATCTTTAGTTGTTTACGGAGAAACTAATGTGCGCACATCTATGGCAAAAACAGTTGGATTACCAGTTGCAATTGCTGCAAAATTAATTCTTGAAAATAAGATTAAATCAAAAGGAGTTAACATTCCTACAAAATCTGAGATTTATGAACCTATTTTAAAAGAATTATCACAAAATGGTATAGATTTTGTTGAAGAGTTAATTAAGGTTAATTAGTTCTTGAGGAATTTTAACATCTATAATTTTTTTTTCAATATTTACTTTTAATAAAAATTTTTCATGCATTGGAAAACAAAAATTATGATTTTTACTCGAAACATAGATTAGTTTTTGTGCTGTTTGTGTATCAATATAATCCACTTTTCCTAAAATGCCTCTTTCATGATCAAATACTATAAAATCTAAAATATTTGTCTGATTATTTTTTGATTTTATTATCCATTTCAATGGAACATAAACATCTTTTTTTAAGATTTTTTCAAGTTGTTCCTTAGTATCTAACTTTTCGAACTTTAAAAGAAAAGTATTTGAGTTTATTTCCTTTAGTGATTCAATAAAAAAAGGTACTAATATTTTGTTTTGATCAATTAAAAAAAAATCAATTTTTTGAATATCTAAATCTAAGGTCTTTTCTTTGAGAATTTTCACAAAACCTTTGTACCCATGAGGTTTTAAAGTTTTTCCAATTAGGAAACAATCTTTTTTAAGCATTTTACAAAATTGGACTACTGTTTTTTGTCTTCAGCAACAGGAGCTTCTTCTTTTTTATCTTCAGCAGCAGGAGTTTCTTCTTTTGTTTCTTCAGCAGCAGGAGCTTCTTCTATTTTATCTTCAGCAGCAGGAGTTTCTTCTTTTGTTTCTTCAGCAGCAGGAGCTTCTTCTATTTTATCTTCAGCAGCAGGAGCTTCTTCTTTTGTTTCTTCAGCAGCAGGAGTTTCTTCTTTTGTTTCTTCAGCAGCAGGAGTTTCTTCTTTTGTTTCTTCAGCAGCAGGAGTTTCTTCTTTTGTTTCTTCAGCAGCAGGAGCTTCTTCTTTTGTTTCTTCAGCAGCAGGAGCTTCTTCTTTTGTTTCTTCAGCAGCAGGAGTTTCTTCTTTTGTTTCTTCAGCAGCAGGAGCTTCTTCTTTTGTTTCTTTAGCAGCAGGAGCTTCTTCTTCTTTTGTTTCTTCGGATTCAGCAGCAGATTTTTTGTTTGCTATAATACTAGCTCTTTCATCATTTTTTTCTTTTTCGGCTGCAATTGATGCTTTTTCAGCTTCTTTTGCTGCTTTTTCTATTTTTTGTTTTTTATCAGAAATTTGTTTTTCTTTATTTTCTAGCCAATCGGCAAATCTTTTTTCAGCTTCTTCTTCATTAAATGCACCTTTAGCAACACCTGAAAGCAAATGTTTTTTCATTAAAACACCTTTATAAGATAAAATTGCTCTTGCAGTGTCTGATGGTTGTGCTCCTTTAAGAAGCCAGTCTACAGCGCTATCAAAATTTATATCAATTGTTGCTGGATTTGTATTTGGATTATATGTCCCAAGTTTTTCTATGAACCTTCCGTCTCTAGGGGCTTTAGTGTCTGCCACCACAATGTGATAGAATGCATATTTTTTTCTTCCGTGTCTTGCTAATCTTATTCTTGTTGCCATATTTTTTAAATTTGGTTAAACCATCTCTGTGGTTATTCCTCATTATTGAGGCCTGCAAAAATAGAAATCTTTTCTAATATTATGATATAATTACTTTTTTTTTTCAATATTTAAAATTTTGATGAGAAATTGTAAAATTTAACTAATTTTGTTTTTGCAAAAAAAAAAATAAATATCATGACTGAAACTACTTCTAAATCAAAAAATAAAATTTCAAAAAGTCAATTTAAAGAGACTGTATTATCAGATTATAGATTAGCTTCTGAGGTTAGAGAAAGTGGTGCTCAAGGCAGAAGGGATGTATTGTCAGGAAAAGGAAGCTTTGGTATTTTTGGAGATGGTAAAGAATTAGCTCAAATTGCACTGGCAAAAGTTTTTAAAGATGGTGATTTTAGAGCTGGATACTACAGAGATCAAACCATGATGACAGCTTTAGGACAATATTCCCCAAAACATATGTTTTCAGCTCTTTATGGAGACCCAGAGCTAGATAGAGAACCAAGTTCAGGTTCAAGACAGATGATGAATCACTTCGGAACTAGATTTTTAAACGAAGATGGTAGTTGGAAAAATTTAATGAAGCAAAAAAACTCTACTTCTGATATGGCATGCTTAGCCTCTCAATTTCCTCGTTTAGTTGGCTTAGCTCAAGCTTCAAAAGTATATAGATCTATTCCAGAACTGGCAAAAAGAAACCCTGGTTTTACAAATAACGGAAATGAAGTTATTTTTGCTACTATTGGAAATTCTTCTTGTGCTGAGGGACATTTCTTTGAAGCGGTTAATGCAATAGGAGTACTACAAGTACCAGCAATTATTTCAATTTGGGATGATGGATATGGAATTTCTGTTGCAAATGATATACAAATGACTAAGTCTGATGTTTCTGAAGTTTTATCAGGTTTCAAAAAAGATAGTAAGGGTGAAGGGTTTGATATTGTTAAGGTAAAAGGTTGGGATTATCCTGCATTAGTAGCTGCTTATGAAAAGGCAGAGAAGTTGGCAAGAGATAAACATATACCTTCAATAATTCATGTCATAGAAATGACTCAACCAACTGGTCATTCTACTTCTGGTTCTCATGAAAGATATAAAAGTAAAGAACGTTTGCAGTTTGAACAAGATTTTGATTGTATCAAAAAATTTAAAGAATGGATTATTGAAACTCAAGTCGCAACTTTAGAAGAGTTAGAAACAATTGATAAACAAGCAATTGAATCTGTTAAACAACAAAAAAAGGAAGCTTGGATTGAATATCAAAAACCAATTAAGGAAGAGTGGAATGAATTGAAGGCTATTTTTAATTCAATCTCTGCCCAAGTTAACATTTCTGAAATACCTAAGTGGATAGATGATTTAAATCAGTCTGCTACATTTGGTATTTTTAGAAGGGACTTTCTAAGTAAAGCAAGGAATTTATTGTCCATGATTATTCATGAAGATATTCCTGAAAAAAATAAACTTCGTAATTTTATTAATAGAATAAACAATGAAAATTACCAAAGATATAATACAAAATTGTATAATGAAACAGAAACTTCTGCACTAAAGGTTTCCGAAGTCAAGCCATCATACGACTCAGATCCAGAATTAGTTGATGGTAGAATAGTTTTAAGAGATAATTTTCATCAAATATTTGAAACAATTCCAGAAGCTATGATATTTGGTGAGGACGTTGGAAAAATTGGTGGTGTAAATCAAGGTTGTGAAGGATTACAAGAAAAATTTGGAGAGATTAGAGTTGCTGACACAGGAATAAGAGAAGCTACAATTATTGGTCAGGGAATAGGTTTATCTTTAAGAGGCTTAAAACCTATTGCAGAAATGCAATATTTAGATTATGTAATCTATGGTTTTCAGCCTATGGTTGATGATATTTCATCTTTATTCTATAGAACTCATGGAGGCCAAATTACTCCCTTAATTATTAGAACAAGAGGTCATAGACTTGAAGGTATATGGCACTCTGGATCTCAGATGGGTATGTTAATTAATGGGACTAGAGGTATTTATTTGTGTGTACCTCGTGATATGACACGAGCTGCTGGTTTTTATAACACATTAATGCAATCTAATGATCCTGCTATGATTATTGAGTGTTTAAATGGTTATAGAATAAAAGAGCCTTTACCTAATAATATAGGGGAATTTAGAGTCCCTCTTGGAAAAATTGATATTACAAAGGAAGGGTCTGACATTACTTTAGTTTCTTATGGAAGTACATGGAGGGTTGTTATGGACGCAGCTAAAAAATTAGAAAATGCTGGAATTAGTGCTGAAGTTATTGATATACAAACTTTAGTTCCTTTTGATTTGTCACATGATATTGTTGAAAGTGTAAAAAAAACAAATCGCATATTAGTTGTAGATGAAGATGTTCCTGGTGGTGCATCTGCATATATATTGCAAAAAATATTAGAAGAGCAAGGTGCTTATGCTTTCTTAGACTCTGAACCACAGACTTTACCAGCTAAGGAGCATAGACCTCCATATGGTAAAGATGGTGATTATTTTACTAAACCATCTGCTGAAGATATTTTTGAAAAAGCTTATTCAATAATGCATGAAGTTAATCCAGTAAACTTCCCTGCATTATATTAGATGAAAAAAATTACCGAATCTGATTCAAAATATGACGGATTAGAAAAAATGTCCGTTAAAGAATTATTAAATCACATTAATACGGAAGATAAAACTGTAGCTAATTGTGTAGAATCTATAATTCCTCAAATAGAAAAACTAGTAGAAGTAATTGTTCAGAAAGTTAGTTCTGGAGGTAGGTTATTTTATATTGGTGCTGGAACATCTGGAAGACTTGGTATTGTTGATGCATCTGAGTGTCCTCCTACTTTTGGTGTTCCTCATGACATGGTGATAGGTTTAATTGCTGGAGGTGATAATGCAATCAGAAAAGCTGTTGAATTTACCGAAGATAATTTAGATTTAGGATGGTCAGATTTGTTAGAATATAATGTGGACTCTAATGATGTAGTTATTGGTATAGCGGCATCTGGAACTACCCCATATGTTATTGGCGCATTAAATAATTGTCAGAAAAATAATATTATTACTGGATGTATTGTAAGTAATAGTGAATCTCCTATTGCTTCTGTATCGAATTATCCAATAGAAATTATTGTTGGCCCAGAGTTTGTAACAGGAAGTACAAGAATGAAAGCTGGGACAGCCCAAAAACTTATTTTAAACATGATTTCTACATCTTTAATGATTAAATTGAAAAGAATTCAAGGAAATAAAATGGTTGATATGCAACTTTCAAATAATAAGTTAGTAGAAAGAGGTGTTAAAATGATTATGGAAAAATTAAATATTGATAAAGTTAAAGCTCAAAAACTTTTAAAAAAATTTGGATCGGTAAGAATCGTAATTGATAAATTCAATGGATAAAGAAAAGTTAATTAAGGGTGGGATGTGGTTGTCTGGATTTACTTGTAGTATAATTATTTCAGCAGTAAGTTTTTTTCAAGGTTTTAAAATGATACGAGAGGGTAACTATATACTTTTTATTATTGGTATAGTATTTTTAATCCCTTTATTTTATTGTGCATTTAAGGGATTTAAATTAATTTTAGAAGCTATTTTTGATTAGATTTTATTGCTTTAATCATTTCTCTTTTCCCTGGTGGTCCCTGCAAGCATATTACATCAAATCCAATTTTTTTTAATCTTCTTTTTATTATTCCTTTAGCGCAATATGTTACTAAAAAACTATTTTCTTTAAGTATATCATACATTCTACTTAAAATATTTTCTTCCCAAATATCTGCTTGTTTAGAAGGAGAAAATGCATCAAAATATATGATATCATATTTTGTTTTTTTATTAAAATATTTTTCTACTGAAGTATGATACTTAACAATAGTAAAATAATCATTCATTATTATAGCTTCATTCCAATTTAAATGCAGTTTTTCAAAGATTTTATTATCAATATTAATTAATTTACAAAAGTTTAGATTTTTCAAAGTACTCCAAGGAAGTGGATATAATTCAACTGCATGATAATCTATTTTGATTAATTTGTTTTTTGCTTCAATTAATGTTAATAAAGCATTTAGTCCAGTACCAAAACCTACTTCTAGTATATTTAATTTTTTCTTTTTACTTGCAAATAATCCATTCTTAATAAAAACATGATTAGCTTCATCAATGCTTCCGTGTTTTGAATGATAAATATCATCAAATTTATAGCTGTAAATTGTATTAGATTTATCTTTTGTAATTACTAATTTATTATTCATAATTTCCTTACCCACAAATATAGTTTGGAAATTTTATTTTTTCACATGTCTTGAAATTTTTTATTTTTGCAATTAAAGTATTACTCTTTTAACAATCATTTATTGTGAATATAATCAAAACAAGTAATTCTAGTTTAGAATCTGTAGATTTTTCTAATTTACTTTTTGGAACTGTTTTTTCAGATCACATGTTAAGTTGTAACTTTATTGATGGAAAATGGCAAAAACCTGAAATTTTACCTTATGGGCCTATTTCATTTAATCCGGGCCTACAGGTGCTTCACTACGGCCAATCTGTTTTTGAAGGGATGAAAGCCTTTAAAAATAAAGATAATGAAGTTTTACTATTTAGAAAAGAAGAAAATTTTAAACGATTAAATAAATCTGCTATCCGTTTATCAATTCCAGAAATTCCAGAAGATATATTTATGCAAGGATTAAACGATTTAATATCATTAGATCAGAATTGGTGTAAATTAGGCAAGGATTATTCATTATATATTAGACCTTTTATTTTTGCTTCTAGTGAGTGTATTAAGGCTTCTTCGTCCAATGAATTTAAATTTATGATTATAACTTCACCAACGTCTACATATTATAATCAGGATTTAAATCTTTTTGTTGAGGAAAAATACACGAGAGCTGTAAAAGGAGGCGTTGGGTTTGCCAAAGCTGCTGGTAATTACGCAGCTTCTTTTTATCCTACTAAAATTGCAAACTCTAAAGGCTTTCAACAGGTTATCTGGACTGATTCTAGCAAGCATCAATTCATCGAAGAATGTGGAACCATGAATGTATGGTTTAGAATAGAAGATAAATTAATTACTCCATCAATATCTGACACAATATTATCTGGAATAACTAGAGATAGTATAATTACATTAGCTCGTGAATCAGGAATTGAAGTAGAAGAAAAAGATATTTCTATTTTAGAATTATTAGATGCTTACAAAAATGACAAATTAATTGAAGTATTTGGGACAGGTACTGCTGTTGCTGTTAGTCCAGTAAAATCTATTACTTACCGAAATCATAAAATGTCTTTTTGTGATATTAGTGATTCTTTTGCCGTTATTCTAAAAGAAAAATTACAGAGTATACAAAGGGGAGAAGTAATGGATAAATATGGATGGACTTCTAAAGTAATTTAACTTTTACTTAAAATCATTTTATAGTGAAGTATACCGGCTTCCTCAAATATATCTCCTATTTTTTTAAAATTTAGTTTTTCATAAAAAGGCACTACGTCACATTGTGCATGCATATATATTAATCCACTAAAATTCTTTAAGTCTTCAAGTATTGCTTTTAAAACTTTATGCCCATATCCTTTACCTCTTTCTTCTTTTAATACTGCAAATCTTTCTAATTTATATCCTTTCTTAGTTTTTCGATGTCTTGCCGTTGCAACAGGTTTTTGATTATAAAATATTAAAAAATGAGTTGATTCTTTCTCATATTCCCATTCTAATTCAGCAGGACATTTTTGTTCAACTACAAAAACTGTTTTTCTGATTGAATGCGACAATGACATCAATTTTTGATTATTATATGAAAATTTTTTTATTTCAATCATTTTAAATTATTGATGTAAAAATATGTATTTTTGTTAATAATTAAAAACAAGAAATTATGAGAAAAATATGTTTATCGTTGGTGTTTAGTTTTATAACAATTTTAGCATTTTCTGCTGATAAAGAAGAAAAAGCAGTAAATGTTAATACACAATCATCTACAGTCAAGTGGAAGGGTTCTAAAATATCTGAAAGTCATGAAGGAACAGTGAATATTAAAAAAGGAGTATTAATCATCAGTGAGGGTCTTTTGGTTGGTGGTGAATTTGTTTTTGATATGAATTCAATTAGTACTACTGATATGTCTGAGAAATATAATCAAAAGTTAGATAATCATCTTAAAAACGAAGACTTTTTTAATGTTGAATTGTACCCTACAGCTTCTATTGTTATAAAAAGAGCTATGAAATATAAAGATAACCTTTATAATTTAGTAGGAGAGCTAACTATTAAGGATATTACTCGCCCTATAAAGTTTCAGGCTAATGTTGATATAAATGGTTTAAATTTTTCTGCTCAATCAAAAATTATGATTGATAGAACTAAGTGGGATATTACTTACAAATCAGGAAACTATATAAAAGATTTAGGTGATAAAGCTATTCTTGATGAAATAGAGTTTGATATTTTTTTATTGTCTGATAAGTAAAATATTAAAATAATTTTTTTTAAAAAGAGCTATTTATTATAGCTCTTTTTTTATGATATTATTTATGTGATAAGCTAATTTATCTGCAGCACTAGGGTTGTTTCTAAACCAAAGTTCTGGTTCAATGAGCTCTATTTCTGCTAATGAAGGTTTATTGTTATTATCATAGATAATATCAATTCTTGAGTATAAAGGGCTAAAAGGAATTGCTTTTAAACATTCTTTTGCAAATTTGATTTCATGTTTATTCGGATTATATATTTCGACTTTGCCTCCATGATCATCTTGAACTCGAAAGTCTCCTTTTTTTGCTGTTTTTTTAACTGCATGTGTAAATTCATTTCCTATCATAATTAAAGATATTTCTCCCTCACTGATATTAAACATGTATTCTTGAAATAACATACACTCACTTTTTAATAGTTTTTGAAATATATTTTCATAATCTTTATAATTATTTTTATTAACTAAATATGTGTGTCGTGCTGCCCCAGATATAGCAGGTTTAATTATTGCTTTTTTAAACCTAAATCTTTCTAAAAGCTCAATTAAACTTATTTTAGTATTCTTTTCGATAAATTCAGTTTTAGCTATATTGATATTTTTATTTTTTAAATCTTTTAGATAATGTTTATCAATGTTCCAATTGATTATATCAGCTGAATTAATAAATTTCGTATGTTTTTTTGTTTTTTCAATCCAAGAAAAAAAATCATTAAATCGATCAAAATAGTCCCAAGTGGTTCTAAAAATAGCGTATCTGCATTTAGTAAAATCAAATTTTTTATCTGCCCAATCTCTTCTACAAACTTTTAATTTATATTTTTCTAATGCATTTTGCAATAAAGTATCTTCAAGTAAAACTTGATTAATATACCAATTTTTGATTTTAGGATTAAAATACCTTTCTTCAGTAAGAATTACAATGTCATACAGATACATAATTCTTTATTTTATTCTATAATTATTTCTTTTTTAAAAGTATTGTTATTTTCTTTAGAAATATTAATACCTTTTAGAATATTTGATTGTTTTCTTCCTAATAGATCAATATTATTTATTTCATTAATGTTCTCATTTTCTTCATTAATACTTGTAATACTTATTGGTACAAGTTCAATATTTTCTATAGTTATATTGTTATTTAAAACGGTAGTGTTTATAGTTTTGGGGTAATAACCATTTTTAGTAAATGTTATATTATAATTTCCTTGATATAGGTATCTATGATAGTTTCCTACAGGTAAATGTGAGAAAACATGAGAGCTATCAACATCATGATTATATATTTCCACTTTTGCATTTAGAGGCTCTCCTGTTATGCTATCTGTGACAATGCCACGTAAACCGAATAGAGATTGTTCCATATAGTTTAGTAATGACGGGTAATTAGCGTCCCATAGATAAGGCAAATCATTTGGGTTTGGTGTTTTATCATCTGATAGTTCAAGTGTTACTTCTCTACAGTTTCTAAAGTAATTCATGTAATCTTGACGTCCTCCGTTTACTTCATACCAGTCATGCCCATTAGTAACCCCATCATTTAAATAATTAAAATATCCATTTCCACTATTAGCTTGACATGAGTCAGCGTATTGTTGAGATACATATTGCCACCAATTATTATCTGCTGTCAAGTTACTCCAAGTATCCCAAGGATAATTACATACTTCAACACCTCCGTGCATATTAGCTGAAATAGTAAAATTTACAGTATCAGCTAATCCTAAGAAAATAATTGTTTCTGGCTGGTAAGGATTTCCATCAGGGTTAGGGCCATCTTCTGGGTCTGGATAGTTTCTGTTTAAATCTACCCAATTAGCATTATATCTTGTAGCAGACCAAACATTTTGATTTCCACCAGCATAAGCACCATCAGGATTAGCTAAAGGATTTATCCAAATATCTATATTGTCTACTAAACTTGNAAGTCTAGTATCATTTCCATATCCACTTAATAAATAATCTATTAATCGTAGGCTCAATACGTATCCAGCAAGTTCATCACCATGCATCGAAGATGTATATAAAAAAGAGGGTTCATCTTCTTTGTTACCAACATTATTTGAAATTTGTGCAATTAAAATTTCTCTACCTGAGCTAAGTGTACCTAAACTATGTATCTTACATAAATTTGGATATAGATTTTGAAAGTCATACATCATACTTACATATTCTTGATATGTTGGATAATAATTCCAATTATTTTTATTACTATTATTGTATATGATGGATTTTAATTCAATTACTTTATATTCTTTTTTTAAATTTAAGAATTCTAAGAATTCTCTTTTGTTCGCATAAGCATATGCTATTTCTGAAGTGATTTTATGATCAATAGATACAATTTTTGAAATTTTATTAAGTTCTAATTTATTTTTATATTCAAAGGAAAAATATATTTCCCCTTTTTCTTTAAAAAGAGTATCAACATTTTCTGATAGACAGAAAAAAGGAATAAATAATAAAAGTATAATGTTTTTAAGCATGTTTTTTAGATTTTTGATTTACATATTTCTTCTATATTCGCCACCAACTTCAAATAAAGCGTCGGTTATTTCTCCAAGTGAACATGTTTTGGATACATCCATCAATAGTTTGAATATGTTTTGATTTTTAATAGTTCCTAGTTGTAATTTATTAATTAATAACTTGTTTTTTTCAATATTTCCTTTTTTAAGATTTTCAATCATTGAAATTTGATATTTTTTTTCTTTTTCTGTTGCTCTAATAACTTCATTTGGAATTATAGTAGGAGAACCCTTTTTATTTAAAAAAGTATTAACTCCAATTACAGGATAATCTCCAGTATGTTTTAAGTGTTCGTAATGAAGACTCTCTTCTTGAATTTTACTTCTTTGATACATTGTTTCCATAGCACCAAGTACACCTCCTCTTTCAGTTATTCTGTCAAATTCTAGTAAAACAGCTTCTTCAACTAAGTCAGTTAATTCTTCAATAATAAATGATCCTTGTAGAGGGTTTTCATTCTTTGTTAATCCTAATTCTTTATTAATTATTAATTGAATTGCCATCGCTCTTCTAACAGAATCTTCTGTTGGTGTTGTTATTGCTTCATCATATGCATTTGTGTGCAAAGAATTACAATTATCATAAATTGCATAAAGAGCTTGAAGAGTTGTTCTAATATCATTAAAGTCAATTTCTTGAGCATGTAAAGATCTTCCAGAAGTTTGAATATGATATTTTAACATTTGAGCTCTTTTATTAGCTCCATATTTATCCCTCATTGCTTTTGACCAAATTCTTCTAGCAACTCTTCCAATAACAGCGTATTCTGGATCTACTCCATTACTAAAAAAGAAAGATAGGTTTGGTCCAAAATCATTTATATCCATTCCACGACTCATGTAATATTCTACGTATGTAAATCCATTTGCTAAAGTAAAAGCTAGTTGAGTTATTGGATTTGCACCTGCTTCAGCGATATGATAACCAGAGATAGAAACAGAATAAAAATTTCTTATTTTATTATGTATGAAATATTCTTGAACATCACCCATCATTTTTAATGCAAATTCAGTTGAAAAAATACAAGTGTTTTGAGCCTGATCTTCTTTCAAAATATCTGCCTGCACGGTACCTCTCACTTTGCTTAAAGTCTCTGTTTTAATTTTATGATATATATCTTTTTCAAGAATCTCTTCACCAGAGACACCTAGAAGCATCAATCCCAATCCGTCATTTCCTTCAGGTAATTCTCCTTGATATTTTGGTCTATCTACCCCTTTCTTTTTATAAATTAATTTTATTTTTTCTTTAACCTTTTTTTCTAATTTATTTTCTATTATATATTTTTCACATTGCTGGTCAATTGCTGCATTCATAAAATATGCTAGTATAATAGGAGCGGGGCCGTTAATAGTCATACTTACAGAAGTCATTGGATGAGATAAATCAAAGCCAGAATATAATTTTTTTAGGTCATCAAGACAACAAATTGAAACTCCAGCATTACCAATTTTACCATATATATCAGGTCTTTTTCCTGGATCATTACCATATAGAGTTACAGAATCAAATGCAGTAGATAGTCTTTTTGCTGGCATTCCTTGACTTACAAGATGAAATCTTTTATTTGTTCTTTCAGGACCTCCCTCACCAGCAAACATTCTTGTTGGATCTTCTCCTTCTCTTTTAAATGGAAATAGTCCAGCAGTAAAAGGAAATTCTCCAGGAACATTTTCTTGTAATTGCCATTTTAGTAAATCTCCCCAGCCTTCATATTTTGGAAGAGAGATTTTTGGAATTAAACTGCCTGATAAAGATTTAGATGTGGTTTCTATTGAAATTATTTTTTTTCTAACAAGATATTCAAATATTAAATCGTTATATTTTTTCTTTTTTTCATCCCAGCCATCAATTAATTTTTTGTTTTTAGGATCTAGGTTTAGTTCTAAATTTTTATATTCTTTTTCTATTTTATGTTTTAACGTTTTATCATTACCAATAATATTCAATGTTTCTTTGATACAATATAATTGTTGGGCTACTAAAGCTTGCTGATTTACCCATTGATCATAATTTTTATTGTTTTCAGCAATTTCTGATAAGTATCTCACTCTTTTTGGAGGTATTACATAAATTTTCTCACTTACTTCAGAAGTGTTATCAATTTTGGAATTAAAATGGGCTAGGGATTTTTCAGAAAAAGTATTAAGAATTTTTTTATATAAAGAGTTTGTTCCAGGGTCATTAAATTGAGAAGCAATAGATCCATAAACCGGCATATCATCTAAAACTTTATCAAAAAGGTTATTATTTCTTTGATACTGCTTTTTTACATCTCGAATTGCATCTAGTCCTCCTTTTTTATCAAACTTATTTAAAGCAATAATATCTGCAAAGTCTAACATATCAATTTTTTCTAATTGAGTTGCAGCACCGTACTCTGGAGTCATAACATACAAAGAAACATCAGAATGTTCTAAAATTTCTGTATCAGATTGACCTATACCAGAAGTTTCTAAAATTATTAAATCATAGTTAGCAACTTTTAGTATGTCAAGTGCATCATTTACATGTGCAGATAAAGCTAAGTTAGCTTGTCTAGTTGCTAGAGATCTCATATATACTTGATCTGATTTGATAGCATTCATTCTAATTCTGTCTCCAAGTAATGCTCCTCCTGTTTTTCTTTTGGAGGGATCAACTGATACTATCGCAATATTTTTTTTTGGAAAATCCATGATAAATCTTCTAACAAGCTCATCAACAAGTGATGATTTGCCTGCCCCACCTGTACCAGTTATACCAAGAACAGGGATTTTTGATTTTTTAGCAATATTTCTAATTTCAGAAAGTATTTTTTTGTGCTTTTGTGGACAGTTTTCAGCTGCAGATATCATTCTGGCTATAGCATTTATACTTTTCTGTTGGATATCTTTTATCTCTCCAACTAACTTATCACCAAGTAAATAATCTGATTTTTTCACTAAATCATTAATCATTCCTTGTAATCCCATTTTTCTACCATCATCGGGATGATAAATTCTTGTAATTCCATAAGATTGTAGTTCCTTTATCTCTTCTGGTAAAATTGTTCCTCCTCCTCCTGCAAATATTTTAATATGTGAAGCACCTTTCTTTTTTAAAAGATCGTACATATATTTTAAATACTCATTATGTCCTCCTTGATAAGAAGTCATAGCTATAGCATTAGCATCCTCTTCAATTGCACAGTTAACCACTTCTTCTACACTTCTATCATGACCTAAATGAATAACTTCACAGCCAGTTGCTTGTATAATTCTTCTCATGATATTAATTGCTGCATCATGACCATCAAATAAAGAGGCTGCAGTAACAATACGTATCTTGTTTTTCGGTTTATATTTTTCTTGTGTTTGCATTATGCTATTTTTATAACTATTGCAAAGATAGTAAAACCTCTAGTATATCATTTTGATTCATTTTTCTTTAACTTTTATTATTTTTACAAAAAAAGATATGTTTAAAATTATACCGATTATTATTGCACTTTTCATTGCTAATCAGGATGAAAAAAAAGATTCACAACAAGGTTTTTATACTCTAGATAATCCAGCTGAAAGAGTTGTTTGGGAAAGGATAAGGTTAGCGGACCCTAATACAGGATTTATCCCTAAAAATATTAGGAAAAAAGAAATGATTTTTGCAAAAACATTGCCTATTTCATCAACTTTAAACAAATCTAATTGGATACATAGAGGTCCTTACAACGTTGGAGGAAGAACAAGAGCTTTAGCTATAGATGTTTTAGATGAAAATATTCTTCTTGCTGGTGGAGCAAGTGGAGGTATGTTTAGGTCTGTAGATGGTGGTCAAAGTTGGCAAATGACAACCAATCCAAATCAACTACATAATGTTACTTGTGTGAGTCAAGATACAAGAGCGGGCAATGAGAATGTATGGTATTTTGGAAGTGGTGAATTAACAGGAAGTTCAGCTAGTGCTGTAGGGGCATATTATGGAGGTAATGGAATTTATAAGTCTGTTGATGGAGGATTAACTTGGGATTCTTTATCATTTACAGCAACAAACACTAATAATTTTGACTCTAATTTTGATTATATTTGGAATATCAAGACAGACCCATCTAATGATAGTTTAGATGTTGTTTATGCCGCTACATATGGAGCAATATATAAAAGTGAAGATGGAGGTCAAGCTTGGGTTAAAAAACTTGGTTTTGGTAGTGCAAGTTCGTATTACAACAATGTGGAAGTAAATTCTAATGGCGTCGTCTATGCAACACTTTCATCAGACGGGATAGATAGGGGGATTTGGACTTCTCTTGATGGAAATACTTGGCACAATATTACTGATTCACTTTTTCCTCCAGTATATGGAAGAATAGCAATTGGTATAAATCCGAGTAATGAAAACGAAGTTTACTTTTTGGCTGCAGAGACAGATAATTATGGTCAGTATACAGATGTTTTTTTTAACGGTCAAACTTGGACATCACTTTGGAAATATGATGCAACTGATAGTTCATGGGTTGATTTATCTTCCAATATTCCAGCCAATCAATCAACTACTTTTGATAACTTTAATGCTCAAGGTGGTTATGATCTTCTTGTTAAAGTTCATCCATCTGATCCAAATACTGTATATATAGGAGGAACAAATTTATGGAGATCTNCCGATGGTTTTAAATCACCAAATAATACAATGATTATTGGGGGGTACTTTATAGGTTCTTATGAAGGAGATGGTAACTGGGGTGTGTATAAAAATCATCATCCAGATCAACATGATTTACTTTTCTTACCATCTAATGATAGTGTGATACTTTCTGCTACAGATGGAGGCGTTTATAAGTCGTTTGATACTTTTGCTGATACTGTTGAATGGACATCTTTAAATAATGGGTATTACACTACACAATTGTATGCTGTTTCGATTAGTAGAAATGCAAACTCAGATCTCATGCATGGTGGCTTTCAAGATAATGGTAATTTTGTTACAAATAGCCCTGATGTAGAAGCTATTTGGACAATGCCATTTAATGGAGATGGAGCTTTTGGTGGGATAGCTGATAATGAAGAAGATTTTTATTTAACTATTCAAAGAGGGGTTATGTATAAAATGAAATTAGATAATAATGGAGAACGAATAGCATTTAATAGAATGGATCCTGCTTCAGTTGATAGTAATGATTATATGTTTATTAACCCTATGGTAATGGATAAAAATAGTGATATTATTTATATGGCTGCAGGAAATAAATTATGGAGAAATAATCAAATTGCAAATATTCCTTACAATAATTCTCATATGAAAAATGATTTTGGTTGGGAAGTTTTTTCTGATTCACTTCCTAATCCAAATTTAGAAATAACTTGTATAGCAACTTCAACTTTTCCCACTAATATTGTATATTTAGGAACCAAGTATAAAAAATTGTACCGAATTGATAATGCCAATATTGGAGATCCTACAATTGTTGAACTTACTAGTCCACTTACTGGCTCAAATTCTTTTGTTTCTGATATAGCTGTTAACCCCAATGATGCTAATGAGATTATGGTTGTATATTCAAATTATTCTTGTTATTCATTGTTTCATAGTTTTGATGGTGGACAAACATGGCAAAAAGTAGCTGGTAATTTAGAGCAATCAAGTAGTGGTGCCGGTAATGGGCCTTCATGTAGAAACGCAGAAATTATTCCTTTAGGCAACAACACTTTATATATTGTTGGAACCTCTGTTGGTTTATTTGGAACAGCTAATCTTAATGATATTAACACAGTTTGGGAACAAATAGCAGGTCAAGAAATTGGATCTGTAGTATGTGAGTATTTAACATATAGACCAAATGATGGTTTACTTGTTGTCGCTACTCATGGTAATGGAATATATCAAACAAATTTAACTTCCTTAAGTGATGTTTTAACATTAGAAGATACTAGAACTGATAAGTTGGATTTTAGTGTTTTTCCGAACCCTATTGAAGATAATTTTTATCTTCAAACAGTATCTTTAATAAATCAAGATATAGAAATTAATGTATATGATGAAATTGGTAGATCTATAAAGAGTTTTAAAAGAAAACTTAATATAGGAAATAATAAATTTGAGCTTAATATAAGTGATTTAAAACCTGCTATTTATTTTGTAAGTATGAAAATGGGTAATAATTTAATATATAAACAAATTGTTAAAAAATGAAAAGAGTACTGATTTTGTTGATTTTATTAAACTGTAATTTTATGTTTTCTCAGAAAACATTTATACCTGATGATGCTTTTGAGCAGGCACTTATTAATTTTGGTTATGATGATGTTTTTGATGATAGCGTTACTACTTCTTCAATAGATACTATTTTGACACTTTATATTAATAATATGGGGATATCTGATTTATCAGGAATTGAAGATTTTTCATCTTTGAGTGAGTTGTTTTGTTATGATAATCAAATTGAGCATCTAGACTTAAGCAATAATTATAATTTGTTTGAAGTGAACTGTAGATCTAATCAATTAATTTCTCTTTCAGTGAAAAACGGTAATCCTACAGGTCTTTGGTATTTTATTGCTAATAATAACCCTGATTTGCAATGTGTTGAGGTAGATAATGTGGCCTATGCAAATTATAACTGGTTAATTGATAACTCGGCTGTTTTTAGTACAAACTGCAATATTTCATCAGTATATGATAAAGTTTATGAAAAGAAATTAATTAAGATTATTGATATTCATGGGAGAGAAGTTGAAAAAGCGCGTAATCAAATAGTATTTTACATTTATGATGATGGAAGTGTAGATAAGAGAAAAGTTTTTAAATAATTAATATTAATGGAAAACCTGAACTTGTTTATTTAATAAATAGTTAATGAAAAACCTTCTTTACGTATTTATAACTATAGTAATATTTGCTTGTTCTGATGATGACGAAACTTTAGGCTCTTGTTATGTTTCTCCTAATCCAGATATGATTTGTACTGAAGAGATTAATTTAGTGTGTGCCTGTAATAATATAGTATACGCAAATCCTTGTGAAGCACTTAAAGCTGGAAATCTTCTCTACAAATCAACTAACAAAGATATAGGTGAAATATGTTGCTATTAATATAGATATTTGCTTTAATTAAAAAGTTATTAATTTTCTTTCTTAATATTGGATTTTGTAATTAAAAACAATCAAGTTTATGACTCATAAATAAAATAATCTAATTATTTTTTTTTGAATGAATAAGCCCTTTTAGAAAGTAAAAAATACTTGTATATCCAAAAATAACTAAAGATGCGATATATAGTATAATATTTGTGTTATTATTACTACATGTATTAGCCGAATTAATACAAGCTACTCCGTCAAGTAGCCAAATCACAAAAATAGTTAAAGTTATAACGAATAAAATAGCTGAAATTGTAAAATAATTTTTTGAATTTTTTTTTTAAAACAAAATTCTTTGGTTTTTCTCTACATTCTTTACATTTACAACTGCTAATATCAAATCCCATTTTTATTAAGTTAGAATGATATTCATCAATATTTTCAAATTTACTTATATCTAACGAATTAATAATTTGATTTTTAATAGGGAAGGAAGCATAGCTAATACTAAAATTTGCTAAACCAAAAAACATTACAAGTAAAAATCTATACATTAAGCAAATAAAAAAAAAATAATTATTTAATGTTATGCTTTGCATAATAAATTAATATAATATGCTAAGGTTTTAGAGACTTGATCTTATCTTCAAGGATTTTGATTTTCTCTTTAGTATCAGACAACTTTTTTCTTTCATTCGCAACCACTTGCTCAGGAGCATTATTGATAAATCTTTCGTTATTTAATTTCCCCTCAACTGATTTTAAGAACCCTTTAGCATAGTCTAATTCTTTTTGTAGTTTTTTTATCTCCTCAGAGATATTAATATTGCTTGAAATAGGTATAAAATATTCATCTGATTTAACCATGAACGTAAATGCATTGGTTGGCTTTTCTTTATTGAGATGTATTGCTGATATATTGGCTAGTTTAATAATGATTGCATCAGATTTATCTATAGAGTCATCATTATTTATAATATGTAGTTCTAATTTTTCTTTATTTACTATATTTTGTTCTTTTCTTATAGTTCTTATTCCTGCAATTATCTCTTTTGTATTGTTAAATTTAGCTAGTGTTTTTTGGTCAATATCTTTAGACTTTGGCCATTCAGCTATAATAATATCTGTTTTTTGTTCTTTAGTTAAATGCCATACTTCTTCTGTTAGAAATGGCATAAAAGGATGTAGGAGTTTTAATAAACTATTAAAAAGCTCTATTGTTTCAGTATATGTTTTGGAATCAATTGGATCTCCGTAATTTGGCTTTACTATTTCTAAGTACCAAGAGCAGAAATCATCCCATATAAGTTTATACGTACTCATTAATGCTTCTGATATTCTATATTTTGAAAATGACTCATTAATTTCTTGAATACTTTTACTTAATTTATTTTGAAACCATTTGCTTGCTTCAATAGAACTCTTAGGTTGATCTAAATCTTTTGTTTTCCATCCTTTTATTAATCGCAAAGCATTCCATATCTTATTAGAAAAATTTCTTCCCTGTTCACAAAGGTTTTCTTCGAATGGTAAATCATTTCCTGCTGGAGCACACAAGAGCATACCTACTCGCACGCCACCAGCACCATATTTTTCTATTAATTCTATAGGATCTGGTGAGTTTCCTAAAGACTTACTCATTTTTCTACCTTTCTTATCTCTTACTATTCCTGTTAGGTATACATTTTGAAACGGATATTCTTTTCTGTATTCATAACCAGACATTATCATTCTTGCAACCCAGAAAAATAAAATGTCAGGACCAGTAATTAGATCATTAGTAGGATAGTAGTATTTTATTTCTTCATTATCTGGATCTCTTATTCCATCAAACACTGATATTGGCCATATCCAAGAAGAGAACCATGTATCTAGAACATCTTCATCTTGTCTTAGATCAGTGATTTTAACATTGGGATTTTCTTTTTGTGCAAGTAAAAGAGCTTTTTCTTTTGTTTCTGCTACTACAAATTTATTGCCGTCATAGTAAAAAGCGGGAATTTGTTGTCCCCACCATAATTGACGAGATACACACCAATCTTTGATGTTTTCCATCCAATGACGGTATGTGTTTTTGAATTTTTCAGGATGAAGTTTTATATTATTATTCATCACAAAATCAAGTGCAGGTTTAGATAACTTTTCCGTCTTGCAAAACCATTGCATGGATAACTTTGGTTCAATTATAGTATCTGTTCTTTCTGAAAAACCAACTTTATTTATGTGTTCTTCAGTTTTAACTAGATAATTCTTTTTTTCTAAATCAATAGCAATCTTATTTCTCACTTCAAATCTGTCTTGTCCAATATATAGTTGAGCAGATTCATTTAATGTTCCATCATCATTTAAAATATCAATACTTTCTAGTCCGTGTTTATCTCCTATTGTATAATCATTAATATCATGAGCAGGTGTTATTTTTAATGCTCCTGTACCAAATTCCATGTCGACATAATTATCAAAAATAATAGGAATAACCTTATTAATTAATGGAATAATTGCCTGTTTCTCTTTTAGATGCTTGTATCTTTCATCATTAGGGTTTATACAAATTGCAGCATCACCCAAAATAGTTTCTGGTCTGGTAGTTGCCACAGTAATTTTCTCATTACTGTCTTTAATATTGTAAGAGATATAATATAATTTTGATTTTACTTCTTTATGTATTACTTCTTCATCAGATAGAGCAGTTTGTGCTGAAGGATCCCAATTTACCATTCTTACACCTCTATAAATAAGGTCTTTATTATATAAGTCAACAAAAACTTTAATCACAGATTCACTCATATCATCGTCCATTGTAAATTTTGTTCTCTTCCAATCACAAGATGCGCCAATTTTTTGTAGTTGGTTAAGAATTATATCCCCATGTTTTTCTTTCCATTCAAATGCATGAGAAAGAAATTCTTTCCTTGATAAATCTGTTTTTTTGATTCCATTTTCAGCTAATTTTTTTACAACTTTTGCTTCAGTAGCTATTGATGCATGATCTGTTCCTGGAACCCAGCAAGTATTATACCCCATCATTCTTGCTCTTCTTATCATTACATCTTGTAGTGTATTATTAAGCATATGTCCCATATGCAGAACTCCGGTTACGTTAGGAGGTGGAATTACAATGGTATATGGTGTTCTATTATCTGGTTTGGAAAAAAAGTATTTTTTTTTCATCCAATGATCATACCATTTTTTTTCAGAACTTTTAGGGTTATATGTTTTATTGATTTCCATTTGATTTGTTAAGGCAAATATACATATCATAATCTTTTTTTCAATTCTTAAAATCTTATTTGTAAAAAGAAAATATTTTATTAGTTTTGTCGTTAGTAAAAAATATATAACTAAAACTATAACATCATGAAAATATTATCTTTTTCTTTAGCGTTTTTTTTCAGCGTTTTAAGTTGTTTTGCGCAAGATAGTCCAAAGGTTGATGCACCTATTTCATTTGAATCTAAAGTTATTGATTATGGTACAATTGATTACAACTCTAATGGAGAAAGAAAATTTATTTTTACAAATAATGGAACTGAAGCTATAGAAATTGAAAGAGCAAAAGGTAGTTGTGGTTGTACTGTTCCGACTATTACTAAAAAGATTATTGAGCCTGGCGACACTGGTGAAATTAGTGTTAAATATGATACTAAAAGAGTAGGTCCATTTACAAAAAATGTAACTTTAACTTTTAAGGGAAACTATAAAGCTACTTTTTTAACTATAAAAGGTAATGTTAATAAAAAGCCCGCTGATACTCAAGCTCCAGAAAAAGAAAATAATGGAGCTCCTTTAGAAAAAAATTAATATATTTATTGATTATCTCCCTCAATATTGAGGGTTTTTTTTTAAAAGATTATGCCTAGAATTTCAAAAAAAGGGGCAAGTATGCCTGAATCTCCAATTAGAAAATTAGTTCCATTTGCCGAAAAAGCTAAACAATTAGGTAAGAAGGTTTATCATTTAAATATTGGCCAGCCAGATATTAAAACCCCTGAAGTTGCAATACAAGCAGTACACGATTTTAAAGATAAAGTTGTGGAATATTCTCATTCTGCTGGTTTTGAAAGTTATAGAAAAGGATTATCTCAATATTATCAAAAATTAGATATTAATGTTTCTCATGAAAATATAATAGTTACCACAGGGGGTTCTGAAGCTTTACTATTTACTTTGAATGCTTGTTTAGATGCAGATGATGAGATTATTATACCAGAACCTTTTTATGCAAATTATAATGGTTTTTCTATCTCATCAGGTGTTGTAGTGAAGCCAATTAAAACATCTATTAAAGATGGGTTTGCATTGCCTTCCATTAATGATTTTGAAAAATTAATTACTGATAAAACTAAAGCAATTTTAATATGTAATCCTGGAAATCCAACTGGATATATGTATTCAAAAGATGAATTGAATAGATTAAGGGATTTAGTTATTAAGTATGATTTATTTTTATTTGCAGATGAAGTTTATAGAGAATTTGCTTATGATGGAAAAGAGCATTATTCTATTTTAAATATTGATGGCTTAGAGCAGCACTCTGTAGTTATAGATTCCACATCTAAGAGGTATAGTATGTGCGGAATTAGGGTTGGTTGTGTTGTTTCTAAAAATAAAAATATTTTATCCACAATTTTAAAATTTGCCCAAGCTAGACTTTCTCCTCCAACTTTCGGGCAAATTGCTGGAGAAGCAGCATTAAATACTCCCGTAAAATATTTTACTGAGGTTAGACAAGAATATTTATCAAGAAGAGATTTACTTATTGATGGCTTGAATAAAATTGATGGTGTTTTTTGCCCTAAACCATCAGGAGCATTTTATGCTATTGCAGAACTTCCTGTTGATTGTGCAAATAAATTTGCTCAATGGTTATTAGAGGACTTTGATCTAAATGGTGAAACTATTATGGTTGCTCCTGCAGCAGGTTTTTATGCTTCTAAAAATACTGGATTAAATCAAGTAAGAATAGCCTATGTTTTGAACCAAGAATCTTTACAAAGATCTATTGATATTTTGAGTTATGCTTTAAAACTATATCCGGGAAGATTAGAAAAATAATTTATTAATTGTAAAGCAAATACTTATTTCTGATTTTTTTGAAGTTAACTAAATCATTTTGCCAACTTTTTCTTATTTCATCGATACTTTTTCCAGAAATAATTTGTTTACGTAATTTATCATTACCTGCTAATTTATCAAAAAAATTATTAAAAAATTTTTCTTTTTCTGAAGATTCTTTATAGCAATTGATGAGCCAAACTAAATTAAGTTGGTCCAGATAGTTTTCTTGAAATCTAAGGTCTGTACCATAACATATTTTATTTTCATGTTTAGGGTATTTACTACCTTTACCGCTCTTTGGAACAAAACTNTAATTACTTTTTATATATGGTGCGCCAAAATGTTGAAATGGGAATTTTGTTCCTCTACCCACGCTAATGTTAGTTCCTTCAAACAAACATAGACTTGGATATAAATTAATTGATCTTGAATTAGGTAAGTTAGGAGATGGCTTAATTGGTAAATCATAATGAGAGTCATGATTATAACCAGTAATCTTAATTATTTTAAGATCGCATTTTTGTGAAATCCACTTTTCACCATTTATCATTTTGGCATATTCACCAATTGTCATTCCATAAACAATTGGTACTGGGTGCATTCCAACAAAAGACTCGTATTTTTTTTCTCTTATGGGACCATCTATATAATGTCCATTTGGGTTTGGTCGATCAAGAACAATTAATTGGATATTATTTTCTGCCGCCGCCTCCATTACATAATGAAGTGTTGAAATATAGGTGTAGAATCTTGCACCAACATCTTGTATATCAAATAGAATAATGTCAATATCTTGTAAGTCTTCATATGATGGTTTTTTATTCTTACCATATAGTGAAATAATTGGTAAATTTGTTTTTGAATCTATATCATTTTCAATTAATGCTCCAGCATCTTCATTTCCTCTAAATCCATGCTCTGGAGAAAATACTTTTTTAATTTTTATATTTAGAGATAATAAAGTGTCAACAATATGGGTGTTATTTATCATTGAAGTTTGATTTCCTACTATAGCAATCTCTTGGTCAATTATTAGAGGTAAATAATCATTTATTCTAGAAGCTCCTGTAGTGATATTTTGTCCATTTAAATCAAATATAAATGATAAAAGAATTAAACAAATTATTTGTCTTATTTTCGCCATAATTATGAGTATTGAGTATTTTATTGCAAAAAAAATATATAGTGCAAAGGAAAAAAATAATTCTTATACAAAGCCAATTTTACGTATAGCAATTTTTGCAATTTCACTTTCTGTTTCTATAATGTTGATTTCCTTAATGATTATAGGAGGATTTAAAAAAAATATTACTTCTAAAGTTGTTGGATTTGGGTCTCATATAGTAATAAGTAAAATGTCACATAAATCTATTTTTGAAAAGGATCCTATAATAGTTAATGAAGTTTATTTAAATGATCTTAAAAAAGATCCTTTAATTAAACATATCAATATTTTTGCTGAAAAACCTGCTGTAATAAAAACATTAAATGAGATTCACCTCATAATTTTAAAGGGTGTTTCTTCAGATTATGATTGGACTTTTTTTAAAAAACATCTCGTGAAGGGGGATATTTCTGTGATAAATTCAAATAACATTTCAAATAATATTTTAATATCTAAACATATTTCGAATATTTTAAATAAAGATGTTAATGATACATTAAATATATATTTTGCTCAACAACCTCCTAGAGTTAAAAGATTTAGGGTTAATGGTATTTATAAAACTGACATGACAGAGTTTGATGATTTATATGTTTTAGGAGATATTAAACACATACAAAAACTTAATAATTGGTCTAACTTGGAATTGTCATCTAGTAGATATTATAATGATTCAGTAGGAGGATATGAGATTACTCTTAACGATATTAACAATTTGGATATGGTTACTGAAAAAATTCGTCTAAAAACATCATCTCTATTAGATGTGTCTAATATTAAACAAACAAGAGGCCAAATTTTTCAGTGGTTAGATTTACAAGATATTAATGTTAAAATAATTCTATTTCTTATGTTAACAGTTGCTACAATAAATATGATTACGACATTATTAATAATTATTTTAGATAAAACAAATTTAATTGGTATTTTGAAAGCTATTGGTTATAATAATTGGTCTATCAGAAAGGTATTTTTATTTGTTTCAACAAGTTTAATTTTAAAAGGATTGTTTTACGGAAATATTTTTGCTTTTAGTATAGCTCTTTTACAAAAATATTTTTCATTTATTAAGCTGGATTCACAGACTTATTATATGAGTTCAGTTCCTATTGATATTAATATAATTAATATTTTATTTTTAAACCTTGGAACTTTGATTATTTGTTACTTAATTTTAATTTTGCCTTCATATGTTATTACAAAAATAGATCCAATAAAATCAATAAGATTTGAATAGATATGAAGTTTTACCATAATGTTTTAGAAACTATAGGGAATACTCCTCTGATTAAATTAAATAATGTTGTAGAAGCTGATGCCTTAGTATTAGCAAAAGTGGAAACATTTAATCCAGGGCATTCAATTAAGGATAGAATGGCTCTTAAAATGATTGAAGATGCAGAAAATACTGGATTGTTATTACCAGGTGGTACTATTATTGAAGGCACATCTGGTAATACAGGAATGGGTTTAGCATTAGCAGCTATTCAAAAAGGATACAAATGTATTTTTGTGCTAGCTGATAAACAATCAAAAGAAAAAATGGATATTTTAAGAGCAGTAGGAGCTGATGTGAGAGTTTGCCCAACAGACGTAGAACCTGAAGATCCAAGGTCTTATTATTCAGTCTCAAAAAAATTATCAAAAGAAATTCCTAACTCATGGTATGTTAATCAATATGATAATCCGTCTAATTCTTTGGCTCATTATGAAACTACTGGTCCTGAAATATGGAGACAAACATCTGGGAAGATTACTCATTTAGTTGTTGGTGTAGGTACAGGTGGGACTATTTCTGGTACAGGTAAATACCTAAAAGAAATGAATCCAAATATTAAAGTTTGGGGAATCGATACATATGGTTCTGTTTTTAAAAAATATCATGAAACTGGAATATTTGATCAAGAAGAAATTTATTCATACGTAACTGAAGGTATTGGAGAGGATATTTTACCTAAAAATGTAGATTTTGATATTATTGATCACTTTGAAAAGGTTACTGATAAAGATGGGGCTATTATGGCCAGAAGATTAAGTAGAGAAGAGGGTATAATGGTTGGATACTCTGCTGGTAGTGCTGTTGCAGGAATAAATCAAATGAAAAAAAAGTTGAAAAAAGAAGATGTTGTTGTTGTAATTTTTCATGATCATGGAACCAGATATGTTGGTAAGTTATTTAATGATGCTTGGATGAAAAAAATGAATTTTTTATAAAATTAAAACTTACTAACATTTTTAAATTTAAGTCAGATACACGCTAGACTGACTTTTTTGTTTTATTAAATTTACTTTTTATTTTTAATTCAACAATGTACTTAATTTTTGATACAGAAACAACTGGGCTCCCATTAAATTGGAAGGCACCACTAACTGATTTTGATAATTGGCCTAGATGCGTCCAATTGGCATGGCAAATTCATGACGTTGAAGGTAAATTAGTTGATGTTAAAAATTATATAATACAGCCAGATGGATATGAAATTCCTTACAATGCTTCAAAAATTCATGGAATATCAACAGATTTAGCTAAGGATAAAGGGATTCCTCTCTTAGAGGTTTTAAAATATTTTATTAAAGATGTTCAAAAGTCAAAATTAGTAATAGGTCATAATATTTTATTTGATAATAATATTATCGGGAGCGAGCTTTTAAGAATGAAGATGACAAATATTTTATCTGATTTTCCTTGTATTGATACTAAGGATATATCAACTAATTATTGTGCAATTCCAGGAGGAAAGGGTGGTAAATATAAATGGCCAACTTTAAGCGAATTGCATATTAAATTATTTGGAGAAGATTTTTTGCAAGCTCATAATGCTTCTGCTGATGTTCAAGCTACTGCTAGATGTTTTTTAGAGCTAATTCGGCTAGAAATTATTCCTTTTGAAAAAGTAATGCTTAATAAAAAGCAATTTATGAATTTTAAATTACATAATAATAGTATTATAGATCCTATTGATTTGAAATTTGATTCATATATAGCCCCAGTAGAATTAGAAAATACTAACAAGATAAAAAAAAATGAAGATGTAAATACTGATATTAGTTCTGATTTACCATTTGCTCATTTACATGTGCATTCCCAATTTTCTGTTTTACAAGCTACAACGGATATAAATAATTTAATAAACAAAGCGGCACAGATGGGTATGCCTGCGGTATCTATAACAGATCATAATCATATGTATGGTGTTTGTAAATTTATTGATGCTGTATTAAAACACCCAATAAACAATAATTCGAGTAAAAAAATAAATTTAAAACCAATTATTGGATGTGAATTGAATGTTTGTCAAGATCATTTAGATAAATCGAATAGAGATTATGGTTCTCAGGTACCCTTTCTTTGTAAGAATTTAGAAGGTTTTCATAATTTGTCTAAATTATCTTCAAAAGCTAATTTAGATGGATTTTATTATGTTCCAAGAGTAGATAAAAAACTAATAAAAAGTTATAATAAAGGCTTGATAGCTTTGACAGGAAGTATATATGGCGATATTCCTAATCTTATTTTGAATTTAGGGGAAAAACATGCTGAAAAAGAATTTATATGGTGGTTGGATACATTTGGAGATGATTTTTATGTCCAAATTAATCGCCATAATCTGGAAGAAGAAGAACATGTCAACAAGGTTTTAATTTCATTAGCAAAAAAACACAATGTTCCTATTATCGCTGCAAATAATATATATTATTTAAACAAAGATGATGCTAATGCTCATGATATATTATTGTGTGTTAAAGAAGGAGAGTTAAAGAATACACCAAAGGGCAAAGGAAGAGGCTATAGGTATGGTCTTATAGGTGAGGAGTATTATTTTAAATCTCCTCAGGAAATGTATAAATTGTTTTCTGATTTACCAGAAGCAATCGACAATATTTCTGCTGTAATTGATAAAATAGAGGTTTTTGATTTGAAGAGAGAAGTTTTACTTCCAAAATTTGATATACCAGATAAGTTTATTGATAATAGAGATAAAAATGAAGACGGAAAAAGAGGAGAAAACGAATACTTAAAATATTTAACTTATGAAGGGGCAAAAGAACGATATAAAGAAATTACCGATAAGATAAAAGAACGTATTGATTTTGAATTACAGGTAATAAAAAACTCTGGATACCCAGGCTATTTTTTAATCATTCAAGATCTTATTAAGCAAGCAAGACTAATGAATGTTTCTGTTGGTCCTGGTAGAGGATCCGCTGCTGGTTCAGTAGTTGCATATTGTAATAAAATCACGAACGTTGACCCTATCAAGTATGACTTACTTTTTGAGCGTTTTTTAAATCCTGAAAGAGTATCTTTACCTGATATTGATATTGATTTTGATGACGAGGGAAGAGCAAGAGTAATTGATTGGGTAGTTGAAAAATATGGACAAGAAAATGTAGCACAAATAATTACATATGGAACTATGGCTGCCAAGTCTTCTATTAGAGATACTGCTCGTGTATTAGATTTACCGTTGTCAGATGCAGATAGGTTAGCAAAATTAGTACCAGATATGACTTCTTTATCAAAAATATTTCATAATGATGGAAAGAGTTTAAAAGATAGTTTAAAAGGAGATCAGTTTGTTTCTGCAAAGGAACTTATTTCTTTGTCAAAAGGCTCTGATTTAATTTCTGAAACTATTAATCAAGCTCGTAAATTGGAAGGTAATATTAGAAATGTAGGTACACATGCTTGTGGAGTAATTATTACACCTCAACCTTTAATTGAATTAATTCCTGTTACAAAGGCTAAAGATTCTCAATTGATGGTTACTCAATTTGATAATAGTGTTGTGGAAAATACAGGTCTATTAAAGATGGATTTTTTGGGATTACGAAACCTAACAATTATTAAAGACTGTCTTAAAATTATTAAAAAATTACATAATATTGATATAGATATTGATAATATTTCTTTAGAAGATAGTGCGACATTTGAAGTTTTTCAACAAGCAAATACTACAGGTATTTTTCAATTTTCATCTGAAGGAATGAAATCTCATTTAAAGAACTTAAAACCCGATAGATTTGATGATTTAATAGCTATGAATGCGCTTTATAGGCCAGGTCCAATGGAGTATATACCTAATTATATTAAAAGAAAGCATGGAAAAGAAGATATTGACTATGATTTGCCCGAAATGGAAGAGCTATTGTCATCAACTTATGGAATTACAGTATATCAAGAGCAAGTAATGATGCTTTCTCAAAAGTTGGCAGGTTTTTCTAAAGGAGATGCTGATTTATTAAGAAAGGGAATGGGTAAAAAGATTAAATCTGTTCTTGATTCTTTAAAATCTAAATTTATTACAGGTTGTGAAAAGAATGGATATGATATAGATATTATTCAAAAGATATGGAAGGATTGGGAGGCTTTTGCCTCTTATGCGTTTAATAAGTCACATTCTACTTGTTATGCTTTGATTGCATATCAAACAGCATTTCTAAAGGCACACTATCCGTCTGAATTAATGGCCTCCTTACTAACTAATCATATGAACGATATAAAAGATATTACATATTATATGGAAGAGTGTAAAAAAATGGGTGTATCAGTGTTAGGGCCTGATATAAATGAGAGTTTTTACAAGTTTGCAGTAAATAATAAAGGTGAAATTAGATTTGGACTTGGTGCGGTAAAAGGAGTAGGAGAGAGTGCAGTTGAAGCAATAGTAAATGAAAGAAAATCAAATGGTTTCTATCAATCATTCGATGAATTTATGAAGCGTGTTGATTTACGTTCAGCCAATAAAAGAACACTTGAGAGTATTGTTTTGGCTGGAGGTTTCGATTCTTTTGAACTAAAAAGATATCAATATTTTGCTAAAGAAGAAAATGGACAAATATATTTAGAGAGAATGATTAAGTTTGGTAATAGAGTTCAAGATTCTTTAAAATCTAATCAAGTAGATATGTTTGGTGATATTCAAGAGTCTACAATTCAAGTCCCTGTGCCTGCTGAGTCTGAAGAGTGGACCGCTATGGGTTTATTGTCTAAAGAAAAAGAGGTTGTTGGAATTTATTTATCAGGGCATCCTCTGGATGATTACAAGCTAGAAATAACAAATTTTTCAAATGGTAATCTTAGTATGTTAGATAATATGCAAAAAATAAAAGGAAAAAAAATAAATTTATCAGGAGTAGTTACAGGTGTAGAGCATAAGGAAACAAAAACTGGAAAGCCTTTTGGTATTTTACATTTTGAAGATTATAATTCTTCTTATAGTTTTTATTTATTTGGTCAAGACTATTTGACATTTAAATCATATTTAACTGCTGGGTGGTTACTTTATATTTCTGGTAAAGTCCAAAAAAAGTTCTATAATGATGACTTAGAGTTTAAGATTTCTTCTATTGATCTTTTAGCTGATTTAATTGATAAAGAAGTTAGGGAAGTTATATTAAGAGTTGATTTAAATGATATTAATGATGATTTTATTAATGATTTATCAAATTTAATTTACAATAATACAGGTAAACATTCTTTAATTATCAATATAGTTGATAATTTAAATAAATACGATGTTAATTTATTATCACGAAAGAATAAAATAAGACTAGATAAACAGTTTGTCAATCAAATTGAATCCTTTAAAAAAATAAAAGTTTTAGTTAATTAGTTTTTTTATTATTCTATCATTACTTTTTTTTCTATACTTCCATCTTCATATATGTAAATAAAAATGCCATTTATAGGCTCGTTTATATTTTGGCCCAATAAATTGTAGATGGATGATATTTTTGTATTTAAAATTGGAATATTTTGGGTATTTGTATTTATACAATTAGAAAAATGAGTATTTAAGTTGTTAATATCATCTGAAGAGTATATTGTCCATTCTGGATTTAAAATAGATCCATTGGAGATGCTCCAATTTCCCATATTTCCATTACAAACACTTGGATTTCTAATTAGAGTGTGATTTTCAGTTGCGTTTAATGTTCCTCCTATATCCCATCCATCACTAACTGTTGTACTATCAAATACACCTATAATATCAACTACAGAATTCGTATTAATGTGCAAAAGTCCACAGACATCGTTGCCATTACTTAGAATATTTGTTGTTTGATTAGCGACATCTGTTATCAGATTAATTGCATCTGAGTGAGAAATAACATATGTTTCTCCCGATTGTAAAATAAAACTTGAGTCAAATGCTATTGAAAACTCCCATTCCATATTGTCACAGCCGTTCCAACAAAAATTATATCTGTAATCATCTAAATTAATATCATTTGGAGTAGGATTATAAATTTCAATCCATTTATTAAAAGAGGTTCCTTCGCCGTATTCAGAAAAAAATGGATGTTGTTGTCCATTTACAAATATAGGTATCAAAGCTATTATAAGAATTTTTTTCATATTATTTTATTAGGCTTACACTTCTAGAAATAAATTCAGTTAGTTTTTCTCCTTTTAATAGACCTTGAGATAATAAACCTAAATCAAGAAGTTGATTTATTAATTTAGTTCTGTTTTTCTTTGTTTTTTCATTTAAAATCTTGCTAGTCAATTCATGATTTGCATTCACTGATAAATTATATGATTCAGGCATTGATCCAAACATTTGCATTCCACCGCCGGACAATTGTTGTTGTTCTTTCATTCTTCTCATAAATTCACTTTGCGTTATTAATAGAGGAGAATCTGTGACTGACATATTTTGAATTTGAACGTTAAACTTCTCTTTATCAATTGACTCTTCAAAAATCTTTTTTAATTTTTCCTGTTCTTTTTCTGATAACTTTGAAATAGTTGACTCTTCTTTTTCTATTAATTTATCAATAATATCAGCATCGACTCTAGTAAATTGATAGTCGTTGTTTTCACTTTCTAATTTACTTATTAAATGGCTCATAAGTGGTCCTCCTAACTCTAAAACTTCATATCCTTTGTCAGTAGCTGTTTTTACAAAGCTATGTTGTTCTTTTGGATCATTAGTGTATAAAATAATTGTTTTTCCTTCTTTATTTTTCTGTATTTCCTTTATTTTTTCTGTAAATTCTTTAAAGGTGTAGTAATGATTTTCTGTATTTTTATAGAGAGCAAAATCCTTTGCTTTTTCAAAGAATTTTTGTTCTGTAAGCATGCCGTACTCAATAAACACTTTTACATCATCCCATTTTTTTTCAAAATCTTTCCTATCTTTTTTAAACATTCTTGAAAGTTTGTCTGCAACTTTCTTGGTAATATGGCTGGAAATTTTTTTCACATTGCCATCAGCTTGAAGATATGATCTTGATACATTAAGTGGAATATCAGGAGAGTCGATAACACCATGTAAAAGTGTTAAGAATTCTGGCACAATATTTTCTACGTTATCAGTTATAAATACCTGGTTACTATAAAGATTAATTTTATTTTTTTGAACTTCTAAGTTGTTTTTAAGTTTAGGAAAGTATAGTATTCCAGTTAAGTTAAAAGGAAAATCTACATTTAGATGAATATGGAATAAAGGATCATTAAATTCCATTGGATAAAGTTCTTTATAAAATTCTTTATAGTGTTCTTCCTTTAAATTTGATGGTTTTTTAGTCCAAGCTGGCTTAGTATTGTTAATTATATTGTCAGATTCTTTATCAATTTTTATAATATTTCCTTTATCATCTTTTGTTCCTTTAGGATCATCAATTTTTTCTTTTTTGGTCCCGAATTTAATTTCTACTGGTAAAAATTTACAATATTTATTTAAGATTGTACTTATTTTACCTTCTTCTAAAAAATCTAATGAATCTTCAGCAATATGTAGAACAACATCAGTTCCTTTTGTTTTCTTTTTTACTTCTTCCATTGTAAATTTTGGGGAGCCATCACAAACCCATCTAACCGGTTTACTTTTAGGTGTTTGGCTTTTAGAAATAATCTCTACTTCTTTAGCAACCATAAAAGCTGAGTAAAATCCAAGACCAAAATGACCAATTATTGAATTTTTTTTGTCTGCATCTTTATATTTATTTACAAACTCTTCAGCACCAGAAAATGCAATTTGGTTGATATATTTATCAACTTCTTCAGATGTCATTCCTATTCCGTTATCTCTAATTGTAATTGTTTTTTCTTCTTTATTTAAAATCACTTCAACTCTTAACTTATTAATATCTGTATCTAATTCTCCTACTGTCTTTAAAGTTTTTAATTTTTGTGTTGCATCAACTGCATTTGACACTAATTCTCTAAGAAATATTTCATGATCTGAGTATAAAAATTGCTTAATTATTGGAAATATATTCTCGGTTTGTACGTTAATGTTACCGTTCTTCTTCATTTTTAAGTTATATTTAATTAATAGTTTTGATTATTGTGAATTTTTAAATGCTCTATATAATTTATCTTTTATTTCGTCTTCTAGTTCAATTTTTGCTTTTTCATATCCAAACTTTTCACCAATAATTATTCCTGCAAGAGTAGCTTCTCTTATGTTATGTCCTTGCTGAAGAATTTTTAAAAGCATATCATAACTACTTGTTTGATTTTGAAATAAATTGTTCGTTTTATCAATAAGAATATCTAATTCTTTTTCATTACATTCTAAAAGATTTAATAGTTTTTCTTTTTCAAATTTACTTATATTTTGCATATGTGTTATTTTATAAAGTTAAATCTACATAAACCATGCCAGAGATAATTTCAGGACATTATGTCAGTATATTTTTTTTTGTATTCTTACAAAAAATTATTTTATGAAAAAACACATAATAATATTTTTTATATGTTTATTGAACTCTTCTTATTCTCAACAAGTATGGAATACAGATCCTCAATTTCCTAAAGAGCAGATCAGTAATGCATGGGATGAGGGTAGAGATATTTCATCCTTATCTTATGGTTATGATAGATGGGCATTAGTTACATCAGATGTTCCAGGAGATTATCTTCAGACATGGGTTACTGACCCGTCTTTTCCAAAAAATAAAATAAAAGAAGGTTGGGACGCAGGAAAGTTTATAACCTCTCTTACTTATGGTAATGGCCAATGGGCAGTTGTTATGACAGAATTTCCATTATTTACAAGTCAAAGTTATTCTACTAGCTATGATTTTCCTGAAGAAGAAATTCAACAAGGATGGGATGACGGGAAATATATTACTTCATTAAATTATTGTAATGGATTGTGGGCGTTAGTTATGTCTGGCGTTCCTACAGGAGGAGGTCAAAATTACTCTACAAGTTATTCTTTTCCAAAAGACAAAATTAAAGAGGGTTGGGATAAAGGAATGTATATTACTAATTTAACTTACGCAGATGGTAAATGGGTTTTAGTTATGTCAGGAACTTTATTTTAAACTAGGTTTTTTGATACCTTAATCTTTATTATTTTTGCAGGATGAAGTTTGTTCCTTTTTTTATTTTCTTGCTTATTATTGATATCTACTTCTATTTAGGTACTGCTTTTTCAGTAAATAAATTAACTGGAAATCAAAATCTATATAAAATATTTTATTGGATTTTATCTGGATTAATTTATACGGGTATTATTTATGTAATTTTAACTTATGAAAAGACGACTCCTTCAATAAGGTTTAATAATAGTATTACATATTCAAGCTTTATTTTTATAATATTTATCGCAAAATTTATTGGTTTATTTCCTTTAATTTTAGATGATGCTATAAGATTATTTAAAATTATATTTAATTTTTTTGGCCCTTCATCAAGTAATTATGACAGTTCTAGAACAGATTTTTTAAGAAAATCAGCTTTAGTAATTTCTGCTTCAATTTTTTCCACATTGCTCTACGGAATGCTTTTTGGAAGATATAATTTTAAAAAAAATTTTAAAGATATTTTTATAAATAATTGGCCTAAATTGAAATCGGAATATAAAATAATACATATTTCGGATCTACATTTAGGAAGCTTTAATAGCGTTGAACAGCTTGAAGAGGTTGTATTTTTGATTAATGAAGAAAAACCAAATTTAGTTGTTTTTACTGGTGATTTAGTGAATAATTATTACTCAGAAGCTATTCCTTATGTAAATACACTAAAAAAAATAAAAGCTAAAGATGGAAAATTTGCTGTTTTAGGCAATCATGATTACTGTGATTATGTGGGGTGGGATAGAGCATCCCAAAAATGGAAAGAGAATTTTAATAACCTCATTGATTTAGAAAAAAAATGTGGTTTTGATCTTCTTTTAAATGAATCTCGTGTTATAAACATTGGGTCATCAAAAATTAATATAGTCGGAGTAGAAAATTGGGGAGCTGGAAAATTTAATAAGGATGGGAATTTAGAAATGGCTATGCAAGGAGTTAATAATGAATTGCCTACTATTTTATTATCACACGACCCCTCTCATTGGAGGCAAAAAGTTTTAAAAAGTAAATATAGAATTGATTTGCAATTATCAGGTCATACTCATGGAATGCAGTTTGGTATTGAAATTCCTCATTTTAAATGGAGTCCAGCTAAATACAGATATAAAGAATGGGCTGGTTTGTATAAATCAAATGAGAGTCAAATATATGTTAATAGAGGTTTAGGACATCTAGGTTATGCAGGTAGAGTTGGAATTATGCCTGATATTTCAGTTTTGAATATCAAAACAGCATGAAGGTCTTCAGTAAAATTCAAGATGTAAAAAAAGATTGGAATAACAATAATCTTTCCACATTTCTAAATTTTAATTTTCTAAATATATATTTTAAGAGTCATTCTAAAATTATACATTTATTCTGTTTTGATAAAGATGCAAGGTTTTATGCTCATATTTTTAAAATTAGATTTAAAAAAACTCATAATTATCTTAGTATTTTTTCATTTAATAATTTTTTTTTAAAGTTTTTAAATATTAATGTATTGTATTTAACAAATACTTTTTTAACAAATATTCCTTCATTTTATCTTTTTAAAAAAAACTATAATATCAACTTATTGCTAAAAAAAATTCAATTTAATTATTCAATGATTGTAATTCCTGATTTTTTATTTGATAAGATATCAGTTAATACAAATGATTTTGTAAAATTAGAGGTTGAAGAAGAAATGATTTTTCACGTTAATAAAGATTGGAAAAATATTTCTGATTACAAAAATGATTTAAAAACTAAGTATCGTTCAAAAATTAATAAAATCTTTAAAAAAACAGAAAATATTTATATTAAGCAATTAGCTTCTGATGAGATATCTCTTCATGCTACAAAGATGCAGTCTCTTTTTTTGCAAGTGGTTAGCAAATCTAATTTCCAAGGTCCTTCTTTTAATATTGAGTCATTTATCCATTTTGTAAATTATAATTATATGAATGTTTATGGTTATTTTCTAAATGAAGAATTAGTTGGTTTTTCTTCTGAAATAATAGATAAAGAAATAATGTATTCATATTATGTGGGGTTTGATAAAAATTTAAATAAATCAACACCAATTTATGGTCGTATTCTATTAGAAAATATCCGTAATGCAATTATATTTAAAAAAGATAAACTAATTCTTGGGCGTACTGCAAATGAGTTTAAAAGTAATTTTGGTGCAATTGCGAAAAAATCATTTGTATATTTAAAAGTCACCAATCATTTTTTGCGGTTTTTTTTAAAACCCATATATAGCAATATTCAAATCAAAAGTTGGGTTCAAAGAAGTCCATTTAAATAATTTTATTTTATTTTTTTTCAAAAAAGAAAAATTGTATCTTGCCACCCAAGAGTATTATTAGACTAATGAAAAAGCTTTTTATTTTTTTATTATTTCCTTTTTTTGGTTTTAGTCAAAATTGTATAACAGTTTTAGCTCCAAATAACAATTCTGTTGATTCAATTGTGTACTGCGTAACAAATACTACTTGCTTTGATACGTGTAATGGTGTTATTTCTATTACCGTTTATGGTGACCCAAATAATGAGCCATATTCTTATGAATGGTTTAACAATGCAACACCTTTAGTTGGAATTTCTTATCAAGACACCTTATGTGCAGGTGATTATATAGTGACAATTACAGACGTTAATGGTAATCTAGTTGATAATGCCCACATTAACCAACTAAATAGTCCTCCCAATTTTTCAGTTTTTACAAATTCACTTGATAATCCATCTTGCTTCAATTATGATGATGGCGCTATAAATCTTACAATAAATGGCGGTACTCCATTTGACCCTGATGGAATATTAAATAGTGGTGATGAATTTTATACTTATTTGTGGGATGACGGAACAAGTACTGAGGATAGATTTTCTTTAGATAGTGGTTTGTATATATTATCTATAACAGATCAAAATGGATGTAATAGAGTTGATTCTTTTTTATTATCTAATCCTCAAGAAGTCATATCAACGACTATTGGAGACACTCTTAGTTGTATTGGATCTTGTGATGGGACTGCTTTAGTAACTCCTGCAAATGGTGTTTCTCCGTATTCTTTTTTGTGGAGTAGTGGTGATACAGGTTCTTTAGCAACTAATCTTTGTTTTGGGAGTTATAATGTTGATATTACAGACGTAAATGGTTGTACGACAAGTAACATAGTTCAGATTTTCAATCCTGATACTCTCAAATTATCTAATGTCACAATAGATAGCTCTTGCTATAATATGTGTGATGGGCAATTATCTGTTTCTATTGTAGGAGGTAAAGCTCCTTATAATACTGAATGGAGTTTTTTGGGTAATGTAATTAATAATGGTGATACCATAACTAATAATAATTTATGTCCTGGTGATTATCAGCTAGTTTTTACTGATGCTAATAATTGCTCGGAAATTATTATTATTCCATTAGCTCAAAGAGATTCTTTTAATATAGTTGATTTTATTATTGATGATAGTTGCTATAATAGTTGTACTGGGCAAATAACTGTTTCTTTACTTAACAAAGATAACCCCCCTTTTATTTATAATTGGAGTAATGGTTTAAATGACACTGTAGTTTCTAATTTATGTCCTGGATGGGATACATTAGAAATTATTGATAGTAGGGGTTGTAGAGATACTTTTGCATTCTTTGTTGAGCCAGCAGACTCAATATATTTTGATAGTTTATTTATACAAAATAACGCATGCTTTGATGATGAAAATGGAGTAATATCATTAATTAATATGACAGGAGGAACACTTCCTTTAACTTATACTTGGTCAAATGGTCAAGTTACTTCTGCTCCAGGAATTAATAATTTGTCTTCTGGCACTTATAGTGTAAATATTGTGGATGCATTAGGCTGTTCATTAGATTCAGCTAATATTTTAGTAAATGCTCCTGATTTACTTTTTGCTACACCAAGCTCGTTAGAAAATGTAAGTTGTTTTGGAGCTTCAGATGGATTAATCGATATTGATATCTTTGGTGGTGTTGAACCTTATTTTATTTCCTGGAATAATCAAATACCTGACTCAACTTTAATTGATACACTCGCTGCAGGGGAATATATTTTTACTGTTGTTGATTCAAATAATTGTACAATAATAGATACAATATTAATTGATCAGCCAGATGCCTTAACAATAAGTGATAGCTTGATTAATGTTTCTTGTAAGGGGGAGGATTCTGGTGAGATTCATATTCAAATTGATGGAGGTACTCCTAATTATTTATTTTCAATAGATAATGGTAACTCTTTCCAGGCGCAAAATTATTTTGATGATCTTCTTTCAGGTAGTTACACAATATTAATTAAAGATGCTAATGATTGTTTTTTAACTTCTCCTTTATATAATATTTCTGAACCTTTACAATTTTTGACGGTGGGACTATTACCTCCAGATTTGTCCTGTTTTGGAGATACGGGTACTATTATATTATCAGCTAATGGAGGTACACCAGTTTATGACATTCTCTGGGATAATGGTCAGACATCTAATAATTTAGTTGGTGTTGCTGCAGGAACCTACTCGGTTACGGTTTTAGATGCAAATAATTGTGAATCTATTGAAAGTGTTACAATTGATGAGCCTAGTCAAATAACTGTGAATTCAAGTACTACAAATCTTTTTTGCTTCAATGATAGTACAGGCTCTATTGATTTAACTGTTTCTGGTGGTGAAATTCCTTACTCTTATATTTGGAGTAATGGTCAAATTATTGAAGATATAAATATGTTAGTTGCTGGAAATTATCAGATAAATATAATTGATGCAAATAATTGTGAGTATACACAGCAATTTGAAATTATACAGCCTGATTTATTAGTTGTTAATTCAAACGAAATACATGTTAAATGTTATGGTGAAACAAATGGGGAGATTGACTTGACTGTTAATGGAGGGACCTCACCATATGTTTTTGACTGGTCTAATAATTCGTCAGATGAAGATTTAATTAATATTCCTGCTGGTACTTATAGTGTAACAATTACTGATCAAAATAATTGTGCTATATCATCAACTTATTTTATAGATGAACCTCTTGATATTATAAGTACAATTAATATTACTGATTTATTATGTAATAATGTTCCTGAAGGTGTAATTGATATTGAAGTAGAAGGAGGCACTCCAGGATATTCCTATTCAATAGATGATGGTCAAAATTATTTAAATAATAGTAGCTTTATTGATTTATCTGCTGGAGTTTTTTCAGTGTGGATTAAAGATAATAATGATTGTTTACACAATCAATTGGTTACAATTACTGAGCCAATTGGTTATTCAACTGTTGTTAATATTCAAAATGTTTTGGGGTGTTATGGTGATGCAACAGGAAATATTGATTTTGAGTTAACTGGAAATACACCTCCATATTCATATGATTGGTCAAATAGTGAGTCGAGTGCTTCCATATCTTCTTTAACTGCTGGAGAATATGATGTTGTTGTGTCAGACGTTAATGGTTGTGAAATGACCTATTCCTATTTAATTTCTGAACCTGACCCAATGGTTTTAACATATGATGTGCAGGAAGCAAGTTGTGAAGAGAAGAATGATGGGGTTATTTTTGCAGCTGTTTCTGGTGGTACATCTCCAATTAATTTTCAATGGGGTACTGGAGCAAATACTCAAAATATTTTTGATTTAGGAAAAGGAATCTATTCTTTAAATGTTCAAGATGCAAGTGGTTGTATATTGCCTACTGAAATAATTGAAGTAGGTTTCGATGGGTTTAATGGTTGTATAGAGATTCCATCTGGTTTTACTCCTAATAATGATAATATACATGACGAATGGGTGATATATGGTTTAATTGATTTTCAGAATGTTGTTGTTAAAGTATATAATCGTTGGGGTCAGGAGGTGTTTAGTTCAGTTGGTTATAATCAGCCATGGGATGGGAAATATAATGGTGTTGATTTACCAACTGCAGCTTATTATTATGTAATAGAACTTAATGAGTCTGATAAGGTTTTTAATGGAACTGTAACAATTAAAAGATAATGAAGAGACTGTTTTCCATATTATTGTTTTTATCATTCTTTTTTAGTCAAGGGCAGCAGTTACCTCATTATTCATTGTATATGCTTAATGAAGTTATTGTAAATCCTGCTGCGCTAAGTTTAGAAAAAGAAAATAAAATAACTTTTATGCTTCGAGATCAGTGGAATAGTTTTGAAGGAGCTCCAGCAACTCAGTCCATTTCGTATAATCATTTAAATCACAGAAAATACAAAAGAGGAATCAGTGTTATGAATGATGTAACCGGCCCTATTTCTATTATTAATGCTACTTTATCTGCTTCATATTCTTTAAAAATTCAAGAAAAAGATAAGTTGGCAATAGGTGCTTCGGGTTCTTTGATGCAGTATAAAATTGACAATTCTCAAATAACATTAGAAAATGATGGTATTTTTGACCCAGCATTATACGGAGGAGTGGATAAAGCTACTGGTTCAAGTTTAGCTCTTGGGGCTTATTATTATCATCCTAAGTATTATATAGGGTTGTCTCTGCCCAATATTTTAGGAAGTTCTTTAAATATTAGTGATGACAAAGACAATAATAAATTAGAAAATCATTATTATGTAAATGGAGGTGTTAATATTAATATAAGTGATAATAATAAAATTATTCCCTCCTTTATGTTAAAGAAAATAGGTGCCTTGCCTGTACAATTTGATTTAAACTTAAGAGGTGTTTATAATGATCTTTTATGGGGTGGTTTATCATACAGGACAGGAGATGCTGTAGTTGCATTATTTGGAGTTGATTATGGTCAATCTAGTTTTGGATATAGTTATGATATTACAACATCTACGATGCGTATTCCTTCTGCTGGTACCCATTCGTTAGTTTTTTCTTATAGATTTAACACCAAAGATCGAGATAGAGATAATGATGGCGTTTTAGATGAGTTTGATAAATGTCCAAAGATTCCAGGGGTATTATCTTTAGAAGGATGTCCAGATCGTGATAAAGATGGTATAAGAGATAGTGAAGATAAATGTCCTGATGATTATGGTTTAAAAATAAATGATGGTTGTCCTGATAAAGATAGTGATGGAGTAATTGATTTGAAAGATAAGTGTCCAGAAACTCCAGGATTGGCAAAATTTGAAGGATGTCCTGATACTGATGGAGATGGCTTACAAGATAAGTACGATGATTGTCCAGAGGAACCGGGCCCAATTATTAATAAAGGTTGTCCTAAAGGTCCAAGTGTTGATACTATTTATATTACTAGAGTTGACACTGTATTTGTTACGGTTAATAAAGAAGTAATAAAAACTGATACTGTCATTCTTTCAATACCAGTTAGTGATTTGAAGCAGGTGTTTAAATATGTCAAATTTGCTTCTGACAAATATATTTTAACAAATAAATCAAAATTAATACTTGATAAAGTTGCTAATTATATGCTTGAAAAAACATATTTGAATATCAAATTAACTGGACATACAGATAGTCAAAATACTGAAGAATACAATATGAAATTGTCTGAGAATAGAGTTAAAGCTGTGAGGGCTTATTTGGTATCTAAACAAGTTAATATTTCTAGGATATTAATTGATTGGAAAGGGGAGTCTATTCCAATTGCTGATAATAACACTTCAGCAGGAAGGGAGGAGAATAGACGTGTTGAAATTAATATTCTTAATGAGAAATAGATGACTTTCTATGACGTTTGATTATTTTCAAGTCGATTCATTTACTAACAAAATTTTTCAAGGAAACCCTGCATGTGTAGTTCGATTACAGAAGTGGTTTACTGATGATATTCTTTTAAATATCGCTAAAGAAAATGCCGTTGCTGAGACTGCGTTTTTTATTGAGCATAGAGATGGTTTTCATCTTAGGTGGTTTACCCCTGATATAGAAATTGATTTGTGTGGTCATGCTACTTTAGCTACTGCATTTGTATTAAAATCTATATACAAATACTCAAAAGCTGAAATTAAATTTAAAACTATGAGTGGTGATTTAACTGTAATTTGTAAAAATGATTTTTACTTTATGAATTTACCTTCTAGAATAGCAAAAAAAACTACTTTACCTAAAGAGATTGAACTCGCAATAAATATTCAGCCTGTTGAGGTCTTAAAAGCTAGAGATTATTTGTTAGTTTTTGAAGATGAGCAGCAGATAAGAGATATTTTGATAGATAGACAAGAGTTTGATAAGATCAATTTAGGATATGGTGGTGTTATTGTTACTTCAAAATCTAAATCAAATGATTTTGTTTCTCGTTTTTTTACCCCTCAGGCAACTATTTTGGAAGATCCAGTAACAGGTTCAGCTCATTGTACTTTAGTTCCATATTGGTATACTAAACTAAATAANATATCTTTAAAAGCTTCTCAATTGTCCAAAAGGGGAGGTGAGATTTTATGTAAATATATGCATGATCGTGTCCAAGTTGGAGGTCAAGCTGTACTGTATTCTAGTGGAAAATTTACAATATAGTTTTACTCTATTTAATATATATGTTAAAGTTTTTTTTAATTCATCAACTATCTCTATTTTTGCAAATAAAAAATATGTTTAGATTACTTCTATTTATTTTAATTCCTTTTTTAAGTATTTCCCAAAATTGGAATCAAGTTGCTAGTTTTTCCGGAGATGGAAGACATCATCCAATAACATTTGCTAATGATGATTATGGTTTTGTTGTTTGTGGTAGCTATTTAAATGATATGTTTAAATACGATAAATTAAATGATACTTGGACTCAGCTTCAAGATTTTCCATCTAGTGGAAGGGGATATGCATATGGTGTGACCAATGGGGATAAAGCTTATATGGGTTTTGGTTCTACTTCAAATGGTGCTTATCCAACTGATTGGTGGGAATACAATATGAATACTGATTCCTGGGTGCAAAAAGCAAGTTTTCCTGGTGATGGAAGAAATCATCCCGCTATGATTGTGGTTAATAATAAAATATATATGGGGTGTGGTAGTAATGGCTCTGGAAATTTAGGTGATTGGTGGGAATACGATATTATTTTAGACTCTTGGTCTCAAAAGAGTGATATTATAGGTAATGATAGGCATCACCCATATTATTTTGGTATAGGGGATTATGCTTATGTGGGTTTTGGTCATGGAAGCCTGCCAGGACCTGGTAGTAATCCCTCTTCTAATTCATACATATACAATGATTTTTATAGATATGACCCTTCAAATGATAGTTGGTTGCAACTTAATGACTTTCCTAGTGAGGCTAGAGTAGCAGGAACACAGTTGTCGTATAATGGAAAAGGTTATGTACTAAGTGGTGATGGAGATGACCATGGGCCTTTAAGTAGTGGTGAATTTTGGGAATATAACCCGTCAAATGACTCATGGAATCAGCTTCCTTCTCATCCAGGAGGAGCAATTTGGGCCCCTGGAAATTTTGTTATTGGTTGTGATGTTTATTTTTTACTAGGTCAAGATTGGAATTCTAATATTCCTACAGATCCAATTTCTGTATATAGATATAAGTTAAGTGAAGATTGTGGATGTACTGATACTTCAGCTGTTAATTTTTCGAATTTAGCAACCATAGACGATGGCTCTTGTTGCTATGTAAGTGGTTGTATGGATCCTCTTGCTCTTAATTATAATGCTTCTGCTTGCTTTGATGATGGCTCTTGTATAGCTCCTGTATTGGGTTGTACAGATCCTACTGCCTCTAATTATGATGCAAGTGCAAATACTACTATTGCATCGGGAGGAGCTATAGATAATACATTTGGAAGTGGTGGTTTTTTTAATGGTGATCAGCATTTAAACTTTGATGCTTATAAAGAATGTATTATTAGGTCTGCTACTATCTATTCAGAAGCTTCTAATACCATTACTTTTGAATTAAGGAATGCTAATGGTGTTATTATTGATGATACTACTTTAACTGTATCTTCAGGGCAGCAGATAGTTGATTTGAACTTCGAAGTACCTATTGGTAATGATATGCAAATAGGTGTTGCGCAAGGTGCTTTACAAAATGTAGGTTTGTATAGAAATAATGCTAGCGCTAGTTATCCTTATGACATTGGTTCGGCAATAAATATTACAAGCTCAAGTGCCTCAACAGCTCCTAATAGTTATTACTATTTTTATTATGATATTGAAGTGGAAACTCCTTGCCAAGGCACTCTATCTGTTAGTTGGGACTGTGATGGACAAGGTGGTTGTTATGATCCAGGTACAGGAAACGGACAGTACAGCAGCTTAACTGCTTGTCAAAATAATTGTATAGCTCCAAGTTGGGATTGTGATGGGAATTCATGTTTTGATCCAGGAAATGGTCTTGGGCAATACAGTTCTTTAGTTGATTGTGAAGCCAATTGTGTAAACGTCTCTATTGAAGAGTTTGGTTTATCAAATTTTAAAATTTATCCAAATCCATCTAATGGTATATTTAATATTGAATTTATTAGTAAAGTAAGGCAAGATTTAAATATTAGAGTTGTAAATATGGTTGGAGAATTTACTTTAATTGAAGATTTAGATCAATTTTTGGGAAAATTTAGCCGAACCATTAATCTGAAAAATAAAGCTACTGGAGTATATTTCTTAGAAATCACAACAAAAGAGAATGTTTTGAGACAGATGATAGTCATTGATTAGATATTTTATTTGCTAAAATTCTGTAAATATTTTTTTTAAAATTTAAAAAAGAGAGCCAGGTAAATTATAATAATAATTTAGCAAATAATAGTTTGTAAAACAGAACATTAATAAGGTTATCTAATGTTTTTGGTCAGGATATTTTTCATCGTAAATATGTACCACTTATTTATATTTATGATGACGGAGAAGTTAGAAAAAAAATGGTTATTGATTAAANAAATTAAAATGAAATTAAAAGATAAAAATATTATTGTCACAGGTGGAAGTTTAGGTATTGGAAAACAAACTGCCAAAGACTTAATTAAAAAAGGAGCTAATGTATTAGTTACGGGTAGATCAGAAGATAGGTTAAAAGAGGCGTTTAAAGGGTTAAACGTTCATATTATTGCGTTTGATATGGGGGATATAAATAATTTATCTGTAAATGCAAATAAATGCCTTGAAATACTTGATAATAGGGTTGATGTATTAATTAACAACGCTGGAACAGGAGTTAGTAAATCAATAGATAATTTAAGTATTGAAGATTTTTTAGAAGTCTTTAATGTAAATGTTTTTGGTCTCTCTTTATTTACCAAAGATATTATACCTTCAATGAAAGAAAATAAGCAAGGAACAATTATAAATATAGGCTCTACAGCTAGTCTTAAAGGCTATAAAAATGGTAGTATTTATGCATCGTCTAAGTTTGCTGTTAGATGTTTAAGTCAGTGTTGGCAAGCTGAATTAAGACCTTATAATATTAGAGTGTGTCAAATAAATCCAAGCGAAGTTACTACAGCTTTTGCAAATTCATCTAGAGTTGAAAGAGAAGAGGTTTCAAATAAATTAACATCTAGAGAAATTGCTCATGCCATCATTAATGCTATTGAGATGAACGATAGAGGATTTATTAATGAATTAAATGTATGGGCAACAAATCCGTTTAATTAATTTATACGCAACTATATTGCGTTTAAAGCTTTTTTGTAATTGATTATTAACACTTTACGTCTCTAAATCATTTTTTTTTTTTTTATTATTGAAGTCCTTTTTTTAATTTATTACGACAACTTATGAAAAAAATAGCATTACTATTTTCTATAATTTTTATTGCGTTTAATTTATCAGCTAATACTCACATCGTTAATTCTGGAAGTTATTATTTTACTCCAAACAGTCGGTTTATTATTTATTTTAATATCGTACTTTTTGCCTTTACTTATTGGTCTGGTAAAAGAGTCAATGTCTATGTTGTTAGTTATTGCAGTTAAATTAGAAGAGATTTCAAGAAATATTAGAAAATAATTCTTATTATAAAAGTTATTAGCTTTATTTTTGTGCTTAAATATATTTTATGCAAAGTAATTTAAAGTTAAATTGGCCAACTGTTTTGTTTTTATCAATTTGTCCACTTCTTGGACTGTTTGGTACAGCTATATATGTGTATTTTCATGGAGTTTTTTTTATTGAGCCTTTATTGTTAATACTTTTTTGGTTTATTTCGGGTATGGGAATCACTATGGGATATCATAGANTTTTTTCACATAAATCATTTAAAACAAATGTATTTATTGAATGGATTTTAATGATTTGTGGATCTGTTGCTTTACAAAATACAATCTTAAAGTGGTGTTCAGACCATAGAAAGCATCATAACTTTCCTGAAATGGAAAAAGATCCATACTCAATTAAAAAAGGTTTTTGGCATGCTCATATTGGATGGATATTAGAAAAAACACCAGAAGTTAATAATAGAATTATTGGAGTAAAGGATTTAGAAAAAAAATCAGCTGTAGTTTTTCAAAATAAATATTATTTTCACATTGCTTTAGTAGTTGGGTTTTTAATTCCATTGCTAGTTGGTTTTTATTATGAAAGACCTTTAGGAGCACTTCTATGGGGAGTTTTCTTGAGAATAACATTAGTTCACCATGCTACATTTTTCGTTAATTCTTTGTGTCATTATGTAGGAACTAGAACTTATGATGTATATTCAACTGCTAGAGATTCTTGGATTGTCTCTTTATTTACTTTTGGTGAAGGTTATCACAACTATCACCATAAGTTTCCTGCTGATTTCAGAAATGGAGTAAGATGGTTTGCCTTTGATCCAAGTAAATGGCTTATTAGTATTCTTTCATTATTTAAACTAACAAAAGATTTAAAAAGAACTAATGAATATTTTGTAATGAAAAGTAAATCTGATGCTATTTATAATACTGTAAAATCATCATTTGGTCATACTTTATCTACTAGTCAACAAAATTTTATAGATTCATTTGATTTAATAAATAAATTATTTATTAAATGGAAAGATATTGACCCTACATTTTGTAAAAAATACTCCAAAGATGAACTAAGTTACATAAAAAACTATAAGAGAGAAATAAATATGTTGTTTAAAGACTTAAAGAATTTTAAATCAAAGATTTTAATAAATTAAAAAAGTAATACTATCTAAAAGACTCGTGTTGTTCTATAGCAATACCTATTTTTTCTGTAATTTGTTCTATTGATTCTTTTTTATAGTCAACTTGTAAAGGATCTTTTATTGTCAGACTAAGTTCTGAACCCCTTTTTATTAATTTTAATCCAGTTTTATCAAATGCATTTCTAAAACCTTTAATAGTTATTGGGATAATTAATGGTTTATTTTTCTTAATGATGTAAGCAGTTCCTTTTCTAATTGGTGCCCAATTTTTTGTTGTTCCTTGAGGAAAAGTAATAAGCCATCCGTCTTCAAGAGCTTTATTTATTTTTTCTATATCCTTTGTGTTTATTGGTCTATTAATACTTTTTCCTTGGCTTTTCCATGTTCTTGAAATTAAAATTGCTCCTGTATATGCTAGTATTTTAGGAAATAACCCCTTTGTCATTGTTTCTTTTTCTGCTATAAAGTAAATATTAGATTTTAGTTTTTTAAGATAGCTAATATTTTTTAAACTATTTTTTCTGTTATTAAGACTTGCATTAAAAACATGAATCATAGCAGTAACGTCCAAGAAATATGTATGATGGTTTGCAATAAAAAGTACGTTTTTTTTTGGAAGTTTTTTTATAATTTCACTTCCACTTATTTTTAAGTTGTTTATACCTCTAAATCTTCTGTATGATAATAATCCTAAAGTTTTAATTAAAAGATCTTTTACAAAAATATTATAGCCAAAAGGATCTTTTTTAAAGATTTTCATTTTACAAAGATAGCTTACATAATAGCCAGATATATATAAAAAATTTAATTTTTTACAATATTTGTGTTATTAACTATTATTTTTTTGTTGCTTTTAGGTTAAATATATAAGGTGTACTTAAATTTTTTCTTTTATTTAAAATATATTTTCCCTTTTCCTTTTCAATCATACCTTCAAGTTTATAAGGACAATAATCAAACTCTTCAAATAAATTAAGTTTCATTCCGTTCGCCTCTAATGCTTTGAAAATGTCTGTTAATGAGTGATTCCACCAACATGTTTTGGTAACTAATTTTGATCCACCATCAGTGTATGTTCCCTTTGTATTTTCAATATCAGGTTCATGTTTATAAAAATAATCATAACCATTATCTTTTATTAGTTCTGTAAAAGGATGAAATTCTGTTAATAAAAATAATCCCCCCTTTTTTAGATGCCTTGATATAACCTTTGCCCATATATTAAGATTAGGAAGCCAACCAATAATTCCATAAGAACTAAACACAATATCAAATCTTTTTTTTATATCTAGTTTTAGCACATCTTTTTCTATGAATTCTAAATCAATCTTTAGTTCTTTTGCTAATTTTCTCGCTTCATTTATTGCGACTCTAGAAAAGTCTACAGCTGTTACCTTAGCACCCATTTTTGACAATGATATACTGTCTTGTCCAAAATGACATTGTAAGTGGAGTATAGATTTATCTTTTACATTGCCTAAGGCTTTTGCTTCAATTGATTTTAAGGAATTTTGTTTTTTCTTAAATGATGCATTATTATAGAATTTAGATTTTAAATGGATAGGGGTCCTTTTGTCCCAAGCTTGTTTATTGATTTCTATATAATTATTTATTTTTTTCATATTTTTTATAATTTTATAAAATTAATAAAAACATATTTTTAAAGCACGATATTATGAGTCATTTACTATATTCCATTTATAGAATGTTTATCTCTTGTTTTTTTGTTTCTATTTTTTTCTCTAGTAGTATTGCACAGGAGGCCACAATTTATGATCGTAAGATTGAATATGAGCATAACTTAAGTGCTTTTAAAGAATTAATTAAACATATTAATACCTATTTCCTTGATACTACATTAGAAAAAATACAAATATCAGATTATTATTCTAATGAGTTCGTTTTTTATTCTTATCCAGCCGGAGAGAAGAAGGGTGTTATAACATCTAAGATTGATTATATAAATGGGTTTAATAAGATGAAGACGATGGGTATGTCATTTAGTATTGATCATTGTGTCTATTTACCTGGTTTAGATAAGGTTTCATATACAATTGATGGCAGTGTCCGTGTTTATTATGGAGCAATTTTGTCCGCTAATGGGAAGGATATTGGTTTTTCAGGTTACCAAACTATAGATTTTGAGAAAGGAAAGATCTTAGCTATTTGGGAATGGGCTGATTATGGAGGTATACAAAATCAATTATTAAAATAAATTTTCTCTTTATTTTTGTTAGTACTATAAAATCTTCATTTCCTAAATCAAATCTTATTTATTAGACTGTTTTTTAAAAAATTCCTGATATGCATAATATACTCAGGGGTATCTTTTAGCTGAACCTCTCATTACCAGTTTCGAAATTTTTNGAAAATTATTATGTAATTTTACATATTAAAATTTTAAATATGACAAAGAAAATATTATTACTCTTTTTATTTAATCCTTTATTTGGTATAGCTCAACAACAAATTAACAAAACCATGATTCATGATGGTAATGCTAGAGAATATATTGTATATATACCAGCAAGTTATGATGGTAGTACTTCCTATCCTTTACTATTTAGTTTCCATGGTGGGGGAGGAACCTCTAGTGATTTTATCAATACAAATGATATGAGGCCAATAGCAGATACAGCAGGATTTATTGCAATATATCCTCAGGCTGCAATTGATCCAGATGACGGTAGTTTTTCATGGCTTCATAANGCTCCAACTACTCATAATGATATATTCTTTATTGAAGCAATTATTGATACTCTTAGTGCTCAATATATGATTGATAATAATAGGGTTTATGCATGTGGTTACTCAGAAGGAGGGATTTTTTCTTACGAACTTGGATGCAGACTAAATAATAGAATTGCAGCGTTTTCTTCTGTCTCTGGAAGTATGTTGGTTGATGCTTTTCGAGATACTTATTATGATCTAGGATTTTGTTCTCCATTTCACCCTACTGCTGTTCTTTTAATACCTGGTACAAATGATATGAGCCCTCATTCTACATATAGTGGTTTTCAACCATACTATATGTCTGCTGATGAGATTACAACTTATTGGTCAAATTATAATAATACCGATATTAATCCTATAATTTCTCAATTACCAAATATTAACACTTTTGATGGTAGTACTGTTGAGAGGAGAGTATGGGAAAACGGAGATAATTGTGTTAGAGTAGAAGAATTAAAGGTGATTGGCGGAGATCATGACTGGCCAGGCACTTTTGGTAATATGGATATTAGTGCTAGTGTTGAAGTTTGGAACTTCGTATCTAAATTTGATATAAATGGATTAATAGATTGTAACACTACAAGTAATCAAGAAATTAATAATTTTTATAATAAAAATATACTCGCAATAACTGATGTGTTAGGAAGAAATATAAAGGCATTAAAAAATACTCCACTTTTTTATATTTATGATGACGGAACAGTAGAGAAGAAAATAATTCTTGAATAAGTAAAAATCCACTCATGAGAGGGTTTCTTTTTAGTGGACCTCTCGTTCCTTATTTTTAACTTTTTTAAAAAATTATTTAGTTGAATTTTTTGATTTATACTTTAACAACAACCACAACTTTTTTGAGAAACGTGATTTTCTAATTTTTTAATATTACTTGAGTAAACAGGGTGTTTAGCAAGAAATATTTCTACTAACACAGTATTAGAAATATAATTATTTGCTCCAAATTTACTTCTTAATGTAGCACCAAATTCTTCAATGGTATAAAGTTTTTTTTTCTATTTCTAATGGGTTGTCATTATTTTCTGTTATATGATCTTTAATTTGTACAAATATAAATAAACCCACTTAATTAAGTGGGTTTTTTGGTGGAGCTGGGGGGTATCGAACCCCCGTCCAAACAAACAGTACAGAAACTTTCTACATGCTTATCTATTTTTAATTTTCGAAATTATTTTGGAAAATAGCAACCAAAAAATAATTCTTAGCTTTTTAATCATTCACTATTTTATAAAAGCAATAAAATAATTATCCTGAATTTTATAATGCCTCAAGATTATAGGTTTCAGGAGCACCTATAAAAGAGACAAAAGCTTACGTAATTATATAAATTAGGCAGCTAAAGCGTAATTATTTTCGCCATTTAAAAAGTTGAATTTTAATATTTACGAGCTAAAAAACAATGCTCGGCATGCTTATTAAATAACATATTTGCTGTCAAATCCAGTCAGCCCCAAGAAATAATGAACTTTGCAAAATTACAAAAACTATCTTATTCAATCTTAGTTTATTATTTTTGCATATTATTTTTTATTATGAAAATTGGAATACTCCGTGAGACCAAAGTACCTTTAGATAGTCGTGTTGCACTTACACCAAAACAATGTGCAGAGTTGGTAAAAAAACATCCAAAAATATCTATTGTTGTTCAAAGTTCTACATCTAGATGTTTTTCTGACGATGAATATGTTCAGGTAGGTATTGATATTGTTAATGATATAAATGATTGTGATATACTTTTAGGAGTTAAGGAAGTNAATTTAGATTCTCTTATTTCTCATAAAACTTATTTTTATTTTTCTCATACAATAAAGAAACAACCATATAATAGAAGTTTATTAAAGAAAATGATAGACTTAAGAATAAAAATGGTTGACTATGAGGTTTTAAAAAATTTAGACGGTTCAAGAATTCTAGGCTTTGGTAGATATGCTGGCATTGTAGGAGCTTATAATGCATTTTTAACATATGGGTTAAAAACAGGTCTTTATAATTTAAAACCAGCTTTTAAATGTCAAGATAGATATGAAATGGAAAAGGAGCTTAATAAAATTATATTAAAAAATGAAAGAATCGTTGTTACAGGAAAAGGAAGAGTAGGTAGGGGGATTTTAGAATTTCTTTCTAATTATGGTCTTAAACAGGTTTCAGTTAATGATTTTTTAAATTTAAAATATAATGAACCTGTTTTTGTTCATCTAGATACATTAGACTATAATGAAAGGAATGATGGTGTTAAGTCTGATTTAATACATTTTTATAAATATCCCAAGTTATATAAGTCAACATTCATGAATTATGCTAAGAAATCAGACATTTTTATAGCTGGCCATTTCTATGGTTTTGGCTCTCCATTTTTATTAACTAAAGATGATATAAAGTCTCAAGATTTTAATTTTAAAGTAATCGCTGATATTTCTTGTGATATTGATGGTCCAATAGCTTCAACAATTAGATCATCAACTATACAAAACCCTATATATGGTTATGATGTAATACAACAAAAAGAAGTGAATTTCATGAATGATTCTGCCTTAGCTGTAATGGCTGTAAGTAATTTACCATGTGAATTACCTAAAGATGCTTCTAAAGATTTTGGTGATTCTTTGTTAGATAATGTTATTCCTCACTTAATCAATGATCAGGAAAATGTTGTTTTAAATGCTACAATATGTGAAGAAGGAGATTTAACACCTAATTTTGAATACTTGAGAGATTATATAAATAAAAATTAAATGTTTTTTAAATTTGAAATTGTTTCAATAGGATTATCTGATTTAAACACAAAGCTACCTGCTACTAAAATATCAGCGCCACAATCTACTAATTTTCTTGCATTACTAGTGTTTACTCCTCCATCTATTTGAATTTCTGCTTTACTATTTTTTTGTTCTATTAATTTTTTTAAATCAATTATTTTATTGTAAGTATTTTCAATAAATATTTGCCCCCCGAATCCAGGATTTACAGACATCAAGCAAACTAAATCAACATCATTTATAATATCATTTAATGAACTTATCGGGGTGTGTGGATTAATTGCAATACCAGATCGCATACCTTCTTCTTTGATTTTATGAATAGTTCTATTTATGTGATTACAAGCTTCTAAATGAATTGTTAAAATATCAGCTCCTAATTTTTTGAAATTAGATATATATTTGTCAGGTTCAATAATCATAAGATGAACATCCATTGTTTTTTGAGCTATCTTATTGATTGCATGTATAACAGGCATTCCAAATGATATGTTTGGAACAAAAACCCCATCCATAACATCAATATGAAACCAATCAGCATCGCTTTGGTTTACCATTTTACATTCACTTGATAGGTTGCCAAAATCTGCTGCAAGTATAGAAGGTGCTATTTTGTGTGTCATTATTTAGATAGAAAGCAAAATTTTTGTCTAATTTATCCTAAGTATGTTTTTAAAATTTTACTTCTTGAAGTTTGTTTTAATCTACGTACAGCTTTCTCTTTAATTTGTCTAACTCTTTCTCTAGTTAAATCAAATTTTTCTCCTATTTCTTCAAGTGTCATAGCATGTCCGCCATTTAGTCCAAAATAAGAAGAAACTACATCGGCTTCTCTTGGTGTTAACGTGTCCAATGCTCTTCTAATTTCTTCTCTTAATGATTCAAGCATAAGATCTGCATCAGGGTTTGGGCTATCTTCTGAACCCATCACATCATATAAACTGCTATCTTCACCTTCAATTAAAGGTGCATCCATAGAAATATGTCGTCCCGTATTTTTTAATGATTGTTTTACTTCAGTAATTGAAAGATCCACTAGTTCTGAAATTTCTTCTGCTGTAGGAGGTCTTTCAAATTTTTGTTCAAGAGCTGCATATGCCTTGTTGATTTTGTTTATTGATCCAATTTTATTTAGTGGAAGTCTTACAATCCTTGATTGCTCTGCTAATGCTTGAAGTATTGATTGTCTAATCCACCATACTGCATATGAAATAAATTTAAAACCTCTTGTTTCATCAAATCTTTTAGCCGCTTTGATTAGTCCTAAATTACCTTCATTAATTAAGTCTGGAAGGGTAAGTCCTTGATTTTGATATTGTTTTGAAACAGAAACCACAAAACGAAGATTTGCTTTTGTTAGTTTCTCTAATGCTCTTTCATCACCAGCTTTTATTTTCTGTGCTAATTCTACTTCTTCTTCAGCAGTAATTAAATCAACTCTTCCTATTTCTTGTAAATATTTATCAAGTGAAGCAGTTTCACGATTTGTTACTTGTTTTGTTATTTTTAGTTGTCTCATTTTTATTTTTTATTTTATAACCGTCTTACTTATACGTTTTAATATTTGAATAGTTACATTTTTTTGAAAAAATTATTTTTTTTCTTTATCTGGCTTAGGTAATAAAATTTTTCTAGATAATTTTAATTTTCCACTTCTTTCGTCGATGTCAATTAATTTAACTTCTATTTCATCGCCTTCTCTTAATATATCTTCAACTTTTTCTACTCTTTTCCAGTCTAGCTCTGAAATATGTACTAATCCATCAGTATTTGCAGAAATTCCGACAAATGCTCCATATGGCATAATTGACTTTACTTTACCTTTGTATATTTCTCCAATTTCAGGAACAAATGCAATAGATTTTATTTTTTCTACTGCTAAATTAATTTTTTGTTGATCTGTTCCTAAAATTTCAACAACACCATTATCATCAATTTCTTCTATTGAAATGTTTGTTTCTGTAGCAGCTTGAAGTTCCTGAATAATTTTCCCTCCAGGACCAATAATTCCACCTATTGATGATTTAGGTACTTTTAAAGTGATAATTTTAGGTGTTTGAGGTTTTAGTTCTTTTCTTGGCTCAGGAATTGTTTCAATGATTTTATTTAGAATATGAATTCTTCCTTCTCTAGCTTGGTTTAATGCTTCAGATAATATATCATAAGATAAACCTTGAATTTTAATATCCATTTGGCAAGCCGTTATTCCTTTTTCAGTTCCACATACTTTGAAATCCATATCACCAAGATGATCTTCATCACCTAAAATATCAGATAAAATGGCATAATTTTTGGAATCATTTTGATTAGAAATCAAACCCATTGCAATACCTGATACAGGTTTATTAATGTTAACTCCAGCATCCATTAAAGCCATAGTTCCAGCACAAACTGTAGCCATAGAGGAGGAACCATTTGATTCTAAAATATCAGAAACAATTCTTATAGTATAAGGATTATCATCAGGTATCATATTTTTTAAAGCTCTTTGAGCTAAATTACCATGACCTATTTCTCTTCTACTTGTACCTCTAAGCATTCTTGCTTCTCCAGTTGAAAAAGGAGGGAAGTTATAATGTAAATAGAATTTTTCATGTCCCTGATATGTTACACCATCTAATCTATTAACATCAGTAGCAGATCCAAGCGTAACGGTTGTTAGAGATTGAGTTTGACCTCTAGTAAATACTGAAGATCCATGAGGGCTTTCCAAATAATCAACTTCACACCAAATATCTCTTATCTCATTAGTTTTTCTTCCATCTAATCTTTTTCCTTCATTTAAAGCTAAATCTCTAATAGCTTCTTTTTCAGATTTGCTATAATATGAGTTGATTAGATATTCATCATATTTTTCAATTTCATCTTCTGTTAAAGTTTCAATCCAATTTGATTTTATTTCTTTAAATTGTTGCAATCTTTCTTTTTTTGATAATCCATTTGAAGCAACTTTATAAATTTTATCATATGTATCATCTAATATTCTTTTTCTCAATTCTTCATCATGTGTTTCATGAGAGTATTCTCTTTTTTCTTTTGAAACATTTGCTTTTGCAGCTAATTTTAATTGAGCTTCACATTGTATTTTGATAGCTTGATGAGCTGTTTTAATTGCTTCAATCATTTCTGATTCTGATACTTCATCCATTTCTCCCTCAACCATTGCAATACTATCGTATGAAGCGCCAACTATCAAATCAATATCTGCATGGTCTAAATCTTCTGATGATGGATTTATTACAAATTTATTTTCTATTCTTGCAACTCTACACTCTGAAATCGGTCCGTTAAATGGAATATCAGATAATACTATAGCTGTTGAAGCAGCTAATGCAGCTAATGCGTCAGGTTTTACATTTTCATCATGCGAATTTAAAGATATCATGATTTGTACTTCAGCATGATAATCTTTTGGAAACATTGGCCTAAGTATTCTGTCTACTAAACGCATAACTAAAATTTCTTGATCTGTAGGTCGGGCTTCTCTTTTAAGAAATCCTCCAGGAAATCTTCCGTCTGCAGCAAACTTTTCACGATAATCTACAGTCAATGGTAAAAAATCAACTCCTTCTTTTGCTTCTAAATTAGATACTACTGTTGCTAGCATATGTGTTTTTCCCATTCTTAATTCAACAGATCCATGTGCTTGCTTGGCTAATTTTCCAGTTGAAAGAGAAATTTCTCTACCATCATTTAATCTAATTATTTCTTTTACTTCTTTTATCATTATATTTTTATTTAATTAAAAAAGGCAATGTTTTATTGCCTTTTTTTAGTGTTTTTATTTTCTAAGACCCAGGTCTTTAATCAATTTTCTATATTCAAGAATATCTTTATTTTTTAAGTATTGCAATAACTTTCTTCTTTTACCAACCATTTGTTGTAAAGATCTTTGCGTTCCGTAATCTTTGCGGTTTGCTTTAAGATGTTCAGTTAAATTTTTAATCTTTCCTGTAAATAATGCAACTTGAGAGTAAACTGATCCAGAATCTTTTATGTTGTTGCCAAATTTCTTAAAGATATTTTCTTTTTCTTTTTTTGTTATAGTCATATTGTATATTTGCTACTTTAAATAGGGGTGCAAAACTAATAAACTTATTTAATAATTTAGCTTTTTTATCTACTTTTTCAACATTTTTAATAATAAACTAATTTTACTTTTAAGATTTTTTCTTTCAATAATCATATCAATAAAACCTTTTTCAAGTAAAAACTCTGCTGTTTGAAAGCCTTCAGGTAAATCTTTTCCAATAGTTTCTTTTACAACTTTTGGGCCAGCAAATCCAATTAAAGCATTTGGTTCAGCTATATTGATATCTCCTAACATAGAAAATGATGCAGTAGCACCACCAAATGTTGGATGAGTACACAGTGAAATATATGGAAGACCTTCTTCCCCAAGTTGCGCAATTTTAGCAGATGTTTTTGCCAATTGCATTAATGAAATTCCAGCTTCCATCATTCTTGCGCCACCTGATTGAGAAATAATAATTATAGGGCATTTTATTTTTCTTGCATAATCAATAGCTCTTGCAATTTTTTCACCTACCACGGAACCCATTGATCCTCCAATAAACTTAAAATCCATACATGCAATTACTAATTTCTCATTATTTAGTTTTCCATATCCGGTTCTAACAGCATCATTTAATCCAGTTTTTTTTTGCATTAATTTTATTCTGTCTACATATTTTTGCTTGTCTTCAAATTTTAATGGGTCTAAAGAAGACATGTTTTTATCTAATTCTTTAAATTTATTATTATCAAATAAAATATTAAAATATTCATTAGAGCCTATTCTATCATGGTGGCCACAGTGGGAACAAACATGTAAATTAGCAATATGTTCTTTAGTTGTTATTATTGTTTTACACTTTGAACATTTACTCCATAATCCATCTGGAGTTTCTTTTTTTTCGTGTGTTGATGTAGTTATTCCCTCCTTATTTCTTTTAAACCANCCCATATTATTTATTTGTATCTATATTATTTAGATCTTTAAAAGATCTAATAAGTCTTTCTTTAAATGTTAATTCACCTTCCCTAATCCATTTTCTTGGATCATAGTATTTTTTATTTGGCTTGTCATCTCCTTCTGGATTTCCTATTTGTGTTTTAACATAATCTTTATATTTATTAAAATAATTTCTTGTTCCTATAGTGAAACCCCACTGTAAATCAGTGTCAATATTCATTTTAATAACACCATAACTAATTGCTTCTTTAATTTCTTCTTTACTAGATCCAGAACCACCATGAAAAACAAAATTTAGTGGATAAGAATGAGTATTAAATTTATTTTCAACAAATTTCTGAGAATTATATAAAATTTTTGGTGTTAGAACGACATTTCCTGGTTTATAAACTCCATGTACATTACCAAAAGCTGCAGCAATTGTAAATTTATCACTGATTTTAATTAACTCTTCATAGGCATAAGCAACTTCTTCTGGCTGAGTATACAGTTTTGATATTTCTATATTAGTATTATCAACACCATCTTCTTCTCCTCCTGTAACACCTAGTTCAATTTCTAATGTCATATCAATTGCAGACATTCTTTTAAGATATTTTTTACATATCTCGATATTTTCTTCTAAAGACTCTTCAGATAAGTCAATCATATGAGAAGAGAACAATGGTTTCTTATTTTTTTTGTAAAAATCTTCTCCAGCTTCTAATAATCCATCGATCCAAGGAAGTAACTTTTTAGCAGCATGGTCAGTATGTAAAATTATACTGGATTCATATAATTTTGCCATCTTATGTACGTGCAAAGCACCTGAAATACCTCCAGCAATTGCTGCTTTTTGACCTTCATTAGAAAGACTTTTTCCAGCATAAAATAGACATCCACCATTTGAAAATTGAATAATAGCTGGAGAATTTACTTCAGAGGCTGTTTCCATTACTGTATTTACTGTGCTAGTGTTAGTTACATTAACAGCAGGTAGAGCATATTTGTTTTTTTTTGCATCAGTAAAAACTTCTTGTAATTGATCTCCTGAAAGTACACCTGATTTAAATTTTGACATGATTTTTGTTTTAAGCAAAATTACAAGAATGTATAAAACAAAACTAAATATTTATAATAAATTCTTATTATTGACTTTTAATTTTTTTAATGATAAATAAAAATACAATAAAACTAATAAAATCTTTATCCTTTAAAAAATATAGGGATAAGTACAACTTATTTTTAGTTGAGGGAGAGAAATGCATTGATGAACTTCTTTCTTCTAGTTATGAATTCAAATCATTATACTGTACAAAGAAATTAATAAAAAAGTATGCTAATTATAATGTAACTGAAATTACTGAAAATGATTTGAGTAAAATATCTACACTAAGTAATGCTAATAATATTTTAGCAACAGTTTATATAAAGCAAAAAAAAGTTAAACATTTTGATGGTATTACTTTAGTGTTAGATGGTGTTAATAACCCTGGTAATTTGGGTACTATTATAAGAACATGTGATTGGTTTGGTGTAAAAAATATAGTATGTTCACAAAACTCAGTTGATGTTTTTAATTCTAAAGTCGTTCAATCCACTATGGGTTCAATATTTAGAGTAAATATATTTTATACCGATTTAATTAAGTATTTAAATAATGTAACAACACCTATCTACGCTGCATCATTAGATGGTTTAAATTTGAGTGATCAAGAATTTTCGTCTAATTTACATCTTGTAATGGGGAATGAGTCAAATGGAATTAGAAATGAAATATTAAAATTAGTTGATAAAAAAATTTGTATTGATAAAAAAAACGGAAAAGCTGAATCTTTAAACGTAAGTATTGCATCTGCTATTTTTTTACATAAGATTTTCTGTACTTAGTTATTTGAATTTTCACCACCTTAGACCTTCCCAATCTCTTTCAGAATTACTACACTTATATCTTCTAAAATCAAAAATTCTAAATGTTATATTTATAATAAAATAGTCAATGTTTTTTCTTGGTATTCTGTTAAGTGGGTGATTACATTTTGGACAAGCATTAATACAATTTTCAAACACTTTCTTTTTTTTCCATCCAGTTTTTTTTGCTATAAATAATAACGTAATATATAATACAATACTAATAAAACCTATTAAAAATAAATCAAGTTCCATAAAAATTTAATACGTAAACAACTAATAATCACGCAATTATAAATAAAAAAAAGATAAAATCCAAATATTTTTATTCAAATGTAAATGAAAGCATCCAGCCATTTGTTGTCAAACGATTAATAGAATTTGTAAAAACTGTATTGTCATTTGAAAGTAAATTTAGAAATCCATATGAAATTTTAATTTGTGGAGAAAACTTAAAATACTCTAAATATATATCAATTCCAAATCCAATTTCACCCATAATATCATTTCTTTGTAGTTTAACTATCTCTTTACCTTCATCATCAATTCTTGCTTGAGATGCAATATCAAGACTATATTTAATTCCGGTAATTATATAGGTTCTAAAGTTATTATATCTTTCAGATTTATATTTTAAATGAATAGGGAAGTCCAAAAGAGTTGATTCTATTCTTTTTAATTCATTGTTAATTATAGTAGAATCTTTAAAACCATAACTAATTTTCCTTTCTCCAAAAACAAGTGCAGGAATAAATCTTAAATCTGTATACTTACTTAGTCTTAAGTTTGTAATAATTCCTAAATTAAATCCTTTTTGACTTAAAGTGTTAATACTTTTAATAGAATCATTATTTATTGTGCTTGAATTTTTTTGATAATTAAAATTTAAATTGTTAATACCTAGTGTAAATCCAAAATGAATTTTTTGATGATCGTAACGTACTAAGTTTTTNGGCTTTTTATACTTTTGAGCAAATGAATTATAACTGAATAAGTTAAGTATAATTATTAAATAAAATATGTTTTTATTTTTTGGCANCAACATAAAACGATTTAATGATTATTTTATTGCAATATACATACTTACAATTCCAAATGTTAAATACAGATGTTTACAATTTTTAAATCCAGATTTTATAAGATGATTGATAAATTTTTTACCTGAAGGGAATTTTTTAACTGACTCTGGAAGATATTTGTAAGCATTTTTATCACCTGAAATTATATATCCTATAATAGGAAGAATATAATTAAAGTATAACTTATAAAAGTGTTTGACAGGAAATGTTATGGGAATCGAGGGTTCAAGGATCACAAGAATTCCATCTTTAGATAAAACTCTATAAATCTCATCTAATCCTTTATTTAAATTCTCAAAATTTCTTACTCCAAATCCAACAGTTATTGCATCAAATTTATTATTAGTAAAAGGTAGATTTTCTGCGTCTGCTTCTTTAAACGAAATTCTGTTTTCTAATTTTTTGTTATAACTTTTTTTAATCCCAACATTTAACATGTTTTTAGATATGTCGATTGCAGTAATATTGGCGTTTGTAAAGTTAGCAGCCGTTACTGCGAAATCACCAGTTCCAGTTGCAACATCTAATATTTCTTTTGGATTATTATTTAATTTTTGAATTGCTTGTTTCCTCCAAATATTATGCATTCCTACAGATAAAGTGTTATTAAGGAAATCATAATTTTTGGCAATGTTATTAAACATTGATTTAACTTGTTCTTTTTTTGTTTTTGAATTATTGTAAGGTGTTATTTTATTCATAATTAATAAAAATAGCTGCTTCAGATAAAAGTTTATTCTTATTAATTGGAACAACTCCAACTTCCTCGCAAACAATACCACCAGCTAATGAAGATAATTTGGATAGTATTTTAAAATTCATTTCTGTAGTTAAACATAAAGAAGCAACTGATATAACTGTATCACCTGCACCAGAAACATCTATTATTTTTCTTTGAAATGCTGGGGTATATTCAAATTCTTTATTATAGGTAATTGATATACCTTGTTCAGACATTGTTAATAAAATGGCTTTAGCTTGTAATTTGTTTAATAATTTGTTTGTTACTTCGTTTATTTCATTTTGATTATTAGAATTGAAATCTATTTTCATTCCTTCCTTAATCTCAGATAAATTGGGTTTAAATATTGTACAATTATTATAATTATTAAAATTAATTTTCTTTGGGTCTACTATCGTGGGTATATTTAATTTATTAGCTGTTGCTATAATTTCTTTAATTACATTTTGTGTTAAAGTACCTTTATTATAATCTTGTAAGATTACAACATCACAACTGCTAATGTGATCTTTAATTTTGTTTATAAATTTATTTTCTAATTGAATAGGTTTTGTATCTTCTTCATCTACTCTTAATTGGTGTTTTTCATTTGCAATGACTCTAGTTTTAAGAGTTGTTCTTCTTTTTTTAGAGATTAGTATTCCCTCAGTACTTAAATTTGATTTATGCATTAAATCTAAAAATAAATTACCATGTATATCATCCCCAATTACTGAACATAAAATAGGTTTAGCTTCTAAAGATTGAATATTTAAAGCAACATTTGCAGCTCCACCAAGTCTAGTTTCGTGTTTTTGTATTTCAACAATTGGAACTGGTGCTTCAGGAGACATTCTGTTGATTTCCCCCCACATGTAAGCATCTATCATTGCATCACCAATAATTAATACCTTTTTATTATTAAATTCTGAGAAAACTTTTTTAAAGTTTATCATTTAAGTAACTCTAAGTGTTTTTTTATTCTTTTCATTGCTTCAATAAGTTTTGATTCAGATGCAGCATAAGAAATACGAATACATTCTGGATTTCCAAAAGCATCTCCTGCTACACATGCAACATGAGCTTTGTTTAATAAGTACATACATAAATCATTAGCATTATTGATTATTGATTCTCCATCTGACTTACCAAAGAAATTACTAATATCAGGGAAAACATAAAAAGCTCCTTGAGGAATATTACATTTAATACCTTTAATATTTTTCAATTCATTAACTAACATATTTCTTCTTTGGAGAAATGTTTCTTTCATTTCTTTTGTTGTTGATTTTGGCTCTGCAAGCATTGCTCTTTCTGTTGCTTTTTGAGCTATTGCACAAGTAGCTGAAGTTATTTGACCTTGAATTTTATTACAAGCTTTGGCGATCCATAGTGGAGCGCCTATAAATCCAACACGCCATCCAGTCATAGCAAATCCTTTAGAGACACCATTTACTGTTATTGTTCTGTCAAACATTGAAGGAATACTTGCTATACTAAAGTGTTTTTCTGTAAAATTAATATGTTCATATATTTCATCGGAAATAACAAAAATTTCAGGATATTTTTCAAGCATATTTGCAATATCTTCTAATTCCTCTTGAGTATAAACTGTTCCACTAGGATTACATGGAGAACTAAACATTAACATCTTTGTTTTTGACGTTATAGCTGCTTCTAGATCATTTGCAGTTACTTTAAAGTCTGAGTCAATAGATGATGGTATTTTTATTGGGTTACCTTCAGCAAGTTTGATTATTTCAGAATAGCTTACCCAGTAAGGACAAGGTAGAAGCACTTCGTCTCCAGGATTTAATAAACTTAAACATACATTTGCTAATGACTGCTTTGCACCAGTAGATGTAACAATTTGATCTGGTTTATATTCTAAATTGTTGTCTCTTTTAAATTTAGCAGCTATTGAGCTTCTTAACTCAGCTAGACCTGGAACTGGGGTGTAGTGTGAAAAATTATCATCTATAGCCTTTTTTCCAGCCTCTTTAATAAATTCTGGCGTATCAAAATCAGGTTCACCAAGACTAAGGGCAATTACATTAACTCCTTTTGCTTGTAATTCTCTACTCATTCTTGCCATAGCTAATGTAGCAGATTCAGAAAGCCTATTTAGTCTATCTGATACTTTATTCATATAAAATTTTGTTTTAGCAAAGATACTATTATCAAATTATTTTGCCAATCATGGTTAGTAAATTTTTTATACATTTGAAGTATGAAAAAATATACATTATTACTTTTAATTTTTTTGATTTCTTCAAGTATTCAAGCTCAGAAGGTTTATTCAGTTGAATATGCTAGTCAGGCTGATGTCAAGGTGTTTGTTGCTGATTATGAAAGTAGGGCTGATTTGATTGTATATAAAGTTGATTATGCTAGTCAGGCTGGAAAGAATGATGGTAATTGGTACTTTGTTGATTATGCTAGCCAAGCTGATAAGAAAGTCTTTTTTGTTGATTATGCTTCTCAAGCTGATGTTATCATCTATTTTGCTGATTATAGTAGTAGGGCAGGCTGGAGAAATAAAGAAAAGATGCATCTTTTTTATTAATTTTTAGTTAAAAAAATTAAAAGAACTATATCTTATGTACATTTAATTTCTAGTGCGTTACTGTTTTCTGCAAGTTTATTTTTTTTATATGATGTATTAATAAATTATAAAAATACCACTGAATTTGTTTATAGTTATCTTTTTCCAGTTATATTAGTTTTTATTGCTTGTGTATTTTTAAGTGTTTATTATTTACAGAAATTATGTAATAAAAATATTGACTTTATCAATATTATATATATCTCTTTTTATGTATTAGCAATTGTAATTATAATTATTTTATTTTCTATGGGACTCAAATTAGACTTTTTCGCTATCGATTAATTGATAGATTGTTTTTCCTCTCAATAAGTCCTCTTCCATCACTTTAAGTTGTCCTTCTGATAGTAGAGAGTTGTATCTTTGTTTCCCAAATTCTTCTTTTATTGTGTAGTGTAGCCAGTACTTTGCTTGCTCTTTTCTATTTTTCTCTTTCCAACCATTTGATATCATATGTCTATCAAATTTACTAATATTTTTTTGTATTTCTAAAACTCCAGTATTTTCTATAGCAGAACAAGTATTTATTTGTGGTATCCATCCATTTTCCATAGGAGGGAAGAGGTGAATAGCATGTTTATATTCTAACGCCGCTTTTTTTGCTTGTATGATATTATCGCCATCTGCTTTTGTTATTGCAATAACATGTGCAAGCTCCATAATACCTCTTTTGATACCTTGTAACTCATCTCCTGCACCAGCAAGTATGAGCAGTAAGAAAAAATCTACTAGTTTACTAACTGTTGTTTCACTTTGACCAACACCTACTGTTTCAATAAGTATTGTGTCAAAACCTGCAGCTTCACATAAAATAATACTCTCTCTAGTTCTATTAGTTACTCCACCTAATGTTCCACTACTTGGACTTGGACGAATAAAGGCATTTTTATTAGTAGATAATTTATTCATTCTACTTTTATCTCCTAAAATACTTCCTTTAGTTTTTTCTGAAGATGGATCAATAGTAAGGACTGCTACTTTTTTCCCTTGACTAGTTAATAACTCTCCAAAAGTTTCAATAAATGTACTTTTACCTACTCCAGGAGAGCCTGTAATACCAATTCTTAAAGTTTTTCTAGATTTTTTACTACATTTTTTTAATAATTCTTGTGCGTTTTTTTGATCTTCTTGCAACGTACTTTCAATTAACGTTATCCCTCTTGCAAGCGCAGTCACATTTCCTTTTAGTATTTCACTAGATAATTCCATTTTTATAAGCAGGCTATCACTGATATTTCTACATTTACATTTTTTGGTAGTACAGAAACTTGAACTGCTTCTCTAGCTGGTGGATTATTATTAAAATAGGTGCTATACACTTCATTTATTTCTGTGTAGTCATCCATATTTTTCATGAATATCGAGCATTTTACTACATTCTCAAAATCCATATTTGCAGCTTTTAAAACCTCGTGTATGTTTTTCATTACTTGATGCGTTTCATCTTGTATGTTTTCTAGAATTAGTTTGTTATTTTTAGGATCTAGTGCAATTTGACCTGAACAGTATAATGTATTATTATGAAGAATTGCTTGGCTATACGGCCCTATAGCTTCAGGAGCATTTGGTGTTGAAATTATCTTTTTCATTTTATATTCTTTTTCCAAATATAATACTTCCTAATCTTATCATATTACTACCATTTTCTATAGCTATTAAATAATCACTACTCATTCCTGTAGAAAGCACATTAATTTTTTCATTTTCTACTTTTTTAAACAATGTATTTATCAAAGAAAATTCTTTTATGATTTCATTTTTGTTATCTGTAAACGAAGCCATGCCCATAAGACCTTTAATATTAATATTCTTATTTTTTTTTGTTTCTTCTATTACTCCTTCTATTTTATCTGGTTCAAAACCAAATTTTGTTTTCTCATTTGCTATATGAACTTGTAATAAACAGTCAATTATTCGATTATTTTGTTTAGCTCTTTTATCTATTTCATTAATTAGCTTTAAAGAGTCTACAGAATGAATCATATCAATAAATGGTGCTATAAATTTCACTTTATTTGTTTGTAAATGACCAATCATATGCCATCGAATATCTTTTGGTAGCTTTTCTTGTTTTTGAACTAACTCTTGTACTTTATTTTCTCCAAAATTTTTTTGTCCTGCATTATATGCTTTAAGTATATCATAATTAGATTGTGTTTTTGAGACAGCTATTAAGCAAACACTTTGAGGTATTGTTTGTTTTATTAAATGAAGATTTTCTATTACACCCATTTATTTTGTTCTATAAATGGTTAAGCCAGATCGTAATTTAGGTTCTACATATGTACTTTTAGGAGGTAGAGATTCTCCTTTATCAGCTACTTTTTTTATGTTATTAATTGTAATTGGTTTTAGTATAAAAGCAACTTTGTAAATCTCATTATCTACTATTTGTTTGATAGATGACAAAGGTGTCTTACCATTAATAAAAGAAATATTTTTATCTGTTCTCTCGTCAATAATATTTAATATTGGCTTAAGTATATTTAATGATAAAATTATAGGATCTAAATTGTTTGAATCATTTTTTAAAATTAATGAGTACCATGTTTTTTCTAAATACATGCAAATTTCATTTTTTTGAATAGGAGAGTAGGGGGATTTTTTTTCTATAACTTTAAAATTTTCTTTAATTTTTTTAATAAAATCACCAGTCTTTAAACCATTTAAGGACTTTATTAATCTATTAAAGCTTAAAACTCTAAGTTGTTTTTCATCAATTAAATAACTCATAAAATAATTGTTTTCCTTTGATTTATTTAATTTTGATAAAAGTGCAGAAGATGCTGTTCTATGGTGGCCATCAGCAATATATAGCTTATCTATACCTTTAAATGCATTTGTTGTATTACGTATATCTTGTTCATCAGTTATTACCCATAGTTTATGTAAAGATTTGTTAGTAGTAGTAAATTCATACTCAGCTCTCTTTGCGACATATTTTTTAATAATTTTATCAATATTATTATTTTTTTGATAAGATATAAGAACAGGTTCTGCGTTAAAACCAGTGATTTTTAAATAGTTGCAAAACATTTCTTCTCTTTTTTTCAGTGTTTCTTCATGTTTTTTAATATTCCCATCTAAATAATCTTTAATTGCTACTGCACCAATAATTCCAGTAAATGTATTTAAATCATTACTTTGTTGATAAATGTATAAGCTGTTTTTATTTTCATTAATAAATATACCGTCTTTAATAAACTCATTAAATTTATTTCTAATTTTTTGAAATTTTTCTAAACCTTTTTTCTTATTTTTTAGTTTATATTCTGGGTTAATAATGTGTAAAAAAGTATATGGGTTATGATCTAATTTTTCTCTAATTGTTTCTTCAGAATAAGTTAAATAAGATCTCGATGCCACTAAACTTGCTTTATCTCTAGTAGGACGAATAGCCTTGAATGCTCTTATCTTAACCATTATTATTAAAGTGTTTAATAATTTGCGTAGCAAGTTCCGCTCCTATTCTTTCTTGTGCTTCTAAAGTTGCAGCGCCAATGTGAGGTGTTAAACTAATAGCATTATGCATACATAAATGAATACTTGGATTAGGTTCATTATCATATACATCTAATCCTGCATATGCTAACTTTTGTTTATCTAAAGCAAACATTAAGGCTGTTTCGTCAATAATTCCTCCTCTTGATGTATTAATAATTCCAGCTCCTGTTTTCATTAATCCTATTTCTTCTGCTCCAATAATTGCTTTTTCACCTATTTTTGGTAAGTGTAGTGTAATAAAATTAGATTTGCTTAAAACAGTTTTAATGTCTTGTGTATTAACTTTGAAAGATATATTATCACCGTTGAAAAAATCAATTTTTATATTTGCTTCTTTAATAAATTTGTCATGTGCTAATACCTTCATGCCTAATCCAATTGCTTTTTTAGCAACCTCTTGACCAATTCTACCAAAACCAATGATACCTAAGGTTTTTCCACTTAACTCTATTCCTTTCGCATAGTTTTTTTTCAAATCCTTAAATTCAGAGTCTCCAGTTAATGGCATTTGTCTATTACTATCATATAAATATCTTACCATAGAAAAAAGATGAGCAAAAACTAGTTCTGCTACTGAATTAGATGATGCCGAAGGTGTGTTAATAACCTTTATACCTTTACTAATTGCATAATCAACATCTATATTATCCATTCCTACACCACCTCTTCCAATAATTTTTATTTTTGGACACGCATCAATTAGTTCTTTTCTAACTTTGGTTGCACTTCTAACAAGAAGAACATTATATTTTTCTTTGTTAATATTTTCAATTAGAGCACTTTGTTTAATATGATTACAAGAGACAAAATATCCATTTTTTTCAAGAATATTTATTCCAGAATTAGATATTCCATCGTTAGCTAAAATTTTAATCATTTTAATTGTTTTCTAATTTATGCATAACATCTATTAATACTTTAATACTATCTATAGGCATTGCATTATAAATAGAGGCTCTATATCCTCCTACAGATCTATGACCTTTTAGTCCGCTGATTTTTGCTTTTTCACACATATTATTAAAATCTGTTTCTTTAGATTTATCAACTAGTTTAAAACACACATTCATGTTTGATCTGTCTTCCTTTGTTGCTGTCCCTTCAAATAGAGAATTATTATCTATTTCATTATACAGTAAATCTGCCTTATTTTGATTTTCTTTTTCTATTGTAGAAATACCACCTAAATTTTTAAGCCATTTTAAGGTTAACATTGAAACATAAATTGAAAATACCGGAGGAGTATTAAACATACTATCTTTTTCTATATGAGTGTTATAATTCAGCATAGATGGAATTTCTCTTTTTGTTTTACCTAATATTTCATCTTTAATAATTACTAATGTTGTGCCAGCTGGACCCATATTTTTTTGTGCTCCAGCGTATATCACATCAAATCTTTCTATGTTTATTTTTCTACTAAATATATCAGAGCTCATATCACATACCATTACACCATTTATAGAAGGGAATTCTTTTATTTGGGTACCATAAATTGTATTGTTTGATGTGCAATGAAAATAATCAAATTCTTTAGGAAGATTATAATTTTTGGGAATTGTACTAAAATTTGAGTTAGAAGAATCAGCAGCAATAATAACATTACCAAATTTTTTTGCTTCTTTAATTGCTTTGGATGCCCATGTTCCAGTATTTAGATATACAGCTGATCCATTAATTTTCATTAAATTATATGGTATCATACTAAATTGTAAGCTTGCTCCTCCTTGTAAAAAAAGTATTGAATATCCGTTTGGTATATCAAGAAGATCCTTTACTAGAGATTTTGCCTTGTTCATTACATAATCAAATGGCTTACTCCTGTGAGAAATTTCAATTAGTGATAAATTATTATCGAAATTTAGTATTGATTTTGATGCTTGTTTTAATACTTCTTGAGGAAGAATACATGGTCCCGCAGAAAAATTATGTGTTTTTGACATTATTTTATTCTTTCTATATAAGATTTTTTTGCTGTATCTATTTTAATTTTATCTCCTTCATTAATAAATAATGGCACATTTATTTTTGCTCCAGTTTCTGTAGTTGCTGGCTTTGTTGCATTTGTTGCTGTATTTCCTTTTACTCCTGGCTCTGTAAAAGTAATTTCTAAAACTACATGTGATGGTACTTGAGCAGATAGAGGAATTCCTTTATCTGCATGAAATAGAACTTCAATATTTTCACCTTCTTTTAAAAATTCTACATTTTCAATAAAGTCTTTTTGCATCATTAATTGCTCATAGTCTTCGTTATTCATTAGGTGATAATCATTTCCTTCTGAATATAAAAATTGGTACTTTCTATTTTCTACTCTGATTACGTCAATTTTAACTCCTGAAGTAAATGTATTTTCAAGTAGCCTTCCTGTATTTAAATTTCTGATTTTTGTTCTTACAAAAGCTGGTCCTTTTCCAGGTTTTACATGAAGAAATGAAACAATTTTCCAAGGCTCTCCATTAAGATTAAAACAAAGCCCATTTCTAAAGTCCGCAGTAGTAGCCATAAATTATTTTTGATTATATCCTTTCATAATTCCTCTTCCAGAATTTTGAACAAAAGAAATTATTTCATCTCTTTCTGGAGAAGCATAAATGTCTGTTTCTATTTTTAATATTGCTTGTGTATTATTGTTGTTTTTTTGATATAAAATTCTAAAAATTTCTTGTATCTCTTTAATTTTCTCTTCATTAAAACCTCTTCTTCTTAGACCAATTGAATTTATACCCACAAATGATAATGGTTCTCTCGCTGCTTTTACGTAGGGAGGCACATCCTTTCTAACTAATGAGCCACCAGATACCATAGCATGTTTTCCAACACTTACAAACTGATGTATAGCTGATAATCCACCAATTATTGCGAAATCTCCAACAGTAACATGTCCACCTAAGGCAACACTGTTAACTATTATACAATTATTTCCAATAATGCAGTCATGAGCTATATGTGCATAGGCCATGATTAAACAATTATTTCCAACAACTGTTTTTCCACTTGCAGATGTTCCTCTGTTAATTGTTGCACACTCTCTAATTGTACATTTATCACCAATAATAGTTAATGACCTTTCACCTTTAAATTTTAAATCTTGAGGTATCGCAGAAATTACTGCTCCAGGAAATATCCTACAATTTTTTCCAATTCTGGCTCCCTCCATTATTGTAACATTACTTCCAATCCATGTTCCTTCACCAATTTCCACATTTTTTTCAATAGTAACAAAGGGATCAATGACCACATTTCTTGCTATGTTGGCGTCAGAGTGAATATATGCTAGAGGTTGATGCATTATTTATTTTTTGGTGCAATTTGAGCTAATAGCTCGGCTTCAACTACAATTTTATTATTTACGAATCCAATTCCCTTCATATGACACAAGCCTCTTCTTATAGGAGAAATTAATTTGAGTTTAAAAATAATAGTGTCACCAGGAATAACTTTTCTTTTGAATTTAGCATTATCTATTTTCATAAAAAATGTTAAATAATCTTGAGGGTTTTTAACGGTGTTTAAAATTAAAACACCCCCTGTTTGTGCCATTGTTTCCAATTGTAATACTCCAGGCATAACTGGTTCTGCTGGAAAGTGTCCTTTAAAATATTCTTCTTCTTCTCTGACAAATTTTATACCTACTATATAATCATCTCCAATTTCTCTTATTTCATCAATAAACAAAAATGGTTCTCTATGAGGTAATATAGATTTAATTTTTTCTTTATTGTATAAAGGCGCCTTATTAAAATCAACTATTGGCGCAGTTTTTTCCATCTGTTCCTTCATGATTTCTCTTAATTTTTTTGCAAATTTAGTGTTATTTTTATGACCAGGTTTGATTGCAGTTATTTTTCCTTTGATTGGCATGCCAACTAAAGATAAATCTCCAATTACATCTAATAATTTATGTCTAGCTGGTTCATTTTCATATCTTGTTTTAATATTATTTAACAATCCGTTTTCATTTATTTTAATTTTTGGATTATTAAAAACCTCTTTAATTTTATCAAATTTATTTTTTGAAATTGCATGTTCGGCAATGACAATAGCATTATTTAAATCCCCCCCTTTAACTAGATCTTTTTCAATCATTTCTTCTAGTTCATGTAAAAAACAAAAAGTCCTACATACTGAAATTTCTGTATTAAACTTTGATAAGTTTGTTAAAGATGCGATCTGAGCACCTAATTTTTTTGAATTGTAGTCTATTTGAACATTAATATTGTAATTAGTGTCAGGTGTTGCGATTAATTTAGTACCCGTATCTTCATCTTCTAAAACTATTTTTCTTGAAATTTCAAAATATTGTCTTATTGCTCGTTGTTGTTTTACACCGATTTTCTCAATTTTTTCACAAAATTCTTTTGAACTTCCATCTAAAATAGGGATTTCTTTATTATCTATTTCAATTACTACATTATCTATTTGATTTCCTGATATTGCAGCTAGAATATGTTCAACAGTATGTATTTCAATATTATATTTTTTTAAAGATGTACTTCGATTAGTAGTAAATAAGTTATCTACGTTTGCCTCAATTTCAAGGTTTTTATTTTGATCAACTCTAATGAATTTTATACCATAATTTTCCTTTGCCGGCTTTAGTTTCATGTTAGTATACACTCCTGTATGAATTCCAACACCTGAAAAAATAATTGTATTTTTTATTGTATTTTGAAATTTACTCATTAAATTGTTTATGTATTAAATTTAAAGTTTTGTACATTTCTGGTAATTTTTTAAAAATAATATATGACCTTTGAAATTCTTTAATATTGAATGCCATAGGTCCTTGTACAATTGAACCTTTTGTATTAATATCTGAAGCAATTCCACTTTGACCAGCAATTTTAACATCATCTGCAATTTTAATGTGACCAGAAACAGCAGTTTGTCCACCAATCATACATCTTTTTCCAATTTTTGTTGATCCTGCTATAGCAGCTTGTGCTGCAATAACAGTATCGCTTCCAATTTCAACATTGTGTGCAATTTGAATTAAATTATCAAGTTTAACACCCTTTCCTATTTTCGTTGAACCCATTGTTGCTCTATCAATTGTTGTGTTTGCTCCAATCTCTACATTATCTTCTATATTGACATTTCCAATTTGACTGATTTTTTGATAATTATTTTTATTGTTAGGGGCAAATCCAAAACCATCAGAGCCTATTACTACACCTGAGTGAATAATAGTATTATTTCCTATTTTACAATCATGATAGATAACAACATTTGGGAAAAGTATACAGTTATCACCTATTTCTACATTCTCTCCAATGAAACAATTTTCATGTATTTTTACATTTTTTCCAATTTTAACATTCTTATTTATGGTGGTAAATGAACCTATATATATTTTTTTACCAAATGTTGTATTTTCTTTTAAGTCTGTAAATTTTGAAATACCCACATAATTAAATTTCATTTTATTATATATTTCAAGTAATTTACTAAATGATGAATAAGAATCATTAACTTTTATGAGTGTTGATTGTATTTTTTTATCAACTTTTAAAGATTTATTTACAATAATAACTGATGCTTTTGTTGTATAAATATGATTTTTATATTTTTCATTAGCTAAAAAACATAGATTACCCTGTTTACCATCTTCTATTTTAGCGACAGAATTAACTTTTTTATTAGGATTTCCCTCAATTTTTCCATTTAAAAGAGTTGCTATTTCTTTTGCGGTATAATTCATGCCACAAATTTAAAAAATTTAATTTGTTGACTTTATTACTATTTAGAATAACATAAAAAGTATTTATTGCTAGACTTATTAAGTATTGTAGCATCAAATTGATCTGATACTTTTTCAAAGTCTTTAATTTCCCCGTTATTTAAAAGAATATTAATTTTTGATTTATTATTGTAAAAGTCATTTGTTAATTTATCAGAAAATATAAAGTAACCAGCTTCTTCTTGCGAACATTTATTTTTATTACAAAAAGATTCAATAAGTTTATGTTTTTCTGATTCAGATATTTTTTTGTTACATATTTTAATCTTAAGTAATTTTCTGTTATTTATTCTATATGATAGATTTGACAACACAAAATCTTTACTTTGCTCCCAATGTTTTAAGCATGTATATATTTCATAATCATCAAGATTTGAAAAATATTTTATCAAATTTGTATTTTGATTAAAATCTTTAATAGTATAGTCCTTTTCAAGAAAAATTTTGAGAGATTCTGTGACATAAATATTTGAATTGTTCATTATCAAATATTTTACTCTTTTTAAAATTTTAATAAGCATATTTTCTGCTGAAACAACTGTTTTATGTAAGTAGACTTGCCAATACATAAATCTTCTAGCGATAAGAAATTTTTCTATAGAATAAATCCCTTTTTCTTCTACTACAAGAGAATTATTTGCTATGTTCATCATATTAATTAATCTGTCAACTCCTATATTTCCTTCTACAACACCTGAAAAAAAACTATCTCTTTTAAGGTAATCTAATCTATCCATGTCTAATTGAGATGAAACAAGTTGATGAAGAAAGCTTTTTTTGTATTTATTATTAAAAATATCTATTGCTGTCTGTAATTCACCGTTAAAGTCTTCATTTATAGCTTTCATAAAACATAAAGAAAGATTTTCATGAGAGATTTCTGTTACTATTGAATTTTCTAAAGCATGAGAAAATGGACCATGACCAATGTCATGTAATAAAATTGCAACTTTTAATGCTCTAGATTCAATCTTTGATATTATTTGTCCCTTATTTTTTAACTGATAGATAACTTTTTTCATTAAATGCATACATCCTAGTGCGTGATTAAATCTACTGTGGGTTGCACCTGGATATACAAGATATGACAAGCCTAATTGACTGATTTTTCTAAGTCTTTGAAAATAGGTGTGGTCAATTAGTTTTAGTATTAGACTATCATCTAATGAAATAAATCCGTATATTGGGTCGTTTATAATTTTATCTTTTGTTTGTGTTTTCATAACACAAATAACGTATTTTGTTTTTATTTTTATGTAACTAAATTTAATAAATATGATAAATATTCTTTGGGCTGATGATGAAATTGATTTATTAAAACCTCATATATTATATTTAGAGGAAAAAGGATATAGTTTAACGCCTGCCATAAGTGGAAATGATGCTCTTGAATATCTACAAGAAAAATCTTTTGATTTAATTTTTTTAGATGAAAATATGCCAGGACTATCTGGTCTTGAAACATTAGCTATAATAAATGAAAATTACCCTAACATTCCAGTTGTAATGATTACTAAAAGCGAGGAGGAAAGTATTATGGAGGAAGCTATTGGATCAAAAATTTCAGATTATTTAATTAAGCCAGTAAATCCAAATCAAATTTTATTAGCAATTAAAAAAAATATTGATTCAAATAGATTAGTTGAGCAACAAACAACACTAAAATATCAGCAAGATTTTCGTAAAATTAGTATGCAAATATCTTCCATCAAAAACATTGATGAATGGTATAATATTTTTAAGAAGTTAGTTTTTTGGGANNTAGAATTAAACTCTACAAATGTTAATAGTGTTGAACAAATTTTAAATATGCAAAAAGCTGATGCTAATTCCCAATTTTTTAAGTTTATTAAATATAATTATAAAGAATGGATGCATGCNCATAATTCTCCATTAATGTCACATAATATTATCAGAAAGAAGGTNGCTCCTTTGATGTCTTTTAATAAANCAACATATATGATATTAATAGATAATTTAAGATATGATCAGTGGAAAATTATTGAGCCTTACTTATTAGATAATTTTACANTTGNGGAAGATNCTCTTTATACAAGNATACTTCCAACTTCTACCCAATATTCAAGAAATGCAATTTTTGCAGGACTATTACCATCAGAAATTCAAAAAAAATATCCTAATATGTGGAANAATGATGAAGATGAGGGAGGAAAAAATTTATATGAAGAAAGTCTTTTAAAAGAAAANCTAAAAAGAATTGGAAAAGCTGATTTCAAATTCAGTTACAATAAAATCACCAATATTGATGCTGGTAGAAAAATTATNAATAANATACCAAATCTNCAACATAACTCTTTAAATGTNATTGTTTATAATTTTGTTGATATGCTATCTCATGCTAGAACAGATATGAAGGTTATAAAGGAATTAGCTGATGATGACTCTGCNTANCGTTCATTAACTGCTTCATGGTTTGNTCACTCTCCATTAAATGAAATATTAAATAAAATATCAGAAAATGATGTTAATGTTATTATTACTACTGATCATNGAACTATTAATGTTAANAAGCCAATTAAAATTATAGGAGANAGAGATGTAAATACAAATCTTAGATATAAGCAAGGAAAAAATTTAAATTATAATAAAAGTGATGTTTTTGAAATNATAAGTCCTTCCGANTATTNTTTGCCTTCTCAAAATATTAGTAGTANATATATTTTTGCAAAAGAAGATTTATTTTTTNTTTATCAAAATAATTTCAATCGATATGTTAATTTATATAAAAATACATATCAGCACGGAGGTATTTCAATGGAAGAAATGTTAATTCCTATTGTNACATTAAAATCTAAATAATGCAGTTAATTTGTGAAAATATTGGTGANATAAAGAATNTAGCNAGAACAATATTACAATGTTNTCCTAAGAATAAAAAGTTTCTTTTTTTTGGTGATATGGGGGTTGGTAAAACAACATTAATAAAAGAACTATCTTTGCAATTGGGTGTTCTTGATAATGTTAGTAGTCCTACTTATTCAATAATTAATGAATANAGTACTAANAACAAAGGAAAGATTTNTCATTTTGATTTTTATAGATTAAAAAATGAATACGAAGCTTTTGATTTAGGTTGTGAAGAATATTTTTTAAGTAATGCTTATTGTTTTNTTGAATGGCCTGAAAGGATTCCNAGATTAATAGATGATAATATGATAAAGATTAANATGAGTATNAAGTTAAATAATAGAATTNTTGATATTTTGATATAAATTATGGAAAAACANAAGATTTNTGGTTCTCTTGGTTTAATGCCACAAGAAGAAACATTAGAAATAAAGCCAAATTTTAAAAAATTANAAATAGGAATTCCTAAAGAATCTTCTTTACAAGAGAATNGAGTAAGCCTAACACCAGATGCAATTGGATTATTAGTTAAAAATGGACATAGTGTTTTAATTGAATCTGGNGCTGGNAATGCNGCAAACTTTACAGATGAAATGTATTCTCAAAAAGGAGCGGAGATTTCAACTAGAAANAAAGTTTTTACATCTNCTTATATTTTGAAAATTGAACCTCCTACTAATAATGAATTGGATTTAATAAAACAAAATCAAGTTTTAATCTCTGCAATTCAGATGAATATTCAATCTGCAAATTTTTTTAATAAAATAAATAAGAAGAAAATTTCTGCATTTGGTTTTGAATTTATTAAAGATATACAAGGGAAATTACCTATTGTTCGAAGTATGAGTGAAATTGCTGGNAATACTTCTNTATTAATTGCAGCTGAGTATCTTTCTAATATAAATAAAGGNAAGGGTTTAATGCTTGGTGGTATTTCTGGTATTATTCCAACCAATGTAGTAGTTATTGGNGCAGGTACTGTTGGTGAGTATGCCTGCAGAACGGCATTAGGTTTGGGTGCATCAGTNATTGTTTTTGATAATTCTGTTTCTAAACTTAGACGTTTACAAAATAATATTAATCAAAGAATTAGTACATCATCTTTAGCTCCNAAAATTTTGATGAAAGCATTGCAAAGAGCCGATGTCGTTATTTCTGCATTACAAGTAGGNAGTGGAAGAGTCCCTTGTATTGTNANTGAAGATATGGTTGTTAAAATGAANCAAGGTGCGGTAGTAATAGATGTAAGTATAGATCAAGGAGGATGTTTTGAAACTTCTGAAGTTACAAGCCATAATGAACCTGTTTTTATAAAACACAATGTTATTCATTATTGTGTTCCAAACATACCTTCTAGAGTAGCTAGGACTGCTTCAATAGCTATTAGTAATATTTTGACTCCAATTTTGNTGTCAATAGCTGAGGAGGGAGGNATTGAAAACTCTTTAAGAAAACATGAATNTTTAAGAAATGGAATTTATGCATATAATGGCNTNCTNACTAATGCNGTNTTAAGTAAAAACTTCAATATTCCTTTTACAGATTTAAATTTAATTTTAAGTGATTAGNTATAATTATGTTTANAAGATTATTATTATTCGGATTTGGAGCTTTTTTAAGTTTATTTTTTCTAGCTTATTTAAGCCCTGAAAATAAGTTAAAAAATACTTTTTATGCTTATNTAAATTATNTTGACTCCGATAAAAGAATNATNGGTCAGNTATTATTATCTAAAGAATTTAATTNTTTGGTTTCNNANGAAGANGATATTAACTTNTTTTTAAAAGATTGTTGGGTAAATCATNATTTATCAGATAAAGANTCTTATCCTCAANAATTTGTTTTAGAAAATATAATGCCAGAAAGGTTAGAAGCAAGTATATATTATTGTCTTGATTCTTTAACTGCAAATAAAGTTTCTTTAATGATTCAGCAAATAGAAGATTCTAGTATATTAAATATAAATTCTTATCATAAGAATATGTTAGATAGCATAAATGCTAATCGAATTGAAGCAATTGTTTATTATTGTAAAGACACATTAATTTCTAAAAAAATTATTCATATCTATGATACTTTAAATAATTCTGCTTTCTCTAATATTGCTACTTTTAAAAATGAGATTTTAAATATATTTAATAACAAAAGTTTAACTATTAAGCATAGTAAATTTTTAGTTGGAGAAAATAAATATATTGATTATATAAATCCTAGTGTTAAATCACTTCAAGAGGTACGTGATTTAGATGGAAAAAGTATTTTAATTGATGTCCGTAATTACTTAACTAAAGATAGTTTAGAAATTGAGTATAATAAATTTGTTAGTGGAGATAATCAATATATTGATAATATTAGCTGGAAAGAGGGATCTTTTGAATCAGTAAAATTAAGTAATGGGGGATATATGCTGATCCAAGTTCACAATGTTTTTAAAGAACAAAGCTGGAGAGTGTATAGTCTTTTTTATGATAACGAAATAATTAAAGAACAAGGAGAAGATAGAATTAAAACTATAACTAATTTTGTTAAAATTGAAAAGGGGGTTAGTCTTTCCTCTAAGTCATATAAAAGTTCATATGTCGTTGTCGCTCTTGTTTTATCTATAATGTTTATTGTTATATATTTTATTAGGAAAAAAATAATTAGAAAAATTTAATATTTTTTCTTCTTTTTTTTTCTTTTATTATATTGGTTAATTCCCGTCCCATTTGTCCTGCAATTGAAGTGTTTTCCTCAGCTCTTCTTATTAAATATGGAATTAAATCCTTGACAGGACCATATGGGACATATTTTGCAACATTAAATCCATTTGCAGCAAGATTGTATGAAATATTGTCACTCATTCCTAACAATTGTGAGAAATAAATTCTTGTATCATTTTTTTTAATTTTATATTTTGAGATAAGATTTATAAGTAATTGAGAGCTTTTTTCATTATGTGTTCCAGCGCATAGAGAAATTATATTTAAATTTTCAAAGCATATACTTAAAGCTTCGTTAAAATCATTATCACATTCTTCTTTTTTTGTATGAACAGGTATTTCATAATTTTTTTCTAAAGCTCTTTCTATTTCTTTTTCATGATAAGCACCTCTCACTAGTTTTATACCTATTTTAAAGTTATTTTCTTTAGCATGATTTATAATTTCTTTTAAGTAGCTTATTCTATCTTTTCTGTATAGTTGAATGGTATTAAAAATAACAGCCTTTTTATTGTTAAATTCACTCATCATTTTTAAAACAAGATCATCTATTGGGTCTTGTATCCAGCTTTCTTCTGCATCAACAAAAACGGGTACATTATTTTGACTTGCTTTCTTACAAATTTTATAAAATCTTTGTTCAAAATCATTTATTTCTTTTTCTTCTTTATAAGTTAATTTTTCTTTAGAACTTAGTTTTTCTAATAAACTAAATCTAATTAATCCGGTAGGTTTGAAAACAGCAAATGGAATATTTTCTTGATTTTTTGCTTTATTAATGGATAAGATAGTTTCGTTTAAAACTCTATTAAAATCTATTTCATTGTTTTTACCCTCAGCGGAAAAGTCAAGAATTGTTCCAATATTAGAATTCCAAAGTCGATCAATTGTATTTTGACTTTTTTCTATAGATATTCCTCCGCAAAAGTGCGCATAGATAGTTTTTTTTATAAAAAACTCAATAGGTATACCAAAAGCTATAGATAATTTGACAAATTTTGTCATTATTTTCGAAATAAAAGGTATGCTAATAATTTTAAAAAGTAAATAAGCTCTATTTAAATCGTATTTAGATTTATCTTTAAATGCAATTTGTAGATTATTAAAAATACTCATTTTATGATTGATAACTAAATTATTTTATTTTGGTGACCATCAAACCATCTCTTATTGGTAAGAGAACTGTTTCTAATCTTTTATCATTCAATACTTTTTTATTATAAGTGTCTAATGATTTGGTTTCAAGGTCCATTTCATCTTTGATAACCTTTCCACTCCATAAAACATTATCTGCTATTATATAACTGTTTTGCTCCATTTTATCAATCAATAAGTCTAAGTATTTAGAATAATTTTCTTTATCAGCATCGATAAAAGCAAGTTGAAATTTTAAATTTAATTTTGGTATGATATCTATAGCGTTTCCATTATAAGTAATGATGTTATTATTGTATTGTGATTTTTTAAAAAATTTTTTAGCTATATTAATGTGCTCTTCATTAATATCAATAGTGTGTAATTCTCCTTGTTTTTTTAAACCTTCAGCTAAGCAAAGTGCACTGTATCCTGTATATGTACCTATTTCTATAATATTTTTTGGATTAATCATATTACTTATCATAGACAAAATACGACCTTGAATATGTCCTGAAAGCATCCTTGGATTCAATACTTTCGCCCAGGTTTCTCTACTAAGTTCTTCTAATAAATTAGATTCTTTATCGCTGTGACACTCTGCATACTTAATTATTTGATTATTAATAAATTCCATAAATTTTTATATAAAAAAAGCCACAACTAGTGTGGCCTTTGTTAAAGATAAACATATATTATTCTGAAGTTTTTTCTTCTATAGTATCATTACTTTTTGACTCATTATTTGTTTTTTTACTACAACATGATTTTTGAGACTTATTACAGCTTGTTTTTTTATTACTGTAGTTATTTTTCTTGCTATAGTTATTAGCTTTTTTATCATTCTTCGATGAACAACAAGATTTTGAACTCTTGTTACAAGAAGACTTATTGCTTTTAGATGAATAACAAGATTTTGAACTCTTGTCACAAGAAGACTTACTGCTTTTCGATGAACAACAAGATTTTTGGTTTTTATCACAAGATTTTATTTCTTTTTTAATCTCTGTTTTATTTTGGCAGCCACATGTACTACATGCAATAGCAGAAGAGATACCAAATACAAAAAACAGACTTAATAGGCTGATAAATATTTTTTTCATAATTAAATGTTTTAAAATTTATACAAATATAGTAATAAATAATTTATTGTAATCTACTTATAATACTTTTCCCTCCCTTTACTTTATCACCAATTTTAACATCAACGATAGTATCCTTAGGAAGGAATAAATCAACTCGAGATCCAAATTTTATAAAGCCAAGTTCATCACTAACATTAACTATTTTGTTAACTTTAGTATAACTTATAATTCTTCTTGCTAATGCACCCGCAATCTGTCTACATAAAATAGATATTTCACTATTTTCTATAACAACTGTATTTCTTTCATTATCAGTAGATGATTTTGGGTTCCAAGCAAACAAATATTTTCCTGGATGATATTTTTCATATATGATTTTCCCAGAAATTGGAAAAAGATTGTTATGAATATTAAGAGGAGACATGAATATTGAAACTTGTATTCTATTATCTTTAAAATATTCACTTTCTAATGTTTCTTCAATAACTACTACTTTCCCATCGCATGGAGAGTATATTGATTTATTATCTTTTTGAAATTCTCTTTTAGGAATTCTAAAAAAATAAATAGATAAAACAAAAATTATTAATGAGAAAATTAATATATATTCTGAAGCTTGATTAAATATAAAGAAAATGAAAAAATTTATTAATAGTAAAATAATAATTTCATTTCTTAATGTTGAGTATCCTTCTTTATGAATTTTCATCTTAAATTAATTAAAATATAAAAAACAGGTATTGTTATAAGAAATGCATCCATTCTGTCTAATATACCTCCATGTCCTGGTATTAATTTACCAGAATCTTTTACTTTAGCCACTCTCTTATAATAAGAAATTATAAAATCTCCTATTGATGCTGTAAAGGGAACTAAAATACTTGTCAATATAATATTTACGTCACTTATATTTAAATAATCTTTAAAAATTTGGGCTAAAATGACTGTGCAAACAAAACCTCCACAAAAACCCTCCCATGATTTTTTTGGAGAGATAGAAGGCATAATTTTGTTTTTCCCAAAATTAATTCCAAAAATATATGCAAAGCTATCAAATGACCAAACAAGTAAGAACATAAACAAAATTATAGAAGGGTTATAAGTTTCATTTAAATTATTGTTTAAATTAAACATTTGAATAATTATAAATGGTGTTAAAACAAATGTAATTGGTATAAGTTTTGATTTATTTTTTCTTAATCGATGTATTTCATACATAGATATTATTCCAATTACTATAAATAAAACTTGAAAAGTTAAAAATGAATATGTTGTACATAGCCAAAGAATTATAACATAAGCTAAACCAAAAATACTTCTATTCATTTTTTCACTCATAATTTAATTTTTAAGAAGTTTTTTTGCTTTATCTGTTTCATTTTTATGAACATATAATTCAATAGGTCCAAACATTAAATAAGAAGAGTCTTGTTTGTTTAAAAGCACAACATTTATACCATTTTCTTCAAGCATTTGTTTAATTATTAATGCTTGATTTGAATTATTGCTACTATAAATTTTCACCATATATTTACAAAAGATTTATTTCTTTTGACTTTCTTCTTTCTCTAAATTTTTTAGTTTTTCTTCTTCATATGACTTCCATTTTCTAGGGCCAAATATTTTTTCTAAATCTGCTTTAAAAATAACCTCTTTTTGAAGGAGATAGGAACCCAGATTTTCAACCTTTTCTTTATATTTAACTAGAATTTTCTTTGCACGTTTATATTGATTGTCTAAAATTTCACTTACTTCTTTATCAATATTTTGAGCTCTTTCTTCAGAGTAGGGTTTAGTAAATCCAGATTGTTGCCCAGAAGAATCATAGTATGAGATATTACCAATATTTTTACTAAGTCCATAAATACTAACCATAGCATAAGCCATTTTTGTAACTTTTTCTAAATCTGATAGTGCTCCTGTTGAAATTTTGCCAAAAAATACATCTTCCGCAGCTCTACCACCCATAGCTGTACATATTTCATCTAGCATTTGTTCTGTTGTTGTTAATTGTCTTTCTTCAGGAAGATACCATGCAGCTCCTAATGATTTTCCTCTTGGAACAATTGTTACTTTTATTAATGGAGCAGCATGCTCTAACATCCAACTGACTGTTGCATGACCAGCTTCATGGTATGCAATTGTTTTCTTTTCATTTGGTGAAATAATCTTAGATTTTTTTTCTAAACCTCCTATTATTCTATCTACTGCATCTAAAAAATCTTCTTTTTCAACAATTTTTTTAGATTTCCTTGCTGCAATTAATGCTGCTTCATTGCATACATTAGCAATGTCAGCACCACTGAATCCTGGAGTTTGTCTAGCTAAAAAATTAACATCCAGTTTTTTAGCTAATTTTAAAGGTTTTAAATGAACATCAAAAATTTTCTTTCTTTCAATGAGCTCTGGTAAATCAACAAAAATTTGACGATCAAATCTTCCTGCTCTTGTTAATGCTTTATCAAGCACGTCTGCTCTATTTGTAGCAGCCATTACTATTACTCCAGAGTTTGTGCCAAAGCCATCCATTTCTGTTAATAATTGATTCAATGTATTTTCTCTTTCGTCATTACTTCCTGTCATGGCATTTTTACCTCTTGCTCTTCCAATTGCATCAATTTCATCTATAAAAATGATTGAAGGTGATTTTTCCTTAGCTTGTTTAAATAAATCTCTTACACGACTTGCTCCAACTCCGACAAACATTTCTACAAAATCCGAACCAGATAATGAAAAGAATGGAACTTTAGCCTCACCTGCAACTGCTTTTGCTAATAAAGTTTTACCTGTTCCTGGAGGGCCAACAAGCATAGCTCCTCTAGGGATTTTCCCTCCTAGTTTTGTATATTTTTCTGGTGATTTAAGAAAATCAACAATTTCTGTGACTTCTTCTTTTGCCTCTTCAAGTCCGGCAACATCTTCAAAAGTAACCTTAATATTCTCTTTATCTATTAGCTTTCCTTTAGCTTTACCAATGTTGAAAATTTGACCACCAGCACCGCTTCCTCCACTCATTCTTCTCATTATAAAAATCCATATAGCTATAAAAATTACTAATGGCAATATCCAACTAATAATTCCTCCAAACCAATCTTTATCTGTTCTGGCATCTATTGAAACTTTATATCCATCTGTTTCTTTTTTTTGAATTTGATCTAATAAATATTCATCATTTGTAATTTCAAATTTAAAGTGAGGGGGTTTAGTATCACTATTAATTAGTTCAACTTCAGCATGTGTAGTCATTCCATTTGCATTTTTTACAAATGTTACTTTTTTGACTTCTCTGTTTTCTATTTTCTCTAGTAGAGTAGTTTCATCTATTTTTGCGGTAGAGTTAAATGAAGGTAAGTTCATTCCGAAAAATATAATTGCAATTATTCCGTAAATCCAATAAATATTTAATTTAAATCCTTTAAATCCTTTTGGTGTATTTGATCTTTTTTTGTGCGACATAATTTTTTTTTAATGTATTGTGATTTTCGCATCTCCCCAGAATTCTTCTATTTTATAGAAATCTCTAGTTTGTTTTTGAAAAATATGTATTATAACATCGTAATAATCTATTAATATCCAATCTGCAGTTTTATTTCCTTCTATGTGTAATGGTTTTTCGCCAATTTTTTTTGAAATTATTTTTTTAATCTTATCTTCAATAGATTTTACATGTATGTTTGAAGTACCTGTACAAACTATAAAAAAATCACAAATTGCAGTTTCGATATTTCTGAGGTCTAGTGTAACAATTTCTTTACCCTTTGCATCCTCTATTATATTGACTATATCTTTTGTGAGTAGATTCGTGTTGGTTACTTCTTTAGACATATATTTTTAAATTTGCATGTGCAAAAATACATTTTTAAAACAATAAAATTTGATAAAATTTTAGTGAATTGAATAAGTTTAACATTATAAGGATATCTAACTTAGATTCTTCAAATGAATATTTATTATCTTTAAAAGGGAGTGATGTTTTTTCTGAAGGTTTAGTGATAGTTACGGATTATCAATTTAAGGGTAAAGGTCAATTAAATAATAAATGGTTAAGTAATAAAGGAGAGAATTTATTAGTTTCCGTACTATTAGAGCCAAATATTAATATTAATCACCAATTTGATATTTGTAAATTAGCTTCATTAACAATAGTTGATTTATTATCTTCAATGGGTATTGATTCTAAAATAAAATGGCCAAATGATATATTAGTTAACAATAAAAAAATAGCTGGAATTTTAATTAATAATATTATTAAAAATAACAATATTGTTTATTCAATAGTTGGTTTTGGCTTAAATGTAAATCAGTTACTTTTTGATGATTTTTATTTTAATCCTACATCAATTTCTATTGAATTGAAAAAGCATTTTAAAATTGATTTAATACTTAATAAACTTTTATGCCACTTAAAAAGAAATAATTTAGTTAGTAATAGAGCACTTACTAATAAAAAATATCAAGATAATTTATACAGAAAAGATGTTATTAGTATATATGAAACTCAAGGATTAAAATTTAAAGGTACAATAGTTGGAGTGAATGATTTAGGTCTTTTGTTGGTAAGAAAAAAAAATAATAAAATTGTTAAATTTAATTTAAAAGAAATAAAAATGATACCTTAAATGGTTTGCATTTTTTTTGCTAACACTTCTAATAATTGATTAAGTGGTTTTTCTATCATCATCTTTGTAAAGATATTTAGTTTAGCATAAATTTCAAGTTTAGCATTACATTTTTCTTTATACGGTGATATAAAGCATTTCATTGTGAATGGGACTATACTTTTTTTTGCTTTAAATGCTATTGATGTAAATTCAATTTTTTCAGTAATTTCAAGTTCTAATTTTGGATATCCACTTATTTTAAATGTACATGTATTTTCAGAACTTTGAAAATCTTCTATTTCATCAGGAAGTAATGATTTGAGATTTTCCATATTACTAATTAAATGAAAAAAATCTTTTGCTTTTTTGTTTATAACTATTTCTGGTGAATTAAATGTCGTCATATCATTTCCAATTTTTAGGATCTTTTCTCCAGTTTTCTAAAATTTGCAAATCATTTTCATTAATGTATTTTTGTTCAATAGCTTGATGTAGTAATGTTTTGTAGTCGCAGAGTGACATATATTCTGTATTGTTTTTATTAAAATTTTCTTTGGCCTCATCAAAACCATAAGTAAAAATAGATACCACACCTTTAACAATCAACCCATTTTCTTTTAATGTTCGTACAGCATCTAAACTGCTTTTCCCACTGCTTATTAAATCTTCAATTAGTACGACAGATTGCCCTTCTTCAAAAAATCCTTCTATTTGGTTTTGTTTTCCGTGTTTTTTTGCTTTTGATCTAACATATATAAATGGTTTTCCTGTTTCTTCTGCTACTAATGCTCCGTGAGGAATTCCAGCAGTAGCAACTCCAGCAATCATATTAGTTCCTCTATAATGACTTTTTATAATTGCAGCAAGACCTTGTTTTATATTTGTTCTTATTTCAGGATATGATAATGTTTTTCTATTATCACAATAAATAGGAGAGTTCCATCCAGATGCCCATTTAAAAGGTTTATGTGGTTGTAAAATAATTGCGTTTATTTGCAGTAATGATTCAGCAATTTTTTTAGCTATATCGAAGTCATAAATCATAATATTGCAAAAATATAAAGTTTTTAATAAATAATTATGCAAAAATACAAAGTTTATAATAAAGATGGTACTGTTTTATTAATAGAAAATTTTGATACCTTTTGCAGAAAGTTTATAACTATATATGCTGCAGGCGGTATTGTATATAATAATAGTCAACAGATTTTGATGATTTTTAGAAATAATTTTTGGGATTTGCCTAAAGGAAAATTGGAATTAAATGAAAAAATTGAAGATTGTGCAATTAGAGAGGTAGAGGAGGAGACAGGCGTAAAAGAATTAATCATAACATCTAAAATGCCAATTACTTATCATACTTATGAATTAAATAATAAACCTATTCTTAAATGTACTTATTGGTTTAAAATGTTTACAGATTACAGCGGAAAACTAAAACCTCAAGTTGAGGAAGGGATCTCTAATGTTGTTTGGGTAAATAAGATTGATGTTGCAAATAAAAAGAAACAGATGTATCCCAATATTAAAGAATTGTTATGATTTCAATAGCTATTTATTTCTTAAGATTTTACTTGTTTTGGTTATTTTATTTTTTGATTAACAGAATTTTCTTTTTTGTTTGTTATAAGTATGATTTTGAATTAGTTAAGTCTACTGATTTTTTTTGGATTTTAATTTATTCATTTAAATTAGATATTTCATTTATTTCATATTTAAGTGCTATAATTTTTTTAATAATTTTTATTAATTCTTTGATATGTAAAGAGAAAATCAATGTTTTACTAAGTAAATTTATTTTTTATATAAATACTTTTTTTATAGTTATTACTGCCTTAATTATCGCTGGAGAAATAGCTATATATCAAGAGTGGCAAACTAAGCTTAATTATAAAGCAATAAGTCATTTATTAAATCCTTCTGAAGTTTTTAATACTTCTACAAATTCACACTATATTATTGCATGTATTTCTATTTTAATTAGCTTCTTTTTTGTTAAAATTTATGCTACTAAAGTACATCAGATTTTCTTAACTAAAGAATTGAATCTAAAGATAATAGTAATTAATATTATTAGAACTCCTATAATTTTGGGTTTTTTATTATTATTAATTAGAGGAGGTTGGCAACCAATACCAATCAACTTAAGTGATTCTTACTTTTCAAAGCATATGATTGTTAATGATGTCTCTGTTAATCCAAATTGGAATCTCTTGCAAAGTATTTTAAAAAATAGAAGAAATTTTTATGGAAATCCTTACAAAAATCATTCTAATTCTGATATTAATACATTTATAAATAAAATAAAATTAGAAAATCAATCAACAAAAATTATATTAAATAAAGACCAACCTAATATAGTTTTTATTTTACTTGAAAGTTGGTCTGCAGACAATATAGAAAGTTTAAAGGGGTTAAATGGAATTACACCAAATTTTAAAAGTCTTGAAGAAAATGGAGTTTTGTTTTCTAATTTTTACTCTAATGGATGGACATCTGATCAAGCTATGACTTCAATATTTTCATCATTTCCTGTTTTTCCCTACGTCTCAATTATTAATCAAACCGACAAAGCAAGAAAACTGCCATGTATAAATAAATCATTGAAGAAAGAAGGTTACCATTCTTCTTATTATTTTGGAGGACAATTAACTTATGGTAATATTAAATCATATTTATATACACAGGGATTTGATATTATAAAAGATGAAAAATATTATAATGATTTACCTTCAGGAAAATTAGGAGTCCATGATGAATATATGTTTGATGTTTTTCATAATGAATTAAATGCATTACCTGAACCTTTTATGAGTACATTATTTACACTAAGTTCTCATTCTCCATTTGACTTTCCTGGAGAACATAAAATATCATTTAATCATCGTGAAGATAAGTATGTCAACTCTGTAGCTTACACTGATAAATGTCTTGGTGAGTTTATGTCAAAAGTTAAAAATGAATCATGGTATAAGAACACATTGTTTATAATTGTTGCTGATCATAGTCATAATTCTCCTATATGGCGAAGATTAGCACAAAAAGAAAGATTTAAAATACCTATGTTATGGTATGGAGATGTTTTGAATGATAGATATAAAGGTACAAAAATTAATAAATTAGGTTCACATATTGATATTGCAGCCTCTCTTTTAGGACAGTTAAAGATTGATTATACTAACTTTGATTTTAGTACAAATTTATTTGCTAAAAGTGCTTATTTAATTCCCTATGCATTTCCAAAAGGCTTTGGTATAATTAAAAAAAGAGGGTATTATGCCTTCTCTGAAGGATATAATAAAGTTCTAGAAAATCATGCTAAAACCAAAGAGGATAAGCTTTTACAAAAAAAGGAAGCGGAAATGTATTTTCAGAATGCTTTTGATAAATATATTAATTACTAAAATCTTGTATAATATTACCAGTTATTTTTAGTAATGAAATTTTACTCTCCATAAGATTATATATTGCTTGTTTTGCATTAATTCCTGAATTAATGTATGCAATTTCTACGTCTCTTAACATAAAAGAGTTAATTAGGCCTTGTTCATGTTTCTTTATAGCAAGATTATAATTAGTTTGGGCAATTTCATATGCTTTTTCACTTAATTTGAGAGCCGTTATAGATGTATTGTATCTATCATTTGTTATTGAAAGTTGATGAAGAACTTCTTGTTTTTTTTGTTCAAATTTTAGTTGATCAATTTCTTTTTTTATTCTGAGTGCTTTCAAATTTTGATATAATTTACCTCCATCAAATATTCTAAAATTTATAACCAAATTTGCAAAATAATTAATGCTTTCTCCAGTATTATTCATTGTATTAGATAAATCTCCTATGTCATAAGTACTTTCGTTATATGCTGCTCCTGAATTAATAGATATTATTGGATAGAAAGCAGACATTTCTAATTTCATATTTTGTTTGGATAATTGAATGTTATAATATTGATTTAAAATATTAGAATTATTATTAAGAGTGCTTTCTTTGAGATCGTCGTAATTATAAATTTGCAGATGTGTATTAATTTCTTTATCAATATACCATTTTTTTTCCGTTTCATATCCTAATAAAAGATTAAGATTTTTTACTGAGTTTATATAGTTTTGTTCTTGCAAAAGTATATTTGAGCTATCGCTTAATAATGAATTTTCAATTTGAAGTAAATCAATTTTAGTAATTAATCCTAATTCATATCTTTTGCTTTGATATTGAAGCCTATTTTTTGCAAGATAGACAACTTCTTGTAATAAATTTAATTTCTGTTTTTGAAGAATACAGTTATAATACTGAAGTATTATTGCCTGAATTGTATTTTCTATAGTTAATGATGCACTATTATTACTGATTTTCTCAAGGTTGTTTAATCTCTCTTTATTTGCTCTTATTGCAAAGCCATTAAATAAAGTCCAATTTAAATTAGTGCTACCAGAAATAGATGATGATTTTAACTTCTCTTGAATAAATGAAGCGGGATTATTTGACTGATCAGACAATGCTTCTTCTANTCTAGTAGAAATATCAATTTTTGGCAATGCACCTGCNTTTGCCCAATTATTATTTATCTCACTAATTTTTTTATTTTTCTTGCTTATTTGTACACTAAAATTTTCTTGAAGTCCTATATTAATTGCATCAAATAAAGTTAATGTATCTTGTCCAAACAAAAAGTTAGGAATTATGATATAAATTAGTATTAGTTTTTTCATTTTAAATCAATCTGTCTTTTTTGAATTTTTGTAACTGGTTCAACCTCNATCTTGCTTGCTGGCTTTCTACCTCCGTTCCATAACCAAAGTCTTGTACGTCTTAAATCATTCATNTATAGTATNANAGATGGAAAGTAAAGNAGTAAAATTATAGTACCAAACAGCACCCCAAATGCAACAGAAATTGCCATAGGAATTAAAAATTGTGCTTGAAAACTTTTTTCAAAAATTAATGGTGAAAGTCCAACAAATGTTGTTATTGTAGTAAGTATAATAGCTCTATATCTGCTTTTTCCAGCATGAATNACTGCTTCATGTATAGATTGCCCCTCTNTTAGGTTTCTATTAAATCTATCTAGCATAACTACAGCGTCATTTACTAAAATACCAATCAATGCAATNACTCCCCAGACACTAAGNGTTGAAAAGGGTCTGTCCATAATTCCATGTCCAAGAATTGCAGAAAAGATACCTACTGGAACAACCAATAGAATTATTCTAGCTTGATAAAAAGATTTAAAATTTAATGATATTGTGATTGTGATTAAAATAATACTAATTAAAAAAGCGATNCCTAGTCTTTTTCCGCTATCAGCAGCTTCTTCAGCTTGACCCATAATTTCATAGNTTACATCTGGATAATTATTTTTTAATACACTCAAAAATTTTCTTTCTATNTCACTATTTACTTCTCCAGAAAATTCTGCGTTGTATAAACTGGCATCTACTCGTATTTCTTTTGATCCATTTATATGATTTATTCTAACTTTTCCTCTTTTGTACTCGTAATTAACTAATTCTTCAAGTGGAAATGTTTCTCCTAAATTAGTTTTAATTTTCATTTTTCCTANATCTTGAATACTATTTCTGTTATTTTCAGGATATCTTAGCCATACTTTTACTTCATCTCTACCAATAATTAATCTTTGTGCTTCTTCCCCAAAAAAACCTTGTCTTATTTGTCTCATAATAACAGCTTCATCTAAACCTAACGCATACGCTTTTTCCTTTAGATTTAAATGTATTTCTCTATTTCCAACTCCTGCATTATCTAAAACTTCTTTAACCATGTTTATAGAGCTTATATTNGTTTTAAGCCAAGAAGCNGCATTTTTTAGTTGTTCATCATTTTCTGACTGCAANGAGATTGAAACAGCTTTTCCAAATTGCTGGAANCCACCAACAGAAATTTTTTCCATTATAGCAATTGAATCTGGATGAATTCGTTTTTGAATCTCATTTGAAATNTCAATTGTAGAAATTAAGTCGTTTTCCTTGATAGAGAGTCTTATNCTTCCTGCGTTTGGACCATTTATNCCTAGGTCTTCAGTAAATCCAACACTTAATGATATATCAGTAAATAAAGTNTCATCATATTTTTCTATTAATTCTTTGTGATAATCATTAATAATTGAGTCAACATAGAAAAGAAATTGTTCAGTTCTAAATTCTCTTTCTCCTGGCTTATATGCAAATTCTATTTTAACTTCATTAAAAGGAACTGAAGGAAAAAAAGTCCATCTTATAATACCTGTAGCTAAAAGAATTATAACTATTACCATAAAAAGAACTGGNGTCCAAACATGTTTTCTNTAATTTTTTACAAGTTTTTTATTTATTTNGTTATAAGTATTTCTTGATNTTTCGACGAATATTTCAGATTTTTCTTTAATNAAATTCCATTTGATAATTAGTAAAAATATTAATATTGGATATAACATTTTAATACTGGATGAAAGNTAATTTGAATTAAAATCAATATTAGGAAANANAAGATATGTTATAAATCCAGAANCAATAATTGCTAAAAANAACCTGCTTTTTTTGGAGGCCTTTTTGTTTTCAAGATTCTTTTTCGTTGAGAGGTGNGCAGGTAAAATTAAAAANGCTTCTATTAGAGAAAATAAAAGNGCAGCNATTACACTAAAAGCCATTTCTTGCATCATTTGCATTTCTCCTCCTACAAATAAGAGNGTGGAGAAAACAAATACTGTTGTTAGAACAGANGTAAAAACTGGAGTTAACACCTCCATTGTCCCATCTAATGCAGCTTGCATTGGATTTTTTCCTCTTTTATAATGGGAATATATGTTTTCAGCAATAACTATTCCATCATCTACTAGTATNCCAACAACCAAAATCATNCCAAATAATGAAATCATGTTTATAGTCATTCCATATATAAGACCAATGGATATCATACCAATAAATGAGAATGGAATACCAAAGGCCACCCATAGAGATAATCTGAAAGATAAGAAAAGACCTAAAATAATTGCTACCAAAAGTAGACCTAAAATAAGATTATCACTTAAGGTTTCAATTCTTTGATCTAACATNTCCGCAAATTGAAATAGAGTGATAATTTCAAAATCAGGGTTATCTTTNTTAAATTCAGTAATATATTTTTGAACAGAATTCGCAATTTTTTTAATATCTTCTTCTGGTGTTTTTTGAATAATAAAATTTATTGCTCTTTCTCCATTAACAAAAACTTTGATTGGAATATCTGAAAAATCTAATGATACATTTGCAATGTCTTTTATTCTAAGAATATCTCCNTTTTTNTTAGTAAAAACAACAATTTGTTCAATNCCTTGAGTAGTTGTTTCTCTATTNTTTGAGCGAATTATTATTTCATCNTTNTCTGTTTTTATACTTCCCCCTGAAATATCTATATTACNTCTTTTTATAGCAGAACTGACTAAATCAAAGCTTATGTTATGCATTAGAAGAGCAGACTCATTAATTTCTACTGATATNATAACAGGAGCATAGCCAACAACTTGTATTTGACTNATATTTTCATCNTTNAGAAGTTCTTTTTGAATCTTATCTGCNTTTTCTTTTAGAAGCCATAAGTCATTAGGTCCTTTTAAAGAATAAAAACCAGCAACATTTGCCATACCACCCATTCCTCTTGTTTTTTGTTTTTCTACCATTGGTTTTTCGGCTCCTTGAGGAAATGAATAGATAGCATCAACAGAGTTTTTTACATTTTGTAATACTTCATCAATATTAAAATCTTCATATATTTCTATTCTAACATATGACATATTTTCAGATGAAGTGGAAGTAATTTCTTTAATCCCTTCAATTCCATTTAAAGATTCCTCAATTCTNGTTGTAATTCCTTCTTCGATTTCCTCTGGNGAAGCTCCAGGGTATGANACAGATACATAAATTTTATTTGGAGGGAGCTCTGGAAAGAAAGATTTTGGCATCAATGATAAACTTAGCATTCCTGCTATAGCNGTAATTAAAATAATTGCATTAGCATAAATTGGGTACTTTATAAAGTATGCAATTAATCTTCTCATTTTAAGATTACTTTTACTTTNGTTCCTTCAGATTCTCCTATTAGTGGTTCCTTTACAANNATTGTTCCATTTTTTAAATTATCAACAACTACAAAATCATCTTGATAAGATATAATATTTAATGTTTTTATNTCTAATTTATTTTCNCTNTCGATTGTGAACNCTTTATTTTCATTAAATACAGCCCTTCTTGGTATTTTTACTAGTTTTTCATTGCTTTTGTTTATAATTTTTGCATCTAAATACATTCCGCTGTATAGAGANTTTTCTNCATTTNTTANNGAAGCAAAAACAGATATATTTTGAGTGTTATTATTAACAAATTCACTTTTCCTAACAATTTTACCACTAAATACATTATTACTATTAGATAATACAACACTATCATTTAAATTAATTAAATCAATTTCAGATGTATTTACAGATAATTCTATTTCCATTTCCCCGTCTCTAATAAAATCTATAATTGGTGAGCCAGGATTTATGAAAGCGCCTATATCAGTATATGAGCGAGTAATTATTCCATCAAAAGGTGCCTTGATTATATATTTTTTTAATTTCTCTTCATCTGATTTAATTGATAAGTACTCAGATAATATTGAACGTGATATAATAAAGTTTTTTTCTTTTGTTGAATACAATTTTGGGAAATCTGGTAAATTGTTATTTAACGTAATTTTATTAAAAAATGTTTTCCATTTTTCATATTCACCATTAAAATCGAGCTCTATGTCTGCTAGGTTAGAGGAAATGAGACTCATTAGTCTACTTTTCTTTGCATTTAAAAGAAGTTGTAAATCTGTATTTTGAACATTAAGTATATTATTTCCCTTTTTAATTTTAGTTCCTTTTTTTAAAAAACTATTATTTAGTATTTTCCCCTGAACTTCTGAAGAAATTGTTATTGAATTAACTGAAAGTACTCTTCCAGTACTATATATTTGATTGGTAATTTCTTTGTTTACTACTTTGGTTGCAAGAACAGATTTAATATTTTTAGAGTGTTTTTCAGATTCGCTTGCCCTTTGTTCTCTAATCAATTCAGCATTTTCTACGCCATAATTCATTCCAAAATTATAACTAATGTAAGAGGTTAATGCAAACAAAGCGATAACGATTAGGCTTGATATTATAATTAATGTTTTTCTTGTATTCATATTTTATGAAATATATTTTTTGCAAAAATACACTGATGAAAGATATTAACCAACATAATGCATAAAAAACATATTATTTTCCTATGCAAAACTTGCCAAATATATTACTAAGTAATGTGTCATTTGTTATTTCTCCAGTTATACTTCCTAAATGATACAAAGATTGGCGTATATTAAATGCTAATAAATCACCAGAAAGATTTTTTTCAACTCCTTTAATTATTGTATCAATTTCAACCAAACTTAACTTGAGTTCATCGTAATGTCTAAGGTTTGTTATAATAGTATCATCATTAAATAATTTATTTGTATTAATACTACTAAGTAAGTTTTGCTTTAAGCTGTTAATACCTATTTTATTCTTGGCAGAGATATATATAGCATCATTTAATTTTTCTTTATTCTTTTTTATTAAATCAATTTTATTAACAACAGTTATAATTTTCCCGCTAATATTTTTTTCAATTTTTTTAAAATTATTTAATTCTTTTAAAATATTTGATTTGGCATCTATTACATGTAGGACTATATTTGATTTTTTTGCATTTTCTAATGCGATATCTATTCCAATTTTTTCAATTATATTTTCTGTTTTTCGAATACCTGCGGTATCAATGAATCTAAATTGTGTTCCTTCAATATTTATACTGTCTTCAATTGCATCTCTAGTAGTTCCTTCAATTTCTGAAACAATTGCTTTTTCTTCATTAAGTAAAGTATTAAGTAAAGTTGATTTACCAGAGTTAGGAGCTCCAACAATTGCAACTGGAATTCCATTTTTTATAGCATTACCTAACTTAAATGAATTAATTAAGCTTTCTAGTTCTTTTTTTATTTTTATTAAAAGCTTTTTAAATTTGTTTTTATCAGCAAATTCAACATCTTCTTCAGCAAAATCTAGTTCTAGCTCAACAAGTGAAGCAAATTCGATTAATTGAGCTCTTAAATTCTGTAATTGGTTGGAAAATCCTCCTCGTAATTGATTTATAGCTGTTTGATGTGATGATTTATTTTCAGATGCTATTAAATCTGCAACAGATTCAGCTTGAGATAAGTCTATTTTTCCATTTTTAAATGCTCTCATAGTAAATTCACCGGCATTTGCACTTCTACATCCTTTATTAATAAGGATTTGCATTATTTTTTTTGTAATATAAACTGAGCCATGACAAGAAATCTCTATTGTTTCTTCTCCTGTGTATGATTTTCCATCTTTAAATATACTGATTAGTACTTCATCAATGATTTTTTCTTTTTCAATTATGTTACCAAAATGAATAGTATGTGTTTTTTGTTGTAATATATTTTTGCTAAATATAGAATTTGTTATTTCAATGGCTTGTGGTCCTGAAATCCTTATAATTGCAATTGCACTCATACTAGAGCCTGTAGCAATTGCACATATAGTATCTTCATTATTAAAATAATTCATTTTGCAAAAGTATTCAAAATACTTTGTCAATAGCTATAATACTCTAATTTTGCATTATAAACAAATAATTAAATATGAGTGTATTAGTTAATAAGAATTCAAATATTATTATTCAAGGTTTTACTGGAAATGAAGGTACCTTTCATGCCGAGCAAATGATTGAATATGGATCAAATATTGTTGGAGGTGTCACTCCTGGAAAAGGAGGGGCAGTACATTTAAATAAACCTGTTTTCAATACTGTAAGTGATGCAGTTGAAAAAGTTGAAGCAGATACATCTATTATTTTTGTTCCTCCAGCTTTCGCAGCTGATGCTATTATGGAGGCTGCTGAAGCAGGTATTAAAGTAATCATATGTATTACAGAAGGTATTCCAACGAAAGATATGATAATTGTTAAAGAATATTTAAGTGATAAAGAATGTACTTTGATAGGACCTAATTGTCCAGGTGTTATAACTCCAGAAGAAGCGAAATGTGGTATTATGCCTGGATTTGTGTTTAAAAAAGGTAGGATAGGAGTAGTTTCTAAATCAGGAACATTAACTTATGAGGCAGCTGATCAGGTAGTTAAAGCAGGACTTGGAGTTTCTACAGCTATAGGAATAGGGGGTGATCCAATAATTGGAACTACTACAAAAGATGCTGTTAAATTATTTATGAATGATTCTGAGACAGATGGTATTATAATGATAGGAGAAATTGGTGGTCAATTAGAAGCAGATGCAGCCAAATGGATTAAACAATATGGCACAAAACCTGTTGTTGGCTTTATTGCTGGTCAGACTGCTCCTGAAGGTAGAACTATGGGTCATGCTGGAGCTATTGTTGGCGGTACAGAAGATACTGCTGAAGCAAAAATGGCTATTATGAGAGAATGTGGTATTACCGTTGCGGATTCACCTGCTGAAATAGGCAAGTTAATGGCAGAAAAAATTAGAGTTACTGCTTGATCAATAAAAAAAACCGAGATAAATTCTCGGTTTTTTTATGATTTCATATAAATGAATCATTCGCATTCAGCAACATATTTTACATATAATTCTTTAAAATTTTCATCTCCACTGTAAAGACTATCTACTTTGTTAAATAAAGAAGTACATTGTTTGCTAGTATTTTCTAATTTTATTTGTATTTCTTTAGATTTATCTTTTGAAAAGGCATTAATTAAATTTGAAAATTTACACATGCACGAAGCAGCTTCATATGCATCTTTTTCAAAATTTAATTCTATATTATTTTTTGTGCTATCTATTAATAAAGAATCTTTTTTTATGTTTTCTAAAGAAGATGTCTTTTTTAAAGACACATCATTTTTTGAAATTTTTTTTGGTTCCTCTTTATTTGATTTGCAAGAAAAAAATAATATACCTATTAAGAATATACTAATGATTTTGTAAAGTCTTCTAGTAATAATCAAAAGAATATTTACATATCAAAAGTGTAGGAACATGCTTCAGCAATTTCCATTATATCATCTTCCGTCATTAATTCAGCCTCTTCAGGGGAATCATACATGGACATTACAATATCTAATGCACAATCACAATAAGCTGGCATAAAGTCAGCATCATTTTCTGCGATACAAGCTTGAACAAATGCGTTTTGCTCAACTTCACTCCATCCTTCTGTAACGTCTTCACTCCATCCTTCTGTAACGTCTTCACTCCATCCTTCTGTAACGTCCAAAGCATAGCTACATGCTTCAGCAATTTCCATTACATCATCTTCAGTCATTAACTCGTTAGTTTCATCATAGGATTCATACATAGACATTACAATTTCTAAAGCACAATCACAATAAGCTCTCATGTCCATTTCATATTCCGAATTACAGTCATCAAGAAAATTGTTTTGGTCAACTTCACTCCATCCATAATCTAAATTTTCTTCAATTGGATTACCATTTGCATCATAATCTGACAACATTTCTTGTTCCATAGAATTGAAAAAAGTATCCCATCCCATTAACTTTTCAATATCACTTTTACATTTTTCACACTCTTTCTTAAAAAAATTAAAATCTGCTTGAGCTATTTTTAAGTTATCTTCCTCATTTTCATATTTTTTCTCTAGCATTTCTACATGATTAGACATTTCATTTTCTATATTTTCAGCTTCTTCTTGCAGTAATAAATATTTATCTTCGTCTTCATATTCTCCTGTCAACTCGTATTGTGTATCCATATCTCTAATTTGAAGTGCTATATTAAAATATTTACAAAATTTTTCAGCTAGCATTTTATTGTCTTTTTGTTTTTCTGTCAGCTCAGGAGCTTTATTTTCTTCACTCTTTTTGTCTGAACCACATGATGTGAAAATCATGCATACAAAAAGCATTGATCCAANTNTTGTNNTTAATTTNTTCATTTTNAGTTTATTTTTNNTCTTACTCTTATGGCTTTTCAGATNACGCCCCGTTGTTTTTTTGTAGTNTCTGNNCTCTACAGNTAATTTTTAAACAAATGTAATTAAATTTTAGAATTTGTAATTCTTAANATTTCTTCTTCTAANNAACATGTTTTTTNAATTAATTCTTCTCCTTTNTTTAGAATGTCATNCACAAATTGTTTNTCATCACAGTCTCCACAGTTTATCTTAACATTTAAAAAGGCGCCTAGAACTGCTGTTCTAGCACATAATGCTCCAACTCCAGCATCTGTAACAGAATTAGGGTTTCCAATATCGGACATGGCTTTCATTACTTCCATAGATTGATAAGATAACTCCATAACATTNAATGGTGTAAGAATAGCATGTTTTGTTGCCTCTTGTATAGCAATATTTCTATTTTTTTCTTCTTCTTTNTTGGTTTTNGGCATTCTATATGCTTCCATTATTTTGTTAAANGCNTTTGTNTCTTCATCAACTAAATCAATTANTTTTTTTTGATAATTCATTCCTTTTTCTGCCCAATTTGAAAACTCTTCCCATCTATCATCCCATCCTCTTTTATGTGCTGACAAATTTGCTACCATTGTTCCAAGTGCTACTCCCATTGCNCCACAGTAAGCAGATATAGANCCACCTCCTGGAGCTGGACTTTCAGATGCTGTTTCATTTGCAAAATTATTTAATGTCATATTAATTAGAGGCTGATTTGTATCGCTATCAATCATATACTCTATTACTCTTTCTTTTGGATTGAATGGTGCAAGTTCATCTAAACCTAAACTTTTTATAGCTATTTTGATTATTTCTTCTTCATTAATACCAACAGATCTATTTTGTTTTTTTAAAAAATATTTTCCGGCATCAATTAATACTTTTTTAGGTACTAAGCCTACTAGTTCAGATCCTGTAACTCTTAATCCTCTAGCNAGTGCTCTTTCACAAGTTTTGTCNAAAACTTCATGAAGTGGGGAAATATTTATATTCGTNAGATTGTATGANATTTGAGCTACTCCATATTCTTCGATGAACCAACCAATACCTTTAACAGCTTTGAATAATCCAGGTGTTTTAACAGNATTNCCATCTTTATCTTTCACTATTTTTCCTGTTAGNGGATTCCCTTCTCTTTTTATTCTTCCAGCTTCTCTAATATCAAAAGCTATTGCATTTGCTCTTCTTGTTGATGTTGTATTTAANTTAATATTATATGCTACNAANAAATCACGTGCTGAAATTGCAGTTGCTCCTGATTTTTTTACTGAATCATTAAAATTAGAAGGGCCATAATCAGGCTNCCAGCTTGGATCTGATAGCTTTTCTCTAAGACCTTCATANTCACCTTTTCTACANTTAGCTAGNTTTTTTCTCTTNTCNTCTTTAGCTGCTTCTTCATAATGATATACTGGTATTGCNAGTTCNTTTCCTACTTTTTCTCCAAGTTTATGTGCCCANGAAATACATTCATCCATAGTTATNTTAGAAATTGGAACNAGNGGACAAACATCTGTTGCTCCCATCCTTGGATGTTCACCGGAGTGGGAACTCATATCTATTAATTCTTGAGCTTTTTGAATTAATAAAAATGCTGCATCAATTACAGCTTGTGGTTCTCCTACAAAGGTAATAACTGTCCTATTTGTTGCAGCNCCTGGATCTATATTTAAAAGTTTAACTCCTTCTATTTTTTCAACAATTTTTGCGATATTATTTATTTTATCTTTATCTCTACCTTCAGAAATATTTGGAACGCATTCTATTAGTTGTTTCATGTTTTTTGAATTTATAAGCAGCAAATATAGTATTCTTCTTTTTAAAAATACATATTTTTGTCATTATGGATTCTCAAATTGAATTAGCAGTTAAAAATGGAATGATGCTTCCTTTAATGGANGCATTTTATAGTGTCCANGGAGAAGGGTATTTTGCTGGCCAAGCTGCATATTTTTTAAGAATTGGTGGATGTGATGTCGGATGTCATTGGTGTGATGTTAAAGAAAGTTGGGATGCATCTATACACCCACCAACTTCAGTTGATGATATCATTTTAAAGATAAAAGAATATAGTGTTGATACTGTNGTAATAACTGGTGGAGAACCTCTTATGTGGGATTTAACTTTTTTAACTAAAAAATTAAAAGAAAACAACTATAAAATTCATTTAGAGACATCAGGATCATATAAACTAACTGGCANTTTTGATTGGATTTGTTTATCTCCTAAAAAAATGCAATTGCCTTTGAAAGCAATAAAGCCTTTAGCAAATGAGTTTAAAGTAATAGTTAATAATAAGCATGANCTTATTTGGGCTGATGAACAAAGATTAGGGCTAAACGATAAGTGTTTTTTATATTTACAACCTGAGTGGAGTAAAAAAGAAAAAGTTATGTCTTTAATTNTAGAATNTATAAAATCAAATAAAGATTGGGCTATTTCGTTGCAAACACAAAAGTACATGAACATACCATAATGAAAAAAATAGTTTTTATTTTTTTGTTTTTACCAATTATCTCTTTNGCTCAATNAGATTATAAAAANTATAATAAGGCCATNAAATATAATTCTAAGGGAAATATAAAAAAAGCTATAAAATATGCCTATAANGNTTTAGAGGATAATCCAGAATGGAGAAAGCCAAATTTACTATTAGCATCTATATATACTAAATTAGATAGTGTTGAACTTGCNGCAAATTTTATTTTAAAAGTTTATGATAGAAGTAATCCAAAAGATATAGGNTTGCTTGANAAACTTATAAAATTATATTATNCACATGGNTATTATCNTGANNCATTATCTTTTTTAGANATAGTAACTTCTGACTCATTNACTATGAANTTTAACGTTGAAAAGTANATAAATAATTGCAATTTTGGTATACTNTCNATGCAAAATCCAGTCTCATTTAACCCTAAAAATGTGGGCTCAAATATAAACTCTTCAAATCAAGAATATTCACCAGCTATTTCTGTTGATGGCAGTACACTTGTTTTTTCAAGGAGATTTTTAAAAAATAATNTTTTACAGGAGGATTTTTATATTAGTTATAGAGATAGTCTTAATAATTGGACTGAGTCAGTTCCAATTTCTAATGTTTTAAATACTTCTGGAAATGAAGGAGCGTTTTCATTCTCTACAGATACAAATCTAATTGTTTTTACATCATGTGAACGATTTGATAGAATTGGAGGTTGTGATTTATATTTACTAAATAATGGTATCGTTTATAATGCAGGTAACTTAGTTAATTCTGATAAATGGGACACGCAAGGTTGTTTTTCTCCAGACAGAAAGTACTTGTACTTTGTTAGTAATAGAGCAGGAGGTTTTGGCGGGTCTGATATTTGGCGCTCAAAAATTGTAAATAATATTTTTCTTGCTCCGGAAAATTTAGGACCAAAAATTAACACAAAAAATGACGAGATGTCTCCTTTTATTCACCCGGATAACTTAACACTATATTTTGCATCAAATGGACATGTTGGAATGGGTGATTTTGATATTTATGTTAGTCGAAGAAATAATACTCTTGATAATTGGCAAAAGCCAAAAAATTTAGGCTATCCAATAAATACACATAAAACAGAAAATTCATTAATTGTTGAAAAGGATGGAAATACAGCTTATTTTGTATCTAACAATAATGGATTTGGCCAAGAAGATATTTTTGTTTTTCAGCTTCCAAAACAGTTAATGGCACAAGAAATTTCAGATATTGAACTTGACATTATTACAAAAAATAAAAATGAGGAAATCATTTTTAGGAATGTAACTTTTGCATCAAATTCATTTATTATTGATTCTTCTTCTTATTATGAATTAAATCAATTAGTAAATTATCTAAAAAAGAATCCTGAAATTCAAATAGAAATACAAGGTCATACAGATGATATGGGAAATAATTCAGATAACTTAAAATTATCGCTCCAAAGAGCATATGAAGTGTATAAATACTTAAAGCCTAAAGTAATTAATAAATTAACATATGTAGGATATGGAGAAAAGAAACCTTTGTATCCAAATAATTCAATGGAAAATAGAGCTCTTAATAGAAGAACATCTTTTGTTATTCTCAATTAAAAATATCATTCTTTGTTTTTGGTTTTTCTACATGCCTACATTTAAAACCCTTTAGATAACTATTATTTTCATTTATATTTTCTGTAGGAATTGTTTTGGATATAGGTTTTAGTTTATAGTTAACGCTCTCTAACTTATTTTTATTGAAGAACAAAAATATATCACTACATTCTGTGTAATTAAGTCCTATCTTTTTATTTTCATCCTCATCATCAATAAAAAATATACTTTGTCCATTACCATTAACTTTCATGTAGATCATTTCATTTTTCTCAAAAAAAGCGTTCATTTTTTTGCCTTTAATTTGATTATAATTTAATGAATCTAATTTTTCTATTATCATTGGATTAGAAATGAGTTCCATATTTTTAATTTCTCCATTTGAAATTTGAAATTTTATGCTATCTGCCGTAATTTGATATTTTTTTGACCATATAACAGGTGATCTATACATTTGCATAATTGAGTCATTAAAATTATAACTTAAAGAGTCACACTTGCCTTGTAAATTTTTTTTAAAAAATTTGATTTTATTGTATGCTAGAATTTTCTTGTTTTTTTTATTCTGATTACTTACAAATTTTTTAGCATGCATAAATAAAGTGTCATCTTCAAGAATAATTTCTAGTAAAGCTTTTTTTGAGACTTCAGCTATTTTATTATTTTCAAAATATTCTGCAAAATCTCCATATACATTAACATTTTCTATTGTATCAGTAACTTTTACATTATTAATTATTTTACCATAATTTAAGTTTTCATTATAATAAATACTATCGCCAGTGATTATTTGAGCTTCTGAATTTATATAAGCATTTTGCTGAAATTGTGAAACACCTGTTTTAGCATTATGCCATCCGTTTTCACAATATATCGTTTTGTTATCTGATATTAAATAAGAAGGGCCAAAAAACTTATATATTTTTGTGTTTGAATAATAATGCATATTATCAGTAATAATATTATAGTTTTTTGTTCTTACTAAAACAGAATCAGTAAAAATAAATTTGTGAGATTTTGAATAGTATTCTCCTTTTTTAGATTGAATTTTTTTATTTTTTTGAGAAATTATTCCTGATTTTGGGTAAAAAGCAATATCAGTTTTAAAATCATAAAATATTTGTTCTGTTTTTAGTACAATAAATTTATCGGATAATACTACATTTCCTTCTATATCAGCTTTTTCTTTTTTACCATAATAGGTTAGCTTATTGCCAGTTAATATTAAACTGTCTGCTTGTGAAATTTTAATATTTCCAAAAGCTCTAATTTTTTGTTCTTTAGAGTAATGGTATGCAGAATCACAATACATAAATGCATTATTATGTTTAAATATTACATTACCTATTAAACGCCAGTAATCAGGATGTAATTTTGTGTTAGCGTAAGAGTCGTTTGCATTTACTATTTCTATTTTCTTAGTATTTTGAGCATAAATATTACTGCTCAAAATAATTAAAAAAATATGAAAAAAAATATTCAAAAGTTATTTGTACAGGGTTTGCATTCTATCTGGACCAACTGAAACTATAGTAATTGGAGTTTCAAGTATTTTTTCTAGCCAATTTATGTAATCATGAAGCTCTTTTGGTGCATTTGATAAGTTTTTAAGATCGGTTAAATCCATATTCCAACCTTTCATTTCTGTATATATTGGTTTTAAATTACTATTATCTTCAAATGGAAGATAATCAATTTTTTTACCATTTATTTCGTAATGTGTACATGCTTTAATAACATCAATACCTGAAAGTACATCGGCTTTCATCATCATCAATTTTGTCACGCCATTAATATTAATGGCATATTTTAGTGCTGGTATATCTATCCAGCCACATCTTCTTGCTCTACCTGTTGTTGCACCAAATTCATTACCAATTTTACCAATTCTAGCACCTACTTCATCAAATAATTCTGTTGGAAATGGACCACTACCAACTCTTGTACAATATGCTTTAAAGATACCGAAGACTTGACCTATTGCATTTGGAGCAATACCAAGCCCAGTACATGCGCCAGCAGTAATCGTATTAGATGAAGTCACATAAGGATATGAACCAAAATCAACGTCAAGTAATGTTCCCTGCGCTCCTTCAGATAATATTTTTTTACCTTCCTTGATTGCATTATGTATGTAGTGTTCACTATCAATATGTTTAAATTCTTTTAAAGTAACTAATGCATCAAACCATTTTTTTTCTATTTCTTCTAAATCATATTGATAATCATAGAAATTCAAAATTTGAATATGTTTACTTTTTAGTTTTTCATATTTTGCTTTAAATTCAGGAGATGAAATATCACCTACTCTTAATCCATTTCTTCCTGTTTTATCCATATAGGTTGGACCAATACCCTTTAAAGTTGACCCAATCTTTTCTTTACCTTTTGCCTTTTCTGATGCTGCATCTATTAGTTTATGAGTTGGTAATATTAGATGTGCTTTTTTAGAAATTAAAAGGGTCGAGGTTGGAATATTTGTACTTTTAATTCCTGAAATTTCTTTTTTAAAAATTACTGGATCTATTACGACTCCATTACCTATAAGATTTGTAACATTTTTATGAAATATTCCAGAAGGAATAGTATGTAGCACATGCTTGATGCCCTCAAATTCTAGTGTGTGTCCAGCATTTGGACCTCCCTGAAACCTTGCTATTATATCATATTTTGATGTTAAAACATCTACAATTTTACCTTTTCCTTCATCTCCCCATTGCAATCCTAATAGTACATCTGCTTTCATATTTTTATTTATTTGATTTGACACATATTTTTATCAAGACATTCTCCATAAAAATTTAATGCATGTCTATTGATTTTAAAATTCATGTTTTTTTCAATAACATTTTTAATGCTTTGAATTCTTGGGTCACAAAATTCTATTACTTTTTCACATTTAGTACATATTAGATGATCATGTTGTCCAAATGAATGTGATTTTTCATACTGTGCTTGATTTCCACCAAATTGATGCTTACGTATTAATTGGCATTCTAATAAAATTTCAACTGTATTATATAGAGTTGCCCTACTTACTCTATATTTTTTATTTTTCATTTGTATGTACATTGATTCAATGTCAAAATGCCCATCATATTCATATATCTCCTTTAAAATTGCATATCTTTCAGGAGTTTTTCGATGTTTTTTTTCAATCAAATATTTTGTAAAAATATCTTTTACAACTGTAAGTATTTCTTTTTTGTCCACTTTAATAAATTATTCTTAACAAAAGTATAAAATTTACTTTCTTTTTTTCATTAAATTTAATGATGTTTATAAGTTCTTGTTATTGATGTTATTGCTTCAATCTTTTTGAGCTTATTTGTAAGTGCTTTTAAAAAAGTTACATTATGAACTTTTAAAGTTATAACTCCCTCAAATATCCCATCATTACTAGTAATATTTATTGATTTTATATTTACGTGCATTTGATTTGAAATAATTTGAGTAACCTTGTTCATAACACCTACATTATCAATACCCTTGATATTTATTGCAGCTATAAAATCAATTTCATTTTTTGAAATCCATTTAGCATCAATTAATCTATAGGCAAAATTTGATCTCAATTGAATTGCATTAGGACAGTCAGATCTATGAATTTTAATCCCATCGTTTACTGTTAAAAAACCAAAAATTTGATCTCCAGCAATTGGATTACAACATGCAGCCATTTTGTAATCTAATACTTCATCATTATCATCAAAAACAATAATTTTCTTTAAATCTTTTTCTTTTGATGAAGTTGTACTTTGACTATAGAATTTATTTTTAATGGTTTGATACCATCCTCTTTTTTGAAATTGAACAAATTCTTTAATTTCTGAATTTGAAATTGCACTGGTACCAAATCTGAAATATAAATCTATTGAAGTTCTTGTGTTAAAGTACTTAATCAGTTCAGTTTCGATTTGATTAGTTAATTTGAGTTTAAGATGTTTTAATTTTCTTTCCGCTATTTCTTTTCCAATTACTGCAATCACTTTTTTATCTTCTCTGAGTGCTGATTTAATTTTTGATCTTGCCCTTGATGTAACCACAAATCTTAACCAATCTTCTCTTGGTCTTTGTTTATCAGATGTAATTACTTCAACCTGATCTCCGCTTTGAAGTTTATAGCTTAAAGAAACTAACTTTCCATTAACCTTAACACCCATACATTTTAACCCAATATCTGTATGAATTTCGAATGCAAAATCAAGAGCAGTGCTTCCTTTTGGTAAGGTTTTGAGATCTCCACCAGGTGTAAATATGTATATTTCTCCCGAGTACAAATTAAGTTTAAAATCATCAATAAAATCAATCGCATTATTTTCTGGGTTGTTCAATAACTCTCTTATTTTCTCAATCCATGAGTCCAGTGAATTTTCCTTATCATTTTGTTGCTTATATTTCCAGTGTGCTGCATAACCTTTTTCAGCTATTTCATCCATTCTTTTAGTTCTGATTTGAACTTCTACCCATTTTCCATCTTCTCCCATTACAGTAGTGTGAAGTGACTCATAGCCGTTAGCTTTGGGAGTTGAAATCCAATCTCGTAATCTATCAGGGTTTGGTTTGTAAAAGTCGGTAACTATTGAATAAATCTTCCAGCAATTTGATTTTTCAAGTTCTAATTTAGAATCAACTATTATTCTAATGGCAAATTTGTCAAAAATATCTTCAAAATTTATGCTGTTTTTAACCATTTTATTTCTTATAGAAAAAATTGATTTTGGTCTTCCGGTAATAGAAAAATCTAAGTTATTCTCTTTAAGTTTAGTTCTTATTGGTTTTGAAAATTTTAAAATATATTTTTTTCTTTCTTCTTTTGTAGCTTTTAATTCTTCAGCAATTGCTTTATATACCTCAGGTTTAGTAAATTTTAATCCTAAATCTTCTAATTCTGTTTTTATGGAATATAGTCCTAATCTATGTGCTAAAGGTGCATAGAGATATAGAGTTTCTGATGCAATTTTTAACTGCTTAGATTTTGTCATATTTTCAAGAGTTCGCATATTATGTAATCGATCGGCAAGTTTTATTAAAATTACTCTTACATCATCAGATAATGTAAGAAGCATTTTTCTAAAATTTTCAGCTTGCATCGATACATTTTTATCAAACACATCTTGAATTTTTGTAAGTCCATCAATTATTAATGCATATTTTTTTCCAAAATTCTTTTTGATATCTTGTAACGTATAGTCCGTATCTTCAACGACGTCATGTAAAAGAGAACATATAATTGATGTAGTTCCTAATCCTATTTCTTTAGCACTAATATGTGCAACAGCAATTGGGTGATAGATATATGGTTCACCACTTTTTCTTCTCATATCTTTATGTGCTTCAACAGCGACATTAAAGGCTTTTCTTATAATTTTTTTATCGCTTTTGCTTAGACGATCAGCATTTACTCTTAATAAAGATCTATATCTATTAAGAATTTCTTTTTTCTCTTTTTCATAATCAATTGGTTGCATATCAAGCAAAAATAGGGTAGCTACTCATTAAATTATTAACTTCTTGTTTTATGTTTTTAATAATTTTTTCATTAGTATGATTTTCAATAACATTATTTATTAAATCTACAATTTTTGGTATTTCGTTCTCACTAATACCTCTAGTTGTAATTGCAGGAGTACCAAATCGGATACCTGATGTGATGAATGCTGACTGAGTATCAAAAGGTACCATGTTTTTATTTGCTGTAATATCTGCTTTAACTAATGCTTGCTCAGCTTCTTTTCCATTAATATTCTTATTTCTCAAGTCTATGAGCATACAATGATTTATAGTGCCTCCAGAAATAATTTTATAATCACGCTTTATAAATTCCTCTGCCATTAATTTAGAGTTTGCAATAACCTGTTTACAATAATTTTTAAATTCTGGTTGTAATGCTTCATTAAATGCAACCGCTTTTGCAGCTATTACATGTTCCAATGGGCCACCCTGAGATCCTGGAAAAACTCCAGAATTTAAAATTGTAGACATCATTTTTGTTTTTCCTTTTGGAGTTTTAATTCCTAATGGATTTTGAAAATCTTTACCCATCATAATCATACCTCCTCTGGGTCCCCTAAGTGTTTTATGAGTTGTTGTGGTTAATATATGACAAAAAGCTACTGGATTATTTAACAATCCAGTAGCTATTAATCCAGCAGGATGCGCAATATCTGCCATTAATAATGCTCCTATTTTATCAGCAATTTCTCTAAACTTTTTATAGTCCCAATCTTGAGAATAAGCTGATCCACCACATATAATTATTTTAGGATTTTCATTAATAGCAACTTTTTCTAATTCGTTATAGTCGATTATTCCAGTTTTTTCATCAACATTATAAAATGATGTATTGTATAATTTTCCTGAAAAATTTACAGGAGAACCGTGTGTTAAATGGCCACCATGGGCTAAATTAAAACCCAAGATTTTATCTCCAGGTTTTAAACAAGCTAAAAATACTGCTGCATTTGCTTGTGATCCTGAGTGCGGTTGAACATTAACATAGTCTACACCAAATAATTTTTTTGCTCTTTCTATTGCAGTATTTTCTACTTCATCAACAACTTCGCAACCACCATAATATCTTTTACCTGGAAATCCTTCAGCATATTTGTTGGTTAAACATGAGCCCATTGCTTGCATTACATTTTCACTTACAAAATTTTCAGATGCAATGAGTTCAACACCGTTTTTTTGTCTTAAATTTTCTTTTTTAATTAAATCAAAAATTAATTGATCATTTTTCATTATAAAATAGGTTTTAATTTTTATTTTCGTCTTCGGAACAAATTTATATAATTTTATGAATAGAATAAATAAAATTTTCGGAATTAAATATCCAATTATTCAAGGTGGTATGGTATGGTGTAGTGGCTGGCGTTTAGCATCTTCTGTTAGTAATAATGGAGGATTAGGTTTAATCGGTTCTGGTTCTATGTATCCTGAAGTTTTAAAGGAACATATCCAAAAGTGTAAAAAAGCTACAAATAAACCATTTGGTGTTAATATTCCTTTATTATACCCTAATGTTGAAGACCATCTTAAAATAATTATCGAAGAAAACGTTAAAATTGTATTTACATCTGCAGGAAATCCAAAAAAGTATACTTCACTTTTACATGATAATGGTATCACTGTCGCACATGTTGTGGCGAATAAAAGATTTGCATTAAAATGTTTAGAAGCAAATGTCGATGTTATTGTTGCAGAAGGTTTTGAGGCAGGTGGACATAATGGGATTGAAGAGATTACAACAATGTGTCTGATTCCAATGATTAGAGATGCTATTGATATTCCTCTAATAGCTGCTGGTGGTATTAGTTGTGCGAAATCAATGCTTGCTGCTATGATTTTAGGAGCTGATGGTGTTCAAATTGGTAGTAGATTTGCAGCTAGTTATGAGTCATCCGCTCATGATAAATTTAAACAAGAAATTATAAATGCAAATGAAGGAGATACAGAATTAACTTTAAAGGAATTAACTCCAGTTCGTATGATGAAAAACAATTTTTATAATAAAATTCAAGAGGCTTATGCCAATAATGCCTCTAAAGAACAATTATCTAATTTACTAGGAAGAGGTAGAGCTAAAAAAGGAATGTTTGAAGGAGATTTACATAATGGTGAATTAGAAATTGGGCAGATTTCAGCAATTATTAATAATATTAAACCTGTTTCAGAAATAATGAGTAATATAATTGATGAATATAAATTAATACTATCAAATTTAAAGAGTTATCAATTATAAAATTATCCTAAATTACTTTTTTATATCTTTGTGAAAACTTGATTTTATGAAAAAACTATTTTGTTTAGTCTTTTTTTCCTTTTTTTATCTAAGTGTTTTTTCCTCACACTATATAGGAGGTGAAATCACTTGGGAATGCAATAAAGACCCATTAAGTTTTGACTATGGTAAGTATACTTTTTATTTAACTATTTATCAAGATTGTGATGGTATTGATTTTAGTACTGTAGGTTATGATATTACAGTTCATAATCATCCTTCTTTATTTTCTATTAATTTACCTTTTTCTTCTGCTGTTGATATTTCTCCAACTGGAGTAGCTGGTTTAGTTCCATGCTACGATTGTAATACTCAACCAATTAATACATTTGGGGCTGTTAAGCAATGGAATTATGTATCTGCACCTATAATTATTACTGGTACTCCTCCCGCTGGTGGATGGCATTTTACATGGGGAACTTGTTGTCGAAGTCAAGCAATCGTTAATATACCAAATGCAGATAGTGAAGATTGGACAGTAAGATCGGTAATGTATCCATACACTGATCCAAACGGTGTTGTTTTTCCAAATGCTAATACCTGTTACGAGAATTCACCTATTTTCAAAGAGGAACCCAAAACTATTTTATGTACTGGATACCCTTTTTCATACAGTCATCTTGCATTTGATGTAGAACTTGATTCATTAAGTTATAGTTGGGCAGAACCGTTAGATGCTGCGGCATTTTATAATGCTGCTAATCCAAGTGCTACAGCGCTAGCGTATAGTCCTCCATATAATGTAAACTCTCCAATACCTGGAAATCCTACATTAAATAATGAAAATGGAGAAATATCTTTTCTTTCTAATATTGCAGGTGTATTTGTTACTGTTGTTAAAGTAGAGGCTTTCAAATGCGGTCAGCTAGTCGCCGAAGTTTTTAGAGATGTAAATGTTGGTCTTTTGGCTTGCGGAACTCTTCCAAATGGCTCTCAAAATTCCCCTCCTGTCATTTCCTCTCCTGTAGGTCCGCAAAATTGGATAACTACATTTAATCCATCTACTGGTCTTCCATCATATGAGACAACTGTAATGGCAGGTGAGTTAGTTAGTTTTTCAGTTGTAGCTACAGATAATGATATAAATTCAACTGGTAATATGCAAGATGTTTTTTTGGAAGTAGAGGGAGGGCAGCTTGATCCTCTTTTAGCGTTAAGTAATATTGCTACATTTAATGTTACATCTTCATCACCTGGAAATGTCTCTGGTGATTTTTTATGGCAATCAAATTGTGAGCATATGAAAGATTTTGGTTGTGGTAGACAGGGTGGAGCTTACACATTTAATTTAAAAGCATACGATGATTTTTGTCCTGCTAATGGAATAGTAATTGCAACCATTACAATAAATGTTATACCCCCTCAGCCTGATTTAAGGTGTTTAGCTGTAGATGAAAGTGGTGGAGTTGACTTATTTTATTCTTTTCCTGCAGGAGTAGTAGATACAAATATAAAGTATGATATTTATTTTTCTAAGCAATATGGAGGTCCTTATCAATTAATTGATAGTATTTTTTATCCATCAACACAATATTTTCATGCTTCCTCTAATGCTCAAAATTCAAATAGTTATTATTTTCTGTTAGGAACTGTTACATGTGGTACTATTGGTACAGGATCTGATTCACTTTTATATTCTGACACTTTATCTACTATTTATTTGAGCTCCAATGTCATTAACTCTGGTGTTACAGTAGATTTGTCATGGAATCCAATACATGATCCGCTACTTACATCATCTGCATTAGACTATGATTTACACTATATTGACATCAATAATACGGATAATATTATTGCTACATTACCAGACTTGTTTTATCAATTTAATACAGAGTATTGTAGTTATAACCCTGAGTTTTATGTCGAAATTCCTGATGTAAGTGGATGTGTTTCAAAATCATCCATTGCTTCGGTTACATTACTTGATACGATATCTCCAAATAAGCCAACTATAACTGATGTTTCAGTTGATGTAACAGGAAAATCTACAATAAGTTGGGAGTTATCTTTAGGTTCAGATTTTTATATAATTTATTTTTTAGATTCTGATGGAGCATGGATTACGTTAGATAGTGTAGCGGATCCATTAAACTCATATGTTTATCCAGGTTCATTGGCAAATAATAATATAGAATCTTTTAGTGTACTTGCAATAGATAGTTGTGGTAATTCTAAAAGTAGAACTTCTACACATAATTCTATATTATTACAAAATACCTCTGATGCTTGTGATTATTCAATTTTATTAAATTGGAATGATTATATTAATTGGGAAGGAGGTGTAAGTTACTATAATGTGAATATTGCTGAAACCGATAGTATTGGGAATACTAATAATATGTCATTTTTGGTTGCTGGATCAACTGAATTTTTATTTGATAATGTTTCTTCGTCCTATGATTATAGTTGTTTTATTGAAGCTTATAATATTGATTCATCTTATAAAGCTGTTTCAAATATTTTGAATATTAATTTAGATGTAGCAAATAAACCATTATTTAATTACATTGAATATGTATCTGTCAATCATATTGATGGTTCTGTTGATTTAAGTTGCATAGTTGATTTATCTGCGGTAATTGAACGATATGATATTTACAGATCTCTAGAACAAATGAATAGTTTTTCAAAAATAGGAGAGGTTAAATTTTCTGGTTCAAGTCCTATTCAGTATAGTGATTATAATGCTTTAACTGATGATTATTTTTATAAGTATAAAGTATTTCCAGTAGATACATGTGGTCAACTGTTAACACCTCCTGTATATAATTTACCCTTATACTCAAATGATACCTCTATAGCTCAAACTATATTTTTGGAGGTAGAAACTAATCTTGATTATTCAAGTGTTTCATCATTGGAGGGTGAATATACTAATACAATAACATTTAATAATTATGCTGAATGGATTGGAAATGTATCAAAGTACTATCTTTATAGATCAGTAAATAGAGAGCCTTTCAATCTTATACCTATTCATACTTGGGATATAGAAAATAATCCTAATAAAGAACTTAAATATATTGATGTTGTAACAAATTTTGGAGATGGAAATGGTAGATTTTGTTATTATATTCATGCTATTGAAGGTAATAATACACCATATGGGCCAGTAAATGAAGGTAGTTTTTCTAATATTGCTTGTGTTTCTCAAACTCCAATTTTATTTGTTCCTTCTGTATTTACTCCTAATGGTGATGAGCATAATGAAATATTTATTCCTGTTAAATATTTTGTTTCTGAAGTAGGATATTCCTTTAGTGTATATAGTAGAAGTGGAGAGGAAATATTTTTCACAAGTGACCCTGAGAAAGGTTGGGATGGAAGTTATAATCAAAAGCCTGTCCAAAATGGAAATTATGTATATCTGATTAAGTATCTCAATGGTGTTGGTAGTTTAGTTGAGAAATCTGGAGTTATTTCCTTGATTAGATAAGGATTTAACAAACATTATTTAAATAGTCTTTTTTTTAGGGAGTATTTTTTATAAAATGTTAATTTTGCATAATTTTAATCATACTAAATGAGTAATAATATTTTAAAAGAGGGTTTAACTTATGATGATGTTTTAGTCGTTCCATCATATTCAGATGTTTTACCAAATTCTGTAAGTACTTCAACTAAATTTACTAATAATATTAATTTAAATATCCCAATCGTTTCTGCTGCTATGGATACAGTAACAGAATCTAATATGGCTATTGCTATTGCGCAGGAAGGAGGTATAGGAGTTCTGCATAAAAATATGGATATAAATAGCCAAGCAATAGAAGTTAGAAAAGTAAAAAGATCCGAAAGCGGAATGATTTTAGACCCAATAACATTAACTACTTCTGCTACTGTTGGAGATGCTTTTAAAGTTATGCGAGAAAATAGTATTGGAGGAATACCAATTATTGACAAAAGTTCTAATCTTTTGGGGATAGTAACAAATCGAGACTTAAGATTTGAAAAAGATATGTCTTTACCTATATCAAATTTAATGACATCTAAAAATCTTGTTACTACTGAGTTAAATGATTTAGATAATGCCGAAAAGATTTTAAAATCTAATAAGATTGAAAAGTTACCCGTAGTAGATTCAAATAATAAATTACTTGGTTTAATTACATTTAAGGATATCATTAAGAATAGATTACGTCCTAATGCCTGCAAAGATAAATATGGACGACTTAGAGTTGCGGCTGCAATAGGGGTAACTTCTGATACATTAGAAAGAGTTAATGTATTAGTCCAAGCTTCAGTAGATGCAGTTATTATAGATACTGCTCATGGGCATAGCAAAAGAGTTATAGATACTTTGAAAAAAGTTAAGTTATCGTACCCTTCATTAGATGTAGTTGTTGGTAATATTGCTACTAGTGAAGCAGCTGAAGCTTTAATAAAAGCTGGTGCTGATGCATTAAAAATAGGTATAGGGCCTGGATCTATTTGTACTACAAGAATCATTTCAGGTATTGGAGTGCCTCAGTTGACAGCAATTATGGATGTTGCAAATATTGCAAAAAAATCAAATATTCCTATAATTGCTGATGGTGGTATTAGATATTCTGGTGATATTGTTAAAGCATTAGTAGCTGGAGCTAGCACTGTTATGTTAGGGTCAACTATTGCAGGAGTAGAAGAGGCTCCAGGTGAAACCATTATATTTCAAGGTAGAAAATTTAAATCTTATAGAGGTATGGGGTCTATTGAAGCTATGGAAAAGGGTTCAAAAGATAGATATTTTCAAAGTGATGAAGATGATTCAAAAAAACTCGTTCCTGAAGGAATAGTAGGTAGAGTTGCATATAAAGGAAAATTAAGTGAAGTTATTCATCAAATGATTGGTGGGTTGAGAGCTGGAATGGGTTATACGGGTTCTCATTCTATTTTAGATTTATGTAAAGCTAAGTTTTTAAAAATTACTACAGCTGGTGTTATTGAAAATCATCCTCATGATGTGACTATCACTAGAGAGGCTCCGAATTATAGTAGAAAATAAATTAATAAAAAATGAAAAAAAAATATATATTCTTTGTATTACAGTTCTGTGTTTGTTTTTCTTTTTCACAGGAACTTATTAAAATTACATCATACGACACAATTGTTGTTAATCTAGATGAGTTTGAAAATATTTTTTATAAAAATAATAACAATTCTGAAATAACTCTAGATTATCTTGATGAATATATAGAACTTTATTTAAAATTTAAATTAAAAGTCATCGAAGCTCAAGACTTAGGTTATGATACTAGTAGTAAATTTATAAATGAACTTGAGGGATATAGACAACAATTAGCAAAGCCTTATTTAAGAAATAAAGATTTTGATGAGCAAATGCTTGCTGAAGCTTATCAAAGGATGCAATTTGATATTAATGCTAGTCATATCCTTATTACTATAAATCAAGAGTCTTCAAAAGATGAAGAAAAAAAAGCTTATGACAAAGCATTAAGCATAAGAGAAAAAATTATAAATAAAGATTTAAATTTTATAGAGGCTGCTAAACAATTTTCAGATGATCAATCTGCTAAATTTAATGGTGGGAACTTAGGTTATTTTACAGCTTTTATGATGGTCTATGATTTTGAAACAGCAGCTTATAATACTGCTGTAGATGAAATTTCTATGCCTATTAGAACAAAGTTTGGTTATCATTTAATACAGGTTAATGATAAAAGAAAGGCTGTTGGAAATGTTAAGGTAGCTCACATTATGTTTAAAACAGCAAAAGATGCAAATGAAAATCAAATTAATGAAGCATATCAAAAGGCAGTTAATGCGATGGATTTATTACAGAGCGGTGATGAATTTGCTGATGTAGCAGAAAGATTTTCTGAAGACAGAAAAACAGCAGTAAATGGTGGGATGCTTCCTGAGTTTGGAGTTGGTAAAATGGTGTCCGAATTTGAGAATGAAGCTTTTAAGCTTCAAAATATTGGAGATATTTCACAGCCTTTTAAAACTGATTTCGGATGGCATATAATAAAACTTGTTGATAAAAAAACTATACCTGCCTTTGCAGATATTGAATCTGAATTAAGATCAAAAATTGATAGAGACAGTAGATCGCAATTAAGTACACAAGCTTTGTATGAAAAATTAAGAAATGAATATAAGGTTGTAAATAAACCTTCTGCTTATGCTAAGTTTAGAAAAATATCAAACTCTTCAATTAAAAATGGTGTTTTTAAAATAGAATCCTTAGATAAATCTGAACTTTTAACAATTGATGGGATTTCAATTTCAGTAAATGAATTTGCAGAATATATTGTTAAAAATCAAGCTAAAAATAAAGATATAGATCAAATGTATATTGATTTTGTAAATACTAAACTGGTTTCTTATGAAGAAAGTAAATTAGAAGAAAAATACCCTGAATATAAAGCAATTCTTAATGAATATAAAGAAGGTATATTGTTATTTGATATTACTAGTGATAATGTGTGGAATAAAGCAATAGAGGATACTTTAGGTTTAAATATTTATTTTAATTTGCTTTCTTACAGATATACTTGGCCTGAAAGATTAAATGCTACAATTTACAACTGTATTGATCAAAAAACAGCAAATACTGTGATGAAAAATATTAATAATCAAAATAAAAAATTAGGATGGAAGATGAGTAATACAGCTACTAATTATAGTGTTGATGAATTATTAATATTATGTAATACAGAATCACCACTAAGTTTGCAAGTTGAAAATAATAACTTTATAAAGGGTGAAAATAAATTTATTGATGAAGTTATTTGGAAAAAAGGTAATGTTAAGCAAATAAAACTTGATAATGATAGTTATGTGATAATTGAAGTACATGATATTTTATCTTCATCTGAAAAGACTCTTGATGAAACAAGGGGGAAAGTAATTTCTGATTATCAAGGTTTTTTAGAAAAGATTTGGATTTTCCAATTAAGAAAAAAATATTTAGTTGACATAAATTTTAAAACTCTTTATAGTCTTGCTGATGTTGATGAACAAGATATCATTAATCATAGTAGAAAAGGACTTCTAACTCATGAAGATTTCATGAATTGGTGTACATGGTATTATTCTAATTTTTCCTCTATTCCAGGCACAGGAGAGCCACCACTAGATATATTGGAGGAAAAATTAGGTATTGATTTAGGCATCGCTTTTAGTGAAACTTTTGAAAACTTTATTAAAATGGAGTGGGATAAAGATGGTAAAATAGATGAAATGGGGAGTATAGAAGATAAAATTTGGGAAATATTTGAAGAGATTATCAAAGAAAGATAATGAATAATAAGCTTTTAATTATTACTTGTTTTATTTTTTTTTTCTTCTTGTTTTTCAAACAATGATGAAGAAGTTATTGCTAGTGTTGAGGAAAAAAAACTATATTTATCTGACATTAAATTAAATATGCCTAGTAATTTAGAGGATTCATCTTATTTTGTTGAGAAATTTATAAATGATTGGATTAGAAAAGAAGTGATGCTAGCAGAAGCTGAAATGAACTTAAATTCTAATTTAGATAAATTTGAAAAGCAAATAGAAGATTATAGAGCTTCATTATTAATTCATGCTTATCAACAGGAATTATTAAATCAAAATTTTGATACCTCAATATCAAATCTTGAAGTGGAAGAATATTTTAATCTATATAAAGATGACTTGATTTTATCAAACAATATTTTTAAAGGACGTTATATTAAAATTGATAAATCTGTACCAGAAATTGAAAATTTAAAGGATTTATTTCATGCAGAAGATTTACAAAATATTGAAAATTTAAAAGAATACTGTATTCAGTTTGCTGCTGAATTTCATCTAAATGATGATAAATGGATATATTTTAATTTATTTAATCAGAAGTTTCCAGATTTTATTTCTGATGAAGTAAATTTTTTAAAGTATAATACTTCATACAAAACAGAAGATGAAAAGTACTTGTACTATTTGTTAATAAAAGATTACCAAATAAAAGGGTCCGTTAGTCCGTTAAGTATTGTAAGCAATCAAATAAGAAATACTATTCTAAATACTAAAAAAGTTAACTATTTAAAGAGTATAGAGGATGAGCTCTATCAAAAGGCCTTATCTAAAAATAAAATAAAGATATATTAATGAAAAAACACTATCTAATACTTATTTTTTTATCATCATTTTTTATAACCTTTAGTCAGTCAGTTGATAGAATTGAAGCTGTTATTGGAGATGAAATATTACTTACATCTGAAATTGAAACACAATATTTGCAATATTTATCACAAGGAAATAATGAATCGTTATTAATTAAATGTGAAATTATTGAGGATTTACTTTTTCAAAAACTATTAATTAATCAAGCTAAACTAGATAGTATTGAAATATCTGATCAAGAGGTAGATTTAGAAATTAATAATAGAATCAATTATTTTGAAAATCAATTGGGTTCTATTTCTAATGTTGAAAATTATTTTGGTAAAAACATTGTAGATATTAAAAATGAACTAAAAAAGATTATAAAGGATCAATTTTTAGCACAAAGAGCACAAAGTACTATTGCTAGTGATCTTAGTATTACACCTTCTGAAGTAAAAGACTTTTTTAACAAATTAAATATTGATGATATTCCTCTAATACCATCAAAGGTTGAGTTAATTCAAATTGTTATTAGCCCAGAAATCACTCAAATTCAAAAGGATAAACTGCGAGAAAAATTAAATGTTTTTAGAAATCGTGTTAATGATGGTGAAGATTTTCAAATGCTTGCAACTTTATATTCTGATGATCCTGTTTCTGCATCTAAAGGAGGTGAGTTAGGTTTTGTTAATAGAGGTGATCTTGTTCCTGAGTTTGAAAGAGCTGCATTTAGACTACGTCAAGGCGAGGTCTCAGAAGTTATTGAGTCTCAATTTGGTTTTCATATCATTCAGTTAATCGAACGAAGAGGTGAGCAAATTAATGTAAGACACATATTATTACGTCCTAAAGTTTCAACTTCTGCTTTAAATGCTGCGAAAATTAAGTTGGATCAAATTGTAAATGAAATAAATAATGGAACTATAACTTTTGAAGAAGCAATATTAAAATATAGTGATGATGATAGTAAAAATAGTGATGGTCTTTTACTGGAGCCAAATACTATGTCGAATTATCATATTATTGATGAAATGGACCCATCCTTAAAATATGTTATTGAAGATTTAGATGCTTTAGAATTTTCTTCACCTAATATGTTTACCAAAACTGACGGAACAAATGCTTATAGATTACTAAAAGTAAAAACTAAAGTAGATGAACACATAGCAAACTTGACTGATGATTTTTCTATGATAAAGGAGTTTGCATTAAATATGAAAAAGCAAGATGAATTATTTGAATGGATAAAAAGAAAAGTGGGTACAACATATATTAAAATTAATTCAGGAATAGTAAGTTGTGATTTTAAAAATAAATGGGTAAAGTGATATGAGTGATTCTGTTAATGATTTAAAAAATTTTGTAAAAAAATATAATGATTTAAAGTCCGAGATTAGTAAGGTAATCGTTGGACAAAATAATGTCATTGATAAGGTTTTAATTTCTATTTTTTGTGAAGGACATTGTCTTCTAGTAGGAGTTCCCGGTTTAGCTAAAACATTACTTGTAAAAACTATATCAGATGTTTTAGGCTTAGAATTTAAACGTATTCAGTTTACACCAGATTTAATGCCTTCAGATATAGTAGGTTCTGAAATATTGGATGAAAATAGAGAGTTTAAATTTGTAAAAGGTCCATTATTTGGAAACATTATTTTAGCTGATGAAATTAATAGAACTCCTCCAAAAACTCAATCTGCTTTACTAGAAGCAATGCAGGAAAAATCAGTAACTAACTCAGGAATTCGATATAAATTGTCAAATCCTTTTTTTGTTCTTGCAACACAGAATCCAATTGAACAAGAAGGAACTTATCCTTTACCTGAAGCTCAGTTAGATAGATTTATGTTTAATGTCGAGTTGTCTTACCCTAATTATGATGAGGAGTTACAAATTGTTAAACAAACAACTAATAATCAAGAAATAAAATTAGATAAAGTTATTTCTGCCGAAGAAATTATATTTTATCAAAATTTAATTACAAAATTACCAGTTACAGAAAATGTACTAAATTATGCTGTAAAGCTTGTGACTAGTACTAGGCCAAATCAGAAAGAATCACCTAGTATGATTAAAGAATATATAGAGTGGGGTGCTGGCCCTAGAGCATCTCAATATATTATTAAAGCAGCTAAATGTCATGCTGCAATTAATGGTAAGTTTTCTCCTGATATTGAGGATATACAAGCAGTAGCTGAGCCTGTTTTAATGCATAGAATTGTAAAGAATTACAAGGCGGAGGCCGAAGAGATTAGTGTTAATAGTATTATTAAATCTATTTTATAATGATTTTACCAATCATTTCTTTTGGTAATTCAATTTTAAGAACTAAGTGTAAGAATATCTCTAAGGATTACAAAGATTTAGATAATTTGTTGAGTAATATGTGGGAAACAATGTATGCATCTAGAGGAGTTGGGTTAGCAGCACCTCAAATTAACAATCCAATAAGGGTGTTTATAATTGATACTCAGCCTTTTTATGATGATGAGGAAGAAAAAATTGAAGGAAATCCTCTTAAAAAGGTTTTTATTAATGCTAAAATTATTAATGAAGAAGGAGATTCATGGCTTTTTAATGAAGGATGTTTATCAATTCCTGACATAAGGGAAGATATAAGTAGAAAATCAACAATAAAGATAGAGTATTTTGATGAAAATTTTAATAAACATATCGATACCTATGATGGTTTGACAGCAAGAGTTATTCAACATGAATATGATCACATTGAGGGAGTTTTATTTATTGATAAAATTTCAACTTTAAGAAAGAGGATGATTAAAGGGAGGCTTAATGATATTAGTAAAGGAAAAGTTAGAGTGAATTATTTAATGAGATTTCCAAATTAGTTTATTTAACTGTAACTTCTAACATTTTTTGTGAGCCTATAAACCCCTCAAGAGTATCATTCTTTTCTACATTTCCAACACCTGATGGGGTTCCGGTATAAATTAAATCACCTATCTTTAGTGTATAAAATTTTGATATATATGATATTATATTATCAAATGAAAATATCATTTTTTTACTATTTCCAGATTGCATAATTTTACCATTTTTTGTTAGATGAAAAGAAATATTACTTAAGTCTAGACTATGTTTATTAAAAAATTGTCTGCTTATTTGGGCAGAACCATCAAAGCCTTTTGCAATTTCCCATGGTAATCCTTTCTTTTTACAAATACTTTGTATATCTCTTGCTGTAAAGTCAATACCAAGTCCAATTTCAGAGTAATATTTATGTGCAAATTGCTTCTCGATATGTTTTCCAGTTTTATTAATCTTAACAACTAATTCTACTTCATAATGAATGTCATTTGAATGATGAGGTATGAAAAATGGGTGCCCTTGTGGCTGTATGGCTGTGTCTGGTTTTAAGAAAAAAATAGGGTCCTCAGGAACTTTATTGTTTAATTCTTCAATATGATCTTCATAATTTCTACCTATACAAATGATTTTCATTTTAAGATGTTAACTTATTTTCTAATTTAATTTTTAACACGAAATTGTCTATAATTTTTTTTGTGAATTTAGGAAAATCTGCGTTGCTTATCCATGAAAAGTAACCTGGGTTTTTTTCCCATATCTCTTTTAATGTTGTGTTACGATATTTACCAAATGAGAAAACTTCTTCTCCTTTATCGTTGAATTTAATAAAGCCTGCTAAATCAGCACAATTACCTCTAATATTGGAGAATTTAGATAGAAATTCAATATTATTTTCAATTTCATCGTATTTATCAATTTGTGCTAATAATATTTCATATGTGGCATTTGTATCAGCCATTGCTGAATGAGCATTTTCTAAATTTTTATTACAGTAGAATTTGTATGCTGCAGACAGAGTTCTTTTCTCAAGTTTGTGAAAAATATTTTGAATATCTATAGTTTTTATATTATTTATATTAAAATCAAAATCTGCTCGTATAAATTCTTCTGCAAGAAGAGGTATATCAAACTTATTAGAATTATACCCCCCTAGATCACAACCTTTAATAAAGTTAAAAATATCATTTACTAACTCTTTGAAAGTAGGTTCATTTTTCACTTTTTCATCTGTAATTCCATGTATATTGGACACCTCTTCTGGAATTGGAATTGTGGGGTTTACCAGCCAATTTTTTTTTTCTTTATCTCCATTTGGAAATATTTTTAAAAAAGCTATTTCAACTATTCGGTCTGTTGTGATTTTTAAACCAGTTGTTTCTAAATCAAAAAATACAATAGGTTTTGTAAGGTTTAATTTCATTTTATAGCTGATTATTTAAACATTTTGATTTACATCAAATTGTTCTAAGTAATCACCAACTTTTCTTACAAATTGTCCACCTAATGCACCATCAACAACTCTATGGTCGTACGATAGAGATAAAAACATCATATGTCTAACTGCAATAACGTCTCCATGCTCAGTTTCTAAAACTGCTGGTTTCTTTCTTATAGCTCCTGCAGCCATGATAGCAACTTGAGGCTGATTGATAATAGGTGTACCCATTACATTTCCAAATGTCCCTACGTTAGTCATAGTAATTGTTCCTCCTTGAATGTCATCTGGGTCTAATTTTGAAGCTCTTGCTCTTTGAGCTAGGTCATTTACTGATTTTGTAATTCCAATTAAATTTTTGTTTTGACACTCCTTGATAACAGGAACAATGAGATTTCCATTTGGTAAAGCTGCAGCCATTCCTATGTTTACATTTTTATGTATGTGAATGTTTGTCCCATCTACAGATACATTAATCATAGGAAAGTCCTTTACTGCCTTTGACATTGCTTCAATAATAATTGGAGTGAATGTTATGTTTTGCCCTTCTCTTGCTTTAAATTCTTCCTTTATAGCATTCCTCCAATTTACAATATTGGTCATATCAACTTCTACCATAGATGTTATGTGTGCAGATGTTGCTTTAGACATTATCATATGTTCAGAAATTAATTTTCTCATTCTATCCATTTCAACAATTTCTATCTCTCCAGTATTTGGTATGTTAACTTTGGTTGGTTGTTTATGTATGTTTTTAGTTTGTGTTTCTTTTTCAACACTTTCACTTACATTTTTTTCTTTTTCTGTAGTATTTTCTCTATTACTAAGATAATTTATCATATCTGATTTTGTAACTCTTCCATCTTTTCCTGAGCCAGGGATATTTTCTAATTCATCTGCACTTATTCCTTCTTTTGAAGCCATACTTCTTACAAGAGGAGAGTAGAAGCGACTACCAGAACTTTTAATAATAGTTTTATTCTCTTCTATTTTAGTTGAGATTTCATTTTCAATTTTAATAGCTTCTTTGGGCTCATTGTTATTTGATGTTTCTTTAGTTGTTTCTGTTTGTTCTTCAGAGTTATCAGAATCAGATTCTGTTTCTATTATAGCAAAAGGTTCTCCAACATTAACTACATCATCTACTTTAAATAACATCTCAATTAATATTCCCTCATGAGTTGATGGTACTTCAGAGTCAACTTTGTCAGTAGCTATTTCAATAATTGTTTCATCTAAATCAACTTTATCTCCAATATTCTTATTCCATGTAATAATAGTTGCTTCAGAAACACTTTCTCCCATTTTGGGCATAATAAGTTTAACCTTTGCCATATATATAATTTTTTCTGCAAAATTAAAAAAAGAATGTAAAAATATATTCTTTTTTAAATTGAGTTTTCCTTAGTAAATTGTTAGAAATTATTCAGAGTAGGGTGTTCTACTTGAAATCGCTGCTCCAAGTGTTATTTCATCTGCATATTCTATTTCATCTCCAATTGCAATACCTCTTGCAATTGATGAAATCTTTACATTAAGTTTTTCTAAAACTTTAAATAAGTAATAATTTGTTGTGTCTCCCTCCATTGTAGTGCTTAAAGCAAATATGACTTCTTGAATATTTTCAGTTTCAATTCTTTGTGTTAATTCACTTATTTTAAGATCGTTGGGACCAATACCATCTAATGGTGATATTAAACCTCCAAGAACATGATATAAACCTTTATATTGTGAAGTATTTTCTATTGCCATCATAACTCTTATATCTTCAACAACACATATTGTGAGGTGATCTCTTTTAGAGTCATTACATACTTCACATGTGTTAGTGTCTGAAATTGTATAACACTTTTCACAGTAATTGATTTTTTCAATTAGCTCTATAAATGCTTCTCCAAACTTTACAACCTGTTGTTTATTTCTTTTTAATAGGTGTAAAACAAGTCTTAATGCAGTTTTTTTTCCAATTCCTGGAAGACTAGACAAATGGTTTACAGCATTTTCAACAATTTTAGATGGAAAATTCATATGTGCAAATTTACTATTAATGCTTAAAAATTTTAGTTTTGTGTTAAAATATATCTAATGTCATCTACCCTAATTATTTCAGTAATAATTTCATACTTTTTGATATTATATGTTATTTCTTATTTTACTGGAAAGAATGATAGTAATGATACTTTTTTCTTAGGGAATAGAAAATCTCCTTGGTATATAATTGCTTATGGAATGATAGGAACAACACTTTCAGGTATTACATTTATATCTGTTCCTGGATGGGTTGAGTCTAATCAATTTTCTTATATGCAAATGGTTTTTGGTTTTTTTGTAGGATATTTTATCATTTCAAGGATATTACTACCTCTTTACTATAGTTTAGGGCTAACCTCCATTTATACATACCTTAAAGATCGTTTTGGGAATAATAGTTATAAAACAGGTTCTTCTTTTTTTCTTTTATCTAGAACAATAGGCGCATCTTTCAGGTTATTCTTAATTGCAACAGTTCTTCAGTATGCAGTTTTTGATTCTATGGGTATCCCTTTTTTTCTTACTGTACTTATTACAATATCTTTGATATGGCTATACACTTATAGAAGTGGAATGAAAACGATTATATGGACTGACACACTACAAACAACTTTTATGCTGTCTACAGTATTTATAATTGGTTATACTTTGATGGATAAAATGAATTTAGATATTTCTGCATTGTTTTCTACAATAAATGATTCCACATATTCTAAAGTCTTCTTTTTTGATGATATGGCAGATAAAAAATATTTTTTCAAACAGTTTTTTTCTGGTGTTTTTATGGCAATTGTAATGACTGGTCTTGATCAAGATCAAATGCAAAAAAATTTAAGTTGTAGAAACTTGAAAGATGCACAAAAGAACATGACAGTTTTTAGTGTGATTTTAATTTTTGTTGATTTGCTTTTTCTTTGCTTAGGTGCGTTATTGTATATAAACTATTATTCTATGCTTGAAGTTAATCAGGTTCTTAACTTACCTGAGCAAGCTGATATGCTATTTCCTCATATTGCAATTAGTTCTGGTCTTCCAGCTTATGTAGGTATTTTATTTATTATAGGTATTATAGCTGCTGCCTACTCTAGTGCTGATTCTGCACTTACATCATTGACTACATCTTTTTGTGTTGATATTATTGAGTTTGAAAAACAAGACGCTGAAAAACAAATTAAAACAAGAAAATATACTCATTTGATTATGTCATTAGTTCTTTTTTCTGTTATAATGATATTTCATGCTATTAATGACCAAAGTGTCGTAAAGTCTTTATTTACAGTAGCAGGATATACATACGGCCCTTTACTTGGCTTATTTTCCTTTGGTTTATTTACTAAATTTCAAGTAAAGGATAAGTATGTTCCTTTTATTTGTCTGGCTTCTCCTGTAATATGCTATTTTTTAAATTTATATATTTCTTTTGGATTTGAGTTATTAATATTTAATGGTGTTATTACGTTTTTTGGTTTGTATATGATAAGTATTAATAAAAGTGTTTAATCAATAATTTCTATATGCTTTTAAAAGAAAGAGTTGATGCTATTGTAAAGCTTGGTTTTTACATGGGGAAATCATTGCTCATTGACAATCCTAATCTTTTGAGAAAAGTTGAATACTCTAATTCTTGGTTTACACCTCAAAATGTGACAAAATCTTTAGAAAATTGGAGCAGTCAATTAACTTTAGATATGATTCAATCATGGATACTGCCATATAATTTACCAAATAATTTGACAGCTAAAGAAGTGTTGATAATTATGGCTGGAAACATTCCTTTAGTAGGTTTTCATGATTTTATTTCTGTAATAATATGTGGTCATAAAGCGGTGATTAAAAAATCGTCAAGTGATTATATACTTATTGATAAAATTATAAATAAACTATTTGAAATTGATACAAGATTTAAAAAATATGTTGAGTTTGTTGACAATGTGAAGGAGAGGTCTTTTGATGCTGTGATTGCTACTGGAAGTAATAATTCTGCTAAATACTTTGACTATTATTTTAAAAAATCAAAGAGAGTTATTAGAAGGAATAGGAGGTCTGTAGCTATATTGGATGGAAACGAGTCTCAAGCTGATTTGAAAGGGCTTTCAGAAGATATCTTTTCGTATTTTGGTCTTGGTTGTAGAAATGTATCTAAATTATTTTTACCGAATGAATATGATTTAGATAAATTATTTAATGTATTTTTTAATTTTTCAGATATAATTAATCACAGAAAGTATGCAAACAATTATGAATATAATAAGGCTATTTTTTTAATGGGAGGTAATAAAATAGTTGAAAATGGTTTTATTTTATTAAAACAGGAAGAGTCATTGTTTTCTCCTGTAGCTATGTTGTATTTTGAATATTACTCTGATATTGAAAAGGTAAACTCTTTTATAGAACAAAACAATAAAGATATACAATGTGTAGTTTCTTCAAGTAAAATTGCTTTTGGGGCTACACAAAACCCAAATCTTTGGGATTATGCTGATGGAGTTGATACGGTTAGTTTTTTAAAATCCTTGTAGAAATAAATTAAATCTTATTATTTAGTTATGTTAAAAGCTAAAATTATTCTACAAGCTCAAAACCTCCTAAATCAGGTTCACTTCTAATATTACCTAAAATATCTAAAGTAATTGATGTTTCTCTTCCAAAGTCAATTGCTGGAGATGTTTCTGACAAATTAAAATCATTTTCATTAGAAAATTCTGGTGATATATTTTTTAAAATATTTATATAATTATTATTCTCCGTGTCAATTGTTGGATCTATTTTTAAGAGACAGTGATCAAATGAATAATTAAAAACTCCTGATTCATTATTTTGATAGCTTATTTCACTTGAAAGAGCCCCGTCAATTATACAGTTAACAAAATTTGCTGATTCAAGATTTCTTATATATATATTGCCGTCTGCTCCTTCATAATAGTTGTTTAGTAGGATAGAAGGAGTGTTCCTCCTGTTATAGTTCCAGTAATTAGCAAAAGTACAATGGGTAAAATTATAGTTTCCACCAATGTTACATGCAACCATAAATTGACCACATTCACTTATAATAGAATTAGTGACTTCAATATCTGCTCCTTGTCCTAAAATGCCAATTCCAGACATGTTTTTAATAATCGTATTATTTACTTTTAATGTTGGGTTATTGTTGTATACTGTGTCTGCGTGAAGTCCAATATTACCGTTTTTAATTACTGCATAATTAATTTCATTGTCTATACTTCCTGGTGTAAACCAAATTCTGTCCCATTGACCAGGAATATCTTTATACCAATTGTCTAGTCTGTCACCTTGAAAAACCACTTCGTTTCCTAATACCCCATTAACTTTTAAAGTACCTCCTGTTTCTTCTTTGAATGGATTCCCAACTAATATACCGGAATTTTTATGCATATATATTTGACACCCTTCATTTATTATAAGTGTATTTTGAGGGTCTATAACAGCATAGCCATATATTACATGGGGCTTGTCATTCTCCCAAGGGACAGAACAATCTAATAAGTGGTAATAAAATCTTGTTGTATCTGTTCCATTAATAATATTACCGAAAGTATTTGCAGTATGAAAGTACGCGTCTTGACCCCATGCGACTAAATTAACGTCTTGAATTGAATTACCTGTTGTAAAAACTAGTGAGTCTGAAAGTATATATGGGGTATTGTTATTTGAAGGGTCTATTGTTACTTCTAAAAAAACAAAAATACTATCGTTGGCAGGGATTAAAATATCTCGTTGATTATTACCAGGAACTCCATCAATATTTATGCGAAAATTTGCGGCTGAAACACCCTTTAGATTTACGTTGGTAGTGATATCAAAGTCATTATGATTGTAAACAGTTAAGGTTTTTGTAATTGAGCCAATTGACGCAAATATAGTGTCAAATGTTATGGTGTCATCTGAAAAATGGAGTTTAATATTTTGATTAGTCTCTAAGTTTTCTTTTTTACAGGAAAAAATAATCATAGAAAATATTAAAAGATTAAAAATTAAACGTATCATAATATCTTACTGTTTCTGTCTATCTCTCTTTGTTGATCTTTCTTCTTTATACTTTCTCTCTTGTCATATATTTTTTTTCCTTTTGCTAAGGCAATTTCTAATTTAGCTTTACCTTTTTCATTAATAAATAATCTAATAGGAATTATTGAGTTTCCTTTTTCTTTAACTTTTCCTAATATTTTATGTATTTCTTGCTTATTTAGTAATAAGGTTCTGTCTCTTTTTGGTTCATGATTAAGATATCCTCCATTTGTATATTCCGAAATATGAAGGTTTTTAACAATTAAAATATTATCTATAAATATACAGTATGCATCAGATATATTTGCTTTATTATTACGTATAGATTTAATTTCAGTTCCTTTTAATGAAATACCCGCAATAAACTTATTAATAAGCTCATATTCAAAACCTGCTTTTCTATTTTTAATATTTATTGTCATATGCAAATTTAAAAAACATTTTTATCCAAGAGAGACATCTAAAATCATCATAACTATAAAACCTGCAATCAAGCCTATGCTAGCTAAATCTGTATTTCCACCTCTTTGACTTTCAGGTATTACTTCTTCTACAACAATAAAAATCATAGCTCCAGCTGAAAATGCAAGTGCATATGGAAGAATAGGGTATACCATCATAACTATTGCTGCTCCAATAACAGCAAATATTGGTTCTACAATTGCAGAAAGCTGACCCCATTTCCAGGATTTTATTTTTGAAAAGCCCTGTCTTCTTAGTGGCATTGATACAGCAAATCCTTCAGGAGCATTTTGTATTCCCATTCCTATAGCTAGAGCAATTGCTCCTCCTAGCTCCATTCCTATATCCATTCCTGAGGCTAAAGCACCAAAAGCAACTCCTACAGCAAGCCCTTCAGGTATATTATGTAAAGCAATAGCTAAAACTAGTAATTCTGTTTTTTTTAAATCAGTTTTAGGTCCTTCTGCATTTTCTTTTTTTTCAAATAAATGAAGATGTGGTATTTTTTTATCTAAATAGTATAAAAATAACGCTCCGAGTAAAAAACCAACAGCAGGAGCAAACCATATTGGAAGATTTGTAATCTCTAATTCTTGTTGTTTTTCCACTGTTGCAATAGCAGGAGATAGAAGTGACCAAAAGCTTGCGGCAATCATTACTCCACCAGTAAATCCAAGACACATATCTAATACTTTTCTATTACTTGATTTAAAGAAGAAAACAAGGCTAGCTCCAATTGCAGTTAGCGTCCATGTAAACAGACCACCAATTAGAGCTTGTATTATTGCGTTTTGCTGTACAAACCATATATAAATTTCGTGTTCTTCCATTTTAATTTATTTTTTTTACTAATATGTTTTCTGAAATTTCTTTACTTAAATGTTCAATTTTACCTGCGTATTCTATTTTCATAGATAGATCAAACTTAATTTTTTCTATAACTTTTAGTTCAGTGCCAATACTGATTTTTAGTTTTGTTAGATAGTCTAAAAAATCTTTATCGTCCAGTGATACGCCCATGATTTTTGCTTTATCATTATATTGTAGATTAATTAAAGCGATATTTTTAGCAATAGGTAATTTGCCTTCTTTTGAAGGTATTGGCTCACCATGAGGGTCAAATTTAGGATAGTTTAAGTACTTTTCAATTCGATCTATCAGTTCACTTGATTTTATATGTTCTAATTGTTCCGCTATTTCATGCACTTCACTCCATTGAAATTTTAATTTTTTTACTAAAAAAGTTTCCCATAATCTATGTTTTCTTATGATACTTATCGCAAGAGATTTTCCTTTTTTACTTAATTTAACTCCTTTGTATTTTTCATATTTTATTAATTTTTTTTCCTCTAGTTTTTTTAGCATATCGCTAACTGATGCGGGAGTTGTGTTAATTTCCTCTGCAATTGCATTTGTAGATACTTTATTACCTGTTATCATGCTGACAGATAAAATTGCTTTTAAATAGTTTTCTTCTGTTAAAGTTATCATGCTGTAAAATTAATAATTAAATTGATATAAAAAAAAGTTTAGACTTGTCTAAAATTTACTCATATTTGCATTCTTTAATTTTTTTATGTTTTTAAGATTAATAATATTTAATATTTTAATTTTTTTAGCTAATAATGTGTATACGCAGTCATTAATTGGTAATGTTAGTTCTGAATCCGTAGATATTGCATATACAAATATTGTTCTAACTAAAGGTAATGACTCATTTGGATCTTCTACGGACGAAAATGGTGTATTTAAAATAGATGACCTTTCTGTAGGTAAGTGGAAAATAAGCATTACAGCAATTGGTTTTGAAAAATTTGATTCTATTATTTATGTTAATTCAGGTGTTAATGAGGTTAATTTTATTTTAAATGATTTAATCTATGGAATTGATCAAATTGTGGTAACTGGCACAAAAACCTTTAAGCGCAAAACAGAATCTGCTGTAATAGTAAATGTTATTGATGATTTGGCGTTATCAAATGTTCAGGCATGTAATTTAGCGGATGGTTTAAATTTTCAGTCTGGATTACGTTTAGAAGTAGATTGTCAGACATGTAATTATACGCAATTAAGAATGAACGGCTTAAGTGGAAGTTATTCTCAGGTATTAATTAATGGTAGGCCTGTTTTTAGTCCACTAACAGGTCTATATGGATTAGAGCAAATACCTGTAAACATGATTGATAGATTGGAAATTGTTAAAGGAGGAGGGAGTGCATTATATGGTTCATCTGCAATTGGCGGTGTAGTAAATGTGATTACTCGATTGCCTAAAAAAAACTCATATAATTTTGGATATAATTATAATAATATTAATAATGTTTCAAATGATCTTGTTTTTTTTTGTAATTTGTCTGTTGCTTCTAAAAATGGTAAATCAGGAGTGTCTTTTTTTACAAACCAAAGAGATAGAGATTGGTATGATCACAATGATGATAATTTTTCTGAATTACCTCTAATTAAGTCACGCTCATTTGGAATGAATTTATTCCTGCTTCCTAGAAATGATCATAAAATAGAAATTAATTTAGGTAGTATTAGTTCATATAGATTTGGTGGAGAGATGGTTGAATCTGAGCCTCACTTTGCATTGCAGGCTGAAGAAAGGAGTCATGATGTTTTAATAGGTAACATTGAATATCAGATTAATTTTAAAAATAACTCTTCTTTAGTAAGTTATCTTTCTTCTCAAAAGACAAATAGAGATCATTATACAGGTGTTCGACCTCAATTAGGTTCATATGATGATATTTATCATTTACAGTATCCTCCTTATGGAGAGTCTGAAAGTAAAACTAGTCTTATTGGAATTCAGTATAATCGTATTTTAAATAATTATATAAGAACAAATGTAATTTCTGTTGGTTCCGAATTATCACGGGATGATGTTTTTGATAAAATTTCAGCTTATACTTATTTGGTTGATGATAATAGTTATAACACTAGTTTTTTTATACAATCTGATTGGACTTTAAGTGATGATTTGAATTTGTTAAGTGGTTTTAGATTAGATAAGAGTTCTGTAATTGATAATATAATTTTTAGCCCAAGAGCTTCTTTGCTTTATGATATGAATAAAAACACTCAAGTACGATGTTCATATGGTAGGGGTTTTAGAGCTCCTCAGGCTTTTGATACTGATTTGCATTTTGCGTTTGCAAATGGTGGTGTTTCTAGAATATTTTTAGATAAAGATTTAACAGAAGAGAAATCTAATAGTTATACTTTTTCTATCAATCATGATAAACCATCTTACAATTATATATATGGCTTTACACTTGAGATGTTTTATACAGAATTAATGGGTGTCTTTTATCAAGAATATTCAGGTTTTGATGAATTTGGTCAAATATTTACTAAAAAAAATGGATCTGGAGCAATTGTATATGGTTTTCATGCAGAGAGTAGGTTAAATATTTCTCAAAAATTTCAGTTTGAATCAGGTTTTACTATACAAGAATCATATTACAATTCAGCAGTTTTGCATTCTGAAAATTTAAGCCCTATTAGAAAGTTTCTTCGTACTCCATCTAAATACGGTTATTTTACGATGTATTACCTCTTTTCCGATATCCTTAAGCTTTCAGTCAATACAATTTATACTGGCTCAATGGAATTAGTTCATTTTGCTGGAGCGCCCGGTGTTGTGTATGATGAATATGTTAGTACTAAAGATTTTTACAATACAGGTGTGCGGATTTCTTATACTAAAGAGTTAAGTGGGTTGGGGTTTTCTGTTGAGTCAAATATTGGTGTTAAAAATTTATTTAACGCTTACCAAAACGATTTTGATATGTTTCAAAATAGGGATAGTAACTTTATCTACGGACCTGCAAATCCGCGAGTTTTTTATTTAGAATTTGTATTTAATTCATTACTGTAAATTAACTTCTGTAAACACTTTTTAGCTTTATTTTTTTATTTTTAAGTAAACATTTTTGTGATTTTAAATAATTTTATTTAAATTGCTCTTTTCCAAATAATTACAATGCTTATATAAACAATAAATATACCTATTTTAATGTATTAAACACTTATAATGATAAGATTTTATATATTTGTTTAATAAACACTTGTTAACAATTGTAAATTATTAAAAAATGCACTTAAGAATAAAAAAATGGTTAGATTTAAATAATCAAAAAGCCTCAGAATTGGCGAAAAATATTGGTGTTAATAGAGCTACAATTTCACATATTTTGTCAGGTCGAAATAAACCAAGTATTGATTTTTTAGAAAAATTATTACATGTATATCCAAATATAAATGCAAATTGGTTAATTACTGGTGTTGGAAGTATTAATCTTGAAGATAGTGATAGTATTTCTGAAAGAAACTTATCTAAAGTAGTGGTTTTTTATAATGATAACACTTTTGATGAACTTCAAAATAAAATTCTTTAAATCTTCTTTATAATCTGATGATTTAACGAACCTATTATAACTCAATATTATTACTTTTGTCTAAAAATTAGTATGTACAAGCTAATTAGATCTATCTTGTTTTTATTTAACCCAGAGTTAATTCATCATTTTAGTTTTAGCTGTATAAAATATTTATCAAAAATCCCGGGTTTTTCTATATTAATGCACTTTTTTTATAGTACTAATAGCAAGGATTTAGAAATTGAGGTTTTTGGTTTAAAATTTAAAAATAGAGTTGGTCTTGCAGCTGGATTTGATAAAGATGCAAAGCTATATAATGAATTAAGTTCTTTTGGATTTGGCTTTATTGAAGTAGGTACTGTTACACCATTACCTCAAGAAGGTAATCCTAAGCCTAGGTTATTTCGTCTTAAATCAGATCAAGCCATTATTAATAGAATGGGCTTTAATAACAGTGGCTTAAAAAGTATTGTGAAAAACTTAAAAGATAAACATACTGATATTATCATTGGTGGAAATATTGGTAAAAATAAAATAACCAAAAATGAGGAGGCTGTAAAAGATTATATTCTTTGCTTTGAAGCATTATTTCCATATGTAAATTATTTTGTGGTTAATGTTAGCTCACCTAATACACCAGGATTACGCGATTTACAAGATAAGGATCCTTTAACAAACCTTCTAAATACATTGCAAAAAATAAATTTATCTATGCAAAAAAGAAAGCCAATATTATTAAAAATTGCACCTGATTTGACAAATGAACAATTAGATGATATTGTGGATATAGTTAAATTTACAAAAATAGATGGAGTTGTTGCAACGAATACAACAATTAATAGGGATGGACTAATAGAGAGTCAGAATAAGCTAAATTCTATTGGAAATGGAGGTCTTAGTGGCAAGCCTTTAAAAGAAAGATCTAATGAAGTTATTAAATACCTATCTACAAAGTCGAATAACTCTTTCCCAATTATAGGAGTAGGTGGAATCCATTCAGCAAATGATGCCTTAGAAAAAATTAAATGTGGAGCAACTTTAGTGCAATTATATACAGGTTTTGTATATGAAGGTCCCTCGTTGATAAAAAGTATAAATAAATCACTTTTAGATTATGAAAATAATTGAATGTCCTAGAGATGCAATGCAAGGAATTAAAGATTTTATTCCTACTGATCTAAAAGTAAAATACATAAATCAACTACTAAATATAGGTTTTGATACAATTGATTTTGGAAGTTTTGTTTCTCCAAAGTCAATTCCTCAGCTCAGAGATACTAAAGAAGTTTTAAATGCACTTGATTTATCTAACACGAAATCTAAATTGTTAGCTATTATTGCAAATATTAGGGGTGCACAAGATGCATGTAGATTTAGTCAAATCAATTTTTTAGGCTTTCCTCTTTCTATTTCACCAACATTTCAGAAAAGAAATACAAATAAGACTATTGAAGATTCTTTTGAAGAAGTAAAAAAAATAAAAGATTTAACAGCTTTACATGCTAAAGAGTTGGTTGTTTATTTATCTATGGCTTTTGGTAATCCTTATGGTGAGAATTTTCATCCCGAAATTGTTCTAGAGATGGTTGAATTACTAAATACAATGGAAATTAAAACTATTGCATTGTCTGATACAATTGGGGTTGCTGATCCTTCCATTATTTCTTCTGTTTTTGATAATTTAATAAATAAATATCCTCAAATTGAGTTTGGTGCACATTTTCACTCTACAAAAGATAAATGGAAAGAAAAAATTGATGCAGCATATAAAAGTGGTTGCAGAAGATTTGATGGTACACTTAAGGGATATGGTGGATGTCCAATGGCTAAGGATGAATTAGTTGGCAATATTGACACAGAAAATATTATAAATTACTTTAGCTTAAGTTTTGATAATAAGTCTCTTAATAATGCAAAATATTTGTGTGATTTAATTTTTAATTAATAATTATTATAAGATGAAAAATATATTTTTTTTATATCTTTTTTTCCCAATACAACTGATGAAAATAAGCAGTTAAATAGAAGATCTGAAATTATATTGATTAGAGATTATTAAAAATTATTTATTAATTTTAAAAATATTTTTTAACTATTATTTATGAAAATTTTTATTAAAACACTTTTTATTTCAATTTTATTATTTGCTTGTAATCAAAATAATAATAATTGGGATTTAGAGGATAAAAAAGAATTTATGAAATCCTGTCAAATAGGTATTCCTAACGACCTTTTTTCTAAAGATAAGCAAGAAGCTTATTGTGATTGTGCATTAAATATTTACATGCAGAAATATAAAAACTTAGAAGAAGCTAACGAAGCGATCTTAGGAACAAATTTAAAAGAGATCATGAATGATATTGAACCATGTGTAGAACAATTACAATAACAAATATTTCATGTTTATTTAAATAATTATTTTATCTATTGTATTTTATTTAAAATATATTATTTTCACACCGTTATTAGTACTATATAGTTTAATAGGGAATGAGGTGAAAATCCTCGACTTTTCCAGAAGCTGTAAAGTCACGATTCTTTAAAAAACAAATTAAACCACTGTATTTATATGGGAAGGTATGTTTTTTAAAATTGACTGAGTCAGAATACCTGCTTATAACAATAAAACTTAATTGTTTCTGGTAAAAACAACCTAAGAATGAGATATTATTTTATTTATCTGTACCTTATTATTTATTGTGAAAATTTATTTTGTCAAATAAATGCAAACAATCTTTTATTACCACCTATAAACGTAGAGGATTCAAAGCTATACACACATTCTATAGCTACAAATATTGATTCTATTAATGTTAGCAGTTACACTAAATCCCAAACTCTTTCAGATTTAATAGAGCGTAATTCAGCAATTTATATAAAAAAATATGGTGCTTTATCTACTCCTACATTTAGAGGAACATCCAGTTCCCATACATTAGTGTTATGGAACGGTGTACCTATAAATTCAATCGCTAATGGATTAATTGATGCATTTAATGTTCCTGTAAGTAGTTTGTTTAGCACAAAGTTAGTGCATGGTGGAGATGGATCTGTATTTGGAAGTGGTGCAATTGGAGGAAGGATTCATTTAGAAAATAATTATGAATTTAAAGAAAATGATAATTTAAATATAATAATAGAACAAGGAAGTTATGGATTAAATAGTAATTCAATTTCTTTGAATAGCTCTAATGATAAAATATTTATATCTTCTTTATTAAATATATTAGAAGATAGGAATCAATTCACTTATATTAATACTTCTCTTCCTAACAATCCTATTGTTACTAACAGTTACGGAAAAATAAAATCTGAGCAATATCAATTTAATTTTGCATATAAGAATAATAGTTTTAATACTATACGATTTAATTACTGGAGAACATATAACAATAGAGAAGTGGCACAGAATATGACTATTATAAACTCAGATGCAAAGCAATTCGATGAAATAGATAGAGCATCTCTAACTTCATTGAATTATTTAAAATATTTTGATCTTAAAATACAACAAAGCTATTTAAAGGAAAAATTTAATTATACGGAGTTGTCTAAAAATATTAATAGTTATTATGCTTCCAATTCTCATATTACTGATATAGATTTAAAAAAGAAATTCAAGTATATGTTGCTAAATCTTGGCTCTCTTTATATTAATAATAATATGTATAATAATAACTATTTAAATATAGAGATTAATGAACGTCAAGCAGCTATTTATTCTGCATTACAATTTTATAGTAAAGGTTTTAAATCAAATATTGTTTTAAGAAAAGAATGGCATAGTAATTTTAAATCTCCGCTTTTATCTACAGTTGCATTAGAAAAAAGATTTTATAACATTCGATTTAGATATAAGTTTAATAAGAATTTTAGAATACCAACATTTAATGATAGATTTTGGTTTACATCTAGTGCATCAGGAAATATTAACTTATTGCCAGAGTTAGCTAATAGTAATGAGTTTGGTTTTGACTTAAATTCTTTTATTGATATACATATTACAGCATACAACATAAATATATCAAATATGATTTTATGGCAACCTCTGGATGAAGGTGTATGGCAGCCTAACAATGTAAAAAGTGTTAGGAGCAGGGGTTTAGAAACTAAATTNTCATTNNTCTATGATAATTTAAAAATAGATGTTAATTATTTTTATACTANATCTACTAATGAAAATAATACTAACAATTATGATTTGTCTTTAAACAAGCAGTTACTTTACGTGCCAAAACATAAAGTTAATTTATTATTAAATTATAAGATAAAAGAATATAATTTATACGTACAAAATACATATACAGACAAAGTAATAACTTCATATGGTTTTTCAGAGGATAATTACTTAGATGCATTTAATATAACTGATATAATAATCAATTCTGTAATTAAAAATACTAATATTGGATATACACTACAATTTAAGAATATTTTTGATGTATCGTATCAAACTTATCTAAATTATCCAAATCCAGGAAGAGAATACTTGCTAACTTTAAATTTTAAATTTTAAATANTATAACAATGAAAACAATGAAAACAATGAAAACAATGAAAACAATGAANAGTAAATTNTTAAAAATATTATTAATTTTTATACTAATTAGTAGTTGCTCAAAGGATAATCCAACGCCAATCTCAGAAGGACTTTATAACGATGGTTATTTCATTATAAATGAAGGTAATTATGGTGTAGGTAATGGCTCTATATCATTTGTTAGCGAAGACGGTTCTGTTGAGCATGATGTATTTTATTCAAATAATTTATTTCANCTNGGAGATGTGGTTCAGTCTATGAAAATAATAAATGATTTTGCATATATNNTTGTAAATAATTCNTCAAAAATAGAAGTAGCAACAGCTGATTCAATACTTTATGTATCNACTATTCCTNTATCNTCACCNAGNTATATTGCTCAAGTCTCTGAANACAAGGCNTATGTTACTGATTGGGGTATAAATGGTGTTCAGGTAATTGATTTAAATNCAAANNCTGTTACATCANCTATTTCNTGNGGNAATGGACCAGAAGGAATTGTTGTNAGCAATGGTTATGCATACATATGTAACTCTGGNGGNTGGGGNTTTGATAATACAGTNACTNTNATNAATATAGAAAATGATATGNTTGAAACAACACTTACAGTTGGGGACAAACCAAGTTCNGCTGTNGTTGATTACAATGGTGATGTATGGGTTCTTTCTTCAGGTNANACAGAGTATGATNCNNATTGGANTATTATTAATGAGACAGCTGGAAGTTTNGTTANAATATCAAANAATTCAATTGNGGACTCATATGANTTTACAGTAGGTAATCANCCTTCNGATTTAGTTATCAATGATGAGNGAAACACATTATATTACTCAGACGGAGGAGTATNGTCAAAACAAGTNTACTCTTTTGATATNANTCAAACAGNACTTTCTAATACTNCAATTATTAATAGAAATTTTTATTCTATTGNNTACAACAATGGTTATATATATGGAGCAGATGCAGTAAANTTTTCTGATCAAGGATGGTCATACAGATATAATAGTANTGGANTAATAGTTGATTCAGTNCAGACTGGTATTATTCCTGGNAANTATTGNTTTACTGAATAATTTATATTATTATTTATTAGGAATTTTTGTATTTGCTGTTATTTATTTTAACTATTTTATATTTGCATAATATTCTTAATATCTATAAATGAAAAATATTATACTTTTTGCAGTAACTTTATTATTNTTTTCTTGTTCTGATTCAGAGGACACTCAACCTGTTTTCTCTAAAGATTATGGAGGTGGATTATATATAGCAACATCTTCTGGTATAAGTTTTTATAATGGGGATACTGTAATGAATCAAATATATCAATCAGTAAATGGTATTCCTTTGTCAGATGTTAAAAAGATTAAATTTAGAGGAACAAAAGCCTTTATTTTATCTGACAAGGTTTATACAGCCAATATCCAAACATTTGAAAATAAAGGTTTTGGTGGTAATTTTATTGAAGCAGTGGATTTTGTCTTTGTAAGTCCAGATGATAGAATGTTNATTGTTGACAGGGGAGATTCTAAAGTTAAAGAATTTGANATTGAAAATATGCAAATTACNTCAGATATTGAGACTGGAGATAATACTAGTCCAATATCATTGATAAATAGATATTATAGAACTATTGTTATGAACGGGGGNAGTNANTCTANTAANGANTCTACTATTATAGTTATTGATCATAAAGATAATTTAGTTCCACTAGCAAATATGATGGGTAGTCTTTACATTGGTGATAACCCTAACTCTGCTATTTCTACAGATGATTTAAAAGTTTTATGTAGTGGAGTATATGATNTTTCTAATCCGTCAAGTAATACTTTTTCATCTTTAGTTAAAGTTAATCCTTGGGACTTAGAAATTGCATGGACTCNAACTATAAATAATATATATAATGCTGCAAATTTAACGTCTAATAATGCTGGAAATGTATTTTTCTTTACTGCATCTGATGGTGTATATAGTATGAATAATAGCGGTACTGGAGTTAATCAAGTTATCCCTTTAGTTTCTGATGTTTTACTTGTTAGGAGTGAATCTTATAATCCNACNGATTCTACAACTGCTACTTCTAATATGCTATATGTAAATGACTCGCAAAATGATCCTAGCACAATTTATAAATATAATATTTCTTTATCAAGCTATGTAGATACAATAGCTGTTGAGGGTTCAGTTTTAGATATAAATTATTATTAATTATATTTTTCTATTATAATTCTTTAAGTAGTAAATTGTATATTTTAATCATAGATTCAATATCCTTCTTATGTACTTTTTCGTCAGGGGAGTGAACATTATCTTCTGCAGCACCTATAAAACACCAATCCCATGGATAATCACTTTTTTGTAATCCATTTCCATCGCTTCCTCCAGCATCTTCGACTTCAAGTTGAAATGGTATTTTATTTGCTTTAATAATATTAATGATTTTATTTACAAATGATTTTCTGGGTATTCCACTATCTCTTAATGATATTACACATCCCTTACCATGTTTAACACCTTCAGTTATCCATGTTATATCTGATATTAATGCTTTAGAAACATTATATTTTTCTTGAATAAATTTCCCTAAATATCCCACGGACCCTCCTCCGTGCTCTTCCCAAGTTGAAAATACTAGTATGCCGTTTTCAATATTTTTGGCGATCTCTAAGGTATTATATATTCCAAGTCGATTATCAATATAAGCTGATTGAATAAAATCATCATTTTCTCTAAAGTCAATTTTATATGTTAAACTAGTACCTCTATCAATTATTCTGTCAAATTCAATGTATATTTTTTTATCTTTTTTGAATATTTTTCCTTCTATATCTCCTTTAGAATCTTTTCCAATTAGTGTTATACCTTCATTTGTCTTCGGTCCACCAATTTTAATTATTTCATTATTATACTTTACTGTAAACCCTATTGAATCCATATGAGCAAAAACTGCTACATTGGGTTTTCCAAAAACTAAAATTAAATTGTCTTGGAATCCTTTTCCAAAGTAAAGTGTTGGTTTTGTTTTCCAATTTGATTGATTGTTTTTAATATAGTCAATAAGAAAATTCCTTAATACTTCCTCTTCTCCAGAAGGAGCGTGAATTTTACAAAGTTTTTTTAATAGTTCCATGCTCTAATTTATTAATAATTAATCCATGATTTTTTTCAAAAATGTCAATAGTATGTTTACTATCTTTCTTAGATACTGCAAATATAATTATACATTCTTGTTTAAGATTACTTTTAACAATTTCTATATTATATTTTTTTATAATTCGCATTACATCATTTATATCTGTGTATTTAAAATTAATCTGATAATATTCTTGAAGATATTTAGTTACTACTCCTGATTTATTAATAACTTCATTTGCTGCTGATTTATATGCTTTTATTAATCCACTTACGCCAAGTTTAACGCCCCCAAAATATCTAACAACAACAATTAAAACATTTGTTAAATCCTTTGATATTATTTGCCTTAGTATTGGTTTTCCTGCTGTTGAGGAAGGTTCACCATCATCGTTAACTATTTGTATGGATTTATCATTTTTTAAAATATATGCAAAACAGAAATGTCGTGCTTTATGTTCTTTTTTTCTTAAATCAGCTATTTTTTCTTTTACATCATCTTTTGAATAAATATTAAAGCTATAGCTAATAAATTTACTTCCTTTTATTTTAAGAGATGCAGTTGATGGTCTTTTAATTTCTTTAAAAATATGATTCTCTTGTTTCATCTAAAAAGATAATAATAGAAAAATAGATACACACGCAAGAACAATTCCAAACCAATTTTCCTTATTTAAATTTTCTTTGTAGACTAAATAACTTATGATTGTTGATATTAAAACAACACCGATATTTAAAACAGGAAATACAACAGCTCCACCTAAGGATTCTAATGATAAAAGAACGAAATAAATACTAAAATAGTTAGGGATACCAAGTAATACTCCTCCAATTATATTTTTAAAGCTTATTTTGTTTCTATTAAAAATAATTATAACAAAGCCTGTAAAGAATGCAATAAAAAAGATGAGGATTATAAATAAATTGAAGTCATTAATTGATTCTAAGTGCTTTTCTCTAATATAATCTAGAAAAGAGTCGAGAATCCCTGCGCCAAAAAAAAGAAATACAGCTATTTTTAAGGATTTTTGAGTTTTTTGTTTTTTTTTAAATGTTAAAAAAATAGCAATGAGTGCCAAAAGAATACCAATATAGTTATATATAGATAAATTGATATTTCTTTGAAATAATAGAGCCGCTATCACTGGAATAACTAATGACATTTTTGAAGCAATGGATGCAATAGAAATCCCAAGTTGTTGAGTTGTTTTTGCCATTATATTAAACATTACTACAAAAAATATACCGAGCGCTATAGTTGGATATATCCACGAGGTATTAACAATATCAGTTAAACAAATTGGATTACCATATAATAATATTGCAATTATGCTGGCAGTAAGATAATTGAAGGTAATTGCTTGGTGCGTATTAATATTTCTTTTTTCAAATTCTTTAAAAAAAATAAATAATGAAACAGTAAATAAAATAGTTAAAGTTAGAGAAATCATTTGTTATGTATTATTTCAAGAGTATCATCACCTATTTGTTTTTTTACTCCTTTTAGATTAACCAATATTGGCGATTTAAGTCCTTCTTTCAGCATTTTTTTAGTGGTGAAAATCCGAGCTTCATCCCATTGATTTATATCAATGAAAGATTTAAGGATTTTTTGTCCTCCCTCAATAATTACAGATTGTATTCCGATTTTATATAAATATAATAAAATATTATCAATTAAGTTTTCGAATGATATTTTAAAAAACTTAGTTGTATTTATTTCTTTGTTCATTATTTGATTAAAAACAATTGTCGAAGCATCATTGTTAAAAATCTTCATGTCTTTTGAAATTTGTAATTTTTTATCTATAGTAATACGAATTGGATTTTTTCCTTTACATTCTCTTACAGTTAGTTGCGGATCATCCTTTATTACTGTGTTTTTCCCTACAAGAATAGCTTGTTCTTCTGATCTCCACCTATGTACTAACTTCTTAGATTCTTTTGAAGTCATCCAAAAACTACCTGTTTGATTTTTTGGAGCCATTAGTCCATCTTTACTTTTTGCCCATTTTAAAATAATATAAGGTCTTTTTTTCTCGTGAAAAGTAAAAAATCTTCTATTTAGGTAACGAGATTTCTTTTCCAAGATGCCTGTTGAAACATTAATACCGGCATCTTTGAGCTTTTGTATTCCGCTACCTGAAACTTTAGAGTTACTATCAACACATCCTATTACCACATTTGGAATTTTATGTTTAATGATTATATTAGAACAGGGTGGTGTTTTACCAAAATGTGAACAGGGTTCTAAATTTACATACAAGGTTGATTTTAAAAGTAATTCTTTATTTTCAACACTTTCAATAGCATTTACTTCAGCATGTTTTTTACCATATTTTTTATGATATCCTTGACCTATTATTTTATTGTCACATACAATGACACAACCAACCATTGGATTAGGAGCATTATATGGGAATGCTTTACTGGCCAAATTCAAACATATCTGCATGAAAAAGTCATGATTTTGCATACACCAAAAATAGTAAAATGAATACATTTGTAGTATGCAAATTTTATACAATATTATTGATTTTTTTAAAAGAGAAATATCACATATATATGACTTAAAAGAATGTGAATCTTTAGCATATATAGTAATTGATAAAATCTTTGGATACAATAAGTCAGATTTTATTTTACGCTCTAATGAAACAATTAATGAAAGTCAAAGGAAAATAATAATTAATATTGTCAAAAATTTAAAAAAAAATGTTCCAATTCAATATATTTTAGAAGAAGCGTATTTTTTTGATTTAAATTTTTTTGTAAATAGTTCAGTTTTAATACCGCGCCCTGAAACAGAAGAGCTTGTAAGTTGGATTATTAATGAATCCAAACAAAAAAATAGTTTTTTAGACATAGGTACAGGATCTGGATGTTTGATTATTACACTAAATAAGTTATTAAAAGGTAGCTTTTCTGCAATTGATGTTTGTAGTAATGCTTTGGACATTGCAAAAATTAATAACAAGAAACATAATACCGAAGTTAGTTTCTATCAAATGGATATTTTGAAGAAAGAAAATATATTTAAAGATAAATTTGATGTAATTTTAAGTAATCCTCCTTACGTGACAAATAGTGAAAAAAAATTTATTAAAAAAAATGTAATAGATCATGAACCTCATATAGCCCTCTTTGTTTCAGATAGAGATCCATTAATTTTTTATCGTAGTATAATTAAAAGATCAAAAGATTTATTATCTAATGAAGGTTGTTTGTATTTTGAGATAAATGAGAGGTTCGGTTTAGATATTATACAATTATTAAATAATGAAGGTTTTGTTAATATCAAGTTAAAAAAAGATATAAACGGAAAGGATAGAATGATAAAAGCAGTTTTTAAATAATTATTTTTGAAAAAAAAGTTATGATTAAGAAAGAACAAGTTTTAAAGTTTCAGAAAGAGTGGGGTGATGGTATCATTCATATTGGGAAAGTATTTTCTAATAATGGTGATTATGTAAACGAAGCAAAATTATTTATTAATAAATTTTATGCATACTCTTTCGAGTCAGTTTTATTTAAACCAACTTTGGCTTCAAATTCTCAATTTAGATTAGATAAAATATCAGCTTTATCATATTTTATTGGAGGAAATTCTAATTTTTCTGAAGATGGTGGATTTGCTATAAAGGGTTGGACAAAAATTAGATGGGAAAATGCAGGAATAAATATCTTGGATGATTGTGCTATCGCTATGGGTAATTATTTTTTTAAGGATAAAAATAATGATGAATTAAAGGTTGAATTTTCTATAGTATTAAAAAATATTAATGGTAAATTGATGCTTATTTTACACGATTCGCATTTGCCTTATCAAAGTTAATGAACGTAAAAGAAAGAATATATTATTTAAGAGAAGAAATAGAGAAACATAATCATCGATATTATGTTTTAGACAAACCAATAGTTACAGATTTTGAATTTGATATGCTTCTAAAAGAGCTTGAATCTTTAGAGCAGGAAAACCCGCAGTTTTATGACTCAAATTCTCCAACTACAAGAGTTGGAGGTGATATTTTAGAATCATTTAATTCTTTTAGTCATAAATACCCTATGTTATCATTAGGGAATACCTATTCAAATGATGAATTGTATGATTTTGATAAAAGAATAAAAAAGCTTACTGATAATAATATATCATATACGTGTGAATTAAAATATGATGGTGTTTCAATAAGTTTAACCTATAAAGAAGGAGTTTTGTTTAGAGCTTTAACTAGAGGAGACGGTATTAAAGGAGATGACGTTACATCTAACATTAGAACTATTAAAAGTATTCCTTTAAAAATTCAAGGATCTTATCCTAAATTATTTGAAATTCGTGGTGAAGTTTTTATTCCATTGGATCTTTTTGAAAAAATGAATAAGGAGAGATTAAATAAAGATTTAGATCCTTATTCAAACCCTAGAAACACTGCATCTGGTAGCTTGAAATTATTAGATTCAAAAGAGGTTTCAAAAAGGCCACTTGATTGTTTTTTATATTATGTTTTGGGAGAAGATTTACCATCTAATAGTCACTTCGATAATTTACAGTTTGCTAAAGAATGGGGATTTAAAGTGCCTAATGAAATAAAAAGATATGATAATATAGAAGGTGTTTTAGACTTTGTCAATTCTTGGGATGATAAAAGAAGTAGTTTGCCATTTGAAATAGACGGAATTGTGATTAAGGTTGATGATCTATCTGTTCAAGCTGAAATGGGAAATACTTCAAAGTTTCCTAGATGGGCAATATCGTATAAATTTCAAGCAGAACAAGCGCTTACCAAATTAAATTCTATTACATATCAAGTTGGAAGAACTGGAGCTATTACACCAGTAGCTAACTTAGCTCCAGTAAATTTGGGAGGTACTATTGTCAAGAGAGCATCATTACATAATGCAGACCAAATGCAAAAGCTTGATATAAGAGTTGGTGATTTTGTATATATTGAAAAAGGAGGGGAAATCATCCCTAAAGTTGTAAAAGTAAAAATTGAAGATCGTGATTTGTTTTCTCTCCAAAATCAATTTATTTCCGTGTGTCCAGCTTGTGGTTCTAAATTAGTTAATAATGATGGAGATGCTAAACACTATTGTGTTAATTCTGAAAATTGTTTACCACAAATAAAAGGTAAATTTGAACACTTTATAAGTAGAAAGGCTATGAATATTGATGGTCTTGGAAAAGAAACGATTGAGCTTTTGATTAAACAGGGATTTATTAGAAACCTTTGTGATCTTTACTCTCTACAAAAAAAAGATTTAATACACCTGGATGGTTTGGCAGAAAAATCGGTAAATAGTTTGCTAGAAGCAATTGAAAACTCAAAAAATATTTCTTTCGACGTGGTACTGTATGCATTAGGAATACGCTATGTTGGTGAAACAGTTGCTAAGACGTTAGTGAAGAAATATTTAAATATAGATGCTTTAATCGCTGCTGACTATGAAAATTTAATTTCTGTTGATGAAATAGGAGAAAAAATTGCTAAAAGTGTTTTAAGTTGGTTTTCAAATTCAAAAAATATTGAACTAATAAATAAACTTAAATTTTTGGGTCTTCAGTTTTCATTAAATACTCAAACTACTATCTTATCAAGTAAACTTAAAGGAATGAAAATTGTAATATCTGGAGTTTTTACAAGTTTTTCAAGGGACGAATTAAAAAAAATTATTGAAGATCATGGTGGTAAAAATATTGGTTCAATATCAAAAAAAACTACCTTTGTATTAATGGGAGATAATATGGGGCCATCTAAAAGAAAGAAAGCTGAAGATTTAGGTGTTCCTTTGATAAATGAAAATGATTTTATAGATAAAATAAGTTAATGCAATTTATTGAAGATTTTAAACAAAAAGTTGGTAAATGGGTATTTCTAAGAGAACTCAAGAATAATAAACGTTTAAAGAGTGTGTGTAATCTTAGTAATGCGAAATCTATTGGGATATTGTATGATGCCACTAATGAAAGTCAAATTAATGAAATCAAGCCTTTTATTGATTATTTTTTTAAATTAAAAAAAGAAATAAAAGCACTTGGATTTGTCAATGATAAACAATTTTCTTTTTGTCATTCACCAAAATTGCAATATGATTTTTTTAATATAAAAGACCTAAATTGGTATTATAAACCACAAAATTATATTATTGATAATTTTATTCAAAAAGAATATGACATTCTAATTAACCTTTGTGATAGCAGTGTTATTCCGATTAAATATTTAGTTGCTAGTTCTATAGCTCGATTTAAAATTGGAATTTTTGAAGAAAACTATCAAATATACGATTTTATGATTTCATTAAATGATGATAAAAGTGTTGTTAAATTAATGAGTGAAATTAAGCATTATATTGAAATGATAAATAAATAAATATGAAAGAAATTTTTGGAACAGGAGTTGCTTTGGTTACACCTTTTAATACTGACTTTTCAATTGATTTTAATTCTTTAGAGAAATTAATAAATTATGTTATTGATGGAGGCGTAGATTATTTAGTCATTTTAGGTACTACTGGAGAAAGTGTTACTTTATCTAAAGAAGAAAAGTCACAAGTTATAAATTTTTGTAAAAAAATAAATAATGATAGGCTACCATTAATATTGGGTATTGGAGGAAGTTCTACTAAGCAAGTAATTTACGATATTAAAAATGCTAATTTAGATGGGATCCATGCTATATTATCAGTTTCTCCTGCATATAATAAACCAACACAAGAAGGTATTTATCAGCACTATAAGTATATTGCTGATTCTACTGATTTGCCAATAGTTTTATATAACGTTCCTGGAAGAACTTCAAGCAATATTGAAGCTAAAACTACTTTAAAATTAGCTCACAATGTTAATAACATTGTAGCTATCAAGGAAGCTTCGGGTAATCTTGATCAAATTCTTCAGATAATAAAGAAAAAGCCTAAAGATTTTTCAGTTATTTCAGGGGATGATGCTTTAACATTGCCTATGATAAATATGGGAGCTTCAGGAGTTATTTCAGTTATTGGTCAATCTTTTCCTAAAGAATTTTCTCAAATGGTTGATTTAGCATTAAATAATGAACAGTTTAAGGCCAACAAAATACACTTAGATTTATATGATTTCTATTACCCTTTGTATGATGAAGGGAATCCTGTAGGTATTAAAGCTTGCTTAGAATTACAAGGAATATGTAAATCTATTGTAAGACTTCCTTTGGTTAAAGCAAGTGATAATATTTTTAACCATCTGAAAAATATGCTATAATTTCTAAGCCTTGATCATTATTAATCTAAAATTTTTGCATAACATTTTATTTTAAATGTTATATTTTTTATTAATTTTGTTGAAAAATAAATATGAAAAAATTATTAGTTTATCTCCTAAGTTTTTTTGCTACAACATCAACATTTGCTCAGGAGTCCATTTATAATATAAAAATTAATGATATAAACGGATTACCGATTGATTTAAATTTATTTAAAGGAAAATATATAATGTTTGTTAATGTGGCTTCAAATTGTGGCTTTACATCACAGTATAAAGCCTTAGAAAGTCTTTATCAAAAATATAATGATGACTTAGTTATAATCGGATTACCATGTAACCAATTTGGTGGTCAAGAGCCTGGTAATTCAAAGGAAATACAAGAATTTTGTACGAAAAATTATGGTGTTTCATTTTATTTATCCGAAAAATTAAATGTCAAAGGAGTTGATAAACATCATATATATAAATGGTTAACAGATAAAAATTTAAATGGCATTACTAGTTCTTCTGTAAAATGGAATTTTCAGAAATATTTAGTTGACAGAAAGGGATCTTTAATTACATATTTCTATTCTACAACTGATCCAATGAGCACGAAAATTACTTCTATTTTAACGCAATAATTTATATTATGTCGAGTTTACTAGATATAAAAAAAATTTAGGATTATAGAATTTTACCTTATATCTTTGCATAGTATAATTTTATTTTAGATGACAAGATTTATTTTTATTTTTATTTTTATTGTTTTTTCTACTTCATGTGGGAAATATCAAAAAATACTTAAAAGTACTGATTATGAATATAAATATAATCAGGCAGTATTGTATTATGAAAATGACGATTATAATCGTGCTATGCCTTTATTTAAGGAACTTTCAACAATTTTTAAAGGTACGTCTAAAATTCAAGAAGTTGATTATTATTATGCATACTGTAATTATGCAATTGGTGATAATTTAATTGCTGCTTATTTATTTAGAAATTATACAATAAATTTCCCTAATAATAAATACACTGAGGAATGTGCTTACATGTCTGCTTATTGTTTTTATGAAGAGGCACCTATATATTCCCTAGATGCTACAAATACTTATATTGCTATAAATGAACTTCAGAATTTTATTGATATTTTTCCTGAAAGTTATCGAATTGAAGAATGTAATAAATTAATTGATGAACTCAGGTCTAGATTATCATTGAAAGCATTTGAAAATGCTAAACAGTACTTCATAACTTCAAATTATAAAGCAGCAATTATTGCTTTAGATAATGTTTTAATTGATTTTCCTTCATTTAATAATAGAGAAGAAGTTTATTATTTAATTATCAAATCTAGTTATTTATTAGCAATAAATAGTATTAGTACTAAAGTCCAAGAAAGATTAAAGGAAACAATAGATTCTTATTTATATTTTAAAGATAATTATCCAAATAGTAAATATTTAATAGATTTAGAAAGTACATATAAACAAGCAATAACAATGTTAGACCAAATAAAATAAAAGACAATGAAATTTAAAAAAACAGGCGCAGAAAAAACGACTATTACAAGAGATTTAAATAAACTTCTTGATAAAACAGATAATATTTTTAAAGCTGTATCAATAATGGCTAAGCGATCAGCTCAAGTTAATGTTGATATGAAAGAAGAACTTATGGAAAAGCTTGAAGAATTTGCTATTTCCCAAGATCAATTAGATGAGGTTTTTGAAAATAAAGAACAAATTGCTGTTTCTAAGTTTTATGAAGGGTTACCCAAACCATGGTCAATCGCTATGAAGGAGCTTCTTAATGATGAATTATTCATAAAAAAGCAAGAAGATTCTAGTGATTTAGATGCTTAAGGATAAGAAAATTATTATTGGAGTAACTGGCAGTATTGCAGCTTATAAATCTGCAGAATTAGTTCGTTTATTTAAGAAGTCAGGCGCTCAAGTTAGAGTAATACAGACAGAATCATCATTAGATTTTGTTTCTCCATTAACTTTATCAACCTTATCGGGAACACGAGTTCTTTCATCAATGATAGATGTCGAATCTGGTGAATGGAATAATCATGTAGATTTGGCAATATGGGCAGATTTTTTAGTAATTGCTCCATTAACTGCAAACACTATGGCAAAGATGGTTAAAGGGGAATGTGATAATTTGCTTTTAGCGATATATTTATCTGCTAAGTGTCCAGTATATTTTGCACCTGCAATGGACCTAGATATGTATAAGCATCAGTCGACAATAAATAATATTTCTAAATTACGAGAGTTTGGAAATAGATTGATTCCTTCAAAGTTTGGTGAATTAGCAAGTGGCCTTGTTGGTGAAGGAAGAATGGCAGAGCCTTCTGAAATAATTGATCAAATAATATCAGATTTATCAAAGGATTTACCTTTGTCAAGTAAACGAGTTTTAATTACTGCTGGACCTACTTATGAAGCAATTGACCCAGTTCGTTTTATTGGTAATAGATCTTCAGGTAAAATGGGAGTTGCATTGGCAATAGAATGTGCTAATCATGGAGCTAATGTTGAACTTATTCTTGGACCTTCTTCTTTAAGTGTTAATCATTCAAATATAAAAGTTAATCGCGTTGAAAATACTAATGAAATGTATCATTTATGTTTAGAAAAATTTGATGATGTTGATATTGCTTTTTTTGCCGCTGCAGTTTCTGATTATAAGCCAAAACATTTTGTTAGTGAGAAGATAAAAAAACAAAAAGATAGCATTTCTATTGAGTTTGTTAAAAATATAGATATTTTATATGAAATGAGTTTAAAAAAGAAGGAACATCAAATTATGGTTGGATTTGCTTTAGAAACTTTTAATGAAATAGAAAATGCTAAAGAAAAGTTAAAAAATAAAAATCTCGACTTAATTGTTTTAAATTCACTTAATGATAATGGTGCTGGATTTGATTATGCCACTAATAAAGTATCAATTATTGATAAACAAAATAATATATTTAAATTTGATTTAAAAGATAAGACTATGGTTGCTAATGATATTGTTAATAAATTAATTGAAATTATATAATGAAATATCTTTTATTGTTATTTAGTATTACTTCTTATTTATCTGAAGTTTTTTCTCAAGAATTATTATGTAATGTGCGTGTTAATTCATCACAAATTCAAACAAGTGACAGAAAGATATTTCAAACAATGCAGACAGAAATATATGAGTTTATTAATAATAGAGTTTGGACCACTTCAAATTTTCAAAATGAGGAGCGTATTGAGTGTACTTTTGTTATTAATGTAAGTAAAAAGATTTCTAGCGATGAATTCGAAGCTAGCTTACAAATTCAAAGTACAAGACCAGTTTACGGAACATCTTTTAAAACACCTTTATTTAACTATTTAGACAACAATTTTAGATTTAAATATTTAGAATATCAGTCTCTTGAATTCTCTGAATTAACCCATATGTCTAATTTAACTTCAGTATTAGCTTTTTATGTTAATATAATTTTGGGACTTGATTTTGCATCATTCTCTGAGTATGGTGGGAATGAGTATTTCAGTATTGCTCAAAGAATAGTAAATAATGCTCAAAATACTCCTGAGCCTGGATGGAAAGCTTTTGAAAGTGATAAAAATCGATATTGGTTAGTTAATGATTTACTTGACCAAAGATATGAAGACTTTCATACAAGTTTTTATAGATATCACAGGTTAGGATTAGATTTGTTGGGAGAAGAACCTGATGATGCTAGATTTGAAATTACTGAATCTATTGAAGGTCTTAAAAGTATTTACAGAAATAATTCATCAGCATTTATTTTAAAAATTTTCTTTGATGCAAAAACTGATGAAATAGTAAATATTTACTCTGAAGCGTTTCCTAATGAAAAAGCAAGAATTGTTAAAACATTATTAGAAATAGATCCTTCTAATTCTACTAAATATCAATTGATAACACAGGAAAAAGAAAGATGATAAAGTCTCTTAAAATTAAAAATTATGCATTAATTAATGATGTAAAAATTAATTTCAAAGAGGGATTTACGGTCTTAGGTGGAGAGACTGGTGCAGGAAAATCTATTATTCTTGATGCATTATCAGTATTATTAGGAAAACGTATAGACAGATTTGCCATAAGATCTAATAAGAAAACTATTATTGAGGGGATTTTTAAACTTGATAACTCTTTTGTTAATTTTTTTAATCAGCACAATATAGATTATGAAGAGACTACCATTATTACAAGAGAAGTGAATTCAAATGGGAAAAGTAGGGCATTTATTAATGATACTCCTGTTCTATTAAATATTCTTAATGATTTAGGTACTCAAATAGTCGAGATACATACGCAGAATCAATCTATATTATTACAAGATCAGGTTTCCCAATTTACTTTAATTGATTTGTTTTGTAATACTAATGAGATATTATCTAATTATCAGTTACAATATATTAAATATAAGGATTTACATACTGAATTAATCAAAATTAAAGCTTCAGGAAGTCTTTCTGAAAATGAGCTTGATTTTTTGAATTTTCAAATTAATGAACTAAGTCTTGCCAATTTGCAAGTAGGAGAGAAAGAAGAATTAGAAACAAAAATTGATTTTTTGGAAAATATACAAGGAATTTCAGAAGTCATAAAAAATGGTGAATCCACATTAAATGATGAATATGGAGTTATCTCTAGACTTTCTCTTTTAGAAAAAAGAATGTTAGATTATGATACATTTAATGATCTCTCAAAACGAATTAATAGTGTTTTAATTGAATTAAACGATTTAAATGATCATTTATCTTCAAAAAGTGTCAACTTAAATTGTGACCCTTCACAATTACACAACTTTAATTCTAGATTAGATGAATTAAATGCTTTATTGAATAAATATAGAAAAAATAATGAAAGTGATTTAATTAATTACTTAAATGAGTTGCAAAGAAAAATAAATCTTTCTAAGTCTTATAATAACTTATTAAAGGATGTAGGTTCTAAAATTGAAGTTCAATTAAATATTCTTTCAAATCTTTCTACTGAATTAAATAAAATACGTTGCGCAGCTTTACCTTCTTTTGAGAAGGAGGTTGAAACCAATCTTAATAATTTAGGTATGCCACATGCAAGATTTAAAGTTGAATTAATTGAATGTAATGATTTTCATTATTATGGAAAAACTGAAGTTAAATTTCTTTTTTCAGCAAATAAAGGTGCTTCTTTATTAGAAGTTGCGAAAGTGGCTTCTGGTGGCGAGTTATCTAGATTAATGTTAGTTATGAAATATATATCTGCAAAATCAATTGGTCTAAATACTTTGTTTTTTGATGAAATTGATATTGGTGTAAGTGGTGAAATTGCTTCTTTAATGGGTAATATGATGTCAGAAATCAGCAATTCTTCTCAAGTTATTGCAATTTCACATTTACCTCAGGTAGCTTCTAAAGCAAATCAACATCTAAAAGTAGTTAAACATATTGTAAATAATCGAACGGTTTCAGATGTTAAAAATTTAAATAATGAAGAGAGAATTATGGAAATAGCTAAACTTTTAAGTGGAAAAGAAGTTAGTAGTGAAGCTTATGAAAATGCAAAAGTACTTTTAAATCAATAATTTTATATTTGTAATAAACTTATAATCATGGAAAATAATATTTTAAAAGGTAAAAAGGGAATTGTTTTTGGAGCTTTGGATAAAAAATCTATAGCTTGGAAAGTAGCTGTGAATGCATACAAGGAGGGTGCTGAAATTGTTTTAACCAATGCGCCTATTGCTCTTAGAATGGGAACAATCAATGATTTAGCAAAACAAACTAATTCTATAGTAATACCTGCTGATGCAACAAGTATGGAAGACCTTAACAATCTGTATAATAAATCAATGGATTATTTTGGGTCAAAATTTGATTTTATTTTACATTCAATAGGAATGTCTGTGAATGTTAGAAAGGGTAAACAATACTATGATATGAATTACGATTGGACACAAAAAGGTATGGATGTTTCAGCAATGTCTTTTCATAAGACAATTAAAGCAGCTTTTGATATTGATGCATTAAATGAATATGCATCAATTATTGCGCTTTCTTATGTTGCTGCACAGCGAGTATTTCATTCATATAACGATATGGCTGACAATAAGGCATTATTAGAGTCTATAGCTAGAAGTTTTGGATATCATTATGGTTTAAAGAAAAATGTAAGAGTCAATACTGTTTCTCAATCTCCTACAATAACAACAGCAGGAAGTGGTGTTGATGGTTTTGATGGTTTCTATAAGTTTGCTGATGATCTTTCTCCCTTAGGAAATGCTTCAGCAGAAGATTGCGCTAAATATTGTGTTACATTGTTTTCTGATTATACTAAAATGGTTACTATGCAAAACTTATTTCATGATGGAGGATTTTCATCTATGGGGATGAGTCAGCAGGTAATGGATAATTATATGAAATCTGTTAAGGGTAATAAATAATAATGTATTTATTAGACTTTTTATTAAAAATTATTTGATTATCATTAATTATGAATAAAAAGATATGTTTGTGGTCTTGTCCAAGAAACGTTTCTACAGCATTAATGTATTCTTTTAGAGAAAGACCAGACATGGAAGTATTTGATGAACCCCTGTATGCTCATTATTTAAATTCGACTAATTTAAATCATCCTGGTAAAAAAGAAATTTTATCTTCTCTAGAAATAGATTGGAAAAAAGTTGTTTATAACGTTATACTTAAGAATCGTAAAAAAAACTCTTTTTTTAAACTAATGACTCATTTTTTAGTAGATGTTGATAAGAGTTTTTTAAAAGATGTACAAAATATTATATTCATAAGGGACCCTAAAGAGATTATATATTCTTATTCGAAAGTTATAAAAAATCCAAACATTTCTGATATTGGAGTTAAAATGCAATATGACTTATACCTGTATTTAAAGAGCATAAATATTAATGCTATTATACTAGACTCGAAAAAGTTATTAATTAATCCAAAAAAAACTTTAATTAAGTTATGTGATTTATTAAATATTCCTTTTTACGATACTATGTTAAAGTGGGAGAGAGGTAGTAAAGAAGAAGATGGGGTTTGGGCTAAATACTGGTATACAAATGTACATAATACTACGTGTTTCCTTCCATATAAGAAAAGATTAGATATTCAGTTTAACTCTAGTCAGAAAAACTTATATAATAAATGTAAATCTTATTATAATTTATTAACAAAATTATCAATTTAGATATGATACAAAAATTTGATGAAAGAAATAGAAATATTAAAGTATGGATAGATGGATTATTATTTGATAGAAGTCAGGCAAAAGTATCTGTTTTTGATAGTTCCGTTCAAGGAGGTGATGCTGTGTGGGAAGGATTAAGAGTTTATGCTGGAAAGATATTTTGCTTTAATGAACATATAAATAGGTTAATAGAATCTGCTAAAAGTCTGGATTTCAAGATGATACCTTCAGTAAAGTATATAAAAGAAGCAGTCTTTAATACATTAAAAGCAAATGGTATGAAGGATGACACACACATAAGATTAACATTAACAAGAGGTGTGAAAATTACTTCAGGTATGAATCCTCAGTTGAATCAATCAGGATGTACGTTAATTGTTTTGGCAGAATGGAAGTCTCCAATATTTTATGGAAGAGAATTAAAGCTTATTACATCTAGCATAAGAAGAAATTCACCATTATGCTTAGATTCAAAAATTCATCATGCTAATCTTCTTAATAATATTTTAGCAAAAATAGAAGCAAATAATGCAGATGTTGATGATGCACTAATGTTAGATTTAGATGGTTTTATAGCTGAAACAAATTCGTGTAATATATTTATGATAAAGAACAATACTGTTTTTACATCATATCCTAAGGCTTGCCTTCCTGGAATAACGAGAGGGGTAGTTATACATTTGTGTGAATTAAATAAAATTGCAATTAAAGAAAGAGATATTTCATTAACAGAAATATATAATGCTGATGAAGTATTTACCACTGGTACAATGGGAGAGTTAACTAGGGTAGTAGAGATTGATAAAAGAAAGTTAACTAATAAAGGTAGCTTATTTAATAAAATACAAATTTTATTTAAAGAGATGACAAAAAAACAAGGCGAAAAATTACTTTTTTAATTTCTTTTTTGTTTCTTTTTTTGGCTTAGAAATTTTCATAATTAACTTAACTTTATCTTTACTTAAATTTACATTAATTAAATCACCTTCTTTAACTTGAGCATTAATAATTTCTTCAGAAAGAGGGTCTTCAAAATATTTTTGAATAGCACGTTTTAACGGTCTAGCTCCAAACTTAGAGTCAAAACCTTTTTCAGCAATAAAATCTTTAGCACTTTTAGATATTTTTACTTTATAACCTAAATCTTCAATACGATTTAATAAATTATTTATTTCTATATCTATGATTTTATTTATATCATCTTTAGTAAGATTGTTAAAAATTATAATATCATCGATTCTATTTAAGAATTCAGGAGAAAATGCTCTTTTTAATGCTTTTTGTATTACACTTTTATTATGATTTTCACTATTTTGCTTTTTTGATGAAGTGTTAAAGCCTATACCTTGGCCAAAATCTTTTAGTTCTCGTGCACCAATATTTGAGGTCATTATTATTATAGTATTTTTAAAGCTTATGTTTCTACCGAGACTGTCAGTCATTTGTCCGTCATCTAGAGCTTGTAATAAAAGGTTGAAAACATCAGGATGTGCTTTTTCAATCTCATCAAGTAGAATTACAGAATAAGGTTTTCTTCTAACTTGTTCTGTTAACTGTCCACCTTCTTCATAACCAACATATCCAGGAGGAGATCCGACAAGCCTACTTACTGCAAATTTCTCCATATACTCACTCATATCGATTCTAATTAAAGCTTCTTGTGAGTCGAAAATTTCTTCTGATAATGCTTTAGTTAATTGTGTTTTTCCAACACCAGTAGGTCCTAGAAAAATAAATGATCCAATAGGTTTACCAGGCTCTTTAAGTCCGACTCTATTACGTCTAATTGATCTTACTACTTTTTCGACAGCATCATCTTGCCCAATAATACGTTTTCTAATATTTTTATCCATTACAGAAAGTCTTTTTCTTTCTTGTGATGCAACTCTATTTACTGGAATTCCAGTCATGATTGATATAACATCGGCAACATTCTCTTCAGTAACAATTTCTTTATGTTGCTTTAAATCCTTTTCCCATATATCTTGGGCATGTTTTAACTGTGCTTGAATCTTTTTTTCATTATCTCTCAATTCTGCAGCAGTTTCAAACTTTTGTTGACTTATGGCTAATTTTTTATCATCAGTTATAGAGGATAGTTTTTCTTCTAAGTTTGTTATATGCTTAGGTACTTCTATATTTGTTATATGCACTCTAGACCCGGCTTCATCTAGCGCATCAATAGCTTTGTCTGGTAAGAATCTATCATTCATATATCTATCTGTTAAAATTACGCATGATTTAATAGCATCATCTGTATATTTAACATTATGATGTTCTTCGTATTTAATTTTGATATTATTTAAGATTTCAATAGTTTCTTCAATTGAAGTAGGGTTTACAATAACTTTTTGAAACCTACGTTCTAGTGCGCCATCTTTTTCAATATGTTGTCGATATTCATCAAGTGTTGTTGCACCTATACATTGTACCTCTCCTCTTGCTAGAGCAGGCTTAAACATATTTGAGGCATCTAATGAGCCTGTTGCTCCACCTGCACCAACTAATGTGTGAATTTCGTCAATAAATAAAATAATTTCGGGATTTGCTTCTAATTCTGTTATAATACTCTTCATTCTTTCTTCAAACTGCCCTCTATATTTTGTACCAGCAACAAGAGCAGCTAAGTCTAACATAATTACTTTTTTATTAAATAATACTCTAGAAACCTTTTTTTGAACTATTCTTAATGCAAGACCTTCAGCAATTGCAGATTTTCCAACACCTGGTTCTCCAACTAGAATAGGATTGTTTTTCTTTCTTCGGCTCAAAATTTGAGATACTCTTTCAATTTCTTTAATTCTTCCAACTATTGGGTCTAGCTTTTCTTCAATAGCATATTGAGTTAAATCTCTACCAAAATTATCTAATACTGGAGTAGAGTTTTTAGATTCTTTTTTTGTTTTTTCTGATTTGCTTGGTCCAAATATATCATCATCTTCATCTTCTTCTTCATTTGACTCATCTAAACTCGCAGAAAATTTTTCTGATATTTGATTTTCATATTCGTTTATCACCATTTCATAATTTATGTGTAATTCTTCAAATGATATCGTAACAATATTATTTGGATCTAAAAGAATAGCTAATAAAACATGAATTGTCTTAATTTCATTGTCATTAAGAGTTTTTTGCTCCATTAGTGCTTTTTTGAGTATTCTTTCTGTTTCTTTTTTAAATCTTATAGTTTCTTTATTAATATTTATTGGATTTTCATTAAAGGGTATTTTATTTTCAATACTTTTTTTTAGAATAATACAGTCTACACCTATTGCTTCAATAGTTTTTATAGCTGTTCCCTTTCCTTCCCTCAGTATGCCTAAAAAAAGATGTTCGACACCTACATTTTCGTTTCCAAGTCTAAGAACTTCTTCTCTAACAAAATTAAATACTTCTTTCATTCTATTTGAAAATTCTGTTTTCATTTATATTGTATTTTTTTTGTGCAAGATAAATACTAAAATTATTATATATCTAAATTTTTTAACTGAAATTTTTAAACAAAAATTGTTTATAACTATATATCTAAATCTTAATCAATTTTACTATAGAATACGAAAATTTATTTAATTTGTTACTTATTATAAAAAATATAAAAAAATTATGGTCTTAGGAGAAAGAATTATACCAATCAATATAGAAGAGGAGATGAAAACAAAGTATATTGATTATTCAATGTCTGTTATTGTTTCTAGAGCACTTCCAGATGTGAGAGATGGTTTAAAGCCTGTTCATAGAAGAGTTTTGTTTGGAATGCATGAACTAGGAGTTAAATCAAATTCTTCTTATAAAAAGTCTGCTAGAATCGTTGGAGAGGTTTTAGGTAAGTTTCACCCACATGGTGACACTTCAGTATATGATGCTATGGTTCGTATGGCTCAGGATTGGAGTTTAAGATACATGCTAGTTGATGGTCAAGGGAATTTTGGTTCTGTAGATGGTGATAATCCTGCAGCAATGCGTTATACGGAAGCAAAAATGAGAAAAGCTGCTGAAGATATGTTACTAGACATTGATAAGGAAACTATTGATTGGAATTTAAATTTTGATGACACTCTTAAAGAGCCTTCTGTTTTACCTGCTAGACTTCCTGCATTACTTTTAAATGGAACAACTGGAATAGCTGTTGGTATGGCTACAAATATGCCTCCTCATAATTTGACAGAAGTTGTTGATGGAATTTTAGAATACATCGATAAAAGAGGAAATGTTGAAGTTAATGATTTAATGGAATATATAAAAGCCCCTGATTTTCCAACCGGTGGTACTATTTATGGATACGATGGTGTAAGGTCTGCATTTGAAACAGGGCGAGGTAGAATTGTTATTAGGGGTAAGGTGAGATTTGAAGAAACAAGTAGTAGGGATCAAATAATTGTTGAAGAAATTCCATATATGGTTAATAAATCAAATATGATTTCTCAAACTGCAGACCTAATCAACTCAAAAAAAATTGATGGCATTGCTGATATAAGAGATGAGTCTGATAGAAATGGTATGCGAATTGTTTATGATTTAAAAAGAGATGCAATACCAAATATTGTATTAAACAAATTGTTTAAGTATAGTTCTTTACAGTCTTCATTTTCAGTTAATAACATTGCATTGGTAAATGGAAAGCCAGCATTACTAAATTTAAAGCAATTAATTGGTTGTTTTGTTGATCATAGGCATGAAGTTTTAGTTAGAAAAACTAAATATGAACTAGCAGCTGCTGAAGCAAGAGCTCATATTTTAGAAGGTTTAATTATTGCTCTTGATAATTTAGATGCCGTTATTGATTTAATTCGTTCTTCTAGAACACCTGAAGATGCAAGAAACGGATTGATAAATAATTTTAAACTTTCTGAGTTACAAGCTAGAGCAATTTTAGACTTAAGATTACAGAAGCTTACAGGTTTAGAAATGGATAAAATTAAGACTGAACATGAGGAAATTATGGCTAAAATTGATCATTTTAAAAAGATTCTTTCTGATGAAGACATGAGATATGATATTTTATCTGAAGATTTAAAAGAGTTGAAAGATAAATATGGTGATGAAAGAAGATCAAATATTGAATTTTCTTCTTCTGAAGTAAGTATTGAAGATATGATACCAAATGAGGAGGTACTTATTACTATTTCTCACTTAGGATATGTTAAACGAACCTCCTTAAGTGAATATAGAGCTCAAAACAGAGGTGGAGTTGGTAGTAGAGGAGCTACTACAAGAGATGAGGATTTTGTAGAGGAAATGATAATGGCAAGAAATCATGATTACATGTTATTCTTTACTGAACAAGGAAGATGCTTTTGGTTAAAGGTTTATGAAATACCTGAAGGAAGTAAAACATCAAAAGGAAGAGCAATTCAAAATTTGATTAATATTCCTAAAGATGATAAGGTCATGGCTTATATTAATACAAAAGATTTAAAGGATGAAGAATATATTAATTCTCATTATATTGTTATGTGTACTAAAAAAGGTGTGATTAAAAAAACATCTTTAGAGAAATATTCTAGACCTCGAACAAATGGAATTAATGCAATAACTATTAGAGAAGGAGATCAGCTTTTAGAGGCTAAAATGACTACTGGTAATTCTCAAATAATGATGGCTGTAAAATCAGGGAAGTCTATAAGGTTTGAAGAAGAAAAAGTTAGAGCTATGGGAAGAACAGCAGCTGGTGTTAGGGGAATTAGATTAGCTCATAATAAAGATGAAGTTGTTGGTATGATATGTATTGATAATTTTGACTCTTCTGTTTTAGTAGTTTCAGAAAATGGTTACGGAAAACGTTCAGATGTAGATGATTACAGAATAACTAATAGGGGTGGAAAGGGAGTTAAGACAATTAATATTACTGAAAAAACTGGAGAATTAATTGCCTTAAAAAATGTTACTGACGCTGATGACCTTATGGTTATTAATAAGTCTGGAATCACAATTAGAATAGGGGTTGATACGTTAAGAGTAATGGGTAGAGCAACTCAAGGCGTAAAAATAATAAGATTAAAGGATGAAGATAGGATAGCTTCAGTTGCTAAAGTCTCCAAATTTGAAGAAGAAGAACTAGTTGAGAATTCTGAAAATACAGCTAATGAACAAGGTATATCTAATGAATTTAGCGAAGATAATAATGAATTAAATGAAAATAAATAATAACGCAAAATGAAAAGACTAATATTAATATCAATAATGACATTAACCTCTGTTATGGTTTTTGGACAAAAACATAATATTGTTAATGCATCAATTGCTTTAAAGAACTCTAATTTATTAGAAGCTAAACAATATATTGATGAAGCCTATAATAATGAAAAAACTTCTAATGAAGCAAAAATGTGGAATTATAGATCTAAGATTTATTTAAAAATTTCTCAAGCGCAATATACTGATACAGGAATTAGTATAGATGGTGACGCAATTTTTAAAGCTTCAGAAGCACATATTAAATGTTTACAAACTAATAAAAGAGGAAAAATAATTGTTAGAAAATGGACTTCTGAAGAAGATGTGAGAAACGGGTTAATGCAATGCGCCTTGTTGTTGTTTAATATGGGAGGAGCTGCTTATGATGCACAGGAATACAATCTTGCCTTAACATATTATAATGAAATATTAAATATTCTACCATATGATAATGATGGTATATTGAATATTAAAAAAGAAAATGTTATTTATAATTCTGTTTTTGTTGCAAGAGCATTAAATGATGCTAAAATGTCAGAAAGCTTACTTCAACAGCTTATAGATTTGGATTTTAATGAACCTAATATTTATGTTTTTATGAGTGAAAGCTTGATGGATCAAGGAAATACAGATAGCGCATTAGAATATTTAAGTATTGGAAGAGCTGAATATCCTTCTAATGAATTCCTTCTAAATACTGAAATTAATCTATATATTAAATTAAATAAATTATCAGATTTAATTGTAAAGTTTACTGAAGCTATTAAACTAGACCCCGAAAATTTTATGTTGTATTTTAACAGAGGTACTATTTATGATCAAGAAGGGGATACTGAAAATGCTGAAAAAGATTATTTGATGGCAATTGAGTTAAACCCTTCATCTTTTGGTGCAAATTATAATTTAGGAGCAATGTATTTTAATGCTGCTGCTGAAACAATTAATAAAGCAAATGCAACATCAAATAATAATACACATACAAAATTAAAAAAGCAAGCAGAATTACTTTTTGCTAAGGCACTTCCATATATGGAAGTGGCTCATCAAATAGATGCTAACGATGAAAACACAATGATTTCTTTAAAACAGTTGTATTATAGAAATGGTGATTACGCTAAATCAGAAGAAATAAAGAAAAAATTAGAAGGTTTAAAATAGAAAGAAAATGAAAAAAATTAATTTGTTTTTTATATGTTGTTTTATATCTTCATTTGTACTTGGGCAAGGTATATTTGGTGAAATCAATGATAACAAAAAGAAAGTTAAAAAGGAAGAAATAGTAACAGTAGATGAGATAATTAAAAAGACTAAAGGATGTAATGTTTATGATGGTTTATTTACAATATATCAGGATAAAGATAATGGTAAGTCATACATTGAGATAGATACATCACATATAGGTAACGAGTTTATTCATTTCAGTTATATAGAAAATGGAGTTATGGATGCTTGGGCTTTTCAAGGAAGCTACAGAGGATCTAAAATTATTGAAATAAATAAGTTTTATGATAAAATTGAGTTTACGGTTAAAAATACTAAATATTATTTTGATGAATCTAATCCATTGTCAAAGGGTGCAAATACAAATATAAATACTCCTATAGTTGTTTCAGAAAAAATTATAGCTACTGGGCCAAATAAAACAAGATTTTTAATTAGTGCTGATAATATTTTTTTAACAGAATCTTTACAGCAAATTAAGGCGTCTTATCCACCAACCTACAGAGGTTTTAGACTTGGTAATTTGAGTAAAAAAACTAGATATAATAAGATAAGAAGTTATCCTGAAAACACCGATGTTGTTGTAAATTACTTTTTTGAGACTAGATATCCATCAAATAGAGGAAGTGATGCTGTAACAGACGCTAGAAATGTTTCTATAATGGTTCAGCACAGTCTTATTAAAATGCCTGATGATAACTATAATCCTAGAATCGATGATACTAGAGTGGGTTATTTTACTACTCGATCTAATGATATGACCAGCCTAGAAAGACTTAATTATAGAGATTTTATTAATAGATGGAGATTAGAAAAAAAGAATCCTGATCAAGCTCTATCTGATCCTGTTAAGCCAATTGTTTGGTGGATTGAAAATACAACACCTTATGAGTTTAGAGATATTATAAAAGAAGGAGTAGAGATGTGGAATATTGCTTTTGAAAAGGCTGGATTTACTAATGCTGTTCAGGTTAAGATTCAACCAGATACTGCAGATTGGGACGCAGGAGATATTAGATATAATGTCTTGAGATGGAACTCTTCTCCTAATCCTCCTTTTAGTGGTTATGGACCATCATTTGTTAATCCAAGCACTGGCGAGATTTTAGGTTCTGATATTATGCTTGAGTGGGTTTATATTACAGGAAGGGTTTCAGAAAATTTACTTTATAATGAAAATGAATCAAATAATCACGATCATCATATGTGTAGTGCAGCAAAGTATCAACAAATTGAAAATGCTCTAGGTTTTAATTATATTAAATCAATGGATTTATCTGAAGAGATGAAACGTGATTTTTTAAATCAAGCATTGAAAAGACTTGTTTTACATGAAGTAGGTCATACACTTGGTTTAAGTCATAATTTTAAAGGAAGTACCATGCTATCTACAGCTGAACTCAATAATAAAGATATTGTTAATGCTCGGGGAGTATGTAATTCTGTTATGGAGTATCCTGCAACAAATATTGCTAAAGACCCTGATAATCAAGGTTTATTTTTTGACATACAACCTGGTCCATATGATGTATGGGTAATTGAATATGGTTATTCAGAATTTAATGATTCTATAAATGAAATAGAATCCCTTGAAAAGATTTTAAATAGATCTACTGAAAAAGATTTAGCTTTTGCTAATGATGCGTTTGATATGAGGTCTCCTGGTAAGGGAACAGATCCTAATGCAATGATTTACGATTTATCAAGTGATCAGCTTACATTTTCAGAGAACAGAATAGAAATGGTAACTAATATATTACAAAACTTAAAAGATAAATACACTAAAGACAATGATACCTATGAAGAACTTTATAGAGCTTATAGAACTCTAGTATATTCTTATTTTCAATCATTAGAAGTTATTTCAAGACAAATAGGGGGGGTAAAAGTAGATTTATCACATACAGATCAAAATTCATCATCAAAACCATTTGAAAGTGTTGACAAAGAAACACAAATGACAGCTATGCAAATGATATCAGATTACGGTTTTAGTAATAAGGTTCTACTTCAAGAGGATTTATTTCCTTATTTACAAAAGCAAAGAAGAGGATGGAATATTTCTGATGACCCAACAATTCATCAAAGAATTTTAATTTATCAAAATAGGTTATTAAATCATCTTTTACACCCAAATGTGCTTCTTAGAATGACAAATTCAAGTTTATACGGAAATGAATATAAATTACCTGATTATATGATAGATTTAAGAAAATCAATATTTCAAAGTGATATGTATGGAGATGTTAGTACTGTAAGACAAAACTTACAAATAACATATGTTAATAGATTACTATCAATATTAGGTCCTAAATCAAGATATGATAATATTTCAAAGACTACTGCTCATTATAATCTTAATTGGTTAAAAAACAACATTAATATAAATACGGGAGATTTAGCATCAAGACAACATAAAGGATATATCTTACATATAATTAACGATGAGTTAAATAATGCTAAATAGGTTTATATTTCTATTATTAATATTTCCTTTATTTATTTTTTGTGAAGAAAAAAGACTAGCTCTTGTAATTGGAAATGCAAATTATGATGAAGGGAAATTAAAAAAGATATTCTGATCATTTACCCGTTTATTGTAAATTTCAATTATTTAATTGTGTAAGAGATTAGTGATAATTAATATTCTTATGCAATGAATAATAATTTATTTTAAATGTTTTTTATTTGTAATAAAAATTACTTTTTATGAAAAAAATTATTTTAATATTTATTCTTATACCCATAATAGGTTTTTCTCAAAATTCTAATAAATATAAAGAATTTAACGCAGGTGTTTATGTAAATAATCTTGAGTTAGAGGGATGGTCTGGAATTGATTTTGATTTTATTTTTCCTGGGGCATCTTTTTTATGGGGAAAGACAAACTATTATAGTAATAATTTATTCTTTGATTATCAAATAGGGGTGGCATTTCCATCTTTGATTACTGGTAAGGCCGGACTTGGAATTGGAAGTCAAGATAGTCCAGTTACTTTTAGTACAGGAATTCGACCATGGCCGTTAACATATTATGTTCAATTAGATTTTAATAATAGGTTTATAATTTCTATTGAACCATTTATAAGCTCGGGCATTGATGGTACTGGAATAGCTACAATAGGTTTTAGATTTTAAAAAGTTAATATTAATTTAATTAATAGGGTATATATTAAATTTAACTATTTAACATAATATTAATTATAAGACAAAAGTATTATTTTTCGTTCTCTAGTGGTCTTCCTGTTTCTACATAGTTCTTAAAGTTATCTAAATATACTCTACTTTGGTTTCTTAGAGCAGATTCCATAAAAAAACTTACAAATTTCATATAACCATTAAATTCAAACTCTTGAATATTAATTAATCTAATTTTATTATTTGATAATTCTTCTAATCTATGCGTTACAATATTATAAACTCCGTCAGCTTTATATGATATTTTAATTTCATTTGGCAAATTGTTATGTATAATAGTTTCTTTAAGTAAAATATCATTTCCTTCAGAATTAATTTTTATTTCAGCTACTGCGCCTTTTCTTCCTAAATCTCCTTTTTTTAAGCTATATTTTTCAACTCCAGGCATGTAATTATCTATTTTTGAAGGATTGTTCAATATCATTGCAATAGAATCTATATTACCATTAATAACTATTTCCTCTTCAAATTTAATGTTGTCTGCAAATAGAAATACATATACAGTTAAAGTTATTGGAAAGCTTAAAATTATTAGAATTAATGTTTTCTTTTTCATTTAACTATTTCTTACAGTTTTTATCATAAATATCACAATCACCTTCATCACATGCTTCTTTATAACTCTAAAGAAAAAGATGAGGGTAATTCATCGGCGGTAAATCCTAAGCTTACTAATTCTTCTACTCCATTATCATTTTGAGCCATTGCTGCTCTTTCTGATTTGGATAATGGTGTTATATATTGAGCAAAAGTTGGTGTGAAGAAAATTAGAGTTATTAGAATAGATAATAGATTTTTCATTTTATTTTATTGATTTTTATACAATTATACAATTTTTTTATAATTATTTATATTATATTTTTTTTTAAAAAAAAAGAGGCTTTTTTTAAAAAAACCTCTTTTAACAAAAAATGTATTTTTAAATTTTAATGATTATGTCCATCATGATTATTGCTAGCACCATCTTTTATTTCTAAAAGTTCCACATCAAATATAAGTGTTTCATTAGGTCCTATTCCAGCTTGAGGAACACCTCTTTCTCCGTAAGCAAGGTTTCCAGGTATTATAAATGTCCACTTATCACCTACTACCATTAATTGTACTCCTTCAGTCCATCCAGGTATAACTCTATTTAGAGGAAAAGTTACAGGTTGACCTCTTTCAACCGAGCTATCAAAAACAGTTCCATCAAGAAGTTTTCCGGTGTAGTGTACCGTTACGTTACTTGCAGCTGTAGGGTGTTCTTTTCCAGTTCCTTTAGTAATAATTTTATAAGCTAGTCCAGAAGGTGTTTTCGTAGCATTTTGGATAAGCTCTTCAAGTTTAGCAGCCTCCTTTTCTTTTTCTAATAGCTTTTGTGCATGTAGTTCTTCCATTAATTTTTGATTTGAATTTTGTATTTCTTTAATTATTTTGTCAATATCTTTATCTGTTTTGATAATTTTAATACTATTCATAACATCATTTTGTTCAATTGCATTGACGATATCTTGTCCTTCAACTACTTTGCCAAACACTGAATGTTTATTGTCTAGCCATGGCGTTTCTTTGTGTGTAATAAAGAATTGAGATCCGTTGGTATTCGGGCCAGAATTTGCCATAGAAAGTATGCCAGGTCCATCGTGCTTTAATTCTGGATGAAATTCATCTTCAAATTTATATCCAGGGTCACCCATTCCATCACCATTTGGGCATCCTGTTTGAATCATAAAATCTGCGATTACTCTATGAAACCTTAGTCCATCGTAATACGGTTCTCCAGGAACACGGTGGTCATTATCAATATTACCCTCTGCTAATCCTACAAAGTTAGCTACAGTTTTCGGGGCCTTTTCATTTTCTAATTTAATTAAAATATCTCCCTTAGTTGTATTTATTAGTGCATACATAATGTCTTCTATATTTTGGTTATTATTTTGTTTTTGTTTATTAAACTGTGAACATGCTGTTAAAGACATAATACACAAGATTATTAAAAATGTAATTTTTTTCATATTATTTTAAGTTTTTTATTATTTTTTCTACTTTTTTAATTGTTTCATTTACAGATAATTGAGACACTCCACCTGAAGCATTAATATGACCTCCTCCATTAAAATATTTTTTTGCAATTTCATTAACTTTAAAACTTCCTTTTGATCTTAAAGAAAGCTTTGTTATACCATCTTTTTCCACAATAAAAACCGCAAATATAATTCCTTTTATTGCAAGAGCATAATTTATTATGCCTTCTGTATCCCCCTTTTTAAAATTGAATCTTTCTAGTTCTTGGTGATTTAACGAAATTATTGCGCTATTATTTTCTTCATATATTAGTAATTTTTCATTTAAGCAGTATCCTAATAGTCTCATTCTGTCTATTGATGAGTTATCATATATTAAATCATGAATTTTTGAATGCTCTACTCCTCTTTCTATTAAATCAGAAATAATTTTATGTGTATTTGATGTTGTTGAACTATACTTGAAGCTACCCGTATCTGTTAATATACCAGTGTATAAACATTCAGCTGTTGGCTTATCAATTAAGTGCTGTAAATTCAAATTTTGAATAATATTGTATAATAGTTCAGCTGTTGAACTAGATTTAGTATCACTAATAATTACATCTGCTATTGTATAATCAGGGTCTTGATGGTGATCTATTAAAATTTTTGTAGCAGAGGAATTAGAAATACAATCTTTATATTCTGCAATTCTATCAAGATTATTTAGATCCATAAGAAATATTAAATCTGCATTCAAAGTAATTTTTTGTGCCTTTTCTTCAAATTCTTCATATACGATAACATCTTTATTTGCTGGAAGCCAATGTAAAAAATATGCATAATCATTTGGTGTTATTATTTGTACGTTATGCTCTAGTTTTTTTAGTAAATGAAATAAGGCAAGAGAAGAGCCCATAGCATCGCCATCGGGTCCTCTATGAGTTGTGATAATCACATTTTTTTTTGGACCAGAAATAATTGTCTTAAGTTGATTGTATTCTACTTGCATTGGATTGCAAAATTAGTATAAATTAACAGATTAAAAATGTAATTTATTTATAGTTTTGTAAAAAATTAAAAATCTTAATAAAATGGCAATTAAAAAAGTTGAAGGCGAAATGCTTGATCATGAAAATAAAATGATGGAAAAATTTAGAAAGGAACGCGAAAAGAAAGGTAAAATAACTTTTACAATGATAAAGCCTGAAGCAGTTGCAGCAAATAATGTTGGAGGTATTTTAAAAATGATTGAAGATGCTGGTTTTAGAATTTTAGCAATGAAGAAAGTACTTCTAAGTAAAGAAAGAGCTTCATCTTTTTATGAAGTTCACAAAGAAAGACCGTTTTATGGAGAATTAGTTGATTATATGAGTGGTGGACCTATTATAGCAGCTATATTAGAGAAAGATAATGCTGTTGCTGATTTTAGAAATTTGATAGGTGCCACAAATCCTGCGGAAGCAGCTGAAGGTACAATTAGAAAAATATATGCAACATCTATGGGTGAAAATGCAGTTCACGGATCAGATTCAGATGAAAACGCAATTATTGAATCTGATTTTCATTTTTCTTCTGAAGAAAGATTTTAGTTTATTTAAGAAAAATATCTTTTATAACTTTTTTACCAGCTATTGAATTAACTTTTTCTATTATTTTACTTTTATTGTAAGATAATTCATTTCTGACAACAGATGATTTGAGTTTCACGTATAATACATCATTTTTGATGTACTCATTTACGATATATTTTGTTAAGTTTTTTCCTATTGTATCATGCCAATAATCTAAAATATCTAGTTTGTCTAATTTATCTTTAATATTAGATTTAGCAGTTAATTTTTTAATTATTTCTCCAATCTTTTGATTGTTTTTACCTCTCATTTTCTTTGAATATTGTCTACATTAAAGATTTTATAAGAAATCTCAGCCATATCAAGAATTTCTTTACTTCTTCTTTCATTAGTATCTGTAATAAACACCTGACCAAACATATCTTTATTAACAAGGTTTATTATTTTAAAAATTCTATCATTATCTAATTTATCAAATATATCATCAAGAAGAAGAATAGGTTTGAAATTTACTTTTTGCTTTATAAAATCGAATTGAGCTAGCTTTAACGATATTAAGAAAGATTTTTGTTGACCCTGTGAACCTGTTTTTTTTATTAAGTGATTATTCATTTTAAATAGAATATCATCTTTATGTATACCAAATTGTGTTTTCTTACTTAATTTATCTTTGTTTATATTATTATAAATTAATTCACTAAATGAAGAGTTAGAAAGTTGCGAATTATACTCTAATGAAACATCTTCTGTATTATTTGAAATTTCATGGTAATATTTTTTAAATACAGGAACAAATTGTGACATAAATCTTTTTCTTTCCGTAAATAAAATACTTCCATTTTTGATGAGTTGTTTTTCGTATAACTCTAGAGTTATATTATCATACATACCACTTTCTGCATATTTTTTAAGTAAAAAATTTCTTTGTTTTAAAGCCTTATTGTATTTAATTAGAAGTTGCAAGTAATCTTTATTGTACATAGCTATAGTACTATCTAAATACTTCCTTCTAACATCACTGTTTTCTAAAATTAAGTTGGTGTCAGTTGGAGAAATTATAATAATTGGAAATGCTCCGATATGTTCAGAAAACTTTAAATATTTCTTGTTATTTAACTTGATCACCTTTTTTTTACCGATATGATAATTACATTCTATTTCATATAAATTATTGTTTTTTTCAAAACACCCTTTTATATTAAAAAATTGAGAGTTAAATTTTACATTCTCACCATCAATAAAATTAAAATAGCTTTTTGTTAGTGATAAATAATGTATTGCATCTAAGATATTTGTTTTTCCTATACCATTATTTCCAACAAAACATATAACAGGATTATTGAAATCTAAATTAGTTTCCTCGTGATTTTTAAACTGAAAAAGGTGTAGTTTTTTTAAAAACAATTGCAATTTTTTTTTTTGATATTTTAAAACAAAAGTAATTAATAAATAGATAATGTAAAAAACTTATATTTGCGAATTAAAATATTTAATATAATGGCAAAAAAAGTTAAAAAGGATAATAGCAACAATGAAGAGATATTAATTGATGCTAAAGATAGATTTGATAGAATCAAAAGTTTTTTTAACGAAAATAAAAAAGTAACTACTGCTATAGGTAGTTTGCTTTTGATTGTGATTTTATTTTTTAGCGCAAGGCAATTATGGTTTATTCCATCTAATGAAAAGTCAGTAAAAAGTGATATGTTAACTGCTGAAACATATTTTCCACTTGACTCATTTAATTTAGCAGTTAATGGAGATGGTCAGTATAAAGGATTTGCTTCAATTGTTAGTGAGTATGAAAAATCTTTTCCTTTTTATATTCATTCAAAATCCGCAGAATTAGCGAAATATTATGCTGGAATTTCATACCTTAACATGGGTGAATACCAAAATGCAATTAAATATTTATCTGACTTCGAATCTGAGGATATTATTTTTTCATCTTTAGCTAAAGGTTGTATTGGGGACGCTTATTGGGAATTAGGTGATATTGAAAATGCTATTACTTATTACAAACAAGCTATAGAAAATTCTAATAATAATTTTACTGCTCCAAGATTTTTGAAAAAGCTTGCACGTCTTTACGAATTAAATAATAATATAAAGGAGGCTAATAAGATTTATAATAAAATTAAACTAGATTTTAAAGATTCATATGAAGCAAATGATATAGACCTTTATATTTCTAGAACATCATATTAATATAATTTTAAAAATTAAAAAATAAAAAAATGATAAGATCAGGAAACCCAGCTTTAAGAAAAAAAACCTTTGAAAATTTAACAAATACAAATTCAAGTTCAGTAATGACTCTTGAAGGAACTGTAAATAAGACTGCTATTAGTTTAGGTATTTTAATGCTTGCCGCGTATTTTACTTACACTTCAAAAGACACAAGTTATATAACAATTGGCTTTATTGGAGGATTTGTTTTGGCTCTTATCACTATATTTAAAAAACAATGGGCCCCTTACACTGTTCCTGTCTATGCTTTTTTAGAAGGTTTAGCTCTTGGTGGTATCTCTGCAGTTTTTGAGAGTATGTTTCCAGAAGCGGGTATAGTACAACAAGCTATATTCCTTACTTTTGGTATTTTTGTAGCGTTATTATATGCTTATAAAACAAAATTAATTAAAGCTACTGAAAACTTTAAATTAGGTGTATTTGCAGCAACAGGTGGAATTGCTTTAGTTTATCTAATTAGTTTCATAATGAGTTTTTTTGGTGGTTCAATCCCAATGATTCATGATAATGGAACTATGGGAATTTTATTTTCTCTTTTTGTAGTAGTAGTAGCATCTTTAAATTTAGTTATGGATTTTGACTTTATTGAAGAAGGAGCTGAACAGGGTGCTCCAAAGTATATGGAATGGTATGGAGCATTTGGATTATTAGTAACACTAATATGGCTTTATATGGAAATACTTAGACTTCTTGCTAAGCTTAACTCTAGAGATTAATTGACAACGAAGAAAACAAATCTTTCAGAATATAATAATACCGATATACCTAATGTAAATGGTTTATCTTTTAGTATTGTGGTTTCTCAATGGAACTTAAATATAACTGAAAACTTATTTCAGGGCGCTATAAAGACTCTAATTGATTGTGGAGTAAAAAAGGGTGATATTAATAGAATAGATGTTCCTGGAAGCTTTGAATTAGTTTATGGAGCAAAAATTGCTGCAAGATCAAAACCAAGTGCAATAATTTGTATAGGAAGTATTATAAAAGGTGAGACAAAACATTTCGATTTTATTTCTCAATCTGTTTCAAATGGAATTATGGACTTAAATATAAAGCTAGATATACCAGTTGTTTTTGGAGTATTAACAGATAATAATATGCAACAAGCTACAAATCGTTCCGGTGGTAAATATGGAAATAAAGGAGTTGAAGCTGCTATTACTGCTATAAAGATGGCTCACTTAAATATATAATTTTATAGTATTTTTTTTATAATTAAAAATTAAAAATTTATAAGTTTGCACGCCTTAATGGTCGAGTAGCTCAGTTGGATAGAGCATCTGCCTTCTAAGCAGACGGTCACAGGTTCGAATCCTGTCTCGATCACTTGAAATAACCCGCTTTAAATAGTGGGTTATTTTATTTTTTAATATTTGTTATTCTTCAGCACAACAAGGAGCAGTACATCCCTCGTGGTGACCATTTTGTTTGTTTTTATTCTTTTTATCTTTAAAATAACTATTTTTTTTACTATAGTTAAATCCGTTATTATTTTCTTTCGATGTTGTGCTATTATCTCCAGAGCTACAGCTTAAAAAGAAACTGCAAATAATTAGTGTAATAAATGTTTTCTTCATTTTCTTAATCTGTTTTTAGTTGTTGTATATATTTTAAATATGTTTGTTTATTAGATGTTTTATTATGCCAAATTTCTGAAAGCATTAATTCATTTCTTTTACTAATAGATTCTTGAATTTGAAATCGGTAATCCTTGTATGAATAGTAATCCGTTTCTGTATAAAAATTCCAAAGATTTTGAACGTACGAAATTGGATTGTATATATAACTCGATTTTATTAGTTCATTTTTAAATTCATTTTGCTTTTCAATTTCGTTTGATGCATGTATATTCATTTGATTTATAATAGCGCTAATACTTCTTCTTATAGTTTGTTGCTTTTTGTCTTGATTTTCAAAATTATTTAAATTATCTAAATTAGGGTATAGTTCAAGAAGTAAATGATGTAACTCATCATCATCTAGCTTAAATACTTCATATTTTTCTTTTCTATTAGTGTCGAGAAAATCTGTCATAAAATTAGCTGGATATTTATAATTGGCATATTGATGTACAGATCCTGGAATTATAACACAAAAAATCATCCAAATACTTATCATTTTAAATGATGTAGAACTTGATTTTTTGCTTTTTAAATTTATAAAATAAAATATTAAAGAAAAGATAGAGATATAAATATTAGAAAGTAGAATTAATTTTAAAATTTGATTTATATTATCTACGCCTCCATTTATAAATCCAACAATTATGATTAAAATATTAACTGAAATTAAAATTAAAATTAAATAAAATAATAATCTAGATATAATCCATTTATTTAAGTTAAGACTTTGTATAGAAACTAATTTGTGAAAATTTAAATCTTTCTCTAGACTATTGATATTGTATGTAAAAATTATATATAAAATTGGTAATAAAAAAATTATTAAAAATGAAAAGTCGATACTACCATTTATTAAGCGTTCATAATTTGATATTTCTTCAGCCATATCTGTATCATAAGTAGAACTCCATCTTTTTGTTTCCTTATAGAAACTAAACTGTTCAGATTGACCTATACCAAGAGGATATAATTGTGAGGAATGCTTAACAACATATGTAGGATTATACAATATAGCCCAAAAAGGATCATTTATATCTACTCGAGAATTATCGCTAGGTCCACTTTGATTACTATCATACCAATCAATAACTTTTGCTATTTCTTTTTCCTGTTTTTTATATATTTCATTAATAGTTTTTTGTTGTTTCTCTTGTATGCTATATCCATTTATTAATGAGTATATACATAAAAGCATAAAAGTGATGTAAGAATAAAATTTTGCCTTACTTCTATAAAAATGCTTAAATTCATATATAAAAATACTATTATTCATTAATTAAATATTTTTTTGTTTTATTATGAATTATTAATAATAAAATAATAGTCCATAAAATAAGAAATAATATATCTGTAAAATATTTGAAAATATTTTTTTGTATTGATAACTCTATATAATTAAAGTCGTTAATAGATTTGAAAAAATCACTACTTGATAAATTACCACCATCTATTTTAAAATCTCCGTATGTATATTCATGATTTAATGCCTTAATAAATCCTCTTCTGTATATCTCAGCTTTATTTAAGAAGTCTAAATGATGTATTAAATCTGTACCTGAGGCAGCCATACTTAAACTTTGTAGTGAAGCAAATGGATTTATAATACCGCTTAATTGATAATGTTTTTTTTGCTCTATTAAATTAGAGTATAATTTTCCATAATGTTTATCCCAAACTTTATTACCATATTCTTCGTCAGCTTGTAATAATATACCGTAAAAATTTATTGGTAATTGAGATAAGCTATCAACATTATATTCTTCTAATACTTTAGCTTCTAAATCTTTTATTCTTTTGTCTTCTGGGTTATGCCCATCAATTCCTTTTGCTCTATCTTCATCCATGCTATTTTGTAATGAAAATCTTGATGGCTGCGTTGTTAAATTTTCAGTAAATGAACCAATTGTTTTTGGAAGAAAAATAGTCCATAAAAACCAACAAATTAATGTTAATGATAAAGCTGATGTATTATTTTTAAAAATTAGTGAAACTAATACTGTAAATGATATAATTATAAGATAATATAAAAGATATGCTATTAAGAAAATAGATAATCTAAAAATTTGCTCCCATCCTATTTGATTGTAATTAAATAATAATTGAAATAATATAGATATTATGAATAGCAAAGCAGCAAAGCTCAGTAATGTCATAATCTTTGCGAATATTATTTTACTAAAGCTATTTCCTTGAACAATTAGTAATTTTAATCTTCCTGATGTAATTTCTGACGTATATATATTAAATGAGAAGAAAATTAATAATAAGGGTATTATAAATTGAAATAAAAGAGATATTTTAAACTTACCAAATTGTGACACAAATATTGATTGAGACGCTTCAGAAAATGCTACATCATTTTGTTTATGTCCTTCGAGCCTCAGAACAATTCCAGTGACTGCATTTACCCCCTCATCTAAATTACTTAAAATTGAATTTGGTTTAAATGCATATGTTCCAAAATGAGCTGCACTATGTGCATTATACGGACCCATCTCCTCCCATTGTTTTCTCATATGCTCTTGTGCAGATTTTTGATTTTGGATTTGCTGATTATTTTGAATAATTCCAAAATAGGTAGTCACAATTAGCAATGAAATAAAAAATACTGAAAAAAATAAAAATAATTTATTTCTAAGAAAGGCTTTCCACTCGTTTTTAAAAATTGTAAACATTATCTAATTTTTCATAAAATCAAGATATAATTTTTCAAGTTGCTTGGATGTCACGTCTTTTGAATACATTTCTTTAACTAATACACCAGATTTTAAAATCCCTATTTTATCACAAGTTTCTCGAACACGAAAGATATCGTGAGATGCCATTAAAATAGTAGAACCTTGATCTTTAAGTTTCTTTAGAATTAATGATAACTCGTTACTAGAATACGGATCTAAACCACTAGCAGGTTCATCTAAAAGATATATTTTGGCATTTTTTGCATAAGCTATTGCAATACCAACTTTTTGTCTCATTCCTTTTGAATAATCAGATATTAACTTTTGTGTAGAATCCTTTTCAAGCCCACAGTTTACTAAAGTATCTTCAAGCTGCTTTTTAGAAAAATTTAAATTAGCAATTTTTGAGAAATAATCTAAATTCTCTATTCCGCTTAGGTATGGGTATAAATTGACATTTTCAGGTATATATCCAATTCTATCTTTCTCTATTTTTGATTCATCATTAGAATCTATCATTTTTATTTCACCATTATCTGCTTTTGTAAATCCTAATAATAAATTAATTGTTGTTGATTTTCCAGCTCCATTTGCACCTAATAGTCCATAAATTTCACCACTATTAATTTTTAGATTAAGGTTGTTTAATGCTATTTTATTATTAAAACTTTTGGTTATGTTTTTTAAATGAATCACTGTATTATTTTTTTACAAATATAAGAATCAAACGCAGCATTGTTGCGTTATTTTTAAATAATCAATTAATTTTTTCTAATCAAAAAAGACCACATAATTTACAATAAAATTTTTTGATTGAGAGAATTATTAATAATCAAAATAATATCAAAAATTAACTAACTCTTTACTAGTAAATATTTGTAATCTTGTGTCTTTATCTTTAAAAGAATTTTTTACTATAATCTGGGCAAGATATTTTACATGTATGGGCTTTAATGATTTAAGTAATCCAAACTTATTGAGAAAATTTAAAAATTTTATTGTACGCCTTTCTACTTTTCTAGCCAATTCAGGTTGTCTAATTAAAGAAGGTGGTTGATAAATCTGAATTTTTTGAAAATTTAAATTTTTTACTTTTTCTTCAAGTAATCCTTTAATTCCTGGATAGAAAAAAAAAGAGTTTTCATTTGCTCCAATTGATGATATCAATGAGTAATTTTTAACACCATTTGTTGCAGCAATTTTTGCAAATTCATATTGATAGGTGTAATCAACTATATATTGTTTTCTTTTGCTACCTGCCTCTGCCCTTGTAGTTCCTAGACATGAATACAAAATATCACCAAATATTAAGCTCTTATATTTTATTAAATTATCAAAGTCAATTAATTGAATATTAATTTTACTATTATTAATTTGAATTTCTTTTCTAACAAATAAAGTAATTTTAGAAAAATTTGAATTTTTAATTAATAAATTGACAATTTCTTTACCTGTAGCTCCTGTCCCACCAATAACTAAAGCATGTTTATTCATATTGTAACTTATTACTTAAAATTCATAGCATTACTGATTAAAGTATGAAAATGATGCACTCCTTTTTCCATAGTTGGAGAAAATCTTCCATGCTTATAAAACCTTGATCCAGTACCAATTTGCACTCTCTCTACTATCTCTTCATCTTCTAATTCTACCTTATCTAACTCTGCACCAGCACCAATATTAAGTTTTGATTCATCCCAAACATAAGACTTGAACGTAACTTCAGTTTTATTAATCGAAATTGGATTTACTAAATTTAGTGACAATCCCCAAGGGTAAAAATTAAACATCATATTTGGAAAAACCCAAAAGTAATATGCTGCAATTTTTTTTCCATAATCAATTGATTCTTTGGGTAAATTAAAGCAAATGTCATTATCACTTGCAATTCCGATTTGTAAATTACTGTATTCAAATATTTCAACATCATAGTTATTAAAATCTAATACTGAATTTAATCCTTCATGTACAAAAGGTATGTGGAATCCTTCTAGATAATTATCACAATATAAAGCCCAATTTGCATTTACAATATATTTTTTAGAAAGATCCTCTCTGAACTTAAACTTTTCAATAGGCATCCACCCTATTCTTTTATCCATGTCCTTTATTAAATGGTCAAATTTAATTTTTGGATTAAGTGATGTGAATAAAAATTGCCTCCACCGTTTTACAGGTATTTGTTTTAAGTCATCCTCTTTAGATGGAAAATTCATCATCCCTTCACATTTTGGCATAAATTTAAAATTACCATTAAGGTCAAATTGTTTTCCATGATAATTACATGTTATATTTTTTTTAATTAAACATGGTTTATCAATTAAAATATTGCCTCTATGTGTACAAACGTTAGAAAAACATTTAATTTCCTTATTTTTTATAAGCAAAAGAGGTTCTGGTAATAATTTATTGAGATACATAAATGGATATACATTTTGTTTTTCATTTAAATTTCTTGTGTCAGTTACTATAAGCCAATTATTTGCAAATATATTATCTACAGATTGCATGAAACTAGAATGAGAATTATAAAATTCACCTTCAAGAGTATTTGCAAGATTTATGTTGGAATTAATTTTTCGCATATCTGCAAAAATAAAAAATCCTAACTTAAAGTTAGGATTTTATGCGGAGAGAGAGGGATTCGAACCCCCGGTACATTGCTGCACAATGGTTTTCAAGACCACCGCATTCGACCACTCTGCCATCTCTCCTTGGGTTTGCAAAAATAGAAATTACTATCTAAACACAAAATATTTCTTAATCAAAAAAAAGTAAATTGATATTAAGATTTTTTAAATTAGCAGAATAATTTATGTATAGATTAATTTCAATATTGCTTCTTTACTGTAGTTGTTTAACAGCACAACAAATTCAGTACTACCCCACTGCAAATACATTTTGGGACGATGAAATGGTTTCTCCATACATTGAATTAAGTGTTGCCTTTGATGTAAATACATTGAAATTAATCGAAAAATCAAATTTTTTTTATGGTGAAATTGATATAAAAACAGAAATAAGTGCTTTCGATTCCATATATTATACTGATCATTACATTTGTGTCAGTCCTACGTTTAGTAAAGCTCAATACAATAATTTATTCTTTTTTGATACGCAAAAAATTTTTTTACCAAATGGTAGTTACGACATAACAATATCTATATTTGATAAAAACGCTAATTATGATACTATAAATTATTTAAAAAGTATAAAAGTAGATTACCAATTTTTAGATCAAATTTATTTATCTGATATTAAGTTAATATCATTATCTGATTCTTTGGTAGAAACAAATACAATAGATGATCATAATATTTTATTAACTCCATTTGTTTCAAATTATTTTCCTCAAAATATTAATGATTTGTCATTCTATTTTGAAGTTTATAATACTGGTAATTTTATAAGTAATAAATATCTTTTAAGAACTTACATTGAATCATTTTCTTCAAAAAAATCTTTATTTAATTATGATAAAGTAAGAAGGCAAATGATAGAAAACGAGTTGCTTCCAAGTTTTGTTTTTTCATTTGATATTGATGAGTTACCAACTGGTAATTATAATTTAGTTTGTGAATTAATAGATGAAAAAAATAATTTGATTGATTTTAAAAAGACATTTTTTCAAAGAAGTAATTCTATTACTTCTTATTCAAATGATGATATAGATGTTGTATCAATTTCAGGTACATTTGTAGAAAACATCACTGAAAAAGAAGTATTATCACTTTATATAGATTATTTGTACCCTATTTGCTCCCCTAATGAAAATATATTCGCTCAAAATCAACTTAGAGAAGGTAATATTAAGTTAATGCAAAAGTTTTTTTTAAATTTTTGGAAGAGTAGAAATTCTATTAATCCTGAAGATGCATGGTCTAATTATCATCAAAAAGTAAAAAGTGTAAATAATGATTTTACTAACTTTAAAATACCTGGTTATCTTACAGATAGAGGAAGGGTTTATTTACAATATGGCCCTCCAAATACAATTCATTCTGTTGAAAATGCATCTTCTTCATATCCTTATGAAATATGGCATTATTATAAATTAAAAAATCAAAGTGACAGAAAATTTGTTTTTGTTAATACTGATTTTGCTACAAATGAATATAGATTAGAATTTTCTAATGTTTTTGGAGAAGTTTCAAATTCAGAATGGTATGATAAAATAGAGCAAAGTAATTCACCTACATTTGGAGATGATTTTAATAATAATTACATTAATCCAAGATAGAATTTTAATCTATGATTACTAAAATACTGTATTATTCTTTGATAATTCCTATATCACTTCTACCCTTTTCAATAATCTATATATTATCAGATATATTTTATATCATTATCTATTATTTACTTGGATATAGAAAAAATATTGTTTTAAAAAATCTTCAAAATGCCTTTCCACATAAAAGTAAAGATGAAATCAAAAAGATTATGAAAAGTTTTTATAGACATTTTTCTGATTTGATTCTTGAAATTATAAAGGGATTTACAATTTCTAGTAGTCAGTTGTCCAAAAGATTAATCATTGAAAATTCTGAAGTTCTTGATGAGTATGCTAAAAAAAATCAAAGTATCATACTAATGGGAGGGCATTATAATAATTGGGAAATGTGTGCTCAAGCATTTGCACTTTGTTTAAACCATAAATGTTACGGTATTTATAAACCACTTAAAAATATTTTTTTAAATAATAAAATATATACTTCTAGAACTAGATTTGGTCTTAATTTAGCATCAATGAAAAAGACAAAAAGTCTTTTTAGTAATTTAGATATAACAAAAGCTTTTTTGTTTGCCTCTGACCAAACTCCTTCTAAAAGTAAGAAATCTTATTGGTTAAATTTTTTAAATCAAGATACAGTTGTATTTACAGGTGCTGAGAGATATGCAAGAGAATATAATTTACCTGTATTTTATGTTGGAGTAAGTAAACTAAAAAGAGGTTTTTATAAAGTTAAATTTAATTTAATTACACAAAAGCCAAATGATCTTGAATTTGGAAAGGTGACAGATTTATACATGACTAATTTAGAAAAAGATATAATAATTTGCCCTGAATATTGGTTATGGACACATAAAAGATGGAAACACACAAAATGAAGATTGCAATTGTTATATTAAATTGGAATGGGAAAGAACTTTTAGAACGTTTTTTACCTAAATTAATTAAATTTAGTAATAAGTCAAAAATTTTTGTTGTAGATAATAATTCTACAGATAATTCTATAGATTTTTTAACTACTCATTATTCTAATATTGATATTATTACAAATAAATCTAATTTAGGTTATGCTCAAGGGTACAATGTAGCATTACAAAAAATAATGGCTGATTATTATGTTTTAATTAATTCTGACATTGAAGTAACCAAAGATTGGTTAAAGCCGCTAATTAATATTATGGAAAGTAATAAGTTAATTGCTGCTTGTCAGCCTAAAATCCTTAGTTATAATAACTCAAAATATTTTGAATATGCAGGTGCTGCAGGAGGTTTTATAGATATGTTTGGATATCCATTTTGTAGAGGAAGAATTTTTAATCATTTAGAAATGGATACTTCACAATATGAAGATAGTATCGAGATTTTTTGGGCTACAGGAGCTTGTCTTTTTGTCAGATCTTCTAGCTTTTGGGAAGTTGGAGGTTTTGATAATGATTTTTTTGCTCATCAAGAAGAAATTGATCTTTGCTGGAGATTGAAAAATAAATCATACAAAATAATGGTAGAACCTAAATCTAAAGTTTTACATGTTGGAGGAGCCACATTAGAGAAAAGCTCTCCGAAAAAAACATATTTAAATTTTAGAAACAATTTATATATGCTATTTAAGAATCTTAAGCTTATTCAACTTTTATGTATAATACCTATAAGATTAATTTTGGATGGAATAGCTGCATTTACCTTTCTTTTTAAAAGAAATGGTTTATTACATTTTTTATCGATTATTAAAGCACACCTTAAATTTTACCTAAATATTAATAAATTAATCAAAAAAAGAATACATATTACACAAAAGACATATCACTCTGGAAAAATTAATAACTCCATTTTATTTCTAAATAAAATTAAAAAGAAAAATAAATTTTCTGATTTATGAAACAATAAAATATTATGAGAAACATACTACTTATATTACTTTGCTTATCTATATATGATAGCGCTTACTAGATAATATATAAATATAATTAGTGACTTCTTCCCTTTTATACAAATGTTGATAATGCTGCTTTATATGAATCTAGTCCAAGTCCACATATTAATGCTTCACAATTAGGAGTGAGTAATGACTTATGTCGAAAATCTTCTCTGCTATAAATATTACTTATATGAATTTCAATAACAGGTGTACTAATAGCAGCAATAGCATCTGAAATAGAAACAGATGTATGTGTATATCCACCCGCATTTAATAATATTTTATCATATGAGAAGCCTATTTCGTGTAGCTTATTTATAATTTCTCCTTCTATATTACTTTGAAAATAATCCAATTCTAATGATTTAAATTTATTTTTCAGATTTTCAAAATATGTGTCAAAAGAAATTTTACCGTAAATTGATGTTTCTCTTTTGCCTAATAAATTTAAATTTGGACCGTTTATTATTATAACTTTCATAATTACTGCAAAAATATATAAATGAGTTGGAAAAGTTCAATTGATGAATTCAAATATTATTTAAAAGTAGAACGTTCTTTATCAGAAAATTCTATTATGGCTTATATTAGAGACGTTAACAAATTAAGATTATTTTCTGAAAATAAAAATATTAGTGAAATAAAAGTGAAAAAAGATGATATTGTTGAGTTCATAAATCAAATAAAGCAAGATGGTATTTCTGCAAGAAGTCAAGCTAGAGTAATTTCTTCCTTAAAATCTTTTTATAAGTATTTAGCTATTGAAGATCTTATCGATATAAATCCTGTTGAACTTATCGAAAGTCCTAAGATTGGTCTTAAGCTTCCCGACACTCTATCATTAATTGAAATAGATAAACTTATTTCTGCTATTGACTTATCATCAAAACAAGGTGAACGTAATAGAGCAATATTAGAAATGTTATATAGTTGTGGTTTAAGAGTCAGTGAATTAGTTAATCTAAAGCTTTCAAATGTGAACTTTAAGAATTCTTATCTCAAAGTTATAGGAAAGGGTCATAAAGAACGTCTTGCCCCTATTGGTTCTAAGGCATTAAAATACTTAAACCTATATGTAAACGAAGTTAGGAATCATCAAACTATTGTGAATGGAAATGAAGATTTTGTTTTTATTAATAATAGAGGTGCTAGATTATCTAGAGTAATGATTTATTTAATTATTCAAAACTTAAAACAAAAAATTGGGTTAAATAAAAAAATTGGTCCTCATACATTTAGGCATAGTTTTGCCACACATTTAATAGAGGGTGGAGCTAATTTAAGGGCTGTACAAGAAATGCTAGGGCATGAAAGTATAACAACTACAGAAATTTACACACATTTAGATAACGATTACTTAAGAAGTAATATTATTGAATTTCATCCAAGAAATTAATGAGCATTGAAAATAATATAATTAAAATGTATTATTTGAAGGCAATTCAATGGTTTATGGTTGCTATGCCGATTATTGTTCTTTTTTTTCAGGATCATGATTTATCATTAACTCAAGTCATGATATTACAAGCTATTTATTCTTTAGTAATAGTTTTATTTGAAATACCATCTGGATTTATGGCNGATATATTGGACAGAAAAAGTGTGATTTTCTTAAGTACAATTTTTTCGTTTTTGGGATATCTTATATTTTCTTTTTTTAGTGGNTTTTATTATTTTATTCTGGCTCAAATCTTAGTTGGAATTGGGGGNAGTCTTATTTCAGGAAGTGATTCCTCATTAATCTATGATACATTACTTGAACTAAAAAAAGATAAAACATATACTAAAATTGAAGGAAAGAATTATGCAATAGGNAATTTTTCAGAATCTATNGCAGCAATTTTAGGAGGTTATTTAGCTCTTACNTCTTTATCATTNCCTATTTATNTTCAAACAGCTGTATTATTTTTTAGNATACCTCTCTCATTGACTTTAGTAGAACCTNATACAAATAAAAAAAATCGTGTTGAAAAATCATTTTCTAGNATGTTTNATATTATGAAATATGCAATGATTGAAAATAAAAAAGTTAGATATTTAATAATTTATTCTTCAATAATGGGATTTGCAACATTATCAATGGCTTGGTTTGTTCAGCCATTTTTAAGTGAAATTNATTTTTATCTTGGNTATTATGGAATTCTTTGGGCNGTTCTTAATTTTTCAGCTGGAATAACATCATATAATGCTTATAGAATANATAATAGAGTCAAGGGTTATAATTTATTGACATTTATTTCTGTTTTAATGTCATGCTCATTTATAATGCTTGGNTTAAATATTACATTNTTTGGTTTGGTTTTTATTTTTATAATTTATTTTATTAGAGGTATAGTAACACCAATATTGAGAAATGAAATTAATATTAACATTGATTCAAATAAAAGAGCAACTATCTTATCTATAAGAAGTTTATTTATAAGATTAACATTTGCAATANTCGCTCCTATTTTAGCNTATATTTCAGAAATAAATTTTTCACTAACTATNACATTTGTTCTTTTAGGCATAATTATTGGATTAATATCATTTTTCTCNTCATATCAATTAAAAAAGATAGATTATATATAGATTTGTAAAATGAAAAGATTTAAAGAAAAGTGGAANATTNATTCTAATTATCAACTGGTAATAATTTTTATTGTATTTGCTATTACCGGATCTTTATCTCTTTTTGTGTCTAATCCAATATTAGAAGCCTTATCTATTNAAAAAAAAATCNTGTCTCCTTGGATATTTTGGCCTTTAAGAATAATGATAGTATTTCCTATTTACCAAATACTTATNTTGATCATAGGTGCAATTTTTGGTCAATTTAGTTTTTTTTGGAAATTTGAAAAAAAATTTTTAAAAAGAATAGGTTTTAAGCATTTTAATGATGTGTAAGTTACTTTAATTAGATATAATATAATTATGAAATTAGTTATTTCAATTGCAACAAGAATTATACCAAGACATTATCTTCAACATGTTAGTCATTTTTTTNTAAGAATAATATCATTGTTTTTGAGAGGGAATATNTTTGAAGATCCAATCAATGGAAAAACATATAGAAAGCTCCTTCCCTATGGNAGATTNAAATCTAGAGAAAATGTTTTAGCNCCTGATAGTATGAGTTTAGAACGTCACAGACTCATGTGGTTATTTTTAAAACAAAAAACAAATTTTTTTAATGANAAACTTAAATTTTTACATATTGCTCCNGAATACTGCTTCATCAAAATATTTAAGTCAATGAAAAATTTAGACTATATTACAGGTGACTTGATTTCACCATGGGCTGATGTTAAATTTGATGTTCATGATATTCCTTTTGAGGATAATAGTTTTGATGTTGTTATATGTAATCATGTTTTAGAACATGTAGAAGACTCTCACAAAGTTATGACAGANTTTTATAGAGTTATGAGACCTGGTGGTTGGGGTATTTTTCAAGTTCCAATNGATGTAANTAGTAAAATAACNAAAGAAGATAAAAGTGTCGTAGATCCAAAAGAGCGAGAACGATTATATTGGCAAAAAGATCATTTAAGATTGTTTGGACTTGATTATGGTGATAGACTAAGGTCTGCAGGATTTAAAGTTACTGAAAGNGAATTTATTAAAACTCTAGATAGTNATTTAATTNATAGATATGCTTTACAAAAAGATGAAGTTATATATTTCTGCGAAAAGNNTTAGATTTCNATATNTATTATCTTTTTACTATCAAAAAATGATTCATTAAAAAAATCTGATATGTTATATGNTTTATGTTTTATATTATAAAGTTCTTGATCTAANTTTCCTCCTTTNAAATATAAAATACCATTCTTTAATNTATTATTTTGTTTTTTATTAATTTTTCCTTTAGTATAACTTTTAAACTTTGACATATTNGTAACAGCTCTACTGANAATAAAGTCAAATTTTTGATTTAAATTTTCTGCTCTTAAATCTAAAGCAATAGTATTTTGTAATCCTATTTCATCTATTATATTATTAACTACTTTTATTTTCTTTTTTATACTGTCAATTAAGATAAAATTACATTTTGGAAATAATATTGCTAAAGGAATTCCNGGAAATCCACCACCAGTACCTATATCAAGAATTTTAGTTTTATCTTTAAAATCAATAGCTTTTGCAATTGACAATGAATGTAGGATATGGTGTANTTCAATATCTTTAATATCTTTTCTAGAAATTACATTAATTTTTTCGTTCCAATAATTATAAAGATTAGGAAGCTTAGAAAGCTGATGGTATTGATTTTCTGTTAAATTTTTAAAATATTTTTGAATAATATGCATTTATAAGGATTCTTTAGAGCCCGATAAAATCTTAAATAATTGCTCTCTACTTCTGTATAATTGTGCTTTGACAGTTCCAATAGGTATCTCTAACGCTTCTGATATTTCGTCGTAAGTCATTTCCTTAAAATATCTTAATTTAACCAACTCTCTGTACTTTGGCTTTAGTTTATTTACAATCTGCCTTAATATTGCAATTCGTTGACTCTTTTCCATTTTTTGGTCAGGCATAAGGTCATTAGATATTATATCAAAACTAGTTCTCTTTCCATCCTTATTAAACATAATGCTATTTATTGATGTAATGGGAAGATTTTTTTTTCTTAAATAATCAATACAATGATTTTTGGCAACAGTAAATAACCAAGTACTGAAAGTATATTCTGGTGTATAAAGATGTAATTTTTTAAATGCTTTTCCTAATGCTTCTATTGTTAAATCTTTTGCTACTTCTTGATCATTAACTTTTTCGTAAAGCATAAAATATAGTGGATCTCTATATAATTTCATTAGTTCATTATAGGCCATTCTATCACCTTCTTTTAGTGCTCTATTAACTAAAACTAAATCTCTTTGTCCCTTTTTTGTAAGATTACTCATTATCTACTCCATTTTCTAGGTTTGCGAAATAAGTTCAAAAATACAAAATTTGCTTGTACGAAAAGATGAATTAACTCATACATTGGATGAAGCCAATATAAATCATGAACATCAAGTTTTCTCATTGATTTATAATTAATTGAATATGAAATAAGTAATTTTAAAAATAATACTGAATATATTAATATTGGATTTATTTTTAAAAATATTGCAAAAATCAAGCTAATTAAAAAGGATATTTGTGATAATGGATATATACTAAGTAGAATCTTGAATTTTTTCTTATAAAATGATGATGTAGAAACGTGTCTTCTTTTTTGAAAGAGCCAGTCCTTCCAACTATTAGGTGATTCAGAAACTAATTGAGCATCTTTTGAAAATTCAATCCCAACTTTAATTTTTTTATTAGTAGTGATTTCTTGAATAAACAAGTCATCATCTCCAGAAGGAATATGTATATGACTAGCAAAACCCTTGTTATTAAAAAATAATGCTTTTCTATATGCTAGATTCCTTCCAACTCCCATATATGTTAAGTTTGATAATGCATATGAAAGGTATTGCTGAGCCACATTAAATGTATCAAATCTAATTAATTTGTTCAAAAATCCTTTTTGTTTTTTATATGGACTATAACCTAGTATAACATCAAAATCATTATTACTTGAAAGAAAACTGTTAAACATAATATTACTCCATTTATTAGAGTTAGGAGTACAATCCGCATCTGTCAATAATAAATATTTATATTTTGCTGTCTTAATACCTAAAGTTAAAGCAAACTTTTTTCCTTCACTGTGATTAATTGACTCATTAATATTAACAATTTTCAAAAAATCATACTTTTTATCCATTTCCTCTAGAAAATGTATACTTCTATCATTAGATTGATCGTTTACAACAATTATCTCATATTTAAAACTATATGATTGCTCATTTATTATAGTTGTGAGCTTTCTTTGACTTAAGATTTTAGGTAAATTTTGTTTTAGATTTTCAAGTTCATTTTTAGCACAAATTATGATTGATAATCCGTAATCATCAATTTTTGAATTAAACTTATATTTAAAATTATTTTTTTTTAATTCTGTTAAATGGTTTTTTCTATAAAATACAATTTTTAAATAAAAGAATAAGTAGTAAAAAGTAATAATAATAAAGCTAATTAAATAAACTGATATCATTATTATCTCAAAAGTCATTACAAAAAATAAGTTTTATTTAACTTTTTAAATAATTTAAAATATTATTTTCAACTCTTTTAACGACATTTTTAACATCCTCTTTAACAAATTTATCTCCAGTGATATATTCAAAAAGCTCAATATATCTGTTAGAAACAGATTCACAAAATGCTTTACTCATATGTGGTATAGTTTGTCCATCTTTACCTTGAAATCCATTTTCAATTAACCACTGACGAACAAATTCTTTTGATAATTGCTTTGGAGACTCCCCATTAGCAACTTTTTCTTCATACCCTTCAGAATAAAAGTATCTAGAAGAATCCGGAGTGTGAATTTCATCTATTAATGTTATAACACCGTCTTTATCTTTACCAAACTCATATTTAGTATCAACAAGAATCAATCCTTTCTCTGCAGCAATTTCTGTACCTCTTTGAAATAAGGCTTTAGTATAATTCTCTAATTTAATATAATCTTCCTCGCTAACAATTTTTTGTGATAATATCTCTTCACGACTAATATCTTCATCATGTCCTATATCTGCTTTAGTTGTTGGAGTTAGAATTGGTTTTTCGAATTTTTGATTTTCTACCATTCCTTCTGGCATTGTAACTCCACAAAGTATTCTTTTACCAGATTTATATTCTCTCCATGCGTGACCAGTAAGATATCCACGTATAACCATCTCTACTTTAAAGGGTTCACACATTTTCCCAATTGTTACACTTGGATCTGGATTTGCTTCTTTCCAATTTGGCACTATGTCTGATGTTGCATCTAAAAATTTTGCTGCAATTTGATTAAGTACTTGACCTTTATACGGTATCCCTTCTGGTAAAACATGATCAAATGCTGAGATTCTATCAGAAGTAACCATTACTAGCTGATCATTATTAAGTGTATATACATCTCTAACTTTACCTTTGTAAAAACTTGATTGGTTAGGCAAATTGAATTTTGTTTCTTTAATTGTGTTATTCATTTTTATAAGCTTTAATTATTTCAGTTATTAATTTGTGTCTAATTATATCTTTATTATCAAGTTGTATAAAACTAATTTCTTTAATATTCATTAATTTTTCTTTGGCATGAATTAAACCTGATTGTTGTTTTTTTGGTAAATCAATTTGAGTAGTATCTCCGTTTATAATAAATTTTGACCCAATTCCCATTCTCGTTAAAAACATTTTCATTTGGTGTTCAGTTGTATTTTGACCTTCATCAAGAATAACAAAAGCATTATCTAATGTTCTTCCACGCATAAATGCTAATGGAGCTATTTGTATTATTCCATTATCAATATAATCATTAAGTTTCTCTGTAGGAAGCATGTCAAAAAGTGCGTCATATAATGGTTGCATATATGGGTCTAATTTTTGTTTAAGGTCACCTGGAAGATATCCGAGATTTTCTCCCGACTCAACTGCGGGTCTTGTAAGTATAATTTTTTTAACTTTTTTTTCTTTTAAAGATTTTATTGCAAGTGCTACTGCTGTATATGTTTTACCTGTTCCAGCAGGACCAATAGCAAAAATCATATCGTTTTTATTTATAGCGCTAACCATTTTTCTTTGATTCATTGTTTTGGCCTTTATGATTTTTCCATTATAAGAATGTAAAATTATATGATTAGAACTTTTAAGAACATCTTTTTCATTAGTTTCAACTAATCTTTCAATTTGAGATATAGTTAAGGAATCATACTTATTTAAATGGTTTATAAACGCGTTTAATTTTTTTTCAAAATATGATATTTGAGAATAATCACCCTTGATTTGAAGATCTTCGCCTCTAGAAACTATTCTTAAGTCTGGAAATAGCTTTTTAATTTTATTAAACTTATTATTATTTGTACCATAAAGTTTAATAAGATCAATATTATCAAGTTTAATTTTTTTTTCAATCATGAATAATAACTGTTAATAGATTTGTATTATTTTTGAATTCACAAAAATAAAAACATTTTCAGTATTTAATCAACTACTCTATATAAATGTCTATAATAACTTTAACAACCGATTTAGGTACTAATGACAGCTATTTAGCTTCAGTTAAAGGTTCAATATACTCTGAATTAAAAAATATTAAAATAGTTGATATTTCAAATAATATTAATCATTATGATATTCAACAAGCTGCATATGTTCTAAGGAGTTGTTTTAAAGATTTTCCAATTAACTCAATTCATATAATCAGTGTTAATGATGAGTTATCTATATCAAATGAACATTTAGCTGTTAAAGCTGATGGACATTATTTTATTGGAGCAGATAATGGTGTTTTTTCTTTATTATTTAATGAAATAAAGCCAGATAAAATTGTTAAACTAAATCTTTCTCTAACTACTGATAGTTTAACTTTTTCTTGTAAAAATATTTTTGTTCCAGCTGCCTGTCATATTGCAAGAGGTGGTACTTTAGAAATTATAGGAACTCCTATTACTGATTTTTCTAATAAAAAGATACAATTACAACCTGTTCTACAGTCTGATACAATAAGAGGTTCAATTATTTATATTGATAGTTATGGTAATACTGTTACTAATATCTCCAAAAGAGTTTTTAATAAGTTTAATAGAGATAGAAGTTTTGAAATTCTATTTGGAAGAGAAGATGAAAAAATCACTTTAATATCAAAGCAATATAATGAAGTTTTACCATCAGAGAAATTAGCAATTTTTGGAGAAAATAATCTTCTTCAAATTGCAATTAACCAGGGTAATGCTAATAAATTATTAGGCCTTAAAATACATGAAATAATTAGAATTGAATTTAGATGATAGCTATATTTAAGAAAGAATTAAGTGTTTTTTTAAATACATTAATAGGACCATTAACAATATGTGTTTTTCTTTTAATTAATGGGTTGCTTTTATGGTCTGATATTAGTAGATTTAATTTACTTGAAAGTACTTTTATTACATTAAAATCTTTTTTTTCTTTAACACCTGTCTTATTTATTTTATTTATTCCTGCTGTTTCCATGAGAGTTTTTACTGAAGAATATACGAGTTTTACAATAGAAACAATAATTACTAAACCCATTTCCCCTAAAAGTATAGTTTATGGTAAAATATTAGCAGTTTTCTGTATAATTTTATTAAGTATTTTACCTACACTAATATATATTATTACAAATTTTGTTATTGCTGAAAACAATTCTGATATTGATTACTCTGGAATTTTGGGGTCTTATTTTGGTTTAATTATGATTGCTCTGTCTTTTTCAAGTATAGGAGTATTTGCTTCAGCGATTAGTAAAAATCAAATTATATCATTATTTATAAGTGTATCTATTTCATCTTTTTTGTTTTTTGGATTTAATTTTTTAAGTAATATGGATATTTTTAAGTCTATTGCACATTCAATAGAAAAAATAGGTTTTCTATATCATTATAACATGTTGAGTAAGGGATTATTACATTTTTCTAGTATTTTTTATTTTGGATCAATTGCATATATATTTTCTCTACTTTCCTTTTATAAAATCAATAAATTAGATGTTTAAGAATAGAGAAATAACTATAAAATTTTGTATTGTTATATTAATTAATTTTATTTTAATTTATATATATGATTTTAAATTTGATTTAACTAATGATAAAAGACACACTATTTCATCTGAAACAACATCTATTCTAAGAAATCTAGATGACAAGATTTTTATTAAAATTTATTTAGAAGGAGATTTATCAAAAGATTTACAATATCTTCAGTCTGAAGTTATAAACCTATTAACATCATTTAAAGTTATTGCAGGAGATAAATTTGATTATGAGTTTATCAGTCCTGATGAAGAATCTGATGATATACAAAAACTATATATGCAGATTAAAAAAGCTGGTGTTCTTTCTAGAAATATACAAAGTAAGGAAGGGTTTAAAGTTTCACAAAGCATTATATTTCCTGGAGCTGTAATTTATTACAAGGATCAAACAAAAGCTGTGAATTTTTTAGAATATTCAAATAGTAATTTTGTAGATAATCAAGAAATAAATACATCAATTGAAAATTTAGAATATAAATTTATATCTGCAATTTATAGAGTAATTCAAATTACAAATAATAAAAGAGACAAAATAGCCTTTCTTAATGGTAATGGAGAGCTCTCTGAAAAAGAACTTTTTGATTTAACAAATTCTAATGATGATGAAAATTTACAATATCACTATGATATTGAATTTTTTGATATTAAGAGTTTTAAAATAGATACTTCAAATAAAAATAGTGGTGACGCAACTATAAATATCATTGATTATATGGCAAATAATTTCAAAGCTATTATTATTGCTAAACCAACGATACCATTTAATCCTTTAGAAAAATTTATTATCGATCAATATTTAATGAAGGGAGGTAGGATAATTTGGTTTATTGATATGGTATCAGCAGATTTAGATAGTTTAATGAATAAACCATCTTTTATTGCTTATAAAAATGAATTGAATTTAGATGATATGTTTAATCATTATGGAGTTAATCTTGGAAGTAATTTAATTGAAGATTTAAAATCAACATCAATTCCTATTATTAATTCAAATAAAGTAAATAGAAAGAACTATTTTCCATGGCCGTATTATTTATTAATAAAATCAAATAATAATCATTTAATTGTAAATAATATAGGCAATGTTCATACTAAGTTTGTAAGTTCTATAGATACTTTCTATAGTAAATTAAATAAAAAAACAATTTTATTGAATTCATCAAAAAATAGTAGAGTTAACCCAACACCTGCAAAAATAAGTTTCCAAATTGCTATTAAACCTCCTCCTATATCATCTTTTAATAAAGTAAATATTCCTGTTGGAGTTTTAATTGAAGGTAAATTTATATCGTTTTTTAAAGATTTTTTAAGAGATAAAAGTAAGTCTTTAACTAAAAGTAAAGAAACCAAGATGATTTTTTTTGCTGATGGTGATATTCCTAAAAATAGAGTGGTTAATGAAGGTAAAACTTGGTCTCCTTTAGGTTATGATGAATTTTCAAAGAAAATATATTCTGGAAATAAAAATATTGTAATGAACTCAATTCATTATTTATGTGATGATATAAAATTATTCCATTTAAAAGAAAAGCAAAGATTGTTAGCAACAATTGATAAGCAAAAAATATTAAAATACAGAACATTGATTCAGGTAATTAATATTATTTTTCCAATAATTTTAGTACTAATATTTCATTATTCATTTAGATTATATAAATACAAGAAATATTCTTAATTAGCTTAATTAAATATGAGTATAAAAAACATTAAAAATACTATTTCAAGATTTAATTTTAAATCAGTTTTTGCAATAATTATTTTGTTTCTTTTTATAAATAAAAGTTCACGAAACACTATAATTGAAAAGTTTCATGATATTAAAAACTATACTTTTATAAAGCTTTCTGGAAAATCAACAGTTTCTAAGTATAATCAATTTCATATTGATAATATTGAATCTGTAGATGAAATTATATTATCTGATAGAAATGGTAATACTATATTTTTAAAGAAAAAAAATAAATCATTTAATAATTGGATTGCTAATAATCAATATAATGTAAGGAATGATGCAATAAAAATATTATTATCTACAGCTAGATCAATTCGAATTAAAAAACCTGTTTCAACAAATGCGGAAAAAAAAGTTATTGATTTTATGGTGACATCTGGCATTAAAGTTTCATTTTATAGTAATAAAAGCAAAGTATTATCATATACAATTGGCTCAAATACCCCAAATCATTTGGGTACATATATGTTATTAGAAAATTCTTCCAAACCATTTGAAGTTCATATACCAACTCATCAGGGATTTTTATCTCCAAGATTTGGAATACAGAATAATTCCTTAGATATTAATAGTTGGAGATCTCATAATATTTTTAATTACCAGAAAAATTCAATTAAAATGATTAAATATTTATCAAAAAATGATAATTATTCATATACCTTATTTACTGAACCTTTACGTTTATTAAATTATAAGAATGAATTGATAAGTATGGATTCATCTAGTGTATTTAAATTACTAAATAGTTTTACGTCTTTAAATTGTGAATCATTTAAAAATAATATTAATGATTTTATTGATTTGATTCCTGATGAATGTCTTATAATTAATTCAGATACACTTAAAGTATATCATATATCAAATGATTCAGATTCGTTAAATGATGAATTAAACTTTAATGTTAGCAGAAAGCATGCCATACTAAATAATAAAGAACTTATTTTGATACAAGATTATGTTTTTAACAAAGTGTTAATTAATATTAATGATTTAAAAAAGTAATATGCTTTATACATTATTTAGATAACTTATATTTGTGATTAAATAAATTAATAAATGAAATTTATAGTTAATAGTACTTCTCTCTTAAGAGAGATTCAAAAGTTAAATAGTGTAATAAGTACAAATAATACACTACCTATTCTTGATAATTTTTTATTTGAAGTTAATTCTTCTGTAATGACTATTGTAGCTTCTGATTTAGAAGTAACAATGATGAGTAATATATCTGTTGAATCTAATTCTGAAGGAAGAATCACTATTCCAGCCAGAATACTAACTGATACTTTAAAAACTTTTTCCAAAGAACCTTTAACATTTATTATAGATTTAGAAAGTTATTTAATAGAAATTGTTTCTGAATTAGGTAATTATAAATTATCTGGACAGAATGCTGATGAATTNCCTAAAANACCAAAACTTTCCTCTTCNTCCTCAGTAGTNTTTAATTCAGAAATTTTTGTAAANGCNATAGGAAAAACATTATTTGCTAGTGGTAATGATGATTTAAGNCCAGTCATGAGTGGTGTTTTTTGTGAGTTAACTAGTGAGCACACAACTTTTGTTGCTACTGATGCACATAAGTTNGTTAAACATATAAGATATGATTTGAAATCTGAAAAAAGTACATCTTTTATTCTACCTAAAAAACCNTTACANATATTGAAAAATAATCTAGATGTTGATTCAGATTTAAAATTAGAGTTTAATGACACNAACGTTTTATTTTCATTNGATAATATTACAGTAATATGTAGATTNATTGATGGTAAATATCCAAACTATGATGCTGTNATTCCAAAAGAAAATCCTAATAAACTTACTATTGAAACAAAATCTTTATTAAACTCTATAAAAAGAGTTTCTATTTATGCAAANAAAACNACACATCAAATAAGATTAAAAATTGCNGGAAGTGATTTGCAAATTANTTCAGAAGACTTAGATTTTTCAAATAAAGCTGAGGAAAGACTTGTTTGTCAATATGAAGGNGTNGATNTGGAAATTGGTTTTAATTCNAAATTTGTAATAGATATGCTAAATAATATTGGGTCTGAAAAAATATCACTTGAAATGAGTTCCCCTAATAGGGCTGGTATAATTTTACCTTTAGANGGATTAGATGAGGGAGAAAANACATTAATGTTAGTTATGCCAGTAATGCTAAATAATTAAAATATGAAAAAAATACTAATATCCTTATTAATTATATCTAGCTTTGTTGTTANTGCTCAAAGTTTATTACCTAATAAATATGGTTTTAAAGTTGGAGTTAATATTTCAGATTTNAANTCCACTNCTAATGATGGTGTTGATAATATTAATACTAAATCATTATATGGACTNAGTGGTGGTTTTTACATGGAAATTCCATTAAATGATAAGTGGTATTTAAACNCTTCATTATTATACTCNCAAAAAGGNTCTTCATTTGATTATAAATANATTCACGATTATAATATTAATAATAGAGAGGAACGTTCAAGCAGTAATGATTTAAAGATTACNTACTTAGAGNTNAATCCAATCATTAGTTATAAAACACCATATAANTTAGCTTTAAATATTGGTCCNTCATTAGGTTATCTAATTTCGAATNAATTTAATATTATTAATGATGTTGGANAAGATGATGGTGAGTNATTTCATGANTTACTNCCCGATGCTGAATTNCAAGAAGAAGTAATNGATTTAGGTATAGAAGTTGGTATGTCATATTATTTGACAGATAATTTTTTAATTAATGCTAATATTAATACTGGATTAATTAAACTTGGTCAGGTTTCAAAAGTNACCTATACNGGNACTGTAGATAATGATTTAAGATCTAATATTTATGAATTAAAAAATAGAGTTCTTTCTTTTTCTTTATCTTATTTATTTTAATAAAANTTTTCCTTTACTAATCTNTCTTTTTTAAGAATTGGAATTATTCTTGATNNAATCTTNGGTTTTAAACAAAATAATGTATCATTGATTATTTCATCACTATCATTTCTTTTTCTGTAAGATGAGGATGATAANAAACTAAATATATTNTCAGATGCATTGTTATAAAGCTGTATTGATGCATTAAGACTGTCACAATTATGGCAAAATNAGTTAGTTTTAAGCANTTTTTGAGCAAGTGCNCCTGCAAAAATTGTGTCTTCTAAATTAAAAAAACCTTTCCATCCAGAACANAAGATAATTACNTCATTATTTTTTGNCTTTAAATATTCAACTACAATATCTATATTTATAAAAGATGCTGTAATAAGGTGATGATTTTTTGCTANCTCAATNGCTTTTGTCCCATTTGTAGTTGTTANTACTAGTNTTTTATTTTTGATTTCAGGNTTNNTATAATGAAANGGTGAATTCCCATACTTAAAACCNTGAATTCTNACTGTATTTCTTTCAGCAGCNAAAATATGATCNTTTCTGTTATTAAACTTAAGAGTTTCTTTTAAAGACTTTACAGGAATAATTTCNTTAATTCCATATTCAAATGCNGTTGATATTACAGANGTTGCTCTNAATATATCAACAACAACAACTATAGATTTNTCATCTGCATACTTATGAAAAAAANCTACTGAAAAACAAACTNTAATNTTATTCATTATTTAACAAANGGAACATCAACTATTAATGATNTAATTAGCTTGTTTCTTACTTTAATATAAAGCTCTANTCCAATATTAGAATATTTTGTTTTAACATAGCCTAAAGCAATAGATTTNGATAAGGTTGGAGACATTGTTCCTGATGTTATATTTCCTACTTTTTCATTNTGTAAATTATATATCTCATAATCTTTNCGAGCNATACCTCTATCGATTAATTCNAGTCCNACTAATTTTTTANNGGGNCCATTNTCTNGTTGANCTTTTAAATTNTCTGAATTTATAAANCTCTTGTTAAAGCTTGTAATCCATGAAAGNCCNGCCTCAATAGGTGAAGTTGCNTCGTCAATATCGTTNCCATATAAACAATANCCTTTTTCNANTCTTAGTGTNTCTCNAGCTGCTAAACCTATAGGNGTTAATTNAATATCAGTTTTAAATAGATAATCCCATACTTTTTCTACATANTTATTTTTAATATAAAGCTCAAATCCTAGTTCTCCTGTATATCCCGTTCTTGATATAATTATATTATCAATATCATTAATAGATCCTATTATGAAATTATAATACTTTATTTGACTTATATTCTTATTAGTTAATTGTAAAAGTAAATCTCGTGATTTAGGTCCTTGCACTGCAAGAATTGAATAATTATCTGATTCATTAATAATATCGCAGTCGTATTTATTTTCTTGATTCAGCCACAAAAAATCCTTCTCAATATTTGATGCATTAACAACTAATAAATAATGATTTACATCAATCATATAAAGTAATAAATCATCTACAATACCCCCATTGTAATTAGGTATATAAGTATATTGGACTTTTCCTGGTTCTAATTTTGTAACATCATTTGAAAGTACATATTGTAGAAAATCTAATGAATTCTTACCCTTTACAAATATTTGCCCCATGTGTGAAACATCAAAAATACCTACGAATCTTCTTACAATATCATGCTCATATTTAATTCCTCTTGAATACTGTATTGGCATATGGTAGCCAGCAAAATTAACCATCTTTGCTTCAAATGCTTGATGAATTTTTGAAAGTTGTAATTCCTTCATAAATAATATTTTATTATTTAATTATTACTTTTTTCTCAACAGTACCATCTTCATATTGATAAATAAGAATATTATTAGATCTATAAATAGTCTTTTGACCTAGTAAATCTGTAATAAATCTAACTTTCTTATTATTTTGAAGATCATAAGTTCCTGTTAGATGACAATTATTTTGGCAATCATTTAATGATGAATATATACCATTTCCATTACCAGGATCAAAACAATTTCCTTGACCATCACAATCATAACTTTCTAAAATACAATTATTTTGACAATCATTTAAGGATAAATATAGTCCACTTCCGTTACCAGGATCAAAGCAATTTCCTTGACCATCACAATCGTAACTTTCTACAATACAATTGATTTGACAGTCATTTAATGATGAATATATACCATTTCCATTGCCAGGATCAAAACAATTCCCTTGACCATCACAGTCATAACTTTGAGTTATTATGCCTACGCATGGAACCTCAATCTCAATATTGTAATAGAAATAGTAATAATCAGGGGCTGATGTAGCACTACTACCTGTTATATTCATAATTGAGCCTATGTTATATGGATATACTGCCCCATCATTATTTCTGTATAATCCAGATCCACCGGATGAAATACCAAGTTGAAAATCTATACCAATAGGAACATTAAAGTTTAATTCTAATTGTTGTTGACCTTGCGAAAGAGTATATGTAGTGTCATCTAATACAGTTCCCATGCTATTTCTTAATTCAAAAGTGACAGTATTATTATCATCAGCATAAAATACAGCTGATTTTATAACAAATTCATTATAAGCATCAAAAATCAAATGTTGATTTCCATTAAAATATCCACCAGTAGAGAATGTATTATCCGCCTCTCCTCCAAATTCTACAGATATGTTGGCATTTGGGTTATAGTTACTAGCTAGAGAATCCATACATCCTAAAATAGGTATACTTGGATCTGTAAATAATTGAGCATCTTGTATAACTGTTTGTCCGTTTATTAAATTTACAGATAATGTATCTGAAATGTATCCAGGCATTGAATATTTAACATCAAATAAACCAGCATCAGCATTTCCACATGAGTAATTACCATTTAATGTAGTTGAAGAACTATTTGGAATAAATGTATTTAAAATTTCAATTGAAGCACCTACTAAATTTGCACCTGTATTGCCATCAGTTACATTACCCTCTAAAAAGCATGCGCCGGAAAAATTTCTTTCATAAACAAGTAATCTTGCATTATTATTATTATTGCTATTAATATCAGAAGATATAATATTTCCTGAAGGTAGAAATGGATATGTACCCCAGCATCCATCAAATCCATCCCCAGATCCAGAATATGAGTCATAATATGCAACTTGAACCATATTATGTGGGTTTGATACATCATGAACTGTTGTGCCATCTCTATACCAAGAAGTAACAATAAAATTACCATCAACGTGAGTATTGTGAGGGATTGAATTAGAACCTGGATTTGATTGAATCCTATCTACTTCTTGTATATTAGTAACATCAGAAATATCATATGCTCCTATGTAAGCATCTGATGTTTCGTCAGTTGTAAAAACATAATTTCCATCATCACTAACCCATGCATTATGAGTAAATGCATTAGGTGTTGGATGCGTACCTATAGTAACTGGGTTATTTTTGTCACTTACATCTATTACGTAAAGATTTCCAGTGTAAATACAGCCAGCATATAAAGTATCACCTCTAACCATACCATCGTGTATGTATTCATCATTCCATGCGCCTAAATAATGAGGATTTGTAGGGTTTGCTGCAACGTCTAAAAAAATAGCTCCATCAGCGGGGTTACTTCCATTGTTACTGGATGCGCCAAAAATATAACATATTCCATTTTCATCTATATATAAATTATGTGAAGCTGTAAAACTTGTACTTTGACCAGTTGTAGGATTATTAAATTGAAAGATGTTCCAGTATGTATTTCCAGTCATATCATTAAGGTCAACAATTAATAAGCCCGCATTTGCTTCAGTTGTAACGTAAGCATAATTTCCCCAAGTTTTAACATCTCTCCAAGTTGAGCTTAAATCAGAAATAAAAAATTCTTCTACTGGATTTGACGGATTAGTGACATTTACACATGAAAATCCATTAACTAATCCAACTAAAGCATATTCAGACTCATCAGCAGGGTCAACCCATCCCCATATATCATTACCTTCAGTTGAATTCCAATCATATGTTCCTAATAAATTTAAGTTGTAGCTGTTTTGACATTCTAAAATTAATGGAAGAAATGTCATAAATAAAATAATTCTTTTCATATACATGTTTTTTTACAAAATTAAGGCTTTAAAATGATATCAAAATTATAATTCAAGGCTAATTTGCCCTTTATTATCATTTTCATTTTCTGAATTAGTAATTTTTAACTCAATATTATTCGGATTATCAAGTTTAATTTCATCCAAACTATCTCTTATTTCATTTTCATTTTCATTCTCTGAATATGGAAGAGGATTTAATAAATTAATTACTTTTACTTTTTTATTAGTAAGTTTATTTCCCTGAGCTTTTATTCCTTTTACAGAAATAAATTTTTCAAAATCAAAAGTTTCTTTGATCCTTTCTTTTCCCTTTTGCTTTACGTAAATAACTTCAAATTGAGGTTTCCATTCAGTACTAATTAATTCTAAGTAGCTATTTTTATGTGCTGTTATTACTTCAATTTTTTGAGAAAGATTACTTGGTACTAAAAATCTTTTTACAAAAAATGCCTCTTTATTTCCATCATAATAAATGACGGAAATAGGCTTGTTTGGATTGTGTTTTTCTATTATCAATAAATTATCGCTAAAATGATTACTTAACTCAAAAGATTTAAGCTCTATTTCTCCGTGCTCATTTACAGTAAAGATTTTATCTTCAGCTTTGAAATCTCCAATAAAAGAACCTCTCTTTTCAACATTTAATCTATTAACATTTTCATCAAACCAAATTTTTCTGGCAGATAGCGTTGATACACCTAATGATTTTAATTCAATCTTCCTTACAGGATATTTAGTTAAAATATTACCACTAGCTCCTTTACCCTTAATTAAATAATCAGCAAAATCAATATCTATTTTTAAATTTTTAATTCTGTTTATTTTTTTTAGTAAAACCATCACGCTTTCAGCTTCACCATTAGGGTTTGATGTAAAGTAAAGTATTTTACTTTCCTTTTCACTTTTTGTTAGAATATATTCTTTATTTCTTGTAATTGATTTAACTGGAAATCTTTTAATCATAGAATTACCCGACTTTCCATCTTTGTAAATCATATTATATATTGTGCGTTCATCCTTTTTCTTAAATACTGCACAATGAATAATATCTTTACCAACAAAAACTTTATTATCAATTTTAACAACTTGCATAGCACCATTACGTCTAAAAATGATTATATCATCAATATCTGAACACTCACAAACATATTCATCTTTCCTCATAGCTGTACCAATAAAGCCTTCTACTCTATTCACATATAATTTTTTACTAGCAACAACTACTTTTTTAGCATCTATATTTTCAAATATCTTACTTTCTGTTTTCCTTTCTTTTCCTTTCCCATATTTGATTTTAAGTTCTTTAAAATAATTAATTGCATAATCAACAAGATTATCTAGTTGATCTTTAATCTTTATAATATTAGTTTCTAAATTTTTTATTTCCTTCTCAACTTTATTTAAATCATATTTTGTTATTTTCTTAATTTTAATCTCAGTTAGTTTTTCCACATCACTATCTGTCACTTTTCGCAACAAATTTTTAGTAAATGGTTCTAGTTTATTATGAATTGTTTGAATTATAGCATCCCAATTATCTAATTCCTCAATAGCATGATAAATTCTTTTTTCAATAAATATTCTTTCCAATGAAGCAAAGTGCCATTTTTCTTGAAGTTCTTTAAGATTAATTTCAAGTTCTTGCTTTAATAATTCTAGAGTGTGGTTAGTAGACTTTTGAAGTAATTCAGAAACACCAATAAATTTAGGTGTATTGTTTTCTATGACACAACAAATAGGAGATAATGAAACTTCACAATTAGTAAAACTATACAATGCATCTATTGTTTTATCAGCTGATATACCATTAGGAATTGTTATAACAATTTCTACATTTTCTGCTGTATTATCTTCAATCTTTTTTATTTTGATTTTTCCTTTTTCGTTTGCCTTGATAATTGAATTTATTAAGGTTGTCGTAGTTGTTGAGAAAGGTAATTCAGAAATTATAAGTTTATCTTTACTTTCTATATTAATCTTAGCTCTTACTCTTACCTTACCTCCTCTTTTCCCGTCATTATAATTTGTAAAATCAGCTGTACCTCCAGTTATAAAATCAGGATAAATCTTTGGCTTAATCCCTTTCAAAACTTTAACAGATGCATCTATGAGTTCATTAAAATTATGAGAAAGAATTTTTGTTGATAATCCTACAGCAATTCCTTCAACACCATGATTTAAAAGTAGTGGAAACTTAACAGGAAGTGTTGTTGGCTCTTTACCTCTCCCATCATAACTTGAACTCCAATTAGTAACTTTTTTGTTAAACACAACATCAAGCGCAAATTGAGTAAGCCTTACTTCAATATATCTAGGCGCAGCTGCACTATCACCTGTTGCAATATTTCCCCAATTACCTTGCATGTCTAATATTAGATCCTTTTGCCCAATTTGAACCATAGCATCTCCTATTGATGCATCTCCATGCGGATGATATTTCATTGTATGACCAATAACATTAGCAACTTTATGATATCTTCCATCATGCATTTCCTTTAGTGAATGTAGTATTCTCCTTTGAACAGGCTTTAAACCATCATAAATATGTGGAACAGCTCGTTCTAAAATTACATATGAAGCATAATCTAAAAACCAATTTTGATACATGCCCGAAACATGTATTATTTTTTCTGATAATTCTTTTCTATTTAACAAATCGTCATCCATAATCAGTATTAATTAATATTACTCTTATCTACTATATCTTCCTCAACTCTAAGATTATTGATAATAAAATCCTGTCTTTCTTTTGTGTTTTTACCCATATAATATTGTAAAACATCAAATATCTTTTCATTACTAGAGAGAATAACTGGCTCAAGCCTCATATCTTTACCTATAAAATTCTTAAATTCATTTGGAGATATCTCACCTAAACCTTTAAATCTTGTAACTTCAGCATTATTTCCTAGTTTTGATATTGCATGTCTTCTTTCTTGATCACTATAACAATATATAGTATTCTTTTTATTTCTTACTCTAAATAAAGGAGTCTCTAGAATGTATATATGACCTTCTTTTACTAATTCAGGAAAAAATTGAAGAAAGAAGGTAAGTAATAGCATGCGAATATGCATACCATCAACATCTGCATCAGTAGCAATTACTATTTTATTATATCTTAAATTATCAATACCTTCTTCAATGTTTAGAGCTGCCTGTAATAAATTAAACTCTTCATTTTCGTAAACAATTTTTTTTGTTAACTCAAAAGAATTTAATGGTTTACCTCTTAAACTAAAAACTGCTTGAGTTTTAATATCTCGTGTTTTAGTTATAGAACCGGATGCAGAATCTCCTTCTGTAATGAATAAAGTAGAATTAGATCTTTCTTCTTTGTTTAAATCATTATAATGAATTCTACAGTCTCTTAGCTTTTTATTATGTAAACTAGCTTTTTTTGCTCTTTCTCTAGCTAATTTTTTCACTCCAGCCATTGCTTTTCTTTCATGCTCAGCAGCTTTAATCTTTCTTTCTATAACTTCAGCTACATCCAGGTTTTTATGTAAATAATTATCTAAATTCTTTTTTAGAAAATCCTGTATAAATGTTAAAATAGTTACACCATTAGGCTCCATTTCAGTTGAACCTAATTTAGTTTTCGTTTGTGATTCAAAAACAGGCTCAATAACTTTAATACTTATTGCAGCATTAATTGCCTGTCTTATATCTGATGCGTCATAGTTCTTACCATAATATTCACGTATTGTTTTAACTAAAGATTGTCTAAAAGCCCCCTGATGTGTTCCCCCTTGTACAGTATGCTGACCATTAACAAATGAATAATATTGCTCAGAATATTGATTTTTACAATGCGTTATAGCAACTTCAATATCTTCAGATTTAAGATGAATTATTGAGTATAATATTTCAGAGTCTGTTCTTTTTTCTAGTAAATCTAATAAACCATTTTCAGAAAAGTATTTTTTTCCGTTAAAAATAATTGTTAATCCTGGATTTAAATAACAATAATTCCACATCATTTTTTCTATATATTCTTCAATAAATCTATATTTTCCAAACAATTTTTGGTCAGGAATAAAACTAACTTTTGTACCTCGTCTACTAGTATTCTCAATAATAGGTTCTTCATTAATAATACTACCTCTTTCAAATTCAACAAGTTTACTTTTACCTTCTCTTATAGATTGTATTTTGAAAAATGATGAAAGAGCGTTTGCAGCCTTAGTTCCAACACCATTTAAGCCAACAGATTTTTTAAAGACTTTCGAATCGTATTTTGCACCTGTATTTATTTTAGATACACAGTCAATTACTTTTCCAAGAGGAATTCCTCTTCCATAATCCCTCACTGAAATTTTATTATTTTTAACATTAATTTCTATTGTTTTGCCATTTCCCATAACAAATTCATCAATAGAATTATCGATAACTTCTTTAAGCAATATATATATACCATCATCAGGAGAAGAACCATTCCCCATTTTACCAATATACATTCCTGGTCTTAACCTAATATGTTCTTTCCAGTCAAGAGATTTAATGCTGTCTTCGTTATATTGTTGTTGTGCCATTATTTATTAGATAAATATCTTATTAAAAAAGAAAAACAAAGATAAGAGATACTAATTTAAATAAATTAGCTTAAGACATTTTCGTTATTAACAATTTTTTCAACGTATTTTACAGATAAATCTATTATACATTAAATCTAAAATGCATAATATCACCATCATTAACTATATAATCTTTACCTTCAATATTTAATTTACCATTTTCACGACATGCTTGCTCACTTCCAAATTTAATGTAATTATTATATGAAATAACTTCCGCTTTAATAAAACCTTTTTCAAAATCAGAATGTATAACACCAGCTGCTTCGGGTGCTTTCATACCTCTTTTAATAGTCCAAGCTTTTACTTCCTTTTTTCCGGCAGTAAAGAAAGTTTGTAAATCTAATAGACTATATGTGGCTTGAATTAAATTATGAATACTTGGTTTTTCTAAGCCCAACTCTTCCAAGAATATTTTTTGTTCATCAATGTTGTCAAGCTCAATAATTTCAGCTTCTATTTCAGTAGAAATTAATAGAACTTTTGAATTTTCATTTTTTATACTTGCTTTAAATTCATTTACAAAATTATTCCCATCTAATGTGGATTTTTCGTCAACATTACATACATATAAAACAGGCTTAGCTGTAATCAGACTTAAATCATTAATAAATTCCTTTTCGTATTTATTTATTGATATATTCCTTATAGAAGTTCCAGTAGATAAAATTGAAATAAATTTATTAGCAAAATCAACTTTTTTATTAGCATCTTTATCGCCAGATTTAGCTGTTCGTATATTTTTTTCTAATACTTTTTCTAAAGTCTCTAAATCTTTTAATTGTAATTCAATTTCAATTGTGTTTTTATCTCTAACTGGNTCAATTGNGCCATCAACATGAGTTATATTTGGNTTTTCAAANCATCTTAAGACATGTATTAGTGCNTTTGTTTCTCTTATATTAGCTANAAATTTATTTCCNAGCCCNTCTCCNTTACTAGCNCCTTTAACTAGNCCAGCAATATCAACAATTTCAACATTTGTATTTACAACTTTATCAGGATTTATAATTTTAGCTATNTTNTNTAATCTTTCATCTGGAACTGTGATAATNCCNATATTAGGTTCNATTGTGCAAAAAGGAAAGTTTGCAGATTGAGCTTTTGTATTTGAAAGACAGTTAAANAAGGATGATTTACCTACATTTGGTAAACCAACAATTCCGCATTTTAATGACATATTTTTTAATTGAAATAATTTTCACAAATATATAATAATGAGAATATTAAATAATCAAAATTTTGTCAATAAATAGTTGATAAATTAATATATGTTTAAATAAGAACATCTAGATAAAATCAGACTATTATTAAATTTGCANTTAAAATTTATATTTATGCAAGACATAAAAAAACTAGAGCAAATTGTTCAACAAGTAAGAAGAGATATTGTTAGAATGGTACATGCTAANAACTCTGGTCATCCAGGTGGATCTTTGGGATGCGCGGAATTCTTAACTGCTTTGTATTTTCGTATAATGANGCATAACACNAAATTTAATATGGATGGAATTGGAGAGGACTTATTCTTTCTTTCTAANGGACATATTTCCCCAGTATTATATTCAGTTTTATCAAGAAGAGGTTANTTTAATGTAAAAGAACTTTCATCTTTCCGAAAAATAAATAGTAGNNTACAAGGACANCCAACTCCNTANGAAGGACTTGANGGAATCAGAATGGCTTCAGGTTCTTTAGGNCAAGGTCTNTCTGTATCTATTGGAGCTGCTTTAACAAAAAAATTAAATAATGACCCTAATCTNGTTTTNACATTACATGGNGATGGAGAATTACAAGAAGGACAAGTTTGGGAAGCATTAATGTATGCATCAGCAAATAAAATAGATAATTTAATTGTTACTATTGATTANAANAAAAAACAAATTGATGGATNTATTGAAAACGTTTTATCTATNGGTGATATTTCAAAAAAATTACAAGCTTTTGATTGGCTTGTATTGGAAGAAAAAAATGGTAATAATATNANCTCAGTAATTAATATAGTTGAACNAGCAATCTCAAAAACTAAAAATCAAAAACCAATCGTTATNCTTTTACATACTGAAATGGGTAATGGTGTAGATTTNATGATGGGAACACATAAATGGCATGGGTCAGCACCAAATGATGAACAACTAGAAATAGCATTATCTCAAAATACAGAAACATTAGGTGATTATTAAGAAAATNAAAATATTAACATGTTTTTTGATAATTTTTATGNTATTATCAAATTATTCATCTGCTCATACTAATAAGCCTGAACCAACTTTAAATAGAGTATTATTTATTTTTGATGCTTCTCAATCAATGCTAGGNAGGTGGCAAAGTGGAAGAAAAATAGATATAGCTAAAAATCTATTATCNAAAATGGTTGACTCTCTAAGAAATATAGACAATCTAGAGATAGCACTAAGAGTTTATGGTCACAAAAGTCCTTTTCCTCCNAAAGACTGTGAAGATTCATACCTAGAAGTTAATTTTTTAAAATCTGATATAGCTGCAGATCTAATCAAGAAAAAATTATCAGTTATAAAGTCAAGAGGAACAACNCCTATTGCTAGATCNTTAGAGGAAGGTNCAAAAGATTTNCCAAGTTCATCATCAAGAAATATCGTAATATTAATAACAGATGGTATAGAAGAGTGCGGTATGGACCCATGTCTNATCTCNAAAGCTCTTCAAAATGAAGGCATTATTTTAAAACCATTTGTAATTGGAGTTGGNTTAGATAAATCATATCAAAAATCTTTTGATTGTATAGGGAAATTCTTTGATGCAACAAATGAATCAGAATTTTCNGATATTTTGAATATTGTAATTTCTCACGTGATAGATAATACTACAGTTCAAATAAACTTACTAGATCAGCAAAANAACCCTACAGAAACTAATATTAATGTTACACTGTATGATGAATTTACAGGATTACCTAANTATAATTATATNCATACATTGGATAATTACGGACATCCTGATACTCTTGCNATTGACCCTATTTTAACATATAAGGTTGTAGCTCATACACTACCACCTGTATCAATTGAAAATATTTCAATTAATCCAGGTCGTCATAATATAATTCCATTAAAAACACCTCAAGGTAAATTAGAAATTAATATAAAATCAAAANATAAATATCAATATATTATTCGTAAGTCAGGCATANATAGTATTCTACACGTNCAAGACTTAAACAGAGTAGACAACTATCTTGTTGGAAAATATGATNTTGANGTGTTAACACTACCAAGACTAAAATACACGGTTGAAATAAAAGAANNGCACCTATTACCNATACAAATACCTACACCTGGNTTAGCTAACATCATTTTGCCTTCTAAAGGATTTGGCGGTATTTATACTACAGAAAATAATAAATTNGAACAAATTTATCACTTTATTGGTAAAAAAAAGGAACATAGAATATCATTACTTCCAGGAAAATACATTTTAGTATNTAGATCACTTTCNGCAAGATCTTCTTTATACACTAAACAAAAGTATTTCACTATTAGTTCTGATAAATCTAAATTGATTAAATTTTAAAAAAAATGGAAAATAAAGATACTAGATCAGGTTTTGGGGCGGGTTTAACAGAGTTAGGANGATTAAATAATAATGTTGTTGCATTATGTGCGGACTTAACAGGTTCATTAAAAATGGATNAATTTAAAGAAGAAAACCCAAATAGATTTNATCAAATTGGAATTGCAGAAGCAAATATGATGGGAATAGCTGCAGGAATGACAATTGGTGGTAAAATTCCATTCACAGGTACATTTGCAAACTTTTCTACAGGACGTGTTTATGATCAAATTCGTCAATCAATAGCTTATTCTAATAAAAATGTTAAAATTTGCGCATCACATGCAGGATTAACTTTAGGNGAAGATGGAGCAACTCATCAAATTTTAGAAGATATAGGGTTAATGAAAATGCTTCCTAATATGGTTGTTATAAATACTTGTGATTTTAATCAAACTAAAGCTGCAACTATTGAAATTGCTAATCATATTGGTCCTGTATACTTAAGATTTGGAAGACCTAAGGTCCCAAATTTTACATCCGAAAACCAAAAATTTAAGATTGGAGAAGCTTTAAATATTAAGGAGGGAAATGATGTATCTATTTTTGCTACTGGTCACTTAGTTTGGGAGGCTCTAATTGCTGCTAAAGAATTAGATAATATTGGNATTTCTGCAGAAGTGATNAATATACATACAATTAAGCCACTTGATACTAAGACTATTTTACGTTCTATATATAAAACAAAATGTGCTGTCACAGCAGAAGAACATATGCTAAATGGTGGACTTGGAGATAGCATTGCACAGTTTTTATCAACTACACTTCCTACTCCTATTGAAATGATTGGAGTTGATGATACATTTGGAGAAAGTGGTACACCTAAAGATTTAATGATAAAATATGGATTAAATTCAAAAAATATTATTGAATCTGCTAAAAAAGTAATTTCTAGAAAATAATGTCTAATACAATTGATATATTTAAAAAACATCAAGCACAAACTTTTCCCTATCCATCATGCCTACAAATTAAATCCTCTAAAGGAACATATATAACAGATATAAATAACAAAAAATATCTAGATTTTGTTGCAGGAGTCTCAGCTTGTACACTAGGGCATTCCAATCCCATAATAAATAATGCAATACTTAATCAAATAAATAAATATACTCATGTAATGGTCTATGGTGAATATATTCAATCTCCACAATATGAATTAGCTCATCTTTTATCAAAACAATTACCAAACAATTTAAGTACAACGTATTTTACAAATTCTGGAACAGAAGCTATTGAAGGAGCAATAAAATTAGCAAAAAGAAGTAATAAAAGACCAGAAGTTCTTTCATGTATTAATTCATATCATGGTTCTACACAAGGTTCTCTTAGTATTATGGGAAATGAAAATCAAAAAACTAATTTTAGACCATTAATACCTGAATGTAATCAAATACACTTTAATGATATAAACACTATAAATAAAATTACATCTAAAACAAGTGCCGTAGTACTAGAAATAATTCAAGCTGCCACAGGATTTATTGAGACAGATATTCATTTTTTGAAAGAAGTCAGAAAAAAATGTGATGAAACTGGTGCAATATTAATATTTGATGAAATTCAAACCTGCTATGGAAGGATTGGCTCCTTGTTTGCATCAACATATTATAATATTTATCCTGATATATTATGTATTGCAAAAGGAATGGGCGCTGGAATGCCAATTGGTGCATTTATTTCTTCATGGGATCTAATGAATAATTTCACATCATCCCCGTCTCTAGGTCACATAACAACATTTGGTGGTCACCCTGTTAGTTGTGCTGCTTCTCTAGCTTGTTTAAAGTATTTAATCGGTTCTGATTTAATGGATTCAATAAAAACTAAGGAAGAATTATTTAGAAGAAAATTAAAGCATTCTTTGATAAAAGAAGTCAGAGGTAAAGGCTTAATGCTTGCGATTGAATTAAAGAATGAAAGTTTAGCAAGAGAACTTGTTGAAAAATCATTAGATAAGGGGCTAATTTTATTTTATTTTTTATTTACAAAGACTGCAATTAGAATATCCCCTCCATTAACTATTTCTGAAGATGAGATAAAGAAAGGGTGTGAAATAATTATCTCACTACTTGACAAAGTAAATCATAAAGCCTGATAGATAAGCTAATAAAATAATTTTATTTTTTTTGTTTGTTATTTAACATAGGAACAAAAGAAAAATCACCATGTTTTGAAATAGAAATCTTATTTTCATCTATTTTTTCTATCAAGTGCATAGTTTGAATTTCTCCCCTTCCAATTGGAGCTACCATCAATCCTCCCATCTTTAATTGTGATATTAAAATTTTAGGTAATACAGGTGCTCCGCAAGTGACAATAATTTTATCATATGGAGCAAAATTAGGTAAGCCTTTGTAGCCATCTCCATAAAAAAAATTACATTTATATCCTATTTTAGGTAAAAAATCTTTAGTTTTTAAATATAATTCTTTTTGTCTCTCTATAGTATAAACATCAGCTTCTAAACTTATAAGAACTGCAGACTGATAGCCAGACCCTGTTCCGATTTCCAAAATTTTTTCATGTGGTTTAATTTTAAGTAATTCAGTTTGAAAAGCGACTGTAAAAGGTTGAGAAATTGTTTGTTTATTGCCAATAGGGAAAGCTTTATCTAAATATGAAAATTTATCAAATGCATTATCTATAAATAAATGTCTTGGAATATTATTAATGGTGTTCAATACTTTATTACATTTAATTCCTTTATTGATTAAAACCTCAACCAATTTCTTTCTTAAACCTTTATGTCTGAAAGTATCTTGCATAATGAATTGAAATATTAATCTATTTAACTTATTTTTGAAAAAAAATATTTTGTAAATTAAGTGATAAATTTAGGTTGTTTTAAAAAAGATTTATCATAAGATTTCACATAGCAATGTTAATATATGACTTATAAATTTTTATCACTATTTATAATTTACTTATTTCTTTTTTCATGTGATAATGAAAACATTAATGAAGTGCCTACATATATTAAAATTGACTCTATAGTTCTAGATGAAAACACATCTCAAAATATTAGTGATGTTTGGATTTACATTGATGATATTCTTCAGGGTGTTTACGAATTGCCAATTGAAGTTCCATTATTAGTTGAGGGAAAACATAAATTACGTGTCAAGGCAGGAATTAGAGAAAATGGTATATCAGCAACAAGAATTCCTTTTCCATTTTATACTTCATATATTATTGAAGAACAAAATTTTATAGAAGAAGAGAGTATTACTTTAAATCCTGTATTCAACTATATAGATAATATTACATTCATTAAAGAAAATTTTGAGGGAATAGGTGTGAATCTAGAATCAACTCTAATTTCTGACACGACAATAAATTTAATAAATACTCCAAATAATAATTATGGTGAAGGTATTTTAACTGATTCATTAATTACTTTTGAGGTTGCTACAGATGAATTTAATATAGAACAACTAGGACCAGTATTCTTAGAGTTAGACTATAAGTCAAACACACAATTTTTAGTTGGTATATACGCTAATTTTCCACAATCATTAGTTTTACAAAAAGATATTATATGGATAACACCAAAAGATGAGTGGAATAAAATATATATAAATCTTTCAAGTACAATTCAAGAATCAAATCAAGCTGAATCTTTCAAAGTTTTTATTGGAATGAAAAGAGATTTTACTAAAGATACTAATTGGGTTAATTTAGACAACATAACTATTATTTATTAATTATAATTATACAAAATGAAAAACATAACTATTATTGGTGCAGGTACTATGGGCAATGGTATAGCTCATGCGTTCGCACAAAAGGAATTTAATGTTACACTAGTTGATATTTCATCAGATGCACTAGAGAGAGCAATTAAAACGATTGAAAAAAACCTAGATAGAATGGTTGTAAAGGAAAAAATCACAATAAGTGATAAAGAAAAAACAATAAATCATATTTCATTATCTACTAATATTAAAGATGGTACCAAATATGCAAATTTAGTTGTTGAAGCCGCTACTGAAAATACTGATTTAAAATTAAAGATTTTTAAGGAGTTAGATGAAATATGTGATAAACAAACTATATTAGCTACAAATACATCTTCTATATCAATTACTGATATCGCATCTGCAACTAATCGACCAGATAAAGTGATTGGAATGCATTTTATGAATCCTGTACCTATCATGAAGCTAGTTGAGGTTATTAAAGGTAAAAAAACATCAGATAAAGTTACAGAAACTATAATGAAATTAAGTCAAGATTTAGGTAAAATCCCAGTTGAAGTTAATGATGCGCCTGGTTTTGTAGCAAATAGGATACTAATGCCTATGATTAATGAAGCTATTTATACATTACATGAAGATATTTCATCTGTTGAAGGTATAGATACTGTAATGATGCTAGGAATGTCTCATCCGATGGGACCTCTTCATCTAGCTGATTTCATTGGTTTAGACGTTTGTTTATCCATTTTAGAGGTTATGCATGAAGGTTTTAAGGATATTAAATATAAGCCCTGCCCTCTTTTGTGTTCATTGGTAAAAGATGGTAATTTAGGTGTTAAATCAGGAAAAGGATTTTATGACTATTCTAATGGAATAAGAAACAAGCAGGTGTCAGATTATTTTAAAAAATAATTAATCTTTTTTTAATTAATTTCTCCGTTTAATTTTGCTTGAATAACAATATGTTCAATAAGCATATCTTCTTTATTATTAATTGGGTCATAAGTTGCTTTTAGGTTATTATCCCAAAACAATGCAGTTGTTTGCCAGAATAAAGCATTAAGTGTTCCTCTGTATGACTTAACTATTTCGTATGTTGTTGAATTTGTTTCTCTATGAACTAATTTAACTAATACTTTCCCATCATTCATAGTAAGTTTTTTTAATTGATTAGAATATTCTTCTTTTAATTTCTTTGTTTCATTCTTGAGATATTTTTTTTTCAATCTTCTTTTAGAAATACTATCTAATGATATTTGTATTTGATTTAATTTACTTTTTATTACTATAACATAAGGATATACTTTTAAGACTCTTCTCTTTAGTCTATTATACAATACCCTATCTTCATGGTTTTTAAACTCTAAAACCTCAAACTGAGGTAAATAATAATAAATAATCGAATCCTCACTATTTAACTCAGTTTCAATTTTATCTTGAGAAAATAAATATAAATTATAAAACATGAAAATGAAAAAGAAAATATTCATTCAAAAAATAGTAGTTTATCTATCTTATTTCAGCACTTAATTTTGATTTATATATATCAATTAAATCATTCATTGTTTTATTAATAACGCTGTCGGTTAATGTTTTAGTGTTATCAGATAATATAAAACTTAATGAATACGACTTCTTACCATTAGGAATATTTTTTCCTTGATATACATCAAAAAGATTAACAGATTTTATAATATCAGATTTTAAAGAAAAAGCTAACTTTTTAAGCTCTTCAAAGGAAATATTATCGTTAATTAATAATGATAAGTCTCTTTTTACATCTGGGAATTTAGAAATTTGACTAAACTTTATATTATCTTTATTAATATATTTAAGAATATTATCCCAATAAAAATTTGCATAAAAAACCTTTGTTTTAATACCAAAATGATTACATAATTTACTGTTTAGCTCTCCAAAATTTACTATATCATCTTTTTGATGAGAAAAATTAACTGCCTGCATATAAATAGAATTATTTATATCTGTAGAATTATATTTTGTTATTGATATTTTATTTAAGATATGCTGAACTATCTGTTTTAAATAAAAAAAATCAATATTTGTGGCTGTAGAATTCCAATTATCCTCCATAATATTTCCTGTACATATTATTTGTAGATTTCTTATTTCTTTGTACTTATCACCTTCTTTATGATAAGTTTTACCAAATTCATATAACTTTAAATTTAAATTTTTTCTATTATGATTAAAATTAATGTTTTCTAAGCCACCAAAAAGTAATGACTGTCGCATAACATTTAAATCTTTAGATAAGGGATTAATAATATTAACGCTATTATCAATACAAATATCATCATTATAAAAATGATATTCAGAACTTGAAAGCGAATTGTTCATTGTTTCATTAAAACCATTATTAGAAAGAAAATTAGAAATTAAATTACTATAATCTTCATTGTTATTAATTTTATTTAAAGGGATAATTGCTGATAATTTATTTGGTATATTAATATTATTATAACCATATATTCTAAAGATTTCTTCAATTACATCAATTTCCCTTGTAACATCAACTCTATATAAAGGTATATTTAATTCTAAACTATTCTTGCAATCATTAACAATATTTATTTCTAAATCAAATAATATTTTTTTGATTNTTACNGGNTCAATTTCATGACCAGCAACNTTGTTTACATTATTAAAATTTAGAATAACATTNCTTTTTTTAATTTCCTNAGGATAAATATCANTGATTTCAGAACTAATNTTACCTCCACAAATTTCTTGAACTAAANAAGCAGCTCTTTTNAATGCAAATACAGTTATACTAGGGTCACAACCTCTCTCATATCTAAATGATGCATCAGTATTAAGTAAATGTCTTTTTGATGATTTTCTTATACTAACTGGATTNAAATATGCAGATTCAAGAAAAATATCAGTTGTCTTACTTGAAACACTAGANTTTATACCTCCATAAACNCCAGCAATACACATTGGTTTGGATTTGCTGTTAATCATTAAGTCATCNTTATTNATANCACGTTCANTTCCATCTAAAGTAATAAATTTAGTATCCTCTTTAACAGTAGAAACAACTATTTNATTTCCATCAATATTATTCAAGTCAAATGCATGTAAAGGTTGTCCAATTTCATGTAGTACAAAATTTGTAATATCAACAACGTTATTTGTAGGTGATATACCAATTGCTNGTAATTTATTTTTTAGCCAATTAGGTGATTCACNTACAGTTATATTACTTATAGTTAATCCAGAATATCTTGGGCATAAAGTACTGTCTTTAACNTCTACATCAATACTNTTAGATGNTTCGCTAANATTTAAATTCTTAATTTTTGGTNNATGTATTTNTAAGTTTTCTCCCTTATTATTTAATGCNGCCATTAAATCTCTTGCTACACCTATATGNNACATTGCATCAGTTCTGTTTGGAGTTAGTCCAATTTCAAATATNTAATCCTCTTNAATANTAAAATAATCACTAGCTAANGTTCCATTATCAATATTNTCATCCAANACCATNATTCCAGCATCATCATTNCCAAGNTTAAGCTCNNGCTCNGAACATATCATACCNAATGAGTATTCNCCTCTTATTTTTCCTTTTTTAATTTTAAATTTTTCATCATTATTATAGAGAATAGTTCCAATAGTTGCAACNGGAACTTTTTGCCCAACATTAACATTAGGAGCNCCACAAACTATTTGTATTTTTTCTGAACCAATATCAACTTGNGTTAAACTTAATTTGTCTGCATTNGGATGCTTAACTTTTTCTAAAACTTCACCAATTACAACNCCNTTNAANCCTCCNTNAATATTTGTGAAATTTTGAATTCCCTCTACCTCTAAACCTATATCAGTTAATATATCTGAAATNGTTTTAGGNTNGTGCTTTAAATTAAGATAATCTTTAAGCCAGTTGTATGAAATTTTCATNATTTAATTTTCTTTTACAAAAGTATAAAAATAGAATATTAATTTAGATTTTATTTCTAGATAAAATANANAACTATAATATTCTGNATAGATAAAAAAANTATTCAGCAAAATTATTTATTTTTTGATACAGTTTTCAATTCTAATAAATTANGTGAATTCACCTTAAAGCCTGTAATATTCTTTTGTAAAAAACATAAAACTCTATCATAATAAAGCGGAACNATNACTGAATTTTCAATAATAATTTNATCCATTTTATTGTAAATACTNTGTCTTATACTATCATTTTTTTCAGATAATGCANTNCTATACAACGAATCATATTTTGTGTTTTNAAAATGAGTATAATTTGGACCTCTAGGAGTAAAATTTTCACTATAAAATAAAGATAAATAATTTTCTNCATCAGGATAATCTGCTATCCAGCTTCCTCTAAAGAAAGATAATTTTGAAGTTGCAACTAATTGTCTATGAGTAGATGGAGGATTTACATCAATTTTAATATTTANTCCTATATCTTTCATACNACTTTGAATGTATTCGCATAAATCTAGGTATGATGATGTAGTAGATAGTGTAATAGTTTTACTCTTATTAAATTTNGAGTTATTAATTAGAGATATTGCCTTATCAAGATTATANTCATAACCNGTAACATTCGGNTTATATGATGGAATCCCAGGNGGTATAATNCCATTAATTGCAGGTGTACCTATATTATTTCTTANGTATTTTATCATATTANCNCTATCAAATCCATAGTTTATCGCTTTTCTAATTTCTATTGGAAGAGTATCTTCATTCATTAGAAAACCAAGATATTCCGTATTCAAATATGCAGAAGAAAGAAGATTAATTTTTGATGNATATTTTGTGTTTAATGNACCAGAATTAGTTAATAATTCGTCTTTGTAGCTTGCATCNATNCCTGAAAGATAATCNAGATTTCCTTGTAAAAATTGTAAAAATGCAGATTGCTTATCTTTAATAAAGGTAATNGATATNGCATCTAAAAATGGTAGTTTNTTACCATTATATGATTCAAAATAGTTATTATTTTTTCGTAGAATTAATTTAACTCCATTTACCCATAATTGAAATTTAAATGGACCTGTCCCAATAGGATGATTATGAAAACTACCTCCTTGAACAATTTCTTTAGGAACCACAGAACAATATTTCATAGCTANNAGAGAAAGAAATCCAGGAAAAGGTTTTTTTACTTTGATTAACAAAACACTATCATTAAGTGCAGAAAATGNATCGACATTTGACANTACCCACGCTCCAGGTGAAGCAAGTTTTGTGTCTTTTAATCTATTAAGAGAATACACAAAATCNTCTGCAACTACCCTCCTTCCTANGCCATTTTTAAACAAAATATGATCATGAAAAAAAACATCATCTCTTAAATAAAACTTATAATTTAAATTATTTTCAGACACTTCCCATCTNNTGGCTATTGATGNAATAACATTTTGATGNTTNTCTAATTGTACTAATCCNTTAAATATTTGGTTTGCGATATTNACTGTNGCTTGATCTTTTGAAAANGCAGGNTCTAATGTATAAACCCCAGAAGATTCATTATATTTAAAAATTGAAAGATTTTCATTNTTAAAATTACTACTACAAGATATNAAAAGTAGAAANATAGGAAATAGCAGCTTTAAATTCATTTTTTCTGCTAATATANAACATAAATTATCTNTTTAGATTTATTTCTCCACTATATAAAAATTTCCTATTATTTAAATCAATTAATGTTACTTGATATATATATGAATCNGACTTTAGCATCTCTNCTTTAGTNTTTTTTCCATCCCATCCTATATTAATATTATTTGATTTGAAGATTAACTCTCCCCATCTGTTAAAAATAAGAATTTCATATTCGGAAATATTATTTGAAACAACTTTAAACATCTCATTTAATCCATCATTATTAGGTGTAAAGCTATTTGGAGCAAAAAAGGTATGTTCAGGAATTATATTTATATTTTTCTTTACAAATGAAAAACAATCATCTTTATTTGTACCCTTTAGCCTTACTTCATGAACTTTCGGCTCAATAAATGTAAAAGTAGGATTAATTTCATTTGATATATATCCATTTTCGAATATCCACTCATAATGCAAAGAGTCATCTGATAGATTTGAAAATATGATTTCGGAATTATATTGTGATGTTGTTGTTTTATCAGAAACAAAATTTACATACGGAGTTTCAAATATATTGATTGCTGAATAAATTATAGTATCATTGACACAACCATTTACAGAATTTGTTTCTAAGCTTATGTTATATGTGCCTGAATTGTTAAAAATATGAGTAGGGTCAGAATCAATTGATTCTGTACCATCACCAAATATATAATTCCAACTTTTTATATTTCTTTTGTTTCCATTAAATTTTAGCTCAATTGGATATCCCACACATCCATTATTTTGTATTGTAAAATCAACATCAGGTTTTTCTAATACGTTTATCTTTTTTGTTAATTGAGATTTACAGCCAAAATCAGAGACATTTATTTGTGTAATAGTACTTATACCTGTTTTATTAAATAAATATTCAGTGCTTTTATTTGGTATAATTGAATCATTATTTATTATCCAATAATATTCAATTATATTTCCAGATAATATCGTTGAAAGATTATTCAAATTTAATATTGTATTTTCACATATATCTGATACTATAAAATTTGAATTGGGTTTTGGGTAAACATGTGTTTTTTTAATAGTTGAATTTGAACAACCTTGTGATGAAAAAGCAGTTAATAATACATTATATTCTCCTGATCCATCAAAAGTATAATTAGTTATAGAATCTAAATAAATATTGTCTTCAATTTGAAATTGTATATCTACAATAGAGTCATTTTCCATATAAGACAAATCAATAAAAGTATTACCTATTCCTTCACAATTATCAACACTAATAAAATCGACATTTGGATTATCATTTATAATAAAATTTTTAGAGATACTATTTGTACAACCAAAACTATTTTTTGCTTCTAATGTAATTGAATGATTTCCGGAACTCAAAGGTAAGTAATCAATTTCTTTAGAAAATAAAGAATCAAATCCATTAATTATATATATCCAATTTAATACGCTATCATTAGAATAACCAGTAAGATTTATTGTGTCTCCTAAACACATTTGATTGTCAGAAATAATAAAATCAATATTTGGTTTAGAAAATATAGTAACAACATTATTAAATGTGTCTAGGCAACCGTTATCTAGATTCTCAACATATAAGCTAACTAAATTATCACCAATATTTAATATTTCACCTACATTTTTTCCAGATTGACCAAAACTCCAGTTATAATAAATATTAGAGTTAATTAAATTTGAAGTACCAGTAAATAAAGTAGTATCATTCTCGCAAAAATTTTCTACTGTAAAGAAAGCCTCGGGTATATCTTCTAAAACTTCAACAAACACTGAATCGTAACTGATACAGTGATCATTACTATTATATACGTAATAAGTCATACTTGTTGTTGGGATTATATATGTTGAATTATTCGTTGGAGATAATACACTGTCAGATGGATGCCAAATATAGTTTGTTGCATTTCCATTAGCATATAACTCAAACATTTCACCTTTACAAATTTGAATACTATTTCCTGCATCAACAACTATTTCATAAACCTTTATTGTATCATTATAAGTAATTATTGATTGACATCCATAATCATTTTTTAATACTAGCATAGGTATGTATTCTCCTGGTTGAAAATAGCTATAAGAAACAATACTATCAGAAGTATAAACACCATTACCAAAATACCATAAAATACTATCAGTATTTAATGTGTTAGATGTAAAAATTAGTTCTTCTTCATTACATACTATATTTGATGATACTGTAAAGGACCCTTCAGGATATGATGATGAAACATCAATATAATTTATTTTTAATGATGTGTCACTACATCCAAACATATTTTTAGAAACAAGCGTAATATTATAAACACCATTATTAGAGAAAAGATGAGATGGGTTTTCAACATTTGATGTTGTGCCATCTCCAAAATTCCAATCAAAATATACAGCATCTGAACTTGAAATATTTGTAAAATTAGCTATAGCTGGAACACAATTAGAACTTAAGGATTGAATTGAAAAATCAGAAGTTGGATTTAAAACATTAATATAACTAGAATAGGTATATTTATTTGAACAACCTAATGTATCTATAACTTGTAAACTAATATCGTATATACCGTTATTATTATAAGAATAAATTGGATTCTCTAAATATGATGTGTTTCCATCACCAAAATCCCAAATGTATGATAGTTCAATTCCTTCTGACAAATTTTGGAAAATAATTTCTTCACCTATACATATACTATCATCATTAGATTGAAAATTTGACTTAGGTTTAATATATTCAATATAATTATAATATCTAGTTGTATCCCTGCATCCAAAGTAGGATTCAGAATAAAGCAAAATATCATACGTACCCTCTTGAGTATATAAAGCTGTAGGATTAATAGATGAGGAGTAACTTCCGTTTCCAAAATCCCAAATGACATTGCTTAACGGATAATCACTTGATGATTGTAAATTAACAAATAATGAATCGCATCCATAATTATTAGAAATTTTAAAATCCGTATTTAAATCATACATATGAAACATATTATTAATAGTAAAAGTATCTTTACATTTATGAACATCAGTTATAATCATAGATACATCAAATAAACCAGTGTCTACAAACACGTGATCTAATCTGCTGTCTTCAACCCCACCATCGGACCAAAAAACCTGAAAAAAATCCCAATCTTGAGATAAATTTTTTAAATAAACTCTTTTAGGAATACAAGAAGTAGAATCTTCGTATCCATTATTTGAATTCACTAGATAATCGAAATTTGCTATTGGCTTTGTAACTTGAATTTCCTTTTGAATGGAATGAGTACATTCTGTTAAATTATTGTAAACTGTTAAAATAACAGTATATGTTCCTGTATTTACATATTCATGTGAGGGGTTAAAGAGATTTGAGGTGCTACCATCACCAAAATCCCAGCTTACATTATCAGCGCCAATAGAAGTATTAGTAAATTCTACTAATAAAGGGTCTACACAATTATGTTTAGATTTAAATTCAGCTAATGGTTCAATAATTTTAATTACATCATTTAATATAATTGTATCACTACAAGAATTTATACCAGAAATTAAAGAGACAGAATATAATCCAGTATCACTAAAATGATAAATTGGATCTTTGAAAGTAGAGATTGAATCTTCACCTATAAACCAAAGCCAATTATTATTTGATATTAATGATATATCACTAAACATTACATCCTGTCCTACGCATGCAATAGATGTAGATAATTCAACATCTAATGAAGGAGATTTATTAATTTCAATATAATTGAAAAATGTATCTGTTGCAACACAACCATAATCACTAACAGCTAAAAGTGAAACATCAAATAATCCATCATTAAGATATGTATTAATAGGGTTCTTAAGATTTGAAGTATTACCATCACCAAAATCCCAAAACCACAGAGAAGAATTTAATGAACTGTCAATAAAGCCAACATCGACTGGATATGTACAATGTATTAATGTATCACTAGAAAAAGATAGTTTAGGTAATTCATAAATCTTTATATATTCATCTAATGTTACGCTTGATGTACATCCAGATAAACCATTCATAATTAATGTTATATCATACTGACCGGGCTTGTTAAATACTTGAATTGGATTTTCAGATAAAGATGTAGATATAGTATCAAAATACCAAATATAACTTGCTGAATCATCGTTAGACATATTAAAGAATTCTATCTCAATTCCTTCACAACCAGAATTAGTATCAACAGAAAAGGCTGGCTTTTCATATCCAACTATGTTTATATAGTCATTCAAAACTAACGTATCACTACAACCATTATGCGTTGACAATAATGTAATAGTATAAGCACCTTTAGCAAACAACTTAGAAGGCTCTTCTAAATTAGATGATGATCCATCATCAAAATACCAAACATAATCAGATGCATTATAACTATTATTTACAAAACTTATTAATTCTGATGAATCACAAGAAAAAACATTATTAGCAAAAAATGATGCAATAGGAACTTCTTTAACTGAAATATAATTACTTTGAGTTAATATTGTTTGACAATTATTAATATCTATTACTGATAATGTTACCGAATATTCACCAGAATTTTGATATGTATAATTTGGCGATTCATGATTACTATATCCACCATCACCAAAATCCCAATACCATGAAATAATATTGTTACTAGAATTATTAAAAAATGATGTGGATAATGGAGCACAATCATTACTAATTGTAGAGTTTATATTTACAATAGGGTTTTCATATATTTTTACCAAAGAATTATAAACTTTAGTATCACTATAAACACCATTTGAAACCTGTAAAGCAACATCATATTCTCCTGGACTATTAAAAAGAACAATAGGATTCTTTAAAACGGATGTAATACCATTTCCAAAGTCCCATAACCAAGATGTAGGATTTCCTGATGATACATCCTGAAATTCAACAACTAGAGACTCACACCCATTTGTTGAATTTACAGTTACAAAATCTGCTAATACTTGTGGAGTTGTACAAAAAGGTGTAAAAATGGTTAATAGGACTATGAAAAGGTAATTAAGGTTATTAAATTTAAATAATAACTTTCGTTTTAAGAATAAAAAGGTAATGCGTAAAAATTTAATCATTTATGTTAATTACGTTCTTAATTGAATTTTACGTTAAAAAAATTATTTATGTTTCAATTAACAATACTTCATGTAATTCTATATTTTTGTAATATGTTAAATGGAAAAAAGGCAGCATTTTATACACTTGGTTGTAAACTAAATTTTTCAGAGACCTCAACTATTGGAAGGCAACTAACAGATATTGGATTTACCAAAACTGATTTTAATAGTACAGCTGACCTTTATGTGATAAATACTTGTTCAGTTACAGCAAATGCCAATAAGGAGTGCAGAAGAATCATTAGAAAAGCAAAAAAGAACTCTCCAAATGCATTTATTGTCGTTACAGGTTGTTATGCTCAGTTAAAACCAGAAGAAATATCAAATATTGATGGTGTCAACTTAGTACTTGGTGCAAGAGAAAAATTTAACCTACCCCATTTATTAAAGAACATAGAAGGAAATAATAGCAAAATTCACGGGTGTGAAATAAATAATTTAGATTATAAAGCTTCCTTCTCTTTAAATGATAGAACAAGATCTTTTTTAAAAATTCAAGATGGATGCAATTACCCATGTACATATTGCACTATACCACTAGCTAGAGGTAAAAGTAGAAGCGATAGTATTGAAAATATAATAATAAACGCTAATAAAATAGCTTCACAAGGTGTTAAAGAAATAGTTATTACTGGTGTAAATATTGGAGATTTTAAAGACAAAAATAATAATAGAAACTTTAGTGATTTAATATACGAATTGGATCAGGTAAATGGGATTGAAAGGTATCGTATTTCATCTATTGAACCTAATCTAATAAGTGATAGAATAATAAGTATTGTCAAAAAATCAAATAAGTTTATGCCGCATTTTCATATTCCATTACAATCAGGTTCCGACATGATTTTGGGTAAAATGAAAAGAAGATATCAGAGTAAATTATATAAAAAAGTAGTAGAAAAAATAGTTAATAATGTGCCGAATGTATCAATTGGAGCTGATGTAATTGTCGGTTTTCCTGGTGAGACAGAAAATGAATTCAATAAAACATTAAATTTTATTAAAGACTTACCATTATCTTATTTACATGTCTTCCCATATTCAGAAAGAGAAAATACTTTAGCTTCTAGTATGAAAAATAAAATTGATAAACAAATTATTTCTGAAAGGACAAAACAATTAATCATTTTATCAAATAAATTACAAAATGATTTTTATCTAACTTATATTAATACACATCAAAACGTTTTATTCGAGCAAAATGAAAAAGATGGAATGTTATTTGGATTTACAGACAATTATATAAAAGTAAAAGCACCATATGATAAAAAGCTTGCCAAGACAAAACAAAAAGTAAACCTTTTAGATATAGACCTTGATGGTATAATGAAAGTAAGTATAGAAAATTAATTTATGTATCCAACAATTTCACATTTAATTTATGATTTATTTGGAGTTAAAATTCCTCTTCCCATTCAAACATTTGGGTTTTGGGTTGCAGTATCTTTTATTGTTTCTGCTTGGGTAATTGCAAAGGAGTTAAAAAGAAAAGAACTTGAGGGAAAAATATTTCCTGTTAAAATAAAAAATATTGTAGGAAAAAAACTTAGTAATTTAGAAATATTAAGTGGTATAATATTCGGATTTTTTATAGGATTTAAAGGATTTGAGGCATTGACTCATTACTCAGAGCTTGTTGAAAACCCTCAACAATTTATACTTTCTACAAGAGGTAGTATTATGGGAGGTATTTTAATTTCTTTATTATCAGTATTTTTAAGATGGAAAGAAAATAAAAAAACTCGTTTAGAAAATCCAAAAGAAGAAGAAAAAATAGTACATCCTTATGAATTAATGGGAAATATGACATTAATTGCTGCTATTTCTGGTATTCTTGGAGCTAAGATTTTTCATAACTTAGAAAATTTTGATGATTTTATTGCAGATCCAATATCACAACTGTTTTCTTTTACTGGGCTAACTTTTTACGGAGGATTAATAACGGGTGCTATTGCAGTAATAATTTATGCTCGAAAATATAAAATCAATATTAAACATCTTGTAGATTGCTTTGCTCCAGGTTTAATATTAGCTTATGGTATTGGTCGTATTGGATGCCATATGTCAGGTGATGGAGATTGGGGGGTTGAAAATGTAAAACCAAAGCCTGAATGGATGAATATATTTCCTGACTGGATATGGAGTTATAATTACCCTAACAATGTTTTAACATATAATGAAAAACAAGGAAGTGTTGTTTTTGGTAAAATGTCTGAAATTCCTAATTGTAGTGGAACATTTTTTGACCCTTATTGCTATCAATTAACAAATCCGGTTTACCCCACCCCTATATATGAAGTAATAATGTCATTATTAATTTTTGCATTGCTTTGGAAAATAAGAAAAAAAATAACTATTCCCGGCTGTCTTTTCTTTATATATTTAATATTTAATGGTTTAGAAAGGTTTTTAATTGAAAAAATTAGAGTTAATAATGAATATGACATTTTGGGTGGAATTACTCAAGCAGAAATAATTTCATTTATTTTAATTATAACTGGTATATCTGCATTTTTCTATTTGTTTTTCAGTAATAAATCAAAAAAAAATAAACCTACATAAAGTTAATATGAAAATAATATTTTTTATCTGCTGTTTCTTTCTTTCTTTCTTTGTTTCAGCACAAAGAGGTAATATTAATCTGATTTCTGAATACGAAGATACTCTTAAAATTCTTGCAGAAAGAATAGTGTACGAGGAACTTGAAGAGAATAGAAGAGTTGCAAATGATGCCTTCATGACTCATCTAGATGAAGTTTTACAATATGAAAAGTCATTTGATTATAACTTTGATTCGTTAAAAACAATTTCAGTAGAAAATTCTCCTGATAATCAATTTAGAATTTTCACTTGGATGTTGCGTAAAAGTAATGGCACCTATGAATACTATGGAAGAGTTCAATTAAAGAAAAAACGTGGAATTAAAATATATAATTTAATAGATAACTCAATGAACATAAGAAGTCCTGAAAAAAAAGTGCTAGATCAAAACAATTGGTATGGGGGCATAATTTATGAGATTATTTATATAAAATTTTCTAGAAAAAAACTTTATACAATTTTACTTTGGGATGGAAATGATTATTACAGTACAAAAAAAATCATCGACGTCATGCAATTTAATGGAGATAATATAAGCTTTGGTAAGCCAATTTTTAAAGATTATGACTCAAATAATACACGAATTATTTTAGAACACGAAGGAAAGACATCTATAAGTATGAAATATAACAAAGAAATGCAGAAAATTGTTTTCAATCACTTAGTACCTAAATCCAAAGAACTAGAGGGTTTATACGAATATTATATACCAGATGGAACATTTAACGCTTTTAATTTTAAAAAAGGAAACTGGTTTTTTGAAGAGGATATAGATATTAGAAACAAAAATAAAAATATTGAGTATAAAGAGCCTGATTTGGGTCTTACACCTAAATAAATGCTAAAAGTTTTTAAATCAAATAAGATTATCGCTGGATGTGATGAGGCAGGTAGAGGATGTCTAGCAGGTCCAGTTGTGGCTGCATCAGTAATATTACCAAAATACTATAAAAACAATCTTATTAAGGACAGCAAGAAATTATCAAGAATTGATAGAGAAATACTCCAAAAGTCTATTAAAAAAGAAGCTATAAGTTGGTCAATAGGAATTGTTAATGAAAAAAAAATAGATGAAATTAATATTCTAAATGCCTCATTCTTAGCAATGCATAGAGCAATTAGTTCTCTTAAAATAACTCCAGGTTTATTATTAATAGATGGTAATAGATTTAATTCTTATCCTAATATTAATCATGAATGTATAATAAAAGGAGATGCTAAATATTTATCAATTGCAGCAGCATCTATTTTAGCAAAAACATATCGAGATAATTTAATGAATAAATTAGATGTTAAATATCCTCAATATGGATGGAAAAACAATAAAGGTTACCCAACAAAAAAGCATAAATTAGCAATCAATAAAATTGGTATATGTAAACATCACAGGAAAAGCTTTCAACTTTTTAATATGCAAACAAAATTAGATATTTAACAAAAAATGAATATGCGATCTAAATTACACAATATTTTTAAAATATTATTTCCAATTATTTTGGTCTCTATTATCATTTTGATATCATATAATACTTATAAAAATACATTAACAAAAATAGAGACTAAGCCAATTAATATTATTCCTAATAACGCTTCTTTAATACTACAAGTTAATAATATAAATACTTTCAAAGAATCATTAATGAAAAATGAATTAATTGGTAATTTAAGTTCTGTAAATTACATTAATAGATTCTTAGAAAAAACAATAATACTTTGTGACTTTCTTAAAACAAATAATAATTATTTTAATACTAATCAATTATTTATTTCCATACATAAGAGTAGTATAAATAAAGCTTCTACATTATACACACTTAATTTCAACAAACAAAATGAAGATTCTTATGACTATATACTTAAACTATTTTCAAATAAAATTAAGACAATAAGCTCTGAATCAAATTTATACTATTGTAATAAATCAAAAAATTACTATGGCTTTTATGATGATATAATTTTCTTTTCTGTTGATAAAAAATTAATTTTAAAAGTTATTGAAAATGCTAACAATGAATCATTTAATTTATTTAATAACAATAGTTTTGTTAGCACATATAAATCAATTAATAATAGTTCTGATATTAATCTTATAGTAAATTACAACAACTTATTAGCGTTAAACAATAAAATTTTAATAAACAACCCGTCACTAGGTTATTTTTTTGACTGGACATCAACTGATATAAGCTTAGAAAATAATTTGATTTTAGGTAACGGATTTAGCACTTATGAAAACACTAAAATTAACTTAGTAAATACATTACATGATCAAAATTCAAATGATATAAACGTTCTTAAAGTAATACCTGAAGAAACTAATTTTCTATTTACTTTAAATTTTAATAATATCTCTTTATTTAATACAGCTATTTTCAAAGTATTAAGTCAAACTAACAACTTTAAAAAAATATCAGGCAATAAATTAAAATCATTCAATCAATATGGCTTTGACTACAATAACTTCATTAATGAAATTAATGATGAAATAGGTTTGTTTAACAAGTCGGATGACTTGATAAATAACGATAACTTCATATTTTTTAGAGTTAATGAAAAGAATAATGCAATATCATTAATACAACCATTAATAACAAAATCTATAACTTATAATAATTTTAGTATTAATGAAATTAAGGATTCAAACTTCACATTCAATTTATTTGGAGATTTATTTAAATGTAATTCTTCTTTCTTTACAATTATTGATGATTTTATGATATTCAACAACTCACAAGATGAATTAGAAAATCTAATTGATGGTTATAATCTTAATAATACGCTTATTAATAAAAAAGGATTTAATAAATTAAATTCAGTCATTTCAAATTCATCGAACTTATACTTATACGTAAGACCAAATAAAGCAATCCCCTACCTCAAAACATTATTTTCAATAGAAGACAGTATAAAAATCAATATTGATTCATTAGAAAGTATTATTGGCTTTGGTTTATATATAAATACCATAGAAAATGGATCTATTCACAATTTTGCAATATTAAATGATAATCAATTTAGTAAGTCAGTTAATATACTATGGAATTATAAACCAGATACCACTATTAGTATGAATCCACAATTTATAAATAATCATTTTACAAATACTAAGTTAACTCTTCTTCAAGATGATAATAATACCCTATTAGCTATAAATGAAATTGGTAAAGTTATATGGGATATTAATCTTGATAGTAGAATACTTGGTGAGATTAATTATTTGGATATTTATAATAATAATAAGTTTCAAGCCGTCTTTAACACAAATAAATTTTTATATGTAGTTGATAGGAATGGGAAATTAGTTAATGGGTTCCCAAAAAAACTACCACATGAAACAATTCTAGGACATTCTTTATTTGATTATGATAAAGAAAAAAAATATAGAATTGTAATAGTTGGAAATAATAATTACCTATATAATTTAGATAAAAAAGGTGAAATTGTTGATGGATGGAAGTACAAAAAAACAACAAATCCTATAATACAAAAGCCTATACACTTTATAGTAAACAATAAGGATTACATTCTAGAAGCAACAAATAATAATACAATTAGGTTGCTTGCAAGAAATGGGTCAGAGAGGGTTTTATTTAGTGATCTACCATTTTTCAAGACTAAATTTAAAATAAGTGAAAGTGGAGAAATTTACTCTATAACAGATGACAATAAATTGTGGATTGCTAATGTAAACGGTACTTCCAAATCTATTAATGTTCCTATAACTAATTCTAAATGTGTGGTTCAATCATATATGAATGGATTCTATCTTTGTGATAATGAAGCATTAATATTTATCGATATTAATGATAATAACAAACAAAATATACAATATTTAGATTCTGAAATAAAAAATATTAATTTATATAGGAACTATTTAATTGTAACAACTAAAAACAAGCTATACATATTTAAAAATCATGATATTATAAAGGGATTGCCTGTAGATTCTGATGGTTTTTTTAATATCTCAGATATTAACTATAATGAAAAACCTGATTTAGTTAATGTAAATGAAGGAGTAATAAACAATATAGAATTATTGAACTAGTATGGCAAATATGTAATTCTAAAAAATGGTATAATATTATATTTGACATCTCCAAAAATAAATTGACTTCCAAGTTTAAATAATAAGGAATTATAATTAAAAATTAATTCAGATTGAATATGCGGATAGAATTTATCCTCAAATGCTGGCATATATAAAACACCTAGCCCTCCTCCTGCATAAAATCTATCTGTTAATTTATAATGATATGAAATGTTAGATTCAGATAAATAAAAAGAGGTGTTAATTTCAGCTGAAAAGATTTCAGATTTATTATCGATATATAATCCAGAGCCTACAAGGTATGGTAAACCATAGGAGTGAGCAAAATAAATCTTTGTTTTATTATTTGCACCTTTATCAAATTTAGATAGATTATATTTTTCTATTAAATCAATAAGTAGCTTGTCATATTTTGGATTTGTAGCATAACCAGCTTTTTTTAAACCCTTAGCCCAAGCCTTATAATCACTAATATTTAATAAAAATAATGATGCGTATCTTTTGTTTTCGATTAAAAATAACGAATGATCATTATATGACTGTGAAACGCTAGCGTAACTTCTAAAACATTCGTTTTTTTCATCATCATCAGCATATATTTTGTTTCCTTTCCAATTATGACATTTTATCCCAAAATGATTTTTTCCTTCAACTGCAAGTCTACTTTCTCCATTACCACTCTCTAAAATTGCTTGGGCTAATGTTATTGAAGCAGGAATATTATACAGATTCATTTCTTTAATTGCTAAATCACTATAATTATCTATATATTCATCTGTTTTATTTTGAGAGTATAAAGAAAGAGATATAAAAAAATTAATTAATAAAAAAATTCTTATTAGCATATTACGAATTTAATTACTATTATTGATGAATATAAAAACAATTAATTATAATTTAAACATTTTTTTTTGATAACTTTAACATAGTAATTATAACTTAAAAAAATTAAAAAATACATTTGTAAAAAAATATCATGAAAAGAATTATATACCTAGCTTTAATTTCTCTAATATCTTTTACATCTTTTTCACAAGTAAATTATAATCAGAAAATCACTGCTAAATATGCTGAAATTTCGGAAATCGATTATTTAAAAGATAAATATATTATAACTAACTCTGGCTGGGAGACTGTAATAATTGAACCATATGAAACCCATTATATATATTATTACGAAGGAGAAAAAAGAAAAGTTTGGTGGGAGTATTTAAATTATGACGATGACCTTGAAGGTGATTTATATTATACTGAAGATGGTAGAGAAGTTATTTTTTGTTATGACGAACAGCGTATACTTTTTTATTCTAAATATAATGAAAGAACAGATACATACGAACAGCTAATTGAATTATCAAGATTAGAAGTTGAAGATAAATAATTTACTTAATCGGCAAATCAATCCCAAATCTGTTAATAAAACCCCTATTTCCTTGAATTCCTCCTGTATGTATAGCTAGTATACTACTTCCTTCCTTAAAGTAATCCTTAGAAACTAAATCAAAGATACCGAACATCATCTTACCATTATAAACTGCATCTAAAGGAATGTTATAATTATTATAAAATGTATTAATAAATTTTATTAATTCCTTACTGATTTTAGCATATCCGTTTCCTATATATCCATATTCTAATTTTAAATTACTTCTTCTACTCCATTTTTTAATATTATTTTGTAAATCTAAATATGATTTAAGAGCTGGGAAGCCAATTATCTCTTGATTTCTTTTTGATGCGTTCATTATACCGGCAATAGTACCACCTGTACCAATAGAACAACATATATAATTACTATTATCATCATCTATAATTTCTTCAGTTCCTTTAACAGCAAGAATATTTGACCCACCCTCAGGAAGTAAATAAAAATCTCCATATCTATATTTTAATTCTTCTATAAAGCATGGTTTATGTTTATTTCTATACTCTTTTCTAGAAATATAATGAATATCCATACCCTGTTTTCTTGCAAATTCTAAAGTGGAGTTTAATTGTGAATTTTGTTCTCCTCTTATAATTCCAATACTTTTAATATTATTTTTATTAGCTAGAAATGAAGTTGCACAAATATGATTTGAATAAGCTCCACCAAAAGTTAACACTTTGTTTTTTTTCTGTTTTTTTAATTCAATAAAATTATATTTTAATTTATAAAGTTTATTTCCTGATACATAAGGATGAATTAAGTCTATTCTTTTAATAAATAACTTTATTTTTTTACTTCTTAGAATAGGTGATGTTATTTCTTGTGTTTGTATATTCATTGATGTAAATATCGTAATTTTGCAAATTAGTGGATGAATTTTCAAATATAAAAAAGCTTAATAAAGATGAATACTATCATTCTTCTAATGGATATATTATTTTTACTGAGAAATATCATCTAAAAAGAGGTTATTGTTGTAATAACAATTGTAAACATTGTCCTTACAAAAAAAGAAAAAACAAAAAAAAATGAGTGAATTTAAAAATGCTATATTAGAAGGTATACCAAAAAAATTACCAGCAAAAAAAGAACTTGATAAAAGCCTAAGTCACGCTCCCAATAGAAAAGATATTTTATCAAATGATGATAAAAAATTAGCGATCCGTAATGCTCTAAGATATTTCCCAAGTCATATGCACAATGAGCTTGCGCAAGAGTTTGCAAACGAATTATCAATTTATGGTCGAATATATATGTATCGTTTTATGCCTGATTATGAAATCAAATCAAGACATATTGATGAATACCCATATAATTGTAGAGAGGCAGGAGCTATTCAGATGATGATTTCAAATAATTTAGATAAAGATATAGCGCAACATCCTCAAGAATTAATAACATACGGTGGTAATGGATCTGTATTTCAAAATTGGGCTCAGTACTTAATATGCATGAAGTATTTAGCTGAGATGACAGATGAACAGACTCTTGTGATTTATTCGGGTCATCCAATGGGTTTATTTCCATCAAACAAAAATGCACCAAGAGTTGTTATTTCTAATGGTATGATGATTCCAAATTATTCAAAACAAGATGATTGGGAAAAATTCAATGCTTTAGGTGTAACACAATTTGGTCAAATGACTGCAGGTTCCTATATGTATATTGGTCCTCAAGGAATTGTTCATGGCACAAATATCACATTACTAAATGCAGCTAGAAAAATTGATTCTGAAGCAGTTGATTTAACTGGCAAAATATTTGTTAGTTCAGGTCTTGGTGGAATGAGTGGTGCTCAGGCTAAAGCTACTGTAATTGCTAAAGGAGTTGCTATAATTGCTGAGATAAACGAAAAAGCAACATATAAAAGACATAATCAAGGGTGGGTTGAAGAAGTATATAAAGACTTAGATAAAGTTATTGACAGAGCTGTAAAGGCAAGAAATAACAATGAGGCAGTTTCACTTGCATATATAGGAAATATAGTAGATTTATGGGAGAGAATTGCTGAAAGAGATATATTTATAGAACTTGGTTCTGATCAAACCTCACTACATAATCCATGGTCTGGAGGATATTATCCAAATACCATATCATTTGAAGAAGCTAATAGACTAATTGTCGATGATGTAGAAAAATTTAAAATCGAGGTTAAAAAAACACTTGTTAAACATACAAATGCAATTAATAAACTTTCTGCAAAAGGCATGATGTTTTTTGATTATGGTAATGCATTTTTATTGGAGGCAAGCCGAGCTAATGCAGATATTTTAAATAGTAATGGTGACTTTAAATATCCTTCATATGTACAAGATATAATGGGACCACTTTGTTTTGACTATGGATTTGGACCATTTAGATGGATATGTACTTCAAATGACCCTAATGACCTTAATATTTCTGATCAAATTGCTTTAGATGTACTAAATAAATTACTTGCTGAAGCTCCAGAGGAAATAAAACTACAATTAAACGATAACATAAATTGGATAAAATCTGCAAGAAATAATAATATGGTAGTTGGTTCACAGGCAAGAATATTATATGCAGATGCCGATGGAAGAACAAAAATTGCTCAAGCATTTAATGATGCTATTTTAAAAGGAAAAATTTCTGCACCTATTGTTTTGGGAAGAGATCATCATGATGTTTCTGGAACTGATTCTCCATTTAGAGAAACATCAAATATATATGACGGTTCTCAATTTACTAGTGACATGTCTATACAAAATGTCATTGGAGATAGCTTTAGAGGAGCAACATGGGTTTCAATACATAACGGAGGTGGTGTTGGCTGGGGTGAAGTTATTAATGGTGGTTTTGGTATGGTTATTGATGGAAGTAAAGATTCTGAAAATAAATTAAAATCTATGCTTCACTGGGATGTAAATAACGGAATTAGTAGGCGTAGTTGGGCAAGAAATAAAGAAGCAATTTTTGCAATTAAAAGAGCTATGAAAAATAATACAAAACTTAAAGTAACACTACCAAATATTGCAGATGATAATATAATTGACAATCTAAAATTTTAGTTATTCTAAAATTATTTTTTCATTTATTGACCCAATATTATTAGTTAATTCAACTATATATATTCCACTCGAAAAATCAGATAAATCTATAGATAATAGTTGACTACCATATTCCCTTGTAGTAATTCTATATATAACTTCTCCTAGAACATTAATTATTTCTAAATTTGATTCTAATGAGTTAAAAAAGGAAATATTAATTTCTCCATTTGTAGGATTAGGATATACATTAAGTGAATTAACATATTCATTAAACATAGAATTAACTAAATAATTATAAAATAATGTATCACTTATGCATCCATTAATATCAGTTAAAACACACCAATATACGCCATTAGTAGTTAAACTAATACTTGAAGATGTATCGCCAGTACTCCAATTATAACTATCTATAATTCCGCTAATAATATTAATTTCCAATTGGTTATTATTATTAGTAATTATTCCATTAATAAATGAACTTTCAATATTTGTTGTTATTATACTATCACATGCTCCATCGCTAGTTATTGTATCAACATATATTCCAGGGTTGCTATAAGTATTAGAGCCTATAACTACTGAATCTCCATGACATAATGCAATATTTTGAGTATTAGAAATAACTGGCTGAACAGTTAAATTTGTATAAATTATACTATCACATCCATCATTAGTAACAAAAAAATCAGAATATAATCCAGGACTGTAATAAGAGTTTGAACCAATTTGAAGGGTATCACCAGTGCAAATAGTTAAATTTTGATTTAAATTATAAGAATCAAGTAATGTCAAGTTTAATATTTCAGTTTGTTGACATCCTAACGAATTCACAAAAGTTGTACTGTATGTACCACTTGTTGTATATGTATTACTATCAATAGACCAAAAATATGAGCCACATGTAGTTAAATCTGAAGTGTTTGTANTGTTANTACTTATATTTAAATCTANTATTTCATTTTGTATACATCCTGATATAGAATCAACAATTGTATAGTTATATATTCCTGAACTTGTATATGTATCTCCACTAATTGGCCAGAAGAAAGAAATACAAGATGTAATATTTGTAGTATTAGTAGTACTATTGTTAATTGTTAAATCNAAAATNTCTGTGTTTGTGCATCCANANGAATTTACACTAATATCTGTGTAAGTTCCTGAAACAGTATATGTANTACTATCAATAGGCCATAAATAAGAACCACATGTNGTAACACTAGTAGTGTTTTGTATATTAGTATCAATCNTTGCAACNACCTCAATGATATTAGATTTACATGGTGCCTTTTCAACTTCCCAATCATAAAAGAAATAATAATAACCAGCAGANGCATTGGTTCCAGTAATAGAAACTAAATTNCTNATATTATAAGGAAAAGAAGCTCCAGTGCTATTTCTATACATATCACTATTAGAAGCAGAAATTCCTAACTGCATATTACTTTGAACAGGTAAATCAAAGTTCAAATATAATCTTATACCNTTTGGAGATGCAGGAATAAAAATATTAGTATCAAGAAGTACTGCATTACTACTATTTCTTAATTCAATTGTTCTATTNCCATCAGAGTTTGTATAGACAAGAACAGAAACAAGCTTAGANGGNGCATAATTATCAAAGACTAGATGTCTATTTCCTTGAAAATAACCACCAGAACCAAAAGAATTNTCACTTGGAGCACCATAAACTGCANTAAAGTTATAAGAAGACTGNACAAAATATGATGTTGTTAAATTTAAAATAGGAGTTTGAAAAACACTTCCAGTATCAACTAAATTTTGCAAGCTAGAATCTGAATACCATGATACANTTCCAGAGCTAGAATTTGCATTTAATACTAATGATGAACTTACACAAGANGAATCACCAACAGCTTGTAAATNCATATTAATTATACTAATTGCATCAACTAAAATAATACTATCACTTCCATAATTATTTGAAGTAGTTAATTTAACTGTATAAATACCGCTATTNTGATAAGTGTGNGTAGGANTTTGTTGTACTGATGTATTTCCATCTCCAAAATCCCACAACCATGAAGTTGGTCCATTTGTTGATAAATCAGTAAATGTAATTGTCCCGNTACAGCTAACAGAATCTGTCATCTCAAACAAACTAGATGGTGGTGCNGTCGGAAAAATACAACTCCAATCTGCTTCAAATCCACTTCCATTAACAGCTTGATCTGAGTGCAATAAAACGGTTATAGCTCCACCACTAGAGACAATAGTACCAGGGCTTCCAGTTANTGTATTACAATATTGACCAAGAGAAGAANATGTAGTNTCAGGACCATCAAATATCTCTAAATAATCCCAATTGCAATANGTTGAAGAACTAGGNGCCTCAACATCAAAAGAATTAAATGTAAGAGTTATTTGACTACTNCCTGGAGGAGCTATAGTGATCCATGAATCAGTTTGGTCATAATAATTATTATTAGGACCACCTACATCGTATAAAGTACCAGTACATGCNGTTTGAGTNTATCCTGATCCAGTAGTAGGNAAAGTAATAATACAAGAATTATTTTGATCAATACTTATAATTTGCTGTTTAACTACTGTGTCGTTTCCAAGTGGNCCGACTGCAATTAACTCAACAGTAAAAGTTCCATATGAAGTGTATGTATGTGTAGGGTTAATAGCAGTAGATGTTGTTCCATCACCNAAATCCCAATAATATGTGTTAGAGTAAAAAGAATTATTTAAAAAACTTACATCAGCNGGAACATTACAAAATATAGAATCACTGTACGAAAAATTTGCAATNGGTGGAGAGGTTATTTCTAAATCAATAGACCACAACCCTCTACCATATGTAGCTGCAAATAGTTTATTCGATTGATATTGAATTTCTAATTCATTAACAATTACATTAGGTAAGCTATTGTTATTATATAAATTCCAATCATTTAAGGTTGAGTCTGTTGTAAAAACACCAAGNTCAGTACCAATATAAACTGTTTCANTACTACTTAGCTTATCTATCTCTATACAATTTACAGGANTGTTAGGTAAAGTACCTGAAATATTTATCCAATTATCTCCACCATCATAAGTTTTANATACTTTTTCTCCAGNTGTATANCCAGATAAAGTAACCCAAACTATATTCTCATTATTTGGATTTACTAAAATATAAGTAATTGTTTTGTTTGGNAATCCATTATTATCAATTTTAGTCCAGTTATTACCCCCGTCATTAGTTCTAAACATATCCGAACCATCACTAAAATAAATTCTATTAGGATCAGAATTAGATAAACCTATCTCGTCAATTCTATTACCATTAGTTTGATTATTGGTTATAGTATTCCACGAGTTACCACCATCTGTACTTTTAACTAATTCATCGTAACCAATATAGATTATATTAGGATTATTTTTATCAAGCTCATATGGTGTTTCCCATGCCCCATTACCAGAACTTATTGAAGAAAAACTATTACCACCATTTGTAGATTTTCGAATATCACCATAATATATTGATCCATACATTATATTTGAATTTGTATAGTCAATAATACATTCCATTCCATCACCNCCNATNACNGCATCCCAATNTAANTTNGTTTTNAAAAANGTNCCATTATCTTGNGAGCCAGTAATAACTTNATCTTGNACNGTTTGNGAAACNCCTAANCTATAAAANTGANTNATATGTAANCCATCTGAAATATCNGTCCAGTTAACTTCGTCTGTTGAAAAATATAAACCACCATCATTACCAGAGTATATATGGTTATTTAGCGGGTGATACTTTAACATGTGGACATCTGCATGCTTATACTCAGCACCACCACTTCCTGTCCAGTGAGTATTAATACTCCAGCTAACACCACCATTTGTTGACTTCCATGTATTCACTCCACCAACAAATAAAGTATTTTCATCTGAAGGAGATACTGCTAGAGCTAAATCATACCAAGCTTGCCCACCATTATCTGAACCAGTACTTGACCATCCTAGAAGATTTGGGGAGGTTGATTGTTGAGACCAACTATTTCCTTCATCATTAGACTTATAAACACCATAAAAACCATTATCACTAGCACCAAAAAGTGCATATACTACCTGGGGATTATCTTGTGTTACAGCAACACAAGCCCTTGACAAACCCGATGAAGGAAGACCGCTTGCCGATTGATTCCAGTTCAATCCATTATCAGATGATTTATATATAGATGTATTTCCATTTGAAGCCCCATAGATAATATTATAATTTGTTGGATGAAATTCAATATCAGTTATATTGATTCCTGAAAAGGTCTGAACAAATGTCAATCCAGCGTCGGTAGAACGATAAATACCATTACTAGTAGATACAATTATAGTATTTGTATTTGAAGGGTCTATAAGCACTCTATTCCCTCTATAACCACTAAGTATACTAAAAGAAAGTCCTGTAGTTATAAAAGTATTTCCTCCATCTAGTGACTTCATTAACCCATATGAATAGGTATCACCACCATCTCTATCTCCAGTTATAATATATATCTCATCTGGATTATTTGGATTAACTGCAATATCTGAAACACCTAAATTTGTAGCAAAATCAGTAGTAGTATTCCATGTTTGACCATTATTAAAAGATTTCCAAAATCCCCCAGCTGGAGCACCAATATAAATTATATTTGGATCACTTGGATGAAATGCAACTGTATTTACTCTTCCAATTCCTCTTTTTCTACCGCTTGATTCTAATGGAACATTATCAGGACCAACTTGAATCCATACATTTGGTGGTAACATTTTAAATTGATTATTTGCCTCTTTAAGCTTATTATATTCTTGATATAACATTTCTGGCCTTATTATACCATCAGGATATACTCTGGGTGAGATAAAATTTTCCCATCTTTTAAACTGTTTCCATCCCTTACCCTTTTCTACAGTTTTATTTTGCCAATAACTTTCAAACTCTTGTTGCGTTTCATAAAAATTAATACTTGGGTCTAACATCATATCAACCCATTGTTGGCAATATAAAAAACTTGGTAATAGTAAAATTAAAAGAATCTTTCTCATTTATTTTTTTTTTTGCAAATTTAACTAATTCATAGCGATTAAGAAAAAAAGCAAAAAAACTATTTACTAACTAAATTTTTATTTTTAGCAGATAAATACAGTGCACTAATTATATCTTGAATTTCTGATGGAAGAATAACAAAAGTAAGCTCCCTCTTACAAGATTCTTGAAAATAATACATTTTATGTTCACTTGTACACTTTGAATTATTTACTTTAATTATTATTTTATTTTTTTTATGTTTAATTGTAAATAAATTATTTTCAACTTTTGAACCTGGCTCAATGTATTTTAATAGATCAGAAAAATAAAGAATATCTTTAGCTGATAATAATTTAATCCATTTACATTTAACAAATTCTTTACTCGTTATGTTGTCTGCTTCAAGCAAATATGATTTATTTTCAATTTCATAATTTTTATAAAATGTTATTATTTTTTGATTTTTTTCTTTGGTGTTAAACGTGACAAGATTCTCCTTTACTTCATTTTGACATAAAATTATATTTGAGAAAAATAATAATGCAATAGTTGTAAATCTTTTCATAGCTAATAGTTTTTTTTTATAATACGCTTAGCAAATTTTTATGTTTCAAGTAATCTAATGAAGAATCAATTTTTTATTTATAAAATTATTACTTGTATTGATTTCTAAGAAATATAGACCTTTTGCATTGTCCTTTAGATTTATCTTTTTAGTATACTCACCTATAAATCGCTGTAAATCTTCATTCATTATCTCCTCTCCTATAATATTTAATACTCTAATTCTTATATCTTGCACCTTCTCACTTGTAAATGCAATATTATATATCTCCCTAGATGGGTTAGGATAAACATCTAAGTTGTTGATCGCTGTTCCTCCTTCTAACCTATTAGTTGGTTGAGTCCACGTAACAATTGGAGTCCATGAAAGAGAGTTATACGCTCCTCCATTTGGATCACACCATGTACGCGCCTGACCTCTATATGTCTCACCTGGTACTAAACCGTTCTTGTTCTTAGTGTTTGTACCATAAGGCACACCAAAACCACCGGCTAAGGTCCAGTCTGAACCACTAGGGTTAGAAATACTGTCAACTCTTAGTTTAATTCTAACAAAGTCATATACTCCATTGGAAGCATCCCAATCAAATGTAGCTTTGGTTGGATTAGCTCCGTATGCAGTAAAGTTTGCAACGTTTGGACACTCGTCAGCTGTAGTAAATGGAGTACCATCTACCCAACCACCGTTACCA
>PAHN01000005.1 GCA_002711125.1 Flavobacteriales bacterium
GCTCCATTCCAGCCATCACCATAGGAGTCGACCATGTACAGCTCATATGTCTCTGTACGGTCGTCTGATGGTCTATGGTCTGGAAAACGGATCTCAACATCATTCTTACTCGGTCTCGTAGGGCTACTTTCTGCCCACAAAGAGACGCCAAGAGCTAGAACAACTATCATTGTTATCGCTTTTCGCATTAAAACCTCCAAGGGTTGTTTATTTTAAAGTATTATTTGTGGTAGGTATGTGGAGTGCACTTAAAAGAGAGGTCTATAAACTAACTATCTTATCCAAGGCTAATTAATATAGCGCTATGTGTAAATTTTTTGCAAGAACTAAATTATGAAAAAGAATGCGGCCTACATTAATTGGAAGTATATCACAACCCAGATTAAATCCATGAAGGTATTGATGAAGAAATTTCCATAATTGGAAGTATAACAAAATACAAAAGTATCACAATGAATATGATGACTAAAAAATTTAAACCCAGGCCTACTTTTGCCATCTGAGGTATAGATAAATGCCCACTTGAAAGTACGCTTGCGTTTGGCCCTGTCCCAGAAGGAAGCATGAACGCACAGGATGCAGCAATAGTGGCTGGTATCATTAAAACATAGGGATGAAAACCTCCTGCCTTTGAAATTCCCGCGAGAAGGGGTAAAAAAATAGCTGTGGAGGCGGTATTGGAATTTATTTCCGTGATAAAGACCATGGCTGTTACAAAAATTAAAATAACAAGTAAAATAGGAATGCCTTCAAGGTTAATGACTCCCGCTATCCAGGAAATCAGACCTGATGATTTGAAAGAGGAAGCTATAGCCAGTCCTCCCCCTATCATCATTGCAATACCCCAAGGAATTTCCTTTGCTTCTTTCCACTCAAGAAGTTTTATACTTCTACCTTCATCATCTTTTCGACCACTCGGTAGCAAAAAAAGAAAAAAGGATGCTAAAAATGCTACGGTGGAGTCCTTAACAAAAGATTCAACTCCGAGTAGACCTGACCACCAGTTCCTGAAAATAAAGCCCAATGCATAGATAAGTATAATTAGTGAAACCTTTTTCTCACCTTCTGACATTGGGCCAAGGTCATGGTATTCTTGATCAATAATTTTTGAGGAACCCTTCAGGTCTCCATCTACCTTAAAATATTTTACAAGATAGATCCATGAAACTGGTAAAAATAAAACAACAAATGGAATTCCTATTTTTAACCAGTCTGTAAAAACTAATAATGGGGCGTCTGGAAACATCTCTTCAACAGTGCTAACAAAAAGCAAATTGGGGGGCGTGCCTACTAATGTTCCAGTACCACCTATACTAGCTGAGTAGGCAATGCAAAGCATCAGAGCTGGGGCAAATCTTGAAATATCGGCACCTAGTTCTTGCTCTCGATATAGTATTGCCATTCCAATAGGTAGCATCATAAGAGTTGTGGAGTTATTTGATGTCCACATTGACAGTATGCTAGTTGCTATCATGAAACTTAACATTACTTTAGGACGGCTTGTGCCCACGGCCCTTATTGTAGATAGTGCAATACGCTTGTGCAGGTTATTTGATTCTATCGCCTTAGCAACAAAAAACGCTCCTAATATTAATAGGACTATGTGATGACCATAGCTACTAGCGATCTGCTTTGCATCCAGTACTCCCAGAAGCGGAAATAAGGCTATGGGTAAAAAAGAAGTTGCAAAAATAGAGATTGCCTCTGTCACCCAAAATATTGCCATAAGAAGCGATACAGCAGCCGCCCTCATAGCAAGCGGGTCCATATTTTCAGGTGGTGGCAATACCATTAATAGGGTAAAAGCGGTTAAACCAAACCACAATCCTATTTTTTGTCGCAGTTCCATTACCTATTGTTTACCAAATAAATATTCACATGCTGCTGGAGCAATATTGAAGTTGTCGTGACCAATACCTGGTACTGTTATTAGATCCCATCCACATTTTATATCCAGCGCTCTTGCTTGGTCAATTACAGAACTATAAAGTAGTTTTCCTCTAGTGAGGCAGTTTGGACCTTGTTTTCTAGCCATTGGTCCATTGCTTAGGGGCTTGGTACGAGGGCCAAGATCTTCTTCACCTAAAATAATGGCTAAATCATGCTTAAGCCATTTTTCAAGTGCATTTGTCTTTAACGGAGCCTTCCGAATACCAAAAGGGTATTCTATATCATTCTCCGGTAGGGTAACAAAGGCAGGGTTTGCTGCCACAGCCTTTATCACAGGTGCATCTGGCTTAAGTAATAAGTAACGATGAACAAACCCACCACCAGCAGAGTGACCAAATAAATAGAACTTTTCTGATGTAAAACCATATCGATCTTTAAGATCATTGAAGAGCGGGGCTATGGCACTAAAAAGCCATTTATCCTCTTTTATGAATCCTCCTCCATCTGTGATCACACCCCCGGCATTATAAGCATACTCATCTGGAAAATATTTTTTTCGTGCTCCGATAGTTACAACTGCAAACGTATGTTTTTTTGCCAAATCAAGCCACGATCCATGAAACCTCTGGGCGTCTCGCGATGCACCAGGGATTATGATAAGTATGGGAATATTGGCTCTTGCCTCATTTGGTATATAGACAATCACATCTAAAGGGTCCCCTGCCCATTCATCAAAAACATAACCCCATGGTGGAACTATTTGAGATATATCATCCCCTTTGAGATGAACAACAGGAATTACGATCAAAAGAAGTAAACCGATCCTAACTGGGGTCATTTTCAACCCTGTCGTAAATTGAATCACCAGAAGGAGCATTTGAGTTTGCAGATTTTTCCAGGTCTGGGTAAGGAAGTCGTCTTGGAACCCCACTGATACATTCAGTACTATTGCCAGCTCTATCAATGTACAAAGGGAAACCAGTACGTCTCCAATCTGAAAGAGACTGCATATTAAGGAACATTGCCTTGTACTTCTCATTCATAATAGATGCTAGGATATCATCGCCACTTATGTTGGAATACCTAGGGAGGGTGCACAAGGTGTCAATCTGCTGCCAGTTTTGTTCGATGATAGCTAACGTATTATTTAGTGTGCTTAGCGCCTCGGACTCCTGACCCAATCCATATTGGCATTCCGCAATTATAAATTGATTTTCATGCCACGATACCCATTGCATAGCCCAATCATCGGCACCAAATGTATTTGTATTCAGATGAGAGGCATAAGGAGGCGGTAGGGTGTCATAGGGCGCTAGACCAACAATACTATCATTGTAGGTTGAAAAATTACCAGAATTGTATACGCTCTTACCAAAGTATATATCCAGTCGACCGTCGCTATCTTTTTTTAATAGATCAACCAGAAGCCTTCCCGCTCCGCCATGTGCCATAATATCATTAAAATTCTCATTAAAGAACTGGTACCATATGGATTCTTCACCATCACTGCCAGACTGGTGAAAAGGTCTCCAATCACCAGAGCCTGAGGACTCAGAGATACCTTGCTGCGCAAAGTTCAATGCTTCCTGGTATGCTTCTACCCCATCAACCTCTGCCCAGTTCAGTCTTATCCTTGCTTGTAAGGTCCTAGCTGCTGAGACCCATTTTTGTGTGTCACCATTAAACGTAAAGTCATTCAGTTCTGAAAAATCCTGCCCCTGCTGGAGGTGACCAATTGCATCATCTATAAGACCCAGCACACTATTGTGAATTTGTTTTTGTGAGTCAAAAATAGGATCTGTATAGCTAGAGTTTACAGCTTGACTGTACGGCAGATTCCCCCATAGATCAGCTGCCGTACTAAAAATGAGCGCTTCCCACATTTCGGCTATACCAAGTAGAACATACTTTTCTTGCTCTAATGCTCTATCCTGAATTGTTCGCAGATCCACCAGACCACCTGTCCCATAAAGGTCACCCCAGCGATCATCCAGCCTCCAGTCAAGAGGCAGACAACGATAATCTTCGGATGTGCTTGAAACGACAGCAGCTATTTGTTGCATAAAGCCAGACACCAGCCGATTAAGATAACCCTCCATAATTCCATACATGGTCACCTGCGATCCAACAAAAAGGGATTCAATAGATATCTGATCAGGGTCGCTTACTTTATTTGGATTATTATCTAAGAGGTCACCCGTTAAAAAATCCTCGCAAGAAACAAATAGCATCAATACTATTACTATGTAGAGATATCTTAACATATAGCCTACCAATTAAGGTACAAACTGAAGGTTGCACCCCATGTTTGAGGTTGGTTAAAATAATCTTCTCCAGATATTCTATTCTGCATCATATTCGTCTCAGGGTCCCAGCCAGTATATTTTGACCAAGTGACAAGNTCCCTGAAGCTGAGCCTAGCTGTTATATTTTCAAACCCTTTNTCTTTGATCNTTTGGTGGTCAATNATATANGAAAGTGATACCTCTCTAAGCTTNATGTAGCTAGCGTCTTCAATATTATTGATGATATCCTGTGATGTACTCATGTAGCTTGAATAAAATTCCTCATCATACTTTATTCCTNTATCTTCTCCTGGTCCTATGGCCTCGCTACCATTATTTAATAAATTTCCAAAAGTCCCTCTNCCCCATTCTGAAGTTTGTCCCTCTAAATAGCCATACCACCCTGTGCTGTCAAACATATGGTGATATCTTTCTTCCGTGAGCTTATGTGTACCAAGTTCCATAAGTTTATTTTTGGTATAGTTGACTATATGCCCACCATAGCTTATGTCTAGTAATGATGAAAAAGATAGGTTCTTAGATAGTTTAATTTGGTTGTAGATGCTACCAGTCCAATCCGGATTTGGGCTGTAACCTGACCACAAATAGTCTCTTGAAGAACCATCGGAAAATTTCCAATTTAGAACAGGAGTTCCATCTATCCCGACATAGACATCATTCTTTTTCCACTGCCCTGCATATAGAGAATCTATGTTTACATATATAGTATTGCCTTCGCTATCCTTATCTGTAGCGGTGATACCATGTCCAAAGCGCGCCCAACTGTAACCCTTGAACTCACCAAGCGTTCTTCCTGGTGCTGTGAAAGTGAATTTTGAGAGTTGATCCACAGGTAGTTCAAGAGAATATGGATCTAAACTCTTAGCATCATTTGCTGAGACACCCGCCATTTCAAGTAACATATTATCATTTTTTGAAAAAAGAATGCGAGTAGACCACGTAAAATCTTTTCTTTGAACCGGTATGCCTGAAAGGGTGAGTTCCATGCCCTTGTTCTCAATTGTAGCTCCATTGGCAGTAAAAACCTCTGAACCTGTTGAGGGTGCTACATCCAAATTGAAAATAACGTCTCGGCTGGTCGCATTGTACATGGTCGTACTTAGCCCTAAACGACCACCAATGATCTCCATATCTAATCCATATTCGTATTCAGATCTGATCTCTGGCCGGATAGCGGCATTTCCTAAGCGGGAGTCTGATACATAACCAAGTACATCATGGTACACACCAGACTTACCAAGGCTTACTTTATTTTGTAAGTATCCAATNTTTTCTGAAACATAGCCAGAATAGATACTATAAACTCCAGGCTGTTCTCCTGCTTCACCCCATGCAAATCTCACTTTCCCATAATCAAGATAGGGTATTGAAAATTGTTTTGTAAAATCCCAAGCACCACTGAATTTCCTAAAAATATGTTCTCTGTCTGATGGGCCAAACGTAGATGACCCATCCTGTCTTAGTGCGGCCGTTAGGTAGAATTGATCAGCAAGATCGTATGTTAGTTGACCAAAAAATGATTGAGACTTAACCAAAGAGATAGATTCAAACACTGAAACGCTCTGGTAGTTTTCCATTTGATAATAGTTAAGTACGTTCTGATCTTCACCTAGGTTCTTCATTGTTTTAGACCTNCGACTATTTAGGTTATGCCCTAGGGTCAGTTTACCGGGTAGTTTGAATAACTTTTGTCCATCCAAAGATAGAATAAGATTTGAATCCCATTCTGTACGATTATTNTGATATTGGAATGNCCTTCCTAANCCACCATCTCTATATGTNCCTGTTGGTAGAATATCCTGTCTNGAGTCATTTGTAAGATCAGCACCAAAATTATAGCTTAGATTGCTCCAGNNATTTGGNTTGTAATCCAGTTTGACATTACCAAATGTACGATTNAGATCTTGTCCATGTTTCATTTCGAACAAAACCCAATATGGATTATTCCATGAATGAGGACCCTCTGGTACATCAGGGTCCGTATTAGTTGGAGAGCTATGGTATTGCGTCGTTGGATTCAGATAGGGTGTGAGGTCATAATCTGGTGGTGAGCTCAATAAACCCCTCCCTAGACCATCGGTAGTATGCCCTCTNGATAAATTATTGGTTTTAACCTTAACAAAAGACACGCTGGTNGANANGGTTAGTTTTGGTGTAATTAAGTGACTGCCCTTAAGACGGACAGAGTTTCTCATATAATCCGATGGNATCTCTCTTGTGGGATCATGCCCGTAGGTTGTTTCAACCAGNTCTTGATATTGTGACCATGATATCCAATGGGATCTCTCATATGACCTACCAAACGATAAATAGAAATTAGTTCTATCTGTACCCCCTGATGCGCTGAAGTTTTGTTCATTGCTATAGCCTAGATCTGATATAGAATTGAAATTATCNTATATCTTATCTTGTGGATAGTTATCATTGTACCAAGGAGCTGAGGNAATATTCAAAGGTCTACCCCAAGAATTTGAAGAGTTTTTAATGGAATCTCCGCCATCTCCTTGCCCGAACCAACTTTGCAGAGGATAATCATTGTTCAATGCAGATATCCCAAATTGAGATCTATATGTAATACTCATTTTACCAGTTTTNCCACTTTTGGTTGTAATAAGGATCACACCATTTGCTGCTCTTGATCCATAAATAGCAGATGCCGCTGCACCTTTTAATACGTCAATGGACTCAATATCATCTATATTGATATCAGAGGTACGACTTGATGCTTCTGACCTATTCCTTGGACTTTCCAGATCCACCCCGCTACCAACTGTCGTGGTCCTAGAGTTGATNGGTATACCATCGATGACAATGAGTGGTTCAGTGCTTCTTGATATAGTCCCTACACCTCTGATTCTAAAATATGCGTTGGTGCCAGCATCACCACTTGTTTTTTTTATCTCAAAACCTGGTACATTACCTCGCAATGCTGTAATAATATTTGTTTCACCGGATCGTTCAACAGACTCGGTTTTTACTGATTCGATCAACACACCAAGTTTCTTTTTTTCTTCTATACCTCCCATTCCAGTAACCACTACTGTTTCCAATCCCAGAACATCACGGCTTAGAATAAAGTCCAATAGCAAAACCTCTTTTCCATCAAACCTAAGCGTATCGACAGAGGGTTTATACCCAATATATGTTGCCTGTATAAGTTTAGGTTGGCCCGCGATATTTTCTAATGGGACGGAGAATGAATAATAGCCCTCNCCATCACTGGAACTTCCAAAGCCGGTGCCCATGATCTGTACATTCGCACCGGGNAGAAACATTCCGGCAGGATCTTTTATTGTACCAGATATTTGAACGACATCTAGTGCAAGCACTGCATAGGGAATGAAATAAAGAGAAAAAGCAATTACTTTCTCAAGCAAGTTTTGTCTCACCTTATTATCTGGAGTTATAGGTTTTTCAACTAGACTACTTTATTAATGTCATCTTGCCTGTAACCGTGCGTTGTCCATTGCTTAGTTTATAAATATAAACCCCACTGGATGAATGTCTTCCATTATCCGAGGTTCCATCCCAAGTTGCAGTATGCGTTCCANTTTTAAGCATCCCTAAGTTGATCTTTTTTTCCAATTTNCCGGACAGTGTGAAAATACTCATTGTTATTTCGGATACTGNAGNNANCTCAAATACTATCTTTGTACTTGGATTAAATGGGTTTGGAAAGTTNCCAACTATANTNATCGAGNNGGGNATNACATCNNTTGNNNGATCNATTGATAGCGCTGATTCTGATGGCGGTAATTCAACATCATAACCGCTTGGCGTGGTCAAAATTAGCGTAAATGCAGAATCATTTTCTGCTGGATTTAAAAATCCTGATGCATATACTACTCCACTATATCCTCCATAGGTCTCCAATGGAGCGCTGAATGAAGCAACTGATTCAGAGGAGCCATGTGCCGTGATATCTAATGTGTAGTCACCTACTGGTACCTGTAAGTAACCCTGAAAATCTCCGTAAGCAAGATTTTCAACAAGAATAGTACCATCAGCATATATATCCACAGCAGGAGCGTCAGTGACCCCGTGCATTACTTTCAGGGCGAAGCTACCTTCATCCTCTGCTTCTAATTCTAGGCCTGATGCTAATAGGTCGAACGGATGGGTCTCATCACCCACAATACCCGAAGCAACCACTACATATGTAACATCAAGTTCAAGTTCAAATGGAAACGTTGCAATAACATCACCACCTACTGGCGCTATTCCAACCTCTGTATTTAATGGAATAGTTACCAATCCAGTAGTTGCACGATATGATACACTTTCCAGTGCAATCTCACCATCTAAGTATATATCCACAGTTGGGTAGGGTGAGTTATGAATGATCTGGACTTGAGTAGAGTCTACTGCAGGTGTTCCCGGATCATAGTAATAAGTGCCAATCGAATCAATGTCAAGTGAAGCGTCAGGGCAATCAGGCTCAGCTCCTGCTCCATTAGTAGTAACGTCATTTGTAGGGTCGCAACCATCATAAAAGTAACAAGGTAATACTTCCCATTCACTTGCTTCATAGGAGGTGGTAATAGTATCATTCGAACATGAATCCACTATACAACCACGTGATGCATCCCAGTCACCTCCATTGCCAACACCAACATCAGGTTTTCTCATAAGAACTGCAAAACGTGTAACACCATAAAATCCTGTATTGGTTGAATTAGCAGGCCCAGTTACTCCCGAAACCTGCCAACTTTGGCCAGGATCATCAAAGGGAGTACCTATTGCATCTATAGGGATACTATCACATGCATTAAGTACTTCTTCTGCGTTTTCTCCTGCACCTTTAAAAAGGCCAACAGCATCATCTCCACTTACAGATAATACACACTCTCCTTCAAAAACGACATCTGCTGCATTTTGCAGACTTTCATGGCTGGCATCCCTAGTGAACCCCATACTTGACCCCGGAAAAAGAGAGCCGGAAAGACGATAGAATGATACACCTGAGTTAGATAACTCACTTCCCCAACCATATCCAATTGCACCTGTTTGGGCATGGCCTTTGATAAATGCATACTCGCTTAAATCTATTATCTCTTCAGTTGGATTATAAATCTCGATATAATGATTATATATCGGATTCTCACGAATGCCAATATACCAAATATTAATAATTGGATCTCCAGCGATCGCTGCAGAAATGATACATAAAATTAATGACCGTTTTAAGATATTGATCTTAATATCATTCAAATGTTGTTTCATTGATAAGCTCCTTTAAAAGAATAATTAAAATATATATAATTAAATTTACCTGAGATATGTGATCTTTTTTACTAAATAACTGTCCTGTGTCTTATATACAATAAAGTATAACCCCGAAGTTGCTTGGGTACCATCTTTCGCTGAACCATTCCACTGAAAAATATATTTTGGTGAATCGTATTTAGTGGGTTCGAAAGAAGCAACTTCCCTACCAATTATATCATATATTTTTATGGGTGCTTGAACGTCCGCATATCTGTTAACGATTATATTTGAACTACCATTGAATGGATTTGGATATGCTGTTATACTAGGCGTTGAAATTTGCTCATTACTATTATAAGTTGAAAGGGAACCAATATTAATCTCAATCGTATCAATAGAGGATGCGCCAATTGTATCTACGACTGCAAGGGTGAACCTAAGAGTAGTCTCTTCATTTGGTGAAACAAAAGAGGTTATAGCCTGAGTAACTGAATCTATGGCAACAGGTAGGCCCATGATCTGTGACCACAAAAAAGAATCAATTGAACCATCTGGATCATTACTATTACTACCATCAAGTATAACAGTCGTTCCAAATTCAACTAGCTGATCATCTCCCGCATCAGCAATAGGCGGAAAATTATTGAATACAATTGGGTCAATATATTCGCAATCATCCAAATTCAATCCAAAATAAACTGGAATTCCACAGTCTGAATAGACCATATCCTCAAAATCATGGTATGCATTAGGTATTTCAGATAAATAGTGATTTTGATAAACCGAGTCACCATAATAGGAACCCAAATAAGAATAAAATATATACGATCTGGATAGTCTATGTTCGCCCTGGATGTATCTGGCACAGTTATTAGATTGTCCTCCAACGTCATACTCTCCGATAAGATATATGGTTTTTCGATTGAAAAAATTATTCCTTATTTCAATCCTACCTGTCTCTTCCATGTATTCATTTAAATTATCAAGACCATACTTATAGTAGTTAGCAGATCCACAACTGGTTGGAAATAGAAATTCAAATGGTGTCTCATATTCATCTGCAACCCTTAAACTATCCATATATAGAAAAGATGGTGTGTTCGTTGGTACATACAAGAAATCAACGTCATACTCTTGCATGATATTATTATGAGCGCGTCCGCCAGCGCCATAACGGACCACCATTTGAGACCCTGCGGAATGCCCGGTAAATATAATTTTTTCTAGCTCTGAGTTATTCTCAACTAATCGATGAAATATTGTATCAATAATAGAAAAAGCACTTATCTGCGCTGGCCTAGGGTTAGAGCCTGTGCTTCTAGAAAGGTCACCCGCATTCCAATCACTACTTGGCCAGAATAATACTGTAGAGTCCAAGTCATAACTATTAATATCGTCTTGGAGACAATATAAAGGTGCAATAATTATAGTTGAATCTATTTGACCTAAATTTGTTGCAAGTTCATTAAATAAACTATAGTGCTCTTCTGCATTTCTTCCATCACCATGGATTGATATTATAGCTAGTTTTGTAGTATTAGAGACCTCACCTAGCGGCTTATTTCTATAATAGGGCATTTTTAGTACATGGCCCTCAACATTATATGTTATTCTAAAATCAGGAATATTAGGCATAGATATACAAATGCCTAAAAGAAATAGAAACAGAAGTATCGGTTTATTTTTCATTAAGGTGATATAATAAAGTTTACAAACCTGGTCTAAAAATAAGACCTAAAATAATTTTAATAAAAAGGGGCTCATAAAGCCCCCTCAATTTAAATCAGAAATTATTAACCTAAATATCTACGAAGATTCTTACTTCTTGAACGGTGCCTGAGACGCTGAATTGCCTTCTCTTTGATCTGTCTAACACGTTCCCGTGTCAGATCGAATTCTTCACCGATCTCATTCAAGGTCATTGCACTATCACGGTTAATGCCAAAATACATCTCTAGAACCACCCGCTCACGCTCGGACAAGGTCTCTAAAGCACCATTGACCTCCTCGCTCATGGATTCCATCATGATCTTTGCCTCTGGCTCTTCTGCCTCTGCATCTTCAATGATGTCTAATAGACTACTATTTTCCCCTTCTTGGAAGGGTGAATTGAGAGAACTATGACGGCGTGAGTATTGCATAGCCATGAGAACCTCATCTCCACTCATCTCTAATTGGGCTCCAATCTCATCACCTTTTGGCTGACGCTCTACTTCTGCCTCCAGTTTCTCTGCGGCCCTTGTGATCTTTGTGATCGTTCCAACCCTATTAAGAGGTAAGCGAATTAGTCTTGACTGTTCTGCTAATGCTTGTAATATCGATTGACGTATCCACCAAACAGCATATGAGATAAATTTAAAACCGCGTGTATGATCGAAACGTTTGGCAGCTTTGATAAGCCCCATATTCCCTTCATTGATAATATCAGCTAGAGACAAACCATTACCTTGGTACTTTTTAGCAACGGACACCACAAATCGCAGATTGGCCTCCACCAGTTCTTTCATGGCTCTTTCATCGCCGTCTTGTATCCTAATTGCTAGTTCAACCTCACGCTCCGGAGGTAAAGGGTTAAACCTGCCAATCTCAGCAAGATACATACTGATACTACCACTGGAAACCTTACTAGGTCTGCCTTTTTTCTTCTTTGTATCTTGTTCGGTGTTTTGGTTTTCTTCGGTCTTTTTTTCTGAGTCAGCAGTTTGCTGCTCTTCTTTTTTACTTACTTTGGTCTTAGCCAATGAAGGACTCCAGATTGAATATGTTTTAAAATGTATTTGCGTTGGATAAAGCCGGCGAATTTAATCTAAATATTCTATTTAATAAATAGAATCTTTTGTGTTTGTTTCATATAGCTTGTACTGGCCTGAATGAAATAGGTTCCTGATGGTATATTCATTTTGGGTAGCCACCCAATTTTATTCTGTTGGTCATCCAATCTAGGAATAGAAAATTGTTCTATTTTCCTTCCAGAAATGGAATAAATTGAAATATCAACTGGTTCTTCTGTAATACCATCCAAAACAAAATAAACAGAATGATTAAATGGATTTGGATATGCAGGAGACATAGTAAAGTAGCTAGGATATTGGATATCATTATTATTGTTGTCATCATCATTATGAACAAGGTTAGGGTAACTAGAGATCCCATCGCTATTGATAACGACCATTTCTGCATGCCCGATACCTACCCACTGATTGCTATTATTAGTTGGGGGTTGGGTCATAACCGCGTAGTAATCCGTTGATTCAGTAAAATGGAGTCCATTGCTTCCACCGAACACAAATAAGGTCTCACCATCAGAGAAAATAATA
>PAHN01000006.1 GCA_002711125.1 Flavobacteriales bacterium
ACTAAGTCAATTGACTTGGCTACTTATACTAAAGGAGTTTACTTCTTAGAGATTACAACTAATAATGGTGTAGTTAATAAGAAGCTAATCCTTCAATAATTATGATATATTGATTATTAATAGCCTGAGTTTTTACTCAGGCTATTTTTATTTCAATAAAAGAATAATTTGTAAACAAATGAAAGATATTAATATTTTCAGGTAATAACTTATAAATACTTTTTATGTTTTCTTTTTTAACATCTAATATATTTATATATATTCTAATTTTTTCAAGTTTTGTAACTAATAATAACAATAAAACTATTGTTAATTCAGATAAAAATTTTTATATAATTAATAACATCAATGAAATTAATGTTATTTCAAATATTATTGAAATATATGATACTAACAAAATGGTATTTGTTAAAGGTGGAAAGTTTAATTTTGGAAACAATAATGGATTAGAAAGAGAGAAACCGGAACGTGAGGTTACAATTCAAAGTTTCTTAATTGATAAAAATCTAGTTACCGTCAAAGATTTTAGACAGTTTGTTAATGAAACTAACTATACTACAGAAGCTGAAGTATTTGGTAATGGAATTGTTTATAATGATTCTATTAATATTTGGCAATTGGTCGATGGTGCTAATTGGCAGTTCCCGCTAGGAAATTTTAAAACAATTGCTATGGAGGACCATCCTGTTACACAAGTAAGCTGGAATGATGCATGTGCATATTGTGAATTTTATGGTAAAACTCTTCCAACTGAGGTTCAATGGGAATATGCTGCAAGTGAAAGAGGTCAAAAGAAAAATCAATTATATTATTGGGGTAATAATCTTTTAATCAATAATAAGTATATGTGTAATACTTGGAATTCTGGATATCCAAATACAATTAGTTCTCAAGATGGATTTAAATATACTTCTCCAGTTGGTCATTTTAAAGCAAATTCTTTAGGACTTTTTGATATGGCCGGTAATGTGTGGGAATGGTGTTATAATTGGCATTTGCCTTATGAAGGTAATCTGCAAGTATTTCCTACAGATTTACAAGGTAAAGCACAAAGAGGAGGGTCTTTTTTATGTAATCCAAATTATTGTCATGGGTTCAGGCTTTCTGCAAGATCTGCATCTTCACCTGAAAGCTCATTATTTCACGTTGGTTTTAGATGTGTAAAAAATATAACTAATTAAAGAAAATTATTTTATTTTTGATAACATTGAAAATACATATTTAAAATACTCTAAATAAGATCATTTATGAATTTAATTACTAATTATTATTATTATTATTTCTCAGAACTAATATTACAAAAAAATAAAATCTTTTTATTGTTAGCTGGATTTATAATTAGTTCTTTTAATGTTTTTGCTCAAAATACGTCATTAATAAGTAATTGTGATGATTTTGTAACCGGGTCTAATACAAATTGGCCTTTTGTACTTGTAGCAACTACAATAGATTCAGGAACAGTTAGTCAAGCAGCACAAACATTTACTATCAATGTAACGTCGTTGCCAGCTGGTGGAGCAAACTTTAGAGTTTACAAAACTGTGGCGAATGGAAATGATTTCTTTGGTAATCCAATAGCATTGATACTTGGCTCTAATAGTATCACAGTACCTGCTGTTACTTTTGATCGAGCAGTTAAATTTCAATTCTCAAGTGGAGATATAGAATTTGATGCTTTAAACTTAAATGGGGAAGATTCAGACTGTGTTGTTCCTTTACCACCTTCATCTACATCACTAATAAGTAATTGTGATGATTTTGTAATCGGGTCTAATACAAATTGGCCTTTTGTACTTGTAGCAACTACAATAGATTCAGGATTATTGAGTCATGCAGCTCAAACATATACTATGAATGTAACAAATTTACCAGTAGGTGGAGCTAACGTTAGAGTTTACAAAACTGTAGCTAATGGAAATGATTTCTTTGGAAATCCAATGACATTGACCCTTGGATCCAATAGTATTACAGTACCTGCTGTTACTTTTGATCGAGCAGTTAAATTTCAATTCTCAAGTGGAGATGTAGAATTTGATGCTTTAAGCATAAATGAAGTAGATTCAGAGTGTGTTTCTAATCTAACAGTAATTGAAGTGCCTGAAAATGAAGTGTCTTTAAATATTTTTCCAAATCCCTCAAATGGAGATATATTTATTAAATCAAACNATNCAATTAAATCGNTAAAAATCAAAGATCTTTGCGGAAGAGTTGTGCTTGAAATCACACCACANCAGAGTAANGTTCAAATTCAAACCTNGCAACTNNACAATGCTTTTTACTTTCTAAGTTGCTTAATNAATGAAGAATGGATAACGCAAAAAATTATTATTAATTAAAGATGATTTTATTTACNCTGCTTTTTATGTTTAAAATATGATAAATGTTAGATTNTTTATTATACTATTTTTTTTCTATAGTCTCTCTTTAGGAGCAGTGATAGAAACATTAGAGGATAAGTCAACTTCACCTAAATCTGAAAAATTAAATGTGATATTGATTATTGCNGANGATTTAAANTGTGATATTGGTGTTTATGGAAATTTNGTCATAAAAACTCCAAATATCGATCGTCTTGCTGAAAAAGGTATNTTGTTTCAAAACGCACATAATCAATACCCATTGTGTGGTCCATCACGTGCTTCTTTTATGACTGGTATCTATACTAATCAAACTAAGATTACCANTAATAATATGAATCTCAGAAATTCTGTTCCAGATGTTATTACTATGGGGCAACGCTTNAGACAGCAGGGTTACCAAAGCGTTCGTATAGGTAANATTTTTCACTATGACAATCCTAGCGCGATAGGAACATCAGGAAATGATGATATTTATTCTTGGGATCAAACTGTCAANCCNTANGGNNGAGACAAAATTGAGGAATATAAAATTAATACTTTAAGTCCNAGAAAGTATGGAGGTACTTTAAGCTGGCTAGCTGCTGATGGAAAAGATGATGAACAAACAGATGGTATTGCAGTAACGGAGGCAATTAAAAAACTTGATGATTTTGCTAATACAGGTACACCATTTTTTTTAGCGGTTGGATTTTTTAGGCCACACACCCCTTTTGTTGCTCCTAAAAATTACTTCAATCTTTATNATCGAGAAAAAATTGAAATTCCAGAAATATCTAGTGAATATTTNGCTACTTTGCCAGAGCCTGCTGTGAAATCAATTAGAGCCAAAAAGAATCAACTTAATTTGGAAAAAGAACNTGCTCAAGAAATAAAACAAGCTTATTANGCAACCATTTCATTTGTNGATGCTCAGCTTGGNAGAATACTTGACCATCTAGAAGCTACTGGGCTAGATGAAAATACTATTGTGGTATTTACTTCTGATCATGGTTACCATATGGGAGAACATGGCCACTGGCAAAAACAAACACTATTTGAAAATGCAACACGAATTCCTCTAATAATTTCTACTCCAAATTTAGAAAATAAAGGATTAAAATCTATGAGCCCAGTTGAATTAATCGATCTCTATCCCACTTTAATGGATCTTACATATATAAAAANACCCAAGCATGTAGTTGGAAAAAGTTTAGTNCCAATAATGAAGAATGTAAATACTTCAGTACGTGGAAGCGCACTTACTAGGTGGAGGAATGGATACTCAATTAAGACNAAAAGATATAGACTTACNAAATGGGGAGTTAATGGAGAACTNGGTTATGAACTATATGATCATAAATATGATAATCAAGAANTAATNAATCTTGTAAATAACCAAGATTATAATTTAGTATTGGATTCTTTAAAATTAGTAATTGAGCAGAGAATTNCTGAAGCCANAATTAANCCNGAAGGTCTAGGNAGGCAATTTGAAAATGCNAATCCTATGCCCAAGGNAAAAAATATTACTTTTGGAGATATACATGATATAAATGGTCAAATNTTGTATTTAAAAAATAAATAATTNAATAATTTNAAGCTACATTTATTAATTTCATATACTAAATTATAAATACTCTAAGNATGATATATCATAATGGCATAGAAAAAAAATATTATTACTTTATTAAAANANTTTTTTTTTCTATTGGATTTTTNTCAATTTGTTTTTCTTGTAAATCTACTGACCTTNCAAAAGAAAAAAAAATAGATACAGTTNCTCCAAATTTCATACTTATACTAGCTGATGATCAAGGTTGGAATGGAACATCAGTCCAAATGATGAATGANGAGCCAGGCTCAAAAAGTGAATACTTTGAAACACCAAACTTAGAGCTACTTGCTAAAAGAGGTATTCGATTTTCTGATGCATATGCAAGTGCACCTGTTTGTGCACCATCTAGATATAGTATTCAATTCGGTAAAACACCAGCAAGACTTTCATTGATTCGAGTAGGGATGAATACAGATCATATTGATCATGAAGGATTTATAAGTATTCCAAAAGCTCTTAAAAAAATTAATAGTAATTACAGAACAGCTCATTTTGGTAAATGGGGAATGGGAAGTGATCCTTCTGTTCTTGGATATGATNTAAGTGATGGTCCTACTAAAAATAAGGATGGGAATTTTGACAATAATAAAAGTCAGTGGCAAAATGTATTTAAAAAAGATCCAAAGTATATTTTTTCTCTAACTGATAAGGCGATTGAATTCATTACTTCTTGTAATGNAGAAAAACAACCATTTTTTCTGCAAATTTCACATTATGCTGTCCATACAAATATTGAATCAAAAGAAAAAAATTATAATAAGTTTAAAGAAAAACCGCAAGGTTTANANCAAATAAATCCAGGATTTGCTGCAATGACTTTTNATTTGGATGAAGGGCTTGGAATTTTATTAAAAAAAATAAAAGAACTTGGNNTNGAAGATAATACATATATAATATACATGTCTGANAATGGCTCAGTTCCCAACATACCTGGAGCTAAGAAGTATGAAAAAAGCTATAATTATCCATTNAGTAGAGGTAAATGGGATGCTTATGAGGGAGGAGTGCGTGTCCCACTTATTATTTCTGGACCTGGTATCAAAAATGGATCTGAGTCCGCTACACCTGTTTCAGGCTCTGATATTTTACCAACCCTTTTAGANTTGGCTGGTAATAAAACAATTACATTAGCTGAAATTGATGGAGGAAGTTTTGCGCCAATACTGTTAAATAAAAATGTTAAACAGATTAATAGAGAAGTTGATGGTATTTTCTTTCACGTGCCTTACAAAAATGGTATTGCTTTGAAAAGACCACATTCTGCTGTAAGAAAAGGAGATTATAAGTTAATTAAATTTCAAGATGATAAATCAATTCTCCTTTTTAATTTAGTGGAAGATAAAATGGAGCAATTAAATTTAGCTAATCAACAACCAGAAATAGCAAAAGAATTGGAAAAAATATTAGACAATTATCTTGTTGAGGTACATGCACCAAAATGGCAAGAAGGAATTACTTGGAAAGAAACACCATTAAAAAAAATTAATTCAAATTACTAGTCTTTCTTTTATAAAAATCTAAGTGTAAATACTACACTTAAATGTCTTGTCTTACAATTTTTATTTATTAATTTAGTAAAAAATTTAATACTTCTTGTACATTATGAGAGGATCAATCTTGATCATTTTTTTTATGTGGGTAGGTTCTTCATTTAGTCAAGAAACAATAATTAATCAAAAACCCTTCAGTAGCAATATCTTGAGTTTTAAGAACCCATCAACTTCAATATCATTTTCGGGTTATTATAGGTTTTTAGGTTTTGTTCGTAACCAACAAGAGACATTTCCCAATAATAGTGGTAAAACACTAGTGATTAGCTCAGGGGATGCTTACAGAGAACCTATGTTGCTTTTAAAACTTAATGGAAAAACAAAAGAACAAATCACTTTTGGAGCTGACTTCATGCTCAATAGTTTATATAAAGGATCTTCATCAGATTTTACACAACCCTTAACATTAAATCTTGGATTAAATATTTCTACTTCAATTGCTACTAAACAGGGGATTTTTAATTTAAAGTCAGGGGGTGTTTCATGGTATAGACAAAGCCGACTTACTGTATGGGGAAATCATTCATTTAACAGAGTCAGTATATTCGAAAGAAGGCCCCAAACCCCGTTAAATAAAAAACCAATTAATCGTTATTCTAATTATTACAACAGCGGCTTAGTTGATCAGGGTATTAGATATGGAAGTCGTGCTTTTCAAGGAATATTTATCCAGGGGTCAAAACTTCCACTTAATTTTTCTTTGAAAGGTGTTATCGGTAAAAGTACTTTTAATCGCTCTGTTCTTGAAAATAGTGATAATTTTACTAGCTCTTTTCAACTTAAAAATACATTAATTCCTAATCTAAAATTAGCTTATAATTATCTTTCTTCATGGGCAGATACAGACTCATTAGGTGGTGAAAGAAGAAACTATTTTATTCATACTTTTGAATTGGATAAAAAATGGAATAAAATACAAGTCCAAATGGAGCTAGGAATAGGAAACTATAAAGATCCTATTAATAAACTCGGCTATGGGGAGGCTATTCTTTTGAATATTAAAACTGCAAAATCATTAAAAGTACCAATTAATTTGCAGCTTTATAGAATATCACCACAATTTGTAAATGTCACTGGAAATTTTTTAAACACATCTGTTCTTGATGTATTTCCTAATGTAGAAGGGGTAGGAACAACAGTAAGAACTCCTTATCAAAGTCCAATAGTTGGACTAGGTTATCCTGTAAATAATCGACAAGGTGTTTCTATAAATACAGATCTAACTTTGGGTAAACTTAAGCTTAATGGAGGTTTTGGTGTATTTGCTGAAATTGACACTTCTTATTCGGCATTATCTTATATACACAATGTAAATAGCCAGACACTTTCAAGAATCTATGTTTTTGCGCAAAACTGGGGACCGTATAATGCGCTAAATTCTACATACAGAGGAGTATTTGAAAACGTAAATATCAGTGATACGTCTACTGCTGGACTTCCAAATTTTAAAAAATTCTTCAACACCATTGAATTTCAAGCTAAGTATAACAATAGGATTTTTGGAAAAAATTATTATATATTTTGTTTGACACGTTTTAATACTTGCCAAAAAGATCTAAGTTTTTTTCCTCAAATTGGCAAGGAAGCACTAATTAGTCAGTTTAGTGAAGAAATTGATTTCAGTATTGAACTAAGTGATAAATCTGCACTTGTTTTAAGTTATGGTATAGAAAAAATATTAGGTAATTCTTCCACTGATATAGGAGATAGTCAAGAAGCTACATCAACAAATACCTTTTTTGAGATGTTAGGCCTTGAGGATCTGTACAGGTATACTAATTATAGAAATCAAAAGAATACACTTATAGGCTTTGGTTTAGATTATAAAATTGGTCAAAATGTTATGGTATTTTATCGCTACAACCAATATCGATATTATGATCCGAATTTCATTGAAAATCATTTAAAAGGATGGGAAATGATGCTTGAATTAAAAATAAATTTTTAACTATGAAAAGAAAATTAATACAATCACCTGTTTTTTTAGCAATATTTTTTTCAACTTTTAGTCTTTATGCGCAGATAAATGAAAATATTTGGTTTGACGGACTTTCTCGCTCTTATTTTACTCGAGATGCTGTAGATAATAGTTTAATAGATGATACAATATCTGCAAAGAATACATCAAATGGTTATAACCTATTGGACCTAAATACACACGTAAATCCAATTCAGAATATTGAAATCTTTGCACAATTGAGAATACGTAATTCATTTGGAAGTTTTTTTGGGTCAGGAACAGAAATAAATGTAAGACAACTTAGAGCCAAAGGTGTAATAAATAATAAGATTCGTTTCAGTATTGGGGATCTTTTTCTAAAGCAATCTAAATTTACACTTTATAATTATGATGAAGAACTTTCAGGTTACGAAAATGATATGTTAAAGTTTTATCGAGATATTATTCATTATGAAAATTTTTATATTGAAAATAGATGGCGTTTGCAAGGAATTCAAACCGATTTTTCTTTTAAATTCGATCGATTTATAAGAAATCTAGACGTAGATTTCTTTGTTACTAGACCTCGAGGCTCTGTTCAGATAAATGAATCTAACTATTCAAGTGACCTCATGTTTTCAGGTGGATCTATGCTTTCGAATATAAACAAGAAACTTAAATTATCAACAAACTATGTGAACCTATTTGAATTAGCGTCTAGTGGAACTAAAAATATTTCTGTAAGAAACCCTGTTTATGATATATCACTAATTCATCGTTTTAGTAGTGAAAAGTATCATATTCAACAAACTTTACAAACAGGTTTTTCAAAAAGATATTGGTTGCATACCGAGCTTGAAAATGCTGTTACAGATTCTATATCAAATGATATAAAAGGTATGTTTTTTGATTTAGAAAATAAATTTGATAAGCAAGATTCATCACTGTTCTTATCAGTAGGTTTTCGTTACGTAGATCCAAATTTTAGAAGTGCTGGTGCCCAAACAAGGCGTCTTAATTATGATGACATTAATAGAAACACTATTTATCCATTTTATACTAACATGTCTTTGATAAGGTCTCCATCCATGTTTGATATAGTTACGGATGATCAGTTGTATAATCAGGATTTATCAAGTGTTCTCATGAGCTTTAATCCTATTTACTCAAATATACTTCCTTATGGAGATGCTACACCAAATAGAATTGGAGTTTATATGAAAGCTATAATGAATAATAAAAATAACTTATTTCATGCTAAAGTCAACTCTGGGTTTTTTAAAGAAGCAATTGGGCAGGGGACACCAGAAAAAAGAAAATTTGGATTAATTAGTGGATTTTTAAAAATTAATTTGCATGAATTTTTAAATTGGCAAAAAGATTTAACTATTTCAGCTTCATCTGAAAGTGAAATCACACAAAGAGGTGGTAAAGACGTTTCTAAAATAAACTTTTTTAGTCACCATTCGAATGCATCAATAAACGCAGAGTTAGTCAAAAAGTTTTTTATTCAAGCATCATATAAGCAGTTGAATGCTAAAGGTAATGAGTTTATAACTCAGCGAGATAATTATGATAATATTTCTTATTTTACATTAACAGACGTAGATCAAAAGGATCATATGCTGTCTGTTGGAATGCTTTATAAATTTAAGAAAAATCTATATGCCAATCTTAATTATAACTGGTGGGGTGTGACATCTACTGATCAAAAATATCTAAACTATAAATACAATAGATTTATATTAATTTTATCCGTTAAATTATGAACATAAAAACAAATCTTATTTTTTTACTTGTCTTACTTTTTGTCCTGCATAGTTGTACAAAAATTGAATTTGAAGGACCATCAATTGAAAACTTATATGGAGATTTTGAGATAATAAAGCCACTTGAAATTATTAATAAAAACCCTAGTTTTTCAAATAATGAACAAGTTAGTTTTCATTGTGAGTTTAATAAACCTGTTAAATGGAAAATTGCTATTTTAGGATTGAGTACAAATGCTTACAAAGAAATTACTGGATTTTCCAATCTAATTGACTCAAATTCGATTATTTGGAGAGGCGGACCTTCTGAGCTTCCTTTTTTTTCTGAAGAAGAATGTAGTATCCAGTTGACTTTTGAAAATGAAGTTGATACAATACGAGATACTATAAATATTGTATCAACAAATAGCTATGAAAATGGTATCTGGTTTGAAGGTTTTGAAGATGGTTTTCCTGAAGACGGTCTTGTTTATTATAATACAGATGGTGGTGGTATAACCTTTTCATTAGCAAATGATGATCCTCTTCTTGGAAATAGCTATTTTAAAATGGGAGGTAGAGTGAATTGGGACTGGGTATTAGGTAATATCGACCTTCCTGTAAGTATAAATGATGCTAGTCAAAATTCTGATAACTTATTCATAAATATAGGTATACTTTCAGACTTAGAGGACTTACACACTGGTCAATTTATAAATATTTTAATTTCAGAAGAGACAGTCACACCTTTTAATGATAATCTTAACAATAATGCCTCTGATTTATTTGAAACAACAATGGAGGTTTATAAAATGAAGATTCCTGTAGATTGGAATGGTTGGCAACTGAAGTCATTTAGATATTCTGATTTTGAACCTCTTTCTCCAAACAATCAAGATATTAATTTTAATATGAATCCAAATGATATTAGAGCAATTCGAATATCATGTCAAGCTTGTCCTTCATCAGCTGGAAACCCAATTTGTCCTGAAAACTTTGGCAAAGATGTTAGAACTGATATAGATCATATTATTTTTACAACAAACTCTAGCTTGTTAGATCAATAATGAAGTTAACTGCTAATATATTATTAATAGTTTTTATCTTTTGCACTGTTTCTTGTGGATATATGAAAGAAGTTAGCATATATGAACCCTCTAAATCTGTTTCAGCGTTTGAACAATTTCATTATAAAAAACTTTTTACTAATTCTAAAGAAAACGGGTTATGGGGTGTGAAAAATAATAATTGTAAGCAAGTTTCTTTTAGTAGTAATAATAGCTATATCGGAGATGATCACCTTCATATAAAGTGGGACGCATCTAAATGTAATTATGTAGGAATAGGTTTCAAGTGGGGGAATTATAAGGGTAAAAACCTAACTCCTATCTTAGAATCTACAGCAATAGAGCTACGTGTTCGTATTGATTCAGGCGAGCTATCTACTGTGCCTATGTTTTTTATTCTTGTTGATTACGCAGGAATACAATGTAGAGCAAACATAAATTATTTAAATCTTGAAGAAGGAAAAATTGATACTCAGTGGAGAAGAATACGTATTCCTTTAAGCGCATTCAACTATAAAAAACGAAATGTCAACATGAGCAATATCAAAGAGATGCGTCTTGAATTTCAAAGAAAAGGAGATTTACATATTGACAACATTGTAATTGTACCACACGAACATAATTATAAGAAAACTAATGATACCTTTATCAAGGTATTTAAATCTCATCCAATATCAGTTGGAATAGGAAAAGAACATTGGTGGGGTATAAATACCAGATATTCATCTACTCTTAAATTTGGAGACTCATTTAAAAATGAAAGCGTAGTAGTTGATTTAGATAAATCAAAAGTAAAGCCATGGAATATTTTTGGTTTTTCACCTCACAAGTGGATGCGTGTAGATATATCATCTATTTATACTACATCGGCTCTTACTTTTAAAATAAAAACAAAAACAAAAGAATTACCTAAGCTTCAAACTTTTTTATTTGCATATAAAGGAGATAAAAGAAGATTACAAAAAAAATTAGATGAAACTAATTTTATTGATAGAGGAAATGGATTGTTTGAAGCTATTCTTCCTTTTAAGTCATTAATTGGATATAGCGAATTTAGGTGGGATGAACTAAAGGAAATTAGATTTAAAGTAATAGCAGGAACGCAATTTGAAATAGGTGACTTTAAGATCATTGAATTTCGCGGAAATCCAAAAAAACCAACCAAATGGAAAGGAATATAATTTTATTGTACTCTTTAATATTAGCTATGTTTTTAACTTACAACGTATATCCTCAAGTTAGCAACGTGGATGTTGTAATTAATGAATCGGGTAATTTTGAATTACAAAGAAATGGCATGCCATACTACATAAAAGGAGCGGGTGCCAAAGATCATTTTGATTTATTAGTTCAATCTGGAGCTAACTCAATTAGAGTTTGGAGTACAAACAACAAGGCATACTTAGATTCTGCTCATCATCATGGTCTTACTGTAACACTTGGATTACATGTAAGACCCGAAAGAAGTGGTATGGACTATAATGATGAGTATGCTGTTAAAGGTCAAATCGAATATCTTAAGAACGAGGTTTTAAAATATAAAGATCACCCAGCACTTCTAATATGGGGTATTGGTAATGAAGTTGATCTCAGATACAGTAATTTTAAAGTTTGGGAAACGATAGAGATTATTGCTAAATTTATTAAAGAAGTGGATCCAAATCATCCTACAATGACTGTTATTGCAGGGGTTGACCCATCAAAAGCATTTTATATTAAAAAATATTGTCCAAGTATAGATATTTTGGGTTTAAATGTTTATGGTTCAATTGAGAATGCTGGAGAAAATCTAAGAAAGTTTAATTGGGATAAACCTTACATTGTTTCTGAATGGGGTGTAAATGGACCATTTGAGGCTAAAAAAACTTCCTGGAAAGCTAAAGTAGAACCCCCAAACGGGCTGAAAGCGGATCAACGATTAAGAAGATATAAAGAACTAATTGAAAAAGACAAGGAACATTGTTTAGGAAGTTACTGTTTCCTTTGGGGACAAAAGCAAGAATCAACAGCTACCTGGCATGGAATGTTTCTAAGTAATGGTAATCCAACAGAAGCTGTTGATGTCATGCAATTTTGTTGGACAGGAGAATGGCCTGATTCGAGAGCCCCATCTATCAGAGATATTTCATTACAAGATATTGGATGGAGAAAAGACCATATTTTAGCTCCTTTAACAAAAGCAACTTTGAAAATTGATATTCGTAAGTACAACAACAAAAAAGTAATAACAGAATACATATTGTATCCAGAGGCTTTCAGCACCAAAATTGGTGGAGACAAACAATTATCACCTGAGCCAATAAAACTTGAAATAGTTAAGCAAAATAATGATGAACTTACTTTTATAAGTCCAAAGAAAAAAGGAGCTTACCGAATATTTGCTTTTGTCAAAAATGAAAAAGGACAAAGCTCTGTAGCAAACATTCCTTTCCTTATTGAGTAAACAGATTTTAAATTATTTCTGAAAGTCTTTTATGAGTATTTCATAGCCAGGTTTAAAGAGTAATATCTCAAAGTTATCATTAGGCTGAATCTTCTCGTTTTCGGAATATATATTCCAAACTGTTTCATTCTTATTTCTCCATCCTACCGAGGTATATAAATTATTAGATTCCACAAGATATCCTGAATCGCTAACAACAAGTTTTGGAGTATTTAATTTTGGTATGGATATCGAGCTAGAAAACATTGTTTCTAGCATAGTAGCTTCGCTCATATTACCAAAATCAGAATCTTTAATCCATTCAAACAAATAATATTTGAGTGTTTTGTAAATTTGATCATATTTTGGGTTATTAATTAGATTATTGGTCTCAAAGTAATCAACTGTTACTTCGTATAATTCAAAACGATTTTTATTTTTATAGAACCAATCTGAAAAATAAGTGTTTAGCTCTTTTTTTTGTTTAAGAGAATCTAAAACCTTCATAGTTTTCATTTGTTGACGGTAATCTACTTTTCTATATGTTGGAGTTGTAGTATCACCGTTATAAATTAGTTTAAAATTTCTTCCTCTGATACTTCTGCGCATATCTGTGTTTTCATCAAAACGATCAGTAGCTGAGTAAATATATTTTCTTTGGTTTTTTTTAAAAAAAGATATACCTTCAAATGAAAATTTTTCTTTCATATTTGCTGCATCAATTATAGTGGGAGCAAAATCAACAAAACTAATAAGTTGAGATGTGTTGCCCCTGCAACTATCATTTATCCATTTTGCAACCATTGGAACACGAATACCGGTTTCGTAAATAGATCTTTTGTATCTGGGAAAAGGCCCTCCATTATCACTGAAGAAAAATATAATGGTTTTTTCATATAGGCTATCCTCCTTGAGTTGATTTATAATTACACCTATTTGTTCGTCTAATTTTTCAATATTTTTATAATTTGTTAGAATATCACTTTTAATTGCCAAATGATCAGGAAAAATATTTGGTACTAAAACACTTTCCAATTCATTTTTTGAATATAAATCCTCATTCTTCCAAATATTAGATTCATGAGTTACATTAAAATTAAAGACAGAAAAAAAAGGTTGCCCAACTTGTCTATTTCTCCAATGTGCCACTTTACTACTTTCGTCCCATGCTAATGGAGAGGTTATCATGTTGTAATCCTCTTTGGAGTTGTTGGTACAGTAATACCCATTCTCTCTAAGAATTTCAGTAAAAAATTGAATTGGTTTTTTTGGCTTGGAGCTGTAATAAGGAAGCAAATTATGCATATTAATTGATTTATTTTTTGCTGATTTTTTATAGGCTCTCATGTGATGTGTTCCTAGTGTCGTAGGATACATTCCTGTTATTAAACTGCTTCGACTAGGAGCACAAACTGGAGATGGAGTATAGCAATTTTGATAAACAATTCCATCATTAGCTAGCTGATCTAAATTTGGCGTATTTGCACTTGAATCTCCATACATAGAGAAAAATAAGGATTGATCTTCGCATACTAGCCATAAAAAATTTGGTGATTCTTGTCCGGTACAGTATGTAGATACAAACAAAAAGAATGAAAAAAAATATATTTTCAAATTTTATACTTTTATAATTGAGAACTTAATTTAATTAATTATTTTAGTTTTTTAAATATTAATTAAAGGAATTTTTTCTAAAAGTAATTATTTTTCAGCTTTTAGATCGTACTCTTTTATAATTCTTACAAAAAAAATATAATATGAAATTTTATAGAATTTTCAGTATTGCTTTTCTTTTGATAGTTACGCTATGTTCATTTGATTCTCCAAATAATACCAAACAAGCAGATAAGAATTTTGATCAAAAGAAAAATAAGCCACTTAATATTATTTATATTATGGCTGATGATCACGCCTACCAGGCTATTAGTGCTTATGGATCTCAAATCAGTAAACTTGCCCCCACTCCAAATATAGATCGTATTGCTAATGAAGGGGCTAGAATGGACGCTGTTTACTGCACAAACTCAATATGCGGACCTAGTAGAGCTTCAATATTAACTGGTAAATTTTCACATGTTAATGGATTTTATAAAAATGTTGATGGAGGAGATTTTAATGGGGAACAGCTTACATTTCCAAAAATTTTTCAAAAAAATGGCTATCAAACTGCAGTTATTGGAAAATGGCACTTAGGTACAACTCCAACAGGTTTTGATTACTCTAAAGTTTTAATCAATTGGGGTGGGCAGGGCACTTATTATAAGCCTCAATTTTGTATTAATGGAACTGATACTATAGTAGAAAATCAACTTCATGTAACAAAAGCAATCGAGAATGATTGTTTAGATTGGTTATCAAAACGGGATACTACAAAGCCTTTTATGTTGTTGTATCAATTCAAGGCACCACATAGAGATTGGAGACCTGATTCTATTTATCATGAGCTTTTTAGTGATTTTGATTTTCCTCTTCCTGAGACCTTTAATGATAACTATGAGGGACGACTTGCAGCAAGCGAAAATATGATGGAAATAGGAAGGCATCTTAATCGAAGAGATATGAAACAAGTGCCGCCTCCAGGATTATCCAGAAAAGATTCTTTACGCTGGCTCGCTTATGGAGATAAGGGTCAATATTGGTCCCCAAGTGATACGTTGACAGGAGATGCTTTAAAGTATTGGAAATTTCAAACTTATATCAAAGACTATTTGAGATGTGTCGCAGGTATTGATAGAGCAGTAGGAAGTGTTTTAGATTATTTAGAAGAGAATGGTTTGAGCGAAAATACTATTGTAATTTATACTTCTGATCAAGGATTTTACCTTGGAGAGCATGGATGGTTTGATAAAAGATGGATGTACGAAGAATCTTTCAAAATGCCTTTTGTAATTAAAAATCCAAGAACTATTGCTGCAGGAACTGTTTCAGATGCTATGATAATGAATGTTGATTTCGCACCTACAATGCTAGATATGGTAGGGATTGAAGTCCCTTCAGAGATGCAAGGGAAGAGCTTTAAGGGCGTGTTTGAAGGTAACGAAGAAGACCAAAGAAAATCTGTTTATTATCATTATTATGAGTGGCCAATATGGCACAAAGTACAACCACATTATGGAATTAAAACTGATAGATATAAGCTAATACATTTTTATTATTCAATGGATGTATGGGAATTATATGATTTAAAAACAGATCCTAATGAAATGAATAATATTTATTCGGAAGCATCACCAGAATTGATTGCAGACTTGAAAAAGGAGCTTCATGAACTTAGAATAGAATACAAAGACGATGGTACAATTGAAGAAATGAAAGAAATGACAGATATCGTTATTAAGAGAGTTTATAATGAGCCCAAAATTTATAAAGAGTCTAACAACAATAAAAAATAATTTTTTTTAATCATATAATTTAATCATATATAATGAGAAAAAATCTAATACTACAAAAAATCAAAATACTTTTTTTATTAGTTGTATTTCTAGTTAGTTCTTTTAATGTATTTACTCAAAATACATCTTTAATTAGTGATTGTGGGGACTTTATTGCCGGACCTAGTACTTGGCCTTTTGTTCTAGTTGCTACAACTATTGATTCTGGAGCAGCTAGTCAAGCAGCACAAACATATACTATGAATGTAACATCATTACCTGCAGGAGGAGCTAATGTCAGAGTTTATAAAACTGTAGCTAATGGTAATGCATTCTTTGGAAATCCAGTGGCATTAACACTTGGTTCAAACAGCATCACAGTTGCTGCTGTAAATTTTGATAGAGCGGTTAAATTTCAATTCTCAAGTGGAGATGTAGAATTTGATGCTCTAGTATTGAATGGAGATTCTTCAGATTGTGTTACTCCTTTACCGCCGTCACCTACGTCATTAATAAGTGATTGTGGGGACTTTATTGCAGGACCTAGTGCTTGGCCTTATGTTTTAGTTGCTACAACTATTGCTGATGGATCAGCTAGTCAATCAGCACAAACATTTACTATGAATGTAACTTCATTGCCAGCAGGAGGAGCTAATGTCAGAGTTTATAAAACTACAGCTAATGGAAATGACTTTTTTGGAAATCCAGTAGCATTGACGCTTTGCTCAAACAGTATCACAGTTGCTGCTGTAAATTTTGATAGAGCGGTTAAATTTCAATTCTCAAGTGGAGATGTAGAATTTGATGCTTTAGTATTGAATGGAGATTCTTCAGAATGTGTTAGCACTACAACTTCATCAGTTATAGATGTAATTCATGCATGTGATAGTTATACATGGATTGATGGAAATACATATACTTCATCAAACAATACGGCAACATATATATTAAATAATGCTTCTGGTTGCGATAGTGTAGTTTCTCTTGATTTAACGATAACTTCTTCATCATCCTTTAATGATGTAGTTTATGCATGTGATAGTTATACATGGATTGATGGAAATACATATACTTCATCAAATAATACGGCAACACATATATTAAATAACGCTGCTGGCTGCGATAGTATAGTTACTCTTGATTTAACAATTACTTCTTCTTCATCCTTTACTGATGTGGTTTATACATGTGATAGTTATACATGGATTGATGGAAATATATATACTTCATCAAATAATACGGCAACACATATATTAAATAGTGCTGCTGGTTGCGATAGTATAGTTACTCTTGATTTAACAATTACTAATGTAGATTCTGCAGTAGTTGTGTTAGATGACTCAACTCTTCAAGCTCAATCAGTCGTTGTTGGAACAACTTACCAATGGCTAGACTGTAACGATAACTTTGCTCAAATTTTTGGAGAAAATAATGCAATATTTACCACACAAAATTCCGGTTATTACGCAGTTGAAGTAACCTTGAATGATTGTTCAGTAATTTCAGATTGCTTTAATATTACTAGTACTGTTGGTATATATGATTTGGATCACAAGTATGAAATTCAGCTCTTTCCTAATCCTACCAAAAATTATATTATCATTTCACTAGATGGTATTAGTTTTGTAGATATTCTTATTTTAGATCTTCAAGGAAAAGTATTATTACAACAGTTCGGTTTATTTGACCAAGACCGTATCAATATATCTGATTATGTTGCTGGTACTTATTTTATAAAAATTATAACACCTGAAGGAAGTAGACAAGTACGTATTACTAAACAGTAGTATCATAACTTACTCTTGAGATGATAAAAAAAGAGACTATTTTATTCAACTCAATTAAAATAAAAAAATACTAATAATTAGCATATACTAATAATAGTATTGATTTTTTTAAAAGAATTGCTATTTACAGCTTATTTTTTGAATGAAAATNTATNAGANCCTTNATAGGATTTTGAACTATTTTCCCAACGGTTAAGNTATGTCTTTTTGCTGCTTCCTTAATCTCGTTTGATAAAAAATATGATACAGATCCAATAAAGTTAATTGGAAGGTTCTTATGATTTTCAAAGCATTTTATATGTATATTAATGAATTCATCCAATGTATCATCAATGATTTTTTTTATTGTTTTGTTCTCTTTGGTTTGTATTACGAAAGGGAAGTATTTTGCTAAAAATACATTTGCTCTTGAGTTATTATATATTTTTTGATTTATAACATTAATNTCATGTTCATAATTATCTTCAAATATTTTAATTAAATTTTCAGGNAGCATTTTGTTNAAATATAAGCTAATTATTTTTTTACCAAAGTAATTGCCTGAAGCTTCATCTCCAGCAATAAAGCCGAGGGAAGGGGCNTTTTCGTAAATGTTTTTACCATCGTATAGGCATGAGTTTGATCCTGTTCCTAGTATACAAGTAATATTTTTTTCTCCATTGTACATTGCGAAGCAAGCTGCGTCTAAATCATGACNTATATGCACNTCAGCATTTGAAAAAAATAGATCAAATGGTTCTTGAATGATTTTGTTTTTTTGTGGGGATGAACATCCAGCTCCATAGAAAAAAACTTCCTTTACATTATTCTTTATTGAAAAAAGTGAAGATTTTTCTAGCTCNTCNAGTATTCTTTCANGACTTATGAAGTATGGATTAAAACCAATNGTCCTTTCTTCATCTAATTGATTNCCATTTTGGTCACAAATNGCCCAGTTACACTTTGTNGAACCGCTATCCGCTATTAATATCATTTTTTTTTTTTTTTTTTTTTTTTGCGAAGATAATTTATTTTTAATATTAATTATAGTGTAATATTTACACTATGTTTGTAGTTGTAAAAAAATAACATAAAAAAAACTATATTAAATGTATATATATAGTTAAAGTTATTAATTTGCATGTAATTAGAAATTNTATTTAAATAATTTTGTAAAAAAATGAAAGAAAATAATCATAACCAAGCACTTTATACTTTAGTTACAGTATTTTTTTTCTGGGGTTTTATTGCTGCTGGAAATGGTATTTTAATACCATTTTGTAAAAAATATTTTAGCCTGGATCAGTTTCAAAGTCAGCTTATTGAATTTGCTTTTTATGGAGCTTANTATGTTGGAGCTCTTNCTATTTTTATTTANTCTAGCTTGTTTAAAAGAAATATTTTAAATTTCTGGGGTTTTAGATCAACAATAGTTTATGGTTTAGTATTATCAGCATTTGGTGCAGCNGTTATGGTATCGGCTATAAATGGTGCAAGCCCTGGAGATACTTCAGCATTTATATATATACTTGCAGCACTATTTGTAGTTGGATTAGGCTTTTCTTTACAACAAACAGCAGCTCAGCCGTTTGNTATTTCATTAGGTGATGAAAAAACTGGAGATAAAAGATTAAATTTTGCAGGAGGAATAAATTCATTTGGAACGGCAATTGGACCAATAATAGTTGGCTTAGCTCTATTTGGAACTGCTAATAAAACTGATATTGATGTTACAAAAATTTCTTTATCTTCTGCNCAAATTGTATATATTGGAGTCGGAGTATTATTTTTACTTGCTGCTAGTTTATTTTATTTTTCAAAAAAACTACCAGATGGAAAGCAAGANTCAACTTTTATTGGTGCTTCGAAAGCTATGAAAAGTTTAATATCAATTACTTTGATTTTAGTAGTGATATTTTATTTTATTTTTAATCAATATGTTGGCTTAGCTGATGGAGAATTTTTAGATGAATCATCAAATCTTTTTATTTTACAACTTAATGTTCTTGCGCTAGCTGTTATTGTATTAGGGTTAGTATTATCAAATTTTTTAGCACAACGTAATTCTGATGGGTGGGGTGCAATGCAATATCCACAATTGGTTTTAGGTATGCTGGCAATTTTTACTTATGTTGGAGTTGAAGTTACTATACAAGCAAATTTATCTGATTTACTTACTACTAAAGCATTTGGCGGATTAGATGAGTCACAAGTAGCACCGTACATAACTGTATATTGGGGAGGATTAATGATTGGTAGATGGACNGGAGCTATTACAGTTTTTAACCCTTCTAATANTTTTAAAAAATGGCTTTATATAATTGTTCCATACATTGCATTTGCTATAGTGTTATCACTTATTTCAGCNTCAGGTTTTGATGTTAAATATTTTTATGCATTTGTTATTTGTGTAGCAATTCAGATTTTTGGTTTTTTTATAGGAAGAGANAGACCAGCTGCAACATTAAAGATTTTTGGTTTTCTTGGTGTTATAGCTATGTTAGTTGGTTTATTTACAACAGGAAAGATTGCTATATATGCATTTCTTAGTGGAGGTCTTTTTTGTTCGATTATGTGGCCATCAATTTTTGCCCTTAGTTTAAATAAATTAGGAAAATATACTTCACAAGGCTCATCATTTTTAGTAATGATGATTCTAGGAGGAGCTATTATTACACTTATACAAGGAAAACTTGCTGATATATATGGCATACACCAGTCATATTGGATTGCAGTTATTTGTTTCTTATATATCATATTTTTTGCTCAAAAAACACAAAAAATTATTAAATAAAATTAAATTAAATGAAAATAAGACAATTACTTTTTTTAGTTTTTTTAATCAGTTTTTTTGTAAAAAAAGTTAATGCTCAAAATTTTAATACAGATAAACTGGATGTAAAAGTTGAGGAAAAAATTACAAGTATTTTAAATTCCATGTCCTTAGAAGAAAAAGTTGGACAGACATGTCAAATAACTTTAGCNTCAATATTAAAAAAAGATANAGATGGTAAGCTTATTGAACCTCACCAAATAGATNATAAACAATTAAAAATAGCTATTAAAGATTTTAAAGTNGGCTCATTTTTAAATGTTTCAAATCATACATTTACAATTGAAAAGTGGCATAAAGTCATAAATCAAATTCAAGAATATTCTAAGTTAACAAAGCACCAGATTCCTATTATTTATGGTATAGATGCGATACANGGTGCTTCATATATTCAAAACAGCACGTTGTTTCCCCAAGAAATAGGACTTGCTGCAACATGGNACTTGAAACATGCTGAAAAAATGGCTGAGATAACAGCTTATGAGACTAGAGCATCNGGTATTTCTTGGAATTTTTCGCCAGTTCTTGATTTAGGAAGAAATCCTATTTGGTCTCGTTTTTTTGAAACTTTAGGNGAAGATGTTTANCTTGTTTCTGAAATGGGAAAATCTATTATTGATGGATATCAAGGAGGTGAAGAGATTGATAATTATCATGTNGCAGCTTGTTTAAAGCATTATGTTGGATATAGNGTGCCAGAAAGNGGAAGAGATAGAACACCNGCTTTAATTCCAAATAGAACAATGGAAGAGTATCATCTCCCTCCATTTTATTATTCAATAAAAAATGGAGCCTTAACGGTTATGGTTAATAGTGGGGAAGTTAANGGGATTCCGGGTCATGCAAATAAATATTTATTGACAGATATTTTAAAAGAAAAATGGGGTTTTAAGGGGTTTGCAGTTTCTGACTGGGAAGACTTTATTAATCTTTACAAAGTTGCACAAACAGATTCAACATTAAAAGATGCTATAGCTACNGCAATTAATGCAGGAGTAGATATGAGTATGGTTCCTAACAATCCAGAATATAAAACTTATTGTAAGTTGCTTATTGAATTAGTTAAGGAAGGTAAGGTCAGTGAAGAACGATTAGATGATGCTGTTAGAAGAATATTAAGAGTTAAAAATAAATTAGGTTTACTTAATAGTTATGTAAAACCANATATTAAGGAATANGAAANTTTTGCTTCTAATGAATATAGACAAGCTGCCTATAATGTAGCTTCTGAATCAATTACATTATTGAAAAATAATAATAATATTTTACCTATATCTAAAGAAAAATCAGTACTTGTTATTGGTCCAACGGCAAATAGTNTAAATTGTTTAAATGGAGCCTGGACACATACTTGGCAAGGNGTTGAGGNTAAATATAATAATGATTTTCCAACGATAAAAGATGCTATTAAGTCTAATTATTCAAAGGTTGCTTTTTTTGAAGGTTCTAAAATGATTATGGAAAATGGTGATGAAAAAGATTTGCAAACATCTGACTTACAAAAAGCCATTGAACAATCAAAATTCTTTGACGTCGCAGTTATTTGTTTAGGAGAACTTCCTTCGACCGAAAGACTTGGAGACATATATTCACTAGATTTACCAAAAGAGCAGCAATTTATTGTTAAGTCTCTTGCTAAGGAAAATATTCCAATTGTAATAGTTTTAGTTCAAGGAAGGCCAAAGATTATAAGAGAAGTAGAAAGTTTAGCTGACGGGATTATTTTAGCTTACTTGCCTGGAGACCAGGGAGGTAATGCAATAGCTGATATTATTAGTGGGAAAATCAATCCATCAGGAAAATTACCGTTTACATATCCAAAATATAATGGTGTGAAAATGCACTATGATTATAAGCAATCAGAAGTCATTAATGGAAATACGTGGAAAAATGACTTTTATGATCCTCAGTGGGATTTTGGTTTTGGTTTGAGTTATACTAATTTTGAATATTCAAATTTGAGAATTAATAAAAATATTTTATTTGGAAATGATAAATTAATTATTTCAGTTGATATAGAAAATAAAGGGGAGTTAAGAGGTAAAGAGGTTGTTCAACTTTATATAAGAGACCATTTTGCTACTATCTCTCCACCATTAAGAAAATTAAAAAGATTTTCAAAAATTGATTTACTTCCTCAAGAAAAGAAAACTGTAACTTTCACAATAAATGCTGATGATTTAAAGTTTTATGGAATTAATAACGAATGGATTGTTGAAGATGGTAAATTTAGTATAATGATTGATAATTTAAAGCAAGATTTTATTTTTAAAAATTAATCAGTTAAAATCATTTTTCATAATTTTGTGTTAAGTCACCAAGCATAATTATGCCACCAATTAACTTGTCTATAGATTGTGTTATTTTTGGTTTTGATAATGATCAAAAATTAAAAGTTTTATTAATAAAAAAAAATATTAATAAAAAAAATGATTATCAATACGCTTTGCCTGGAGACTTATTAAATCATGATGAAGATTTATTGACAGGAGGTAAGAGAATACTTAAGAGTTTAACTTCTTTAGAGAATATTTTTTTACGACAGTTTCATGCTTTTGGTAACCCAGAAAGGACAAAGCAAAAAAAAGATCAGGCTTGGTTAAGATTATATAGAAAAAAACCTGAAGAGAGAGTTGTTACCATTGGATATATAGCATTGGTTAAAATGGAAGAGTATGTGCCTCAAGCTGCATCTTTTGCTTTTCAAACTGAGTGGGTAAATATTAAAGATGTACCAGATAATTTAGCTTTTGATCATAATTATATTTTAGATTATGGGATAGAATATTTGAAAGAGCAAATAGATCACAAATTGATTTCTAATTTACTACCCTCTAGATTTACTCTTTCACAATTACAACATTTATATGAAATATTGTTAGATGAAAAGTTAGATAAACGAAACTTTAGAAAAAATATCTCAAAAATTGATATTATTAAGAAAACTAATGAAAAGCAAGAAGGCGTAAGGCATAAGCCAGCATATTTATATACATATAAAATATAGATATCTCTTTTATATTTATAATGAGACGGAACATTGTAAAAGAGACTGAGAATTAAATAAACAACAAACCACTCATTTGCGTGAGTATATTTTTTGTGAACCCACTTGATCCAAGTTGCGGATTTTTTTTAAAAAATATTAATTAATTTTGATTTATGAAAAAGCTATTAGTACTATTTCTATGTGTTCCTTTGATTGGGTTTTGTCAGAATGTATATATACCTGATGCTAATTTTAAAGCAATTTTAACATCTCCTTTTAGTGGCATCAATACCAATGGGGATTCAGAAATTCAAGTAAGCGAAGCATTTGCATATACAAATAATATTAATGTTGGGATGTCTAATATTTCTGATTTAACTGGAATTGAAGCTTTTATAAATTTAACTGAATTTTCTTGTTATGGTAATCAACTTACAAATATTGATTTAACTCAAAATACTGCTTTAACATATTTAAATTGTGAGAACAATCAACTTACAACTTTAGATTTAAGTGAGAATTCTAATTTAGATATTTTGTATTGTGATTATAATCAACTTACTTCGTTAAATTTAAATGGAGCAGTTTCTTTAGGTGCAGTTAGGGCTAATTATAATCAATTAACATATTTAGATTTGAGTACTAATATTCATTTAGAAGTTTTGGAAGTTACTGGAAATAAGTTGATCTCATTAGATGTAAGTCAAAACCCGGTTTTGAATAGGTTAGACTGTGAGGGACAAAACTGGCCAAATAGTCAGCTGACTAATCTAGATCTGAGTCAGAACCCAGATTTACAATATTTGAATTGTGGTCAAAATCAACTTAATTCTTTAAATCTGAATGGAGCTGTTTCTTTAGAAACACTTTATTGTCATGAAAATCAGCTCACTACTTTAGATTTAAGTACAAATAATATTTTAAATGGAATATGGTGTCCATATAATCAAATCACATCTTTAGATCTCACACAAAATATTAATACAACCGGAGTTTCTTTAGATTGTTTTAATAATGCACTAACAAATTTAGATATAAGAAATGGTCTTAACCATACCTGGTGGAGTGTGAAGTGTTTTAACAATCCTAACCTTACTTGTATTAACGTAGATGATAGTTTGTTTATGTATAACTGGATGGCTACTAGTCCTAATCCTCCGCAAGTTCAAATAGATCCGCAACATTATTTTAGTAATAATTGTCCACTTTCTACATTTTCGTTATGTGATTCTGTGGTAATTACTTATAGTTATATGGACACTATGATAATACCAAATTTAATATATTTTGATGTAGAAGTATCTGGTTTTGGTCCTAATCTTGGTTATCCTGGTTTTGTGTTATTAGATCAAATAGGAGATACTATAGCATATGAAAATTTTAATACAGCTGGTAATGTATATGCACTTTTGCCTAATGCAATTGAAACAAGGTTGTTAGATGTTGTTCATAATTTTAGTTTACCATTTAATGGATTTGTACATTTAGTAGATGGTTGGTTTGCAGGAAATACTAATACAGTATGTATTTATCCATTTTATATTACTGGAGCAACATCAATAGAAGAACAATCTATCAATAAAGAACTTCTGAAAGTTATAGATATATTAGGAAAAGAATCTAAAGATTTAAAAGATCAACCTATCTTTTATATATATGATGATGGAACAATAGAAAGGAAAATAATTATTGAATAAATGAAAACCCACTCAATTGAGTGGGTTCTTTATTGGTGGACCTCTCGGTCCTATTTTCTAACTTTTTTAATCAAATTTTAGCATCTTTTCAACAGATCTAATAAATGTCGTTTTTGCGTCGGCATATTCATTTCCATCTTTCCATTCTTTTTCTGACAGTGAATACTTTAACCTTTGATATTTTTTTCTAGTAACTTCATTTGATCTTAATTCATTTCTAAATGCTATATGTCTTTTAAACCATCTACTATTCTTTTTTACCAAATGAACGTGTGCTATTCTTTTCTTGCTTTTTTCAAAAAAGAAGAATCTTCTATTAGGTGTTTCTACTTCATATTCTTTAATGTGTGTATATCCTAAATTTTTGATAGGTTCAATATATTTATCTAATTCATTAGAACTAACTCCTATTAAAATATCAATAATTGGTTTTGAATCAAGATTTTTTACAGAAGTACTACCAATATGCTCAATTATAACATCATTGTCAATAATACTTTTTTTTATTTCTTTTTTTATCGTTTCAAAAAGTAAAGGCCATTCATCATTATAAGGGACTATGTTGATTTTCATTATTTCGTAAAATTAATAAAAAACCCACTCATTTGAGTGGGTTTATTTTACGTGGGCCTTACGTTCCCAGTTTCGAACTTTTTATTTAGCTTTTATAAATCCTATAATAGAAACTAGATATACAATAATATCTGGTATAACCATCTCAACACTAAAACTCATTAATGGTTCATTGGTAAAAATGGTAAAGAAAACAAACATTAAAATCGTTGTACCTATTATATAAGAAAGTAATATTTTTTTTGCAGTTTGTAGTGATGCATTTCTGCACAAAATACATATTAAACCAATTATTAGAATTGCAGGAAATAATCCATAGTGCATTATTTCAACCATTCTAGCAGCTTCTTGAACTTCAGTATTTAGCATTGTAGGAATCATATCTTTAATTGCAAAAGCCATTACTAGAGACATTAAAACATTAAATACACCAATTATTGATAAAGAGATTTTTGTTTTCATAATTTTATTTTTTCACAATAATACAAAAACCCACTCAAATGAGTGGGTTTATTTCTGGTAGACCTTACGGTCCCAGGTTTGAACTTTTTTAGAAAACTATTAAGTAAGTTTGCAAAATGAAAAATCTACTAATTGCATTACTATGTTTACCAATGATTGGCTTTGGTCAAAATCAAAAAAGTAATATTGCTTATTTAAATAGTTCTTTGTCAGTTGATAAAAGAATTGATGATTTAATGAGTAGAATGACTCTTTATGAAAAAGCATGCCAAATGAACCAGTTCGTTGGAATTGAGCATATGAAAAAAGCAGAAAAAGATTTATCTGCTGAGGATATGAAAAAAAGTGATACTCAAGGTTTTTACAAAGGTGTATTTTCTGAGGATGTAAAGGAAATGATTATAAATGGACAAATTGGTTCTTTTTTACATGTCGTTACTGCTAAGGAAGCTAATTATCTACAAGAGTTAGCATATAAATCTAAATTAAAAATACCATTACTTATTGGAATTGATGCAATACATGGAAATGCTCTATATGAGGGAGCTACCGTTTATCCTTCTCCAATAACAATTGCTTCAACATGGGATGAAACTAATTCATATAGTGTTGGTGTACAAACTGCTTTTGAGATGAGATCTACTGGATCGCATTGGGCATTTACACCAAATATAGATGTTATGAGAGATCCGAGATGGGGAAGAGTAGGAGAAACGTTTGGAGAAGATCCATATTTAGTTGCTCAAATGGGATCAGCCATGATTAATGGACTTCAACAAGATGATTTTATAGGACTTAATAAAGTCATAGCTTGTGCAAAACATCTTATAGCTGGAAGTGATCCAATTAATGGTTTAAATTTATCTCCCATGGATATTTCTCAGAGAACATTAAATGAGATTTTTTTACCTCCATACAAGAAAGCTGTTGATGCAGGAGTTTTTTCAATTATGGCAGCACATAACGAAGTAAACGGAATCCCTTCTCATTCAAATAAAAAACTTATGTCTGATTTAATCAGAAATCAATGGGGTTTTGATGGTTTTTATGTTAGTGACTGGTTGGATATTGAAAGGTTAGAAACCCTTCATAGAGTTGCTAGAAATTTTAAAGAAGCTATTTACCTCGCTGTTGATGCTGGAATTGATATGCATATGCATGGTCCAAATTTCCCTGAGTTAGTTGTTGAATTAGTAAATGAAGGTAAATTAACAGAACAAAGAATTAATTATGCATGCTCAAAAATATTAGAGGCAAAATTTAAGTTAGGTTTATTTGAAAATCGATATGTTAATGAAAACAATATTTCAGATAAAATATTTAATAAATCTCATAAAGATACTGCTTTAAAGTTGGCGAGGGAGGGTATTGTTTTATTAAAAAACAATGACATTCTTCCATTACAAAATCCTCAAAACATAAATAATAAAATTCTTGTTACAGGTCCCAATGCCAATAATCAATCAATACTAGGAGATTGGCACAATCCCCAGCCTACAAAAAATGTATATACTGTATATGAGGGTATTGAAAAAATTGGTACTGAAATGGGATATACAGTAGACTATCACGAATTCAATGAAAATATTAAGCAAATTTCAAATAACGATATCGATAACACAATTGAAATTGCAAATCAATATGATATTGTTTTTGTTGTAGTTGGGGATAATTCAATGAGATATAAGTGGAAACAAAAAACAGCTGGAGAAAATACAGCAAGAACTGAACTTAATTTAGCTGGAAAACAATTGGATTTGGTAATGAAATTAAAAGATACAGGAAAAAATATCATTGTTTTATATGTAAATGGAAGGCCTATATCAGAGCCTTGGATTTCTGAAAATATAAATGCAATTATTGAGTTATGGGAACCAGGAAGTTTAGGAGGTTTAGCTGCGGCTGAAATTATTTTCGGAAAGATAAACCCAAGTGGAAAACTTCCTCTTACTATTGCTAGTTCAGTTGGTCAATTAAAGATGTTTTATAATCATAAAAACTCTATGTACTACAGAGATTATGCAATTCATAATAATAAACCATTATACTATTTTGGATTTGGTCTTAGTTATACAAAATTTGAAATTAGCAAACCAAAACTAAAGAGTTTAACTTTTACAAAAGGTAAATTAAGAGTTTCAGTTGATGTAAAAAATGTTGGAGAAATTTCAGGGGATGAAATAGTTCAGTTATATATTTCTGATAAATATAGTAGTGTTACTCGACCTGTTAAAGAATTAAAAGGTTTTAAAAGAGTTAGCCTGAATGCAGGTGAATTAAAAGAAATTATATTTGAATTAGATAAATCTGCATTTGCTTATTATGATGCTGAAATGAATTATATTATTGAGGCAGGTCAATTTGATATCCTCGTAGGTAACTCATCAAGAGCAGAAGACCTAAAAAAGATAGATTTCAATATTGAAAAAACAATTTATATAAAAGATTAATTTAGCTTCATTAATATCTATAATAATAAAACCCACTCAAATGAGTGGGTTTCTTTTTGGTGGACCTCTCGGTCCTTATTTCGAACTTTTTTAAAAACTTTTGTGATATCCATTAACACTACCTTAACATTTACATATAGAATTTAGCTTTTTCTTAACATAATTTTTATTTTTTTAATTGATACTAACACCTAAAATTTAAGTGCTTCGCTTATTAAAGCTCATCAGAGTATTTTTTAAAAGTCATATTTAATATTTATATTAAAAGACCTTCCTGGATTTGGAATACCTCCAGCAACATTTCTAATTCTAGATGTATGTGGAGAATATTCTTCATTTAACAAATTATCCATTCCAATCACAGTATTTAATTTTTTACTTAATTTAAATCCTAATTTTAAATTTATAACATTATAACCTTCGGTTAATTCTTCATATTCTGCAAAGTTTTTTTGATCAAATGTGTAATAGTGATAAATAGAAATAGAATTAAATTTATATTTTGATATATTTTGATATTGTTCTAAATCCAACAATACTTTTGTTTTGATATTATTTGCTGGAACTAAAGCAAGATTATAATCGGTAGATTTGTTTTTAGCTTGCAAAAATGTATACCCTTGTTCAAAATGTAAATTATGTAATTGATGTGGGTGGTAGTGTATGTTCATTTCTACACCTGAGATCTCAACTTCTTTAAATTGTACGTAATTATAAACTTTATATCTGCCATTATATGAATCTGTTGGTTCTATTGAAATAAAATCATCAATATATTGGATAAAAGGATTTACAATAAAGGCCATGTGTTCATTAGACCATTGATATTTTAAATCAAATTGATTTGAATACTCAATGTTTAAATTTTGATTACCTATTTCGTATCTATTAGTTCCATGATG
>PAHN01000007.1 GCA_002711125.1 Flavobacteriales bacterium
GTGAGACATATAGAGGTCAGGCGCGTACATGGTGTGATCCAAATGGAGGAGCATATAACTCTCTTTCATGGACTCCAATTGTTACGTGGACGCAACCAACTAACAGACTTGAAGGTGGAACAGCGATCAACAACTTAGAAGTTTATCCTAACCCATCGAGAGATGTATTTAATATTACATTTACTAGTGAGATTATTCAGGGTCTAAGCGTTAGAGTAATGAATGTGATAGGGGAGGAGATAATTTCTGAGGATTTGCAACAATTTGTTGGAGAGTATACCAAGCAAGTAAATTTAGGTGAGAATGCTAAAGGGGTATATTTCCTGGAAATTGAAACAAGTAATGGTATTGTGAATAAGAAACTTATTCTTCATTAGGCAAAAGAAAAAGTTATAGATGGAAAATAAAAGAATAATAAGTGATTCTATTATTTAATTGCGTCTCTTTTCATTTAGGAAGCTATTTATTTTAATACATTCAATTGCTTCTTTAGCGTCGTGAACTCTTAAAATTCTAGCACCCTTTTGCAATGCAATTGTATTTAAAATACTTGTTCCATTAAGGGCATCATTTGCTGTTCCATTAAGTAAATTATAAATCATAGATTTACGTGAAATACCAACTAAAATTGGATACTTAAATTGCTGAAATTCATTTAACTGATTCATTAATTTGTAATTATCTTCAAGTGTTTTTCCAAAACCAAAACCCGGATCTAGAATTATTTTTTTAAAACCCAAACTATTAAGTTGTTGTATTTTTTCTTTAAAAAAATCTTTTATTTCTTCAACTAGGTTAATGTAAGTTGGATTAGTTTGCATGTTTTTTGGTTTACCTTTCATATGCATCAAAATATAGGGTTTATTGATTTTTGCTATTGTAGGTAGCATTTTTTCATCTATGTTACCTGCAGATATATCATTAATCATATCAGCGCCTAATGCAATACACTTACTTGCTGTGTTAGACCAAAATGTATCAATTGATAAATTTGTATCTGGTAATTTCTTTTTTAACAATTTAATAGTAGGTATTAATATTTTTAATTCTTGCTCTGATGAAATTTGCTTTGCTCCCGGCCTTGATGATTGAGCTCCTATATCAATAATTGTTGCTCCTTCATCTAGCATTTTTTTTGCTTGATAAATTATTTTTTTATCGGTGTTATATTTATCACCATCATAAAATGAATCTTTTGTGATGTTTAGTATTCCCATAACTATTTTTTTTTCTGTTGAAAAAATAGTTGAATAGATGTTTTTATTAATTTTATTTTGATTCATAATTAACGTATATTTATGCAATAAAAAACAGATATAATTATATGCAACAAACAGTCTCAGAATTTGATTCAATTATAGTAAATTGTAGGGATATTTTTGCAAAAAAAATGAAAGATTATGGAAGTGCTTGGAGAATTTTAAGAATTAGTTCCCTGACTGATCAAATATTTATCAAGGCTCAAAGGATTCGCTCAATAGAACAAAAGGGTGTTCAAAAAATTGAAGAAGATAGCTTTAATGAATTTATAGGAATTGTTAATTACTCTATTATTGGACTGATTCAAATGGATATAGGTGTTAGTGAACAGTCTGAAGAATTAGATGAAAAAATTGTTTTAAGTCATTTTGATAAACATGCAAATATTGCAAAGGAACTTATGCAAGCAAAGAATCACGATTACGGTGAAGCATGGAGAGATATGAGAGTGAGTTCACTTACTGATTTAATACTACAAAAATTACTAAGAGTTAAACAGATTGAGGACAATAAAGGATCAACTTTAATTTCTGAAGGGGTAGATGCCAACTATTTAGATATGCTAAATTATGCTGTTTTTGCGTTAATAAAGTTAAAAAAATAATTATGAAAGATTTAATTGAAAAAATTTCTAACTCTTTAGTTTTTGTTTGGTTTTTAAGAGTTTTGATTTCCGCCTTATTTTTTGTTTCAGCTGTAGCAAAAATGTATCCAAATCCAGAAATTGGTTTAATCAAATATTTTGAAATTAAGCAATTGGTTCAAGGACTTGGTTTTAATGAGATTTTAGCTCAGTACTTTTCAAGATCTATTATTGCATTTGAATTTTTTATTGCGATTTCTGTTTTGTTAAATAATTATTTGAAAAGAGTAATCTACCCCATATCTATTCTTTTATTAGTTGCTTTTACAACACATTTGGCATACATAGCTATTCAAGGAAATGATGGGAACTGTGGTTGCTTTGGGGAATTGATTCCAATGACTCCTATAGAGGCAATTATAAAAAATATTATTACAATATTAATATTGTATTTTTTATATTCAAAAACTTCAAAAAATTTATCTTCCAGTTTTAGAAGTCTTGTGATATTAATGTTATCGTGTTTGTTGTTTATGTTTATATATGTTCCTTTAAGAAGTAATAAGAAAATACAAGAAAATACAACAACTACTTTTAATCAGGTTACATCTTTATATTCACAATATATTTCTCAAACTGACATTGATAGAGGAGAAAAGATTTTATGTTTTTTCGCCCCTGGTTGTGATCACTGTCAATCCGCAGCTAAACAAATTAAAGAACTTCAGAATCAAATAGATGATTTTCCGGAAGTCTATGTGGTTTTTTTAGATGAAGAGCCTGAAAAGATACCTGATTTTTTAAAAAAAGCTGGAGCTGATTTTAAATATGAAATTATGGATATTTATAATTTTATGGAAGTCTTTTTAATTGAATATGATACACCTGGAATTGTTTACCTAAACAATGGAAATGTTTTGGAGTTTTATCAAGGCACAAAAGATTCAGGTAGTAGTAAGTATTTTACTCCTGAAGCATTAAAAAAGATACTTGAAAATAGATAGATATTTTGATTAAATTTATAATTAAAAAAATATTTTATTCATTTTTTGTTCTCTTTGGAGTTTTATCTCTTGTATTTTTTTTATTTAGTGTTTTGCCTGGTGACCCTGCACGTATGATGTTAGATCAAAGAGAAGATGCAGATCAAATAAAAGTTATAAATAAAAAATATGCTTTTGATCGTCCAATTTTCGATCAGTATATATTATACGTTAATGATGTTTCTCCTGTTTCAATACACTATGAAAGTAGCGAGGCATTTACATCTTTATCAAATAATAAATACAAATACATTAAACTTTTACCTTTTAAAAATTATAGTTTAGTATTAAAATTACCATATTTACGTGATTCTTTTGTTAGTGTTGGGACTCCTGTTACAACAATTATTTTAAGAACTTTTAAAACTACTTTTGTTTTGGCATTATCTTCAATAATTTTAGCTTTATTTCTGGGTATTATTTTAGGTGTAATTTCTGCAATTTTTAAAAATAGTTTTATCGATAAAATAATTTTGTTTATTTCTGTTTTAGGAATGTCATTACCTTCATTTTTTTCAGCTATAATTATTGCATGGATATTTGGTTTTCTTTTGCATAATTACACAGGCTTAAATATGACAGGAAGTTTATATGAGGTTGATGATTATGGAAGGGGTTCTTTCATTCAAATTAAGAACCTGATTTTACCTGCCATAACTTTAGGTATAAGGCCCTTATCTGTAATTATTCAATTATGCAGAAATTCATTATTAGATGTTTTAAGTCAGGATTATATAAGAACCGCTTATGCTAAAGGGTTAAATAATTTTATTGTTATTTTTAAACATGCTTTAAAAAATGCATTAAATCCTGTTATTACTGCTGTTTCTGGCTGGTTTGCTTCAATGTTAGCGGGTGCTGTTTTTGTAGAATATATATTTGGATGGAACGGAATAGGAAAAGAAATTGTAGATGCTTTAAATAAGATGGATTTACCTGTTGTTATGGGAGCAATTCTTTTTATTGCATTCCTATTTGTAATAATAAATATTATAGTTGATATAATTTATGCATGGCTAGATCCAAGAATAAGAATTAATTAATATGAAAAATAAAATGGTTGTAGCAAATTGGAAAATGAATCTTAATTATAAAGATGGAATTCATCTTTTAAATGATATCTCTGATAAATTTCAATTTAAGACAGAAAGTAAAGTTATTATTGCAGCATCACATATTCATTTACATGAAGCAGTTAAATTAAGTCAATTAAATTCACAAATTAATATTGCAGCTCAAAATTGTAGTGCATATGATTCTGGAGCTTATACAAGTGAGGTTTCTGCTAAAATGATAAATTCATGTGGAGTCGAATATGTTATTTTAGGACATTCAGAATGTCGTGATAATCTTAAAGAAGATAATTTTTTGTTAATGCAAAAAGTTTCGCAAGCTTTATCAAATAACTTACATGTTATTTTTTGTTGTGGAGAAACTCTAGAACAAAGAGAAAAAAACATCCATTTTAAATGGATTCAAAAACAGATTTCGGAAAGCTTATTTCATTTATTTCCTGAAGATATGTCAAAAATTCATATTGCATATGAACCTATATGGGCAATAGGAACTGGATTGACAGCATCTGTTAATCAGGCACAAGAAATGCATAGCTATATAAGAAGTATAATTGCAAAAAATACGGGAAAATTGTTTCTGATAATATTTCAATTTTATATGGAGGAAGTTGTAATGCTTCAAATGCATCAGAATTATTTTCACAAGCTGATATTGATGGAGGTCTTATCGGAGGAGCTTCATTAACAGCAGATAGTTTTATTTCAATAATTAAATCATTTTAATGTCATATACTGAAGTAGATATAAAATTAGAAAATACTATTCCTTTTTCTGAGATTATCATTGCAAGACTAAATGAGATTGGATATGATTCCTATGAAGAAAATATTGCAGGTTTAAAGGCTTATATTTTAACAGAAAGATTTAATGAAAAGAAAATATTTGATATATGTGAAGATGTCTCATTACAAACTGGTGTTTCATATTCCTTTTCAATTTTAGAAGATAAAAATTGGAATGAACAATGGGAAAAGAATTATAGTCCTGTTATAATAAATGATATTTGTGTTATTAGAGCTCCATTTCATACACCATTTAAGAATGTAAAATATGAAGTTGTGATTATGCCTAAAATGTCTTTTGGAACAGGTCATCATGCAACTACATCTCTTATTTTAGATAAAATGTTTGAATTAGATTTTTCTAAAAAAAATATTTTAGATATTGGAAGTGGTACAGGAATACTAACAATTTTATCATCAATGCTTGGGGCAAATTATTCTCTAGGAATTGATTATGACAAATGGGCTTTTGAAAATGCTAAGCAAAATGCAGAATTAAATAATATATCAAATATAAATTTTCATCATGGAACTATAGATTCTTTACAAAAAAAAGTAGATTTTGATATTGTTTTAGTTAATATAAATAAAAACACAATATTAAAAGAAATCACATCTTATATTGATTTCATGAGCCATTCTGTAGATTTAATTTTAAGTGGTTTTTTGCATGATGATACAAGTGTAATTTTAGATAAATTAAGTAAACATAATTTTCGTAAAGTTGATATTAAAAATAAAGATAAATGGCAAATGATTCATTTCAAAAGATACTAGTTTTAATAGTATTGATTTCAATTTCTACTTTTTCTTTTGCACAAGAAAAGAAAAAGAAAATAACTATTTTTTCAGCAGATTTTTCATTGTACATTGACGAGATATCTGATTTTATGACTAAAACTGACAATCAAGATTTAAAATCAATTTCAAATAGATATAAAAAAGCTGTAGATAATTTATCTGACAATGAAAAGGAACTGATTATAAATATTTCTAATAAGATGCTTAAAAAGAAGTTAAGGCCTAAGCAGCATTTTAGTAAATTTCTTTCTTCAATAATTAGTACGATTAATTCTAATAAAAAAGCTGATCTATTAAGTTGGTTAATAATTGTTGATAAGGTTATTGATCAGTCAAGTGTTAAAACAGCAATGTTGTTTTTTGATTTTAGCATTATGTTGGTTGACCAAAATTTATTAAGATCTTCTAAGTCTGCTATTTGGAAAATTAGTAATGCACAATATTCTTTTAATATCGAAAATTCAGAGCCTGTTGTTGTATTTACTACACCAATAGATATTATTTGTTCAACAGATTATGGATCATATACTATTTTTCAAACCACAGGAAAATATAATTTAAATAAAACAAGTTGGGCAGGAAATGGAGGTAGAATTTATTGGGACACTAGAGGGCTTTCTAAAGATTCTGTTTATGCTGAATTAAAATTATATAAAGTGGATTTGAGAAAGACAGTTTTAACTGCAGATTCATGTTACTTTTATAATAAATACGAGTTTAAGGAAATGATTATCGGTAATTTGGAGAATCGCATTGTTAAAGGAAAAAGAGTAAATTCTTTTCCTAAATTCACTTCATATAGTAAAAATATTGAGATAAAAAATATTTTTTCTAATATCGACTATAGAGGAGGATATATTTTACAAGGAAAAGAGTTTGTCGCAGATGGAGGAATAAATGCTGAAGCAAGAATCGTATTTAAAAGAGATGGAGAGGATATTTTTATTGCAAATGCAACTAGCTTTAATATTGGCGATGAAAAAATTGTAGCAAAGCAGGCAGGAGTGAAAATATTTTTTGAAAATGATTCAATTTATCATGGAAGTATTCAGTTTAAATATTTCGACGATAAAAGACAATTACAATTATATAAAAATCAAAAGAGTATTTCAGGAGCTCCTATGCTAAATACATATCATCAAATTACTATGGATTTTGAATTGATGGAGTGGAATGTTGATGATGATATAATTACTTTTGGATCATTACCTGGTACAGCTGAATCAACAATACACTTTGAATCTGTTGATAGATTTTTAGAATCAAAATTTGAAGCAATGAGAGGAATAGATGCTGTTCATCCATTACTATTAATTAATAAATATATTCGAGCAACTGGTTATGATAATTTCTTTGTTTCGGATTTTGCATATTTTGCAGGCTATCCTCTTTTACAGATTAAGAATTTTTTAATTCATTTATATAATGATGGATTTATTTTTTATGATTTTAATTCTGAGAGAGTTCAAGTTTTGCCAAAATTATATAATTATGTTCAAGCGGCATCAGATTTAGGAGATCATGATGTAATTTCATTTAGTTCTACTATAAAAACTGGTCAATATAATACTGGTGATAAAAACTTAGTTAATGCTGCTCTAAATATAAAATCAAAAAAAATAAAAATTATAGGTTTGCAAACAGTAAATGTAAGTAACAATAGAGGTGTTTATCTTTATCCAAATAATGGGATAATTATATTGCAAAAAAACAGAAATTTTATTTTTGATGGTCAAGTATTAGCTGGCAGAGGAAGGTTAAATCTTTATGGAAGGAACTTTTCTTTTAATTATAATAATTTTAAACTTAATTTTGATCAGATTGATTCGATTCAATTTTCTGTTCCAACGGACTCTAAAGTAAAAGATATTTATGGAAATGACATACTTACGCCTATAAAAACTTTAATTCAAGCGGGATCAGGAGAACTTCTTATTGATGATCCAACCAATAAATCAGGAATTAGGCAAGATAGTTTTCCTCAATTTCCAAAATTTAGATCATTTGATAATTCTTATGTCTATTATGATAGCTATGAAATATATAATTCTGTTTACCCCAGAGATAAATTTTCATTTCATTTAGAACCTTTTGAAATAGATAGTCTAGATGATTATTCAGGAGCAGGTTTGTCTTTTGCCGGAGTATTTCGATCAGCTGGTATTTTTCCTCAATTTAATGATACACTAAGAATACAGGAAGATTATTCTCTGGGTTTTAGTCGAAAGACACCAGAAGAGGGGTTTGTTATTTATAATGGAAAAGGAAGGTATTATAATGACATTTTTCTTAGTAATGATGGATTGAGAGGTAATGGTAATTTTGAATTTTTAACTTCTAAAGCACAAGCAAATGATATTATTTTCTTTCCTGACTCCATGAATCTGCATACTCAGTTGTTTTCAATTGAAGAAGTTGCTGAGGGTATTGAATTCCCACAGGTTGAAAATACTGAGACATATATTCATTTTGAGCCATACCAAGAAAGATTATATGTTTTCAAAAAATTAAATAATTTTAGTTTATATCAATCACAGGTTGAATTAGATGGAGATTTATTAATGCGTCCTACTGGAGTTACAGGAAATGGACTAATGACATTAGATAATGCTAAAATTAATTCTGATTTATTTACTTATAATGCTAATTGGTTCGGCTCTGATAATGCAAGCTTAAAATTGTTTGAGGAAAGTGGTCAGCATGTTTTTATTGCTAATGATTTGAAAACAGATATTGACTTAAAATTGAGGGAAGCTTCTTTTTATTCTAATGGTTCCCAATCATATATGGAGCTTCCTGCTAATCAATATATTTCATATATTGATCAATCTAAATGGTATATGGATGAGGCTTTATTACAATTAGGAGATGAAATTGAAGAGAGTAAAGGATCTGAGTTTATTTCTGTTCATCCCGATCAGGATTCCTTAAGATTTATTGCACAAACTGCGTCATATAATTTAGAAGACTATATAATTAATGCAAATGGTGTAGATTACATCGAAGTTGCAGATGCTTTTATTTATCCAGATTCTGGCAAATTATCAATTAAAAAGCAAGCAAAAATAGAAACGCTTAATAATGCTAAAATTATTGTTAACCCAGTAAATAAATATCATTCATTTATAAATGCTATAGTAGATATAAAATCCTCAATTAATTATAGTGCTTCAGCTTATTTAGAATATAATGATGGTTTAAATCAAAACCAGCAAATTTTCTTTAATACTATTAATGTTAATGCTGATACTAATACTTATGGTATGGGTAATGTTACAGATCCAAATATTTTACATTTAGGTGATAAATTTAATTTTAAGGGGAAAGTTGAATTATTTGGAAGCAATAAAAGTTTGCAACATGATGGATATTTTCAATTAAAGCACGAATGTATTGGGTTAGTAAAAGAATGGGTGAAGTTTAAATCCGAAATTAATCCACAAGATATTTCATTTATTTTAGAAGATAATTTATATAATGATCAGAATTCTGTTTTAAGTACTTCACTTGTAATGAGTTTTGATTCTACAGATTTTTATTCAACCTTTTTAACATCTAAGAAAAGTGTTACCCTTGATGTTGATATTTTACCAGCTTATCAAAAACTATATTATGACAATAAATTATCATCTTATGTTGTGTCAGATCTAGATACTCTATCTAATTTATATAGATTAAATGATGAAAATTGTATTGCAAAGGGAGAAGGGAAAATAAATTTAAATCTTAATTTAGGACAAGTAAAAATTAACTCTATAGGTAGCTCTTCTCATAATCTGCTGAATAAAAAAATAATTATTGACAATGATTTTTTAATGCTTGACTTTTATTTTTCTAAAGAAGCTTTTGATGTTATGTATGAAGATCTAATAACAGCACCTGGAGATGAATTATTTGAATATAGTGATGAATTTTCGAAAAGTTTAGCTAGAATAGTAGGTGTTGGAAAATATGATGACATTATTTTAGATTTAGAAATGTCAGATGAATATAGTAAGTTTCCAGATGAATTAAATCATTCAATGATTTTTTCTAATGTTAGATTTAAGTGGGATAATTTAAATAAAGCTTATGTTTCTAAGGGTTCTGTTTGGGTGCATAGTATTTTAGATAAATCTATATTCTCAATTTTAGATGGATATATAATATTAGAAAAAGGAATGAATTCTGATGTTTTAACCATTTATTTAGAAACTGAATTTGGTGATATTTATTTTTTCCAATATAAAAATGGAAGAATGAATGTTTGGTCAACAAATACAGATTTTACAGAAGTAATACAAAATATACCTAATGACAGGAAATCACTAGAGATAGGAGAGAGTACATCTGCGTATATTTATAACCTTGTTAGTGAAGAATTTGTAAATAAAGTAAGAAGGCAAATAAAAAAAACATATTAAATTTTTAGATGCTTAATTTAGACTTTGTATTATTATTACTACTTTCATATTTGACTGGTGCATTTCCTAGCTCATATCTCTTAGGTAAATTTTTTTATAATATTGATATTCGTAAATTTGGTAGTGGAAATGTAGGCGCTACCAATACATTTCGAATTTTAGGAAAAATCCCTGGTTTAATAGTATTAATTATAGATATCTTTAAAGGGTGGATAGTTGTTAATTTTATTCATCTTTTTGAAAGTGATGTTTTTTTAGAAATTCATAATCCTGAACTTATTTTTGAATTTCAATTGCTATTAGGTATAACAGCTATTTTGGGTCATATTTTTCCTATATATATCAATTTTAATGGAGGAAAAGGAATTGCTACGATTTTAGGCGTTTTGATTGCTCTTAATTTAACCGCTGCCCTTTATTCTTGTATTATATTTACATTAATTCTATTTTCTTCAAAATATGTTTCTTTATCTTCTATTATTGCAACTATTTTTTATTCTATTTTTATTTTATTTATATATGAAAGTAGTATTAATGCAGAGAAGTTATTTGCAATATTTGTACCTTTTTTGTCGTTAATAACTCACAGAAAAAATATATTAAGATTAATACGTAAGGAAGAAACAAAAGTTAAATTTGGTCCAAAATAATATTGTAAATGAAAGAATTTTTTGACTCATACTCAACAGCACCCTCTAAAAGTGATACTGATAAAGCATTATATTTAATAAATGATAAACATAATTCTTTCGACCATGTCATTAACTGTCTTGTATCAATTTGTGAACATGACAATTTACAAGCTGAACAATGTGTATTAATTACTCATTATAATGGAGCTTGTGAGATTGCCTCTGGAAAGAAACAGGATTTAATAGATTTACGAGATGATTTATTATTGTACGGTCTTCATGTTGAGATTTTTTAAGCTTTTAATTATGTGATTTTTTAACTAAAATTATGGACTTGTAGCATAACTGGATAGTGCACTAGATTACGGCTCTAGAGGTTGGGGGTTCGAATCCCTCCAAGTTCACACTTTAACCTCAACTGTTAGTTGGGGTTTTTTTATCAGTCTTTTTAAATATAGAAATTTGTAATGTTTTTTTTGTTTTAATATTTACAGAGTAAAAATTAATAAGTATTATTTATTAACTCAATAGTTACAGCATCATTTTTTTTAAGCTGAATAATTAATGGATAGACTATTTGGTTATTTATAAGTTCTATTTTACTTGTGTTTGGCGGAGATTCTCCTTCATTAATTGCATATAAATTCAGAATATTTTTTCCTTTTAGAAGCTTTAATTCTATTTGTTTTTTTATTTTTTTTGTTAAAAAATTATTCAATATTGTAATATTATTTAATATTAAATTAATTCTATCTCCATCTTCTTGGTCAGCATCCCAAACGTTGATTTTTATAGCATCACTATTCACATCTATTTTTATAGTATCTTGATTTTGTAATTTTTTTATTTCAACTATATTTTCTTTTTTAATTTTATCTTTTTGCTTATTCTTTTCAATTTTTTCTAAAATATTTTCTGATATTTTTTTTGCTTTTTCTTCTTCAATTAAAATAACTTTTCCATTTGCACATTCTTTACCATTAATAAAATAACCTGTAAAACTACCTTCAAGACGTTTTTTATTTATCCCTTTAATTTTTAAATTCATGTTTACATAGCAAAAATTTTCTAAATCTATTTTAGAATTAGTATAAATAATTTTTGTTTCATTCAATTGAAATTCTTTTTCAGATTTGAAGTATAAGCCAGCTATTTCTGTTTTTGTTTCGTCTTTTAAACCTATATTAGTTAAAGAAAATCCAGTAATTGTTCCATTTTCTTCTTTTATGTTTAATGTATAACTAATTATTTGCTTGTTTTCTAATATTAAGCTTCCTATATACTTATATGTGTTTTGGCAAAATGATATTTTACAAACAATAATTAATAATATTAAATTAAATAATTTCATTTTTTTTATTAAAAATATCTTTTAAATCTAAATTATCAAAGTTACCTGAGCTCATCATGAGTAAATTATGATTTACCCATTTTTTAGTACTTAGATAATCTTTTAGTTTTTTTGAATCATAAAAAACCGTAATCTTTTCAGAATTAAACCCTTTATGAATCATCTTATCACTTATATGATTCAACTTTTTATGAGTAATAGCTTGTGGATTTATAAATATTATTGCTTCATCGGCAAGATTCATCGAGTCTTTATATTCATTTAAAAAATTAATGTTTAGGCTACTAAACGTATGAAGTTCCATGCAAGCAGTTAAATTTTTGTTTTTAAATTGTATTTTCATTGCTTCAATGGTTGCTTTAAGTTTTGATGGAGAATGTGCAAAGTCTTTATATATTGCACATGTTTTGTGTTTTTGAATAAGCTCTAGTCTATTAGATGCTCCCTTAAAAGATGCAATTTTATTTAAAAAAACATTATCATTTATTCCAATTTCATTACAAACTAGCTTAGCTGCAACTAAATTTTGGAGATTATGTTTCCCAAATATCTTTAATTTTTTTCCTTCTATGATTGTTTGATTACTTCTAACTATAAAATTTGGAGTTGAATATGGTATGGATTTCTTATTTTTTCTTGTTTCCATTATTATTTTTTTTAGTTCTTCATCTTCTTCAAAGAATATTAAACTTCCTTTTACCATTTTACTAAATACCCTGAACTGATCTTTGTATATTTCAAATGTTGGAAATACATTTATATGATCCCAAGCTATTCCAGTAATAACTGCTATATCGGGATGATATAAATGAAATTTTGGTCTTTTATCGATTGCTGAACTTAAATATTCATCACCTTCTAGTAGCATTATTGAAGAATCATTTGATAATTTAACCATTGTATCAATCCCTTCAATTTGAGCTCCTATCATAAAATCACAATTTATCTTTAATTTTTTTAATACATGTAATACCATTGCAGTAATTGTAGTTTTTCCATGGCTTCCTCCAATAACAATTCTTTTTTTGTCTTTACTTTGCTCATAAAGATATTCTGGATATGAATAAATTTTTAAACCTATTTTTTTAGCTCTTATAAGTTCTGGATTTTCTTCTTTAGCATGCATTCCCAATATAATTAAATCAATATCATTAGTAATATTTTCTTTAAACCATCCCTTTTTTGGCAGCAGATTATATTTAGCTAATCTGTCTTTACTTGGGTTGAAAATAGCATCATCACTGCCAGTTATATCATATCCTTTTTTATGAAGTGCTATTGCAAGGTTATGCATAGCACTTCCTCCAATAGCAATTAAATGTATTCTCATTTCTTTATTTTATCTTATTTTAAAGGTAAAGATTAATATCAATTGTTATTTTTGGTAATTGAAAAATTACTAACATGCAATTGTACACAATAGATACTGGATATTTTAAACTTGACGGAGGTGCAATGTTTGGTGTTGTTCCTAAAGTTTTATGGAGTAAAACAAACCCTTCTGATTCAAATAATTTGTGTCCATGGGCTATGCGATCATTATTAATTGAAGATGGTGATAAACTTATATTAATTGATAATGGTATTGGTGATAAACAAGACCAAAATTTTTTAAAACATTATTACTTGCACGGAGATGTTAATTTACATTCATCTTTAGCAAAGCATGGTTTTCATGCCGATGATGTAACAGATGTGTTTTTGACGCATCTTCATTTTGATCACTGTGGAGGAAGTGTTAAATGGAATAAAGATAGAACCAGATTTGAAATGACATTTAAAAATGCAAATTATTGGTCTAATAAAAATCATTGGAAGTGGGCAATATCCCCAAATAACAGGGAAAAGGCCTCATTTTTAAAAGAAAATATTTTACCTATTCAGCAATCAGGCCAATTAAAATTTGTTAATAGTGAAAAAAATGTTTTTAATAATTTTGATATTTTATTTGTAAATGGTCATACTGATAATCAAATGATACCGCATATAGCATATAAGGACAAGACTATTGTTTTTGCTGCTGATTTACTGCCAAGTACAGGTCATATTCCATTGCCTTATGTGATGGGTTATGATACTAGACCATTATTAACCTTATCTGAAAAAGAAATCTTTTTAAATAAGGCAGCTGAGAATGATTATATTATTTTTTTGCAACATGATAATTATAATGAATGCTGTCGCGTTAAAAACATTGAAGGTAAGGTAGTGCTTAGTGATACGTTTAATCTAAATGAAGTTTTGTAATATGAAAAACATTTTTAATAATCATCCTAATTCAGTTGGAGAAACTTATTTACAACATTTATTTAAGGCTTTTAATTTTGGATACAAATTAACTGTTATGTCAATTCAAGCATTTATTCATGGTATTTTCCCGTGGTGTTTTGAGCATACAGTTAGTGATAAAATTAAAAAACTAAATGATGTTCTTCAACAAAGAAAGGAATCTCTCAAATAATTATTTTTTAATATTATTTTAAAATAATTTTTTGTAAATATGGAAACAAAAAAACGATATAGAGATTTTACTTCATTTATTAGAAATAAATTTGGTTGTAGAGTCCAGAAAGTCTCTATAAATGCTGGTTTTACTTGCCCTAATAAAGATGGGGCTAAAGGAGTTGGAGGTTGTACATACTGTAATAATAATACTTTTAATCCTGATTATTGTAAGCCTATTAAATCTATATTATCACAAATTAATGAAGGGATTGCATTTTTTTCTAAAAAATATAATTCGCAAAAATATCTAGCATATTTTCAAGCTTTCACTAATACATATGCTCCTCTTGAAGAACTTAAGAAAATGTATAGGGAAGCATTATCGCACAATGATATTATAGGTTTAGTTATTGGAACTCGTCCAGATTGTATTGATGATAAAGTTCTAGATTTTTTACAAAATTTAGTTAAAGAAGGCTATTTTATAAAGTTAGAGTTTGGTTTAGAATCAACAAAGAATGAAACACTTGAGGAGATAAACAGATGTCAAACTCATGAGGATGCTATTGATGCATTTTCAAGAGCATCTAACAGAGGATTACATTTAGGAGGTCATTTAATACTTGGGTTACCAGGTGAGAGTAGAGAGGATATGTTGCAACATGCTCGTAATATTTCTAAACTGCCTATTGATACACTTAAGATTCATCATCTACAAATTGTTAAGCATACAATGATGGCTTATCAATTTAAAAATACACCAGAGATGTTTAGTTTTTTGAGTTTAGATGATTATATTGATTTAGTAGTTGATTTTATTGCATTATTGAAACCTAATATTATTATAGAAAGATTTTTTAGTGAATCTCCTGCTAATATGCTAATTTACCCAAAGTATGGATTAAAAAATTTTGAGGTTAAAGCTTTAGTTGAAAAAAGATTGAAGCATAGAAATATTAGTCAAGGAGATTTATTTAATTTAGTATAAAATTTATTTAATATGTCAGATGATAAAAAAATAATTTTTTCAATGATTGGAGTTTCTAAATCATTTGAAAATAATAATAAACAAGTTTTAAAAGATATTTATTTATCTTTTTTTTATGGTGCAAAAATTGGAATAATTGGTTTAAATGGGTCTGGAAAATCTACCCTTTTAAAAATAATAGCGGGAATTGAAAAATCTTTTTCTGGTGAAATAACTTTTTCTGAGGGATTTAGTATTGGATATTTAGAACAAGATCCAAAATTAGATGATAATAAAACAGTAATAGATATTGTTAAGGAAGGTATGAGTGAGGCTATTAATATTTTGGATGAATATAATAAAATAAATGATTTATTTAGTTTGCCTGAAAATTATGAGGATTCTAAAAAAATGGAGCAGCTAATGAGTAAGCAGTCTTTGCTGCAAGATAAAATTGATGCAATAGGTGCTTGGGATATTGATACAAAGCTACAAATAGCTATGGATGCATTGCGTTGTCCTCCACCTGAAACTCCAATTTCTGTATTGTCTGGAGGTGAAAAGAGAAGAGTCGCTTTGTGTAGATTATTATTACAGGATCCTCAGATTTTATTGTTAGATGAGCCAACAAATCATTTAGATACAGAATCTGTACTTTGGTTAGAGCAACATCTTGCAAATTATAAAGGAACTATTATTGCAATTACACATGATAGATATTTCTTAGATAATGTTGCTGAATGGATTCTTGAACTTGATAGAGGAGAAGGAATCCCTTGGAGAGGTAATTATTCTTCATGGCTTGAGCAGAAAACAAAAAGATTAGAACAAGAGGAAAAAACAGAAAGTAAAAGAAGAAAAACTCTTCAACAAGAACTTGATTGGGTAAGAATGTCTCCCAAGGCTAGAAGAACAAAATCTAAATCTAGATTAAATAATTATGAAAACTTACTAAAACAAGAAGGGAAAAAAACAGAAGAGAAAATAGAGTTATATATCCCTCCTGGACCTCGTTTAGGAAATAATGTTATCGATTCAAATTGTGTTTCTAAATCATATGGGGAAAAATTATTGTTCGAAAATTTAGAGTTTAGATTGCCTCCTGCTGGAATAGTAGGTGTTATTGGCCCTAATGGTGCTGGTAAGACAACATTATTTAGAATGATAATGAAACAAGAAGTTCCGGATAATGGTGAGTTTAAAATTGGGGAAACTGTTCGTATTGGATATGTTGATCAACAACATGCAGAAATTGATTTAAATAAAACAATTTGGGAACAGTTATCAGGTGGAGAGGAACAAATAAAGATTGGAGAAAAGTATGTGAATTCTCGAGCTTATGTAGCTAGGTTTAATTTTAATGGGTCTGATCAAAATAAAAAAATAGGAGTGTTGTCTGGAGGTGAACGAAATAGATTACACCTTGCAATGACATTACGTAAACAAGCAAATGTTTTATTATTAGATGAGCCAACAAATGATTTAGATGTGAATACATTAAGAGCTCTTGAAGAAGGTTTAGTGAATTTTGCTGGCTGTGCTGTAGTAATATCACATGACAGATGGTTTTTAGACAGAATATGTACTCATATTTTAGCTTTTGAAGGTGATAGTAATGTAATTTTTTATGAAGGAAGTTATTCTGATTACCAAGAAAATCGTAGGAAAAGACTTGGTGATATCTCACCGAAGAGAATAAAGTATAGAAAATTAACAAGATAATTTAATACATTCTATTTGGCTGTTTTATATACTAAAATACATGCTACAATACTGAAAATTATGTTTGGGATCCACACAGCTAAATAAGGCATTATATTACTATTGATAGAAAAAGTTGTGCTAACCTGCATTAACATAATGTAAGTAAATGAAATTAAAATTCCAATGCCCAAATGAAAACCAATTTTACCCTTAGTTTTTTTATTTGAAATACATACACCAATTATAGTTAAAATTATAGATGCAAAAGGAAATGCTATACGCTTATGTTTTTCAATTTCATAAAATGTAATATTTTCACTTCCTTTCATTTTTTCATTTTTTATAAATTTATTAAGCTCAAAATAATTCATTGTTTCAACAAGATTTGTAGAATTATCAAGTTCATCCGGATGAAGATTTAATGATATATTTAATTTCTTTCCTTGCTTTATTAATTCATTATCTTGTTTAAATTCTCTTAATTTATAATTGTTGATTTCCCAATATTGATTTATTGTATCAAATTTAATATAGTCAGATTTTAATTTTGATATTAGTTTACCATTTTTAAATTTTTCTAATGTAAATTTATAACCGATTTTTCTTTTTTTATTAAAACTCTGCATATATATATATTGTTCCGGTAAAATTTGCAAATGAATATTTTTTGTTCTGGAAGGTTTTTTTTTCGTTAAATATTTGTTTTCAAAATCAATACGCTCATTATTTGATGGTGGGATTATAAAATTACCTAATATGAAAGATATAAAGGCAAGAATTAATGAAGTCGCAACAAAGGGCATTAAAAATCTTTTAAAACTTATCCCGCTATTAAGTATTGCTATAATTTCTGAGTTATTTGCCATTCTAGATGTAAAGAAAATAACAGAAATAAATATAAATAGATGACTGAATAAATTGCCAAAATATGGTATAAAATCTAAGTAATAATTTATTATTTCTTTTTTTGAAATTTTATGTTCAAGAAAATCATCTATCTTTTCTGAAATATCAAAGATTATTGCAATAATTAATATAAGACTAATACTAAAAAAAAATGTTGTGAAAAATTTTTTAAATATATAAGAGTCAAGCTTCTTCATTATAGTCTTACATTAAGTTTTTTTACCATCATGTTTTTCCAATTTGTAAATGTCCCATTTTTTATATGCTTTTTTGTTTCCTGCATTAACCAAAGATAAAATTTTATGTTATGTAGGCTTGCGATTTGTTTACCTAAAATCTCATTACTTTTAAATAAATGGTGAACATACGCTTTTGAGTATGAACTGTCTACATAAGATGTTCCATTTTCATCTAATGTTGTAAAATCATCTTTCCATTTTTTATTTTTTAAATTTATTGTACCTTCAGATGTAAATAACATTCCATTTCTTGCATTTCTTGTTGGCATCACACAGTCAAACATATCTATACCTAATGCTATATTTTCTAGTAAATTCACGGGAGTTCCAACTCCCATCAAATACCTTGGTTTATCTAAAGGTAGTATTGAACAAACTACTTCTGTCATTTCATACATTAAATCATGTGGTTCTCCTACTGAAAGACCCCCTATTGCATTGCCTTCTCTTTCAAATTTTGCTATTTCTTCTGCTGATTTTTTTCGTAAATCTTTGTATACACTTCCTTGAACAATAGGAAAAAGAGTTTGTTTAAAATTATATTTACCTTCTGTTCTATCAAATCTGTCACAGCATCTTTTTAACCATCTGTGAGTTAATTCCATAGATTTTTTTGCATATTTAAAATCACAAGGGTATGGTGTACATTCATCAAAAGCCATAATGATATCAGCACCAATTATTCTTTGAATGTCTATAGCATATTCAGGCGTGAAAAAGTGATAGCTTCCATCTATATGGGATTGAAATTTCACACCTTTTTCTTCAATCTTTCTTTTAGATGACAAAGAGTAAACTTGATATCCACCACTATCTGTTAAAAGTGGTTTATTCCAGTTAATAAATTTATGTAATCCTCCCGCCTTTTGTATAGTATCAACTCCAGGTCTTAGATAAAGATGGTATGTATTTCCTAAAATGATTTTTGCTTCTGTATCATTTATTAGTTCATGCTGATGTACTCCTTTTACTGTTCCTGCTGTTCCAACTGGCATAAATATTGGGGTACTAATTTCTCCATGATCAGTCTTTAATTTTCCCAATCTGGCTTTTGATTTATTATCTTTTTTAACTACAGTAAATTTCATAATTGCAAACATAATTAAATAATGACTCTGTCAGATGCAATAATTAAATCAATTATATATTTTTGTGGTGCAATTACTGATGCTATCGCTTTGAAAAAAGAGGAAAGTCCGGACACCAAAGAGCAGCATAGTGGGTAACACCCATCTACTGTAAAGTATGGACTAGTGCAACAGAAAGCAAGTACAGTTTGGCTGTAGTGAAATCAGGTAAACTCTATGNGGTGCAATACCAAATATATCAGGAATTAAAAGTGGCTCGCTTTTTCTTGAGGGGTAGGTAGCTTGAAATAATAAGTAATTATTATTCTAGATAAATGATGGCACTAAATTTTAGAACAGAATCCGGCTTATGTGTAATTGCAATTTTATAAGCTGACACTAATGTGTCAGCTTTTTTTATTTTTGTTTTGTGAAATATTTAGTATTTTTTTTGTTTTTTGTTTTTGAAGTAAAATCACAAGACACTTTAATACAAGTTATACTNCTTGATGATATTGTTATTTCTGAAGAAAATAATGGATTTTCTGTTGATGACTTTATAGAATATGTTAAAACAGATACAACGTTTTATATGGGTTTTAAACATTTACGATATTATAGTCATTATTTTGANAGTGAGCTTTTAATTAATAATAGNANTGGGANAATCATAGGTTCAATTAATAAGAAAGGTACGCATCATTCTAATGGTAAGAAAGCNTGGATAACTTACGATACAATAATTACTCTTGGAAAAATGTTAAAAAGAAATGGTGATTATAAGTATTATACTCCAGAAGCTTTNGATGAAGTTTTTTTNCCTAAGGATTCAATTAGTGTAGATTTAATTATTTCTGGTTCAAGAAACAAACAAGAAAGTCAAAATATGCGTGATGCGAAAACAATTGGTTTTTCTATAGGNACCGATAATATTGAAAGATCTAATGNTGGTTTGTCAAAAAAATTAGCAATTTTTGATACTGATATGCAAAAATATTATGATTATATAATTGGAGAAACTATATACAATAATAGAGATTGTTATACATTCACGATAAAAGTTAAAGATAATTTATCTAGAACAAGTATTGATAAAACAATCGTTCGAAATATTACATCTTATTTTGANAAACAAAATTTTAATGTAATTTACAGAGAATATAAATTTATATATAATAGTTTACCTTTAAAATTAGATATGAATATTGTTGTTGAAATGGATTATATAAATAACAAGCACTTACCTCTTGAAATTTATTATAAAGGTTATTGGAATGTGTTATTTTTAAAACCTGAGTATGCTGAATTTAGATTAAAAAATAATTATTATAATGTTAAATAAANTTTTTTATTTATTCAGGTATGTATATCTTGTTTAAATAAAGAAAACTATTATATTTGCACACCAAAAAATTGTAAAATTTTANGTTATGCCTAAAAGAACTTTTCAACCATCTAACAGAAAAAGAAAAAATAAGCATGGTTTTCGTGATNGGATGTCTTCTTCTGATGGACAAAAAGTGCTAGCAAGAAGAAGATCAAAGGGAAGAAGNCGCTTAACTGTTTCAGATGAGATAGGTCATAAGTAGTATGAATATTTNTTTAAAAGTTATAAATTTAGGTGTTACGAAAGTGACACTTTTTTTTTATATTTTATTTTTTTTCTATTGTTAATATATATTAATAAGTTTTAAAAATAAGAAAAGTAAAATTTTTAAATTCGCAAAAAANGGAACATATAATATAANATAAAATGCCAAAAGATAATTCTTTAAAATCTGTTTTAATCATAGGAAGTGGTCCTATTGTAATAGGTCAGGCATGTGAATTTGATTATTCTGGATCGCAAGCTGCTAGATCTTTACGAGAGGAAGGGATTGAAGTTTCTCTTATTAATTCAAATCCTGCAACTATTATGACTGATAATGTTGTTGCTGACCATATATACTTAAAACCTTTAACACCTGATTCAATAATTGAAATTCTAAAAGAACGTGANATTGATGCTGTTTTGCCTACTATGGGAGGACAAACTGCTTTAAACTTATGTATTGAAGTAGATGAAAAAGGAATATGGGAGAAATATAATGTTGATATAATTGGTGTAGATATTGATGCTATTCATATTACAGAAGACAGGGAGCGTTTTCGTAAATTAATGAATGATATAGATATACCAGTTGCACCAGCAAAAATTGCTACTTCATTTTTAGAAGGAAAAGCAATTGCTCAAGAATTGGGTTTTCCTTTAGTAATTAGACCATCATTTACATTAGGTGGTAGTGGTGCTTCTTTTGTNCATACAAATGATGAATTTGAGAATTTATTATCTAAAGGATTACATGCGTCACCTATTCACGAGGTACTTATCGANAAAGCTGTACTTGGTTGGAAAGAATATGAGTTGGAGCTTTTAAGAGATNCAAATGATAATGTTATTATTATATGTAATATAGAAAATCTAGANCCTATGGGAATTCATACAGGNGATTCTATTACNATCGCTCCATCGATGACTCTTTCTGATGTTACTTATCAAAAAATGCGTGATATGGCAATTAAAATGATGCGCTCAATTGGTGATTTTGCAGGTGGATGNAATGTCCAATTTGCTGTTAGTCCTGACGAAAATGAAGATATAATNGCTATTGAGATTAATCCTAGAGTTTCTAGGTCATCAGCACTCGCTTCTAAGGCTACTGGNTATCCTATTGCTAAGATAGCTAGNAAATTAGCAATTGGATATACTTTGGATGAATTAAATAATCAAATTACTAAAACTACATCAGCATGTTTTGAACCCACACTAGACTATGTTGTTGTTAAGATTCCAAGATGGAATTTTGATAAGTTTAAGGGTTCTGACATTGAGTTAGGGTTACAAATGAAGTCAGTTGGAGAGGTCATGAGTATTGGTAGATCTTTTCAAGAGGCATTACAAAAAGCTTGCCAATCATTAGAAATAGGTCGTAATGGGCTTGGAGCAGATGGAAAAGGCGAAACTGATCAGGATAAAATTTTATATGATTTAAAACATGCCAGCAGTGATAGAATATTTAGAGTTTATGATGCAATGCGTATTGGAATCCCTACAAAAAAAATACATCAAATTACAAGAATAGATTATTGGTTTTTACATCAAATTGAGGAATTAGTAGTATTGGAAAAAGAGATTGAAAAATATACAATTGATTCTATTCCAGTTGATATTTTATTAGAAGCTAAAATGAAAGGATATGCTGATAGACAAATTGCTCATTTATTAAATTGTTTAGAAAGTACTGTATACGACAAAAGAAATAAGGAAAATATCAAGAGAGTTTATAAACTNGTTGATACTTGCGCTGCAGAGTTTAAAGCNGAAACACCATATTATTATTCAACATTTGAAATGCCAATGAAATTAGATGGTAAAACTTATGCTGAAAACGAAAGTGAATTAACAAAAAAAGAAAAGATAATTGTATTGGGATCTGGGCCAAACAGGATAGGGCAGGGTATAGAGTTTGATTACTCTTGTGTACATGGTGTTTTAGCATCAAAGGAATGTGGGTATGAAACTATAATGATTAATTGTAATCCAGAAACTGTTTCAACAGATTTTGATACAGCTGANAAATTATATTTTGAACCAGTNTTTTGGGAACATATTTATGATATAATTTTATATGAAAAACCTGTTGGTGTTATTGTTCAATTAGGNGGNCAAACTGCANTAAAATTAGCAGAGAAATTAGAGCGCTATGGTATTAAAATTATGGGAACTTCTTATCAAGCTTTAGATATTGCTGAAGATAGAGGTAGATTTTCAGAATTATTAAAAGAAAATAATATTCCATATCCTGAATTTGCTGTTGCTGAAACTGCAGAAGAAGCAGTGGAGATTTCTAAAACCTTAAAATTTCCAATATTAGTCAGACCTTCATATGTTCTTGGAGGTCAAGGAATGAAAATTGTTATAAATGAGGAGGAATTAGAACATCATATTGTTAATTTATTGAAAGATATGCCTGGAAATCATGTTCTTTTNGATCATTATNTAGATAAAGCCATTGAGGCTGAAGCTGATGCTATATGTGATGGAAAAAATGTTTACATAATAGGTATGATGGAACATATTGAACCTTGCGGTATTCACTCTGGNGATTCTTTTGCTGTNTTGCCAACATTTGATTTAAGTGAAAATGTTCGTCAGCAAATGATAGATATAACAAATAAGATTGCNGTTGCTTTAGAAACTGTTGGACTAATTAATATTCAATTTGCTATAAAAGATGAAACTGTATATGTTATTGAAGCTAATCCAAGAGCTTCAAGAACNGTTCCTTTTATTGCAAAGGCTTATGATGAGCCCTATGTTAACTATGCCGCTAAAGTAATGCTTGGANAAAATAAAGTTACAGATTTTAATTTTTCACCAACTAAGAAGGGNTATGCAATTAAAGTTCCAGTATTTTCTTTTAATAAATTTCCTAATGTCAATAAGGAACTTGGNCCNGAAATGAAATCTACTGGAGAATCTATCTATTTTATAGATGATTTGCAAGATGATTATTTTACAAAAGTTTACTCTGAAAGAAATTTATATTTGAGTAGATAAAATGACAGGGATTTTAAATTTTCTTCTTTGGTTTTTTTTAATTCTTTATTTATTGAAGTTTTTAGGAAGATTACTANCTCCTTTGTTATTACGTCATTTTGCTAATAAAATGCAAAACAGGTTTCATCAACAGTTTCNTCAACATTTTAATAACAATGCTAATAATTCAAAAAAAGAAGGAGAAGTTTCAATAGAAAAACAAAGAAATAAAAAAAGTAAATCTAAAGATATTGAAGCTGAGTATGTTGATTTTGAAGAAATAGANGATTAAATAAAATTGTATGAAAAAAGAATATAACCTTGACNNTAAAAAAATTATCCCTCATGTAATAGCAGTAGCTATTTTTATAATGNTATCTGCAATTTATTTTTCTCCTGTAATGTCTGGTAAAGTTCTCAAGATGCCTGACATAATACAATATAAAGGAATGAGTAAAGAATCTAAAGATTTTAAAAACANAAATAATGGAGAACAGACTCTTTGGACTGGNACAAGTTTTTCTGGAATGCCTACCTATCAAACNGGAATGCAATCTAAGACCAATTTGGTAAAGTATATTGATAAGTTTATTAAGCTTGGATTACCAAGACCTATGGATATGGTTTTTCTCTATTTGATCGGTTTTTATATATTATTGTTAACTCTTAAAATTGACTATAGAATAGCTATTNTTGGAGCNATTGGCTATGCTTTTTCATCGTATTTTTTTATTATTATTGAAGCAGGACATACCTCTAAAGCACTTGCTATTGGTTATTTNCCTTTGATTATTGCATCTGTATTATANACATATAAAAGTAAAAGATGGTTTTTAGGNGCTGTTNGNACATCTTTATTTGTTGCNTTACAATTGTATTCAAATCATTANCAAATAACTTATTATACAGCAATNTTACTNTNAATGATAGGTGTTACACAACTTGTCAAGGAAATAAGAAATAAAACAATCCNGAATTTTTTTAAGAGGTCTTTTGCTTTACTATTAGCNGCTGTTCTTGCTCTTGGAACAAATTACACTGTTTTCTCTACTACTATGGANTATAGTGAAGTAAGTCAAAGAGGACCATCTGAACTTACNCCTAAATATGGAGAGGAAAAGGATATAGGAATGGATTATGATTACATAACTCAATATAGCTATGGAATTGATGAAACTATGACTTTTCTTATACCAGATTTTAAAGGAGGAGCTATGAAAGANGGTAATTACTGGGGAGAAATAAAATATAAAAAAGATAATNATCAAAAAGTTGAATACTGGGGTCCTGCTTATCCAACTTATGTTGGNGCAATAATATTCTTTNTGTTTTTTTTAGGATTTATCTATCTTAAATCTTATCATAAATATTGGATTATAGCATCTATTGTAATTACAGTAATGCTTGGATGGGGACGTCATTTAAATTGGTTTACAGAGTTTTTTGTTNATTATTTCCCNATGTATGACAAATTTAGAGCAGTGACTATGATTATGATTATTGCGCAATTTTCAATTGCATTATTTGCGGTTATGGCTCTTAATAAATTTATAAAAGATGATAATAAGCTTTTAAAAGAAAAAAAATTAAAGAACTCATTCTACATTATTGGGGGTATTACGTTGTTATTTGCTTTGGTACCATCTTATTTTTTAGATTTNATTTCTCCAACTGAAAAAGATAATTTGTTACGTGGGCAAAANATTTCTGATTTATCAAATGCTATTTCNTCTAGGCAAGATGTTTTACAGTCTGATGCATGGAGATCTTTTATGTTTATTTTATTTGCTGCTNCATTTTTATATATGTATGTAAAAAATATCATAACAAAAAANTATGTAATCTTACTANTAGGTACTTTAGTTATATTAGATATGTGGTCAATAAATAAGAGATATTTAAATAAAGATTCTTTTGTTGATGAGTTTACATANAATGTTGTTAAAGATAATGAGGATTTAAAAATTATTGAAAATAATAAAAATAGAGAAAGAGTATATGATTTTACTGATTCTCCATTTTCCAGTGCAATGGCTTCTTATTTTCATCACTCGATTGGGGGTTATAGTGCAGCTAAAATAAAAAGATATCAGGAGATTTATGAAAATTATCTTAGNAGACAACCCATTATAAAATCATTTAAGGATACTATTATTATGGTTCCTAAAAAAGATGGGAGTATGAAACCTAAAGAATTTCTTTGGCCAACTAAGGCTCAAGTTAATGTTCTTCAAATGTTAAATTGTGGTTGGATAAAATCTANACCATCATTTACCACATCTNAATTTATGTNACAATTATGAAATNCCATACCAACCAATGGGTAATGCAAGGTTTGTAGAGAAAATTTCAATTATTAATAATGCTGATCAAGAATTTAAAGAAATTGAGACATTTAACCCTTTAACNACAGCAATTGTTGATAAAAAATTTAGTATTAATCAGTCTGATTTTAATTATGACCCAAATTCAAAAATAAAATTGGATATNAAAAANTATAAGCCTAATCATTTAATTTATAACATTGACAAACCATCTGTTTTTAATCAGCTAGCTGTTTTTTCAGAAGTTTATTATGAAAAAGGATGGAATGCATATATTGATGGCAAAATTGTACCTCATTTTCGTGCGAACTATATTTTGAGAGCAATGATAGTTCCTGCTGGAACAAAGAAAATTGAATTTAAATTTGAGCCAACTTCTTTTTCAAATGGTGAAAATATAGCTTTAGCTTCATCTATTATTCTTTTATTACTTTTGGCTTTTGTTTCCTTTAAGGAAATTAAGTCAGAATGAAAAAGGTTTTAATTATTTCATATTATTGGCCTCCTTCTGCAGGTTCTGGAGTTCAGAGATGGTTAAAGTTTGCAAAATATTTGCCGAAATTTAACTGGAAACCAATTATTTATACCCCTAAAAATCCATATTTTGAAATCAAAGATGATAAATTGCTGAGTAATATGCCCTCTGAATTAGTTGTCTGGAAAAAAAATATATGGGAGCCCTATTCTTTGAAAGATAAAGTTTTTGGTAAAGGAAATAAAGATCAAAGTGCAGGAATTATCTCAAATAAAAAATCAATAAAAAATTATATTTTAAATTGGATTAGGGGAAATGTTTTTATTCCTGACCCTAAAGTTTTTTGGATAAAATCTTCTGTGAAATTTTTATTAAGTAAAATAAAAAAAGAAGATATTGAGTATATAATTACTACCGGCCCTCCACATTCTATACATTTAATAGGATTAGAAATTAAAAAAAACATCCCTAATATTAAGTGGATCTCTGACTTTCGAGATCCATGGAGTAAATTAGATTTATTGCAAGAATTTCACTTAACTAAATATGCCTTTAGAAGACATCAAAAATTGGAAAAAAGAGTATTGGATAATTCAGATTTAGTATTAACAGTTAGTGAAAGATGGTCGAAAGAATTTACAGAATTAGGAGCTAATAAAGTTGAGCTTATTACTAATGGTTTTGATTCAGAAGATTTTAATTTAAACAAAAAAAATAATGATAAATTTATTATAGGTCACTATGGTTTATTAAATCATCTTCGTAATCCAATTTATTTATGGAAAGAACTTGATGTTATTTGTAATGAAAATCCAGATTTTAAATCTAAATTAGAACTTCATTTTTCTGGAAATGTAGATCAAGGCGTAATGGATCAAATTAAAGCCTTTCCTAATTTAAAGGATAAAGTAAAATATTTAGGATATTTAACTCATTCAAATGTAATAGAACAATATAGTCAATCATCTTTATTATTATTACTTCTATTTAATTCAGAAAGTGGATTAGGAAATTATCCAGGAAAGATATTTGAATATTTTGCTTCTAATAAACCAATTTTGGCATTTGGTCCAAATAATAGCGATACACAAAAATTAATTAAACAAACTAATTCTGGTACTTATTGTTGTTATGATGAACAAAATATCAAAGATAAAATACTTGATTTGTATAATAATAGCGATAGATTTAGAGTTAGTGACTATGAGAGATTCTCAAGATATAATTTAACTAAAAGATTATCAATTATTTTAAATGATTTATAAATGGGAGTTGTAAGAAATCAAAGTATAAAAAACTCTATTAGTTTCTATATAGGAATGGCAATTGGAGCTCTAAATACTATTGTAATTTATCCAAATACTTTTAATGATAGTCCGGAGCATCTTGGTTTATTACAAGTTATCCTTGCGTATTCTCTTGTATTATCAACTTTTACTACTTTGGGTATTCCTAAAACCTTAATGAAATTTTTTCCAGAAATTAAGCAGAAAGGACAGCTTTATTTTTTCGCTTTAATAGTTCCTTTATTGGGTTTTTTACTTACCTCCTTAGTATATTTTTCTTTTAAAGAAAATATTTTTCAGTTAATGGGGACTGATTCATTATTAAGAGAAAATTTTTTTTACATAATATTACTTGTATTTTTTATCGGATTTTATGATGTTCTAACTTCTATTTCCAGGTCTTTCTTAAGTGCAGCTACACCTATATTTATAAACGAAGTTTTTTTAAAAATTTATAGTATGAGTGTCCTTCTACTTCATTGGTTTGATTATTTAGATTTTTCTACTTTTCTTAAAATATATCTTTTGGGTTATATCTTGAAATTTCTTATTTTATTTAGTATACAATTTTTTTCTAAGAGACTTCAATTTGAATTTTCTTTTAATAATTTAAAACTAAAAGAGCTTATTACTTTCGGTATTTATGTTTTAGTAGGTAGTACTGCTGTTGTTATAGTTGCAAGAGTTGATATGATAATGATAGAAAATTTACTTGATTTAGAACAAGTTGCTTATTATACAGTTGCTTTTTTTATTGGAAATGCTATCATGGTTCCAGCAAAATCAATAAATGCAATATCAATTCCTTTAATTGCTAAAGCTTGGGCAGATCAAGATATTAAAAAAATTCATCTTATTTATTCTAAATCATCTATTAATCAGTTATTAATAGGAGGGGTGTTTTTTCTTTGTATTTGGGTTAATATTGATCATGTTTTTGATTTATTGCCAAAAAAATTTAGCTCAGGAAAATGGGTGGTTTTCTATATCGGTTTAGCGCAATTATTTAATATTTCTACTGGAGTAAATGGAGCTATTATTACTAATACTAAATATTACAGATTTGATTTGTATACTAGTGTTTTGTTGGCTATTGTAACTGTAATAGCAAATTTATTACTTATACCAAGATTTGGTATTGATGGTGCTGCGATGGCTACAGCTATTTCTATTTTCTTGTTTAACTTAACTAGATTGATTGTTGTAAAATATAAATTAAACATTCATCCTTTTAGTGTCAAAACTATTCATACTGTGGTTACGTTCATATTATTTTATTTTTTCCTTATTTATATTTTTGATTTCATATTTTTTTCAGAATTACCATTTTTTAATATTTTTATTAAATCATGTATAACTCTTGGTTTATTTATACCTCTTTTATTCTTTTTAAAATTATCACCAGATATTACCTCATTTATAAATGAATTAATTAATAAATTTATTAATAAGAAAAATAATATCGACAATTATTAAAGTAATATTAAATGAAAAGGATTAGTGTTATATTAACAACGTTTAATTGCGAGAATCAATTGCAGGATGTTTTAGATTCTATCAAAAATCAAGAAGGAGTTAATACATTATTTCAACTTGAATTATTAGTTGTTGATGACTGCTCTTCAGATGCTACTAGAAACATACTAAAAGAAAATAACATCAAATTTTACTCAACTAATAAAAATAGTGGTGGGCCAAATAAAGGGCGAAATTTAGCGTTAAAAAAATCTACTGGAGATTATATATGTATTGCTGATCATGATGATATCTGGCTGCCGGATAAACTACAAAAATTATTATCTGTTACACATTTAGCCTCTATAGTAAGTTCTGGATATTTTTTATTTGAACATGCGACTTCAAAAAAAATAAAAAGAGTAAATAAGTCATGTAAAGGGACTACGTATATAACTTATTCTAAAAATCAAACTTTTTTAAGTAAATTATCTAAAAGCTATAATGGTCAGGAAACTTATTTAGGTAGTCTTTTATTTGATAAATCATTTAAAAACCTCTTATTTGAAGAAAAATATGGAATGGTAGATTTTGATTGGGTTCTTAAGTTGTTTCATAATCAAAAATCTGTAGAATTCTGTGATGCTTTATATATACGAAAAGTTAAAAATGATAATTTATCTTTAAATGAAAGATATAGAATAAATGATTATAGTTATTCATTACATTCAATTTTAGAGTATGAGCATTTGTATCCAAAAGAAGTTTCTATTTCTAAAATGAAAATTAATGGCTCTATGGCTCGGTATTATTATTTAATGGGAGATATGAAAAAATCAAGAAAATATTTTTTAAAATCATCTCGAGATTTTAAGACCATGTTGTATCTTATTACTACATTCGTAGGATCAAAAATTGTAAAAAAGTATTTTAAAGTTTTCGGTTAGATTATGAAATTATTTGTTGTTGTTGGTTTGCAAAGGACAGGTACTACATTATTAGCAAGTATGCTTGGTAGACACCCTGAAATAAATATGTTATTTGAATCTGTTACAAAGGATTCTTTAAAGTTAATAGGCAAAAAATGGAACGGTAATAAACTATTGGCCTACAGGCAAATTAGATATTCAAGTAGGTCAAGTAAATTTGGACATTTAATTAATCGAATAGCAAACTTAGATTTTAAAAAACATAATAAACATCATTTGATTAGACCCTTTCCTACTTCTGTTATGTCAATTGAAGATTATAAAAGTCAAGGAGCTTATTTTATTACTATTGAAAGGGATAAATCGTCTTCTATTTCTAGTATGATGAAAAGAGCAGGACAAACTAAAAGTCAGGCAGAAAAGGAATTTGATTCTGGAATGAAAATCATAAATAAATTAAAAAAAGAAAAAACTTTTTCTTTAACATTTAAAGATCTTTTAGAAAACACAGAAGATAGATTAAAAGAAATATGTAATTTTTTAGAATTAGACTACACAAGTAAAATGTTAGAAGGTCCGAAATTTAATTTTGTTTATCCTCAAGAAAGTATAGATAAAACAAAGATTTAATTTTTATAAAAATCTTCTACTTTTTGAATGTCCTCCTCACTAATTACTATATTTTTTCTTATATCTTTATCATGCTTTATGTTTTTTTGAATGTTAGTTGGCACAAACTTTTCATCAACTTCTAAAAAATTAAAGCATGTTTTTAGAAGTTTTTTTGGATTTTCTTTTATTTGTTTATAGTCCAATATAAGAATTTGTTCTTTTTTAAAGTATTTATAATATCTTTCTAGTTGTTTTTTATATAGGCCTCTTTCTTTCATTGGTCCATACTTAGGTAAATTTCTTGAAAAAGCATCCCATAATCCACTATTTTGTTCTATGCTCCCTCTACTCATTTCCATTTTATATTGAGAAATACATCTGTTTGTCGGGTCTCGTAAAATGACAATTAATTTAACGTGTGGATTATATTTAAAAATTCTTTTTGCCACATTTTCTTCAAGTATATATGCAGGAGTAATTTCTCCAATAATCTTTTCATTATTGTGTTTAAATGAGTATTGATAGTGTAAATTATTGAGATAAAACGATTTTTTATTAAAATAATGAACTTCTTTTTTGGGATGTATGTATATCTCTGGATGTTCATTTAAACATTTTGCCAGCCAGCTGGTTCCTGCTTTTTGAACTCCAATACCAATGAAATTAATTTTCTTTCTCATTTTTCTTATTTATTTGCCAAATATATTCTGACTTAAGAGGTCTATATATCCAGCTCCTCCAGTCACTAAAATCTTTTTCATTAGAATGCTCTATTAATTGCTAGTAGCCACCTGAATTTTATAAAGTTATTGTCAGTTGAAGGAGGTCGATTTAAAAATAAAGGAAAGTCAAGTCTAATAACTAATGGATTTATTGTTTCTAGTGGTCCAAAATTATTTAAAGTATATGTAAAACCTATTCCAGCATCTGCTCTTATGCCAGAGTAATTATTTAGAAAATTATTTCTGTTTAATGTATTAGAAGTTATAATCCCTGCATCTGCAAAGATGTAACTAGTAACCGGTTTTCTTCTAATGTAATAAGGCATATAGTTTGTAAAATCTATTTCTGTATTAAATGATATCCCGCTTGTGCCTATATATTCAAACGATTTAATAGTTCCATCTTCGTTAAATTCAGGAGCTAAATATCCACTATATCCTCTTAAGTTTAATCCTCCACCTGAATGAAAATTATTTAATGAATAATTGTATTCACGTATTGAAGATGGAATAACTCCATCAGACCTTGTAAACTTAGATTGCATCATTTGTTCGTAATTAGCTCCTGCTAACATCAACTTACTTTCTGTAGCCCAATTATTTCCTGCTCCATATTGCATGAAAAAACGAGTATTGATTTTTAATTTTTCAAACTTTGCTCTGTTGACTGCTGTAAGAGAAACCTTATTGTAGCTATAATCGCTTGCTAAAGATGATGACTGTATATTTATATTAATTTTCCCACTTCCTTTAATATATTCATATCTGTGATCAAGCTTGATGTCAATCCTATTATTCATCATATTTAAATTATTTGAAACTCTATTTAGATGATTTAAATTATGATCTAAATATCTATTATCAACTCTGTACATTGATATAAAGTCAATTGTTATTTTATTTTTTTTATTTTGACTTGATTTTTCTAAGCTTATTTTGTTAGAGTAAAGACCTGCTTGCATTTGAGAATTTAATTTTAGTCTTGTATTTAATGCAATGTTATCTAAATTGGTGTTATATAAAAATTTAAAGGAAAGCAACTTTTCATCTTGTGATTCCATTATTTTATCTGATTTTAGAATTCCAGAATTTATCCAGATTGTTCCATCAAAAAGATGATGATGATTCATATATCCTCCATTTAAATTAACTCCTATTTTAGATCCATCAACTTTATTCCACCATAAATCTGGTCGAAATTTAATTTCATAATTTCTCCAGTCAGGATATTCCCATATATGGCTATTATATCTAATTGAATAATTTTTTTTTGAATTATTGTCTAACATATATGCATCTGCTAATCTTGATGTAGGATCAATTATTACTTTTTCTATTCCTGAGGGTATATTTAATTCAACTGAATATTCTGGGTGAATTAAATCCCATCCGTGCCATTTTGGTAATATAGTGGCTGAAGTTTTTTTGATAAACCATTTATTTGGAATATGATAATCATATTTTTCACCATTTTTAGCAATTACTTGAAAATCAATTGGCATTTCCATTCGAGATTTTCTTTTAAAACTAACTTTGTTATCCTTTACTTTAACTGAATAATCAATTCTTTTAGTTGATTCAAGCCACTGGTCAAAAAACCAGTTTAAATCTACTTTTGTGAATTGTATAATTGAATTTCTAAAATCTTCATTATATGGATGTGCTATTTTCCATGTCTCAAAATAGTTTTTCATTGCATCTAAAAATAACTCATCACCCAAAACATATTGTAAATTATAAAGCATAGCTGCTGTTTTATGATATACGTGTCTATACCCATTTTCATGTCTAAGAGCACCATTAAAACCATCAGAGTGAGTTGATATGATAGGGTCATTATATTTAGTTGCATCATTTATGTATGAATAATAGATTTCACTATCTATTGCAAGAAAAGGTCTCTTAAATTTTTGAGCCCATTTATTGTTTTTTGCCGGGTCATATTCTATCATATATTCACCATCAATTTTAATCATAGCCCATGCTGTTAAAAACTGAGTAAAACCTTCATCTAAAAGTGCTCTGTAGGTTTCATTATTTCCGACTTGACCAAAAAACCACATATGTCCGATTTCATGTGCTAATAGATCTCTATAGCCTGGATCTGCCCCTCCATCTAATGTGATCATAGGGTATTCCATACCACTTCTTGCGTCAGCAACAATAACTTTATGATATATATATCTTCCAAAGTCTTCAGAAAATATTCTTAAGCATTCGGCTCCAAAATCTGCAGCATTTTGCCATTTACTAGCATGAGGTTCCTGAACAAGTGAATAACATACTTTATCTTCCCATTTTGCTTCTCCAATTCTGTATGTTGGGTCTGCTGTAAAGGCAAAGTCATGTACATTTTCAGCATGAAATTTCCATATTTTTCTTTCCCCTTTTATATACGGTGTTATAATTGATGGGGGAGAGTTCCATTCTTTATTTTTGAAATTTTTAATGTCTAATTTTTCTCTCAATTCTTTAGGTAAAACTTCATTTCTGTTTTTAAGAAAACCTGTTGCTTCAACGACATAATTAGAAGCAAAATCAAGTTCCACTTCAAAACAACCAAAATTCCCATAAAACTCTTTTCCTAGATGCTGATCTCTTGTCCAGCCAAATTTTGCATCATAAACACATATTCTTGGATACCAGTGAACTCCATTGTAATGTTTGAATCCCCAAGAATTAAAAACAGTCATTCTTCTTCTAACATCGCCTTGATCGAAATAAGTTTTAAATTGAATTTTAAATGTGCAATTCTCATTTGGATTTAGTTTTCTTGGCAGATAAACTTTTAAGATAGTATTGTCTANTTCTAGTTTTACATTTTCCCCATCTANAGANAATGANTCAANTATTGTNCCAAGCTTTTTATTNTCATACTCTCCGTATTTTGGATTTTTTTTATTTTGAGTTTGTAATTCATCTAAATAAGAGTCAGGTTGAAATGCATTTTGATATAGATGAAAATAAACTACATCNAGTGTATCTGGAGAATTATTAGTATAAATTAATTCTTGATTNGCAGATATTATATCTGTTTCTTCGTCAATTTTTGCTTTAATTATNTAATGAACATCTTGCTGCCAGTATCCTTTATGGGGCATTTTATTTTTCCAATAATTTGGNTTNTCNNTATTTTGATATGTNTTTGGTCCATGNTAAAGGATTATANTTTANTNNNTTTNNTAGNTGNNGTGTNTGNAATANACTTNNNNAATNNNNTATNTCTTTTANTTCTTCAATATTATCNTTTGTAATAGTATCTTGANCCTCTAAANANNTATATNTATTTTCAAGGCTATCTCTCAATTGATTTANATCTTCNNTANTTAATNGGTNTGTANTGACTTGAGCCTTTGTGAATAATGATAANGAGATAAATAATAAAATTATTTTTTTCATGTTTTAATTTTTAATTGCTTTTAAACTAAGATCAAAATTATTAAGTGAATTTGTTAAAGCTCCAACAGAAATATAGTCCACTCCACATTCTGCATATTTTATAATTGTATTTTCTGTGATGCCGCCACTTGATTCAGTTTCGCACTTATCTCCAATTAAATCAACAGCTAGTTTAGTCATTTTATAATTAAAATTGTCTAATAGAATTCTCTTGATTCCTTTGTTTGATAGTATTTCTTTAACTTCACTTAGGTTTCTGGCTTCAACAATAATNTCTAATTTTAGTTTGTTTTTTAATAAATAGTTTTGTGTTTTACTTATAGCTTGTGAAATCCCTCCTGCAAAATCAATATGATTATCTTTAATCATAATCATATCATATAAGCCAAATCTATGGTTTATCCCNCCTCCAATCTCCACNGCCCATTTTTCAATTGTTCTATTTAAAGGGGCTGTTTTTCTTGTATCTAATAACTTACATTTCGTATGACTTATTAGTTTAGTTAATTTATTAGTCTTTGTAGCTATTGCACTCATTTTTTGCATGCAATTCAATGCTAAACGCTCGCAAGAAAGAATTGATATTGCTTTTCCTTCCAAAATAAATGCAATATCTCCATTTTTNACGACTTCTCCATCTTTGAAATTTTTAGATATTTTTAATTTTGAGTCAAAGCTTTTAAAAATTAATTCTGCAAGCTTAATTCCTGCAATGATTCCATTATCTTTTATTAATAAATTTGCTTTACTTTCTTTATTTTTATTAATACTTGCTAAAGATGTATGGTCTCCATTACCTAAATCTTCTTTTAGTGCATTTTTTATAAACTCATTTAATTCTTTGATTTGCATTTATTGGTTGAAATATTTTTTTTAGCATATATAATTAGTAGTATATTTACTATTATTGCCAAAANTACAAAAAATGAAAATTGTATTAGTTTGTCTAGGTACTACAAATAATCATTATTTGCANGAAGGTATCGCTAATTATATTAAAAGACTCAAACATTATATTAATTTTGAGATAAAAGAGATTGTAGTTTCTAAAAACAANAAATCTTCAAATAAAAATATTATTATGAACATGGAGTCAGATTTAATATTATCATATTTGTCACAAAATGATTATGTTATTTTATTAGATGAGCACGGTAAAGGATATAATTCTAAAAGTTTTGCAAAAAAAATTGAGAATTTTTTGTTACATGCTCAAAAACGCTTGATTTTTGTGATTGGAGGAGCTTTTGGCTTTAATGATAAATTAAAAGCTAGAGCNAATGAAATGCTATCGCTTTCTAATATGACATTTTCTCATCAAATGATTAGATTATTTTTTCTTGAGCAGATTTATAGAAGCTTTACAATTATANATAATCACCCATACCATAATGAATAAATGAAATTAGTATTTGCTACTAATAATTTAAATAANTTGTCNGAAGTTAAATCTTTAGTAAGAACTAATGCAAGTATATTAAGTCTTGATGAAATAGGTTGTANTGATGAAATACCTGAAACTTTTCCTACAATAGAAGAAAATGCATTACAAAAAGCAGAATATATTTATAANAAATTTGGNTANAATTGCTTTGCGGATGACTCTGCTTTAGAAATTGATTTTTTAAATGGAGAACCTGGAGTTTATTCAGCAAGATATGCAGGCGCTAATTCTGATGCAAATAAAAATATTGATAAAGTTTTNAAAAATTTATCAAAGACAAATTTAAGAAGTGCTAAATTTAGAACAGTTATTGCTTTAATATTAAGTGGAAAAAAATATCTTTTTGAGGGAGAATGCTTAGGGNAGATTTCTAAAAATAGAAGAGGTATTCATGGATTTGGATATGATCCAATTTTTTTACCTAAAGGATTTAGTAAATCATTTGCAGAAATGACTAAATTTGAAAAAGGAAAAATTAGTCATAGAGCTAAGGCAGTTGAAAAGCTTATAAGTTTTATCAACTCAATATAGTNGCATAACTATTTATAAATAAAACTATGCAAAATATATTTCATTTTTAAAAAAAAACTTATTTTTGTAAAATAAACTAATAATGAAAAAAGCGNTAGTCATAGGAAGTGGTTTTGCAGGTCTTAGTTGTGCCTCNTATCTTGCTAAGAATGGNATNCANGTANCNGTTGTTGAGAAAAATGATCAGCTTGGTGGNAGAGCAAGAGTTTTTAGTGAACAAGGCTTTACTTTTGACATGGGCCCAAGTTGGTATTGGATGCCAGATATATTTGAAAGTTATTTTACTGATTTTAATTTAAATGTTAGTGACGTTTATAATTTAATTCAATTAGACCCTGGATTTAAAATGATTTTTTCAGAAGATGAGATTTCTGTCTTTTCTGATTTTGAGAAAACCTGCAAAGTTTTTGAAAAGTATGAGAAAAATGCATCAAAAAAATTAAAAAAGTTTATGCAAAATGCCGCGTTAAAATATAAGATTGGTATTGATTTTATGTATGAATCACCAGGAGTTTCTTTCTTAGAACTTCTAAGTTTAAATCTTCTATCTAACATAAGTAATTTTGATGTCTTTAAGTCTTATAGTTCTTTAGTCAAAAAATATTTTAATCATCCTCATTTAATTGCATTACTTGAGTTTCCAGTTTTATTTTTAGGTCAAACAGCTTCAAATATGCCCGCTTTATATAGTTTAATGGCATATTCTGGAATCCAGCAAGGTACCTTTTACCCAATGGGTGGATTTAATGAAATTATTCAAGCTCAAATTAATTTATGTAAAAAACTTGGAGTTGCTTTTAAAACTTCTTTTGATGTTAGTAGTATTAATATTTGTAATGGAAAAGCAATCTCAGCTAGTTGTGTTTCTCATGATGATGAAATAGCAGATTATTTTATTGCTTCTGCTGATTATGCTCATGTTGAAAAGGAATTACTAGATGAAAAATATAGAAATTATACAGAAAATTATTGGGATAAAAGAGACTTTTCTCCTTCATCATTGATTTTTTATCTTGGAATAGATGTAAAAGTTGATAATTTGATACATCATAATTTATTTTTTGATGAAGACATTGATTTATTTAGTAATGATATTTATGTGAATAAAACATGGCCAAAAAAGCCCTTATTTTATGCTAGTTGTCCATCCAAAACAGATAAGAGTACAGCTCCAAATGGTAAAGAAAATATATTTTTACTTATGCCATTACCTGCTGGTGTTAAAGATACTGAAGAATTACGTGAAAAATATTTTAATATTATTTTGCAAAAACTTGAGAAGTATTGTAAAATGGATATTAAATCAAAAATTATTTACAAAAGAAGTTATTGCGTTAATGACTTTAAGAAAGATTATTATTCATATAAAGGAAATGCATATGGCTTAGCAAATACTGTATCACAAACAGCAAATCTCAAACCAAAAATCTATAATAAAAATGTAAAAAATTTGTTTTACACTGGACAATTAACTGTTCCTGGACCAGGAGTTCCACCATCATTGATATCTGGAAAATTAGTTGCCGATTATATAATTAAAAATTGTAAATGAAAGAGCAAAAAGATATATTTGATTTAGTATCATTAGAGTGTAGTAAGCAAACAACAAAAGCTTACAGTACTAGCTTTAGTTTAGCCATAAAACTTCTCAACAAAGAGTATAGAAATGCAATATATTCTATTTACGGTTTTGTACGTCTAGCTGATGAAATTGTAGATACTTTTCATAATTATGATAAAAAAAAATTATTAAATCAATTGCGTAATTCAACTAAGGATGCAATTAAAGAAAAAATTAGTTTAAATCCAATAATTAATAGTTTTCAAAATACCGTTAACAGATATAACATTGATTGGATGTTGATAGATAGTTTTTTAAAAAGTATGGAGTATGATTTAGAGCATAAGAATTGCACTCCTGATTCATATAAAGAGTATATTAGAGGTTCGGCCGAAGCAGTAGGTTTAATGTGTTTATATGTTTTTACAACAAATAAAACTGGAAAATATAATGATTTGAAGCCTTACGCTGAGTCATTAGGATCTGCTTTTCAAAAAATAAATTTTTTAAGAGATTTAAGCGATGATTATAATCATTTACGTAGGGTATATTTTCCTAACATAGATATTTCTAAATTTGATAATGTTCAAAAGAAAAGTATTGAAGAAGATATAGAAAAGGAGTTTATACATGCTTTAGTAGGTATTAAATTACTGGATAAAAAAGCACAAAAAGGAGTTTATTTGGCTTTTAGATATTATGTGAGTTTGTTTAATAAAATTAAAAATTTAGATGCTTCCTATATTCTTAAAAATAGAGTAAGGATATCCAATTTTAATAAGATTATGATATTAATGTTTTCACAATTTTCATTTAAATTAAAGTATTAAAATGCTAAAATATCTTATTCTTTTTTTATTTTTTATTTATAGTTTTATTGTTATTGCGGATGATATTTCTCAAATACGAAATATGTACACGTCTTCCATAGAGACTGAAAAGAAGTGTGAAGATTTTGGAAAGCATATGCTAAATTTAAATTATGATGAAAATAATTTGTATCAGGCATACTTAGGCTGTTATTATTTTATTAAATGTAAATATACATCTAGTAATATGTTAAAATTTAAATATTTTAATAAAGGAAAGGCATTGCTTGAGTCTTCTATTAATAATAATTCAAGTTCTATAGAATTAAGATTTCTACGCTATAGTATTCAAGTCAATTTGCCAAGAATTTTATTTTATTATCAGGATATTGAAAAAGATCTTAATTTTGTTCAGCATAATCTTAAGTCTTTAAAAGACGAGAAACTAAAAAAATATATTTTAAAATCTCTAAATAATTTAAATCAATGAATTTTTTAATTGTTATAGCTACTTTCATCGTTATGGAATTTGTTGCATGGAGTGTACACAAATACATTATGCATGGTTTCTTATGGGTTTTACACAAAGATCATCATGTTGTAGATAAGGATAAAGTATTACAAAAAAATGATTATTTCTTTTTAATATTTGCTATTCCATCTATGATGTTAATTTTTATTGGGTATAAAGATTTTAGTTATCAATTTTTTATTGGAATCGGTATTGCTTTTTATGGGCTAGCTTATTTTATTGTTCATGAAATTATTATACATAGAAGACTTCCAGCTCCAAAAAACACTAAAAGTAAATATATTAAAGCAATTAGAAAAGCACATAAAGTTCATCACAAAAATCGAGGTAAATATAATGGGGTTAACTTTGGGATGTTAATTGTTCCATGGAAATATTTTAAGAAATAATGTCAACGTATTTTCAAGTTTTATTTTTTTCATTTTTAATTCCATTTTTATTTTCGTTTCATCCAAAAATTAATTTTTATAAGACATGGTCCGCTTTTTTTCTTGCTAATTTTTTGGTTTCTATTCCTTTTTTAATTTGGGATGAAATTTTTGTAAGAATTGATGTTTGGGGCTTCAATAACGAACATTTATCGGGTTTGACTATTTTTAGTTTACCTATTGAAGAAATATTATTTTTTATTGTAATACCTTATTGTTGTGTTTTTACTTATGAAGTATTGTCTATTTTCTTTGCAAAAGTGATTTTTTCAACTAAGACTATAAACTTTATTTTTGGTTTGATACTATTTATTTTAAGTATCATATTTAGTGACAGGTTATATACTTTTTATACATTTTTCACTTTAGGATTGTTTTTAATTTTTTTATTTAAGTATAATAAGTCATTCATGAAAGATTTTTATATCACTTATTTTCTAATAACAGTTACATTTTTTATAATAGTTAATGGTATTTTAACAGGAGGTATGACCGGTGGTCCTCTAAACAATCCACCTGTTTGGTATAATAATTCTGAAACTTTAAATATTCGGTTTTGGACTATTCCTATTGAAGATTTTTTTTACTCTTTTCTTTTGCTTTTATCTAATACATACTTTTATGAATTTTTTAAAATAAAACTTTATGGAAAGAAAAAGTAGTCAAAAGGATATTATATTGATTACAGGTGCAACAGGTCATCTTGCTCAATATTTATATTCTTTCTTATCTAAAGACTATAGTATTAGATTTTTAACAACAAATAAAAGTATTATAGACTCAAAAAGATATTTTTATTGGAACATTAATGACAATTTCATAGATCCTAAGTGTATTAAGAATTGTAAATATGTTATTCATTTAGCAGGATATTCTATTCTTAATAGATGGACCAATAAGAATAAAAAAATCATGTATGAAAGTCGAGTTACTTCAACGAATATGCTTTATAATCTTTTTCAATCAAAAAATATTAGGCCAGAAGCATTTATCTGTGCTTCAGCAGTAGGTTTATATGAATGTTCAAAAAATATTATTACTGAAGAATCAAAAATTGGAACAAGCTGGTTAGCACAAATGGCTAAAGATTGGGAAGATGCTGCAAACACGTTTAAAGGGTTAGGAAGCAGAGTCGTATTAATGAGAATCTCTTTAATTTTTAGTAAACATGCAGGATTTTTAAAATATAATCTACTTTCACTAAAATTTGGATTAGCTGTAATATTCGGGAGCAGAAGTAACATAATTAATTGGATGCATATTGAAGATATATCTCGATTTATTAAATTTTGTATTAAGAATAAAAAGATAAATGGATCATATAATCTAGCTAGTTCGGAAAGAATGACACAAAATACTTTTTATAAATTTTTTACAAAGCATCTTTTTTTCTTTTCTTTTATAGTTAAAATACCAGATTTTATCTTAAAATTTGTTTTAGGTGAAAGATCTCAAATTTTATTAAGTAATTTTTGTTTGTCAAACGAAAAGTTAAAATCTACTGGATTTGTATTAAAATATGATAATTTAAATAAGTTGGGTGCTTATATAAAATCAAAAAAAAAATAATTATTATCTAATTATTATTTGTTTTAAATACTGTTGATTATCATAAAAATAAATTAGAGGTTTATTATATGTCTGATTTGTTTTTTTACCCAAAATATCAATAACAAACATTTTTTTGTCTATATAAGCCTCATCAGTAACAGATGTACTCGTATTTTCAATATTAAAACTATTGAATCCAAAAACGCCCCAATTTACTCCGTTTTGCATTTCTTGCCATGAATACCAATGTATATTATTGTCCCAAGTATCGTAGCAGGCAAATTCTTGATTTATATTATCGTAACCAAATCCTACAACAAAATGATCTGTTGAATTATCTCCATCACTATCCACTAATATAATGACAGGCCTATTATTATTTATCTCATTTTTAAATTTTTCCCAACTATTATTAGAAAAAAATGTGTATTCAGTATTTGTTATATAGTTTGGATTAATATAATTTATATATTCTTCAAAAGCATTTCCTATATCACTAGACCAACTCCATCCCCAATAATTATTGTAAACACTCATAGAAGTCTTCATGAAATCTGCAATTGAATTGTTTTGATGTCCAAGTCCATTTTCTGAATTGTCTGACAATAAATTTGGATAATAATCCAATGGAATAGAATAATTATTATAATGTTCATCACTTGCAATTGACATATTTATACTGTTTGTTTGGTTAATGGTATTTTCTGAAAATAAATCATTAAAACCATTGAGATCGTAATAACCAATTATCATACCCAAAGCAGTTGGGCCACATCCTCTATGCCACAAATAAGATGGGACATCGGTAATTATAAATCCACTTTTTTTATTTTTTATTCCACTAGGTACTCCTTCTGGTCTTGTTTCAAAGCATTTACTTTGTTGTCCATTTAATAATATAGGTAATAGAAGAGTAAAAATTAGAATTTTATGATGTATACATTTTATTATCATTACTTTATTTCATTTACATTCTTATTTTCTTTATTTAATAATTCTCTTGAGTCAGATATAAATAAATTCATTTTATTTTTAGATTTTTCATTTAATGTTTCATTTTTATCATTACATAGTAAAATCTCAAAACTTTTTTTATTATCAACTAAAGATTGATTAACCCAAGTGAGATAATAACCACAATCACTTATAATACAATTGTTATTATCATCTTTTTTAACTGTTATCTTTAAAATTGCACCTCCATCTCTTTTACGTGTTCTTTGTGCTGATACAAAGTTTCCAAGCGAATAAGCAATAACTTTTTGATGTATTGAATCTTTAATAAACTCCATTCTTTGTAGAACATGAGGATGAGATCCAATTATAACATCTACACCATTTTCAAATAAAAAGTTAGCTAAATTTACTTGTTCAGTGGATGGATGAGATTTATATTCACTTCCCCAATGTATAAATACGATTAATTTATCTATACTGTCCTTTTTACTTTGATTAATATCTTGTAAAATTAATGATTTGTNAATTAGATTTACAACAGTAGGCNTTGGAACAGGTATTCCATTTGTTCCATAAGAATAGTTTAGCATTCCTATTTTAATATTATTTTTTTTAAAAATAAGTAGGTTTTTTTGATCTCTTTCATCAAGATCTTTAAAAGTTCCCGTGTGAGGAATATTTAAAGAGTCTAGAATATTAATAGTTCTAATTAGTCCCTTTTTACCNTTATCACAAGAATGGTTGTTAGCAGTTACTAAAATATCTATTCCACTTTTTTTACAAGCTATTGCTAATGCNTCAGGAGAAGAAAATTGAGGGTANCCTACATATGGTGGTCCCGCTAAGGTAACTTCTAAATTGGCTATTGCAAAATCTGCACTTTTAATAGTTGGAGATATCTTGTCAAAAACTTTATCGTAATTATAACTGTTTNTTTCTTTATTAAATGCAGCAGCTATTTGAGAGTCATGCCCCATTATATCTCCAATGAATATTATGCTAATTGAGTCATAGTTTTGAATTGANTCTTGTTTTTTAATATGTGCAAGAGTCAGTAANGGGATAAATGTTACACAAAAAANACATATTATTTTTTTAAAATCATACATTAGATTTCNTTTTAATCAACTATAATTTTNTTCTCAATNCTTCCATTATCNTATATGTAAATCAGAGATTTATTTTTTATTANTCTAGATTCTCTACCTAAAATATCATTGATTTTTACTATNTTTCTTTTATTATCTANTTGATCAATGTTCGTTGGTATATTTATTACATTANAATCTGCATACANTATACATCCTTTTTTATCAGTAATTTCACAACTATATAATCCATTTGTATTAGCTGTAATTGTATTANTTGTATCATTAGTAGGAGTCCAGAGGTAACTATATGGTGGTGTTCCTCCATTTTCATCAGCAATTAAATTATATCCATTCTGTATGATAGATAAAGTTAATACTGGTGGTTCATCAATAAAAAAGCTTTCAATTGAGCTNTTTCCATTAGAATCAGTAACNNTTAGNGTATATAATCCTGANTANAGATTATAAATATTTTGACTTGATGATGTAAAACCATTTGGTCCTGTCCAAGAAAAATTGAATGGGAAGGCTGATCCAATAATATCTATAATTATTTTACCTGTTGCTTCACCATTNCAATTTACATCAATTATAGCATCTTCTTCTACCATAGGAGGAGATATNACTAAGTTACTGAAAGAGTTTCCTAAATAATAATAGATTTCTCCATACGCATTACCTAATGAATCTGTTTCTATTTCAACAAGATTAAACTTTATAGTTGAGTCATTAGTTCTCCATACATATCTACTTTGTTNCCATGAAGTGTCTGCTGATGTTGTAGGGTCTTGAATCCATTGACTTAATCCTGTTATTGTATCTGTTATTTTCATCATGATATTGTCAAATTCATACATAGATTCATAAACTCTAAGCGCATCATAATTNCCATTTGGTATTTCTACTTGTCCCCATCCATCAACTATATATTCTTGAATTCCCCCATACGATTGTCTTATTGAATCAATAACATATGGTCCAGGTAAACCAATAAAAACAGATGGAANAGGAGGAGATATTACAGTGTCATATTGAAAAATAATATTTGAAATAGTAATTGTATCCAAATAATTTAATGGAGTAGGTAACATCATCTGGCTATAATCATAAATCATACCNTGATCAACAACTCCGTTTGNGGCAAGCCCATTANTAGATGTGTTTAAATANTAATAGGCTGCNGAATCTATTTGAACACAAAGGTTACTATTAGGAAAGNTACTGGCATAAGGAGTAGTATTTGGATCAATAAANCCAAGNACCATATCTATACTNCCNTTAGNNCTTGAAAAGTTCCAGNTTTGATTAGGACCACTATTTCCTTGNGANTAGCTGCCATACTCATAAGCCATTATGATAGTNTCACCTATTGAAGGTAAATTAGAATTATTTACANTTATTTGNGAAAAACTTAGAATNGGTACTAATAGTATAATATTTATTATTCTCATTTTATTTAGTTTTAATAGTTATTTCTTTAGGTAAAAATNTACTAGCGTTACCTTTATTTTTAATAATATCTCTTATTATGCTAGATGAAATATGTGATTTTTCTGCTCTTGAAATAAGAAATAATGTTTCAATATTTTGTGCTAAATCTGCATTCATTTGTGCAATATTACTTTCAAATTTTAAATCATCTNTATTTCTAACTCCTCTTATGATAAATGTTGCATTTTTTTCTTTACAAAAGTCCACAGTTAATCCNTTGTAAGACTCAACAATAACTTTAGNTTCATTAATAAATACTTTTTGTATCCATTCTATTCTTTGTTTTATTGAAAATAATGATTTTTTTTCAGAATTAACGCCAATGCTAATGATTATTTTGTCAAAAAGAGGAAGGGCTCGATGCACTAAATCTTGATGGCCTTTGGTAAATGGATCAAAACTTCCAGGAAATATTGCGTTTTTTTTCATTATTCAAATCTAATAATTAAAATGAGAAAATACTAAAATGAACATTTCCATATTTTCTAAGTTCAATATTAGGCTCATTAAANATTGTGTTTTTATCATGCTCAATAATAAGCAATCCNTCATNTTTAATAAGGTTTTTATTAATAATAATTTCTTTNAGNTCTTGATAAAACCTATAATTATAGGGAGGATCTGCAAAAATAAAATTAAATTTTCTTTTACATTTATTTAAGTAATTAATAGCATCAATATTTACAGTATTTACTTTTAAGTCTAATTTTAATGATGTTTCATTAATAAAATTGATAGCTTTTATGCTTTTATCTATAGCTGTAATTTTTTGTACACCTCTTGATGCAAATTCAAAAGATATATTACCAGTTCCAGAAAATAAATCAAGAACCTCTTTGTTATTAAAAAAATATCTATTATCTAGTATGTTAAATAGAGCTTCTTTTGCAATATCTGTAGTAGGTCTAAGTTCAAGGTTTTTTTTTTTTTCAATTATTCTTCCTTTGTGTGAGCCTCCAACAATTCTCATATGATTGAATGTAAAAGTGTATAATGAGTATTTTCAGATCTAATACTTGATTCTACTGGAAAAATAAATTTTTTTTCATCTTTTGCTATATGTATATGTCTTATATATTCATATAAAAGTTTGAAAGTTTCATCTTTATCGTTTATATCTCCAAATAAATTTACTTCAACTTTTTCTCTATCTATTTTTAATTGTTCAAAAGAGAAAAGGGTGTAATATAAAATATCTTCTGCCGATATATATTTAAATGTATTGTTGAATATTAGTTTATTCTCTTTAAAAATTGTAATTATTAATTTGTTGTTTTCAATATTTATATATGCATGTTGTTTATCATTATTCATGTTACTAAATAAATCAATTAAAATGCTTTGTTGTGATTGTTGTTTTGCTTGAGGTAAAATTGTTTCTATAATATTATTAATTTTTTTATCAAAAGAATAAATTAGAAATGCATCTATATTCTTTATTTTATCTGATTTGATTATTCCATTTTTTTCTGTATTAAAATTAAGAAATTTTTTATTATTTTCTTTTGAATAAAATTCCTGTGGAACCAGTGTGCAAGATAAATTTTCAAAAATAATATTAGAAGAACTAAAATTTAGTTTTACAATATCCTCGTTGTTAATGGTATTAATTATATCCTTTAGTGATGGGAATATTTTAAAAAATTCAATGTGATAATTGGATTTTTCTATAACACAATATTTTAAAGAAGATTCACTTATTTGAATAGATATGTGATATTGCTGTGCTAATTTAGCATTGAATGTTTTAGATTTAAAGCTATTCGATTTTCCAGTTTCCATTTAGTGATACTTCTGTTAATGAACCTATTTTTAAAAGGTCATCAGGAGGGTATAAGTGAGGATAATTTTTATAGTCTAGACCTTTGAGTATTGTTTTATAATTAGAAGATACTTCTAATACTTGTACAATCTGCCCGCCATATGGTGCTAATTCGTCAGTAGCAATATTATATTGTTTTTTTGTTTCAGGAATCTGAAAAAGATTAGCGATATCTAGAGGATATAGATTGTTTCTTTCAGATAGATATGCGCTATCAAAAACAACTAAATTAGCAGATATTGTATCTGGAATTCTTGAAATATATTTACGAATTTCTGCAATACTATCTGCTTTTGCGAAGCCATATTCTGACATTAAAGAGTCCGGAATTTCACCAACTGTTTTAGTAATTATAATGGACTCGTTAAGTAAAAAATTTAACAGTATATCGGCATTTTCAGCATATCTATTATATTTTTGCTTAAAGTGAATCTGCGCTTGTTTAATATCTTCTAGCTTTTGTATATTTCTATCTATTCTAATTTTAGCTTTTTCTTTAAATTCCATTTCTTTTGCAGGTATTTGATAGATTAAATATCCTAATACTAAGATAACTGGAACTAAAATTATTTGTACAATTTTTTTCATGAAACAAATCTTTAATCTTGCAAATTTATGATTTTTACCAAATTAATGTTGTTTCTTTGTTATAAAATTATAAGATGAAAAAAATCTTATCAAAAATTATTTTTTTGATTTTAGGTTGGAAAGTTATAGGACCTCATAAATATCCAAAAAAATGTGTAATTATTGGAGCACCTCATACTTCAAATTGGGATTTTTTTGTTGGTAGATGTTATGGATATATTATAGGTATTTACCCAAAATATTTAATTAAAAGTACTTTGTTTATTCCAATTTTAGGTTATTTAATAAGATTAAATGGGGGTATTCCTGTATATAGAGAATCTAAAAATAATATGGTTGAACAATTAGTAGAGAAATTTAATAAATATGATTCTTTTATTCTAGGACTTTCTCCAGAAGGCACAAGAAGTAGAGTAAATAAATGGAAAACAGGTTTTTATCATATCGCATATAAATCTAATGTTCCCATAGTATTAGTTGGTATAGATTTTAAGTATAAAAGAATTGGAATTATAAATACATTTTCGCCCTCAGGAAACTTAAAAAAAGATATGTTATTTATACAAGATCAATTTAAGGGATTTCATGGGAAAATTCCACAAAATTATAATCCTAAAATTATTTGAGTTTATATCTTGATAAGATGTTTAAAAACCAATCGTTATTTTTATAAAATGCTTGATTTAACATTTTTAAATATCTATTTTTGTTTAATAAAATAAAAATATGTCTATAAATACAACATCTAAGTTAGCCACATTAGAACAGGCGCAAGAAATGGGTTTAAGAACTGATGAATTTGATAAAATAAAGGAAATTCTTGGAAGAACACCTAATTTCACAGAATTAAGTGTCTTTGGAGTTATGTGGTCAGAACACTGCTCATACAAGAACTCTATTGTATGGTTAAAGAAATTGCCTAAAGATGGTCCTCACATGCTAGTTGAAGCAGGAGAAGAGAATGCTGGTTTAGTTGATATTGGTGATGGTTTAGCATGTTGTTTTAAAATAGAATCTCATAATCATCCTTCTGCTTTAGAACCTTATCAAGGTGCGGCAACTGGTGTTGGCGGTATAAATAGAGATATTTTTACCATGGGAGCTAGGCCTATTGCACAACTTAACTCTTTAAGATTTGGTAATATACATTCTAATCGTACTAAGTGGCTAGTTAAGGGTGTTTCTAAAGGTATTGGTGATTATGGAAATGCTTTTGGTATTCCAATTGTTGGAGGTGAAGTTTTTTTTGATGATTGTTATAATACAAATCCATTAGTAAATGCATTTTCAGCTGGTATTATGAGAAAAGAAGATATGATTTCAGCAACTTCTTCTGGAGAAGGTAACCCAGTGTTTATTGTTGGTTCTCATACAGGAAAGGATGGTATTCATGGTGCATCTTTTGCTTCTAAAGATATATCTGAAGATTCAGTTAATGATCTACCTGCAGTTCAAGTTGGAGATCCTTTTCAAGAAAAATTATTATTGGAGGCAACACTTGAGTTAGCAAAAACTGATGCTATTGTTGGAATGCAAGATATGGGTGCTGCAGGTATTACATGTTCATCTAATGAAATGTCATCTGCTGGAAATCACGGGATGGATTTATGGTTAGATAAAGTACCTACAAGACAACCTAATATGAAAGATTGGGAAATTTTATTATCAGAGTCTCAAGAAAGAATGCTTGTTGTTGTGAAAAAAGGAAAAGAAGATATTGTAAATGCAATTTTTGATAAATGGGATTTGTCTTGTGAGCAAATTGGGATTGTAACAAAGGGAGATAGAGTTAGGTATTTCATGCATGGTGAATTAGTTGCTGATGTCCCATGTCATGATTTAGTTTTGGGAGGTGGAGCTCCTATATATAATAGAGAATGGAAAGAACCTTCTTACTACAAAGAATGGAAAAAATTTAATATCAATGATGTAGAACATCCTAAAAATTTAGTTGAAATAGCTAAATTTTTAACAGGTCATGAAAATATTGCTTCTAAAAAATGGATTTACGAGCAATATGATTCTATGGTTGGTACAGTAAATATGAGTACAAATTTACCTACAGATGCTGGTGTTGTTAATTTAAAGGATTCAAATAAAGCATTAGCGATGACTGTAGATTGCAATGCACGTATGGTTAATGCCGATCCTGAAGAGGGTTGTGCCATGGCTGTTGCTGAAGCAGCAAGAAATATTGTTTGTTCTGGAGGAATACCTTCAGCTATAACTAATTGTTTAAACTTTGGGAATCCATATAATCCTGAAGTTTATTGGCAATTTGTAGGTTCAATAAAAGGAATGGCCAAAGCATGTAAAAAGTTTAAGACTCCAGTTACAGGAGGTAATGTATCTTTTTATAATCAGTCTGCAGTTGATGGAGTTGAGGTTCCTGTTTTTCCTACTCCAACTATTGGTATGTTAGGAATTATTGAGGATAAAAAGCATATAACTACTACAGCTTTTCAGGGTAAATCAGATTTAATTTATATGATTGGTAATTGTGAGAATGACATATCATCTTCAGAGTATTTAGCTTCTTATCATAAGGTAAAAGAATCATCTACTCCTAATTTTGATTTGGATCTTGAATTTGATGTACAACAAGCCGTTATTGAACTTATAAGAGCAGGNTCTATAGAATCAGCACATGATATTTCAAATGGTGGATTATTTATTACNCTTCTTGAAAGTGCNTTTACAAATAATTTAGGTTTTGAAATTGTTAGTTCATCAGAAGTTAGAGAAGATGCTTTTTTATTTGGNGAATCTCCTTCCAGAGTAATTGTTTCAGTAACTGAAACAGGTGAAGATGCTTTTNTAGATATTTTAAATAAAAGAAAAACACCATTTATGTTACTTGGTCATGTTACTAGAGGNAGAATTGTTGTTGATGATAGAAAATTTGGTCAAATACAGGATTACAAGAGTATTTATGATAAATCATTATCTAATGTTTTAGATAATTAAAATTCAATNAAAAAGTAAGTATAATTTTTGTATTAATCTGTCNTCTTGTTAGATAATTTGGAACTGCATATTCTCGTCCATTAATATCAGAAACCCATAAATAAGATACGGTATTATTTATATCAAGTAAGTTAAATAGCTCAGTNCTGATCCAAATACTATTAAATAAATTTAAAAATTTAAATTTACTTTTCTTATCCTTTTCTTTTATAACAGCAGAAAATCCAATATCGACTCTTCTATAATCAGGTATTCTTAAAANATCTTGATNTTTTTCACTTTTAGGAGGGCCAAATGATANGCCTGTTCCATAAATAAAATTGAGATGCATTTTGTAATTTGGATTGCCAGGGANNTAGTCTTGAAAAAACATTGAAAAATTTACTCTTTGATCAGTTGGTCTTGGAATATATCCAACTTCAATCTCTTCACCACTTGTGTTTATTCTTGTNTCTCCAACTATATCTTCTTCTGTTTTCATNATAGATAGACTTGCCCAGCTTTCNACTCCTGGNACGAATTCTCCATTAACTTTCATATCGANCCCTGTTGCATATCCGTTAGATAATTCATTAGCTAAATATTGGATNCGAACATTATCTACTTTGTAGGGTATTAAATTTTCTAANTTTTTATAATATATTTCTGTTATCCATTTAAAAGGTCTTCCCCAACTATAAAATAAATAATCAGAACCAATTACATAGTGAATAGATTTTTGTGACTTTATATTATAATTTAATNCACCAGAAATATTTCGAAGTTCTTTATAGAAAGGAGATTGGTAATAGAAACCAGTTGCTAGCCTAAATACTATATCTTTTTCCCAATAAGGAGCATAAGCTAGAGATAATCTTGGACTCATNATAAATTCTTCATTAAAAGACCAGTAGCTTCCTCTTGTTCCAGCTTTTAAAGAAATATTTCTTATNTCTTTTGCAATTTGAATATATCCCGAGTTTCTGTATGAAACNAGATTAATTTGAGTTTTTAANAATTCATTTAATATGATTTCTTGGTTAGCATCGGAATCTCCTCCAATATTATCATTTGGATGNGGAAAATTAAAAAAAGCAGAGTCAATTAGCTTCCATTCACTAATATANTCATCTATTTCTTCTTTTTGCAATTTTAACCCCCATAGAAAAGAAGTCGATTCATTATTATAACTTCCATAATGTGACAAATTTGATACTGTAGCATTTAAACTATTTCTTGCATGTTTAATATATTTACCAACACCCCTNTCAAAAGCAATATCTCCAAAATCTTCAGATCCTAAATTATTATCTAGTTGGTAAAGCCAATATTCTCCAATTATATCAAAGTTTTCNTGTTCATATGTTTTAAAAATAGAACTTGTAAATTGTAAATTTAATTTTGTGTTTGGTTGATATTTACTTGTAATTGCAGCAAAGNAAGTTTCATATTTATCTAATTCTTGTCCTTCAAAATATATTTTTAGTTTTAGTGCTTCGTTTACAGTCCCAAACTCTGTTTCTCTATCATTTGGAATCATNTTATATTCATTTCTACTAATATTTCCAAGAAAACTAANATCCCAATTTGTACTTAATTGATAATTTATTAATGTTTGTATATCTGTAAATCGTGGTTGATATTCTGCTTCAGTNTCTAATGAATTAAGTATATANTGATTAGACTTATTTCTAANNCCTAAAATGTANGAAANTCTTCCATTCTTNTTTATACCTTCAAAATGTGCAGATCCGCCAAGTAGTCCCAATCTGATACTAGCCTTATTATCTATNGGTTTTTTATATTTTATATCTAGTACAGANGACATCTTATCTCCATATTTTGCNTCAAATCCTCCTGCAGAAAATAGAATGCTTGATACCATATCAGTATTAACAAAGCTTAGCCCTTCTTGTTGACCTGATCTTATAAGAAAAGGCCGATATACTTCTATGCCATTTACATATACTAAATTTTCATCAAAATTTCCTCCCCTCACTGAATATTGAGCACTCAGTTCATTAGCAGAACTAACACCAGGTAAAGTTTTTANAATGGCTTCAACTCCTCCTGAATTACCTGGAATTATGCTTACGTGTCTAGGTTTTATTCGATTAAAATTTTCTTTTCTGCTTTGTTGATCTGAAATAATTATATCTTCAAGTAATGTTGTTGAAGATTTTAATTGAATATCTAGTTTATAGTTTTGATCTTTTTTTAACATTGGGATTCTTATCTTTTCTATTTCATATCCAATAAAACTGTAAGTAATTACTATTGATCTGTTTGCTGGAANTGAAAGAATATAGTTTCCATTTTCATCAGAAGTTGTTCCTTCAGATTGGTTTAAAATTGAAATGTTTACAGCTGTTATTAAATTGTTTTGATCATCCGTAATAGTACCGCTGATTGTTTGAGCATATGTGNAATACACATTTAAAAATAAAAAAGAAATTATTAATCTTATTAGCATAACGCTACAAAAATATGATTATGTCGCTTAAATAACTCTAAAAAGAAAGAGTTATTATATTTACACAAAAAAATAAATTAATATTTTTTACTTTTTTTAATATTTAATATGAAAATACTCATACTATGTACTGGGAATTCATGTCGTTCACAAATGGCTGATGGTNTATTACAAGAACATTTTAAAAATTTTGAAATTTATAGTGCAGGAACTAAACCTGAAAAAGTAAATCCATTGGCAATTCGTGTTATGCGCGAAATAGGTATTGATATATCTAAAAATAAATCTAATCATGCTAAAGAATATGATTTTATAAATTTTGATTTTGTTTTTACTGTTTGTAATAATGCNAAAGAAATATGTCCTGTTTATCCGAATGCTAAAAAGCTTATACATCAAAGTTTTTTAGATCCAGCTAATGCTACTGGTTCTGAAATTGAACAATTAGAAGTNTACCGGAAAGTTAGGGATGAATTAAAAAAATATTTTATTTCNTTTTTTAACGATAAAATAATTAATAAGTAAATTGTGCTTCAAATTTAGANNTGTTTCCTAATTTATCAACTACATTTAAATTAATCACGTGTTCTCCTTTTTGTAAATCATCAATTTCATAACNTAGAAGATTTGTTTTGTGATCATAGTCCATTAGAATCCATTTATTATCAATTTCCCCTCTAAATGATTTAATACCACTTTCGTTATCTTTTATTTTAAAATCTATTGTTTTTTGATTTGTTATTTTTTTGTTTGCGTGAATATTAATAGCAATTATTTGTGGATTTATAGTGTCAGAAACTATACAGAAATCACCAANTTCTCTTGTCTTAGTGGTGAGTTGATTATTTTTCCATTTACCTCCAATATGTTTATATTTTCCTTTTAAATCTGTTTTTGCTATATATGTTTTTGCTAGTAAAGAATTAGGTACAATTGCAGATATTGACAATGTATAGTATTTGTGAACTGGTGTATTATTATAGTGTATNTGATGTATATTTCCAAATACTTCATTTCGATTTATAGAATTTCTATATTCAAACAATATAGATTCNTATAAAGAATAGGCATCCATTTTTAGAGAAATATTTTCATNTTTGAAATAGTTTGGTGTATTATAGTTAAAATANTTTTTAGAAGAAATATTTGATGTNAGAGAATCCTTTTCAATTTTACACTTCTTAATAAAAGGTTGNGGAGCTGATCTTATATCAAAATTTAATTTTGATACGTTNCCAAATATGTCACTTACTTCNATTTTTATATTATGTACAGCACTATCATTAAATTNTANTATACCGTTGTTTTTCAAATCATGATAATTATTTAATTTGTTGTATGGNAGCTTATAGCATCTATGAAATTTTATTTGATTTTCTATTTTTTCACAATAATCTATATGCGCATTTATAAATCTATTTGTGCTAAAATTTAGTTCATCTAATTGAAANTTATAATAAATTTTATTATCAACATAAACTTTTATNTTGTAGACTCCATTTTTGTTATAAGCTCCNTCAGCTTGATCATATGTGAAAATTCCTAATGCAAAGTTTCCGCTAACCGTTATATTTTCATTTAATAAATATTTTCCATTTACTTTTTTTATATCGTANACTTTACTTGAATTATATCCATTAATTAGTGTNGTATCCATTGCATATAATTTGATTTTTTTTATGGTTGGNGCAATATTATCAGTAACTTCAAATTTATATTGNAATGGATTTATTGGACGAGAGGTACTNGTTTCTCTTATTTCAAAATGTAAGTGAGCACCATTGCTTCCNCCTGTATTTCCAGAAGANCCAATAANTTCTCCTTGTTTNACTATAATTTCATTTTTTTTTAAGTANATNTCTATTTCAAAACTTTCTCGTTTATAGTGTTCTTTTTTGACNACATTATTAATTATTTCATTAAATGANCTTAAATGAGCATAAACAGATGTATGTCCCGTTTTGGGATGNTTTANATAAATTACTTTCCCGTATCCCCATGTTGANACTTTTATTCTTGAGACGTATCCGTCAGCAATAGATCTTANATTTTGACCTTCNACCCCTTGTGTCTTAAGATCAATACCAGCATGAAAATGATTACTTCTTAANTCTCCAAACGTACCTGATAGTAATAATTTAAAATCTAAAGGTGATGTGTAATTTTGAGCTAAAGTATTAATTTGTATTAATGTAATGAATAAAATAAAAGTTATAAATTTCATTTAGTTTAATATTTATTATATCTACAAATATAACATCAAAAACATGTTATATTATATTTAAAATATTTAAGTTTGTAACAATAATTATTATATTTAATTAGTGAAGGAATTAGTAGATAGTATTGAAATTAAGATTAAGAATTTANTTGATAAGTATAATCAAGTAAAGTTAGAGAATNCAAATTTACTAAAGAANAATAATGATTTAAAACTTGTTTTGGACGAAAAAAATAATAAAATTGTAGANTTACAAAACAAGGTTAAACTCATGAATATNACAAAGAATGTTGATAGGAGTAAGGANGAAGTTAAATCAACAAGACTAAAGATTAATGAGTATGTNCGGGAGATAGATAAATGTATTGCATTATTAAATAAATAAAATAGATTGGANAGCAAAAAATTATCAATTAAATTGCATATAGCAAATAGAATTTACCCTCTTAAGATTGACCGTAGTTCTGAAGAATATATTAGNAATGCTGTTAAAAAAATTGAAAAGAGACTAAAGTTTTATGAAGATAACTATGCTATAAAAGATAAGCAAGANTTATTAGCAATGTGTCTTATAGAATATGCTTCAAAATCTGAATCTATTAATAATAAGACTATTGTNGAAGATAATGGNTTAANTGAAAAGTTAACAAATATTCAAACAATTTTAGATAATACATTTTAATAGCTCTTTATAATAAACTATCCCGTATTAATTTTTTGTTAAACTCAACACTATTATAATTAGGGTTTGACTTGAAACTTTAAAAACAGGCCTCAATCCGTNTGGATTCTTTTTAATGACAGTGGAAGTTTGCAATTTTTCAGCTACCTTATAAATANTTTTTTTGGAGTTTTTCCAATATTTAATACGGGATTTTTTTTAATAATTAAAAAATAATGATATGGATATTGTGATTGGANTAATAGGGGNNTTTGTTGGTGCTTTTTCTTATTATCTTATATTAAATAGTAAAAATAAATCAAAATCTAATTTGATAATTGAAGATGCAAAAAAAGAAGCAGAACAAATACGAAAAGAGAAAATTTTACAGGCTAAAGAAAAGTTTATTGAGTTAAAAGCAGAACATGAGAAGGAAATAGTTAAAAAAAATAATGACATTAATAATACAACTCAAAGGATTAAACAAAAAGAAAATTCTCTAAATCAAAAATTAGCAGAAGTAAATAAGAAGGATTCTAAAATAAAGCAAATACAGTCTAATCTTCAGGTTCAAAAATCAATTTTAGAAAAGAAAGAAAATGAACTAGATAAATTACATAAAAAGCAAGTTGAAGACTTAGAGCAAATATCTAATTTATCAGCAAAACAAGCCAAAGAACAACTTTTAGAAACATTAAAAGATAAAGCAAAAACAGATGCTTTAGAAATAATTCAAAATACAATTGAAGAAGCAAAATTAGCTGCCAAGCAAGATGCTCGTAAGATTGTTATACAGACAATTCAAAGAATTGCTACTGAAGAAACAATTGAAAATTCTGTATCTGTATTTAATATAGAAAATGATGCTGTTAAAGGAAGAATTATTGGAAGAGAGGGTAGGAATATAAGAGCAATTGAGGCAGCTATAGGTGTAGATATTATTGTAGATGATACTCCTGGTGCTATTATTATTTCTTGTTTTGATTCTGTTAGAAGAGAAATAGCTCGGTTGTCGTTACATAAACTTGTTACGGATGGAAGAATTCATCCTGCAAGGATAGAAGAGGTTGTCGCTAAAACTAAAAGAGAAATCGAAGATGAAATTATTCAAATTGGAAAGAAAACAACTATAGATTTAGGAATACATGGATTGCACCCAGAATTAATAAAAATGGTTGGTAGAATGCGATATAGATCTTCATATGGTCAAAATTTATTACAACACTCTAGAGAAACTGCAAACTTATGTGCTACTATGGCTGCTGAACTTGGTTTAAATACACAGTATGCTAAAAGAGCGGGCTTATTACATGATATTGGTAAAGTGTCTGCAGATGATGCCGAAACTCCTCATGCAATAATTGGAATGAAAATGGCAGAAAAATTTGGTGAAAAAAAAGAGGTTTGTAATGCAATTGGAGCGCACCATGATGAAATTGAAATGACAAGCTTAATATCTCCTTTGGTCCAAGTGTGTGATGGTGTTTCTGGTGCTCGACCAGGAGCACGAAGAGCTATGGCTGATGAATATATTAAAAGAATCACTGAATTGGAAGAAACAGCAATGGGTTATCCTGGTGTTTTAAAGTCATATGCTATTCAAGCTGGTAGGGAGTTGAGAGTTATTGTAGAAAGCGAAAAGGTTAACGACGAAATGGCATCAAAATTATCATTTCAAATTTCAGATAAGATACAAAATGAGATGACATATCCTGGGCAGGTTAAAGTTACAGTTATTAGAGAAACAAGAGCTGTTGCTTATGCAAAATAAGATTGTACAAAATAGGGTTAAATTTTAAAGCTTTATAATCTCAACTTTTTTGTTAATATTTTGAATCCATTGATTTGCTTCTTCAACACTATCATATGGCCCAATAAATACTATATACAATTCTTCTGTACTGTTTGATTTGTTAGGAAGAAAAAAGTAATTTGATTTAAAGCCTTTTATTCTTAGATTATTCACACTAGCTTTTGCGGAGTTTTCGTTTTCAAAATTTTCTATGAGAACAATATTATCTCCAACATAATTAAGATTATATTTTATCTTGGCATTTGTTTTGAAATTTTTTTCTTCTTTTAATTTCTTTTCTTTTGGGAAAATTATATCTTGATTTTTATAAATATAAACGCACATGATTATTAAAATTATTGAAAATAACCAAATCCATATTTTTTTATTAGATTTTTTATGTGTTAATTTTTTAATATCATTTTCTGAATTTACATTTTCTGCTTTTAAGTTTTCTGTTTCTTTTTTTTCAATACTCTTTTCCTTTATTTCAGCCAGTCTGTCATGAAGAATATTTAATTTTTCTTCTTTTGTTTTTTTACTCATAATGATATTATAAAATTAGGGATGCAAATATATTATTTTAATTAATGTTGTTTAAACATAGTGTAAAAAAATCTTTCAGTTTAATATTTGCATATGCTAGTTGTTTAGGCATAATACTATTTTCTGATAAGCCGGGGATTGTGTTTATTTCGATAACATATGGAATATCTTTTTGTATTATATAGTCTATTCTACAAAAACCACTTAAATTCATTTTAGAATATATATCTTTTGTTATGTTTTGTACTCTTGAATATATATCTTTTGTAATTCTAGCTGGTGTAATTTCATCAGATTTACCCAAATATTTTGCTTCATAATCAAAAAAATCATTATGGCTAACTATTTCAGTTATTGGAAGTGGAATTATTTCTTTATCATTTTTAAAAACGCCACAGCTTACCTCAACTCCATTTAAACTTTCTTCAATAATAATATCAGTATCATATTTTTGTGCTAAATGAATAGCATCATTAAATTCATTTTTATGCTCAACTTTTGATATCCCATAACTTGAACCACATTGGTTTGGTTTTACAAAAAAAGGTAGATTTATATTATTCTGAATATTATTTTTTGTTTCATTGTTATCTGAATTTATTAACACTGAATTAGCGGTCTTGAATCCATATTTTTTTAATTTATTGTTGCATTTATATTTATTAAACGTAATAGCAGAAATATTGGCATCACAAGAAGTATATGGTATATTTATTTCATCAAAATAATTTTGTATTAATCCATTTTCTGCAGGAGGTCCATGAAGTGCAATAAAAATTTTATCAAATATAATTTTTGTATTTGCTAACACAAACGAAAAATCTTCAATATTAAGTTCAATATCTTTGACGGTATATTTGTTATTTTTTAAAGTAACTATATATCCAATATATTTATTTTTATCTAAGTATTTTAGTACAGTTTCTGCACTTTGTAATGAAATACTTTGTTCTGCGGAATCTCCACCAGTTAAAATTGCTATTGTTTCCATTTATACATTAACAAACTTAAGTTTTTTTTTAAAATTAAATTTATTGATTATATTGTTTTTTTAAATTTTTCTAATTAAGATTCTATTTTATTTCTTTGTATGTTTGCTATTTATGAAAAAAATATTTCACAATATAATTAAAATTATTTACCCATATAGAAATTTGTTAAAACATTTATCTTTATCATTTTTAACAGTTTTTTTATTGTTTTTTTTATGGTATAAATACTTAGATTACTTTACAAATAAAGGAGATTTTGTAAAAGTTCCTACTTTTGAAAATGTATATTATAAAGATTTAAATAGTTTAGTCAATGATATTGATTTACAGTTTGAAGTTACAGACACTGGATACGACAGGTCCAAGCAAAGAGGTGTAATTTTAAGTCAGTATCCTTTGCCAAATACTGAAGTAAAACCGGGAAGAACGATTAAATTAAAAATTAATTCTTTACATACAAGAAAAGTAAAATTTCCTAATGTTATTGATTTACCTTATATTCAAGCAATTAATGAATTAACGAATAAAGGTTTTAGAGTTGAAAAGATAATCCCAAAACCTAATATGGCTATAAATAGAGTTTTAGCAGTAGTAGTTAAAGGAACAAATAATGAAATAACTATAAATCAAGAATTGTATGAGGGTACAGTCATAAATTTAATAGTTGGATCTGAGAAAGAAAGAGAACCTATTGGTATGCCAAATCTTATTGGACTAATTAGACAAGATGCAGAAATGGAGTTAAAAACTAAAAAGTTAAATATAGGTGCTATACAATTATATGATGGCAATGAATTCATAGATATTAATGATACTTTAATGTATGTTTCTGATTCAATTATTTTATTTAAACAAGATCCTGTTCCTGGTCAACAAATAAAAACTGGAGATTATGTTGATTTATATTTTACATTTAATACAACATTTAATGACAGTACTATGAGTATTATAATAGATGAAAATGATTAAAAGGTTATTTTTTATTTGTATTTTTTTAATTAGTTTTTCTTTAACTTCTCAAGAAATTGTAACTAATTTATATCATAATCCTCATACAAATAATTTTAAATTTGATAATAATAAAAGTAGCTTATCTCTTCCTTTTGTTGATGATTTTTCATATAACTCTCATACAGTTAATTTTGATTTGTGGGAGTATAGCACCGTATTTGTTAATAGAACATATCCAATAAACCCACCTACAATTGGAGTAATTACTTTTGATGGTTTGGACGAATATGGTTTAGCTAGAAATTTGTCTTCAACTTCCTCTGAGCCCTCTGACACATTATTATCTAAAAAAATTGATTTATCAACGGTTTCTTCTGCTTATCTTTTATTTTATTATCAAGCACAAGGTCTTGGTGATGCACCCGAATTTCAAGATAAATTATTATTAGAATTTAAAAATGATAGTTTAATTTGGGAAACTGTTTGGGTTTCTGAAGATACAATATTACAGGATTTTACTAAAGTTATTCAAGTTATTAATCAGCCAAGATTTTTATTTAATGAATTTCAATTTAGATTTGTCAATTATGCTTCAATATCTGGAAATTTTGATCATTGGCACGTTGACTATGTTAAAATGGATGAACTACAATCTTCTTCTGATACTACTGAATTAAATGATGTGTCTTTTGTTTATAATTCACCTTCTTTTTTAAAAAGATACCAAGAGATGCCATGGTCTCATTTTTTAAATAATGAAGCAGATGAATTGAAAGATTCAATAGATATATTATTAAGAAATAATGATGCTCCAACCAACATTGATTATCAGTTTAATGTATACAATAACGGAAATCAAGTTTATCATTATCCACTAATTGGTATTAGTAGAAATGTCACAGTTCTTGATTATAATCAGGTTGGTAATTTTTCTTTTAATAGTCCTCCTATTCTTTTTCAAAGTAATATTTTTAATTCATTTCAATCAGATAGTTTAAGTTTCTTAGTTCAAAATATTATAGGAACTAATTCATCTGACAATAAATTAAATGACACATTACTATATAGTCAGAATTTTTATTCTCATTTCTCTTATGATGATGGAACCGCTGAATCTGCATATGGAATTAATGTTAGTGGTGCACAATTAGCTTATGAGTTTAAATTAAATAGACCTGATACTCTGCGAGCTGTACAAATGTACTTCCCTCAAATGTTAGATTCAGTTAATGATATACCATTTAAATTAACAATATGGGATGATTTATCTTCTTCAGGAAATATCCTATATCAGCAAGAAGTTTTTCCTTTTCATACACAAAATGGTAATTTTTATACCTATTATATAGATGAGCCTTTTCAATTAGTTGGTACATTTTATATTGGATGGGAGCAAACAACTGATGATTTATTGAATCTAGGCTTAGATAAAAATAATATATCCAATTCATATATGTATTATAATATTGGTTCTGGATGGAATCAATCTTCGTATTTAGGAAGTTGGATGATTAGACCATTAGTTAGTATGGAACCTATTATTTCATCATCAGATGATTATTCTTCAAGCATTAAAATTTATCCGAATCCCGTAGATACATATTGCTTCATTGAAACAATAGAGAATAATAGTATAATTAATATATATTCAATTCAAGGAATTTTGCAAAAACAAATATTTTCTAAAGCATTATTAACAAAATTGGACTTAAATGATTTATCATCTGGAATATATATTATTGAAATTTTGCAAAATCACTCTAAAGAATACAAGAAAATTATTTTGAAATAATGTCTAAAAATCAAGGATTTGAGCACTATAAATTTATTGCTGACAAAGGTCAGAGTCCTCTGAGAGTAGATCTTTTTTTATTAAATTTTATAGAGTTTGCAACTAGAAATAAAATTCAACAATCTATTAAAATGGGTAGTGTATTAGTTAATGATAAGTCGATTAAGTCTAATTATAAAGTAAAGCCTGGAGATATAGTTACAGTTGTATATGATTATCCAAAAGAAGAAAATGAATTAATTCCTCAAAATATCCCTTTAAATATTTTATATGAAGATGATTTCTTTTTAATAGTAAATAAGCAAGCTGGAATGGTTGTTCATCCTGGTTTTGGAAACAAGGATGGAACTTTAGTTAATGCCTTAAAATTTCATTTTGATAATTTACCAAATATTGGTGATGAAGAACGTCCAGGTTTAGTACATAGAATAGATAAAAACACCTCTGGTATTTTAGTTGTTGCAAAAACAGATGTTGCAATGAATAATTTAACGGTGCAATTTACTGAAAGAAGTATTAAAAGAAAATATATTGCGCTTGTTTGGGGTGATTTGAAAGATGATCAAGGAACTATTACTGGAAATATAGGTAGAAGTTTAAAAAACAGAAAGGTAATGAGCGTATTTACCGATGAGAGTTTTGGTAAGCATGCCGTGACTCATTATAAAGTATTAAAACGATATGGCTATACTACATTAATTGAATGTAAATTAGAAACAGGCCGTACTCATCAAATTAGAATACATTTTAAACATATTGGGCATCCTATATTTAATGATGTTGATTATGGTGGAGATATGATTTTAAAAGGAACAATTTTTAATAAGTATAAGCAATTTGTGCAAAATTGTTTTAAGATTTGTAATAGACATGCATTACACGCGAAGTCTCTTGCNTTTAAGCATCCAAGTACTGGAAATTTTGTAAGTTTTGATTCTGANTTACCAGAAGATATGAAGCAATTAATAGATAAATGGCAAAATTACGCTAAACATAAATTNTCTTAATATGTTTCTATAATATTATATAGCGTATCTCTTTGTGCAGGNTGTCTTTTTACATCTTTAATTAACTTGATAAGTTCATCAGTTCTCATGATAGGTTTTTGATCTTCTGCTCCTGCCATTGAATAAATTTTTGTAGTATCATCAATTGTNCCATCNATATCATCTACTCCAAATGCTAATAAATTTTGTGTCATTTGCTTTCCTATCATAGGCCAATAAGCTTTTAAATGATTAAAATTATCTAAAAATATTCTAGAAAATGNATATATCTTTAAATCGTAAATAACATTTGCTTCTTTGATATGGGACATTTGATTGTTTTCGTTCCTAAATTTTAGTGGAATAAATGTGTTAAANCCTTGAGTTTTATCTTGAAGGCNTCTTAATCTGTCTAAATGATCTATTATATGAAAGGGNTTTTCAATGTGTCCATATAGCATAGTTGCGTTAGAAGGCATTCCTAATTTATGTGCTGTTTCATGAATATCTAACCATGTTTNACTATTACATTTATCTGCACATATTTGATTTCTTATTGTCTCATNAAANATTTCAGCTCCTCCTCCTGGTAATGAGTTTTGTCCTGCATCTTTTAACATTTGAAGACCTGTTTTAAAATCTACTTTTGCTTTTTTACACATATATTCAAGCTCAACTGCAGTAAAAGCTTTAATATGAATTGTCGGTCGTATTTTTTTAATTTTTTTAATTANNTCAATAAAATATTTAAGGCCCATTTTTGGATGTACTCCTCCAACTACATGAACTTCTGTAATATTTTTACCTTCATAGTCCTGGATNTTTTTTAGCATTTGNTCTATTGTATANTCCCATGCNTCTGTTCTTTTACTTAATTTTCTTGAATATGAACAAAATTTACAATCGAATATACATATGTTGGTAGGTTCAATATGAATGTTTTTATTAAANAATGTTATATNACCATTTTTTTTTTTCTCTTATTGTATTTGCTAGTGTTCCTAGTAGAGAAATAGAGCCNTTTTTAAATAATAATAATCCTTCTTGNTTATTAATCCTTTCCTCATTAATGACTTTTAAAATAATNGNTTGTAATTCTTTCTCTACACTTTTTATATTAAATGAAATATCAAGCATTTATTTAGATAGAATAATTTTTTTTACACTTANTTCATCATTTGTTGTTATAATTTTAATGAANTATATACCATTATTTAAATTACTTATATCAATCTGATTATTTTTGATTGTATTTATGACACTAATTTTTTTATTTAAAGTATTGTAAATAAATATTTTAGAAATATTTTCTTTTCCTTTAAATTTTAAATTTCCAGAAGTTGGATTTGGATATACTTCGAATTTATAATTATGTGAATTNTGAATACTTGAAATTATACCNCTGCAATTTGTTGATACTGTTGAGTTTTGTAAATTNAGTCTNCCTCCTAGCCAATCTTGTCTATTTAATGTTGATCTCATTACATCAACTTGNNCTTGAGAAAACATCCATGTATTATATGNNTATGACATATAATTTTCGTCCATATCGATTTGATCATTACTAAAACCATAAAGTANATCATTNCATGTATTATTATTCGTATTAGAGGAAACAACACCATAATATATATCTTTCGCAGCAGGAGTGTCATCTACATATCCTCCCCAGTTTGTATTGTCATTATCACAACATATCCAGTTTCCAGATGCATCCATATCTTCACAAAAGGTATGCATAAGCCCTAAATAGTGTCCNATTTCNTGAGTTGCTGTTCTTCCATCTGATTGAGTTGNTGCAATTCCTATGCTNCCAAACCACCTATAATCAACGACTAAACCATCTTTATANTCATTAGAACTATTAAAATCCGCTAGTAAACCAGGAAGNTAAGCATATCCAAGTGTCATTCCATTACTTTGAGAGTTAGTTAAATCACATACCCAAATATTAAGATATCTTGAAGGGTCCCAACCATCTTTTCCACCACAAATTGTTTTTTTCATTCCGTTTGCTTCATGGCAAGTTGAATTACTATTATCATCAGCATCCCAGTTTATTTGAGNTGTTGAGGTTCTAGTTATTCCGNTTGTAGGATTNCCATTTGGNTCTTCAGTAGCTAAGCAAAATTGAATATTTGCGTTGCCAGCAATATTTATAAAATTATTTCTTGGTGGATTTGGAAATTCAGAATTAGTTTTACTGTAATCTTCATTTAATATTTTTATTTGGTCTTCAATTTGTTCATCTGAAATATTTGTNCCAGANCCAATATTNCTATGTGAATTTCTATGAATTATNTGAATTACAATAGGAATTTCTATTNTTGTTTTATTTTGATGATTTTTNATTTTCTTTGGTGAATTTAATATNTCTAAATANCTTGGAGAAATAGTAGTCTCATCATTTATTAACTTAGTAGATAAACATTTTGATNTATTATCTTGAGAAAAGGTAATTTTTGTTATTAAAAAAAATATTAAAAAAAANATTTTTNTCATGAANNTNTTTTTGCAAATATAGAATATCGTTATNTAATTATATGAATAAATGCTGGNTTTATTTACTAATAAANTCTGTATCCGATAAAGTTTTGAGGAAAGCAATCAAATCTTCTTTTTCTTGATTTGTTAGTTGAAGTCCAATNCCAATTTTTTTCATTAAAGGGTCTACAGTTGAAGAATATTTACCTCCTGAATTGTAATGTTCTATTACTTCTTCAAGAGTAGNAAATCTTCCATCATGCATATATGGTGCTGAAAATTCAATATTTCTTAAAGTAGGTGTTTTGAATTTNCCATAGTCATTAGGGTNATTAGTTATTTTTCCTCTACCTAAATCATTAAAAGGTTCAACATCAAGTCCATTATTGTGAAATAGATTATCCATAAACATTTGTGATCCATGACAATGAAAGCAATCTCCTTTTTCTGAGTTGAAAATTGCATATCCATTAAGTTCAGATGAATTAAGTTGTACNTCNCCGTTTAGAAATTGATCAAATTTGCTATTTGTTGAAATAAGACTTCTTTCAAATTGTGCAATAGCCATAACTACATGATTAGAGTCTATATAATCGATGTTGAAAGCATTTTTAAATAACTGAGGATATTCTGGATGATTATTNAANGTTAATTCAACATTTTCCCANGTATTATGCATTTCNATTGGATTAGTTACAGGCTCAAATGCTTGCTCTTCTAATGTTTGTATACTCCCGTCCCAGTTAAAGCTTGNTGTCCAGCCTAAATTAATTAAAGCTGAAGCATTTCTATTTCCAGCTATATTATCAATACCTATACTTAGGGCATTAGGATCTGAAAATGATGAATTTGTTTGATGACAACTTATGCATGCAAGTGAATTATCTGCACTTAAAATGGGGTCATTAAANANCTTTNNNCCNAAGGATACCCCTTCCATAGTTAGAGGATTATNTTCAGGAATATTCATATCTGGAAAGCCATAAGGGTTTTGAAAAATATATGGNGTTGTGCTAAAATATATACAATCATCTGTACTAATGATTGCATTTGGATTATAGTTGATTGCTAAAANATCAGTACATCCATTAATTGGAGCNGGATCTTTTTTACATCTGCTAAAAAAGAGTAATANAATAATTGTTATTNATATAGAAAAANACTTCATTTATTTACTGACATCTATTGTAAAAACATCAGNTATGCCATTTTNTTTNAGCAGTAATTGAATATTTGAATTATCCATGATNCCGTCATATAGATTNACAATATTAGGATTTGAGTACCAATTATTTATTTCCATATTAATTGTTATTACACTTTCATCAACAATTTTTGCACCTAAATTAAAGTNTTTTGTAAANGAATAATCAGTTCCATTAGTTGGTCCAGTGTGAGTAGCATAACCAAGAAATTGATTATTGTAATCTCCTTCTAGTTGCATNTANTGATANCCTCCTCCTAAAAATTCAGGCCATACAAATGAAGGAAAAAANCTTTCATTTAAAAATAAATTAGTTTGGTTNTCATNTTCAACTANCCCCATTGTAAATGATATTTCNGTATACTCTTTATCTATAAGTTCATTAATTAATATCGAACTACTTTGAGGATTATTTATATCAATAAAATGTACTTTTTTAACTAAAATACTTGTATCTGNAGCATGTAAAAAAATATTTGAAATAAGATATCTTACAGTTTGTACACTGAAATTATCATTTGCTTCATTTGTNTAAATCATTTCATTTAAAACTAATGGTTCTTGATTTACAGTTTGCGAGAAGTTAATATTTATTGANATAGGACTGTAACTACAATCTCCACTTTCAACNCTTGCATTACTATTGTAATTAATTGCAATTGGATCCATACATCCTTCTTCTTTTTTACAAGAAAAAAAGAAGAAAAATATTATANNTATAAAATACTTTATCATATCTAATATGCAAATTTATGTAATTATAAATAAANATTAAATTCTTAANTTAAATTATGTTCTTTATNCTTTAGTTATTTTTTTTTTAAATTTAAAATAATCATATTTGCTATGTATGTCTAAANCAACAAAATATGTAGATGTTATTTTACCATTACCAGTAAAAGATTATTTTACATATTCTACAAACATTGATNATATNAAAATNGGGCAACTTGTTGTTGTTCANTTTGGTAACCGTAAATTTTACTCAGCAATTGTTAAATCTATTCATCTAAATAAACCGAAAAAATACGAAGTAAAAAGTATTNTAACAGTTTTAGATGACATNCCTATTGTTGATAGTATTCAACTTAAATTTTGGGATTGGATGGCTAATTATTATATGTGTTCATTAGGNGANATAATGAATGCAGCTTTACCAGCTTATTTTAGAATAGCTAGTGAAACTCAAGTTGTGATTCATCCTCAATTTGATGGGGAATTAGATGATCTTACAAATGATGAAATAAAATTGTTAGATCTTTTAAGCTTACATATTAAATTAACATTAAAAGAGATTTCTAAATTGTTAGATACAAAACAGGTTTTTAAATTTATTAATGATTTAATTAGAAGGGAAATTATTCAAATTCAAGAAAATTTAAATGATAAATATAAAGCTAAATTCATTAAGGTTGTAGAATTAAATATTTCTGAAAATGACTTAAAAAATATAAGAGTAACAGTTAAACAATCACTTCTTATAAAAAAATACATAGAACTTAATAAATACAAGACAGGTTTTATTAAAGTATCTACTCTTTTACAAAAAACAGGNTGTAGTGTTTCTATTTTAAATCTATTAGTAAAAAAGAAGATTTTTAATANATATNAAAAAANGGTAAGTAGATTTTTGGAAGTTGATANCAAGNTAATAAANAAAAATAATTTAACTGATTTTCAGNATNAAGCTTACCAACAAATTAATCAAGAATTCNAAGATAAAAATGTTTGTCTTCTNTATGGCGTNACCTCTTCTGGAAANACTGAGTTATATATTAAGAAGATTAGTGAACAGTTNCAACAAGGTAAACAAGTTTTATANTTACTTCCTGAAATAGCATTAACTAATCAAATTGTTAAACGTTTACAAAAATATTTTGGAAATAAAATTGGAGTANCNCACTCTTATTTAAACTCTTCAGAAAAAGTTGAAGTTTGGAAATCTATTCAAAANAAACCAAATGATAAAAAATCNATATCTGTTATACTTGGAGCTAGGTCATCTATATTTATGCCATTTAANAANTTNGGATTAATTATTGTTGATGAGGAACACGATATATCTTTTAAACAACATCANCGAAANCCTAGATATAATGCTAGAGATTCAGCCATATATTTGGGTAATTTACATAGTGCAAAAGTATTATTAGGGACGGCAACACCTTCTTTGGAATCTTATTTGCATGCACGCAATGGTAAGTATGGATTAGTAGAGATGCGAACAAGATATAAAGGNATAGAACTACCNAAAATANAGATTATTAATATACANAAGGCTTATCTTAAAAAAGAAATGATTAATCATTTTTCTTTCACTATGATAAATGAAATNAAGAAGGTTTTATCAAGAGGAAAACAAGTTATTTTATTTCAAAATAGAAGAGGNTTTTCATCATATGTATCATGNTCCAGATGTGCCTATACTCCAACTTGTAAACAATGTGATGTTTCTTTAACATACCACAAAAAAGAAAATATTTTAAAATGTCATTATTGTGGNTCTTTTGAGCNAAAGTATAATTTGTGTCCCGAATGTAAAAACNTCAACTTTAGTAGCCCTTCATTTGGCACTGAACAAATTGAAGAATGCCTAGAAAATTTATTTCCTGATAATATTATACGTCGTATGGACTATGATACTACTAGAGGNAAATACGCATATAAACATCTCATAGATGATTTTGAAAATGGNATTATAGATATTTTAGTTGGAACTCAAATGGTTACTAAAGGTTTAGATTTTGATAATGTTTCTTTGGTTGGAATTTTAAATGCTGATAATATGTTTCATTTTCCTGACTTTAGNTCNCATGAAAGAGCTTTTCAATTAATGACACAAGTTGCAGGTAGGGCGGGNAGAAAAGAAGAGAGAGGTAAGGTTTTAATTCAAACTTTTGATGAAGAAAATGATATATTTAATAAAGTAAANAATAATGANTTCAAAGGTTTTATTAAACAGCAAGCAACNGAANGAAAAGCGTTTTCTTATCCGCCTTTTTCTAGGATGATTTCTATTTTAGTTAAAAATAAAAATAAAAATAAATTAGATATTTCNGCATCCATTTTATCTAATATGTTGAGNAAAAGTTTTGGAGATAGAGTTTTAGGACCAGAGTATCCCATCATAAATAAAATACGCAATTATTATCAAAAAAATTTATTTATTAAAATTGAGCTTGAANTGTCTGTNAAAGTTGCAAAAGAAATTTTAAANGAAATTNTAGAAAAGAGTTANAATAATAAAGATTTTAAGTCAACGCGTATATTTATTGATATTGATCCGTATTAATACAAGCTCTCCATATTTTGCTGTCAGGAATATTTGCTTTAATTTCAATTTTTTTATTAGTTACAGGATGAGTAAATTTTATTTTGTATGCAAAAAGACAAATACTTCCATCGTCATTACTTCTTTTTGCNCCATATTTTAAATCACCTTTAATTATACAATTTATNTTTGATAGTTGAACTCTGATTTGGTGATGTCTNCCTGTTTNAGGTGAAATTTCTAAGTGATAATATTTATTTAATTTATTTAGTATTTTATATTTTAGGAGAGCANGTTTTCCTTGTTCTTTATTTGAAATATAAGATTTATTAAGTTTTTGATTTTTTTTTAAATAATTTTCAATTGACCCTGATTNTTTNGGAGGAGGTTTCTCTACTAATGCCCAATATGTTTTTTGAATNTTATTTTCTCTAAACTTTTTATTCATTCTTGTAAGAGCTTTACTTGTTTTTGCAAAAATAATTACTCCTGATGTGGGTCTATCTAAGCGATGNATAGTACCAAGAAATACATTGCCGGGTTTTTTATACTTTTTTTTAATATATATCTTAACATAGTGNGANAAAGGTAGATCTCCAGTTTTATCTGCTTGAGTGATGTCTCCTGGTTTTTTATTAATTGCTATAAGATGATTATCTTCAAATAGAATTTCAGGATCAATATTGTTCATTTTTATTTGGGAATTTTTTAGATTTAACATCTGANATATAGTTTTTTACAGCTTTTTTAATATCGTTAAATAAATCTAAATATCTTCTAAGAAATCGTGGGTTGAATTTATGNGTCATACCAAGCATATCGTGAAGTACTAAAACTTGTCCATCAACAGCATCACCAGCACCAATTCCAATTACTGGAATAGAAATATTGNTAGCCACTTTTGCAGCAAGTTTTGATGGAACTTTTTCTAAAACTAATGCAAAGCATCCAGATTCTTCTAATATTTTTGCNTCTTCAATTAGTTTTTCTGCTTCAGCTTTTTCTTTAGCTCTGACAGTGTATGTTCCAAACTTATAAATGGATTGAGGAGTTAAACCTAAATGTCCCATAACAGGTATNCCAGCTTTTAAAATTCTTTGAATAGAATCAATAATTTCATTACCNCCTTCAACTTTAATACANTGACCTCCGCTTTCTTTCATTATTTTTATAGCTGANCTAAGNGCTTTTTTGGAATTTCCTTGATATGANCCAAATGGCATATCTACAACTACTAGAGCTCTTTCNGTAGCTCTAACTACAGATTTGGCATGGTATATCATTTCATCTAGTGTTATGGGTAAAGTAGTTTCATGCCCTGCCATTACATTTGAGGCTGAGTCTCCTACTAATATTATATCAATACCAGCTGAATCGATAATTTTAGCTAATGTGAAATCGTATGCAGTTAGCATAGATATCTTTTCACCNCTAANTTTCATTTCTAATAGACTATGTGTAGTTACTCTTTTNTATTCTTTTTTATTTATCTGCATTTTACTCTTCTTTTATAATAACATAACTNTTTTTATAACCTAGTTTTTTAATATNATTTAAATGATTNTGNGCATCNATTGGNTTTTGGAATTCACCTGAGTAATAAATGTAATTTCCATCATCTGTTTCCTCATACCATATTTTGTTATTAATTTTAATTTGATTGTTTTGTTGTATTTTCATATANACNCCTAGTTTTACAGTATAAAAAATCTTTGCATTAATTTCTTCTTTTAAATATTTATTATCTTTTGTTTCAATAACTTTATNTGTATTTATTCCATTTACTTCAAAATTTTTATCGACAAATAAATTTTTAAGTTCTCTAATTTTAGTTTCAAGTTCTTGATTTGTATTATTTAAATTTTTTATACTNTCTAAAANTGAAATATTTAATTTTTCTAGAGCTANATTTGAGGAAGATTTTTGATCCTGTATNTCTTTTAATGANTTTATTTCATCATTTAAATTACTTATTTGAGATGAANTTTTTTCTATTTTAAGTATTTGATTTTGAATTGTNTTTTTATNTTTTTGGTTTTCTTCTTTTATTTTTTTTATGTTTTGATTTGCGTGAATGTTTAGTTGACTAATGTTGTTGTTTTTNTCTTCTAAAGTTTTAATTTTATTATTTNATTCGTTTTGNAATTTTTTAAGAGAATTTTCTGACTTTTCTAAATCTTTTGTTAAATCATTAATAGACNTATTTANGAATGAATTTTCTTCATTTGACTTATCTAAACTCGCAGAAAATTGTTCTAAGTCAATTTTNTTTTTTTCTAACTCTTTTGTTAATATGCTGTTNATGTTGTTTAACTCAAGTATTTGATTTTCTTTATCTCTTATNTCTTTTGTACAGCTATTTTCGAGATCATTTTTTAAATCTCTTTCATTAGTTAATATNGAATTTAATTGATTAATCTTATTNTTTAAATTGCTAACTAATATATTGTTAAGAGAATCAATTTTTAACTTTTCATTNTCAAATGCTGAATTAATATTAAGTATTTGAGTTTGATATTCTACTATTTTAGTATTTAATGATGTTACTTCTTTCCTTAAGTCTTGGTTTTTTTCATTTGAGGATATATATTCTGAATTTTTAATCTCTAGCTTTCCTTTAATAATGTTTATTTCTTCTTTTTTATTTACTAAACTGTCATTTAAAGAATATATAGTTGCTTTTAAGCTGTCGATATTACTAATAAAATCTTCATTATTCCGATTAATTTTATTTATGTTTTTATTCAATTTTTGTATTGAAAAATCTTTTTCTTTAATATTACTTTGAAGTTCTGCATTTAATAATTTTATCTTTTCAATTTCAGTACTTAAGATACTTAGATCGGTAATTTTTTCTTCAATATCATTGATTTTATTTTTAAACTTATCAATGAGATTTTCTTTTTGAATTATTGATTCTTGAAGACTTTTATTCTTGTTTTGAAGTTTTATAATTTCTTCATTTTCTATTTGAATAGTTGATTCTATTTTACTTTTAATTTCACTAATTTCATTTTTTAAATTTAAAATGTCCTGGTTTTTATCGTTTAAGGAGTTTTCTAGATTTAAGTTTCTAGTTTTTAATTGATTAATTTCATTGTTTAATTTTTCTTGAATATTATTATTGAATTCAATTAATTGAAGATTGTTTTCTTCTAAGATTTCAATTTTTTTACTTAAATCTTCTGTACTTGAAGTTTCTTCTAAAAAGCTTAATGTGTCTGTATTTAATCCCCTTGAATATAAGTAAAAGTATGAAACTCGTGCTTTTGTTTTTGGACTGATAATTAATCCACACGAACCAAACGTATATTCTGGAACAAAGAATGTAGATAAATATTTATTATTGATATAAACATCGTAAACATTACTTTTAGATCGAATTTCAATATAATTTATTTCGTCAATTCCATTTAAAAGCTTAGTCTTTTTCCAACCATTATTTTTGTTGTTTCCACTTAAAATTTGATATTTATTTTTTATTAGTTGCTTAATTCTAAATTCTTTTTGCTTATTTATTTCAAATATAATGGCGCCATTTGCATTTTTTTGGGCTTTTAGTATTAGCCCTATGCTTGCTTCCTTGTTTGGTGATGGGCCTATTCTAATTGCTGTTTTAAGTAAAAAATCAGAAACTTCAGAATTATTTGCAAAAATTGCAAATTCACTATCACTATTATTTCTACTTAAAAAATAATCTCCGTTATCTAAAATAAAGTAATTATCCGATGTTGTAATTATTTTAAAAGTTTTTCCCTCTTTATTAAAATCTTCTTTTATTATTTGATTTTGAAACGGGTCTGCTGAAATATCTTGTGCATAAATATTGTAGCTTATGATTTGTATAAAAACAAATATTAGTAATAATGATTTTTTCATGTTTTTTTTATTTATTTAGGGCAAATTTACAAATAAAGTGTATAAGATATAATTTAAAAGGATAACTTTGCAAACATGAAAAAAATATTCTTAGTATTTAATTTTTTTGTATTGCTATTTACATCTTGTGAAACAGAGTTTGATGTAAATGCTGATGGAGATGAAATAATTGTTGTATATGGTTTATTGGACAGTAGTAAGGATACACAGTTTGTTAAAATCAATAAAGCCTTTTTAGGTGAGGATGATGCAATGATAATGGCGCAAAATTCTGATATAACTAATTTCTCCACTGGTGATTTGAAAGTTATAATTTATAAGTTAAATAATAATGAAATTATAGACTCAATTTCATTAGATGATACTTTGTTGTCAAAGAATGATGGTATTTTTTCTATTGATGAAAACATAATTTATTATTTTATAAATAATAATTTTTTGACAGGTGGTAGCAACTACTATCTGTCTGTTACAGATATGAATACCGAAAACTCTGTTAATTCAAGTACAAATTTGATAAATAATTTTAGTTTTAATAATTTTAATCCTAACTCTTTTTTATTTGGATTTTATAATCCAAATCAACCAGATTCTCTAAAATTTTTATCAAAGACTATGGAGTGGAATAAAGTTACAAATGGAGAAATATATCAATTAGATTTGAGGTTCAATTATTCAGAAGAAAATGGTGTGAATTATAATATAAAGAGCGTCTTATGGAGTCAGCCATTAGAGGAGTTTAATGGAGGAGTTATTACTTCTACAATAGAGGGAGTAAAGTTTTTTAATTTTTTAGAGCAAAGTATTGAGAAGAATGAAGATGTTTTGAGAAGATTTTTATCTATTGATATTATTATGACTGTCGGTACTCCAGAATTAAATACATATATAAAGGTTAATGAGCCCATTACAGGTATTGTACAGCATAGACCTCCCTATACAAATATTATTGATGGAATAGGTCTTTTCTCTTCTAGATATACATATGAAGAAAATAACATTGGTTTAACTACCGATTCTAAAAACTATATTATCAACGAGTTAGATAGAAGTTTCGAATAAGCACGACTTTTTGTCAGTTTTTATTTGCTTATCTTTTTCTTGTTACTGAATTTTTGTCAGTTTTTTTCTTTTTTTTCGTATTGGTATAATTATTGCTTAAGATTATCTGTGTAAACAATTTTAAATTAAAAAGAAAAAAAATGAGTAAAATTATTGGAATTGATTTAGGAACAACAAATTCATGTGTTTCTGTAATGGAGGGTAATGAACCAGTTGTTATTCCTAATGCTGAAGGTATGCGTACAACACCTTCAATTGTAGCATTTATTGATGGAGGGGAACGTAAAGTTGGTGATAGTGCAAAACGTCAAGCTATTACTAACCCTACAAAAACTATTGCATCTATAAAGAGATTTATGGGTGAAAGTTTTTCTGCAATGGCTAAAGAAATCAAGAATGTTTCATACAAGGTTGTAAAAGGTGATAATAATACACCAAGAGTTGATATTGATGGTAGGTTATATACTCCTCAAGAAATATCAGCTATGGTTTTACAAAAGATGAAAAAAACTGCTGAAGACTATTTAGGTACTTCTGTAAGTCAAGCGGTAATTACAGTTCCCGCATATTTTAATGATGCACAAAGACAAGCTACCAAAGAAGCTGGAGAAATAGCTGGCTTAAAAGTTGAGAGAATAATTAATGAACCAACCGCTGCAGCATTAGCTTATGGCCTTGATAAAGCTTCTGAAGATAAAACAATAGCAGTTTTTGATTTGGGTGGAGGAACTTTTGATATTTCTATTTTAGAATTAGGAGATGGAGTTTTTGAAGTAAAGTCAACAAATGGTGATACCCATTTAGGGGGAGATGATTTTGATCAAGTTATAATTAACTGGCTTGCTGAGGAGTTCAAAAAAGATGAAAAAATGGATTTGAGAGATGATCCTATGGCTTTACAAAGATTAAAGGAAGCGGCTGAAAAGGCTAAAGTAGAATTATCTTCTTCTTCTCAAACAGAAATCAATTTACCATATGTTACAGCTACTGCATCTGGACCAAAGCACTTAGTGAGAACATTAACTAGAGCACAATTTGAACAATTTGCTGATAAGTTAATTCAAGCAACAATTACACCATGTAAAAAGGCGGTTGAAGATGCTGGTTTGAGTACTTCAGATATAGATGAAGTAATACTTGTTGGTGGATCAACTAGAATACCTGCTATTCAAACTGTAGTTGAAAAATATTTTGGAAAAGCTCCTTCAAAAGGTGTTAATCCTGATGAGGTTGTTGCTGTTGGAGCAGCAATACAAGGAGGTGTGTTAACAGGTGATGTAACAGATGTTTTATTACTGGATGTTACCCCTCTTTCATTAGGGATTGAAACCATGGGGAGTGTTATGACTAAACTTATTGAAGCTAACACAACTATTCCAACAAAAAAATCAGAAGTGTTTTCTACCGCTGCTGATAATCAGCCTGCAGTAGATATTCATGTTCTTCAAGGAGAGCGTCCTATGGCTAATGATAATAAATCAATAGGTAGATTTCAGTTGGCTGATATACCTCCGGCACCTAGAGGAGTTCCGCAAATTGAAGTTACTTTTGATATTGATGCAAATGGAATCTTAAATGTTTCTGCAAAGGATAAAGCTACTGGAAAAGAGCAAAATATTAAAATAGAAGCTTCCTCTGGACTATCTGAAGAAGAAATTGAAAAAATGAAAAAGGAGGCTGAAGCTAATTCTGATGCTGATAAAAAGACAAAGGAAACAGTTGATAAAATAAATGGAGCTGATGCTATGATTTTTCAAACAGAAAAACAACTTAAAGAGTTTGGAGATAAGCTATCTGATGAAAAAAAGAAACCAATTGAAGATGCTTTAACTAATTTAAAATCAGCTCATGAAAGCAAGGATTTAAGTTCAATTGATGATGCAATGGAAAAGATCAATGCCGCATGGAAGGTTGCATCAGAAGAAATGTATAAAGCAACACAACAGCAGTCTCCAAATGATTCAAATTCTCAGCAAGAAGACTCGTCATCTAATGGTTCTGATGATGTGACTGATGTTGAATTTGAAGAAGTAAAAGAAGATAAATAATNTTTTTTTTATNTTATNATAATAAAGCCTTTCATANTATGAAAGGCTTTATTATTTAATTATATTGAGATGATTTTCCTATTGAAAAAAATAAATTAACTTTGAAGNACAATAATATNAAATTTTATTTNCTAANTAGTTAATAATATNTATCGTGTATTTAAAAAAAATAAATTATGAATAAATTATTAAANTCAAAAAATATTATAATTACAGGNGCCAGCAGGGGTATTGGAAAAGGAATTGCNAAATTGTTTGCTCAGCAGGGAGCAAATATTGCATTTACATATCTTTCATCTGACAAAAAAGCNNAAAATTTGNAACNAGAGTTAGAAGTATATGGTANTAAAGTTAAAGGNTTTAAATCNGATGCTTCAAATTTTATNTCTTCNCAAAAATTAGTTAATGACGTTCTGAAAGAATTTGGAAGTATAGATGTATTAGTTAATAACGCTGGTATTACTAAAGATAATCTTCTAATGCGTATGTCAGAAGAAGATTTTGACGNAGTGATGGAAGTAAACATGAAATCTGTTTTTAATCTAACNAAAGCTGTCTTAAAACCTATGCTTAANGCTAAAAATGGTTCAATTATTAATATGAGTTCTGTGGTNGGANTTAAAGGAAATGCTGGGCAATCAAATTATTCTGCTTCTAAAGCTGCAATAAATGGATTTACTAAGTCTATTGCNTTAGAACTNGGATCTAGAAATATTAGATGTAATTCTATAGCTCCAGGCTTTATTGAAACAGAAATGACACAAGAATTACCTTNTGAAACAGTTAAACAATGGACCAGTCAAATTCCTATGAAAAGAGGTGGTAATGTTGATGATATTGCAAATNCTACATTATTTTTAGCCTCAGATTTATCCTCATATATTACTGGACAAGTTATAAATGTTTGTGGAGGAATGCTAACATAATTTGATGNATTTTTTTCTTTTTGATTATCCAATTTATTATTTNTTTGTTTGTTTGTTTGTAGCATTTTGTTATGCTTATATACTTTACAAGAATGAAAAAAATATTAGGTCAGTTAATTTTATTAGATNTTTGTTTTTNTTTCGTTTTTTCTTCATTAGTTTTATATCTTTTTTACTNTTAAATCCGAAGTACAAATCTGAAATTAGTACTATAGAAAAACCAATTGTAATTATTGCNAAAGATAACTCTNAGTCTATTAAAAATGATNTTACAAATGAGTTAAAATCATTANCTGAATTACTNGATNAATTTGAAGTTTATTTTTATTCATTTTCTGATGATATTTATACTGATATTAANAAGAAATTTGATGGTTTAGAAACAAATTATTCCAAGTTTTTTTCATCAATTAAAAATCAATTTGAAAATAGAAANATTGCTGCTTTAATTTTAGCTTCAGATGGGTGTTATAATGCTGGTNTAAACCCTGAATATATAAATTTTGANTTNCCTNTATATAGTGTNGCATTGGGGGATACNAATTTTTATGAAGATATTAGANTAGATAATGTTNTGAATAATGAAGTTGCATTTTTTGGTAATAGATTTCCTGTTGAAATTTCTTTAGCTTCAAATTTATTGCAGGATGAGACTAAGAGATTAATAATTGAACTTAATGATGAAGTTGTGTTTGAAAAAAAAATAAATTTTTTAAAAGGAACAGATTATCAAACACATAATATTTCTTTNCTAGCTAATAAATTAGGTNTTCAAAATTANTCNATCAAAATAGAGGCATTGAATAAAGAAAAAAANACATTAAATAATTTATATAAGTTATATGTNGATATTTTTGANACCAAGCATAAAATTGTAATTTTTAAAAAGGACGTTTCTCCTGATATTGCAGCTTATAAATCTGCTGTTTCATCTGTAGANAATTATCATATTGATGTTTTTGATATAGNGGACTTTGTTGATAGCACTAAATTAAATGAATATAATTTAATTGTTTTGTTTGGNTTAGAAAGGATACCAAATTACATTTTAAATTCAAAAATACCATTANTTATTTTTGATGTAAAAAACACNCATTATAAGCAACTAAAATCTGGTATTACATTTANTTCAAGTGAATATGTTGATTTAGTTAATGTAAATTATGATGTTAATTTTAATAAATTTTCTGTTTCTAATAAATTAATTGACTTAATTAATACAGCACCNCCNTTACTNACAACACTTGGTTCATACAAATTTTCNTCTGAANTTGATTTANTTTTAACTCAAAAAGTTAATAATTTGANAACAAATAAACCAGTTATTTTATTTCAACAAAAAAATAGAAAAATTGTTTATATAANTGCTAGTAATTGGTGGAAATGGAAGATTTATGACTATAAGAAAAACCTAAACAATGAAGTGTTTAATGAGCTTTTTGCTAANTTAACTCAATTTTTAGTTATAAATAATGAAAAAANTAAATTTCGTATTGATTTTAAAAATCAATANACAGAAAAGGAAGANGTGATTTTTAATGCATTTCTTTACAATGAAATTTATGAATTGATAAATAGTTNTGATATAAATATTCAAATTATTGATAATGAAGATAAAAAATATGAATTTCAATTTTCAAAATATGAAGATGCGTATTCTCTTAACTTAGGTTTATTNTCACCTGGAAAATATGACTTTATTATAGATGTTAATAATTCTAAATATAAAAAANAGGGTAGTTTTGATGTATTAGATCTTAATATTGAGCAAATTGGTCCTAATANAAATCATGAGTTGCTTTACAAAATTTCAGATTTAAGTGGTGGTAATGTTTTTTATNCTAATGAAATACAAAGNATNTCAAAAAATCTTAATTTAAATGATAANCAAAGTATTATTCATTATAAGNATAAAATTAGCGATTTAATTGATANATCTTATTTGCTTTTTTTGATTTTATCTATTGTTTCTATTGAATGGGGTATTAGAAAATTTAGTGGTATAATTTAATGTTTAATACTAAGTAAACTACATAAATATTTTGCATATTTGCATTTGANAACAAGTATAAACTTAAATTTTTTTTTAATATGGAAAANCAAGGTATCCCTAAACCAATTTTAATCGGTGGAGCAATTTTAATCTTCTTACTTTTTTTTGGTTCTAAAATGTTNGTTAACATTAAGCCAGGTGAAAAAGCAGTTCAATTTTTNACTTTATCAGGNGGNCTTGATAAAGAAACAATTTATANTCAAGGTTTAAATGTAATAGCTCCATGGAACAGNCTTGAAGTTTATAACGTTAAATTCCAATCAACTGCTGAGATTATGGAAGTTTTATCAGTTGATGGTCTGCCAATTCGAGTAGATTTATCATTTAGNTATAATCCNATNCCANATAAAATTGGTTATTTGCACGATGAAATAGGAAGAGATTATTTGGAAAGTATTATTAAGCCTGAAATAAGATCTATAACAAGAGAGGTTGTAGGTAATTATGAAGCTGAGGAGCTTTATTCTGCAATGAAAGGAATTAAGGCTATTGAAGAGGAAATTTTTAGTATAGCGTCCGCTTCATTATTAAAAAAGTTNATCTTTTTAGATGCAATACTTATTAAGGATATNACATTACCTCAAAAATTAAGAGCCGGTATAGAAAAGAAATTGGTTCAAGAGCAAGAGGCATTAGAGTACAAGTATAAATTAGAAAAAGAAGAAAAAGAAGCAGAAAGGAAGCGTATTGAAGCAAAGGGTATCGCAGACTTTCAAAGTATTGTAACAAAAACTATAACTGANAAATTATTAAAATGGAANGGAGTTGAAGCAACACAAGAGATTGCAAAATCAAATAATGCAAAAGTTATAGTTNTTGGAAATGGAAGTGATGATTTACCTATTATTTTAGGACAATAATTANAATACTAACTACGTTAATACTTAAAATTNAATTAAAATGAAAAAATTAATATTTATAACATTAATTGCTTTAATNCCTATTTTAACTATTGCTCAAAATAGAAATAAAAATAAAAAGCAAGAAAATATAAACAATGCTTCTTATGATTTTATGATTATTAAGGGCTATACAATTGGTGCTGTTACAAATATGTCAAATACTAGAAGTGGTGATGTAAGAGGAGAAGAAAGAATAAAAATTACATTTGATTTTGGAGGTTTAACAATAAATGAAGCTTTGGTTTCAAAACAATATCGAACTATGGCTCATGCAGTAAATGCTTCAACTGAATATGGATGGGAGTTTATAAATGCGAATGTAATATCATCAGGCTCATCTGGACAGAATAAGGAGCACTTTTATTACATGAGGAGAATGAAGAAATAAAGCTTACTGAATTTTTCCATTTAGTATAGTAGATGCTATTACATTTTCACCAAAATTATAAGGTATGTAATTATAGCTAGGAATTTTTTTAGTTATAAAAAGATTAGCTTTTTTTCCAATATCTATACTTCCTAATTCTTTTTCAATACCCATTGCATAAGCAGAGTTAATTGTTGCTGCATTTATAGCTTCTTCAGGAGTCATTTTTAATTTGATACAAGCCAATGAAATTACAAAATTCATATTACCACTTGGTGATGATCCAGGATTATAGTCGCTTGCAAGTGCAACTGGTAAATTATTATTAATTAGTTTTCTAACTGGGCTGTAAGGTATTCCCAAAAAGAAAGAGCATGAAGGTAAAGCAGTAGGCATACATTTGCTTCCTTTTAATATATTGATGTCTTCTTGATTAATAATCTCTAAGTGATCTACTGATAATGCCCCTGAATTTACAGAAGCTTTTACACCTCCGAAAGCATTAAATTGATTTACATGTGTTTTTCCTATTAAATTAATTTTCTGACCAGCATTTAATATTTTTATTGTGTCTTCTATACTAAAATAATTTTTTTCGCAAAAAACATCAATATAGTCCGCTAACTTTTCATCAGCAATAATAGGAAGCATTTCATTTATTATTAATTCAATATATGCTTTTTTATTGGACTTATATTTTTGAGGTAATGCATGCGCTCCTAAAAAAGTAGATTTTATAGTTATGTCAGATGTTTTTTTTAATTTTTTTATAACTCTTAGTATTTTTATTTCTGAATCTGTTGTTAATCCGTAACCACTTTTAATTTCTACAGCTCCAGTTCCAGTTTGGATTATTTTTTGAATTCTATTTTTTGCTTTTTCATAAAGTTCTTCCTCAGATAAGTTTTCTAATTTTCTTGCAGAGTTAAGTATTCCTCCACCTGAATTTGCTATTTGTTCATACGAAAGACCTTTTATTCTATCTACAAACTCTCTTTCTCTACTTTCAGCAAATACAAGGTGAGTATGACTGTCGCAATATGATGGAAAAACACTACCTCCTTCAGCATCAATTATTTCAATATTATTCCAATCTTCAATACCATTCCAGTCTTTCATATTACCAAAATTGGTTATAATTCCATCTTTTATTTCAATAAAACCATCATTAATAACATTTAACTTTTTCATGTTATCTCCATACACGAAAGAAGTTTTTTTTCTTTCAGTTTGTACAATTTGAGCTATATTTTTAATTATTATTTTCATAATTTTACTCAGCTAAAATACAAAAATCACTCTAATCAATTATAGTATATTTGTCATATGGGAAATTCTTATGGTGTTTTATTTAAATTAACAACATTTGGTGAGTCACATGGGCTGGCAATTGGAGGTGTTATTGATGGATGTCCATCTGGATTTACATTAGATTTTAATGATATTCAATTTTATTTGGATTCTAGAAAGCCTGGAAAAAATAAGTTAACTTCTAGTAGGAAGGAAAATGATGCTGTAGAATTTTTATCTGGAATATTTGAAGGTAAAACTACAGGAACACCAATAGCATTTATTATTAAAAATAATGATCATATATCATCAGATTATAATCATATTAAAGAAGCTTTTCGTCCCTCACATGCTGATTTTGTGTATTACTCTAAGTACGGAATAAGGGATTACAGAGGAGGAGGAAGGTCATCAGCTAGAGAAACTGCTTGCCGAGTTGTTGCTGGAGCGATCGCAAAACAAATATTATTAAAAAAGGGTATTCAAATATTTGCATATGTTAATTCTGTTGGTTCTATACGTCTTAATAAAAAATATAAGGATTTGAATTTATCAGCTATTTATGATAATAATATTAGATGTCCTGATCAAGAATGTGCTAATATTATGATAAATGAAATTCTTAAAGTTAAGGATTCTGGTGATACTATTGGAGGTGAAATTACAGTAGTAGCTAAAGGTGTTCCTATTGGATGGGGTGAACCGGTATTTGATAAATTACATGCAGATATTGGAAAAGGTATGTTAAGTATAAATGCTGTTCATGGATTCAAATATGGTTTTGAAAATACAGATATCTCATCATCCAAAGGAAGTAAAGTCAATGATATTATTGTGAATAAACAAGGAAAAACACAATCAAATTTTTCAGGTGGTATTCAAGGGGGAATAAGTAACGGTAATGATATTTATTGTACAGTTTTATTTAAGCCTGTATCTACAATCATGAAAGAACAAAAATCTATTAGTATAGATGGTTCAATTACAAAAATAACTGGTAAAGGAAGGCATGATGCATGTGTTGTTCCTAGGGCTGTTCCTATAGTTTCTAGCATGCTTGCAATCACTTTATTAGATCACTATTTAAGAAGTTTAAAAGATAAAATTTTATGAGAAAATTTATAATCATACTTTTATTTTTTCCATTTTTTTTATTTAGCCAAATTAATTACAATATAACTGTTAATTCACTAGATTCATGGAATGGAAATTTATTTTATCAAAGAGGTGGTAATCCTCCAGGATGGACAGGTCCAGGGCCATATCCTAAGCCTGTTAAAATTTTAGATTCAAATGGAGTAGAAATTTTCTCTGAAAATTGGCAGAAAAAGGGTTGGGATTTTAAAGTAAATGATAATAATAAAATATCTTATTATGATCGGATTTCAAAGGGATGGTTTATTATGGATTCACTTCAAAATGAAGTTGATTCTGTATATTGTGCTAATGGATATATAGCTGATAATCATGATTTTTTAGCTTTACAAAATGGAAATTATGTCCTCTTTGCCTATGATGCTCAACCATATGCTATGGATACGATTGTTCCTGGTGGAGATCCTAATGCAGTTGTTGAAGGATTGATTATTCAAGAAATGGATTCTAATCATAATTTAATTTTTGAATGGAAAAGTTGGGATCATTTTCATGTTACAGATAATCAATATTTTGCTCCTTGGACTGCTGCTAATATTCCTTTTATTCATGCGAATTCTATTGATATTGATTTTGATGGTCATTTTTTAGTTTCATGTAGAAATTTAGATGAAATAACTAAAATTCATAGAACATCAGGAGAAATTATTTGGAGATGGGGTGGGTCGCAAAACGATTTTACTTTTATTAATGATTATCCTTTTACACACCAACATACTATCTCGAGTTTAGGAAATAATAGGTATTTAATGTATGATAATGGAAATTTCAGTTCGCAATATTTAGGAACTTCTAATATTTCTAGAGCAGTTGAATATCTATTAGATACTGTTTTAATGACTGCTGAAAAGGTATGGGAATTTGTTCATCCTGATTCTTTATATACTCCCTCAATTGGATCAGCTCAAAGACTTCCTAATGGTAATACTTTAATTAATTTTGGGAATTTGCAAGCATTAAATAAAGGTTCTATTGTTACTGAAGTTGATTCTAGTGGACAAATTGTTTTTCAGCTAGAATATGATGAAGGAGGTAATTTATATAGAGCTCAGAAATTTGATTGGTTTTTTTATACACCAGTTTTTGGTTGTATCGATACTTCTGCTTGTAATTATGATTCTAGCGCTAATACCGATGATGGTTCTTGTGATTTACCAAATGGGTGTGGAGATCCTTTATATCAAGAGTATGATCCATTTGTTACTTGTAGTAATCCTTTAGATTGTATAAATTTAATTCCAACTGGCATAGTTGAGGGTTACGATGAAAATTTAAATTTTGAAATATTTGATTTAAAAGGACAAAAAACTTATTTTAAAAGTAATGATCTTTTGATTTACATTTTTAAAAATGGATTAGTTAGAAAAAAAATTATTATTGATTGATATGAAAAAAATAGCATTATACTGGCAAATAATTATAGGAATGTTTTTAGGAATATTTTTTGGTTTAATTGCCTTTAAAAATGGATATGTTGATTTTATTAATGATTGGATTAAGCCATGGGGTGTGATTTTTGTTAATTTACTTAAACTTATTGCTGTNCCTTTAGTATTTGCNTCTTTAGTAAAAGGGGTTTATTCCTTGTCAGATATTTCAAAGTTAAGTAGAATTGGGGGTAGAAGTGTTTTATTTTATTTATTTTCAACTATTGTAGCAGTTTCTATAGGTCTTNTTTTAGTTAATTTTATTANTCCTGGTTCTAATTTTAGNGATGAAAGANTTGATATAATGTTGCAAAGTAATAATACTCAGTCAAAAATTGATGCNGCAGAACAAGTGAAAAATGATGGCCCTTTACAGTTTATTGTCGATATTATTCCTGTAAATATTTTTGATTCAGCTTCTGATAANACAAATATGTTACAANTTATATTTTTTGCACTTTTATTTGGAATTGCTNTAGTTTTAATTTCAAAGGAAAAAACNACTTATGTTAGGGGTTTTTTTGATGGAATAAATGATGTAATTTTAAAGATGGTTGAATTAATTATGAATTTAGCTCCTTATGGCGTATTTTCTTTATTAGCCAGTTTGATTNTAGATTTTGGGGCAAGTAATGATTTATTTNTTGCNCTTGGTAAATATTCTGTTACAGTNATATTAGGNTTATTAATTATGATTTTTGCTTTTTATCCACTAATCTTAATGCTTTTAACAAAAGTAAAGTATAAATNATTTTTTAAAAGTTTATCTCCTGCGCAGATGTTNGCTTTTTCTACAAGTTCAAGTGCNGCTACTTTACCAGTTACNATGGANNGATGTGAGAGTGGATTAGGANTATCTAANGAAATTACATCTTTTGTTCTTCCTTTAGGAGCGACTATAAATATGGATGGAACATCTCTTTANCAAGCTGTNGCTGCTGTATTTATNGCNCAAGTTTTTGGNATTGATCTTGATATTTCNCAACAGTTGACNATTGTTCTTACTGCTACTTTGGCTTCTATTGGAGCTGCTGCAGTTCCTGGTGCNGGTATGGTGATGTTAGTTATTGTTTTAGGAGCTATTAATGTCCCTGCTGAAGGTTTAGCTCTTATATTTGGTGTAGATAGAATACTTGATATGTTGCGTACAGTTGTTAATGTAACTGGAGATGCAACTATAGCTACTGTTGTAGCCTCTAGNGAAAANCAAATAAATTTTTCNGATACAATGAAATAAATATATTATGTATAGATTATTTGTAATTATATTCATATTTATTTTTTCTNTCACTCTATTTTCACAGCAATGTAACCCAGAAAAAAGAAANTCAAAGCGTTTAGTAAAAAAAATTGAAANACTTATACAAAATAANCAGTATTATGAAGCACTTTATGAGTTAAAAAAAAGAGATAGTTCTGCTGTTTTTAAGATGTTAAAGGCTGAAGTNTTTTTCAANTTAGGGGATTACTATANGGCAGAGTTAGAGTCATATAATTGTATTGCTATTTGNCCTGATAAATTNCCAAAAGTTTATTTTTTTCTTGGATATTTGTCTTATAAGAGAGGGGATTATATAGAATCACTTAAATATCTAGATCATCCGATAATACNAAATTTAAAAGAGCCTTATTTTAGTAATNTATTAAAAATTTTGGAANAGGNANGAGTTCTTGCNAAAATTTTATCTAATCCTGTTGATTTCCAGCCTCAACTTATTNAAGGAGTTTCTACAAAGGATGATGAATANTTAGCAGTTATTTCTCCAGATCAACAATATATTTTTTTTACTAGAAGGNNNANGAAGAATGATTTNAATTCATTTGTTTCAAAAACAGTTGAGGAGTTTATGATTGCAGATAAAAAGAATGGGGAATTTGATATGGGCACAGTTTTAGGCTTTCCTTTTAATATTGAGGATAACGAGGGTGGCGCATCTATTTCTGCTGATAATAAGTTTCTTTGTTATACGAAATGCGTAAGAAATAAAANCGGNTATAATAACTGTGATATTTATTACGTAATTAAAAAAGATTCAGTATGGTCTGATATATATCCTTTTGATAAGAATATTTGNNTNAAAAATTCTTGGGAATCCCAGCCATGTGTTGCNGCNGATGGTAATTCAATAATATTTTCTAGTNATAGAGATGGNGGTTATGGGGGTGCTGATTTATATGAAATTAGAAAAATNGGTAATCAGTGGTCTGATCCAGTTAATTTAGGTCCTGTTATCAATANTTCANGTGATGAGAGGTCTCCTTTTTTACATATTGATGGTAAAACCTTATATTTTTCCTCTAATAANTTTCCTAGTCTTGGTGGTTTTGATATATTCTTCAGTAAAAAAGATTCATTATACAATTGGTCANCACCTCAAAATATTGGTTTTCCAATTAATTCTAAATTTGATGAAACTTCATTNTTTGTTACTACNGATGGAGAAACNGCATATTTTTCTTCNAATAATNTGGATGGTGTTGGAGGTTGGGATATTTATAGCTTTAAACTTCATGATAAAGCTAAGCCAGAAAAAGTTTTGTTTTTAAATGGTTATTTGNTCGATGACGAGNGNAATCTTATTGATAGTATTGAAATAGAAGTTAAAAATGTTCGTACAAATGAGATAGAAAAGATTAGTGTATTGAAGGGTAGTTATCTTTTTTATAAAAATTTAAAATCAACTGATGATTTATTAATTACTGTTAAAAAGANCGGTTATGCATTTCATTCAAGCTATATATCTTCAGATGATACATTGTTTAATTCTCCATNTGAATTAAACTTTGAATTAGGCAANATTGATNAAAATAAGTCTTTTAAAATAGATAATATTTATTTTGATAATAATTCTTATCAAATTAAATCTCTTNCAAAGCAAGTCTTAATAGAGTTTGTGGAATACTTGTTAATCAANAATTCATTAGTTATTGAAATTAGCGGGTATACAGATAATATTGGTGGTGANTTNAAAAATCAATTATTATCNGAAAAAAGAGCTAAATCTGTTTTTGATTTTTTAGTTCTTAANGGNGTTTCACCAGANAGGATTTCTTTTAAAGGTTATGGNGAAAAATANCCANTAGCTAGTAATGAAAATGAAGAAGGTAGAGAGAAAAATAGAAGNATAGAATTTAAGGTNATAAATAAATAAATTTATTTTCTAATTTCTTTAATTCTTGCTTTTTTACCTGTTAATCCTCTTAAATAGTAAATTTTAGATCTTCTAACTTTNCCTANTTTGTTTAATGTAATTTTTTCAATAAGTGGAGANTTAATNGGAAATATTCTTTCTACTTCAATTGAGTGAGATATTTTTCTTACNGTACATGTTTTAGTTAGTCCATTACCTTTTGTTTGAATAACATCTCCTTTAAAGAGTTGCGTTCTTTGCTTNTTTCCTTCTTTTATTGTGTAGTGAATGGTAATNTTATCACCAGATTTAAAAGATGGGNTTTCTTTTTTTTGATTTAGTTCGCTAGAAATTTCATTAATAATATTCATTTTCTATGTTTATTAAAAGGTTTGCAATATTACAATTATTTTTGATTTTATAANAAGTTNTTTAGTATTTATTCATCNAAAAGATCAGGTCTTATTTTTCTAGTTCTATTGATTGATTCTTTTTCTCTCCACTTTTGGATTGATTTATCATTTCCAGATAACAGTATTTNAGGAACTTTTAGTCCTTTATATTTTGAAGGTCTGGTGTAAATTGGTGGGGCNAGTAAATTATCTTGAAATGAATCAGTNAATGCTGATGTNTGGTCTGAAATGACATTNGGAATTAATCTTGCAACAGCATCTGTTAGAATAGCTGCNGCAACTTCTCCTCCAGTAATTACNTAATCTCCAATACTTATTTCTTTTGTTATATGTAAGTCTCGTATTCTGTGATCAATNCCTTTGTAGTGACCACATAATAAAATTAAATTTTTATGCATTGAAAGTTTGTTGCATACTGATTGATTTAAAGTTTTTCCATCTGGTGTTAAATAAATTATTTCATCNTATTTTNTTTTAGATTTTANTNCATTTATGCAGTTNTCTATTGGTTCAATACACATTACCATNCCAGCTCCTCCTCCAAAGGCATAATCATCTACTTTTTGATNTTTGTTTTTTGANTNTTTTCTTAAGTCGTGAATTTGTATATTAATGTGTTTGTTTTTAATTGCTCTTTTTAAAATTGAGTAATTAAAAAAATGNTGCATAAATTCAGGAAAAATTGTAATGATATCTATTCTCATTTNACAAAAATACAAAAGANTTTTTTTTGATTTATTATTATTNTCACGATATTTNNCTCATGACATAATGTCATTTGATNTANATANNAATTTGATTNCCANATATTTATNNTTATTTAAATAAATNAAAGGTTTATCTANTNGAATTTATNTTTTAAAGGTNTTTATTTTTTTATTTTTTTNTATTTTTGATTAATTAAGTTATTGATTAAATTATGTTTTTAAAAAGATTTTTTATCATTTTTGTTTATGTTTTTGTTATNAATTTGGCTTTTTCTCAAAGCCAGAAAATTGATTCACTTTCCATTANGATTAGNGATGATAGTTTGCAAAATGATATTCAAAAGATTTTTATTGATTCTATTAATGCACTGAATTTTGAAAATGATAGATTAAATAAGTCAAAAGAGAATTATAATTTAGGTTTAAAATATTTTGAAGAAAATAATTTAGAGAAATCATTAGAATATTTTGATAATTCTATTTTTTATGACTCTACTTTTGCTAAAGCTTATTTCTTTCGTGCAAAATGNCTTGAAAACTTAAATGATTCTCTTGCACTAATTAGCTATTTNAAAGCATTTAAATTAGATTCATTAGANATTGCACCGNTATATAGAATTGCTAAGATATATGAAAAAGAATCATTTGATGAGGCAATTAATANTTATAACTTAATAATTAATTTGAAGAATAAAGAGCATAAAGCTTTTTATAAATTAGCTACACTCTATTATATTCATGATAGTATCAATTTAGCTATTGAAAATTATTCAAAATCTATATCAATTAAGAANAAGGCAAGAGCTTTTAATGATCGAGCAGGCTGTTATCGTCTTATTGGAAAAAATGACTTAGCATTTAATGATTATAAATTNGCTATTTCTATTGACCCAAATATTGCTTTTATTTATAATAACTTAGCTAGTTTGTACAGNAAGATAGGCGATTATGAGAATGCATTGGAGAATTATTCTATTGCTTTAAAAAAGGATGAAAATTACTTCTTGGCTTATAATAACAGAGGAAGTTTAAAGATNGAATTAGGAAATTATAACGGTGCTCTTCAAGATATTAATAAATGNATATCTATAAATTCAAGTTATGCGCCTGCCTATCATAATAAAGGCATTATTTTTTATTATCAAAAAAATTTTTNAGAAGCAATTTTATTATTTGATAAAGCAATTTTATTAAATCCAAATTATGGTAAAGCATTTTTAAATAGAGGTATAGTAAAGCAAATTATTAGAGATGAATTAGGGGCATGTAAAGATTGGATGAAATCTAGAGANTTAGGTATTAATATTTCAAATACATATTTAGTTTATGATTGTAATTAATAAATNTATATGTGTATTGTTTTTNTTATTGTTTTCACAAATTATTTTTTCACAAAATATTGACTTCTCAAACTCGAATTTCAAATCTGATAAAAAAGGNCTTAAAATCGTTAAAAGTCATCTTAAAAAAGGAGACAAATTTAGAGAAAATGCAATTGATAAGTTAGTGAATTTTAGAAATACAGACATTGACGCAGATAGCGCTTATTTTTATTATAAAATTGCCTATGATTTTAACCCGAATAATGCTGATTTAAACTATAAAATTTCAAGTGTTTTAATCATGTCAAATGATAAGGAATTTGCACAAAAATATTTAGATGAAGCTCTTTTAATTTCAGTTGATGATTTTGATGATGAGTTCTATTTTTTTAAAGCTATGATATTACAGTTAAATCAAAATTTTAATGAGGCTTATGAATCATTTCAATATTTTAAAGATAATTCTAAAAAAAAGACTTTCAAAAAGTTTAGTAAAATAACTAATCATTTTATTAGTCAATGTAAGCTTGCTCCAATGTTATTAGTTGATGAGGAGAAAGTCTGGATTGATAATTTAGTGATAAATTCTAAAGATGATGAATTATCTCCTTATTTAACAATGGATGGTGAAATTTTATACTTTTCTTCAAATCGAAATAAAAGTAAAAGTAATTTTTCATCTGATTTTGATATTTATTATTCTAACTTGGAGGACAAAAAATTTCTTTCAGCATTACCTTTAAATGAAATTAATTCTTCTAATGACGATATTTTAAGTGCCATTTCTTATGATGGGCAAAGATTACTTCATTTTAAAAAAGAGGATGACAACACTGATATTTTTGAATCAAAATTAAATGGTGAAAATTGGTCTACTTCAAATAGAATGATGGGGACTAAATTAACTGGGGGAAATACTAACAATAATGAAACATTTTCATCATATCATCCAAGATATAACACACTTTATTATATAACTGATTATGGTTTAGGTAATTCTGATATTTTTTATTCAGGAATTATGAATCAACAAAGAAATATTTGGAGTAGAGGTCAATCAGCTGGAGTTGTTAATTCAATGCTTGAAGAAGGTTCTGTTTATATTCATCCAGATGGAAAAACAATGTATTTTTCTTCAAAAGGTCATAATTCTATTGGAGGTTATGATATTTTCGTTTCCTATCTTGATGATTTAGGTCATTGGGGAAAGCCAATTAATTTAGGTTATCCTATTAACACAACATATGATGAACTATTTTATATTCCTAGCGCTAGTGGAAGATATGCATATATGTCCTCTAACAGACCTGGTGGTATGGGTGGAATGGATATTTATAAAGTTACATTCAAGGGTAATGATAAGCCAATCTTATTAGATTTTGAAGATCAGCTCATTTCAAGTATTGCTAGCCCAATTTCAGATCAAATTATTGCGCAACCAGTTTTAATTAATCAAAAATCTTTAACTGTATTCAAAGGAAAAATTTTAGATGCTGTAACTGAACAACCTATTAAAGCTAAAATTGATATAATTATAAATGAATCAGGACAATTATATACTTCAGTAATATCAAATAGCTCCTCAGGTAAATTTTTGATGTCATTACCTGCAGGAGCTAATTATGGTATTTCTGTGGAAGCAGAGGGTTATTTATTTCATTCTGAAAATTTTGATTTGCCAATTGGGGATGATTTTAATATTGTTAATAAAGATATTTTATTAAAAAATATAAAGATTGGAAGTAATATTGCTCTTAATAATGTTTTTTTCAAAACCGAAAAATGGAATCTTACTCCTGAATCATTTTACGAGCTTGATAAGCTGGTAATTTTATTAGAAGATGTGCCAAATTTAGAAATTGAAATCTCTGGACACACAGATAATACTGGCTCTAAAGTTTTTAATGAACTATTATCTCAACGAAGAGCTGATGCTGTAGTTAATTATTTAATTGATAAAGGTATTGATGAAAATAGGTTAACTGCAAAAGGTTATGGTTCTTCAAGGCCAATTGCAAATAACGATAACTCTCAAGGAAGAGCATTAAATAGACGGACAGAATTTGTAATTATTAATAATTAGAGCTTAATTTTTTTTGTTGTATTATTTGTCTCAATAATATAAATCCCATCTGTAAAATGAGAAACACTAATTAACTTTTGATTAGTCTCCATTACTTTTTTTCCTTCTAAATTATAAACTATAGTTTTTGATTTGCTATTTATTGTGATTATTTTTTTAAATGAATCATAACTAATGTCATCAAATTTTTCAGTATTATCAATTGTATTTGAAATTTCTTCATTTACATTTAAAGTAGCAAAGTGAATATTATCACCTGCGCTTGTTCCATCTCCATTAGCTGCTATAAATGCCGCATAAAAAGTTATTTCTCCATTACCTGCACTTGGAGCTTGCCATTGCATAGACCAACTTTTAGAATTATTACTTATTGAACTCCCTGGTGTATGTGTAACTGCATGATTGTTATTGGTATATTGAATTTCATTATTTGTAATAATGAAGTTACCTACCTTGGAAGACCCTATGTTATTTTGTTCAGCTGTTATTTCAAATCCAAACTTATTAATTCCATTTTGAGTAATATTAGTTGAAATTGTATATACTTCATTTGGAACATATCCAGTAATTGGAATATTAGATGAAATACTAGCATTGTTTCCATTTATTGCATTGTGACATTGTAAGCAGCTAGTATTATCATTTGGAGAGCCTGTCTTACCTCCAACAGATCCATTTGTATTAGAAGAAGAAGCATCAGGGTATAAAACAATTAATATACTAAAAAAAATAAATAATAAATAAGATATATAATACATATAGTTATTTTTATTTATGTATTTCATCTTTTTGTGATTATCAAATTCATTAGATTTAAAGTCTTTTTAATAAAAATTTAAAAGTAAAATATATCTTTGTATTCTAATGAAAGAAAACACAAAAATTTTAAATTCATATGAAATAGGTCTTAAAATTAACAGATTAGCCTGGGAAATTTATGAAGATAATTTAACACAAAAAAATATTCTTTTAATTGGAATTTCAGGAAGGGGAGAGAAATTAGCAGAAAAAATTTATGATATATTAATTAAAATTTCTTCAATTAATATTCAATTAGGTAGTATTGAGTTAAATAAAGATGTTCCTTTTAAACACCCAATTTCCGTTATTCCTAGTAATATTCAATATACTGATGAAAAGGTTATTTTAGTGGACGATGTTTTAAATTCTGGAAAAACACTTATGTATGCTTGTAAGTATTTTTTAAATACATCATTACATAGTTTATCAACTGTTGTTTTAGTTGAAAGAACTCATAATAGATATCCAATTAAAGCTAATTTTGTCGGATTTTCATTAGCTACTACATTACAAGAGTATATAAAGGTAGTATTAGAAGGTGATGGGCAAGGAGTTTATCTTTGTTAATACGTCATTTATTGTTAATCCATCAGTTTCAATAACATAATTAGCTCTAATATAATATTTTTCTCTTTTTCTTATAGTATTTTTTATGTAATTGTATTTTTCTTCATCGTTTTTTTTCTTTAAAAGGGGTCTTTTTTCTAATGACATATTTAATCTATTTAATAATTCATCTTCTGATGCTTTTAAATAAATATTTCTACCAAAATTATTTATAAAATCCATATTATTTTTATAACAAGGTAGTCCGCCACCACAAGAAACAATATTAATGTTTTTTATTTTTTTTAAAATATCACTTTCAATTTTTCGAAAATAAATCTCTCCACTTTTTTCAAAAATTTTGTTTATTGATGCTTTATATTTTTTTTCAATTAATTCATCTGTGTCTATATATTTTAAATTTAAATCTTTTGCTAATTTTTTTGCAACAGAAGTTTTTCCAACACCACTAAATCCTATAAGATATATCATGAATTTTATAATTTGATGCAATATAATGTTTTAATTTTAATGAAATAATTTACTTTAAAATAATTAAAGAAAAAAAAATATCATTAATTAAAAATAATATATTTGCAAACCAATTTATGACCTGGTAGCTCAGTTGGTAGAGCAACGCCCTTTTAAGGCGTGGGTCCTGGGTTCGAGCCCCAGCCAGGTCACATTGAATTATCCCGCTTATGCGGGATAATTTTTTTCATTGCCCAGGTGCTGAAATTGGTAGACAGGCATGATTGAGGGTCATGTATCCTTTGGATGTGCGGGTTCGATTCCCGCTCTGGGCACCAATACTTTCTTTGTAAATATATTTATTATTTAAAGATAAATTTATAATAAATGGGACTTATTTATCCCCCAACTTTTTTGTATTTAAACCCCATTTTTTCTAGTATTATAACAACTTTTTCTCTTATGTTTCCTTGGATAATTATGATATGATTTTTACTTGTTCCACCAACACCACATTTCATTTTTATAGTTTTAGTTAAATTTTTTAAATCTTTATCACTACCAACAAATCCTTCAATTCTAACACTTATTTTATTACCTTTATGTCTGTCCGTATACACTAATAAATTTTGTTGATTGTTTTGTAATTTTTCTGTATTATCTTTTTGAATATTTTTATTGATATTTTGGTTTGTTGAGTAAATAAGGTTCATATTGTTATTTTTTTGGCATTAATATTTTAATTGATTTGCTTAAATTTTTGACATTTATTGGACTAGAAATATTATGTGCTTCTCCATCAGTATGTATTAAAGTTTCATCTGAACGAATTTCTACTTTTTTTAACTTAATAGTTTCTATATATTTAAATGAATTAATTTTCCCAAGAAAAAGCTTAATTATTAAAAAAGGGATTTTCCATTTTGGAAATTTATGAAGTATTACTATATTTAAGAAACCGTCTTTTATATTTGCTTGTGGACAAATTTTCGCATTGTTTCCATACTGACTAGCATTTGCAAATGAAATTAAAAATGCTTCAATTTTTTTTTCTATGTTATTATTAATTAAGGTGAATTTTTTTGCTTTATAATTTAGTTGTTTGGTGATTAATTTGATGTATTTTATAAGTCCTCTTTTTTTTGCTTTTAAGAAAAGATTGGCTATGTGAGCATCAAAACCTATACCAGCTATATTTATATAACTAATATTATTTATCGAGCATGTATCTATCTCTTGTATTTCACATAATTTTATCTGCTTTATTGCTTTTTTAATATTTTTATTCATTCCTATATGATAAGCAAATCCATTTCCTGACCCAGCTGGAATAACGCCTAAAGCTGTGTCTGTATTAATTAGTGATGACAATGATTCGTTTACACTTCCGTCACCTCCTATTATAACTACAGCTTTTATATTTTCGTCTACTGCATTTTTAGATATTCTTTTAATATCTCCAGCTTTTTCCGTATAAAAAATTTCACAGTTTGAAATACACCTTCTGATATATTTGTCAAAATGATGATGATTTTTTTTTCCAGCTTTTGGATTAATTATAAATCTAATCTTCATATAGTAATTGATTATTTATCATTCTATTATTAAATGTTTGCTTAATTGCTTTTAGCAGCTCTATATCTTTTTGTAAGGTTATAAATTAGAATCATTTATTGTTTACAGTATTATTTTTTAAAAACACATGATATTAATGTCCATGTAAAGTTATTTAAATTTTGTTAAAATTACTTCATGCTTTTTTAAACAAAGTAAAGAAAATATTAAGTAGTTTTACACCAAATTAATTTAAAATGAAATTTAATAGAAAAGGAATTTTAGATTTAAAACTAATTGAGTTATATAAATCTATTCTTAAGCCTAGGTTAGTTGAGGAAAAGATGTTAATTCTTTTAAGACAGGGAAAGATTTCTAAATGGTTTTCTGGTATTGGACAAGAAGCAATTTCTGTGGGTGTCGCTTCAGCATTAGACATGGATGAGTATATTTTACCTATGCACAGAAATTTAGGTGTTTTTACTACTAAAAATGTTCCTTTAGTTAAACTATTTTCTCAGTTTCAAGGAAAAAAAAATGGATTTACAAATGGTAGAGATAGATCATTTCATTTTGGTTCTCAAGAGCACAATATAGTTGGAATGATTTCCCATCTTGGACCACAGCTTGCTGTAGCTGATGGTATAGCACTTGCTAATAAATTAAAAAAAAATAATAAGGTTACTGCGGTTTTTACTGGAGATGGAGGTACTAGTGAAGGTGATTTTCATGAGGCTTTAAATGTTGCTTCTGTTTGGGATTTGCCTGTCATTTTTGTTATTGAAAATAATGGATATGGTCTATCCACACCTAGTTTAGAACAATTTAAATGTAAGAATTTCGCAGATAAAGGAATTGGTTATGGAATGGATGCTTTAACTATCGATGGAAATAATATTATAGATGTTTACCGTAACACATTAAAAATCAAAAATAATATATCTCAATCTTCTCATCCATTTCTTTTAGAATGCATAACTTTTAGAATGAGAGGTCATGAAGAAGCCTCAGGTATAAAATATGTTCCAGAGGATTTAATTGAGTCGTGGAAACTAAAGGATCCAGTTTTAAATTTTGAAAATTTCTTATTGGATGAAGGGTTAATTAGATTAAATGATATTGAAGATATAAGGCAAAACATTAATAATGAAATTAATCATGCTTGGAGTATTTCTGAATCTGAACCCCAAGTTAAATCAAGTTTTGAGAAAGAATTAGCTGATGTTTATAAAAAAACTCAACCAATTATTATTTCCCCAAACAATAATAAAAAAGAAATGAGATTAGTTGATGCTATTTCAGATGGCTTAAACCATTCAATGCAAAAGCATCAAAATTTAATTATTATGGGTCAGGATATTGCTGAATATGGTGGGGTTTTTAAAATTACGGATGGATTTTTAAACAAATACGGAAAAGATAGAATTAGAAATACTCCAATTTGCGAATCGAGTATTTTAAGTGCGGCTTTAGGTCTTTCTATTAATGGATATAAGTCTGTGGTTGAAATGCAGTTTGCTGATTTTGTTTCATCAGGATTTAATGCAATTGTAAATAATCTTGCTAAAACTCATTATAGATGGGGAGCTAATGTTGATGTAGTAGTTCGTATGCCAACTGGTGCTGGTGTCGGAGCAGGACCTTTTCATTCGCAGTCTAATGAGGCATGGTTTACACATACACCTGGCTTAAAAGTAGTTTATCCATCATTTCCTGAAGATGCAAAAGGATTACTTATTTCATCAATAAATGATCCTAATCCTGTTATGTTTTTTGAACATAAGGCTCTTTATAGAAGTTGTAGTGAATTGGTTTCAAAAGATTATTTTAACGTGGAAATTGGAAAAGCTCGACTAATTAGAGAGGGGTCTGATGTTACAATTATATCTTATGGTCTAGCAGTTCATTGGGCTTTAGATATTTTAGATAATAACAAGGATATTTCGGCTGATTTAATTGATTTAAGAACATTAATACCTCTTGATGAGGACTTAATTTGCAATTCTGTTATGAGAACGGGTAGAGTTATAATTCTTCAGGAAGATACACTAATTGGTGGTTTTGCTTCTGATATTGCTTCCTTGCTAGCAGACAAATGTTTTGAATTTTTAGATGCCCCAATAAAACGTGTTGCCTCTCTAGATACGCCAATTCCTTTTTCAACTAATTTAGAAGAAGAATTTTTAGCTAAAAGTAGATTTGAAAAGCAATTAAAAGATTTATTAGATTATTAATAAACTATATTCAATTTTTCAAACTAGTCCTAATCTGAAAAAAAAATACGATATTTGTATAAGAGTATGAATTTTTTATAATTGTTCTATGGTATTTAAAAAAAGATTTTTTTGCCTTATTTTTTTTCTATTTAGTTTGTTCTCATGCATTACTACTAATGATTTAGAATATATTAAATCAAATAATAAATCTAGTGAAGTTAAATCAAGTATTCAAAATTATCGACTGCAAAAAGGAGACTTATTATCTATACAAGTAAGTACTACTACTGAACAACAACACGACTTTTTTAATAAAGAAAATACTGCTAATTCTCAATTAATGATGCGTAATCCTTATTTATACGGTTATATAATTAAAGAAGATGGTACTTTGGATTTACCGTCATTCGGTATTGTGGAAGCAGCTGGCTTTACCTTAAGAGAATTGGAAAGTATAATTAAAAATATTGCAATCTCTTATTTTGAAAATCCTGTCATTAAAATAAATATTTTAAATTTTGATGTTACTATTTTAGGAGAAGTTAATAATCCAGGAACATTTAAAATTGTGGATCCAGAAGTTAATATTTTATATGCTTTAAGTTTAGCAAATGATATTACTCAATTTGGTAATAGGAAAAAAGTTAAAATTATTAGAAATGATAATGAAAGCAATAAAGTTTTTTATGTTGATTTAACAAAAAAAGATATATTAAATAATTCAGATTTTATTTTAAAGCCACATGATATTATTTATGTTGCTCCTTTGCGTAAAAAGTTTTTTGCATTTCAAAATATAACTAATTTAGTGTCCATGTCTATTTCTGCGATCACGTTATTTTTATTAATTACAAATGATTAATTATGTCGGGTAATTTAGATGACATAGTAGGTTTTAAACAACTTTTTTTAAAATTAGTAAAAAACAGATATTTTGTAATAATTAGTTTATTCTTATCTTTTGCATTAGCATATGCATATAACAGATATTCTACTGAATATTTTAATGTTGAAACTTCTTTGTTATTTAAGGAGGATAATAGATTGTCAACAATTCAATTGTATGATAATAGTTATAATAACAATGAGAATTTAGAAAATAAATCTTTATTAATTAATTCTTATCCTTTAGTGTATAAAACACTTGAAGATTTAAGATTTGATATTGCTTATTTTCTTGAAGGTAATATAAAAATTACTGAAACTTTATATGCTCCATTTATTTTGCAATGTGATAATACTTCAAAGTTAAAAGGTAAGAGATTTAAAATTAAATATGTTGATGATGCAAGTTTTATTTTTATTGATCTTTCTACAAAAAATGAGCAAAAAAGAAGATTTAATGAAAAGTTTTTTATTTATGGAGAGCAAGTTAATGTTCAGTATAATATTAATTTTAAAGTATCTAATGATGATATTCCAACTACAATAGTTAAATTCCAAAATTTAAAAGATTTAGCACTTAAATACAAGCAGAAGATTAAAATAGAAAAAATTGTTAAGGAATCTACTGTTATGAATATTTCTATGCTTACAAGAGACGAAGAGAAAGGTGTAGTTTTTTTAAATAAATTAGTTGATAATTACATCGAAGATGAAATTAATCAAAAGAATTTAGCTTCTAATAATACTATACGTTTTATAAATGATCAGTTAGAGGAAATGAGTGATTCTTTAGCACTAATTGAACAGCAAATCCAACAATATAAGAATACAAATAAGATAACAGATTTAAGTTTAAAAGCTCAAAGTATTTACACAAATATTGTTAGTCTAGAAACTGAATTAGCAAAAGCTAAAACACTAAATAATTATTATGCTTATTTAGAAGAATATTTAGGTAAAGGTAAAAATTTAGAAAGCATTTCTGTACCTACATCTTTTGGCGTGAATGATGTTAATTTAACTTCTCTTGTAAATCAATTAATTGAGATACAAATTAAAAAGAATATTTTAATTGATGGAGGACAAGTTAATAATCCTGCAGTAAATCAATACAATAGACAAACGAAACAATTAATATTAAATATTAAAGAGGCAATTAAGACAAGTAAAAAAGCAAATAATTTATTAATCACAGATTATAATTCTAGGATTTATAAAATGGAACAATCTTTAAGTAGTATTCCTGAAGTAGAGATGGAACTTTTAAATATAGAAAGACTTCAATCAATAAGTGAAAATATATACACATTTTTATTACAAAAAAGAGCTGAGGCTAAGATTGATTTATCTTCAAATGTAGCAGATACTAAAGTTTTAGAAAGAGCAATAAATCTTAATAAAAAAGCAGCATTCCCAAATAAAGAAAGAACTTATATTATTGCACTTTTATTTGGTCTTTTAATTCCAATAATTTATTTGATAATATTAGATTTATTAAATAATAAAGTTTTATCAAAATTAGATTTAGAAAAATTAACTAATATTTCTATTTTAGCTATACTTGCAAGAAATTATAGTGGTAATACTTTACTATCTAATCATAGTCCAAAATCTTCTGTTTATGAAGGTTTTAGAGCCTTAAGATTTAATTTGAACACATTAAATAAAGATAATTCTTCTAAAGTTTACTTAATTACTTCTTCAGTAAGTGGTGAAGGAAAAACTTATGTAGCTGAAAATTTAAGCATTGTTTTTGCAAAATCTGGTAAGAAAACCTTACTCGTTGGTGGTGATTTAAGAAGGCCAAAGCTATATACAGATTTTGGTCTTAATAATAATCTTGGTATTTCAAATTATATTAATTCAGATTTAGATTATAGGAAATTAATTAGTAAAACAAATATTTCAAATTTAGATATTTTAATTGCAGGTCCACTCCCTTCAAACCCATCTGATACCTTGTTAGATCCTAAATTTTCATTATTAATGCAAAAAATGAAAGACATATATGATGTTATTATTATTGATACACCTCCATTAGGTCTTGTTACAGATGCATTAACTTTAATGAAATATTCTGATATAAATTTATATGTAGTTAGACAAAAATATACCAAGAAAGCTATGTTAAATTATGTTAATGATATGCACCAAAACAATAGATTAGGAAAAATTTATACTATTTTTAATGATTTAAATGAAAATACCGATATTTATGGTTACTATTATAACTATGGTTATTATCAAGAAAATGAATATTTTTCTAAAAATTAATAATAAATACTATGATATATAAGGAGCCACATATTGTTGCGGAAATTTGTTGTAACCACCAGGGTGATATCAAAATTGCTAAGAAAATGATAGAAACTGCTACTAATGGAAAAGCTACAGTTGCTAAATTTCAAAAAAGAAATAACAAAGAGTTTCTTACTAGTAAACAGTATAATTCACCACATCCAAATAAAATGCATTCATTTGGAGAGCCCTATGGAGTTCATAGAGAATTTCTTGAATTTACTTTTGATCAGCATAAAGAGTTGAAGTGTTATGCTGAACAATTAGGAATAATGTATTCTTGTTCAACCTTTGATACTACATCTGCAAAGGAAATAATAGAATTAAATCCAGAGTATATAAAAGTTCCTTCTGCTTGTAATAATAATTTTGAAATGTTAAAAGTATTAAGAGATAATTATTCTGGTAATGTACATATTTCATTTGGAATGACGACAAAACAACAACAACATGAAATATTTAATTTTTTTAATGAACATGATCAAGCTTTTAGATTAGTTTTATATGCATGTACCTCTGGCTACCCTGTTCCATTTGATGATGTATGTTTATTAGAAATCTCAAGACTTCGAGAACTTTATTCTGATAAAGTGTCTGCAATAGGGTTTTCAGGTCATCATCATGGTATTGCAGTTGATATAGCAGCTTATACTTTAGGAGCAGAGTGGTTCGAAAGACATTTTACGTTAGATAGAACTTGGAAGGGGACCGATCAAGTATTTTCTTTAGAGCCAACAGGTATGAGAAAGTTAGCTAGAGACTTAAGAGCAACAAAGAAGTCATTGACATATAAAAAAAATGATATTCTCGATATAGAAAAGCCAAAGGGAGGATACGAAAAATATAGAGAATAATGAGTGTTATAGCATTTATTCCTGCAAGAGGGGGTAGCAAATCTATTCCAGGTAAAAATATTAAGATTTTTTGTGGGAAACCATTAATTTATTGGAATCTATTATCTCTTCAAAAATCACATTTAATTGATGAAATAGTTGTTGCTACTGATTGTAAAAATATTTATGAGACTGTTATGAAATTTCATTTCAGTAAGGTTAAATTATATAAAAGAACTGAGGAAAATGCTCAAGATCATTCAACATCTGAATCAATTATGATTGAATATATTAATTATGCTTCTCTTTCTGCTAAAGATATTTTTTTATTAGTTCAAGCTACATCTCCTTTTACTCAAACACATGATTTTGATTCTGGTTTAGAATTAATGAAAAAATATGATACAGTACTTTCATGTGCAAGAATCAAAAGATTTATTTGGAATGATAATTCTTCCCCTTTAAATTATGATTATAAAGAAAGACCACGCAGACAAGATTTTGATGGTGTATTTATGGAAAATGGAGCATTTTGTATAAGTACTGTACAAGATATTAAAAAAAATAACAATAGAATTTCTGGTAATATTGGTATTTGTGAAATGGCTGAACATACATATATCGAGATTGATGAACAAGATGATTGGATTATTGCAGAAAAATTATTTTTAAAGCACCATAAAAATCAATTAAATACCTTTGATAACATAAAATTATTTTTATCAGACGTTGATGGCGTTTTAACAGATGCTGGAATGTATTATACGGAAAATGGTGATGAAATAAAGAAGTTCTCAACCTATGATGGAATGGGACTAAAGATTTTACAAAATAAAGGTATTAAAGTAGGTATTATTACTTCTGAGGATAGAGAGTTAAATAAAAGAAGAGCAAAGAAATTAAATTTAAATTTTGATTTTCATGGTGCAGTTAATAAATTAGATGTAATAACTAGACTATGTAAAAAAGAAAATATTGAATTATCTCAAGTAGCTTACATTGGAGATGATTTAAACTGTTTAAGTTTATTATCTAATGTTGGATATCCTGCATGCCCCTCAAATGCAGTAAAAGAGATAAAATCTATTCCAAATATAATTCAATTATCTAAATCTGGTGGGGAAGGTGTTGTTCGCGAGTTTATTGATTTAATTCTACAAGAGTGAAGTTTTGGAGAAATTTTAAAGATTTTATTCTTTCCTTTTTTTATCCAAGAAATAAAATATATGTCATTTCATTTCCGAATTCTGGAAGAACATGGCTTAAACATATGTTATTTGAAATAATTAAAGAATTACATATTAATGAATCAAATATTGAGTTTAGTCATGATAATAGTGAAATTATTATTGAAGATGGCACAAGAATTGATCCAAATATTATTTTTCAGTATACAGATAGATATAAGTATCGAAGGGCTAAGGTTATTTTTCTTTGTAGAGACCCTAGAGATATTATAGCCTCTAATTATCATCAAGTAACAAAGAGAGCACGAAATCCATTTATTTTTAATAAAAAATCTGATTTTGTTCAGCATAATATTTTAGGTTTTAGAAGGATTATTCATTTTTATAATTTGTGGGCTAAAAATAGAAGTATACCAAATGATTTTTTATTGATAAAATACGAGAATTTATTATCAGGTATTGATGAGCTTGAAAATTTTTTAAATTTTATTAATATAAGAATAGATAAAAAGCTAATCACTAAAATATATAATGCTTCAAGTGCAGATAAAATGAGATTAAATGAGAAGAATAATAAAATCAAGGGCTTTACACATTTTGGTAAAGAAGCTAATCAAATGAAGGTTAGAATTGCAAAACAAGGTTCCTATTTGTCAGAGCTTACTAGTGATGATATAAATTTTTGTAATAATGAAATGAAAGAGCTAGATATATATTATAATTATAAAATATGAAGTATTTATATTCATTATTTTTCTTTTTAAGACATGCTTTTTTGAAAAAGCATTATAGTATCGTATTTTACTCTCCTCATCATTTTAATAGAGGAGAAAAAGGACAGAACTTATTTTTTAAGAAGTTAATAGAAATTTGTGATCATAAAGGTATTAGTTATATATTTTTTGAAGAACCGTATATAAATTCAAATTTCACTAGATCTAATCTTGCTATTCCTTTTGATTTTATTTATTACTTTGTTGTTTTTTTACGTAAATTATTTCCTAAATCACTATCTGATATAGAAAAAGACAGAAAAATTGGTCGATATATAAAAGCTTTATTTTTACAACGTTTCTCATTCGACAATTTTATTACTATTTCTCAAAGTATGCTTAGTGTATTTTATGGAATTAATCATAACGCAAAGCTTTTTGATTTGCAACATGGTACTATACATGCAAGTAAAGATACCTATTTATTTAATGGTTTAGTATCTGATAATTTGAAAAAAAATGATGTTTATCTTTTTTTAAGTGGACTAGGTTTTAAAAATATTTTAGTTAATAATGAAAATAACAAGTATTTTGATAAGCATTCAATAGTAATTGGGTCATTAATTCCTGAAGCAAATTTTTTTCAAAATAAAAAAAATAAAAATGTTTTAGTCTCTTTGCAATTCACAAATGACCACTCAGATTCTGAAAATAATAATATTGCTCAATCTTTATTGAATCAAATTAATCAATATTCTGATTTTCATTTTTTCTTAAGAAAGCACCCTAGATTTAATAACGAATTTGATTTATCTAAATTCACCTCAATTCCTAATGTTTCTATAATTGATGGAAAATTACAAGATAACTTAAGAACATGTTCAATACATTTAACCACTTATTCAACTGTTGTTTTTGAAGCAGCTTTATTGGGAATTCCTTCTAGTTTTTTAAAAATTGATAATTTTAAAATGAATATTTTTAGCTCACAGTATAATTATCCTTACTATGATTATAATTTAAAAAAAATTTATGATAATTACGATGAATGTTCTTTTCAATCTAAGCAATGGGTAAAATCATATTATGAATCTTTTTCTAATAACAATTTTTTTAATGCATTAAAGAATGAAAAATAAGAAAATTAAAATTTTTTTAGGTGCNTATTTGAATTATATTAATGCTCAAAATTTAAATTGTTTAGCAATAGCAAAATATTTAGATTCGGATAAATATGATATATATGCTTTAAAAATTAATACAATAAAAGATNTTTCAACAAATGCATTTTTATTTAATTGTTTTAAGCCTCTTAAAATAACTACNACTATTGCTGTTATTTTTGGAATTATTACTTGTCAGATAATTTATTTGCCCAAGCATAAAATAGTGTATCCTTGGGTAATTAAGTTTGCTAATTTAATTGGTAAAAAAGTTTTCACTACAATAGAGAATAATATGTGTGAAANAGATAAGGAAAGTATGCTTCTTTCTTTTGGTGGAGAAAAAAAAATAAAAANTCACTTTAGGTTTACAAAAAATATTTTCGGTATAACTAAATTTATTATAAATAATGCAACTTGTGGTGTTAGATTAAATAATAATCCTTTATATCTTGGTGTTGATATTGATTTATATAAGTTTAATNAAAAAGNTAAATTGAAAAATATAGTTTTTATTGGAAGTTTAAAGAAAAGAAAAAGAGTAGATGAATTTATTAGGATTTCCGCTTATTTTTCAGATATAAATTTTTATATAATTGGNTCCGGTGATAATTTATTTTTTCTTAAAGAAAAAGCTGGTAAAAATGTAAACTTTTTAGGACAGGTAAATCATTATGATTTATCAGACAAAATTAAGGATATGGATTTATTGTTTTTACCATCAAAGTCTGAGGGGTTTCCAAAAGTAATTTTAGAAGCAGGTGCATGTGGTATACCTTCAATGGTATATTGTGATTACGGAGCAAANGAGTGGATGACACATATGAAAAATGGTTTTATTATAGCAAATTTTGATGATGCAATTAGTAATATTAGNAAGTTACAANCAGATAATAAACTATTACAAATAACTTCAAAAGGAGCTCTTNAAATGGCTAAGAAATTTGATTGGAAAATAATTATTAAGGAATGGCAGAAAGTAATACATAATCTAAAATGATTAACTGGATAACTCACAAATTATATTGGAATAAAATTTATAAAGATTTACGTCTTTTTTTTAATGATATTGAAAANGAAAAGATTTTACTCTTTGGTTATCCAAAAAGTGGAAATACATGGTTAAGGTTTTTACTTTTTAACTATAGATCTTTAATGTTAAATCCTGAATTACAAGAAACACTAGACTATACTCAATTAAATGAAATACAAAATAATATTTTAGATAGAGGTACTACATATATTCCTTCAAAGGGAATGCCTTTTTTTTATCGAACACACCACTTTCATTTTAAAACTTTTAAATTGTTTGATAAAAAAATATTTATTCATAGAAATCCGTTAGACACNTTAATTTCAGCATATTATTTTTATGGTCAAAGAGAACANCCATTTCCAGGAGATAAATCTAAGTTTAGATCTNAGTTANATGATATAGATTTCTATGTGAAATACAAATTGGATAGTTGGATAAGTTTTTATAGAATGTCTATACAGCAATCAGATTTTACAATNAATTATTCAGAAATGAAGAAAGATACTGAATTGGTATTTAGTCATTTAGTTAGTTATTTAAATTGGGATTATGATNCNAATTTAATAAAAAAATCGATAGAANTATCTTCTTTTAATAGTATAAAAAAAATGTCAATTTTAAATAAGCAAATTTATGGTAATGGNCCTAGCGATGGTAGTTTTAAAGGGNAATTTACAAGATCTGGTAATGAATCTCAATTTTNTAATGAGTTAAAAGAAGAAACTATTAACTTTGTATTAAATAGATTTNCAGAATTTATTAAACTTTATCCTGATTTAATTGAATAATGATAAAACATATTTAGTAGTAACTCCCTTTTTTCCTTCTAATTCAGATTTTGCAGGAAGCTATATACTTGATCAATTAATTGAGTTACGTAATAAAACTAAATTTACAATTGAGATTGTAAAGGTTGTATCTCTTTTTTCTAATGAAAAAGATTATTTATATNACAATTTTAAGATCAGTATTTTTAAAGTATTAGACTTCCCCTTTTTTCTTTTNCCTGGTNTTTTTAATTTTTTTAATAAAANAAGATTCAAGTTGTTTCTTAGAAAAAAAAGAATAAATAATATTNTTATTTCTCATGCTCATGTAGCGTACCCAAGTTTATATTTATTAGAACATATTCAATCTAAAAAGATNGTTCAGCATCATGGTTTAGATGTTTTGCAGTNANTAAATGGTAGAATAAAGTTTTTAAGTAAGATATATAAGCCCTTTTTAATAAGAAATTCTATATATCATTTAAATAATGTAGATTTAAATATTGGAGTTTCACAAAAAGTTTTAGANCATTTATCATTNTATAGACAATATAAACCCAAAGATGAGCTTGTTTTATATAATGGGGTAAATAAATTAAAGTTTTTCAAGACTGATCCAAAAANNAGNAATGTATNCTTTACAATAGGATGCATTGCAAATTTTTGGAAAATTAAGGATCAGATTACGTTAATTAAATCTGTTCATTTATTGTTGCAAGATGGTATTAANTGTAAGTTGCGATTAATTGGCTCAGGAAATACACTTATNTTATGTAAGAAATATGTTACTTCAAATTCTTTGCATGAAAACATTTTTTTTTGAAAAGGAATTACCTCATGCTGAATTAAATAAGTTNTATAATGAAATTGATTTATTTGTCCTGCCTTCTTATTATGAGGCTCTTGGATGTGTATATTTAGAATCTTGGGCAACCGAAACTCCTTTTATTGCAATAGAGAATCAAGGAATATCAGAACTTTTGTCAANTAGNAATAAAAAAATATTTTTAACAGAAAAAGAAAATATTNTTTTACTGAAAGATAAAATCAAATTTTTTATTGATAATAAAGTTGATTTAGTTTTTAATTCTAAATTANATATTGAAAATACGATTCAAAAATTAATTAAAAAAATAGATAAATTAGCATTGTGATTNACTTTAGATTAAATAATATTAAAGANAGGAAGCTTGCAAAATCAAAGGCGCACTTAGTAAATGANCCAAATAACTTATTATTTGCGTTTAAAGAGACTAAAACCGTTTTTATACATATTCCTAAGACTGCAGGTATTTCNTTAATTAATGCTATTTATGGTAATGTCAATGGGGGAGGTCATAGAANTTTTAATTTTTATAAATATATTTATGGTGAGGATATTGCTAATTTTTTCACTTTTTCTTTTGTTAGACATCCATNTAGTAGATTATATTCTGCATTCAATTATTTAAAACAGGGTGGNATTAATTNNCATGATAAAAAGGCTTTTGAAANGCANCTTTTNCAGTTTAAGAATTTNANAGATTTTGTTTTAAATGGATTAAATGAAAAATTAATTAATGAGATAATACATTTNACACCTCAATCTAATTTTATATGTGATGCTAGAAATAATATTTTAATTGATTTTGTTGGAAAGTATGAAAATATAGCTAACGATATTAGTTATATTGAAAATAAAATAAATTTTTCTTTATCTCTTCCTCANTTAAATANATCAAATTTAAACANCGTAAAAATNGATGATAAAGTTAAATCTAGAATTTTTGATATTTATAAGAGAGATTTTAAAATTTTCAACTATCATTAATGTTAAANTTAATAATAAAGCAGACTAACTGGAGNATTATCGGAGCAATTTTTGGTTTTCTGATTGGATTTTTAGTTAAAATATATTTAATTGANATCGTNGGNTTAGTGGCTTGGGGTAAATATGTTGCTGCTCATGCTTTTGCTTCTGGTTTTGATACTATTTTATCATTAGGTATTCCATTCGTTTTATTAAAATTTATACCAAATTACATAAATAATAACATGGATTTGGCAAATAAATTGATTAGTAAGTCCTTTTTATTATTATTTAAGATTTCTTTATTTTTTCTTTTATTTATATTTCTTTTTTCTTCTTATATTGATAAATATTTTTATTCTCACATTGATGATTTTAATTTTATTTTAGTATTAGTTTCTATTCATGCTCCAATATCTGTTTTTACAGGCTTTATTACTGCGTTATATCGTTCTGTTTTTAAAATTAAAGATTTAATTATTATTGGTACTTTTATTATAGTTCCAATTAGAGCATTATTAACATTAATTGTGTTCTATTTTACAGATAATATTATATATTTTATTGTTATCGAGTTATTTACAACAAGTTTTAGTTTATTATTATTATATTATTTTTTTAATAAGAATGAATTTAGTTTATCCCTCTTTTCTAAAACTAAATATGTATTCAAACCTAATCAAGCTGATTATAGAAAAAAAATGTATTTTAATTCGCTTATTTCTTTCTGTTCTTCAAAATCCTTATCAATTATTTTAAGTCTCTCTTTACCTCCAAAGCAAATAGCTATATTTGGTATCTTAATGACAATTACAGGAATTACAATGTTTTTGGTCAAAAGTCTAAACAAAGTTTTTGCACCTGCAATTTCTAAATTGTTTCATGAAGGCAAAATTCTTGAACTTAATACACTTTATAAGCAAACTTCTTTTATTTTAAACTTTTTAGCGCTCCCTTTTTGTATAATTATTATATTTTTTGCAGAGGATATTTTATTTTTATATGATAAAACTGGAGAGTTATCTTTATATAAGGTATATTTATATGTTCTTATGTTTTCTCGAATAATTTCTTTGTCTATTGGTAGTTCAGGAATGTTTATGATTATGGCTGGTCTTGAAAAAAAAGAGTTAAAAATCCAAACTATTAATACAATCATTATAATCACTTTTGCCACTTTATTTATACAAAAATATGAGTTACTTGCAGTAGTTTCTTTATTTATTGGTTCTAGTTTATTTATAAATTTTTCTCAGTTGTATTATATAATTAAAAATATAAAGATTTCTCCATTTAGTAAAGATCTTTTCTGGTTGTATTTATTGTCTATTTTTTTGATTTATTACGCTATAAACTATGCTATTGTTCTTAGCATATATCATTATTTTATTATACCTATTGTAATTTATATTTTATATTCTGTTATTTTTTTAAAACAGATTTTGCATATTTTTAAAAAAATAAAAGAAAGTGATTAAATGGTTATTTAAATATGGCTTGGCTATTTTAGTATTTAATACGGTGCTATTATCTATTGAAACCACATTTATAATAGGTAAGCAAGTATTTTTAGCACTCATGTTTTTTTATTCTTTTGCGTTATTAATTAATCCTGTACAGGTTAAGAGGGTTATTTTAAATAAAGCATTTACATTTTTACTTATATTAAATATTATCAATATAATTTATTTTATATTTTTTCACAGTTTTCAAGATTTAGATGCAATTCAGTATCTTTTGGCAAGAGCTATTCAATTTTCAATTATTTCCTTCTCTATTTATTTTTATTATGATTATTATAAGAATGATTTTTTAGATCATATTGTTTATTTAATTTTTGCTATTATAATACTTGGATTTTTTGTAAATCCATATCTATTTGATGGTAGATATGCAGGAATTATTTGGAACGCAAATATGCTTGCATCCTTTACTATGATAGCTTTTTCAATAGTTTTTTTAAAAAGAAAGTTTAGTCCTATTTTTAGATACCTTTCTTTACTTATACTTTTAATAGTTGCCTTAGCTACTGGCTCAAGAGGTGTGATTTTAGCTTTGGTTTTATTATTTATTTTTAAGTATGGATTAACTTTAAAAAATGTTGCTTATTCACTTATAGCTTTGTCTTCTTATTTTTTAATACTTAATTTTCAATTAGATACTTCTATAAATCGTTTTGCTGCCCAAGATTTGTTTAATGATAGACTACTGCAATTTAAATATGCTTATTATACTATAATGCAGCACCCTTTTTCTGGATCTGGATTAGATAAATATGCATATATTAATAATGATTTAATCCCAAAAGATTTAAAAGGATTTATTATTTCTGCTCATAATGGCTATTTAGCATTACTTACCCAGTATGGTTTTATAATTGGATCATTGGTAATTTTTATAATTTTTCGTCAATGTTACATCTTGGTTAACTACTTCAAGTCCTCTATTGAAGAAGTAAGTGTTTATGTTTTTATTTTTATTTACGCGCTATTTGCCTCTATATACGAAACTATGTTAACAGGAATAAATGAATTTCATACTATTCTATTTTGGTTTTCATTATCTTATTTATCATTTATTAAAAATAGAAATGAGCTTAAAAGTTAATATTATTTCTAAACTTAGTGAGTTGAAAACTTATAAAAAGGAATGGGACAATTTGTTTTTTTCTTTTGGAAAAAGTCCTTTTCAGTCATTTGAATTTATTTATTATTCTTGGCTTAATGAGTTCTTGCATTTAACAGATAATAAAATATCTGTTATCATTATAAAAAGAAGAAGATCAATTGTGGCTATTTTCCCACTATATATTGATGTTTATAAGCGATTAAGGTTTATTAATGATCAGCATTCTGATTATTGTGATTTTATTTATTCTAGCACCATTAAAATATCTGAAATTAAACTTAATTTTTTTACTTTACTAGATATTAAAAGTATCCATTTTGTTAATACTCCTCAAAATTTTATTTATTCCTCGATAACTTCTAATTTTGAGAATTTATATAATTATTCACTAAATTATATGAATTATTCAGAAATGAGCTTAAAAAAGTTAGCTTTTCCTGAAAAAATTGCTAAATACAAATCAAAAGAAAAAACAGGAATAAGAAGAATAAAAAAAATTAATATTGATAATGACTTTTGTTTATATTCTAATGATAATTTTGTTTTCCCTCTAAAGGAAATTCATGAATTGAGAAATGAGATGATATCTTTAAATATTAGAAGTGAAAATTTTTTAAAAAAAGAAAGATTGATGTTATTAGAAAGTTTATATAATTCTGGTAGATTGATTATGAGTGTAATTAAAAATCAAAATAAAATACAAGCAATATCTTTCATCCTTAAAAAATCAAATCAATATACTTTTTGGATAGATATGTACAATTATAGCTCGAAAATGTTGAATTTATACAATTATATTTGTTTTATGGAACACATACAGAAGTTTAATGATGTTAAAATATCTTTTGGAAGAGGTCTTTATGATTACAAGATTAAAAATTTTTTACCTGATAGAAAGAAATTATTTGCATTTTACACATATAAAAATTACCTTAACTTTCTTTTATTTCGTATAATTTTTGAATTAAAAACTTTTATTAAAACAGTATATAAAATTATGTTTAGATGAATGTGTTTTGTTATTTTGTAGAACCTGCATCATATAGTATTGATCTTGCTAAGAATATTTATCAAAAAAAAGGTATAGATTTTTGTTTTATTAAATCTTACACATTCGCTAAGTCAGCTGAAACAATTAAATCAGTTTATCTTGATAAATTATCAATTTTATCTAAATTAAAATTTATTTATCAAAAGCACAAAGAAAATAAACTCATAATAGTTAATGGTTATAACAATCTTCCTTTCTTTTTTTCATTTTTGTTAAATTTTTTTAAAAAAAATAAAAAATACATAGCTATTGAGTCCGATTCTCAAAAACTTAACCATAATTTTTTTAAGCACTTACTTAAAAGGTTAATTTTAGGCTTTATTTTTAAAAATAAATTTGTTTTAGGTTTTGCTGGTGGAACTCATACGCATAAACAGTATTTTAAACATTACGGCATGCGTAAAGAAAATATTTTTTTAATGCCACTTGTTATTGACAATTTAAAGTTTTATAAAAAAACTATAAAAAAAGTAAATAAATTTATTTTCTTATATGTTGGGAGAATTGTTCCTCAAAAAAACGTTGAACTATTAATTAAAGAGTTTATTAAATATTTTTCTCAAACTCAAGCTATTTTAAATATTGTTGGAAGTGGGTCTGAATTAGTGTCATTAAAAAATAAATATAATCTCAATAACATTAATTTCCTTGGAGAAATGTATGGAGAGGATTTGTTAAATCAGTACAGTAAAGCTAGTTGCTTTATTTTACCATCTAATTTTGAGCCATGGGGCCTTGTAGTTAATGAAGCGCTATCTTCAGGTTTACCTGTTATTATTAGTGATAAAGTTGGTTCTGGTCATGATTTAGTTAAAGGTAATGAAAATGGTTTTATTATTTCTGAAATCAATGATTTTGGAGTCAGGATGGTCCAGTTATTTGAAAATAAAGATTTATTTTATAAGTATTCAAAAAATGCGACTAACTTTATGCTTGAAAATTGGAATTATAATTATTATGACAAATGTTTTAGTGAGGCTATTAATCAAATAGATGATTTTTAATGAATTCTAATATTAGAGTATTATTTATTAGACTGTATGCTTTTTTTTGTTTTAAAAAAAGGAGTAAAGTGATTTTTTATCATGATATACATTCAAGAAATAAATACACAGAAATGTCTACTTCAATCGATTTATTTATAGAACATATTAAACATATTAAAAATTGTGGTTATGAAATTGTACCTAAAGTATCTAAAAGTTATGGGCAAATAGAAATTTGCTTTGATGATGGTTTTTTAGGTTTGTATGAGAATTTTGATGCAATCAAGAAGTATAATATACCCATTCGTATTTTCATGATTACTTCATACATAGGAAAAGAAAAATATCTTAGTCAAAAGCAAATTCTTGAGCTTTATAATACAGGTTTAGTAAATATATCTTCACATACACATACTCATTCTAAATTAACCAGTCTTTCTGATGATGAAATAGAATTTGAATTATTCGAGTCAAAAAAAATACTTGAAAATATTATTAAACAACCAATCGATGCTATTTGTTTTCCTTTAGGTTTATTTAATAAACAAGTGATTCAATTATCAAGTCGTTTTGGATATTCAATGAAATATATTTCAATTCCTGGATTCATAAATAGATCACAAGATATTATTAACAGAAGCTTAGTTCAATTTGCTTCAATTAATACTTTTGGAGCAATTTTGAAAGGAGGTGATCATTGTTTGTATTTTTGGTATAAATTAAAACATTATTCAAAATGAGAATTTGTTTAATTTCTTCTTCCTTTTATCCAGCATTTAGTTATGGAGGTCCAATAAGTGCTACTTGGGGACTTGCAAAAAGTATTGCTAGCGATGATTTGCAAGTTTTTATTTCAACAACTAATGCTAATGGAGATGATAGACTTAATGTGCCATTAAATCAGTTTATACAAAAAGAAAAAAATTTATTTATTAAATATTATCATGAAGAATTTATTAATAGATTTTCTTTAGCCTTTTTGTGTGGTATTTGGTCTGATATAAAAAAGTCAAAAATTATTTATATTCAGTATTTATTTAGTTATACAGTTATAATTTCATTATTCTTTTCTTTGCTTCAATCTAAAAAGATTATTATATGTCCAAGAGGTAGTTTTTCATCATATACATTATCATACAGAAGATCATTTATAAAGCGTATTTGGATCAGTTTGTTTTTTGCACCATTTCAAAAATCAATTTTCTGGCATGCATCTTCATATCTTGAAAAAAAAGATATTAAAAGTACTTTTCCAAATTCCAAGGTAGTCATTGTAAATGACGGTATTGATTTTAATTCATTTCAATATGCAAAAAGATTAAATAGAGATGAATTGGTTTATCAATACACATTACAGAAAAACAAAAAAATTTCTGATATATTTTTTTCGATGGGTAGGTTGCACCCTGTAAAATCATTTGATATTCTTATTAAAGCATTTTATATATATATTAAAAAAAATAAGAATGCTATATTGTTAATTGCTGGTGGAGATGATGGTCATGAAAAGGAACTTAAATCACTTGTTATTAAACTTAATTTAGAAAATAGTGTTTTTTTGATTGGACCTGTTAATTTTGATGATAAAAAAACTCTATTAAATAATTGTGATTATTTTACATTAGCATCTAAATTTGAAAGTTTTGGTATAGTGATAGCTGAAGCTTTATGTTGTGGAAAACCAATTATATTATCTAATAAAACACCATGGAATGATTTGGAATCAAATAAATGTGGTATTTTAGTTAATAACGATAGTAATAGTTTTTCTTCGGCATTTAATGAAATAAAATCAATGAAATTTGATAGTGAAAAGATAAAAAGTATAGCTAAAGTTAATTTTGACTGGACGGTAATTTCACAAAAATTTTTAAAAAATTTTATAATTGACTAGATGTATATTTTAGGAATTAACGCATATCATGGAGACTCATCGGCTTGTTTATTAAAAGATGGTAATATTGTATGTGCTATAGAGGAGGAGCGTATAAGAAGAGTAAAGCATTGGGCAGGTTTTCCTTCAGAGTCAATTAAATTTTGTCTTATGGACCAAAGAATTACAATAAATGACGTAGATTACATAACAATCTCAAGAAACTCCAAAGCTAACCTTTTAAAGAAAATATCTTATTTATTTACAACTTCATTAAAATTATCTGTCATGTTTGATAGATTTAAAAATTTACGTAAAGTTAACTCTGTAAAGCAAGAGTTAGCAAATTTATTTTCACTAAATATTAATGATATAAAAGCAAAAGTATATAATATAGAGCATCATAGAAGTCATATTGCATCAGCTTTTTTTGCATCCTCTTTTTCTAAATCTGCTATTTTATCTGTTGATGGATTTGGTGATTTTACTTCAACAATGACTGCTATAGGAAATAATAATAAATTCAAAATTATTAATCAAGTAAATTATCCTCATTCATTAGGACTCTTTTATACTACTTTAACTCAATTTTTAGGTTTTTTAAATTACGGTGATGAATATAAGGTTATGGGTTTAGCTCCATATGGTGAGCCTAAATATTTAGATCAAATGGAAAAAATTGTGAATATTACTAATAATGGTCTTTTTAGATTAAACAAAAATTATTTTAAACATTTTAATGATGGTGTTGCGATGGAATGGAATAATGGTATTCCAAGTATAGAGAAGTTATATACAAAATATTGGATAAATTTATTTGGATTTCCTAGAGGGAAACAAGAAAAAATAAATCAAAAACATAAAGATCTTGCAGCTTCTGCACAAAAGTTAACTGAAAACGTTATTTTTCATCTATTAAATCAATTATACATACAAACAGGTTGTGAAAGTATTTGTATTACGGGAGGTGTGGCGCAGAACTCTGTAGCTAATGGGAAAATATTACAAAATACAAAGTTTAAGAAAATTTATGTTCCTTCAGCTGGTCATGATGCAGGAACTTCAATTGGTAGCGCATTATATTTATACAATCAAATATTAAATCAAAAAAGAATAACCGAGATTAAATCTAGCTATTTTGGTAGTTGTTTTAGTAATAAAGATATAATAAAGGTTATTCAAAAAAATAATATAGAGTATAATGAATATAAAGATGATGAATTATTCGATATAGTCACTAATAAAATTATAGAAGGAGGTGTAGTTGGTTGGTTTCAGGGGAGAGCTGAGTTTGGTCCTAGAGCTTTAGGACATAGATCAATTTTAGTAGACCCAAGAAGAAAAGATGCTAAGCAAATACTAAATAAAAAAATAAAAAAAAGAGAATCATTTAGACCTTTTGCACCGTCAATTTTAGAAGACTATGTTGATGAATATTTTGAACAAAGTGATCAAGTTTATTTTATGGAAAAAGTCTTTAAAATTCAAAAAAATAAACAATTAAAAATACCTGCTGTAACTCATATTGATGGTACAGGCAGATTGCAAACAGTTAGTGATGACACATGTCCAAAATTTTATAAGTTAATTAGTATTTTCAATAAGAAAACTGGTGTACCTCTTTTGTTAAACACTTCCTTTAATGAAAATGAGCCTATTGTAAATACTCCCAATGAAGCTTTAGATTGTTTTTTAAGAACTAATATGGATATGCTTGTAATGGAAAATATTATTATTCAAAGATGATAAGTTTTTTATGTTAGAAAATAAACATATTTTATCTAGTGATGATATTAAATTATCAATTATAACAGTATCTTTTAATAGTGTAAATACTATAAAAGATACTATTGAAAGTATAATGTCTCAAGATTATTCGAATGTTGAATATATCNTTATTGATGGAGGTTCNTCTGATGGGACAGTTGATGTTGTAAAAAAGTATTCTGATTTCGTAGNACATTTTCTTTCAGAGAAAGATAAAGGCATCTACGATGCGATGAATAAGGGTATTAATTTAGCATCTGGTGATATTATAGGTATTTTAAATTCAGATGACTTTTATCCAAANTCATTCGTTTTANCTAATGTTGTAAAAACATTTAAAANGTATGACTGCGATGCTGTTTATGGTGATTTAGTTTATGTGAAAGCAAATGATATTTCTAAAATTAAAAGATATTGGAAAGCTGGAAAATATGATACTAAAAAAATTAAGAATGGTTGGATGTTACCACATCCTACTTTTTTTGTAAGAAAGGAAATTTATGAAAAGTATGGACTATATGATATTGATTTAAAATCTGCTGCTGATTATAAAATGATNCTGAATTTACTNTATAAGCAAAACATTATTGTATANTATATCCCCATGATTTTAGTTAATATGAGGTTAGGNGGCACTAGTAATAGGTCCTTATTAAATAGAATAAGAGCTAATAAAGAGGATGGTTTAGCGTGGACTAAAAATCAATTAAATAAACCTAGCTTAATTCGTTTAAGAAAACCTCTGCAAAAACTCAAACAATTTTTTCTAAAACCTAANCTTTAAATTGAAAGTTNTAATTGTAGATAATAATGATTCTTTTACTTATAATTTAAAACATTATTTGCAAAATTACTGTAATGATATAACAGTTATACGTCATTATAATNTAAAGTTAAATATGCTTGATAATTATGATAAAATACTATTTTCCCCTGGNCCTGGNNTGCCATCTGAATATTCAATTTTGNATAAAATCTTATATAAATATCANNNTTCTAAATCAATTTTNGGNGTGTGTTTAGGNCACCAAGCTATTGCTGAATTTTATGGGGCTAAGTTATCTAATCTAAAAAATCCTTTNCATGCTTATAAGTCTNAAATTAGNCATTTAGATAATTGTTATTTNTTTAGTAATTTGCCATCAANTTTTTANGTTGGACATTATCATTCATGGGTTATTTCTCCTAATTCTTTTCCATCTATATTAGAAAAAACATCATATAATGAAGATGGGATTATNATGTCTTNTAAGCATAAAAAANATGATGTTATAGGAGTGCAATTTCATCCAGAGTCAATTATTACAGAACATGGATTGGATATTATTAAAAATTGGCTTNGTAATTAATTATAATCTGGAACAAACCAATCTTTCTTTTTTTCATATTTTAAATCTTTAAGTACATCTGCTTTAACTCTAATTGTTAACGTATAACTTTGATGATATCCAATTGGAATCCAGTTAAAAAGCATTTCCCAACAGTGTAGGTCNCGATAAATATCTATAGATGAGTATGTTAATTCTTTTGANTCAAAGTCATATCCAGATCTAAATCCTATTTTCCATTTGTCAGTTAATTTGAAATTACCAGAAAATATTAACGATTGTGTAGTGTCAGAAAACGCAGCAGAATTATTTCCTTTATTNTAATTTAAAGAATAATTAGCATTTAAACTCCAAGGNATTTGATAGAATTCTTGTTTNATGTNATTATCATTATTNTTTGATTTTAANAAATCACTATCAATTCTTAGACCTATTGAAGTACTAAATGATTTTAATCTTGCAATTCTATTATTATTATTAATTTCTAGTTGATTTAATCTNCCTGTTTTTTCATTGTTTACAATATATGGGTCATAATCACTTGAAAATGTNATATCTAATANGTTCATTAATCTTGTTCTAGCATTTAATCTGATATTGCTAAAGTTCATTGAGTCAGCAAATATGTTATATGAGCTATTTANACTTAGGCTNTCAATTAATTTTATTTTTTTAAANTCTTCAGTTGTATCATTATCATTTTTGATTTTCATATCTAATATATTACCTAAACTAAAATTAATGTTACCTGCTTTTCTGTCTGTTGGTGANCCATATAATCCATTACTCATAATAGAATATTGCTCAAAATCTCCCTNACTATTAATTTGAACATTTTCATAATAATNATATATTTCATTTGAAAAGTCTGGGGTATATCTAAATGATATACTAGGNGTCATAACATGTCTTATAGCAGAAATTGTTTTGTTGTTAAAATTAAATAAACCATANATTTTAGTATTTATTCCAGCCGAGAAGTTATAATCTAGTCCTCTTGTAAATTTATTAATTGTATCAGTTATTAATATAGAATNAANATNGTCCCATGTTTTTTGGATTCTATTTGTGTACCATCTTTCAGTAATATTTAAGCTTGGATTAAAATTAAAATNCTCTAAAATTTTTAGTGATGCAGTGATTGGAATATTGTGTTTAATNCCATTTTTGAATTTTGTAATTGAATTTTGTGTAAATAATAAAGAGTCAGCAGTAGTAATTGTATTTTTAGCATTCATGTTATAGCGAATAGATATCTTNTCATACCATTTCTCATTTATTGATTTATTTAAAAATCTAAATGGGTAAATTCTTTGAGAATTAATCGAAATATCTGGTAGTGTTAGNCTAATTATATTATTTGATGTATTTTGAGTATGTCTTAAACTAAAATACATATTATTTAAAAACATATTATCAAACGATTTTGATATACTGATGTTGGAAGTCATAGTATTTTTTAAATAATCGTCATTATATGAATTGTTTCTATGAAATGTGCTACTTCCAGCCTCAATGTTAGCTGAGAAATTAAAAGCTGGATTTGCTTTTGGATCCTGCTTATGAGACCATTTTATATTAAAATCTTGTTTTTCACTATAGTCAGGAAATCCTCTATAACTATTTTTAAGTTTTCCATAACTAATATTCAAGCTTCCANTATATTTGTATCGNTTTATATATCTCAAATTTGATTTAANATTCCAGCTTCCTCTAGAGTATATATCACTTTTTAATGCNAGATCCATCTTATTATTTATAGCAAAATAATACCCTCCATCTTTGATAAAAAANCCCATATTAGCAGATTCACCGTATGAAGGCATTATAATTCCAGAGCTATGTTGATTGTTGTGATTTGGAAAGTAACCAACTGGTAAAAATAAAGGTGTTGGNACACCAAAAAACGATAGATATGCTGGTCCAGTTATTATTTTTTCTCCTGCAANTACTTTAATTTTCTTAGCTTTAATAGAAAAGTGGGGTTTATCNGCATCACATGTAGTATAATCGCCTTTATGNAGGTAGAATACTTCATCAATTTTTTTTACATTTTCACCTAAAATATATCCTTCNCCTTCTTTAGTTACAATATTTTTAACATAAGATTTCTTAGTTTTAAAATTATATCTAATCTCNTCTGCTNTAAATTCGTCATTACCTTCTGAAAAAANAGGTTTTCCAATTTTATTACCATTNGAATCGATAGTGTATTTAGCAATCAGTGTATTTTCGCTCCAATTAATTTCAATAAAAGAAGCAGANATTTTTGTTTTTTGATATTCAATTTTTGCATTCCCAAATAAAAAAGCTTTTTTTCCATCAATNCTAATTTTTATTGAATCTTCAGCAAATTGTTTGATTTCATCTTNTAAAAATGATTCTTTCACTTCATTTTTATTTGAATCTAAAGTAATAGTGTTCGCAGTAATTTTATTAAAAAACCCTGTTGATAAGAATATCAAGACAATTATAGTTTGTTTTTTTAAGTCCAATCTTAGTCTTATATTTGTAACATTANTCTTTATTTAAGAAACAGTGTCAAAACTACTTAAATTATACCATATAATTTTATCTAACGTNATTTGCTTTTTTTTATTTGCTTTCTTTTTATTTTTTCCAACTAATTTATTTTCTCAAGAATCTTCTAGAAATCAAATTCTTAAGGTAGTGATTGATCCAGGTCATGGGGGTAAGGATCCCGGAACTCTTGGAACAAAAAGATATAAAATTTATGAAAAGCATATTGCTCTGGATGTTTCTTTAAAACTTGGTGAGTACATAAAAGATGCATTTCCAGACATAGAGGTTATTTATACTAGAGAAAAGGATGAGTTTCTTTCTTTGTATGAAAGGACTGAGATAGCAAATAATAATAATGCTGATTTATTTATATCAATTCATTGTGATGGTTTTAAAAATCCATCTGCATATGGGGCAAGTGTTTTTGTTATGGGAATGAGTAAGCTAAAAGCTAATTTAGATGTAGCTATGAGAGAAAATGCTGCTATTTATATGGAGGATAATTATCAGCAAAAATACGATGGTTTTGATCCTAAAACAGCTGAGAGTTATATTGTTTTTAGTTTAATGCAAAATACGTATCTTGATCAGAGCTTGTTACTAGCTAAAGAAGTAGATAATCAATTTTCTACTAGAGCTAATAGAAAAAGTAGAGGTGTAAAACAAGCGCCTTTTTATGTTATTAGTCGAACTAATATGCCTTCAATCTTAATTGAATGTGGTTTTTTAACAAACCCCAAAGAAGAAGACTATTTGCATTCAGATTTAGGACAGGATTATATAGCTTCTGCAATTTTTAGAGCATTTAAATTATATAAAGTAAATTTAGAAAATGTTAATAGTACTTTCGTTCAAAGTGATTCTGTTAATACAAAATTGAATGATACCTCTTTAAATACTGTAACAAATGACACAATAAAAATAATCGATTCTACAATAAAATATAATTTAATCTATAAAGTTCAGATAGGTACTTTTTTAAAATCAATGATTAATGATAAATTATTTATTGATATTAAAGCGCAAGAAATAAATTTAGATGGAGTATATAAGTATTATGTTGGAAATGAAATTGATAAGCAAAATGCGGAAAAAATTAAGAGGAAAATGATTAATTTAGGCTTTAGTGGTTCTTTTATTGTACCTTTTTTAGATGGAGAACGAATTTCTATAAAAGAAGCATTAGATTTGCAAATGAAAAGACAAAAAAATGAATAGAGAGCTAAAAGTTGGTTTAATTGCTATCCTAAGCATAGCAGTTTTGGTAATTGGGATAAATTACCTTAAAGGACTTAATGTGTTGAGTAAACACAAGCATTTTCATGCTAAATATGAAAATATTGGTGGTTTACAAATTGGAAGTTCTGTATCTTTAAATGGTTATAAAGTAGGTATGGTTTCTGATATTAATTTAATGAGTAATAAAAATCTTTTAGTAACACTTAGTATTGACAAGGATTTTGATATGCCAAAAAATACAGTTTGTAAAATAGTTAACAAAGATCTTATGGGAGCTAAAAGTATTGATTTAATTTTAGGAGACGCTACTACTTTAGCTAATGAAGGAGATACATTAATTAGTAAAGTAGAAGGATCTTTACAAGATGAGGTTAATGCTCAAATTTTACCTTTAAAGCTAAAAGCTGAGGAGTTAATCGGTTCTATTGATTCAGTTATGACCATTATAACGGCTGTTCTAAATAAGGACACAAGACAAAATTTAAGAAATAGTTTAGCTTCATTAGATCAAACATTTGAAATTATGACTGAAACTATGACTAAAATAGATAGTATCGTTATAGAAAATGATGATCGATTAACAAATATTATTACTAATCTAGAGTCAATTACAAAAAATTTACAAGAAGGAAATGAAGATATAAAAACAGTACTAGTAAATTTTGCTTCAATTTCTACATCTTTAAACTCTGTAGACATTGTTGAGTCAATCAATAATATAAATGATATTACCACAAAAATTAATAGTGGTAAAGGTAGTTTAGGACNTTTTTTAGAAGANGATNAATTATATTCTAATCTTGAAAAATCTACTAAGGAATTAGCNGAACTAATTGAAGATATAAAAANTAATCCGAGNCGTTATGTAAANTTCTCTTTGATTGGAGGAGGAAAACCATANNTNCCAAAAGACAAGTAATTTATGGGATNTTACTAACATTNTTTTCCTTCTTGTATTTCTTTTTGCAGTTTCTATGTTCTCTATTAACTTGAAGAGAATTATATCTAACATTAACTTAGGAAGAGATGTTAATAGATCTGACCGCCCTTTAGATAGATGGAAAAACATGTTTAGAGTNGCANTAGGTCAGTCTAAAATGACTCGTCGACCAATTGCTGGTATTTTACATATAATTATATATGTTGGTTTTGTAATAGTAAATATAGAAGTNATAGAAATTCTTGTTGATGGAATTTTTGGAACTCATAGATTTCTTTCTTCTATTTTACCTGATTCATTATATAATTTTTTAATTGCTTCATTTGAAATTCTTGCTTTTTTNGTTCTTATAGCATGTGTGTTTTTTTATACCAGAAGAAATCTCATCAAAATTAAAAGGTTTTGGAATAAAGAAATGACTNGTTGGCCAAGGACTGANGCTAATCTTATTTTAATTTTTGAAATTCTATTGATGNTGGCCTTTCTGACTATGAATGCAGCAGATAGCTTACTGCAAAGTCAGGATAGTCATTATNTAAAAGCAGGTTCATTTCCTATAAGTCAGNCTATAGCTCCTATACTAAATGGTTTAGAAGTTTCAACTTTAATTTTTATAGAACGTTTCTGCTGGTGGTTTCATATTTTAGGTATTCTTNCTTTTTTAAATTATGTTTTGATTTCAAANCATTTACATATCTTTTTTGCATTTCCAAGTACATATTACGCAAACTTGAATCCATTAGGAGGACTAAATAATTTAGAATCTGTTACTAAAGAAGTTAAATTAATGATGGATCCAAATGCTGACCCTTATGCTGCTAATAANACTTCATCACCTCCTCAATCATTTGGNGCAAAAGATGTCACTGATTTAAATTGGGTTCAGCTTTTAAATGCATACAGTTGTACAGAATGTGGTAGATGTACCTCAAATTGTCCAGCTAATCAAACNGGTAAATTATTGTCTCCTAGAAAAATTTTAATGGATACAAGGGACAGGATAACNGAATATTCAAAAAATAAAAGAAAAGGTATTGAAGATAATAAATCACTTTTAGGTGATTATATTAANCCGGAAGAGCTTTGGGCGTGCACTTCATGTAATGCTTGCACTGATTCGTGTCCAATAGAATTAGACCCTTTATCTATTATTATTGATATGAGANGATACTTNGTAATGGAACAATCTGCAGCNCCAACAGAATTAAATATGATGTTTACCAATATTGAGAATAATGGTGCACCATGGCAGTTTTCTGCGGCAGATAGATTAAAATGGAAAGATGAGTAAATTATTAGATAAAAAAGTTGATGGAGAAAATATTTCTCCTGTATTGCCCGATAATATTAAAAATTATTTAATTGATATCGATGGAACTATTTGTGATGATATCCCCAATGAAGAGCCTGAGAGGATGGAGTCAGCTAAGTTATATCCTGATGCATTAGATACTTTAAATAATTGGTATAATNCTGGCCATTATATAACCTTTTTTACATCAAGATTAGAAGAGCACAGAGAAGTTACCGAAAAATGGTTAAAAAAGAATGGTTTTNAATATCATGGACTNCTTATGGGAAAACCTAGAGGAGGAAATTATCATTGGGTTGATAATCATATAGTACGGGCGACACGATTTGAAGGAAAATTTACTGATTTAGTAGAAAAAGAAGTGTCTATTCAGGTTTTTAAATCTTAAAATAATGAGTGAATTACAAGTAAAAACAATGGCTGANTTTTTAGCAGAAGGTAAAGANCCAGATATTCTTTTTTGGGTTGGTAGCGCTGGTAGTTTTGATGATAGAGCTAAAAAAATAACTAAATCTTTTGTTAAGATTTTAAATACGGCACAAATNAACTTTGGAGTTCTTGGTACAGAAGAATCATCNTCNGGAGATGCAGCAAAAAGAGCTGGAAACGAGTTTGTTTTTCAGATGCAGGCTTTAATGAATATTGAAATACTTAATGGNTATAATGTAAAAAAAATTGTTACTACTTGNCCTCATTCTTATAATACTCTTAAAAACGAATACAAAAGTTTAGGTGGTGATTATACAGTTTTTCATCATACAGAATTTATTATTGATTTAATAAAACAAAACAAATTAAAAATAAAAGGNAACTTAAANAATAAGAAAATAACATATCATGACCCTTGTTATTTAGGTAGAGCAAATAGTATTTATGAACAACCTAGAGATGTNATAAAATCATTAGGGGTAGAAATTTTAGAAATGAAAAGAAGCAAAAGAAAATCTTTTTGCTGTGGTGCAGGAGGNGCTCAAATGTTTAAAGAACCTGAAAAGGGAAATCAAGATATTAATATAAATAGGACAGAGGAGGCATTGTCACTCAATCCAGATATTATTGCAACTGGTTGTCCTTTTTGTAATACTATGATGTCTGATGGGGTAAAAGCGGTTAAGGAGGGAGCTGCTGAAGTTTTAGATATTGCAGAATTAATAGCTGAAAATATCTAATGTTAGTTGATTTTGATACGATATCTGANAGTTCAAGGATTTGGATTTATGCTTCTGAANTCAAGTTAAATCAAGANAATAAAGATTATATTCTTANAAAACTNTTTTCTCATTTAAGATCATGGGAAGCACATAAACAACCTTTAAAAGCTTCTGCTNCTATTTTGGAAAATCATTTTATTGTAGTTGCTGTTGATGAATCGAATACTTTAGCTAGCGGTTGTTCAATTGATNCGTTACAAAGAATTATTCAAGATTTAGAGAAAGATCTTTCTATGTCTTTAATGAATAGATTGAATGTTTATTGTCAAATTGATAATTCTATTAAATNTATAGCATCCTCTCAGTTAAAAAATAATGTTTCTGAAAACACATTATTTTATGATCTTACAATAAGTAATAAATCTGATTTAACTCATTTTTTAAAACCAATTAAAGATGGTTGGTGTAATACTTTAATTTAATATATATGAATAAAAATATTTTTGGTGAACCTTTAATTACATGTAGTANTAGTCCTATGACAGGTTTTTTTCGAAATGGTTGTTGTGATACTGATAANACAGACATTGGTATGCACACCATTTGTGTTATCGTTACTAAGGAATTTTTATTATTCTCTAAAGCAGTTGGTAATGATTTACTAACTCCTATGCCCGAATATGGTTTTGATGGNCTAAAGGAAGGAGATAGGTGGTGCCTCTGCGCCCTAAGATGGAAAGAAGCCCTTANTAATAATGTAGCGCCAAAAGTAGTACTTGAAGCAACAAATGAAAAAACACTTAATGTTNTTGATATAAAAGACTTAATCAAGTATTCACATAAANAGTTAAAAAAATAATGAAGTGATGAAAAAAATACTTTTTACATTGATTTTTTTTCCTGCGGTTATATTTGGGCAAAATAGCATAAATAAATTTCTTGTTACCGATACTGTTAAACTTATTGATAAAATGGATTATATGGAGGGCTATGACTTAACATTTAAATCATTAACAACTTTTAAGCAGGTTTCTTTTTACAGTGATTATAAAACAAATAATATAGATACGAACACTTCTCTTAATAATGTTTTAATTGTATTTGACCATAAAGGATGGGGAAATAGTAATATTTCATGGGATGATATGATAATAGATGATAAATATGTAATCACATATTATTTAAAAAAGTATCAAAGGGATTTTTATAATGATATAGAGTGGGGGAAGGAAACAGTTTTAGGTAATTATATTTTTAAAATTAATAAATTACGTTAAAAAAATGAATAAAAATTTTCTTTCCGATTAGATTCAGATTAAATTAATGCTTATTATTTTATTACTTTTCGTATTCTTATAAGCTTCGTTAATAAATCTTCTAATTTATTAAGATCAAGCATATTTTCTCCGTCAGATTTCGCATGTTTTGGACTTGGGTGCGTCTCTAAAAAAATCCCATCAACTCCTGCAGCAATTCCTGCCTTGGCTATGGTTTCAATCATTTCAGGGTTACCACCTGTTACGCCACTGTTTTGATTTGGTTTTTGTAATGAATGAGTTATATCTAAAACAACGGGTATTTCTAATTTTTGCATTGTAGGTATCCCTCTGTAATCAACAATAATATCTTGATAGCCAAACATTGTTCCTCTATCTGTAAGCATTATATGATTATTTCCACTATCTTTTATCTTGGTAACTGCATGTTTCATAGATTCGGCAGACATGAATTGTCCTTTTTTAATGTTAACTGGTTTTCCAGTTTTTGCAGCAGTAACTAATAGATCGGTCTGTCTACTTAAAAAAGCAGGAATTTGAAGTATATCAACATATTTTGCTGCTATATCAGCTTCATCAGAAGAGTGAATATCTGTTATTGTTGGTGTTTTTAAGCTATCTCCAATGTTTTTAAGTATTTCTAATGCCTTTATATCTCCTATACCAGTAAAAGAGTCTAAACGACTCCTATTAGCCTTTCTATAACTACCTTTAAATATAAATGGAATTTTCAGTTCGTTAGTTATAGTTAAAATTCTTTCTACAATTTCTATTGCAGTTTCTTTACTTTCTATTGCACAGGGACCTGCAATTAAAAAGAAATTATTTTCTTCAAGATGTTGTATGTGTTTAATGTTATGTAACATATTAGAATTGTAATTTTATATTTATAAATAAACTTAATGCTTGAGCTTCTTCTCCTTTGAATAGATCTTCTAAATTATTTGTTCCTACAATCAATTTATTTTTATTTCCTTTAGATATAGCTAATCCTATATTTTCTTCTTTTGTAAAACCTCCATAGCTAAAACTAGGCAAAAGATCAAACTTTTTATTTTTTATAATTGAGTTTATGTAAAATAATGGCATATAATTTGATTCCATAAATCCTTGATATATTTTTTCAAAGGATAATTTAGTGTCATCCATATATGGTTGCCATTTAGCTATCATTCCCGTACTAAAATTCTTAAGGTATTTATAATTTGATTTTCCAGCAAAAGATAGATGTAATGTCGCTGGAATATAGGATTTAAATGATTTATTATCAGATGGTGTAATATTATCGATTACATTATTTGCATCTATTAATGAATCATTAAAATTATATATATCATCTATTTCTATTCCTTGAAAATTAAATGAGCTATCCACAGATAATGCAACAGATGAGGTGTTCCACATAATAAAGCCTACATCTTGAAGTGATAAATTAAATTTTAAGTTATTTATATTAAATGAGGTACTAAAGTCTATTGCTAATCCATTTCCATTTTTGGCTAATGCAGATAAATCTGAAGTATCAGTAATAAATGAGTTGATATCATATGTTAAATCTAGATATGTTCCGTATGGTGCAGTAAATAAAAATCCTTCTTTTATTATATATGAAAGATGATGATTTCCAGCAAGATAAGAGATTCCAACTGAAGCACTTATTTTTTCTCCTTTTATTCCATAAGTTAATTTGTATTGTTGGTATCTATCTGCTCTAATATTACTGTTACTAAAATTTAATGTTTCATTTTGATAATCATAATTTCCTTTTAATACTAACTTTATTAAGTCCTTACGGATATTAGCATTTAGATGATTTATATCACTAGCACTAAAAGTAAGAAATTTATTCCCAAAACTATAAGAATATTCTATTCCATTATTAATTGTTGAATGAATTGTATTGGATTGCTTAGCTAGATTTAACCACTGAGACTTTGTACTATCATTTATATGTTCTCCATTTACTAATCCATCAAGGAATAGTTTGTTTAAACTATTTGTTTCAAATATAAAATTACTATGCCAATTGATTTCATGATTATTCTCTTGTGCATGATTTAAAAAAGGAATAAATAAAAGAATCCAAACAAAATTTTTCATTATTCTCCCATTTTTTTATTGATTTTAGCACTTAAAGTTACATCTAAATTATAGCTTGAATATAATTTAATATGTTCATTATTTGAAACGGTTGAAAATTTAGAGTAGGTTACTATTTTTCTTACACTTTCAAAATTACTATAGTCCATTTCTATTGTGGTTGTACTATTTTCTATAACAACATTATTTTCATCAGTGCTAGCTGATAAAATAAAAGTATTATTTAGAAGAGTATCAACAATTAAATTATTTTCATCTAAAAGGATAAATTTTATTTCTGCATCAAATGGGAATCCATTATTTATTGTTAGAAATATTTTGTCAATTCCGTATTCTTCTTCATTAGGAAGCGTCATATTAGTGGTGTCAACAAATGCTAAGTTATTAGCTATAAGGTTGAGTGGTATTTCTAGATTTATTTTTCCATTTATTGATTGAGAGGGGTAGATAAAATCTTGTTGTGCAGATGATCCATTGGGGTTGACATAAAATGTTGCACTAGTATTAATTTTATTAGGTAGAATTTCTATAATTTTATCAGCATCAATATTAATTTGAGTATTTGTGGGTATAATGCTATTATTTGATGTTAAAGANGCTCTTTGAATATCATACATATTTCCATCTATCATAGCTGAAACCTCTGAATCATCATTAANAGCACTTAGACTATTTATTTTCATTATNGCATCTGCTCCAATGTAATTATTAATNNGGATGTTCATTGAAGCTTCTTCAAGATCAATATCTCCGGATTCTATAATATTAAATATATCAGTAGTAATAATTTCAGGNCCAAAATCTATNGTATCTTTTCCAATATATCCCTTTGCGTACTCTGTTGTTAGATCAAATTCTATAAATGAATAAAAACTATCTGATTGGTTAATTTCTTCTACTGTTCCTGTATAATCAATAAATGTATATGCTTCAGTATATATGGTATTTACTGTATCTCCACCTAATCGACCTTCTTGACCAGTTAAATCTAGAACATATCCTTGAAAATCAAATGAAAAAGTNGTTAGTTCATTACTTGTTGCTTCTGGTACAATCATATCNCCACTTGTAAAAGGTATACCGTTTTTTGTTAANGATGGGATATTATAAACCATCTTACCATTNGGGAGCGTACTTAAAACATTGATTTTNACAGTACCTTCTTTTATTCCGATTTCTGTAATTTGTGCCTCTCCAAGATCAAAACTATGTTCCTTTAATTTTTCAGTTAATTGTTGTTCGGGAAATATAGCAGTTGCTTCTGTAATTCCAATATTAGAAATATTAATAGTTGTAATAATTGCATCAGAATATTCTATAAGTACTGGTCCGTTACTAGAGNTAATATCCATATTATTTAGAATTGCAAAAATATTTTCATCTATNGTTTGACCNCCTATAAAAACACTATCTATAACACTACTTCCTGTTGGAATTAAAGGAAAAGAGAAGTCAGCAATGTTTGTTTGATTTGATGCATTTACTAAAGTTAGTACAAGATTAGCAATATCAGTTGGGAAATTATTTTTGACTTCTACTATTAAAGTACCTTTNTATAATGTCATAGTTTCAAAATATTCACTAGCATCTATATTGATNGTNTCATTTTGAGCTATATTAGGNATGTNNGGTATAATTGTTGTACTNCCATTTGGAAGAAGAAAAGATAAACCTGGAATTTCATTAATTGTTTCNCCAATAGTAGCTGTATCTGNAATAACTACATCTTCAAAGCTTGCGGAATCTAATGTATGTGTTTGTTCATCTGCAATTGCATCTATTTTAATTAATGTATCAAAATTAACATTTAAAAATTCTTCTTGAAAAACTAAAGAGATAAAACCTGATGCATCTTCATTAATTNATACGCTTGAATCAGATATCATATTATTTATATTCATCTTTGTATGAGCAATTGGGGTAATCAAATCTACATCCCAATTAGGTCTTTCTAAATCATGTTGGCAAGAGAAAAATAATGCAATTAAAATAATTAATAGAGATTCTTTCTTCATACTACAAATATAATTTAATAATTATATTTTNCTTTCCAGATATTTTTTAAAGAAGCTTTTAATAACTTTTCTTTGTTATTATTTGAGGGTTCATAAAAGGTTTTGCCACTAATTTCTTTTGGTAAAAATTCTTGATGTTTTTCTGTATTATCATGAGAATAAATATATTCTTTTCCATAACCTAATTCTTTTGCTAATTTAGTTGAAGCACTTCTAAGATGTAAAGGNACTTCTAAATTTTTAGATTTTTTAACTTCNTCTTGTGCTTTGTTTATAGCCATATAAGAGGAGTTACTTTTTTCAGAGCAAGCTAAATATATGGTTGTTTGCGAAAGAATTATTCTACATTCTGGATAACCAATAACATTAACAGCTTGAAAACAATTATTTGCCATTACTAAAGCAGTTGGATTTGCATTACCTATATCTTCTGATGCTAAAATTAATAATCTTCTAGCTATAAATTTNGGGCTTTCACCTCCTTCAATCATTCTTGCAAGCCAGTATATAGCTGCATTCGGATCGCTCCCTCTTATAGACTTAATAAATGCAGAAATAATGTCATAATGTTGATCCCCATTTTTATCATAACGTACAATATTTTCNTGTGTTTTTTCAATTACAAGATCATTTGTAATTACAATATTTTTTTCAATATTTGATCTAACCACTAGCTCTAAAATATTTAAAAGTTTTCTTGCATCACCATTTGATATTTGAATCAAACTATCAATTTCTTTAATTTTAATATTAANTTCTTTAAGGATCTTATCTTCTTTAATCGCTCTATCAATTAACCGCTTTAAATCTCCATTATTTAGAGATTTNAGTGTATAAACTTGACACCTTGATATTAAAGCCGATATAACTTCATATGATGGGTTTTCAGTAGTTGCTCCAATAAGTGTAACAATACCTTTTTCTACTGCATTAAGTAATGAATCTTGCTGAGATTTACTAAATCTATGTATCTCATCAATAAATAAAATGGGATTTTTATTACCAAANAGACCNAAAGATGAAGCTTTTTCTATAACTTCTCTTACTTCTTTTACTCCAGAGTTAATTGCAGATAACGTATAAAAGGATCTGTCNAATTCTTTTGCTATAATATTTGCTAATGTTGTTTTTCCTACNCCAGGAGGACCCCAAAAGATAATTGAAGGTATAATATTATTTTTTAGCGCATTTTTTATAGCACCATGTTCACCAATNAGGTGTTGCTGACCAATTATTTCATTAATTTTTTTTGGTCTAATTCTTTCAGCTAATGGGATACCGCTATGCATCCTAACAAATACTTTTAATCAATCTTAATTTATGAGTNTGAGNNCCAATTTTATTGTTAAAAATTCCTTGTTGATCTATTCTATCTATCCTTACTTTTCCTGAAGCATGAATAATATAATTTTCTTCAAGAATAATTCCGACATGTATTATTTTTCCTTCATCATCGTCAAAAAAAGCTAAATCTCCAGCCTCACTTTCCTCAACGAAACTTAAAGTAGTTCCAACTTTTGCTTGTTCATANGCATCTCGAGGTAGATCAATTCCCTGTAATCTATANACCATTTGAGTTAATCCTGAACAGTCAATNCCTAGTGGAGACCTTCCACCCCATAAATAGGGGGCATTTAAATAAATTAATGCATTTTCTCTTAATTTTTCTTTTTTTACATACCCCTGGGTAGATAATCCCTCAAATTTATATAAATCATTATTTANTCTAGCNTGTCCGCTTTTAAAAAAAGGTAATATACTTCCAATANCAATTGGTTGTTGATANTCTTTAGTTACAATATCTAAAATATCAGTTGTAATGGTAGGNACATCTTTGTCTAGTTGCTTGTAATCATCTTCTGTAATCTCTTTCCATTGTTTATTACAGATCCATCCTTCATAACTATCATGAGCTAGTCTAATTTTAACCCATTTTTTTCTTGTATCTANTACTTTAAAGTGTTCGCCAAATAAAATCTGATTAATCATTTCAGATTGGTCAGNAGCTTCTTTTCTTATNGGGACAATAGAAATATTAGAAATTCCGTATTTCATTTATNTNAATTCGATTACCATTGCGGAAGCTCCACCACCNCCATTACAAATACCTGCAACTCCTATTTTTCCNTCATTTTGTNTTAAAACGTTAATAAGAGTTACTATTATTCTAGAACCAGAGCTTCCAAGAGGATGTCCNAGNGATACAGCNCCTCCNTTTACATTTACCTTATCATCATTCAATNCTAAAATTTTCATATTAGCTAAACCAACNACTGAAAATGCTTCATTTAATTCATAATAATCAATNTCATCNTTTTCAAGTCCNGCTTTTTCAATTGCTAAAGGAACAGCCTTAGCAGGAGCCGTAGTAAACCANTCAGGTTCTTGTGCTGCATCGCTAAAACTTCTAATTTTTGCAATTGGTTTAATATTCATTTCTTTTGCTTTTTCAGCACTCATTAATATTAATGCTGATGCTCCGTCATTTAAAGTTGAGGCATTAGCAGCTGTAATCGTTCCTTCTTTGTCAAATACCGGCCTAAGTTGTGGAATCTTTTCTAATTTAACATTTTTGTATTCTTCATCTTCAGTGACAATTATTGNATCACCTTTTCTTTGAGGGACTTCAACATGAACTATTTCATTTGAAAATTTNCCCGATTTCCATGAGTTATTACTTCTGTTNTATGACTCTACAGCAAAATTATCTTGTTCTTCTCTAGTGAAATTCATTTCCTTAGCACATGTTTCTGCACATANTCCCATGTGAACTCGTGAATAAACATCTGTTAGTCCATCTTTCACCATCCCATCAATTAGCTTCATGTCTCCTAANTTTTGTCCCGTTCTTCCTTTAGCAAAATAATGAGGAACACTTGACATATTTTCCATTCCTCCTGCAATAACTACATCATTATCACCACACATTATTGTTTGTGCAGCTAACATAATTGATTTCATTCCAGAAGAACATACTTTATTAATTGTTGTACATGGTATGTTTTCAGAAANTCCAGCAAATATTGCAGCTTGTCTTGCAGGTGCCTGACCTAAGTTAGCTTGTAAAACATTACCCATGAATACNTCATCAATNCTATTTTTATCTAATTTAATTTTATCTAAAGCTCCTTTAATTGCAGATGCNCCTAATTTTGTTGCAGATACGGTTGATAATACACCACCAAAACTTCCCATAGGTGTTCGTACAGCAGAGACAATAACCACTTCTTTCATTATATTTTTTTTATGATTTAATAGTTCGCTAATTTATATAAATTATATATATAATCATCATNCATTTTATTAGATTGTAAAGTTCCAAAATTTTAAGAATTTCTAGTATTCTAAAATTTCTTTAATTTTATTACTAACTTTTTCAGAGTTAGGAAGCATAGTTTTTTCTAAAGTAGAATTAAGTGGTATTGCCGGTAAGTTTTCAGACCCCATAANATAAATAGGAGCATCTAAATTTTGAAAACAATTTTTTTGGATTCTTCCTGATAATGCTTGAGCAAATGAATTATTGTACGGTTCTTCTGTAAGTACTAAGCATTTNCCATACCTATTTACAGTAGTAAATATTAATTCTTCATCAATAGGGTTTATGCATCTTAAATCTAATATTTCAACTTTTCCAGAATAATTTTTTGCCGCATTTAATGCCCAATGAACCCCCATTCCATANGTGATTATACACATTGAATTTTNNTCTTNAGCTTTTAAAACTATTTTNCCCTTNCCTAGNGGTATTTTATAATTTTCACAAGGTTCGATTGTTTTCGCTGCTGAGGTTCCTTTTATTTTACTCCAATATAATCCTTTGTGCTCAAGAACAACTACAGGATTTGGATCATAGTATGCTGCTTTTATTAAACCTTTTAAATCAGCACCATTTGATGGGTAAACTATTTTTATTCCCTTAATTTGAGCAAGTACTGATTCTANAGAAGAAGAATGATAGGGNCCACCACTTCCATANGCTCCAATNGGNACTCTAATTACACAACTAACAGGCCATTTACCATTTGATAAATAGTTTGATCGGCTTACTTCAGTAAATAGCTGATTTAAACCAGGCCATATATAATCTGCAAACTGTACTTCTACAATTGGTTTTAACCCCACAGCTGACATTCCTACNGTACTNCCAATAATAAAAGCTTCNTGAATAGGTGTATTAAATACTCTATTATCACCAAAAGTNTCTGCAAGTGTTGCAGCTTCTCTAAAAACACCTCCTANGCGTTTTCCAACATCTTGTCCATAAAGTAAGCTCTCGGGGTGTTTATTCATTATTTCTTTAACAGCAAACAATGCTGCATCTACCATTACTATTTCATCTTTGTTTTTTCCTTTTCTCTCACCTTCTTCTTTTAGAACTGGAGTAGGNGNAAACTGATGTAAAAATAAGTCTTGAGGTTCAGGCTCTGGTGCAGCAATNGCTCTATTATAGTCACTCTTTACAGTTTCTCTTGAATNTGTTTCNATATCTATTATTTGTTTTTCTTTAATTCCATTTTTTAGAAGAAGNGACCTTAATTTTGGAAAAGGATCTCTTTTTTGNGCTTCTTCTANGTCNTCTCTATACCATTCCATTCTAACACCAGATGTGTGATGATTTANTAAAGGTACTTTAGCATGAATTAAAATAGGAGATCTTTTATTTTTAATTTCGTTTAAAGCTTTGTTTATTGTGTTATATGATTCCTCAAAGTTTGTTCCATCAATAGTGTAAGTTTTTAANCTAAAGCCTTTTGCATANTGTGTTGCATCAACAGCTCGTGTTTCAGTAGCATGAGCAGATATATCCCATTCATTATCTTGTACTAAATATAAAATTGGTAGTTTTTTTAAAGCTGCCATCTGAAATGCTTCAGCAACTTCTCCTTCTGTGATGGATGCATCACCAAAAGAACAAACAACTACAGGTTCTTCTCCTTTTTTTGGTTTATTAATACCTTCTTTTTCTTGATATTGTATACCCATNGCTANNCCAGTGGTTGGTATTGCTTGCATTCCTGTTGCAGATGATTGATGTGGTATTTTAGGAAATCCTTTNCTATTTAGTGAAGGATGTGAGTAATATGTTCTTCCTCCNGAAAAAGGATCATCNTTTTTACATAAAAGTTGAAGCATTAGTTCATATGGAGNTATTCCAATTCCAAGNAGTATTGAATCATCTCTATAGTATGGAGCTACCCAATCGTTTTCTTTTAATTGAATACCTANNGCTATTTGTATTGCNTCATGGCCTTTAGAAGTAGCATGAACATATTTAGAAGTTACATCAGAGTTTTCTTCATATATCTCACTCATAGCCCTTGCTTTACACATCAATGTGTAGGCATGTTCAAGAATNTTATTATCTATTTTATTACTCATTTTTAATTTGCCTTGAACTTTTGTATTGCATTTCTTGTGAAATCAGATAACACTAGTTTTCCACTATTTTCTGCTCNTTTCATTAAAAGNTCATCCCANTTCTCAGTTCCTTTCCACATAATTTCTTTTAACTNTTTCATTGCTTGTGGATTTGAATTTGATAGAGTAGANGCAAGTGTTANAATTTCTTTATCCATTTCTTNNGTNGAATCAAATANNTCACTANATAGTCCTTTTTCTCTTGCCCACTGAGCATCGAACCATTTTGTTGCGTTAATTGTCATTGATGAAAATGCTGAATTTCCTATTTTTCTTTCTACTGCTGGACCAACAACAAAAGGCCCTATTCCTATCGCTAATTCTGATAATTTAACTGATGCATATTTTGTTGCAAAACAATAGTCAGTTGCTGAAGCCATACCTACACCACCACCTACTGCTTTTCCTTGAATACGTCCTAAAATAAATTTAGGGCATTTTCTTGCTGCATTTATAACATTTGCAAATCCAGAAAAAAAATCTTTTCCACTTTTTTCATTTTTAATTGCTATTAGCTCATCAAATGAAGCTCCAGCACAAAATGCTCTATCACCACCACTTTTTAGAATAATCACTTTTATGTCATTATCTTCTCCTGCATTTTGAATAGTGTTTGCTAATTCGCTTAATATATTTCCAGGTAATGCATTACTTTGAGGATGATAAAATTCTATTGTTCCAATACTATTTTTAACATCTAATTTTACGTATTCTTTCATTTGCTATTTATTTAAAAGTTCATCTATTTTTGACTTCCATGCGCTACGTCCTGCAATAACAAAATTTTATTTTCTTTATTAATTTTGATTTAATTTTTTAACCATTGTCAGTATTGTAGCTAGCATAACTGTATCTCCTTCATCATCATATACATCTACAAGAAACTTGACAATTCCTTTAGCTATATCATCTTCATCTCTTTTTTCTTGTTCAATTTTTTCTTTTGCAGTAAAACGTACTCCAATAGTCATTCCAGGATATACGGGTTTGGTGAATCTACATTCATCGATTCCATAGTTTAATAATACAGGACCTTTTGGTGGATCTACAAATAAACCCGCAGCCTTAGACATTATAAAGTATCCATGCGCTACTCTTTCAGTGAAAATTGTTCCCTCCAAAGAATTTTCATCCATATGTGCATAGAATTTATCTCCACTTAATTCTGCAAAATCTTTAATATTATCCAAAGTAACCAGATGTTTTTCTGTAATTACAGTATCTCCGATTTCAATTTCTTCAAAATGCTTTCTAAATACATGTGGTCCTTTAGTATTTTGTTGTCCACCTACTTGATATTGTTTTGTAAGGGCTGTTATTGTTGTAGGATGACCTTGAATAGCAGTTCTTTGAAGATAGTGCTTTATTCCTCTTGTTCCACCCATTTCTTCACCACCACCAGCACGACCAGGGCCACCATGTGTTAGTAGAGGCATGGGTGAACCATGTCCTGTGCTTTCTTTTGCACATGCTTCATTTAACACTAATATTCTTCCATGCATCGATGCAGCTCCTGTAACAAATTCTTCAGCGGCTTTCATGTTATTAGTTACAATCGAGCAAACTAATGATCCTTTTCCCATTCTTGCAAGTTCTATAGCTTCACTTATATTTTTATAGGGTAATATGGTAGATACAGGTCCAAAAGCTTCAATATTGTGGCAATCTGTATTGATAAAAGGATCATTATTTAAAAATAGGATAGGAGAGAAGAAGGCACCTTTATTTTTGTCAGCACCAGTTACTTCAAACCCTTCTAAACTTCCAAATACTATCTCCTGCGTTTTTGAAAGTTGTTTTACTTTTTCTGTTACTTCTTCTTTTTGTTCATTACCAGCAAGTGATCCCATTCTTACTCCTTCAATTTGCGGATCTCCTATTGTAGTTTTTGATAATCTTTGACCTAGAGAAATTTGAACATCTTCTACTAATTTTTCAGGAACAATTATTCTTCTAACTGCAGTACATTTTTGTCCAGCTTTAACAGTCATTTCTTTTTGTACCTCTTTGATAAATAAATCAAATTCTGCTGTTCCAGGAGTAGAATCTTCACCTAGTACACAGCAATTTAATGAATCAGCTTCCATATTAAAAGGTACTGCTTCTTCAACAATTCTAGGATGTGATTTTAATATTTTTCCAGTGGAAGCACTACCTGTAAAGGTTACAACATCTTCAGATGTAATAGAATCTAATATCCCCCTAGCACTACCACAAATTAGTTGCAGGCTTCCTTCTGGAAGTATTTTAGAATCTATAATTTCCCTAGCCATAAATTCAGTTAGGTATGAAGTTAGTGTAGCGGGTTTGACAATAGCAGGAACTCCTGCCATTAGATTAACAGCAATCTTTTCTAACATTCCCCAAATAGGGAAATTGAATGCATTAATGTGAATTGCTACACCTTGTCTTGGGACCATTATATGATGTCCAATAAAGGTTCCATTTTTAGATAATGGTGCTGCACTTCCTTCTACATGATAAGGAAGGTCAGGAAATTGTCTCCTGAGGGATGCATTTGTAAATAAATTTCCTATTCCTCCTTCAATATCTATCCAACTATCAATTTTTGTTGCCCCTGTTTGAAAACTTATTGGATAAAATTTTCCTTTTATTGAATGTAGATGAAGTGCTAATCTTTTTAACATTAGTCCTCTTTCTTGAAATGTCATTTTTCTAAGAGCAGGCCCTCCAGTTTTTCTTGCATAATCCATCATTTGAGAAAAATCTAACCCTTTAGAACTAGCTCTTCCAATTTCTTCACCTGTTATTGCATTATAAAGCGGTGTTCCTTCACCATCTCCTTTTATCCATTTGCCTAAGGCGTAATTATTATAATTTTTCATTGTGTTCTTTTCCAAGTATTAAAAATTAATTCTTGTTTTTCTTTTCTATTTTCCTCTATTTCAGTAAGTGGTGAGCACTCCTTCATTAATTGTTTGCATTCATCTGGTAGTTGCTGATATAGTTCAGTTCCTTTCGTTTTCCATTTAATCATATCATCAGAAACATTGTCTTTTATTTGTGCAGGGTTTCCTACTACAATCTTTCTATTTGGTATTTCCATTTCTCCTTTGACAAAACATAAAGCCCCAATAATACACTCATCTCCAATATTTGCATCATCCATAATAACAGCATTCATGCCAATTAATGTGTTCTTACCAATATTTGCTCCATGAATAATTGCCCCATGGCCAATATGTGCATTTTCTTCTAATATGACATCTTTTCCTGGAAATATATGTACAATGCAATTATCTTGTATGTTGCAGCCATCTTTAACTATTATTTGTCCCCAGTCTCCTCTCAGTGATGCCCCTGGTCCTATATAAACATTTTTACCAATAATAACATTTCCAATGATAGTCGCTTCTTTGTGAACAAATGAAGAGGGGTCAATTACTGGCTTATATCCGTCAAATTCATAAATCATATTATACTCTTTCAATTATCGTTGCATATCCTTGTCCTACACCTATACACATAGTTATTAGTGCATATTTTTTATTTTGTTTTTGTAGTTCAATGGCAGCTGTTTGGATAATTCTTGTTCCACTAGCTCCAAGTGGATGACCAATCGCAATAGCTCCACCATTTGGATTTATTCTTTCATCATCATCTTTTAGTCCCAACTCTCTAATACAAGCTAATGCTTGTGCCGAGAAAGCCTCATTTAACTCAATTATATCCATATCAGCCAATGTTAAACCAGCTTTTGCAAGAGCTTTATTTGAAGCCATAACGGGTCCAATACCCATTATTCTTGGTTCAACACCAACAACAGCAGAACTGACAATTTTTGCAATAGGAGTAAGGTTATTTTCTTCAATACCTTTTTTAGATGATAAAAGCATTGCTGCAGCGCCATCATTAAGTCCAGAAGAATTTCCTGCTGTAACAGAACCACCTTCTTTTTTAAATGCTGTTCTTAGCTTTGCTAAAACTTCTAGAGATGTCTTACCTTTAATAAACTCATCGTGTTCAAATATTATAGGGTCTTTTTTTCTTTGAGGAATCTCAACGGCAATTATTTCTTCAGCTAATCTTCCTGAACACTGTGCATTTGTTGCTTTCATTTGAGAATGATAAGCAAATTTATCTTGATCTTCTCTAGAAATATTATATTTATCAGCTAGATTTTCTGCAGTAACTCCCATGCCATCTACACCATACAACTCTTTCATTTTAGGATTTACAAAACGCCATCCAAAGGAAGAGTCAAACATTTGAGCATCTCTTCCGAATGCTTTAGATGCTTTTGAAATAACCCAAGGTCCTCTAGTCATATTTTCTACTCCTCCAGCAATAAATAAATCTCCATCACCAGCTGCTATAGCTCTATGAGCATGTATGACAGCTGACATGCCAGATGAACACAGTCTATTCACTGTTTCTCCTGGTACACTAAAAGGAATTCCTGCTAGCAATAATGACATACGTGCAATATTACGATTATCTTCTCCTGCTTGATTTGCACATCCGAGTATTACATCATCTATTTTGCTTGCATCAACTTTAGTTCTTTTAATCAATTCTTTAATTGGAATTGCACCTAAATCATCAGTTCTTATATTTTTAAGTGTTCCGCCAAAGTTTCCTATTGCTGTTCTAACAGCATCTATAATATATGTACTCATTTTAAATCTTATTTGTTAAAGCTATAACCAAGTTTTAAACTTAATTTTGGAATAAAAATATTTTCTTCATTGTTATTAAATGTATTATTTTCTTCATTTTTATTTGAACCATTTTTTTTTTGTTATATGTACTTTACCATTAAATTCTGCTACTTCGATTCCTTCTTGATTTACTATTTTTATTAAATAAGAAGAGGTTTTTTCTTTTTGCTCTAATTCTTTTGTTTCAGCAATTAATATATCACCGTTCATCACTTTTTTTCTATGGTTAATTGATGTTTCAACTGACAACGATTGAATACCATATGAATTAGCTGCAAAAGCTAAAGCACTATCAGCAAGTGAATATGTTATTCCTCCGTGTGCTATATCAAATCCATTTGTCATTTCTTTTCTAACTTGCATTTTGAGTTTACAATATCCGCTAGAAATCTCTAATATTTCAATTCCAAGCCATTTGCTAAACGCATCACCACTTAACATTTTATCAACTACTTTACTTGCTAAATCCATTAGAAAAATTTTTTATTTTCTTTTACCATTATTTTAAGCATTGGAGAGGGTCTATATCTATCTTCACCATATTTTTTATATAAATCTTCTAATTCACTAAGAATTTTATTTATGCCTATTTCATCAGCCCAGGCCAATAGTCCTTTTGGATAATTCACTCCCTTGGTCATGGCTAAATCAATGTCTTTTTTGGTTGCAATATTTAGAAATACTGCATCAGCTGCCTCATTAATAAGCATTGAAAGTATTCTAAATAATATTTTTTCTCCAAGTTCATAGTTTTTTTTAGGTTCTGGTAACCCTAAAGAATAGTCATAAAAACCTATTCCAGTTTTTCTTCCCAGATAACCAGCTTCTTTCATTCTTTTTTGAGTAAATGATGGTTTGTATCTAGGATCAAAATAAAAAGCAGTGAATACAGTTTCTGTTACTGTATAATTGATATCATTTCCTATGTAATCCATTAATTCAAATGGACCCATTCTAAATCCTCCAATATCTTTCATTGCCCAGTCAATGGTTGCAAAATCTGCAATTCCTTCTTCATATATTCTTAAAGCTTCTCCATAAAAAGGTCTTGCCACTCTATTAACAATAAATCCTGGTGTATCTTTTACAATAACAGTTACCTTATCCCAACTATCAATCACTTCTTTAGTTTTTTTATTTGTTTCCTCAGATGTTTGTACTGCAGGAATAATTTCTACTAAAGGCATAAGAGGTGCTGGATTAAAAAAATGTATTCCAATGACTCTATCTGCTTTTTCACAAGCTCCTGCAATTGATGCAATAGAAAGCGAAGAAGTATTTGTTGCAATTATGCAATTTTTATCAACAATTGATTCTATTTCTTGAAATAGTTTTTGTTTAATACTAAGATCTTCTATTATTGCTTCTATCACTAAGGAACTTTTTTGTATATCTTCTAAATTATTTGAGAATTTAATTCTTGAAATAATTTGTTCTTTTATTTCATTATTAATTTTTTCTTTCTCTACTAATCGGTTAAGTATTTTATTGAGTTTATTTTTGGAATTTTCTAAAGAATCATTAAAGGAATCATAAAGGCATACTTCATGGCCTTTAGTGGCAGCTATTTGAGCAATTCCAGAACCCATTGTTCCAGCACCAATTACACTTACTTTAATCATTTTAATTTCCTTTAAAATTTGGTTTTCTTTTTTCTAAAAAAGCCTGTACACCTTCTTTATAGTCGTTAGTGTTGGCAGCTATTGTTTGATATTCTTTTTCTAATTCAAGTTGTTCTTCAAGATTATTATTTAAAGAGGAATTAAGTGCTTTTTTTGTTAGACCTAGACCTCTAGTTGGCATCTTAGCTAGTTTTTCAGATAGCTTAATGCTTTCTTCTACAAAAATATCTGATTCATAAACTTTGTAAATCATGCCCATTTTTTGTGCATCATTTGCTGAAATAGGATCTCCAGTTAACATTAAAGATATGGCTCTTTGCATCCCAATTAATCTAGGAAGTATAAAAGTAGCACCACTATCTGGTATAAGTCCAATTTTACCAAAAGCTTGAATAAAACTTGCCTTTTCACTTGCTATAATAATATCACAGGCAATAGCTATACTTGCTCCTGCACCAGCAGCTACTCCATTTACAGCAGCAATAATCGGTTTTTCAATACTTCTTATTATTCTAATAATTGGATTATAGTGTTCTTCAATAATTTGCGTTATATCTGGTTGATTTGGATCAATAGCTTCATTAAGATCTTGACCAGCACAAAAGGCTTTTCCTTCAGCAGTAATTAGAATAGATCTCACATCATCATTATTCTTATAGTTTTTAAGAACATCCTGAAGTTTTAGTGCCATTTCTCTTATAAATGAATGATATTTATTAGGTCTGTTTAAGTATATTTTTCCTACGTTATTTATTATTTCAGATTTTATCATACTCTATATTTATTTAAGCTAAAATAATAAATTTAATCTTAGATGCATTTAAAAGCTTCGAATGGTTCTAAACAATCAACACATTTGTGCATTGCTTTGCATGCAGTTGCTCCAAATTCACTAATTAGCTTTGTGTTTTCAGATAAACATAATGGACATGCAATAACTTTAGATGGAGGAGCTATGCCATATTTTTGTAATTTTTCTTTAGTTTTTTCTGACATCCAATCAGTTGTCCAAGCTGGTGAATAAACTAATTCTATTTTGAAATTATCAATACCATTTTTTAATAGGCATGTTTCAATATCGTCTGTAAATGTTTTAACTGCCGGACATCCAGAATAAGTTGGTGTTACACATATTTTATATGAATTATTATTATATGAAACTTCTCTTACTACTCCAAGTTCTACAACAGAGATGACAGGTATCTCTGGGTCAGGCACCGTATTTAGTATTTTCCAAATATGTTGTATTTTACCACTTTGCATCAGGGTATGCTCTAGGTAAATATTGCATTTCAGCAAGTAAGAAACCTAAGTGTTCTGTATGAATTCCTTTTTTACTTCCAGAAGCCATATATCCGTCTTCAGGTTTATTTAGCTTTCCTTTATTTAGAGTATCAATAATAATTTTATTCCATTCATTCTTTAATTTTTTATTATCTACTCCAATTCCTTCTTGCAACATTTTATTATCAATTTCATCCATTTCAAAAAACTCTCCTGTAAATTGCCATAAAAAATCGAGAGATTTTTGAACTTTTTCATTACTTTCATTTGTTCCATCTCCCAATCTTATTATCCAGTTACTAGAGTGGCGTAAATGATATTTTACTTCTTTAATGGATTTAGAAGCTAATGCAGCAAGTGTTTCATCTTTACTCTTTGATAATTCGTTATAAAAAAGATATTTAAAAGCATCTCTTAGAAAATTACGAACCATTGTGGTGCCAAAATGTCCATTTTTTTGCTCGGAAATTTGATAATTAAAAAATTCTCTTTCATTTCTTTTAAATGCTAATTCATCGGCAGATTTATTTCCATCTATTTTACTAGCATATTCATAGAAGCCATTAGCTTGGCCAAATAAGTCTAGTCCAATATTTGATAATGCAATATCTTCTTCTAATGTTGGTCCTTTTGAACACCATTCAGACATTCTTTGACCTAAGATTAAAGAACAATCTGCAATTCTTAAAATGTAAATAAATAAATTATCCATATTTAAATATGTTTTGCTCCATCTGGCATGGTGTAAAAAGTTGGATGTCTATACATTTTGTCATTTGACGGATCAAAAAAAGCTTCACTATCTTCTGATTCAGAAGAAATAATTTCACTTGACTTTACAACCCATATACATGAACCTTCATTTCTTCTAGTGTATAGGTCTCTTGCATTTTCAAGAGCCATTATTTTGTCAGCTGCATGAACATTTCCAACATGTTTATGCGCTAAACCATTTTTAGTTTGTATGAACACTTCCCATACTGTTGCTTTTTCTGTCATTATTATTTAATTAGTTTATTGTATTTTTTTTAGCATATTCTCTAGCTGCTTTTCTTACCCAAGCGCCATCTTCATGTGCCTTTTTGTGATGATCCAATCTTTGCTGATTACACGGGCCATTTCCATTAACAACATTCCAAAATTCATCCCAATCCATTTCTCCAAAATCATAGTGTCCTCTCTCTTCGTTCCACTTCAAATCTGGGTCAGGAATTGTAAGTCCAATTACTTCGGCTTGCCCTACGGTTTTATCAATAAAATTTTGACGTAATTCATCGTTAGTTTGTCTTTTAATTTTCCATTTCATTGCATTCCCAGATCTAGGAGATTCGGAGTCTTGAGGACCAAACATCATTATTGAGGGCCACCAGAATCTGTTCAATGCATCTTGTGCCATTGCTTTTTGTTCTGCTGTTCCTTTTGCCATTTCTGCCATTATCTCATACCCTTGTCTTTGATGAAAACTTTCTTCTTTACATATTTTTATCATTGCTCTTGAGTATGGTCCATATGATGTTCGTTGAAGAGAAACCTGATTAACAATAGCTGCACCATCAACAAGCCAACCAATCGCTCCCATGTCTGCCCATGTTAATGTGGGATAGTTAAAAATAGAAGAGTATTTTGCTTTTTCATCGTGTAATTGTTGTACAAGCTCTTCTCTAGAAATGCCTAATGTTTCACAGGCTGAATATAGGTACAATCCATGACCAGCTTCATCTTGCACTTTTGCTAAAAGAATCATTTTAGCTCTTAGTGATGGTGCTCTTGTTATCCAGTTTCCCTCTGGCTGCATACCAATAACTTCTGAGTGAGCGTGTTGAGACATCTGTCTAATCAAATGATTTCTATAACCATCTGGCATCCAGTCTTTTGGTTCAATTTTTTGTTCTTTTTCTATTTTTTCTTGAAAGTTTTTTTCATTCATTGGATTATATTATAGTTGCAAATTTATTAAATTCTATTTCAAAAATTATGATATTTAGGTCTTAAATTATTTACTTATAAATTGGTATTTTTGCAAAAAAAAATAGAAATGAGTAAATTCCAAAGTTTAATAGTTACAGACATTAATAACTTGACACCAGATTCAGTTGAAATAAATTTTGATATATCTAATACAAGCAATTTTGATTTTGTTCCAGGTCAATATATTACTATTAAACATGAGATTAATGGAGAAGATGTTAGAAGAGCATACTCTATATGTTCTGCTCCTTCTGAAGGTTTATCTATTGGTGTTAAGAGAGTAGAAGGAGGAAAGATGTCTACATTTTTAGTAAATCGTTTAAATATTGGTGATACTTTAGAAGTGATGCCTCCCTCAGGTAACTTTATTTATAATGAAGCTAAAAAACATGTTGTTGCTATATGTGCTGGTAGTGGTATTACTCCTATTTTTTCTATGATTAAATCAATAGATTCAAATACTAAATTTTCTCTCCTGTATGGAAATAGATCTGAAAATTCTGTAATGTTTTCTACTAAACTAAAAGATATTCAAGAATCTGATACAAAAGATTTAGATATACATTGGTTCTTTTCTAAAGAAAAAGTATCATCTTCAATTTATGGAAGAATTGATAAAAATAATTTACAACAATTATTAAATACATTTAATAGTTTGAAGGATGCAGATGACTTTTATATATGTGGTCCTGGGGATTTAATAGATAATGTAAAGGAATTATTACTACTTAATAAAGTTAACGAGTCAAAAATCCACTTTGAGCGTTTCACAGCTGCAGAAAAAACTGATAATGATTCTAATAATAATAAAGACATAATGTCAAATGTAACTGTATGTGTTGATGGAGATGATTTTGAATTTACTCTTTCATCAAAAGGACAATATATTTTAGATGCTGCTATGGAGCATGGGGCAGATGTTCCATATTCTTGCAAGGGAGCAGTTTGTTGTACTTGTAAGGGAAAGGTCATGGAAGGAAAGGTGACAATGGATGCCAACTACTCATTATCAGAAGATGAGGTTTCTCAAGGTTATATTTTAGGTTGTCAAGCTAGACCTGCTTCACCAAATGTTGTGGTTGATTTTGATGAAATGTAACTTTTAACTTTTTAACTTAGGGTCTAATGCATCCCTCATTGCTTCAGCAATTGTGTTGTATACTGTAATTGTTATAAAAATTGCTATTCCAGGAAATACTATTACCCACCATGCTTCTAAATTAGACCTACCTTGATTTAGTTGTGATCCCCAAGTTACCATGTCTGCTGGCACCCCAATTCCTAAAAATGAAAGTCCAGACTCAATTAAAATTGCTGATGCAATTCCAAATGCAATACTAACAAAAACTGGTGCTAACGCATTTGGAAGAGCATGCTTAAAAATTGTCCTTATTGATGAAAAACCTAAAGATTGTGCTGCTTGCACATATTCTAAAGAACGAATTCTGAAAAATTCAGCTCTAGTAAATCGAGCTATACCAGTCCAACTAGTTAAGCCAATAATCACCATCACAATCCATATACTTCTAGTTACAATAGAAGAGATGGTAATTATTAAAAGAAGTCTTGGTATAGAGTTTAAAAGTTCAATACCTCTTGATACAAATGAATCAATAGGTACATCGACTTCCTTTTTAAGAAAACCAAATAGTAATAATCTACTAAACAATCTAAATAAAATAATAACTCCTATTATCACTCCAAAACTAATTAATAGTTGCACAAGTCCACTACTAACACTTTGTCCAAATGCTTCCCCGAGTTCATATTTTCTACTTCCAAAGCCATAAAACATTCCAAAAAACACACCTATTATGGTAAACCAATATTTAACTCTTGGCATTTTTAATCTTGTATCACCAAAAAATCCAGCAAGAGCACCTAAAATAATTCCAATAATTGAAGCTATTCCCATTGATATTAATCCTACTAATAGGGCTATTCTTGATCCATGAATTAGTCCAGCTGCTAAATCTCTTCCAATATTGTCAGTACCTAAATAATGTCTAAATTTATTTGGTATCTTGGTAATTTCCCCTTTACTATTTTTATATCTTTGATTTCCTCCTGGAGAAACATAATTTCTATTGTATTTGTCTTGAAATGTATTGTCATATGTTATTGGAGCCCAAATAACCTTTTCATATTCTAGTGTTCTCCAATCTGTTATATCATATTGTAATACAGACTCAAATTCTCCCTTTTCATTAAAAATCGAATCTCTTTGTGTCTCATCTGCAAATGCAGGGTAAATTGTTTTCCCTTTGTATTTAGCATATAACGGTCTTTCATTAGCTAAATAGGGAGCAAATATGGCAATAATGATGATTAATATTAATAAATATAAGGAGAATTTCGCAGGCTTATTTTTTTTAAATTGACTCCATGCATATTTCTTGAAAGAAAAATTTTCAACGTTTGTTTTTTCTGATTTTCTTACTTTATTCATAATGTTTTATTTATACGAAATTCTTGGGTCTGCTACAGCATAAAGTAAATCTGATACAAGATAGCCTACCATAGTTAAAAAACCTGAAATTGTAAATATTGTAATAATCATTGGGTAATCACCACCTGTTAAAGAGTTTAAAATTTCTACTCCTATTCCTGGTATCGAGAATATAACTTCAATAATTATACTCCCTCCTATAGCCATAGGAAAAATTGCTGCAAAAACTGTTATTATTGGAAGTAATGAATTTCTTAACGCATGCTTAAGAATAACGGTTTTTTCTGATAAACCTTTTGCTCTTGCAGTTCTAATATAATCTTGATTTATTACATCTATCATTCCAATTCTCATAATTCTACTTAAAAATGCAAAGGAGCTATAAGTATATGTAATAATAGGTAATATTAAATATGGAATAGTGTGTTCAATTGCATCCCAATGCCACCATTTCCAGTCTGGATTCCATGTAGTTGGATCTTTAAGCCCCCCAACAGGAAAAAAGCTATATGTATCTGGGTTTGCAAACGCGAATAATAATAATAATCCTACAAAAAATGAAGGCATTGCATATAAGACAAAAAGCACCACTGATATAGTTCTATCTGCTGTGGAGTCTTTTTTGTATGCAGAAAAGATTCCAAGAGGAATACTAACTAAGTAAGCTATTAAAATAGATATAAGTGAAAATTTAAAAGAAACTTCAATTTTTTCCCAAATTTTATCTTCAACTTTTTTTTGATCTCTATATGAAAAACCAAAATCTCCTCTTATTAATCCTTTTCTTTCATTTCCATTACCAAATAACCATGTATGATATTGATTTTTGAATCCATACCAGTTTAAACTAGGAATATATGTTTTCCATTTTGTTTTATTAGCTTCTAAAAAATTTTTTGATTTTTTTACTTTGTTTACATGTGGTTTAAGAGGTGTTAAGAAATCATTATTATTGATTAAGCTATATAGCGTACTTAAACCATTATTTATTATTCTAGAATCTGAATTAGCTAAAAGATTTTTAACAGTGCTTCCAAACTGATTTTTTGCTTCATTTAACACATTAATATCTAGTGAGGAGTCTTGTTTGTAAAGTTCCTTAATATCTATTTTTTCGTATTTTCTTTCTAGCTTTATCAAACTATTAAAGTAATTAGAAACAGCATTCCAATTACCGGTTTCATGTGTTAGTTTACTTAAGTTTTTTTGATGATCTCTATCTTGAACTTTATATAGTGTATCGGTTGTAGCAAAATTTGAAATACTAAAATAAAAAATAGGTAAATCTAATCCTAGCTTTTTCCTCCATTCTTGCTTTTGAATTTTTGTGGCTACTGAAGATGATCCTGCTTCTCCTTCGCTTTCAGCAGATCTAGTTAATTTTTCAATTGGGTCAACAGGAGCATTTATACTAATGATAAAAGCTAATAAAGATATCCCTATTAGCATAGGTATCATAGTTAATATTCTTTTCACTGTATACTTTAACATTTCTTAATTTAGTTCAAGATTATTTAATAAAACACCTGGTCTTTCAAAAAACATATCCCTATTGTTAAATCTTTTATGAATTGCAAATTTTCTTTTAGAACAATATAAGAATACATAAGGTTGATCTTCATAAATTCTAGCTTGTAATTTTAATAAAGCATTTCTATGTGTTTCGTAATCTAATGTGTTATTTGCCTCTTCTATTAATGCGTCACTTTCTGCATCACCAAATCCGCAAAAATTAGAACCTTTATTTACCCATGATGTAGTATGCCATAGCTGCATTGGGTTTGAGTAAGCTGCACTACTTCCCCAACCAGCTAACATCGCATCAAATTTATGATCTGCAGCGTTTTTATAAAACAAATTAAAATCCATTCCTGCAGGCTCAGCTACTATACCTGCCTTATACAGACTTTCTTTCATTATTAAAACTATCTCTGTTGACGTTGGACTTTGCATGTAGCTAAATTTAAATTTAAATGGTGTTTTTACGCCATTAATTATTTTATCTCTTATATTATCTCCATCTGTATCTATCCATCCAGCCTCATCTAGTAACTTATTAGCTTTGTTAATATCTAGTTCTATTAGTTTAAGAGTATCATTATAGGTTTTTTTTAAAGGTGAAATATTAGCTGCTTGTCTTGTTGCATGACCAAACATAACAAAATCTATAATTTCATTAACAGGTATTAAATGTGCAAATGCTCGTCTTACTTTTTTGTCAACAAAAAATGGTTTATGATTTGTGCCATCTGGTTTCATGTTTAATCCAATGTAAGAAATTCCGTATCTATCTTTAAAATCAGAATCATAATTTTTATTAAAGTAATCCCTCTCTTGAAGTTTCATAAGATCTAAAGTTCCTAAATTAGTTGTTACATCAAGATCTTGTTTTTTTAGCGCCAAATAAGCAGAAGCACTTTCTTTAATTACACGATAAATTATTTTTTCTGGAAATGAATTATTATAAATTGATTTTTCATTTGATCCCCACCAGTCTTTCTTTTTTCTTAAAATTATATATTGTTCTGTTTCCCATTCACTAACTTCATAAGGGCCAAGACCTTTTAGATTTTTAACTTCAAATCCATTTTTTGCATCGTTAAAATTATTAAACCAATTAGCTATTTGCTGAGTTTCTTCAAAACTCTTATTTAAAATCTGATCAAATGTTATATTATCAAAAATCCCTTGTGGATCCCAATGGTTTTTTTGTTGAATATATATGCCACCCATAATTGTTTTAGCAGTCCATTTAATATCTTGTGCGGTCATACTAAATTTAAACGGATTATCTGGGTCTAAATCAACAGATTTAATTACTGAGCTGTATACTGGTCTTATTTGAGCATTATTTGTCAAGTGACATAACATAATCTTAGTTGAAAAAACTACATCTTTTGCAGTAAGTGTTGATCCGTCATCCCATTTAATATTTTCTTTTAATTCAAAATAAAATGTTTTGTTATCTTCTGAAGAAGATGGTAGTTCTTTTAGAAGTGTTGGAATATATTCTAATGTTTCTATATCAAGTTGAAGAAGTGTTCTTTGTGTATATGCAAAGATCTCTGAACGCATGACAGAATTATTATTAAATGGATGTAAACCATCTGGTTCACTAAGCATATGAGCAACAACTGTATTTTGCTTTAAACGTTTACTATTATCATTTTCACTGCAACTTAAAAAAAAGCAAATAGTAAATAAAAGTATAATTTTTTGCGTCATAAATAAATTTGTTTTGCAAATATAACATTTGAATAAAATTATAGCTTAAATAATCTAATTAAATAATTTAATAATAAAGTTTGCTATAAATTGATATTAGTATACATTTGCAAACTCAATGTTTTTTGAAATAGGAGAGGTGCCGGAGTGGCCGAACGGGGCTCCCTGCTAAGGAGTTGTGCGCTTACGCGTACCGGGGGTTCGAATCCCTTCCTCTCCGCAGATTTTTATGATTGTAAAAGTTTTATATTTTTGCATTCTTAAATTTCGGGGTATAGCGTAGCCCGGTTATCGCGCCTGCTTTGGGAGCAGGAGGTCGCAGGTTCGAATCCTGCTACCCCGACATTTTTCTCCACCAAAATCGACGATTTTAAGGAGTAACACACTGATTACCAAACCCAAGAACATAAAATTTTAAAATTATTTTAGAAAATAATTTTTAACCCCCTTTTATCAGATGATGCCACCAAAAAAAATGTAAAACGGTGCAAATTCTGGTGCAAATTTTGGGAGTAAAAATTTTGTTCTTTTTTTAAGATCAAAAATTTCATCCATTTACATCCGTAAGTTCATATTTCTAAAGATATATTGCTTTATATCTTTAAATATAACTTATTGAAAATCAGTTTATTAAATACATTTTGTATTGTAAAATTTAATAAATTTGTAAGATGAAAAAACAATTATTTGTAAGCTTTTTTGCAAGAAAAGCATTAACCAAGAAAACTGGGATGGTTCCTATATACTGTAAAGTGAGGTATAACGATACCACAGTCCAGTTTTACACCCAAATAGATGTACTATATATAAATTGGGATTCCAAAAGAACACGCGTTAGGGGAAATAGTAAAAAAGCGCTGAATTTAGAGTTAGAAACTATACGCGTTGATATAATAGATAAATATAATGCATTAATAAAAACCAATGTCATTATAACAGCCAAGACTGTTCTTGATTTTTATAAAAATGATACACTTATAATGAATAGTATTATAAATGTGTTTAAACAGCATAATGAAAATATGAAATCGCTTATTGGAATACAATATAGTTATGGTTCATATAAAAATTATATAACGACAATAAAACATTTAAAAAATTATATAAAAAAAATATATAACGCTAATGATATTTCACTCACTCAAATAAACTATAATTTTATATATAATTTTTCACAGTTTATATTATTAAATACTGAATGTACACATAATGGAATGATGAAACATATTCAGCGTTTTAAGAAGATAACTAACTTTTGTATAAAGAACAATTATATAACAAAAGATCCTTTTATTGGGTTTAAAATTTCATTTAAAAAAACGAATCGTGTTTATATAAATAAAGACGAATTATATATACTAAAAAATATAAAATTAAATAGCAGTTTAAATAAAGTGCGTGATATATTTTTATTTGCGTGTTACACTGGACTTTCATATATAGATTTATATAATTTAAATATAAAAAACATACAAAAAGGTAATGATGGCCTTAAATGGATTTATATAAAAAGACATAAAACTGATATACCTTCAAATGTTCCTATTTTACCATATGCCTTATATATTTTAGATATATATAAAAAGCATAAAACTACAAATAGAATTTTTCCAATGATAAGTAACCAAAAAACAAATAAAGCATTAAAGGAAATAGCGCGTTTATGTAATTTTAATAAAAAATTAACTTTTCATAGTGCAAGACATACGTTTGCAACAACTATTACATTAACTAATGGTGTTCCTATAGAAACTGTTTCTAAAATGCTTGGGCATAATAATATAAAAACTACTCAAATATATGCTCAAGTTTTAGACTCTAAAACAAGTTCTGATATGCTTATTTTAAGAAATAAATTAATTTAATTATTAACAACATTTATTTTGCAGAATGTATTTATATAATAAAGCTATTAAAATTATAAATTTGCTGATATGCAAAAAAAAATAAAAGTCGTTGAATTATTCGCAGGAGTTGGTGGATTTCGTATTGGATTAGAGAAGAGTAATTATAAAATTGTTTGGAGTAACCAATGGGAACCGTCAACAAAGATTCAACATGCTTCAATGGTTTATGAAGCACGTTTTGGAAAAGCAAATCACTCAAACGAAGACATCAATGAGATTGTGACTAGAAATGTAGAGGAAATACCAGATCATGATTTATTAGTTGGTGGATTCCCTTGTCAGGATTATTCTGTTGCAACTACATTACATAATTCAAAAGGATTAAAAGGTAAAAAAGGAGTTCTTTGGTGGGCAATTCATAAGATTCTAGAAAACAAAAAGAATAAACCAAAATATTTATTATTAGAAAATGTTGATAGGCTTCTTAAATCACCTGTAGGTCAAAGAGGTCGTGACTTTGCAGTAATGTTACAGAGTCTAAATAACTTGGGTTATGCAGTTGAATGGAGAGTAATAAATGCAGCAGAATACGGAATGCCACAAAGAAGAAAAAGAATTTTTTTTCTTGCTTATCATAAATCTTCAAAAGTTTACAAAACAATTAAAAATTGCAATAAAAAAGATTGGCTTATAGAAGAGGGTACTATTGCTAGGGCTTTCCCAGTTATACAAACAAATAGAATTGAAGAACTTCAGTTAAAGGGAGATTTAGTTAAGCTAACTAAAGAATTCAATAAGGATGGAAAGGTATCACCTTTCTTAAATACTGGTTTAATGTTTAAGGCAAAAGTTATAACAATGAAAACTGAGTCTGCATACGAAGGTAAGAAAACTGTATTGGGAGATATTTTACAGAAAGGAGAAGTGAGTTCTGAGTTCTTTATTGATGAAAATGACAAGCCTAAATGGGAATACTTAAAAGGTGCTAAAAAAGAAAAAAGGAAAACTAAAAATGGATTTGAATACAATTATACTGAAGGTGCAATGATTTACCCTGATGCATTAGATAATGCTTCAAGAACTATAATTACAGGAGAAGGAGGGAAATCACCATCAAGGTTTAAGCATGTAGTTAAGACGGGTAGAGGGCTAAGAAGATTAACACCTATTGAATTAGAAAAGTTAAATCTATTTCCTATAAATCATACTAAACTTGATAATATTACTGATGCTAAAAGAGCTTTTTTTATGGGGAATGCTTTAGTTGTTGGTATCGTTGAAAAACTTGGTTTTTGTTTGCATGAAAAAATAAAGTAATTTATATGTCCTCCCATGTATTATAAAATTTTCCAAATATTCCGTCAACTATTCTTAAAGATCTTGTAATTATTTCCTTGTAGGTGAAATCTTCAAATTGGTTTAAACCTATCTCGCTATTCTCATTTTTTGGTAATTTTATAATGTTACTATCGTTTTGGTAGTTGTCTTTCTTGAACTCGAAGTTTTTATTTGATGCTTTAATATTACTAGCTGCGTGTAATACCCATTTATTCCCAATAAACTGTAATAAACTATCTTTTTGTTTATGATTAGGTGCATCAATTAATTCTAGATTTTCTTTCTGTAATATTTCGATTTTTATATTTTCGAAGTTAATATTTTTAAATTGACTTTTTTCTAGTTCATTTTCAATATATGAAGTAATTTCTTCTTTTGTAAAATATTTGTCTTCCCAATAATTCTTCCAACTACTTGGGAACATATGTTCAAGTTCATTTTCTTTATATTGTTTTTGATTATAAGATTGTAATGTCTCGTGCTCATTTAAATAACAATATAAATAGATAATAAATTTTGACTCTTCATTGTCTTTTGGTTGTAAAGCATCATTAATTAAATTTTTTTTAATCAGATAATCTGTATCTTTTCTATCATTAAAGTATTTTAAAAGATTCCAATCTTTGTTTAAATCTTTTATTATTTTCAGCATATTATTTCTAATAATATTTGATTTATTACTAATAAGAGTTTCTTCTATATAAACAATTCTTATCAGGCACCATATCTCTTGTATGATTTGAAAATTAGCTTGAAGGTTTCTCATATTGTGAGATTCTAATATAATTTTAAATAATAAGAATCTGCTATTACTTGAGATCTTCTGAGCATAAAATAAAACTTGTAATAATGATTCTACTTTCTTTTTCTGATTATTTTGATTAAACAAATTAGTAAATGTATTATTCTCGTGCAATCTATTATTTAGAACATTAATATAAAAGTCAAGTATTTTGCCAACAATATCTAGAAAATTAAATATCCCATCATTGCCTTTTTCTTTAAAATCCTGTTCAAATAAATCCATCATATCTTCTTCAGAAGATATGCTTTCAGCATTTAATGTGTTAAATAGAACTTTAAAGAAATCTTCATCATTTTTAAAGAATTTTTTATCAATACAAAAATCTAGGTTTTTATAAATTTCTTTCCAGAGTAGCCTAATTTTTGTCCTTTTTATTTCATCTTCACAAGTAATTAGACATTTATATCTTAATTTATCTGTTAATGTTAAGCTTTTTCCTCGATTATTTAGAGATTCAAATATTTGAATAGAATCATCAATACTTTGCAAAGGAACTTCAATAATCCAACATTTCTTTAGTATTGCATCCATAAATTTTTCAAAAGCGATTAACCCTTCAATCAACTGCGGTTTTATAAATTTCTCACTAAGGTATTTTTTTATAATTTTTCTTGCTATCTTTAGGTTGTTTGCTGTTTTTGATCCCTTTTTCCATTCTTCTTCAGCCTTATTCTCAAATTCATATTCTTTCTTTTCATAGTCTTCCAAAGTCTCTATTTGATCAAATTCACATATGTATGAGTGAAATAATTGTTTAATAGATTCCTCTGTTATAAACTTTGGTTCTGGAACATCATTATTGCCGTAATCAATAACACATTTTTTAGATTCATCTATTCTTCTTGTAAGCTTATTTTTTAATTTTGTTTCTGATGATAATTCAAGATCTTGTATTCTTTTAAGAAGTACAGAAGCTTCTCTGAAAATAATTTGTATTGTAGTCACTCTTTGTTGTCCATCTAAAAGTTGTGACTCAATATCATTCGGAGTTAATTTTGTAGTAAATATTGGGCCTAAGAACCATGATTCCCTATCTCCTTCAGCGATTTTTCTTATATCATTTAATAAATCCAGAATATGCTGTTCACTCCAAGAGTATGGCCTCTGATAATCGGGAATCTTTCTAACATTATGTTTTTTGAAAAAATCATAAATAGAACTAGGTTCAATTAAAAATTGGACTCTATCTCTTTCAGCAGTTAGACCAGTTAGTATTGATTGATAAACAGGTTGATTGTTTTTATTTTGCATAATTATTATAGTTTATATAATTTAGAAGTTATATTTGTTACTTGCTCAAAATCATACCCTTGAAAAGCGGTGATTTCAATAAAAAATATATTGGTTAAATTATTTTTTGAATTAAAATATTTAAAGAATAAAGATAAGTTTTTTCTAATATCTGAAATATCTGCAAAACTTTTATCAACTAAATTGCTTTTATTGCCAAAATCTCTTTGAAGTATCATGTAAAATAGACTTTTATCGTTTTGATTATACAAATTCTCAATAAAAACTTTAATAAAAGATCTTCTGTTTTCAGTCATTTTAATTAACACATTCTTGTCTTCTTTCGAAAAAATATTTTTTATAATTTTGTTTTGTCTAATCTCCTTTCCAAGACTCCTAATTCCAATTCTTCCTTCTTGCTTTCTTTTATATTCTGCAATAATCTCAATTTGAATTTTTTCTAGTTTTATTTTTATAGACTCCTCTAAATCTTCTGATTCTATTTTCTGGATACTGGAATCTTTTGTTAATGTGTATAGATTATATTTCATATTTTGAAATTTGTATTTTATTTATCTAAAGATTCTCTGAATTTCTTTTTTCTTTGTTCTACATATGCTATTAGACTACTAGCTTGAAGTTGAATTGCACTTGGATTAGTTCTTATGTAGTATTCTTCGCCATTTCTAGTTTTAAGATATATAGGTTCTTTTGATTCCTTACATTCAATAAGCAAAACTAATTTAGAGTCAATTTCTACTAATTCATAATTGATTAGACTAAAATAAGCGGTACCTATCTTATCCTTTATTAGATTGTTAAGGTGTAATAAATATCTATCTTTATTATTAAATTTATCTTTTTCGACTCCTATAATTTTTCCATTGTCATCCACACCAATTAATAGTGTTCCTCCATCTGAGTTGAAAAATGCAACAATATTCTTTAATACTGACTTTTCTATTTCAGGGTCAGCTTTTTTTGTGTGAATATTTAATATTAGAGTTTCTTTGAATTCAATTTTTTTGTTTTCCCCTTCAGTTATCAATCTTCTTATTTCATCAGCTTTGGTTAACTTGACAAACGGTAAATGTAATTTCTCCCATTTAAGTAATACTTCATTTTTTGTATTTGGATTTAAGCTAAGCTCATTTTTTAGTGATTGAATTGAATCTTCAAGTTTTGTCAACTTTTCATGCGCATCAATAAAGCTATCCTGTTCATTTATTGATGGTATTAGAACTAAAGATGATAATAAATCTTCCTGATATATTCTTTCTAGCGTTAGGCCTTTTTTTAGGCTTTTCAGTATTTCTACTCCTAACTCCGACATATAGAAGAACGAAAGGAACTTTGAGGAAACAATTTGAGTATTAATAATTAATTGAATATAATTTTGATGTTTTTCAATTTCATCGTATTTATATTGTACAGATATTTTGCCAATTGATTTAATATAGATAGCATCTTTTATATCCTCAAATTTTCCTCGTGATATTATGTTGATTCCATCTTTTAAAATGATTTCTGAGACTTTTAATTCTTTATAATTTTTATAATATTTTCGTATCACCTCAAATTTTCGTTGAAAAATATAATGTGAAAATGATATAAACTTTAATCTTTCTTCCCAGAATCCATTAATAAAATCTTCGTCTGTTCTTAATTGATAGTTTGATATAATATTTTGATAATTATTTGTTTTGTTATCATAATCAACTTCTATCTGTGCAATAAACTGCTTATCAGTTATTTTTTTTTGAAAACCTAATAAGTAAGTTTTAATTCCAGTTTGAGGATTAATTCTTTCAGGTATATTTAGAATAATATTGCAATAGTATCCATGTTCTCTTAAATCCTTTAATAAATTAACCCCTCTGTTATGCATTATTGTTGTAGGTAGAATTACTAATAATGTCCCATTATCAGTCATATTCTGAAGTAGTGATATTAAGATGTTCCAGCTTCTAAATACTTTTTTTAATTTATCGAAATGGTATGGTTCTTTTTTTCCAAGATTTAATGGAAGATCAGCAACAATTAAATCGTTATTTGAGAATTCTAGATTATCAAAATTAGAAACAGAGCTATTATGTTTGAAGTTTAGAAGATCCCCGCATACCCACCCTTGAACATTTCTATAGAAATCATCTTTAGGTCTTTCTGACGACTGTTTACTTGTTTCTTCAGTATAATTACTACTAATTAATAAGGTGTTTTTTGCTTTGAATATACTTGAGAAATTCTTTATAAACTTTGTGAATTCTTTTCTTCTGTCATTTATCATTATGCTAAAATAATATTAATTTCCAGATAATTATTGTAAATATTTATTTTAGAAAATAACTCATTTCTCTGAAAATAAAATAAAATTTCTTAATTTTGTTTTAGTAGATTGATTAGCGGTGCAAAAAGCGGAGCAATTTTTAGTTTGAAAGCTTGTTGTAATCATGTAAATAGGTGTTGGGTTGTAATCCTGCTACCCCGACTTTTTTCTTTTATATTTTCCTGTTAATTTTTTGTAAGTTTGCTTTATGAGAAAACTAAATTATATATCAATAGCATTATTATGTGTTGGGGGATTTTTTAAGCATAATTCATATCCATACGCTAATGTTCTTGTTTCAATTGGATTCGCTGCAGTAGCTATCACGTTTTTAGCTATGGCTATTTCTAAAGAAAAATAAAATTATTTTTAAAAGTAATTTCTAATCAGAAAATCCAATTAATTTTTTAAGTTTGTTTTAGTAGATTGATTAGCGGTGCAAAAAGCGGAGCAACTTTTAGTTTGAAAGATTGCTGTAATCATGTAAAAAGGTGTTAGGTTGTAATCCTGCTACCCCGACTTTTTTCTCTTCATCTTTTCTATAAATTTTCTGTATTATTGTAGTATGAAAAAACTATTACTAATAAATACTATGAAAAAAGCTTTATTTTTTATTTCTATCTTAATAAGTTTTAATTGTTACTCACAGGGTAATATAGGTTGTTGGGCAGGTTTTACTTATACCCAAAATGGCTCTACAACTATATTTACAGACAATTCTTTTGTTGCTCCTGCGAATAGTTGGGCTAATGATTACTCGTTGAGTTGGTTCTGGGACTTTGGTGATGGTAATACATCAAATTTACAAAATCCAACGCATAATTATAGTAATGGAACTTATATACCGTGTCTTACATTGATAATGTTTGATTCAACAGTTATGAGTACTTGTACTTCTTCTACATGTGATACTATAATAAGTGGAAATACTACTTCTTTAATTGATTACATGCAAAATAATATTAATAAAAAGATAATTTATACTGTAGATATTTTTGGTAGAGAAACAAAAAAAAGCAACCAGCTACTTTTTTACATCTATTCTGACGGAACAGTAGAAAAGAAGATAATTATTGAATAAATTATTTTAAAAAGTATTTTCTGATTAGAAAATCGAAATAATTCCTAATTTTTTTTTAGTAGATTGGTTAGCGGTGTAAAAAGTGGTGTAAATTTTAGTTTTAAAGCTTACTATAATCATGTAAATAGAGTATAGGTTGTAATCCTGCTAACCCAACTTTTCTCTCTTATATTATGCTTAGCATAATTATTCCTTTTTATTTCCTTTTATTTGTTTTATGAAAAAAATAATATTTATATTATGTTTTATACCTCTTTTTGGGTTTGGACAACAAACTTATATTCCAGATGATAATTTTGAATCTTACTTAGAATCTAATGGTATGGGAAATGGAATTCCTAATGATGATTATGTTTTAAGTTCTAATATTTATATGGTAACTAATTTAGATGTTAGTAATCAAAATATTTCTGATCTAACTGGAATAGAGAGTTTTTACTCATTAGAATATCTATACTGTTATTCAAATCAATTAATTAGTATTGATATAACTCAGAATATTTTTTTAGAAGAATTAGCTTGTAACGATAATAATCTTTCAAGTTTGGATATAACTCAGAATATATTTTTAAATTACCTTGATTGTAAAAATAATAATCTTTCAAGTCTTGATGTAACTCAGAATGATTCATTAAGTGCTCTGTATTGTTCTAACAATCAATTAACAACTTTAGATGTTTCCAACAATATTTTTTTAGAAGGGTTAAATTGCTCAAATAATCTTTTATCTTCTATAGATGTTAGTCAAAATATTTGGCTGCATTGGTTCCCATGTCATGACAATTTTTTAACTACAATTGATGTAAGTAATAATTTTAATCTCCACACCTTTATGTGTTATAATAATTTATTAACTTCTTTAGATTTGACAAATAATTTTTATTTAGAATATCTAGGATGTTCTGGAAATCAAATTAGTTCAATAAATCTTCCTTTGTTTTCACAGATAATTGATTTAGTATGCCATGATAATAATTTAACTAGTTTAGATTTGTCTAATCATAGTGAATTATCTCTATTAGTTTGTTACGACAATAATTTAGAGATATTAGATTTAAGTTCAAATATAAATTTAACATCATTACGGTGTGAGAATAATCAACTAACCCTCCTTGATGTATCTAATGGAAATAATACAAATTTTACTCATTTCTCTGTTCAAAATAATTCTATGCTTACTTGTATTAATGTTGATGTCCCTAACTATTCATTTTTAAATTGGACAAGTATAGATCCTCAACATTATTTTAGCGATAACTGTCCCCCAGCTTCAATAGAAAATCATAACACAATAAAAGAAACTTTTAAAGTTATAGACATTTTTGGAAGGGAGGTTAACGAAAAACGAAATATATTACTATTTTACATATATGATGATGGAGCATTAGAAAAGAGAATAATTGTTGAATAAATTTTTTTGTCTTATGAATTTAAAATTAATATTTCTATTTCTATTTCTTTTGTTAAGTAATAAAGTAGTTTGGACACAAGATAGGCCATTAAATAATATCAGTCTAAATTTATTAGGTGATGCATCAAGAATATCAATTAATTATGAGAAACAATATTTAGTTGGAAAATCTAATTTTCTCAGTACTAAGCTTGGCTTAGGGTATAATCAGGAATTTTGTATTTCCTTTTGGGGAATATCTTGTTCTCCAATAGAAGATTATTTAACAATACCTCATCATTTTACAGCAAATATTGGCAAAAGAAGAAGTTTTTTTGAATTTGGATTAGGAGGTACAATGCTATATGGAAAAACAACCTGGCCTTATATTTTGTATGGGGTCATAGGTTATAGATTTCAACCACTACAGTCAAACAAATTTAATTTTAGGATATATTTACAGCCTCCTATACCTATTAGAAAATTAAAGAAGCCTGTTGATAATGATTTTCCTCATCCTGATATTCTTTATATTCCTTTTGGAGTAAGTGTTGGATATAGTTTTTAGCAAATTATAAAATCTAATTATTCAGAAAACGTTTTAATTAATTTCTGTTAATTAGGTAGTATCCGACACAAATCGCTAAAATTGAAAGACTAAATAAAATTAAGTCGTCAGGAGTTGTGAAATTATGAGATAACTTCAAAACTTTTTCAAAAAATTTAACAATTAGAACTATAATAATAACTTTGATTATCTTATTTTTTAGTTGGTCTAGACTTTTTATTTTTAATGTAGAATCAGTAAATTTATTTTTCGCGAATTCAATTTCACTAATAAAAAGTTCATATACACCAAATCCAAATATTAATAAAACTATACCAATCAAGAATAAATCAATAGATGAAATAATTTGGAATAATAATTCATTATTATTATTAATGTTTTCATTAAAAAGGGCATTCTTAGAAATTATAGCTTGAATAATATCCCATCCACCTAATAAAAACATAATAATTGAAGATATAATAGAAAGGATTACCGAAATTAAAACTACATATCTTGAGTTCCAAAGAATCTTTTCAAATTTATTTTCTGCCATAATATTTTATTCTTTTTGTGGCAATAATAGAGAGAATTATTTAAATAGTATAATTATTATATGATTATAAATATATATATAGTTTAGTATGCTTGGCATAATATTTTATTTTATAAGTTTTTTATTTGTATAAAAATTATATAATTATGAAAAAGTTTTTATCTAGTACTTTGATATTTTGTTTTATTTTTTCTTCATGTGAAAAGGAGTATGATTTTGATTTAAATAGCTCTAGTAGCTCTTCTACTGTATCACTTGGGAACTGTGGAGATGAATGTAACGAATGGGAGAGATGTACAAATGTAAGTCAAGATTTTTTTGGCTTTAATTGGCAATGTAGACCAAAGTTAAACTTATATACTAATCATGGTAATTGGGATGCTGCGGTGACTGTAGTTAATCAGTATGGAAATTCATATTTTTATGAGTTAGAAGATCTTCGTGCTCACACAGTAGATTTACAGTATATTAATATTGATTTTCCTGTCAATACTCTTGCTTATAATTATGAACATGGATTTTTTCCTGATTCTGATACATATCATCTTACTTTTGAGTTTACTGATTCTAAAACTTTAGAATTTACTGTTAATGACATGGTTTATGACCCTCATGTTGAATCAAGTGTATTATACAATGGTACTGGGCAATTAATTCATACTGGAGGAAGTGCAGATGCAGTTATAGAATTCAATTGTAATTACTCTTTTGAAGGAAAAAATTATTCTGTTTCTTTTTCTGCTATTCGTTATAATTAGTGACATACGTTTTTCTATAAATTTTTTTAAATTTGTTTCTAACTTAACTAAAAAAATATTATTATGAAGACAAATAAAACGAATGTCTTATTATTTATCATTGCAGTTAACTTAACCATTATATCATTAGTCCAATTAGAAATATGGCCTGCTAAAGCGAAAGCTAATCAATTAGGACTTGATCCCTCTGTTAATTACGGATTGGTTCCTTTAGACAAAATGGAAGTATTAATGTTAATGTTTCTTCCTATTCTGGCACACAAGATGTTAATATTAAATATATTAATGGATGGAATGCTGCCAATTATGAAGCATATAGGATTGATGGTGAGAAGTATAGTTCACTAGGTGTGGTTTATACAAACTAAAATAATAGTTTAGTTAAGAAGTAATTTTATTCTTCTCTAATAAATGTTCCGTTTACTGTTTTTCCTTTACGATTTTTAATTTCATTCCAAGCTTTTTGAAGACAGTCTTTAGGCTCAAGATTTAGTTGATAACACAGAATTATTAATGTAACAAAACTATCTCCTAAACCATCAATGATTTCTTGATCTTTCTTTTTTAATATTGCTCCTGCGGTTTCACCAACTTCTTCTAAAACTTTTAACATTTGAGCATGTATATTTTCTTCCTTAAGAAGGTTTTTATCTGATGCCCATGTTTTTACGTTACTAATTAATTTATCCATAGTTAGTTTTTTTTTGGTGAATATACATATTTATTTGTTTTTCATTTTTTTATTATAAAACTAAATATTTGCATAACTTTGTAAATAATTAATTATACAAAAGAATGGAGATAGTAATGATTAAGAAAAAAGGGTGTATGCCTTGTAAAGTATACGAGCCTTTTGTGAAAAAAACTGCAGAATTAAATAAAATTAATTTTAGAACTGTTCAGGCAGAGGATATGCCTGAGAAGCTAAGACCAGATATTTTTCCATATTTCTATTTAATGAAAGAAAAAAAATTGTTGGAGAATTGGGCTGGTAATAATGAAAGGAAAATGCAAAGTGTATTAAAAAGACATATTAAAGGTTTTATTATTAAATGAAAAGAGTTAATTTTTCTTTAATTCTAATTCTAATATTTCACTTCCCGATTATTTGTTTAGCTCAAAACTATATAGTCAAAAAAAGTAATTTTTTTGATAAATTAACAAAAGAAGAAAAAAGGATCATCGTAAACAAGGGTACTGAAAAAAAATGGTCAGGGAAATATATTAATCATTCTAAAGTAGGTGTTTATATTTGTAAGGCTTGTAATAATCCATTATTTAAATCAATACACAAGTTTAATTCAAATTGTGGATGGCCTTCTTTTGATGATGAAATTAAGGGGGCTTTAATTAGAGTTCGCGATTATAGTTATAATATGCAAAGAACAGAAATAATTTGTTCTAATTGTAAAGGTCATCTCGGTCATGTTTTTGAAGGGGAGGGGTATACTAATAAGAATGTACGTCATTGTGTGAATTCAATTAGTTTAGATTTTATTGATATTGATACATTCTTAAAGATTCGTTCAAAGCCATAATTTAATATTTTAAATTAAACTATATTAGCCAATATTAATAATTTTAATGTATAGGCTTTTTTTCTTTTTTCTAATATTTGTTCAGTACTCATCTTTGTCACAAGAATTTACTGTTAAACCTTATTTGCAAAATGCAGAACCAAATAGCATGGTTGTAATGTGGGAGTATAGTAAGTTTGATTCTTCTTTTTTAGAATGGGGCGAATCAACAGATTTAGGAAATACTGTTTCAGTAACATATGAATTTACAAATTATCCGGCCTGTATTTACACGGCTAATATCTTTGGTTTGGAAGCTAATAAACAATATTTTTATAGAGTAGTTTCAGGTAATTCGGTTTCTAATATTTATGATTTTAAAACTCCTGCTATCAGCTCACAAGAGGAACCTATAAATATTGTTGTGATGAGTGATATGCAAAGGGATGGAAATAATCCTAATAAGTTTCATCAGATTGTACATGATGGAATATTTGAATATATACATACTCATTATGACACTAGTATAAGTGAAGGTCTTAATATGCTAATGATTCCTGGTGATTTAGTTAATACTGGTACTGATTATTATCATTGGAAAGATCAGTTTTTTGGTCCTGCTTACCCATTGTTCTCTTCAGTGCCATTTTATCCTGTTCTAGGTAATCATGAAATGAATTCTGATTTTTTCTTTCAGTATTTTGATTTGCCAAAAAATGGTACTCAAGGTTTTGAAGAACATTGGTGGTACAAGGATAATTCTAATGTTAGAATAATTGGCTTAAATTCTAATTCGGGTTATAGAATACAAAAGCAACTTGATTGGCTTGATAGTGTACTTTATTTAACGTCAATTGATAATTCTATTGATTTTGTTTTTGCTCAATTACATCACCCTCATAAATCGGAACAATGGACTCCGGGAAATACTGACTTTACTGGTGAAATAGTGAAATTACTTGAGGGATTTACAAGTAGTAGCGGTAAGCCATCTGTGCATTTTTATGGTCATACACATGGATATTCTAGAGGTCAATCCAGAGATCATACTCATCTTATGGTTAATGTTGCTACATCTGGAGGATATATAGACTATTGGGGTGAATGGCCTCAGCAGGATTATTTAGAATATAGTGTAAGTCAGGACGAATGGGGTTATGTTTTTTTAGAAATTGAGGCAGGTAATAATCCTCAATTTACTTTAAGAAGATTAAGTCTTGGAGATGATAACATTACTAAAAATAATAGTGTTGAAGATAGCGTTGTAATACGTTTTTATAATAATTCTCCCAATACTCCAATTGGAATTTTTCCTCTTCCAAATGATACAATAAGTTCAAATACTATGTATTTAGTTGCTGATAATTTTTTTGATATTGACGGAGATTTGCATGGTGCTTCTCATTGGCAAATTAGTAATTATTGTAATGATTTTTCTAACCTTATTTTTGATAGTTGGAAACAGTATGAAAATTGGTATTTTGATATAAATACGCAAGCTAATGATAACTTAATTGATGAAGAAATAGATTACTTAGAGCCTAATAGTCGTTATTGTTGGAGAGTTAGATTTAGAGATAGAAGCCTTGCATGGTCTGAATGGTCTTTGCCTATACCTTTTTATACTGACGCCTCTATTGAATCAAATAAAATTGTCAAAATTGTTGATATTTTAGGAAGGGATACTAATTTAAAAAACAATACTATTATTTTTTATATTTACGAAAACGGTTCAGTAGAGAAAAAAATATTGTTAGATTAATTTTTTATGTATTGCGTAATATTTATTTTTTATTAAATAATTGATCAATAATTTTTTTTCTATGGTCAAAAATATTATTAACTTTTTTATTAATAAATAGAAAGTTTGCTATTTTTCCTAAAACACCCATCGGAGGGACATAGGTTATTATATCTGTCATTAATATCCCATCCTCTTTTTGCTCAAAAATATGTTCATGATGCCACATTTTGTACGGGCCAATTCTTTGTTCATCTACGAAGTATTTATTTTTTTTTATGTGTGTGATTTCCGTTATCCAGTTCAAAGGAATATTTAATAACGGAGTTATTGTGTAAGTTATAATCATCCCTTCATACATTTTTTTGTTTCCATTATTTGATTTAATATTAAATTTCATTTCTTTAGGAGTTATCATATCTAAATTTTTAGGTGATGACATAAAATCCCATAAATTATCTATATCTGTTTTTATAAGTTGTTTTTTAATTATTTGTGTGTGCATTTTAATAGTATTTACTTAACTCTTTTCTTGCTTTATTTAACTTTGGAGTTATAACTAATTTGCAATATCCAGCTGATGTATTTTGTTTGTAATAGTTTTGATGATATGACTCAGCTTTATAAAATTTATCAAATTTTTTCAGTTCTGTCACTATTTCTCCATTAAAAAGACTATCATTTATATTTTTAATATAATTAGAAATGACATTTTTTTCTTGATCATTATTATATAATATAATCGATCTATAGTGTTCGCCAACATCATTTCCTTGTCTATTTAATGTAGTTGGGTCATGTGATAAGAAAAAAATCTCTAATAATTCATTTAAATTTATAATATCGCTATCATAGCTTATTTCACATACTTCAGCATGTTTTGTTAATCCTCTTGATACCTCTTTGTATGATGGGTTTTTTATTTTTCCTCCAGAGTATCCGTTTTTTACATTCTTTACTCCAATTACATCTTCAAAAACAGCTTCTACACACCAAAAACATCCACCTCCAAAATAGGCTTTATATAGCTTCTTATTTTTTTTTTCATTCATATTATTATATTTAATAGTTACACGAATTTCATTTTTTCTATTAATTACTTTCCATGGGGAATTGTATACAAGAACTTCAAAGTCATTAAAATGTTGAATGTTATGCTTATCAAGTGTTTTTTTAAGTTCTGCAATCTTTCTTTTTTCAATTTTTTCATTTGAATAACCAGAATACTGAATACATGCACTGACATTACTTTTTTCTGTATATATATTTAAATTTTTGTTATTTGGTTTTGGGAGTGTTTCAAGGTTATATTTTTCAGGCATGATAAAAGCCATTTCATTTTTATTATGTAGTTTGATCACTACAGGTGATGTCATTGCAATTTTTTCTTTTTTTGAATTATTTCCAAATATAAAATCTGCAACATTTCTAAATGAATTATCTCGGTCAGATACATTTCTTGGAGTATATGTTGCGTATATCAATTCTTTATATTTTCTAATTTCAACATTTTCTATTTTTTTTATTAGTGTATAATGATTTTCTTCTAAAGCATTACTTGTTTTATAGACTAACAAGTATGCTATAAATAAAGTGATACCTATAATTGTTATTTTCATAATTTTTTTGTGCAAAATTACTCTATTTTCTTATTATTTTTCTCCATTTAAACTTCTTTTTTTTCTTCTTATTTTTATTTATTCTAAATTTAAATTACTCATAATCAGTCATTTATGTTTTTTTATTTTGATTTTTTTCTTAAATTTGTATAAAAATTAAATATTATGAAATTACAAACTGTAAACAGTTGTCTAAACTGCGAAAATTTAATTAGAGATTTTATTTGTAAAAAACATAATCAAACTGTAGCAATGAATAATTTTTGTGAAAGCCATTCTTTAGGTTCCTCATTCAATAAAAACTCATCATGTTCAAATTGTTATCACTTTGGTGTAGAAAGTTGTTCAAAACCTGAAGAGGCAAGTGATTCTATGTTTTGTTTTGATTGGAAGGTTAAATAATTTTTTTATCTAATAATTATCTTTTTTTCAAAAGTTCCATCATCATAAACATAAATTAGAAATGAATTTTGACTAATTTTTGTTTGTTTCCCAACTATGTTTATTATGTTAACTATTTCTTTGTTTTTGTTAGAATATATGCTATTAGTTGATGTAAATACGTCAACTGTTCCTGTCCATTTTATTGTGTCAATCACTTGATTGTTTGTTGTTATTTCCATTTCTACAATACCAAACCCAGGAGTTCCATAATGATACATATGACAGTTTAAGTATTCAGATACGTTTGGATAAAAAATATCTTGTCCATTTGTAATTCCAATTGGGAAACAGTCAGGGAAACAAATTGAATAATCCCAGCCATTTGGCATTGAGTCATTAATTATATTCCAAGAAATATAGCACGTATCTTGGGCATTATAAAATGTGTTTTCGGTTAAATCCGCATCATTTGTTGTTCCAGTCATTTGTATTAAATGCTCATCTATTGTATGAGATTGTCCAAATACTATAAAGGGAATACAAAATATTATAAGAAGATATTTTCTCATTTAAATTTTTATAACAAATATATAAAATTACTTAAATTAAATTTCTTTTAAAACATAATTCCAGTGCTTGAAGAAAGATGTAAATGGTTTTTCTACTTTGCATATCCATTCTCTTTGATCTTTTATTCCCTTATAATTGTAATTTAATGGGTGCTCTTTAAAATAAACTTTTGAATTTTTAATTGGTATTTGATCGAATTCTCCAACAAACACTTTTATTTTATTTATGTTTTTAGATAAATCTAGCATAAATTTCATAATTGTCTGGCGCAATTGGTATAACTTTTAATAACATAATTTATATTTGTTTTTGGTTAATATGGTGCAAAAGTATAAACATTTTTAAAATTAGTATAACTTTTTTAAAAAAAAACTATACAATGTTGAAAAAATTTATAAATTTGTCAAAAAAAAAAAAATGACTGAATTTAAAAGTACTAAACTATTTGACGGCTACAGTGTAGCATTTAGACAGTGGAGAGCAAAACATTCACATTGTCAATATTTACATGGCTATGCTATGAAATTTAAAGTAACATTTATGGGTCAACTTGATCCATTAAACTGGGTATGTGATTTTGGATCGTTCAAAAGAAATGGAATTAAGAAGCACATGGCATACCTATTTGATCATACTACTATAGTTGCAAAAGATGACCCGATGCTTCCCCATTTCAAATCACTTGCAAAAAATAATTTAATTCAACTAAGAATTTTTGATGATGTTGGATGTGAAAAGTTTGCTAAGTATGTTTATGAATATATAAATAAAAAAGTTCAAATTGAAACTGATGGCAGAGTAAAAGTACTGAAAGTTGAAAGTTTTGAGGGAGGTACAAACAATTCAGCTATATACCAGCCTGAAATGAAATCCGATCTCACATATAAATATGAAGAAAATAATAACCAAAAATTAATTAATTAAAATGGAAGATTTTTTAAGAAACGAAGATGGTTCTAATAACATTTCAGAAAATAGCTTCAAAAACTCTAATCATTCACAAGTAGATTATTCTAATAAAAATAATACTGGTCAAATTTTTGAGGATTTTCAGTTTGATAGACAATATGATGTCTCATATAAACCAACCAAAGAAGAGATTAAATCTTTTCCTGATCTTCAAAATGGTCCCTCATCGCTAATTCAGGGAGCTTCAGTTAATATTCAACAAGTAGGTATACATAATTTTCGTCTTCCACTTAAATATAGAACAAGAGATGGGGATGATATAACTCTTGAAACAAAAGTCACAGGAGCGGTTTCATTAGCTGCACACAAAAAAGGAATAAATATGTCACGAATTATGAGATCTTTTTATGAGTTTAAGGATGACTACGTTTTTAATAACTTAGAAAATATTCTACTAAAGTATAAAAATAATTTAGATTCATTTGATGCCAAAATAGGACTTAATTTTTCTTATCCCATTCTTAAACCATCATTAAGGTCAAACAACAAAGGATATCAGTATTATAAAGTTACTCTAGAAGGTAATCTGAAAAATGACGGTAAATTTAGAAAATATCTACATTTTGACTTTGTTTATTCTTCTGCATGTCCCTGTTCTTATGAACTTGCTGAACATGCAAGAAAAACAAGAAATAAGGCTACAGTTTCTCATTCACAAAGGTCTGTAGCTCGAATCTCTATAGAATTTAATGATACTGTTTGGATTGAGGATTTACAAGATTTATGTGTTAGAGCTCTTCGTACTGAAACTCAGGTAGTAGTTAAAAGAGAAGACGAAATGGCCTTTGCTGAGCTTAATGGTTCGTATTTAAAATTTGTTGAGGATGCTGCCAGATTAATGTATGAGAAGTTGGAATCTGATAAAAGAATTTTAGATTTTAGAGTTATATGCTCTCATCAGGAATCACTTCATTCTCATGATGCGATTTCAGTGATAACTGCCCCTAATAGTAATTTTTGCACTGATATTCCACATGAATTATGGTCAAGTCTAATTCATACATCTTAAAAATTAATAATAACTAAATTTATAAAAAAATGAAAACAACAAAAAAAATAATAGGAGTTTTATCAATTGCATTGCTTTTTTCTTGTGGTTCATCTGAAAATCCAAAGAATCCAGATAATAGTAATGAAAACATGAAAGCAAATGCGAATATAGTATCAATTGATACTATTAGAGCTGTTGGAAATACTATGTCTGAAATGTCTTTTAATATTAAGGAAATAAATGTAAAAGAAGGAAGTCTAGTTAAAATTACTTTAGTTAACGATGGAATGGATAAATCAATGATTCATAATATTGTTTTTATAGAGCAAGAATCAGCAGATAAAGTTGCTTTTGAATGTCAAATGGCAGGAGAAGAAAACGATTTTGTAGTAAAAAATAAAGTGTTAGCATATTCTCCTTTAGCATATCCTGGAGAGACTGTTAGTTTTAAATTTAGAGCACCAAAAAAAGGTAATTACAGGTATTTTTGCACGTACCCTGGACATAGCGAAAAGATGCAGGGATGGCTTTACGTAGAGTAGTTTATAGTTAGTTTTAATTGTTGTAATTACCTTTTTAAAGCTCCCTTTTTTAAAAAAGGGAGCTTTAATTTTATAAATTTGTTATATGAAAATTATTTTTAAAATTATTGCATTTATTGAAGGTATATCTTATATTTTATTAATGACTTTAGGGCTTTATTTTAAATATTTTTTAAATAACGAATTATATGTTAAGCTTTTAGGCATGCCCCATGGTATTCTTTTTGTTTTGTATATTATTTTAGCATTTATATTAAGAAAACAGGAAGATTGGGCTAAAAAAGATTTTACAATAATACTTTTTGCATCTTTAGTTCCTTTTGGCACTTTTTATATAGATAAAAAATATTTAAGAAAAAATTAATATGAATGCGGATAAGTTAGATAGAATTATTGAAATGGCATGCGAGGATAGGACTCCTTTTGAGGCGATTGAATTTCAATTTGGGTTAAAGGAGAATGATATATGAGGAATAATGAGGAAATATTTGAGTTTATCTTCTTTTAAAATGTGGAGAAAGAGAGTTAAATCTAGAAAAACTAAGCATTCAAGAAATTTATTAGGTTTAAGATTTAAAAGTAAGAATCAAAGAGCTAATCGTTAAATATTTTTAAATTTGAACTAAAAAAACATGAAAAAAATACTTTTACTACTCATCTTTCCCTCTTTTATTTTGGCACAATCTTCTCATATCATTAATGCAGGGATGATGTATTATAGCCCTTCAGTTCTCACTATTAATATAGGGGATACAGTTCATTGGATTAATGATGGTGGATTTCATAATGTAAATTTTGATATAAATTCAATATCTGGTTTAAGTTTTAATAATCCTGAATCTTTTATTTCAGACCCAACATCTGATACTGAAATTTATACTCATGTTTTTAATATACCTGGTAATTATGAGTATGATTGCTCTGTTTATGGGCATGCATCATCAGGTATGACGGGAACAATTATTGTTAATAGTGTTAATCAAATATTTGAATATGTTTCAAATAAAAAATTATTAGGGGTTTTTAGCTTTTTAGGGAATAACGTAAAATCTACAAAAAATAAAATTCTTATATACAGGTATAATGATGGAACAGTTGTAAAAAAAGTAGTTTTAGATTAATATCTTTTTTCTGTCTTTATTTTAAAAAATTATTATAAATGATTAATGAGCATGATCCTTATGCTGCACTAAGATTTCGAGAGTTTAATATTTTTTTACTTATTAGATTTCTTCTGGTTTTTGGTTGGTCTATGCAATTTATAATAATTGAATGGGAAGTTTATAATATTACTAAGGATCCTTTAGCTTTAGGCTTAATTGGATTAGTTGAAATTATTCCCGCAATATCAATGGCACTTTTTGCAGGTCATATTGTTGATCAAAAAGAGAAAAAAAAATTATTTGTTTATGCAATTTTTGCTTTTTTAATAGTATCATTTGCATTTTTTGTTGTTACAAGTAAATATTGTTATTCTAATTTTTCATCAAATAAGATTTTATATGCTATATATTTTTTAGTTTTTATTGGTGGATTTATTAGAGCTTTTTTTGGTCCAATTATCTTTTCTTTAGTTGCATTAATTGTTCCAAAAAAAAGTTATCCTAATGCGGCTTCATGGAGTAGTTCAACATGGCAGTTAGCTGCTGTAATTGGACCTGCTGTTGCCGGTTTTTCTATAGCCTATAACGGAGTACATATTTCAATGTTATATGTACTTGTTTCTGTTTTTATATCTTTAATTTTAACATTTTTATTGAAAAAGAAACCAATATTAAATCCAAAAATTGGTGAACCTATTCTTGATAGCTTAAAGCAGGGTCTTTCTTTTGTTTTTAGAACAAAAGCAATATTTGTATCCATAAGTTTAGATATGGTTGCTGTATTATTTGGAGGAGCTATAGCACTTTTACCAATTTATGCTCAAGATATTTTACATGTTGGCTCAGAAGGTTTTGGAATTCTTAGAGCGGCTCCTGCTGTCGGGGCATTGATAGTAATGTTTACTTCTGCTTATATACCTGTAACAAAGAATGCGGGAAAAAAATTACTAATAGCTATTTTATGTTTTGGAGTTTCAATAATTGTTTTTGGAGTTTCTTCTATGTTTTACTTATCATTGTTAGCCCTTTTTATTTATGGATTAACAGATGGTATATCAATGATTATTAGACAAACAATACTTCAATTAAAAACTCCAGATGAAGTTAGAGGCAGAGTAGCTTCAGTAAATTCTATTTTCATTGGTTCATCAAATGAGTTAGGTGCCTTTGAAAGTGGATTGACTGCTAGATTAATGGGGACTGTTCCCGCAGTTGTTTTTGGAGGATTGATGACTATTTTTTCAGTTGTTTTTACAAATTTTAAGTTTCCTCAATTCAGGGAATTAGATTTGACAGATGATATTAAATAAAATCTTTAATAATTAATTATTTTAAAATAGATCTATGTTAAAAATTGCTAACGATTTAATTTATAATCACCCATTAAAAGAAAATCATAGGTTTCCAATGATTAAATATAAACTTTTGCCAGATATATTAATTAATGAAGGTACATGTATTAATGATAATTTTTTTGTTCCTAGTAATATAAACTATGATGATATACTTTTAACTCATAGTAATTTATATTTTCAAAAATTAATTAATTTAAAATTAAATGAAAGGGAGTTAAGAGCAATAGGCTTTCCGATGTCTAATGAACTTATACAAAGAGAAATGAAAATTGTTCAAGGAACTATAGAAAGCTCCTTATATAGCCTTAAAAACAAGGTTTCACTAAATATAGCTGGAGGAACTCATCATGCTTTTTCAAATAAGGCTGAAGCTTTTTGCTTATTAAATGACCAGTCAGTTGCTGCAAATTATTTAATTCATAATCAATTATGTCAAAGAATATTTATTTTAGATTTGGATGTTCACCAGGGTAATGGAACAGCTGAAATATTTCGAAAAAATAAATATGTATATACTGCTTCATTTCATGGTGAAAAAAATTATCCATTTAGAAAAGAAATTAGTGATTTTGATTACGGTTTTAACGATGGAGTTAGCGATTTTGAATATTTAAAAGTTATTAAGTATGAAGTCCCAAGATTAATTGAAAAATTTCAGCCAGATTTTATTTTTTACTTATCAGGAGTTGATATTTTAGAAGAAGATAAGCTTGGAAGACTTTCAGTTTCAATTAACGGATGTAAAAGCAGAGATAGATTTGTCCTAAATTATTGTAAAAAAAATAATATTCCAATACAAATAAGTATGGGTGGTGGATATTCTCCTAATGTAAATAATATAGTTGAAGCTCATGCAAATACTTTTAGATTAGCTCAAGAAATCTTTTTTTGAAAGAAGTTATTATTAAAATTAATAAGATATAATTTTTTACTTGCTCTAGTAAAAGCAGTGTATATCCATCTAAGGAATGATTTATCTAGCATATCTTCAGTAAAATACCCGATATCTACAAATACATTTTGCCATTGTCCTCCTTGGGATTTATGACATGTCATAGCATAAGAAAACTTAATTTGTAAGGCATTAAAAAAAGGATTTTCTTTTATTTTTTTATTTATCTCTTTTTCTCCTTTGTAATCTAATCCAACTTCTTTGTATAGTTGCTGATATTGCTCGTATGTTATAGCAGGATTTTCACTTTTTAAAGTATCTAATAACAATATTACATCTAATTCTTTTTCATCATTATAGTCTGTCATTCGAATACTGGCTTTTGCAAAACGGAATCCATATCGTTCTATTATTTCTTTAATTTTAATGACATCAATTATATCTCCATTTGCAATAAATTTTGTATTACTTATTTCCTTTAGCCAAAAGTAATTATTTCTAACAACCATTAACTTATCTCCTGCAGATATCTCATTTTCTTGCCATCTAATTTTTATTCTTACTTGTTGATTATATTGATTTGCTCTCTTATTTGACCGGCAAAGTATAGCTGTATGATTTATTCCTTCATTAGCATAAACATCTTCTAGTGCTTCTTGCAGATCTTCTCCTGTATTAATACGTATAACTTCTTTACTAGTTAAGAATTTTGGATAGGAGTAGTCATTATTTGATATTTTTTCTCTAATTTTTGTGGCATTTGCTAAAATAAATGAGTCTTTTTTCTGTCTTACTACTTTTGTAAGCTCTTTGCAGATAACTTGTTTATTATAATTTAAATTTAGTGTCTCTTCATTTAAAGCAGGACTTATATCTAAATGAACTGGTGGAAGTTGAGCTCTATCTCCAATAAGTATTAATTTACAATTAATGCCATTATATACGTATTTAATTAAATCTTCTAAAAGTGATCTGTTGCCAAATCCCTTATCAGAATTTTCAGGAATCATAGAAGCTTCATCAACTATAAATACTGTATTACAATGAGTATTTTCTTTAAGTTTAATAAAGGTGTTCCCATTTTTATTTGTTCTTATCCAATATATTTTTCTATGTATAGTACTTGTTGATTTTTTAGAGTATTTTGAAAGTACTTTTGCAGCCCTTCCAGTTGGTGCAATTAAGACGGATCGTTTTCCTATAACTGGCAATGCCTTTACAAGCGCAGCAACCAGAGTAGTTTTTCCTGTTCCAGCATACCCCTTAAGCATAAAGATACTTCTATTACCTATTGTTGTTACAAATTCAGATATATAGTTGATGATTTCAACTTGCTCACTTGTTGGTTTAAAAAGAAAATGATGTCTTGTTTTCTCTTGTAATTTTTTACAGTTCATCATGGTTAAAATGTAATTAACCTGACATTTTTTTCATTATTAATATTTAATGGACCACACAATAATAAATTCATTTCATAAAATTGACCCATCAAAGCATTTGTACAATTGTATTTTGCTAGTATTTTATTTTGCCCTAAACTAATCATAGGCAAGCAAAGTAATATAAGTAGTAGTTTTTTCATTTTATTTTCTATTCGTCTATTCTACAAAATTTAAATTTTTCATCTTTCCATAAAGCAATTACTTCTTTACCTTGATAAACACTATCGCACATCATATAACAATTTTCTTTATCTTCTATGTATTTTATGTAGTCTTTGTGCTTATTCTTATATCCTATATCACTGACTTTACCAAATTTCCATTCTTTATCAACTTTATTAATATATTTCTGAAATCTCATTCCTTTGTATGCTTGTTTATTCTCTAAATATTTAGAAAAAAAATCTTTCAATGTCATATTATTATCTATTTCAACACTAAGTTTTAATTTTTGCATATCAATGTCATTCTCGTCATAAAAAAATTTAGCAGCAGCATCATAATCTTCTTTGTTCATTTGATAAGCAAAATCATACAGTGTTTTAATTAATAGTAATCTTGTCGGCTTAATTTTTTTGCTTGAACTAGTTTCTTTTTTATTTTCTTTTTGTTTTGTCTCTTTGGGTTCTAGAAGTTTAATTATTGCATTTGGTTTACTTAAATAATAAAAAACTAAAGACAAGCAAAGTAATGTGAGTAGTAGTTTTTTCATTTTTAATAACGTATTGTACTGACTAAAATACCATTAAGATAGATTTGTTTATATTTAATTGTTCCATCTTCATAGTAACAAATATGATTGCCATTTCTTCTTCCATTAACATACTGAGATTGAAACCATAATTCTCCTGTTCCATAAAATGATGTTGTAGAGTCTAATTTATTATTTAAATATATGTGTTCGTATTCAAGTACTGAATCCTTGAGGTCATATTTTTCAACTATTCTTCCATCAATAATTTCTGAGTGAATTAATTTTGGACCGTAACCTCTTTCTATATAAATACTATCATTAACTTTTTGCTTATATACCTGCCCAAACCCAATAAAGGGCAAGCAAAGTAATATAAGTAGTAGTTTTTTCATTTTTTTATTCATTTAATTTAGATATTCTTGAACGGAATTCATCCATATTTAAAAATCTAAGTGCAGAATCTACAATACTTTGACTCTTATTTTTTTCTGTTATTTTTACATTACCATCTCCATTATCAACAAGTACTTTTTCAATCTCTCCATCCGATTTAAAATATAATCTAATTTCACTATCTACAATTCCATTTTTTGGCCATATAAAATCTTCAAATAATCCTGTAACAGGGTCATAAGATTCTGTTCTTAAGAATTTATTTATTATATGAGCAAAGTATAACTTGTTATCTTTATAATAATAATAAGCATTAAATGCAGGGGAAGGTCCACAATGTGTCTCTTCAAAGTATATAGATATCGTACTGTATCGTTTCGGATACGAACATCTAGTAATTTTTCTCTTGTGACTATTTTCGTAAGTAGCGCCTTCTGGTTCCATTGAATCAAACCATCTTATTGTTTTACAATCTTTCTTTTTCTCATATGATATTGTTTCTTTATACATTTTCTTAATTTCTAAAACTCTATCTGAATACTGAGCATAGATCAAGAAGGGTTGCAAGCAAAGTAATATAAGTAGTAGTTTTTTCATTTAGTTGATTTTTTTCTTAATAATAACATCTTCATTATTTTTTTTTATAAGGAATTTGTCTTTAGCACTTCTTTCTTGTTCATTAACATCATTTTCTAAAAGTACTTTTTTAATACTATCTTCTTTTATTTGATTTTTGAGGGAATTTTTTTCTTTTTGCAGAAAATTAATTTCCTTTTTTTTATTACTAATACTGTCTATTTCTTTTATTATACCCGTAGTTGACTCTTTTAATAAAGTTTCATCATCATCTTCCATCTCTTTATCCCCACAAGAATAAACCAAAGGCAAGCAAAGTACTATAATTAGTAGTTTTTTCATTTTGGTTTATTGTTAATCTATTTAATTGCTTGCGGAGTTGTTGTTCTATATTGATGGTGGTAAGGACACCAAGAATCACATTTTGCTTCAATGAAGCGAAATAGTTGTTTGCATTTAAAATTACTACAATAATGATTTAAATTCACATCTTTAGCCTCTAAAGCAAACCTAAAGTATTTTATGTTTCCATTTCTTGATTTCCAACTAGACATTTTATTGCAAATTTCCTGATGTATTTTAGATGTTATTTTGTAATCATTACCATTTTTAAAACAGAAACCATTACTTAAATCGTGATTTATTTTAACAACTATGGCTTGAAACTCTCCTTTAAAATCTGTACAATTATTTCCAGAAATATCAGTATTATTAAAATATTTTTTTGCAAAACTTTTAAAAGACATATTTGTAAATTTAGCGTACTTTCCATTAGTTGGTTCATATTTAAGTCTATTATATAGTCTTTTTTGTTTCCAAGTATATTGGAATTCATTAATGAAACAAGCTTCAGGAGCACTTGTAATTTCCTCAAGGCCAGTACCGTTTTTATCAATGTAATTACTGTAGCGTTTGTTATAGTCCTTATTAAGAACTAAAGTATTCCATAATAAATATTTTTCTGTTGTACTTGCAATTAACTCCGAACTTTTCGATGTTGGTCCCTGTGGGTTTGAAAGCCAAGCAATTTCATCTTTTAAACCATTTCGTTCAATAGATTTTCTACTGTTATAGCCATTCTCGATAGCTTTTAATCTTTTACTTAATTTAGGATGTGTTTTGTAAGTGTCATCCATATTATTTACAAATTTATAATAAACACTTTGAGCTTCTTCTAATGTGAATCCATCTTTTGCCATACAATATCCCATAAAAAAATCAGCTTCTAATTCGTTACTTCTACTAATTTCTAGATATTTTAACTTATTTCCCGTGTTGCTAGCAAGTAGCTTGTCAAATGTTGGAGAAAGATGGTTATACTTATGATGACCTATTTCGTGATAAAATACTGCAATTTGTTCTGCGCTATTATTAAGAAGATTAGTCATAAAACTTTGATTATATCCAATATATTTAATTCCATTTTTCTGATAAGCAGCGGCATTTGGAAATAAATCACAACGAACAAGCTTAATGTTTGTATTATACCCTAATCCATTAGTTCTGTTTACCATTCCTTCAAAATAGATTTTTGCTTTAGTAGGAGCAGTATTCTCATTATACATACAACTGTTTACACTATTTGTGCCCCCAAATCCGCAAATTTGTCCAAAGCCAAACATAGGCAAGCTAAGTAATATAAGTAGTAGTTTTTTCATTTTAGTTTATTGTTTTTCAATTGATATTAATTCATAATTATAACTTACGTAAGGAGCAATGTCAGAATCAACAACTCTATATATATAATTGTAGCACTCGAAATCAATTTCTTTTTCAATTATGCGTTTAGAATAAATCCAACGGTTATTGTAAATATATTCATCATATGTTCCTGCACAAACACCATTCGACCCATAAATTTCAATTTTTTTATTTTCTAAATCGATATTTGACATATCATCTAAAGAATTAAACGGTTTATAATTTATTTTATCCCAAAAATCAGCATAATCGCTATACATTCCAAATGAATATTCATATACTTTAATAGCGTTTACACCTCTTTGACCTACGCCTGCTTCTTTGATTAGTATTTCTTTTTTATTATCAAAATTAATATCTTGAAAATAAAATGAAGAATTATTAGAATCATAATCAATTTTAAAATTATAATCTTTTTCTAAACTTAAATACTCACCTTTTTTTTTCACTTTAATTTTCTTAATAATCTCATTTTCTATAGAACAGAAATTATTTATTATATATGATGTTCTATTGGTTTTTGTATTTGTTAATGCAATTCTTGCAGAACCAATATAACCGTAATTCTCGCTTCTTGGTGTCCAAATAATTTTAATTTTGAAATCATTTATAATATCACTATATTTTATTGTTAGCGTATTTTCTAATTTTATTGAAATTTTTTCTTTCTTAATTTTATCTTTATCTCTACAAGAATAAACCAATGGCAAGCAAAGTAATATAAGCAGTAGTTTTTTCATTTTAGTTTTTCGTTTTACAATAGTTTTTTCTTTTGTTCTGTAAATTCCTCTTCTGTAAGTATTCCCTTCTCTTTTAATTCTTGTAACTTCATTAATTTGTCAGTAATATTATTCAAATCAAAAGCAGGAGCTTCCTCAGTAGCTTCTTCATTATGAATTTGAGATGTAGCAATTATAGCTAATGGTAATACTCCAAAAATGAGTCCAAAAATAGGGGATATAATAATACCAACCACCAGAAATATTTTTTGAAAAATACCTAATTTCCGGTCATTAAAAATTTTAATTGTTAACAAAAGAGTGATTAAAAGCGAGACGATTAAACCGACTATAAATCCACCTCCATAACCAATCCCATAAAGTCCTCCTAAAATAGCTCCTAAAGTAAAAGCAATCAATAAACCACCGGCAGAAGCACATAAATATAGGACTAACGCATCAACTTTTGTCTTACTTTTTTTAAAGTTAAATATCTCTTTAATATTTTTCATAATCTTAGTTTATTGTTAATCTATTGTTTTAAAGTCGCTAACTTAATCATTTTTAAGGATATTGTAATTTACCTCCTTATCACAGATAAACTTAGGACATATATACTAGATTCTTTTCTGTAGGGTAGATGCTTAACGTGGTCTCCTATAAAATATAAATGTAATTTAATTTATAAATAAATAGATTTCCTCCACTTATTCCTCCCTAAGTAACTAAAAAACCCCTGTAATCTATTGAATTACAAGGGTTTAATATTTTAAGTTGCGGTCTGGACGGGACTCGAACCCGCGACCCCATGCGTGACAGGCATGTATTCTAACCAGCTGAACTACCAGACCGACTTCTTTTTTTAAAGAGGTGCAAATATAATGTGTTTTTATAAAATTCAAAACATTTTTTGTCTTTTCAGTAGATAGGTGTTAATTATATTATCAAATCCTTTATTAATGTCTACTTCAATAAAGTCAATTTTATATTGCACACATTTTAATTTTAATTTTTTAAGAAATGAATCAGTTTGTTGTTGATATTTTTTTTTAAAATTTAAAGGATTAATTTTAATTTCTTCCTGACTTTCTAAATCAATAAATTTATATGATCTATTTTCAAATTCTAAGTTTTGTTCTGTTTTGGATTCATATAAATAAAATAAGATAACTTCATGTTTATTGTATTTTAAATGTTTATATGGTTCAAACAGCATATCTAAAGATTGATTTGGATCTATAAAATCAGTAAATATAACAACCAGAGATCTTTTTTTTAATAATTCAGAAATTTTATGTAAGACATTATTAGAGTTAGTTAATTGTGGAGATTTAATTGGATTCTTTAATAATAATTTATCAAGTTCGTTATATAGTATTCTATTATGTCTCTGGGTTGTTTTGTTGGGAGTGTGTACTTCTAAGGAGTCTGTGTAGACACTAAGTCCTACAGCGTCTCTTTGTTTTTTTAGCAAATTAATTAATACTGCTGATGCATATACAGAGAATAATAATTTATTAGGAGTATTTAGAGTTATTTTTTTTCTTAATGGATAATACATTGAAGAGGATGCATCAATTATAATTTGACATCTTAAATTTGTTTCTTCTTCAAACCTTTTATTAAATAACTTATTAGTACGCGCGAATAATTTCCAATCAATATGTCTAGTACTTTCTCCAGAGTTATATAGTCTATGTTCAGCAAATTCAACTGAAAATCCATGATATGGACTTTTATGTTTTCCTGTTATAAATCCTTCTACTACATTTCTAGCAAAAATTTCAATATTTGATGAAAGATTTGAGTAATCCATAATTCAAAATAAAAAAAGGGCTTAAGCCCTTTTTTATGATTTTACATGTGAGGTTCTAGAATTTCTAGAAGTTTAGATTTTGGCTGATTTCCTACTACTTTATCTACAACTTCACCATTTTTAAATACAAGTAAAGTTGGGATGTTTCTTACTCCATAATTAACAGGAACATCTGAATTCTCGTCAATATTTACTTTTCCAATTACTGCTTTACCTTCAAGTTCATTATGAAGTTCATCAATAACAGGAGCTATTGCTCTACAAGGACCACACCATGTTGCCCAAAAGTCAACAAGTACAGGTTTGTCTGAATCAAGTACTAGTTTTTGAAAATTATCATCTGTAAATTCTACTGCCATATTTTTGATTTTTATTAATTTATACTTTACAAATTTAGATATTATTTTTAAATTTTATTAAACTTTTTTGAAACTTTTATTTAATTGAAATATAATAAATATCTGTAAAAATAAAAGGATATAATGTATATAGTATACTAATTTTTGATTGTCTGAAATATTAAAAAAATGTTCAACTACATAATAAAAAATAACTGCATAAATCATCCCTATTATAAGTCCTGTTTGTCTATTAATATCAATAAATGTAAATATTTTTTTATTTTTTAATATATGAGTTTCTGCTCTTCCTAAATAATCTCCAAAAAGGAATGTAATACTTCTACATATATATATTAACAATGCAATTTTATATGAAAAAGTAAATATTAAAAAAGCTAACATCCAGAATAACATAATATATTCTACAAAAAGAGATATTTTAAAGAAGTAATTTATATTAATTATTTTTTGGTATTGTTTCGCAATAATGATTGATAAAACTGCAAATATAATTCCTAAAATAGCAATTTCTAAAATTTTAATTGGTTGATATTGACTGATGTATGATCCTATTCCAATTCCAAGAAAAAGNGAATTATAAAGCTTGTAATATAGATANNATCTAATATTTATATTTNTTTTTGGCAATTTTAATAATATGTAAGTCTTCTAACTTTNGCAATTTGTTTTGCCAGTCTNATTACTTGCTTTGTGTATCCAAATTCATTATCGTACCAGGTGTATAAAACAACATCGTATCCATTTTCNGTACATATTGTTGCATTACTATCAAAAATAGAGCAGCATGTAGNGCCAATNATATCAGANGAAACTAAATCAGGATCTACTTGATATTGTATTTGATTTACTAAATTTCCATNTANNGCTGCAGTTCTNATTGAATTATTTATATGTTCTTTTGAAGTNCTATTTTTTAAGCTTAGNTTTAATATTGCAAGTGAAACATTTGGAGTTGGTACTCTAACAGCATTGGCAGTTAGTTTNCCATTTAATGATGGAATAACTTTAGTTACNGCTTTACCTGCACCAGTTGATGTTATAACCATATTTATAGCTGCTGAGCGACCTCTTCTTGGTTTTTTATGCATATTATCTAATAAATTTTGATCATTTGTNTAAGNATGNACAGTTTCTAAATGTCCATTTTTAATTCCATATTTTTCTTCAACAANATGTAGTATTGGCGCAATACAATTTGTTGTACATGAAGCNGCAGAAAAAATATTATTANTTTCAATATCAAGATTTTTAGAATTAATTCCGTAAACTATGTTTGGNATTCCTTTNCCNGGTGCAGTTAGTAAAACTTTACTNATNCCTTTAGANATAAGATGCTTTGATAGATTTTCTTTTGTTGTGAATGCNCCTGTATTATCAATAAGAAGTGCATTATTAATNTTNTATTTNGTATAATCAATATTGGTTGGGTCTTCTCCATNAATAAATTTGATAACCTGTCCATTTACAATAATTGATTGATTNCTTAAATCTATATCGATAACACCCTTGAATGATCCATGAACAGAATCTGNTTTTAATAGNTCTNCTCTTTTNATTATTTGTGCGTCGTCTAATTTTCTTACAACAATTGCTTTTAATCTTAGTTGTTGTCCTTTTCCAGCTTGTTTAATNANTTCTCTNGCTACTAATCTTCCAATTCTACCAAANCCAAACAATACAACATCTTTAGCNTTATTTTCATTCGNATTAATATTTATAATNTGNGCTAGTTTTNTTTCTAAAAAATTTACTGGATTATCTTCATCGTTTTCAATGTATTCTGCTGTAAGAAGTCCTATGTCGATTTTACTTGGNGATAAATTTAGATTTAACATTTCGTTAGCAAGTAAATTTGCAGTTTCAATATTATTTTTTCNTCCAACNACATTATTTGCATATGANATGTAGTTCATTANTTCTGAAACTCCTATTTCTAAAAGTTGTTTTCTAAATAATANAAGTTCAATACCTTTATCATACATTAATGTGCCAACAGATTTTAGAAGATTTACTNCTTCTTTTTCCTTTTTNACCCATTCTTTAAGCTGATTATCATANGATCCTTTCATTGTGANTTTTTTTGTTTTTTCAATTATAAAACAAAAATAGTTTTTCTTTGAAATATAGAAGTGATTTATTCTTACTTTTACAAAATGAATATAAATTTTTATAAATATCATGGTNCAGGTAATGACTTTATTATTATAGATGATAGAAATAATNCTTTTGANTCTTCTAATTTTAACTTAATTGCATCATTGTGTAAGAGAAGTATNGGGATAGGTGCAGATGGTTTGATTTTACTTAGAAATCATAGAAAATATGACTTTGAAATGTTATATTTTAACTCAAATGGTNATGAGTCTACAATGTGTGGTAANGGTGGTAGATGTATTGTGGCATTTGCAAATAATCTTGGTGTAATTGGGTCAAATACTGTGTTTAAAGCTATTGATGGAGTACATAAAGCAAAAATTATAAANCATAATATTACTTTACAAATGACTGATGTTTTAGACATAAAGAAAAAGAATGATCTTTGTTTATTAAATACAGGTTCACCTCATTGTGTNAAATTAGTTGATGATATATATAGTTATGATGTCTTAGAAAAAGGGAGAGAATTGCGCAATTCACCTATTTTTTTAAAACATGGAGTTAATGTTAATTTTGTCGAATTCAAATCNGATATGTTACATGTAAGGACTTATGAAAGAGGTGTTGAAGCAGAAACTTTAAGTTGTGGAACTGGAGTAGTTGCTGCTGCNATATCTATGCATCATATGAAATTTANAAAATCAAACTTTATTAATATTAAAACAATCGGAGGTGAATTATCTGTTTCTTTTGAAAATAATAATGATTGTTACAACAATATNTGGCTTTNTGGTCCNGCTACTCTTGTTTATTCAGGTAATNTCAAATGTTAATTGGAAAAAAAATAATTTTAAGANCTTTGAATTCATCTGATTTATCTTTTCTAANACACATAGAAAATAATTCGGNAAATTGGATCTTTGGNAGTGAAAATAAAATATTTAGTGATAATGAATTATTAGCATATATAAGTAATTCAAATACTAATATTCAAGATNCTAAACAATTTCGTTGGTTAATAGAGTTTAATNATATTTCAACTGGTTTTATTGATTTATATGACTATGATNAAAAAAAAGCCTTTATGGGNATCATAGTTGATAAAAATTATAGAAAAAAAGGAATTGCTAAAGATGCAATACATCTTATTTTNAAATATGCATTTGATGAATTAAAATTAGAAAAATTATATTCAAAAGTATTAAATTCAAATATTCCAAGTATTAATTTATTCAAATCATGTGGCTTTAAGTTAGATAGAGAAAAAGATAAATTTCAAATTTTTCTTAAATTAGCTGGATAATAGTTATCTAATGCGAAATATTATTTTTTTTATTTTCCTTTTTTTTTCATGCCAAAGAGGAGAGGAGAAGAAAATATATAATAATATCCCATCATCTCTTTACCTTAATCATAATGATACGGTAAGGTATGTTGGTAAGGAACAATGTAGGATGTGTCATGCTGAAATATATGATTCATATATTCAAACTGGTATGGGAAAATCATTAAATCATGCAACTAAATCACATAGTGCTCTTTCTAATTCGCAGATGATAGTGATTTATGACTCAATCAAAAATTTATCTTACAAACCTTTTTTTAAAAATGATAGTTTATATATAATGGAGTTTAGAATTAATAATTTTGATACAACTCATAAATTGATAAGAAAAGTTGACTACAAAATTGGTAGTGGAAATCATACAAATTCTCATTTATTTGAAATTAATGGATATTTACATCAAATGCCATATACATTTTATACACAAGATGAAATCGCTGATTTACCTCCTGGGTATGAAAACGGAAATAATACACGATTTTCAAGAGAGATAGGACTAGAGTGTATGAGTTGTCATAATGCTTATAGTAATCATGTTGCTGAATCAAGAAATAAGTATCATGATATTTCATTAGGAATTGATTGTGAGAGATGTCATGGTCCAGGAGAATTACATGTTAAAAGAAAGCTAGCTGGTGAAATTATTGACACCTCTAAATACATTGATTATACAATTGTTAATCCCAAAAAGTTACCTTTAGACTTGCAATTTGATATATGTCAAAGGTGCCATTTACAAGGTACATCAATTTTAGCTGAAAATAAAACATTTGAATCTTTTAGACCTGGAATGAAATTAAATGATATAATGGATACATATTTACCTAAATATGAAAATGACCATACTTTTATTATGGCTTCACATGTTGATAGATTAAAACAAAGTGCTTGTTTTCAATCAAGTGATATCACATGTATTTCTTGCCATAATCCACATAAGTCTGTGAAATCACTTTCTACAGAATATTTTGATAATAAATGTATGCAGTGTCATGATTTATGTGCTGATAATCAAAAAATGGATTGCGCATCTTGTCATATGCCTAAGTCATCTTCTACTGATATTATGCATGTATCTATAACTGATCACAAAATTGGTGTTCATTCTACAAATATTAATCAGAAAGGTGAATTTTTAGGATTATTTTCAATCAACAATCCAAATCCTACTAATATATCTAAAGCCAAAGCTTATTTGAAAAGATTTGAAAGTTTTGAAAGAAATGATATTTATTTAGATTCTGCATATCATTTTTTATCTAAATCAAGTAATAATTTCACTTCTTACATTCAGTATTTCTATTTGAAAAATGATTATGAATCTTTAATAAATTTTGTTAATGAAAATAAGATTGATGAAAAATGGTATACAATTTCTGATTTAGCTATTGCATACAGTAGAATGGCAGATGCTATTAGTATTTTTAATTTATATGATCAGGCAGAAATATTTCACTTAAAGGCTATAGATTTTATGCCTTTTGTTTTAGATTACAAGATAAAATATGCTAGTTTTTTATTTAAAAACAATAAAATACGAGCTGCTAAATCACAATATTTGGAAATTATAAAATTAAACCCATACATAAAAGAAGCACATTCAAGCTTAGGAATGGTTTATATTTTAGAAAATAATTATAAACTTGCTGAATTAACATTACAAAAGGCGATTGCTTTGGACCCTGATTATATTCTTGCTTATGAAAATTTAGTTGTTTTGTATCAGCAAATGAATGATAATATAAATACAAAGCTATCTTTGTATAAGATTTTAGAGATTGACCCTAATCATAGTGCAGGTCAAATAATTAAAAATTTATAATTTTCAAATTGAAATTAATTATGATTAAGAATAAAACTAAAATATCTTCAATATTTATAGCTTTTTTAGTTTTATTTTCTCTTTCCTTTTTTGCCCATAATAAATTTAAGTCAGAAATTTTAGTTTTTATCAATTTACAAGAAATAAAAGATCCAAATAGTAATAAATTTTATTTTTCAACAAAGGATAATAAAAGAGTAAAAATATCTATCCCAGTTGATTCTAAGATTGAAGATGTTATCAGAATTCTAAATAAAAGTGGAGAGCTTAAAGGAGAAAAATATTTTCATGCTTTGGCTGAAACTAAAGATTACTCTGAGAATATTGTTAGTGGTTCAATTCACTTAAGAGGCAAGTACAGTTTAAATAAACTGATTAATACTTTAATGATTGTTGAAAGAGAAACATATAGCTTATATATTCCGGAAAATATTAGATTAATTGACACTTTATTTTACAGATATATTGAGGACTCTTTAGGCTTTAAGGCCGGATCAATTAAAGAATATTTAAAAAATTCAGATTTTTTAAGTAACTCGTTATTTAATATAAATACAATACCTGCTTTATTTATCCCTAATACTTATGAAGTTTATGCAGATATATCTGTGGAAGAGTTTTTTATTAAAATGCAAAATGAATATCATATTTTCTGGAATCAAGATCGTTTAAATAAATTAGATTCAATAAATCTATTATTTCATAACTGCAGTTCAATAAATGAAATTCCTAAAAATAGTAGGATATCACAAATTGATGTCTCTATTTTAGCTTCTATAGTTGAGGCTGAACAGGATAAAAAAATCGATGAAAGGCCTATGATTTCAGGCTTATATTTGAATCGTTTAATGAATACAAGAAGTTTTCCATACTTACAAGCTGATCCAACAGTCATATTTGCTAATTATATTTCTGGTGCAATAAATAACTTTAATGTTAAACAAGTTTTGGATATCCATCTAGAAGTTGATAATGAATACAATACATATATGTATAAAGGACTACCTCCAGGACCAATTCGCATCCCTTGTATTCACGCAATAGAGTCTGTGTTAAATTCTGTGAAACATGATTTCTATTTTATGTGTGCTGGAAGTAATGGTGATGGCTACCATAAGTTTACTAAAACTAATCGAGAACATAATATCAATAAGAAGAATTATAAAAGATATCAAAATTTTAATTAATCGACATCAGAATTAGTTTATTATTTTTGTGATTCTTAATTAATATAATTTATGAACAAAATTAAATTTGGCACGGATGGTTGGAGAGCATTAATTGCTAAAGATTATACTACTGAAAATGTTGCTAGAGTTACAATTGCTGTATCTCAATGGTTAAATGAAAAATATGATAAACCATCTGTAATAATTGGCCATGATTGTCGTTTTGGCGGTGAATTATTTGCTGAAACAACTGCAAAGGTTTTTGCTTCTCAAGGTATAAAAGTTAAACTTTCTAAGGGCTTTGTTTCTACCCCTATGGTTTCTTTAGGTGTATTAAAAGAAAATGCTAATTTAGGCGTAGTTATTACTGCTTCTCACAATCCTCCTTCTTATAATGGGTATAAGTTAAAGGGTGATTTTGGAGGGCCTTTACTTCCTCACGATATTTCTGATATAGAAAACAGGATACCTGAAAAAAATAATATTGATTTTGACTCAATTACTATTAAAGAGTTAGAAAATAATAATCAACTCAGTTATGTGGACTTGGAAGATATGTATTGTATTCATGCACAATCATTTTTTGATTTAAATGCTATTAATAATTCAAAAATGACATTTGCATATGATGCCATGTATGGATCTGGCATGAACGCTGTTAAGAGATTAATTCCTAATGCAACTTTTTTACATTGTGAAGAGAATCCTAGTTTTTGTGGAACTGCTCCTGAGCCTATTCATAGAAATTTAAAAGAGTTTTCAGATTTAATGAGAAATAATAAAATTGATTGCGGTCTTGCAACAGATGGTGATGCTGATAGAATTGGTTTATATAATAGTAAGGGCGAGTTTATTGATTCACATCATATAATACTTTTATTAATTCATTATCTTGTTAAGTATAAAAATTTTTCAGGAAAAGTTGTAACTGCATTTTCATGTTCTGTTAAAGTTAAAAAAATATGCGACTATTATTCGTTAACACATGAAATAGTTAAAATTGGCTTTAAGCATATTGCAGGTAAAATGGTGACAGATAATGTTTTATTAGGTGGTGAAGAATCTGGAGGGATTGCAACAAGCGGACATATTCCTGAAAGGGATGGAATTTGGATGGGNTTAATNTTATTTGAATTTATGGTAAAATCAGGTAAATCAATTGATGAACTTATTAATGAAGTATATGATATTGTCGGTCNATTTGCGTTTNATCGTAATGATTTACATATAAATGATAAAATAAAGANTGAGATAATTCAAAAGTGTGAGNCTGGTACTTTTAATAGTTTTGGTAAATATAANGTTTCGCATACTGAAAATCTTGATGGATTTAAATTCTTTTTTGATGATAGTTCATGGTTGATGATTCGACCTTCTGGTACNGAACCTGTTTTAAGAATTTATGCTGAAGCTAAAAATTTAAATGAAGTNAATGATATTTTAAAGGCCTGTCAACTNACTATTTTNTAAATGAGATTTTCGGTCTTTTTTTTATTTNTTTTATTTATTATAAATCTTAAAGCTCAAAAATTAATCACGCAAGATTTAGATAAAANATGGAATATCGAAAAATCATTTTCATCTAATAATAAAAACATTTTAATTATATCAAAAGTATCTTTATATACAACTGCATTAATTGGTTTAAACGAATTATGGTATAAAAGATATCCAAAATCAAAATTTCATTTCATTAATGATAATGGAGAATGGTTACAAATGGATAAATTTGGACATGCTATGACATCATATTATACAGGNTATTTAGGTATCAAAGCTTATAAATGGGCTGGNTTTAGTGACAATAAATCTATATGGTATGGTGGTATGTCAGGATCACTTTTTTTAACAATTATNGAGTATCTTGATGGTAGGTCGCAACAGTGGGGAGCCTCTTATGGAGATTTGATTGCAAATACATTTGGATCTTTNTTAGTAATTGGTCAAGAAATTGCTTGGCATGATCAAAAAATTCAATTAAAATATAGTTATTTTCCTTCTAAATGGGCAAAATACAATACTGAACANTTAGGTTCAACTCACTTAGAAAGAGCTTTAAAGGATTATAATGGTCAAACTTATTGGTTGTCATTAAATATAAAATCATTATTTAATCTTGAAGANAAGAACTTTCCTGAATGGCTAAATTTAGCCTTTGGTTATAGTGCTAATGCTATGGTTAATCCATATAGAGTTCTTGGAGATTCTTANGCTAGAAATNGTCAATTTTTAATGTCTTTTGATATTGATTTAAATAAAGTTAANACTAAAAACNAATTAATAAANTCTATTATTCANACGTTTGGTTTTTTAAAAATACCNGCACCNTCATTAGAATTTAGAAAAAATAATTTCTATTTTCATCCAATATATTATTAATGAAATTTTTATTAGGAGACAACGTAATATTCAAATTNAATAATCTTAAGGGGGAGATTATTTCAATAAATTCTGATNATAGAGNAACTGTACTAACTGAAGATGGTTTTGAAATNGATGTNNCATNTAAAGATATAGTTAAAATCGAAAATAGTGAATTAGTAATAAAATCTTANGGANAAAATTTNCCTATAAAGGATNTTGATTCAAAAGTNGAAAAGAAAATATNNAAAAAGATTAAAAATAAAGATGACAGAAGTATTTTAAAAATAGATTTACATANAGAGTCATTAAATATTGGNAATAATCTTTTAAGTCANGAGATTTTATTTCATCAAATTGAAGAATGTCATAAAGCTATTAATACTGCTTTAAACAGCAATACTATAAAGCAATTAGAAATTGTACATGGTATAGGCAATGGTAGGCTTAAAGAAGAAGTACATAGTATTTTAAATGATTATAATTTAAGATACTATCTTACAAATAATGGAGGATGTACTGAAGTATTTATTTAGTTTTTTCTCTATTATTTATTATTTCTCCAATTTGTTTTGGAGATACTCTTTTTCCTATAATTCGTTTCTTTTCATCTAATAAATAAACTACTGGNGTAGAATGTATATCATACTTATCTCTCCAATCACTACTTGCAACAGGATTTCCTTCTTCATCGTGTCTAATATCAGAAACATTAATCCATTCCCATNTTTTTTGATCATTAATAAATTTAATCCATTCTTTCCTGTCAAACTCTGTTGCTACAGCAAATGTTGTTATGTCATGACCAACTTCTAGTAAGGAATCAACTTCTTTTTTAATTTTTGGAATNTGTTTTTTACAATGTCCACATGTTGGTCCATAGAATATAAGAACAGTATATTTNCTTTTAATCTGATTTAACGTGTATGTATTNCCTATNGTATCCTTCATAAAAGGTGTTCCATAAAAATCTACAAATTCTTCGGCAAGTTNCCCTATTAAATTAGGCGCAATTTTTTTTGCTCTGTCCGCTATCTTTACCAGTTGTGTTGAATCTACCCAATAACATTGNTCCGTTAAGTAATATTTTTCAACCATATGTACGAAAACTGCGTCCATGCCCATTATTTTTGATTGTTCATAAGTAGAAGTAATGTGATGTACAATATATTTAAATACCTCCTTATTGTTTCTTGCTTTTTCAACAAGTACATCTGCTGCNGCATTTATTGAGTCTGGATGTTGAGCCGTAAGCTTATTTAGATATTGGTTTATTTTATCGTAAAATATATATTGAGGAGTTCTAATCATTCTTTCATCACTAAAGTCCATATTATTAAGAAACNCTTCTTTNTAATACTCNAATTGGAACATTTGTTTTTCATTTTCATTTAAATTATCTGGGGCAGGTGGTGGTGTAATTTGCAATGTTGATTTTACAACTTTAGCAAAGAATTTATTTATATTTTTTTCTATAAATGAATTTTGATAGTCTTGAACNCTATTGTTAATATTTTCTAACTTCTTTTTCCATTCTTCTTGCTCTTTANCTGAAGTTGCTTCTATTTTCTGAATAATATTTTGAGCACTTTGACTTACGTTAGAAATAAAATTTATATACTCATAGAAAGGAGGATTCTCAACTGAATTTTTAAATTTCATACTCCCTTGCAAATCATCTATTTTTGTAGAAAAGGAAAAAAATTGTTCTGAAATAATAAGGTCAAATATCCTGCTTTCAGAAAGTAATACAAAATACATACCACCCTTTAGCGGTTCAAATCCTGTGAATGTAAATTTCCCATTATTTACTATTGCGGTATCTTTNGCGTATTGANTATCTTCAAAATAGTANCCAAGTATTACAGATGAGTCCTTTAATCCTNCAATNTCTCCANTAATTTCATATGCAAAATTATCATTTGTTTTTTTCTCAAAAATGCTTTGAGCATTTGAATTCAATAAAATTAGGTTTAATGTNATAAGCGTGATTATATATTTCATATCTATTATTTATTTTTGCAAAATTAACAATCATATTTTATTTTTTGCCTTTTTATTTTTTAAGTAAGTATCTAAAAATACTAAAGCTAAAATTATAGTNCCTCCAATATAAAATGTTTGATCCATTTTTTCTGAATNTCCAAAGATTATAACNGCNAGTATTATACTGTATATAGGTTCCAAATTAATAGCCATAATNAATGAATAAGGTTTTATNTATCTCATTAGCTCAGTCATCCAAACAAATATTCCTGCCGTACATATAGTAGCTAAAATCAAGATATATGTTAAATCAACTGTAGTAACTGTATTTGTGAATACANTAAAATCATCTAAATATATTAAATATGCTGTTACNATTAATACGCCACCAANCATTTCGATCATAGTTATTTTTGCTGCATCTAATTTNTGTATGTACCTACCNTTAAGAATAGTAAATANAGTNCCTAAAAAAGCACTTAANATNCCATANATATANCCNAGAGAATAATCATTNTCATTATTAGTATTTGNGTCNTAACTCATAAAGCTTAAAGCAAGAATAGCTATTATACCAAAGATTATTTCATAGTATAATATTTTTCTTTTATAAAATATTGGTTCAAGAAAAGCTGAAAATAAAGAACCTGTAGACATACATATTAATGCAACAGACACATTGGATGCATCAATTGCTCCAAAGAAAAATATCCAGTGAAGAGCTACTATAGAGCCAATACCTAGTAGCGGGAGTATATCTTTCTTAGGAATATTTAGTATTTGTTTTTTTAATATTAAAAATAGAAACAATGTTATAAATGCAAAAAACATTCTATACCAAACAAGATTTGATACATTAATTTCTCCTGCTTCTAGAATTAGTTTTCCAAGGATTCCAGTAAACCCTAATATAACAACCATTATATGTATTGATGTTTGTTTATATTTATTTAAAAGATTATACATTTAATTTTAATAATTTTGTGCAAAAATACTATAACAATGAAAATATTTATTTCTCCTGCTAAGAAAATTAATGAAGAAAAAGTTGTGTTTGATAATTCTAAGTCAACAAAATTTCACTTTGATAAGGAAGTTAAGTATTTAGTTAATGAATTAAAAGAGTATAATTTAAGTGATATAAAAAATCTTATGGGCTTAAGTGATAATTTATCTAAGTTAAATTATGATAGATATCAAAAATGGAACTTAAAAGCTGATAACTTGTGTCCTGCTATTTTTATGTTTCAAGGTGATGTTTATAAGGGGCTAAAAGCAAATCAATTAAATTCTCAGGAATTAGATTTTGCACAACAAAATTTAAGAATTATTTCTGGGCTTTATGGAATGCTTAAACCGCTTGATTTAATATTACCATATCGTTTAGAGATGGGTACTAAGATGATAAATAAAAATGGTAAAAACTTATATGAATTTTGGGGTGAAAAATTGAAAGATTTTATTTTGAGTGAAATAAAACAAGATGAAGTTATAATAAATTTAGCATCAACAGAATATAGTAAAGCTCTTAAATTAAATAATATTGAAAATAAGGTTATAACTCCTATTTTTAAGGATTATAAAAACGGAAGCTTAAAAGTTATATCATTTTATGCGAAGAGAGCTAGGGGAGAGATGGCTAATTTTATTATTAGTAACAATATTATTAATTACAATGATCTCAAATTGTTTAATTATGAAGGTTATACATTTTCTGGTAATTCAAAAAATGAGTTGGTTTTTACTAGATAATTTTTTAAAATTTACTCTAATTGTTGAAATTGGTATTGAAAATCAATGATTTTCCACTTTAATTTATCATTTTGTCTCAATAATAAATATTCAATATGATTTCTTGTTTTTGTATAATTAACTTCATATTCTATTATAACATAGAAGCCATCATCTAGTCCTTCTATTTCACTTTTAAACTCTGTATTTATTACTTGTCTGTTTTGTATTTCTCCAAATTCTTCCATTAAGTTAGACATTTGGCTTGCCCATTTCTCAATAGTCATTTTTTCTTTTAATTCAATGGATAAGCTTTCGTATGCTTCTTTATAGTTATCGTTATTAACTTGAAACCACCATGTAAAACCTAAACTGTTCGCTTCTCTAATATATTGTTCAGTATATTTTTGAGCCTGTAAAGTATTTAATAATAAAATATTAAAAATTATGCAAAAAATTAATTTCATTTCAAAATATTATTTGTTCAAACTTGCACAAAATTATTGATTTAAAACGTTTTTTTCTAGATTATATTATTAATTTTTTTATTATTTTGTGTTTGTTAATTAAACAATTATGATTATTTCTCTTAGTTATTAACTATTTTTAATCTAGTAAAATTAATCTTTATATCTAGTATCTGTTTTTTTATATTTAATTTATAAATAGCTGATAAACAATCACTTATGTATTTTGCATATGTTTTTAATCTTGTATATTTCTCCAATAAATATTTTTTATCTAATATTTATATATCTAGTTATTAACAATTATAATCTTTTTATATCTAGTGGATTATTTTTTATAATGATTTTTTATATTAGTAGCTGTAAATAAAGTATTAACTAAAATAAAAAATTATGTCATTTACGCACAAAAATTCAAAAGGAACAACTTATCATTTAAATAGAAAAGATGTAACTTTAAAATCTACAGGTAAAGTACAAACTATCTATTATTTTTCTAAAGATTCTAGATCAACAGCATGTGATAAGCCAGATGGTTACAATGTAAAAGAAAACTCAAGAACTGGTTTACCATTTTTGACAAAAAAATAAGTTATTTTTTTTACTACTTAAAGCCCTAAGTGTACTTAGGGCTTTTTTTATTTGTAATTTTTTAATATCAATATTATGAAACAATAATATTATTCTAATTTTGTTTTAAATTTAAATTTAAATTTACTTATGAAGAAGCCACTAATTCTCGTTGTAAATGATGATGGCATAAAAGCTAAGGGTATTCGTCATCTAATCAAAATAATGAATGATTTTGGAGATGTAATTGTAGTTGCACCTAATAAACCTCAATCAGCTATGAGTCATGCTATTTCAATTGAGAAAGTATTAAGATGTGATAAAGTAAATATTAATAATGGTCCTCAGCAAGAATACTCTTGTAATGGTACCCCAGCTGATTGTGTTAAACTAGCGTTAAATAAAATTTTGCTTAGAAAGCCTGATTTAATAGTTTCTGGAATTAATCATGGCTCTAACTCATCTATTAATGTTATTTATTCTGGAACAGTTGGTGCAGCTATTGAAGGCGCTTTAGTAGGGATACCTGCTATTGCATTTTCTCTTTTAGATTACTCTTCAGATGCTAATTTTGATGAATCTGAATATTATATTCGAAAAATAGTAACAAATATTATAGCTAATCAATTTGAAAATAATATTTGTTTAAATGTGAACTTTCCTAAATCAATTAAAAATAAAAAATTAAAAGGAGTTAAAATTTGTAGACAAGCTAATGCTAATTGGGAGGAAGAATTTGATGAAAGAATCGATCCAAAGGGAAATAAGTATTATTGGTTAACTGGCAATTTTGTAAATTATGATAAAAAAACAGATACAGATGAATGGGCTTTGTCTAATCATTATGTTTCAGTTGTTCCAATTAATTTTGATTTAACTGATTATAGTTCACTAAACTCTCTAAACTTATTATTAGATGAGTAAGAATTTATTACAAGGTTTTTCAATAGGCATATTTGCTCCTTTATTATTATTATTATTTTATATAATTTTTATACTTAACAAGGATATTGATATGGCTTTAGAAGTATTTAATAAAACTAATACAATAACACATCATATTAGTTTAAGTGTTTTTTTTATTAATATTTTAATCTTCTTTTTATTTATAAAAATTAATAAAGATGAAAGTGCCAAGGGAGTTGTTGGAGCTACTTTTCTTTATACTTTTTTTGTTATATATTTAAAATTTCTCTAGAGTGAAATACTATATTATTACAGGTGAGCCATCAGGTGATATTCATGCTTCAAATTTAGTTTCCGAGATTAAATTAATTGATAATAATAATCAAATAAGAGCTTGGGGAGGAGAAAGATTAAGTGCAGAAAATATAAGTATTGCCAAGAATATCAAGGAAACTTCTTTTATGGGATTGTGGAATGTTATTAAAAATATAAGTAAAATAAAATCTAATTTAAGTTTCTGTAAAAGAGATATTGTAAATTTTAATCCTGATGCCTTAATTTTAGTTGATTACCCTGGATTTAATCTTAAAATTGCGGAATTTGCGAAGAATAAAGGGTTTAAAGTATATTACTATATTTCACCTAAAGTATGGGCTTGGAATGAATCTCGAATAGCTAAAATAAAGTCTTTTATAGATCATTTAATTGTTATTTTTCCATTTGAGGTTGATTTTTTTTCTAAATTTAATTTGAATGTAGCATATTTTGGTAATCCTTTATTAGATGAGATTAGTAATAATGAGCTTAAATTTTCATTAAAATCTGTAAAACCTATTATTGCATTACTCCCTGGAAGTCGATTGCAAGAGATAAAAAGTATTTTACCAATTATGTTATCTGTTATTGACTATTTTCCAAATTATCAATTTATTATAGCTGCTAATAAAATGATTAGTTTAGATATTTATAAGAAGATCATAGATAATAAAAATGTTGATCTTGTTTTTGGTGAAACCTATGGTTTATTAAATAATTCTAAATATGCTTTAGTAACTTCTGGTACTGCAACATTAGAAACAGCGCTTTTTAATGTTCCTCAAATAATATGCTATAGAACTAACTATTTAACTTATTTAATAGCTAAGACTATTATAAAAACAAAATATATTTCGTTAGTAAATATCTTACTTAATAGACTTGCTGTTAAAGAATTGATTCAAAGTCAATTAAATACTCAAAACTTAAAGAAAGAATTAGATTTTATTATAAATGATAGTAGAAAAATCTATCAAGATTATAAAATTCTGAAAAAACAATTAAATGAAAAGGGTGCTTCAAAGAAAATAGCAGAATTTATTTATTCATCTATTTAGTTGATTCTTTATATTCTTGAATTTTCTTATATGTTAGTTCCATAGGAAGACAATTATTTGCTAGAATAACATCTGTCCCACTGTAATGTATTGTCCCGCTTCCATCTCTTACAGTCCATGTAAATGAAGCTGTTGGATTATCTTGCCATAAAAGAGTAAAGTGTACAGCATCAGGATCCTCTGGGAAACAATCAGGAACATATGTAAAACCTAAATTAGCTTGCAAGGTACCAACATAGTCGGTTCCAACATAAATATCTAGCCAATCTATTCCTAACATATCAAAGTAAGTAGCTGCAGCAACATCCTCAAAAAAAACTACATCAGCTTGATAATCGCATATTTCAATTGGTGCAAGAACACCATAATTAGTGGCATAAGGGTCATTACATGAATAAAGACAGCTTCCATCATCAAAATCAGCAAAAGACTCGTAGTTTGCAGCATATGGATCTATACAGCCTCCTGTCTGTATATCAATGTCACATGAGTTTAGAATTAGACCAATAATTATAAGTAAAAATCCTTTTTTCATTTTATATTTTTTGATTTCTTACAAACATACAAATAATATTAATAATCTTGACTTTCTTCTTTAATATCGTCGTTTCTTATATTTGTTTTTTTATAACCATCTTTAAAGTTTAGTTTTCCTAAAGTATATTTAAAGCTAATAGATAAAGATCTAAAAGGTATTGTTCTTATAGACTCTTGAGTGAAAAAATCTCCTGTTAAGTCTGATCTAAACTCTTTATTTTTTTGAAAAGGCTCAATAATTCTTATTCCTATAGAACCTCTTTTGTTTTTAAATTCTCTTTTAATACCAATACTCATCATCGAAAAAGATGTTATAGAACCTTGTAATGTCTGTGAAGGAGACCTGTAAAATGCAAATGTTTCAGCTTTCCAATACTTAGCAAAAGATAAATTACCTCCAAAATTATAGCTATACAATAGTACTGGCTCTGTCCAATCTGAATAACCAATTCTTGCGTCTTTTCCTGTATAATTATAAATATTCATTCCAGATCTAAAACTAAATTTACTACCAAAGTTTATTGAGCCAAAGAAACCAATTCCTGTTTGTTTTGTTTCACCAATATTTTTATATTGTGATTCTGAAATTCCATTATCGTTAACTTCTAAAAATGACTCAATTACGTTTTTTGAATGTTTATGATATATTTGAAAACTACCTTGTAAAAATCTACCAAAACTATTAATTCCAATCTCAAAGTTTTCTGTTAAAGTTGGTTTTAAATTTGGATTCCCTATAGATATACTTGAATTATTAGATCGATCAATATTAGTATTTATCTGTCTTACACTAGGTCTTCTAATTCTTTGATTATAACTTATTTTAACAGAGCGAAGTGGAGAAAATGATTTCGAAAAAGTAAGAGAGGGTAGAAGATTATTATATTTTTTTTCAAAAGGAGATTGAGTATTATTTAGCCAATTCCCACTTGTTTTTGTGTGTTCAAGTCTTAAGCCGGTTTTTAATCCAAAATCTTTAGGAAGATTAAACTCTGACGAAATATAGGAAGAAGCTACCAATTGATTATAATTAAATTCCTCACTTAAAGTATATATATTATTTTCTAAATCAGAGTATATAATTTCTCTATCTCTATTAATGACTTTTCCTCCAATTTCAATTTTGTTACTTCCACTTAATTTAGAAGAATTCTTATTCCACTTTTGATTACGTTTATTTTTGTTATTATCTTCACTGTTATTGCTAGTGCTAAGTTCTTTTTTTCCAAATGGATGAGTATAATCTATTTGAATTGTTTCCTCTATAACTTTTTCATCATTTTGATTAAATAAAATTTCTTGATCTAAATCAAATATACTAGTGTTTCCATCATTTATATTACCTCCAATTTGAAATGCTATAGATAACTCTCTATCTTCATTATTTTGAAATTTTTTAATATAATCCGTTGTCCACTCTAATTTTAATGTTCTATCAGTTTTATTTATAGAGCTATTTGAAGTATCTGTATCTTCGGAAAATATAGTTTGAAAAATCTCTTCATCAAGTTGATAAGGTTTACTTCTACCAGACATATTAAAGGATGAATTGATAGATGTATAAGGAGTAATATTATAGAAAGAATTAATTGCTCCTCTATATCCATTATACGAACTTAATGAAGTACCTTCTCTTATTAAAATATTAGTGTCTCCATTATTCCAATCAAGTCTTTTGAAATAGTCAAATCCCTCTCTTGAGCTAAAACCACTTCCCCATGAACCTCCATTTATTGAAAAGCCCCATTTTTCTTTTCCAAAATTTACATTTAATCCACTGTTAGTAGCTTTTGACCCAATTCCACCCTTTATTGTAGCTTGGTAACCATCAATTTTTTTTTGTTTGGTTATAATATTAATTATACCTGCATCACCATCACCATCATATTTAGCTCCTGGTGATGTTATAACTTCAATACTCTTAATTTGATCTGCAGGAATCATTGATAGAGCTGTCGAGATATCACCTGAGAAAAAAGTAGATGCCTTACCATTAATTAAAAACTTTATATTTCTTGATCCTCTTAAACTAACATTCCCCTCTAAATCAACTGTGAGTAAAGGTGTTTTTCTAAGAACATCAATTGCATCATTTTCAGTTTCATTTAAATCATTTTCTGCATTATAAACAATTTTATCAATTTTTGATTCATAAATTGTTTTTTGATCTTCAATATTGATTTCGGAAAGTAATTTATTATCTAAATTAAGTGTAATGTCATTATTATAATAATTTGGTTGTTTTTTTGTTGTTGTAAATATGATTTCCTTAGCCTCATAACCTATAGATGAGATTTTTAATATGTATTCTCCTATTTCTATTTCAGACATTAAAAAATTTCCTTTCTCACTTGTGATAGTTCCTTCAATTATTTGATTAGTTTTTTTATTAACAATACTTATACTTGCATATGGCAAGGGATTTTTATTAGAATAGTCTTTAATTTTCCCAGAAACACTTCCTTTAACTATGTTATTAGACCATGTAGTTGCTCCAGAATAACTGTCTGTTTTTGTTGTTTTCTCTTCTTTCTTTTTTTCTTGACAAAATAGTGAAATAGGTATTATTAAGATTATGGTTAATAATATTTTTAATTTTTTCATATTATTTTTTATGTATTTGACATTTTGTTCCAAAAAGATTACGTTTTTTTATTATATCAGCAATACCATTTGGAACCATATTTTCCCATGTGCCATTTTCACAAGCCTTTATTTTATCTAAAACATCTTTTGAAAAAATATTTAATATACTACTATTATAGTCTAAATCTTTAATTCTCCCATTTGAATGTAAATAATTATAAAGGTCTTTTACTCTAGGGTGAATAGGAATGTTATTACTATTTAATAACTCAACATTATTATTAGGCTTGTAAGGGTAAAGGAAAAATTTTATATCTCTTGTAAATATAACTCCAAATGCTTCCATGATTCCACCATTTAAATTTCTATAATATTGTTCTTCAAACATATCAACTAAATTATCAACGCCTAATATTACTCCCATTCTTGATTTTGTAAATTGAGATAGATATTCGATTATCTTATAGAATTTTTTATAGTTTGATATCATGACGGGATATCCTAAAGAGCATAAAAGGTCAGCTCTGTCAAGGAAGTCTTGTTCATCTACTTCTCCATCAGCTTTTAGATTACTAAGTGTTATTTCAAATAATATTTGAATATTTTCATGAACGACTTTTTTAGTTTCTTTAAATTTCTTCAACCCATTTTCCAGCATATCTATATTTACCTTTGTTACTGGGCGAAAACTACCTCTCATTGTAAGTATGTTTTTTTTGTAGAGAATATCTGAAGGTTGCTTGTTTTTACCATCAGGTGTGAAAATTACTGCATTAGTCATTCTTTCTTTTACTAAAGTAAGACTTAATAGTCTATTATCTGTTTTTTCAAATGCAGGTCCAGTTACTTCAACCATATCAATTTCAAATTGATCTTTTCCAAGTGAGTCATAAGTTCTTTTTAAAATTTCTTTTGGATCATTTTCATTAAAGCAAGCATGTAGAATATTTGTTCCAATTATTCCTATAGTTTCCTGTTGAATTTTTGCATCTTGATCATGAAGTAAAATATGAATAATAAAGTCTGATGGCTTTTCATTAGCAGAGGTTTGAAATCTAACACCAATCCATCCATGTCCTTGTGTTGTTTTAGAATAGTTAGTGGTTGAAATAGTATCAGCGTAAATAAAAAATTTAGTATTTGGATGATCTTTTCTATCTAATCTTTCATTTAATAAGTCATATTCGTGTTCAAGCATTTTTTCAAGTCTTGATTTACAAACATATCTTCCATTTTTTTCTTTACCATAAATAGCATCAGAAAAATTTCTATCATATGCTGACATTGTTTTTGCGATTGTTGTTGATGCCGATCCAGCTTTAAAAAAATTTCTTGCCACTTCTTGTCCTGCACCAATTTCTACAAAAGAGCCATAAATTGTATTATCTAAATTTATTTGTAAAGCTTTTTGGCCAGCAGTTAGAATTACATTTTTTCTCATCCTTATGATATTTTAATTTAGTTGCAAATTTATAATACATATTTGCTAATATCGGCATTTATCTATTAATTTTACATCAATTTTGGAAAAACAAATGCAAATAACATTGTTAGGTACTGGAACATCTCAAGGTGTTCCAGTTATTACTTGTAATTGTCATGTATGTCGGTCATCTAATTCCAAAGATAAAAGACTTCGTTCATCTGTAATGGTAGAGGTTGATAATCATACTATTATTATTGATACAGGTCCAGACTTTAGACAACAAATGCTAAGGGAAAATGTAGAAAAAGTAGATGCTATATTATTTACTCATCATCATAAGGATCATACTGCAGGCATGGATGATATTAGAGCATTTAATCATAAATGGAAAAAGGATATGCAAATATATTGTACTAAAGAAACTAAAAAAGCCTTAAAAAGAGAGTTTTCTTATGTTTTTAGTGATACTAAATATCCAGGAGTTCCAAGAGTAATTATTAATAATATTAAAGCTCAACCCTTTAAAATTAATAGTATTAAAATTACTCCTATTAAAGCATTACATTATAAAATGGACGTTCTTGGATTTAGAATAAAAGATTTTATTTATCTTACTGATGTAAGTTTTATAGAAAATAGAGAAATTGATAAAATGAGAGATGCAGATCTTATTATTCTAGATGCCCTGAGAAAAAAGGAGCATATTTCTCATTTTAACCTAGACCAAGCTTTAGCTCTACTTAAGGAATTAAAACCTAAAAAAGCATTATTAACACATATTTCTCACTACATGGGTTTACATGAAGAAGTAAATCAAGAATTACCTGATAACATTAAACTTTCCTATGATGGTCAAAAGATTAAGATTTAATTGTTAATCTTTTATTTACAGACTAATTATTTGATTAAGTCTCCATCTTTCCATTCTCCCTTTTCGATTGTTCCGTCTCTCCAAATAAATATACCCCATCCATTATAATCACCATCTTTCCAATTTCCCACGTACGTTCCATATAATTTTCCTTCCTTCGAATATATAGTTCCAGTTCCCCAGCCACTTTTCTCACCATTTCTAAATTGACCATCATATGTTCCAAATAACATACCAGTTTCATCATATAAAATGGTAATCCCAAAACCATTAAGTCGCCCATCTTTCCACTCTCCCTCAAATATATTGCCATCATCAAAAAGATATGTGCCTACACCATTTTTACAATCTCCAATCACACATTTTCCTTGAGANAANCTAATTAGNGGCGNAANAAATATAATAAATAANAGTTTTNTCATCTTTTCTTTTTNTTGATTAATATNTNTAAAAATAAATAANTNTTTTAATATTTTTACAAAAAACTTATTTNTATGAAAAANTCCTTTTTATTATCACTTTTATCTATACTTTTTATTAGTTTGTCTGCAACAACTCATAGTCATCATGATGATAATGAGATAAGATTTGTTAAAAANAAGCAACCNCTTGATAATCAATATCAAGNATACTTAAGNAAAAATACAGTTTGGTCACAATTTCAATCNGNTAATTCNAATTGGTATGTTATTTTTAATGAACANAATAGGCTCCCTCACAGAGCATTTGGTTCACCTATCCAAATTAATANTATTAATGATTTTTTAATTGATAATAATTTTNATTTACCAAGTGACTTAAGAGAANTATANTCTAATAAAAATGATAATTATACTACTAAAAAATTTATTCAGTATCATAATAATTTAGAAGTNATTGGAAGCAGTTTATATGCAAAACTTACNAATGANAACAAAATNGTTGCATTTGGAATGGATTTATTTAATAANATTAATGTANCTGTAAATCCAACNATAGATATTAATGAAGCTATAAATAGTGCAACTTCTAATATANCAAATTTANTTACAAATATAAGTGTTGAAGATGATCTTAAAATATTAGCNGTTCCAGTNTATAGNGATTATGAATATCATTTAATATANCAGNTTTCTTTTTCTACAACAATAGAGCATGGNCCNGCNAAATATTTATGTTATGTTGATGCAAATACTGGTCAGCTATTAATGCGTAAAAATATGGTGATGTATGAGGCTCCGCCATCTGGNACNTCTACNGTATCTGGAGAAATATATACATCTAATCCGTATAATGGTTCTTCTATTGAAAAGTTTAAATATCTAAAAGCAATAGATCAAAATACAAACATTAATTATTTTACTGACAATAATGGTGAAGTCTTTTTGCCTTCTAATATAGGAACCGTAATAAGNTATAANTTAGAAGGAGAATATGCAAATGTTGAGACAAATGGAACTACACCAGATATATTTGACAATCTTTCAAGTACCAATTTAATTAATTTTGATAATTCAAATTCAACTATACAAGAAAGAACNGCATACTGGGCTGTAAATGAAATACATGACCATATGAAATTTTATTTTCCAACTTATACNGGTTTGGATAATCCAATGCAAACCAACATAGATGTTTCTGGAAGTTGTAATGCCTATTTNGANGGTAGTTCTATNAACTTTTATGCACAAGGGGGAGGGTGTCATGCAACTGCTAATTTACCTGATGTTGTTTATCATGAATATGGACATGCAATTAATANTGGTAGNTACAATGGNTCTGGATGGAATGGAGGTATGTCTAANGGTGGTTTAAATGAAGGTTTTGCTGATGTTTGGGCAATTTCATTNACTGAAAATCCTGTTTTAGGATANGGTTGGGATTTATTAGATCCAACTATNTTTGTAAGAAGATATGATCAAGATAGAAAAGTNTATCCTCAAGATTTAGTTGGTGAGGTACATGCAGATGGTGAAATAATTGCAGGTGCTTTTTGGGATTTATATTTAAATTTAGGAGATATGAATCAAATGTTAAATTTATTTAAATANACTTATGATAGTGGTGTAGATGGACCTGANGGTGATGAAGGNGTAATATATACTGATATTTTACTNGAAGTTTTATTTGCTGATGATAATGATGCTGATTTAAGTAATGGTACCCCAAATGATTTAGCTATTNTNAGTGCTTTTGATTTACATGGTATTACTTTATTATCNAATGCTGTAATTTCTCACAATCCTNTNCAGGTTGCTAATGCTAATATGCCAATTAATATTAATGCAAATGTTGGNTTNACATANCCATGGGCATTAGGATCTACTAANTGTTATTATAAAATTAATGATGCTAATACATGGACAAANTTACCAATGAATGGNGTTACNTCNTTTACTACATCAATACCATCNCAACCTAATGGAACTGTTATTGCATACTATTTGTCNTTAACTGATAATTTTGGTAATGAATCNGNAGTAACTCCAATTGCTTCTAATATTATNCCTATTAAAGATGCAAATCTTCCAAATTTTATTNTNGTNGGATTTGACATAATGCAAGAGGAAGATTTTGATGGTAATTTTGGTTTTTGGCAAACAGGAGGNTTTGATGATAATGCAACTACTGGAATTTGGGAAATNGGNGTTCCGATCCCTTCTTATGGTGTTTATGGTGATNCAAGTACTATTTGTCAAACTGATGCTCAGAATACACCTGGTGGATCTCAATGTGCTTTTACAGGTAATGCTACATCATCGCAGTCNGGTTTAGGTGAAAATGATGTTGATGNAGGGCATACTACGTTATANTCTCCTNCATATGATTTATCATCATTTTNAAANCCTGCATTTTCNTATTATAGATGGTANACTAACAGNCCATATAGTGGTGCTAATCCTGGTGCNGATTGGTGGCAAGTCATGATTTCAGATGACGGTGTTAATTGGGTTTATGTTGAAGATAATATNAGCTCTGATTTAAGTTGGAGAAAGTTTGCTTTTAGGGTTAATGATTATGTTNGCCTTACNAACAATGTTCANCTAAAATTCATTGCTTCTGATAGTATTCGTTTAGGTCAGAATCTTGACGGTGGTAGTTTAATNGANGCNGCAGTTGANGATTTAATACTTTATGAAGCNAGAGAGTCTTCTACNAATCTGAATAATATTACNGGTATTGAAAATAANTTAATAAAAATTACAGATCTTTTAGGAAGNGAAGTNAGTAATAATAATTTATTAGAACATAAAGTGNTAATTTATATATATGATNATGGAACAGTTAAACGTAAATTAAATAATTTTTAACANTCTTTTATCNTACCATTATTTATAATTGCTAGTGCTTTACCTTTNAGCTGTGTTCCNATAAATGGTGTGTTTTTTGATTTTGATTTTATATCCTTTTCACTAAATATCCAATCNAAATTTGGNTTAAANAGAGTTAAGTTNGCTTTANTTTCTTCTTCAATTTTAACTTNCTCTATATTTAATACTTTTCTTGGGTTTATAGATATTTTTTCAATNAGTTTACTAATACCAATTTTTTGAATTATATGTTTNCCTANAAGNCCAAAAGCACTTTCTAATCCTATAATCCCATTTTCAGCATTATCAAATTCNGTTTTTTTGTATTCTTCATTTATAGGAGAGTGATCACATGATATTATATCTATAGTATCATTTTTAAGCCCNTTAATTAAACTTAAGTTGTCTTTTTTAGTTCTAAGAGGTGGAGAAACTTTATATCTAGTNTCAAAATTACTNATAGATTTTTCAGTTAAAAATAAATTATGAATTGGAACATCAGCGCTAACTTTTAATCCATTTGATTTTGCTTTTTTAATTTTATTAATACTTTCTTTTGTAGAGATATAACTTAAATGTAATCTGCTGTTNGTATATTTACATAAATTAAGATCTCTATCCACCATAATTTCTTCAGCTATTGATGGAATTCCNTTTAGACCTAACTTTGTACTTATTTCACCTTCATGCATATGGCCTTTAGATAAGCTTGAATCACTTGGATGATTCATAATTAAAAAATTNGCATCTTTNGAGTATANCATAGCAATTTTCATNACATCATTTCTTATTATTGANTTTTTNTCATCTGTAAATGTGCTACATCCAGATTTATGCATATCATACATTTCCACAATNTCTTTTCCCTCACAGTTTTTAGNAATATTTCCGGCAACATGAATATCAATTATATTTTTTTTAGATGAATTTTTAATAAATTCTATAATTCCTTTATTATCAATGCATGGTTTTGTATTAGGCATTAACATAACACCAGTAAATCCACCTTTAATAGCTGCATTACAACCTGTTAAAATTGTTTCTTTTTGTTCATATCCAGGTTCACAAAAGTTTACATGAATGTCGAACCATCCTGGAGATACATGAAGGTCTTTAGCTTTGTAAATTATGATACTATTATTTTTCTTATTAGTCGGATCTATTTCGATTGATTTTTTAATTTTTTTAATGATTCCATTTTCTATAAGAATATCCATTTTTTTCAAATGATGTTTACTTTGAGAATCTATTATTATTGCAGATTTAATTAGTATTTTCATGTTCTAAGTTTTTTAATAAATAATATTTCGATAGCAAAAAACAAAAGAGAAAGTAATAATGCATATTTCCAGTATTGTTTTCCATCAATATTTTTCATAATATTTTCAGAAAGTTCAAAGTCTGAATCTATAACAGATAAATTTTTATTAATTTTTAATTTTTCAGAATCCATTGTTTTTATTTTATTTTCTGATGAATTTATATTAAAGGCTATTTTTTCTTCAACTTTATTGTTAAAATATACGCTATATATTCCTGGTTGTGTTATTTGATTATTATGATTGATTAATGTGTTTCCATTTTTATTTAAAATTGTTGGTATAATATCAATATTATTACCAACTATTCTACTAAATTTAATATTGTTTAGTTTCTTTTTTGATTGGATATGTTTTGTTTCATTAAGCGTATAGTAAGGAGGTGTTAATTTACATGAAGAAGTTGCTATATTGATTAATGATGGTACAAATAATGCATGCTCTGTAAAATTATTGTATTCACTATTTAATGGGCTAATAAATTGAAAAATTTTCCCTTTTGTTAAATTATAATTAATCAAAAATGGATCTTTATTTGCTAGATTAATTATTTCAGAATATGGAATTTTCTTGCTGATTTCGTAATGTTTTTTGCTAAAAGGAAATTCAATCTTTTCTAAATCATTATTTGTAAATACATTTGCATAAAAATCATTTTCCAAAATAAAATTATTAATTTTTAGATTATTAGTTGTGCTTTTTTTTATGTAATTTATATTTAAGTTATTTAGTAAGTTGTTATATTCTTTAAGATCTACTAAATCATATGGAGGTACAATTAATAAGCTTCCACCATTATCTAAAAACTTTAATAACGTGCTTAATAACCCACTTGGTATTTTCTCTATTTCATTAAGAATAATTAAATTTTGAATTAATAGTGAATTATAATCAATCTTTTCTAATTCATATTCATTAAATAAAAACATACTTGTATCATTTTTGAATAAATTACGAAAACTATTTTTTTTGTTTATAGTGTTTATGATTGATACATTAACTTTATCTAATTTATTGACTGTAAAAAATAATTTATTATCAAATGTAATTGGCACGTCTTGACTTCTTATATCACCACTTATTATCTCCTTATTATCTATAAAATCGAATATTACTTCTTTTTTTTCATTGGGTGAAAGAGTAATGTATTGTTGAGATTTTTGNTTATTATTAANATATAGAAATAANGGCTCATTAATAATTTTATTATTACTTGGATTNCTAATTTTAATNCTAAGATTTATTTTATTTTGATTTTTTAAAACAGGTTCTTCAATAAACAAACTGTCAATACTAATATTTGATAGATTTATATTTTTTAAATGTATAAATGTAACTTGATTGATNAGATCTTGTTTAGTGNTNTTATCAAATTTAAATGTTGTTTCTTGTAAATCTGAAATATAATATAAATGATATTTATTTTTTTCTATGAGATTTATTCTCTCNATGATATCTTTGAATTTTTTTTGTTTATATGTNGGATTAATATTATCAATTTGTAAAAATATATCTTCTTTATTGTATTTAGTATTATGTTTTTTGTCAAAATCATTNGTTGCTATATAAAAGTTATAATAATCTGGATATGACTTTATTATTTNCTTAGCATTATTTTTAGCTATTTCAAGAAGGTTNCCATTTCCAAAATCAATATCCATACTTAATGAATTATCAATATATATGAAGATGTTTTTAGTAANGTGTTGCTTTTCTATGGGTATATAAGGCTTGGCAAATGCAAAAATTAAAAAACTAATAGCAAAGATTCTACTTAAAAGTATTAATATGTTTTTTAGTTTAGCTCTTTGTTTATTTTTTTNTTTNATTTCTTTTAAAAATCTAATACTACTGAANTATACTTTTTTTTCTTTTTGTAGATTAAATAAGTGAATAATAATTGGGATAGCAATNGCGAATAACGCATAAAGCACTTTTGGGTTTTGAAAAATCATCAAAGNGCAAAATTAGTTNTTTTAATAATATTTTAATTNTTTTATTTAAATAATTTTACCNTCTTCAATTTTTATGACTCTATCGGCAAGTTTAGCTAAATCATTNTTATGAGTTATTACTATTATAGTTTGTTTTTTTTCTTTATTTAATTTTAAAAGAATATTATGTAAATCTTCTGCATTTTTTGAATCAAGATTTCCTGATGGCTCATCAGCTAAAAGAATTGAAGGAGAATTAATTAAAGATCTTGCTACAGCTACTCTTTGCTGTTCNCCTCCAGAAAGTTCATTTGGTTTTTGATTTAGTTTATTACTCATGTTTAAGNTTTCAAGTATTTCTTTTGCTTTATCTTTAATATTTTTTTTGTTTTTTCCATCAGTTAAGGCTGGTAAACATACATTTTCAAGTACAGTAAATTCAGCTAANAAATTATGAAATTGAAAAANAAATCCAATATACTTATTTCTCAATTTTGATAATTGATTTGCAGTAAGTTTATTTATATCTTGGTTATTAATTATTATCGACCCCTTTTGTACTTTTTGTAAAGTGCCTAAAAGATTCAATAAAGTTGTTTTTCCTGCTCCAGAAGANCCNACAATTGAGATAAATTCACCTTCTTTAATCTCTAAATTAATATNTTTCAACACTTGAATGTTANCGTAAGAAAAATTTATATTTTTAGCTTTTATCATTTTTAAAGTAAAGGTAATCTAAATAATAAATAATTTTAAGAGAAATACTATTTTGTTGTTCTANTTTAAATGAATTATTTAAGTTNTCAATCCAATGATTAGTNATATAGTTTTCTGTATTATCAATGCCATTTTTCCATACTAAGCTTAANTNACTTCCTGGAGAAAACCACCANTTAAATACAATATCTGAAGTCCATGTTGAATAATTTATNTCATAATTACCGACATATTGACTTTCGTNAAGATAACCATTGTCATCTAATTTATTATATTCAATATTTCTAACTTGATCTAAATGATAACGAACCTTAATTGATAAGTCCATTTTGTTGTTTAANATATAATTNAGACTAAATACNTTTGTTATCATATTTGTATTTCTTTTTGCAAAAATATAATCTATTTTAGGTGGTTCAATNAATAATGGAAGAGTATCNTAAGTAATAAAACCAATGTCGTTGTANTCTTTTTTAATAGATANTATATATCTCATTGATATTTTATCATTTAATCTAAATCTTGGCGCNATTCTCCATCNGTATAAATATCCTTCATATAATGGTTTTAAGCTATANCCTCCTCCAAAATCTAANGCAATTTTTTTCCTNTAATCAGTAGAAATCCATCCTCCTAAATATANTGATTTTGATCTTTTTANTGGATNTAATAGGTCATTAGTTCTTGTCTCATAAAAATCATTTTNTTCGTATGGATTTATATTAGCTCTAAGAAAGATTGTTGTATAATTTTTTAATGTNGCTTTTTGNTCAAATTCTAATTCCAAGTTAACAAATTTTTGATCAGTAAATAGGCTTTTATGTTCAATTTCAATTTCTGTTTCTAAATCTATAAAACGCTTACTCTCAGTAAGTTGATTATANCTTAATGATANTCCATTTTTTATTTCATTATTAGAATACAAGAANCCTAGNTCATTTGGATTATATNTGTCATCTTCAAAAATAGAATATACATCATATCNGTAGTTTCCATTTGTTTTNCCAACTGCCAACATTCCTGAAAATCCTCTTNTTATTTTTCCTTTTTCAAACTCCTGACTCATTTTTAATTTTCCAACATAAACATGAGTATTTTCTTTATTNTTAATNCGAGCAAAAGCTCCAGTTACATTAGCATCTTTATTGCTTCCATTTTTAANCATATGTGTATTCATTAAACTTACTGAAGAGNCATTACCAAGAGATTGATCAAAGATCATAGCNTTATAGTTAGTTAGTGGGTCTGTATCTGTTTTATTTGTAACAGCATTTAAAATAGCAATTCCTAAACCATTTTCTGTTCTTCCAGTTATTTTTGATGCATTTAATAAATTATCCTCTAGTCTTCTACTATAAAACATATCTTCACCTTTACTAAATAGTTCAGTTCCTTCATTAAAAAATTGTCTATTCTCTTCGTATTTAACTTCAAATGGTGTTAGGTTTAAAACCATGGCATCAGATACAGTTTGACCAAAGTCAGGTATTAGAGTCATGTCGAGAGTGAAGCTTTTATTTAAACCGTATTTAAGATCCATTCCATAATTATAAGGATATGTCGTTTCTCCTGCGAAATTATCTACATACATAGATGCATAAGGCATAAAAGATAATCTAGTAGGAGGTGTAATATTTTTAATTCCTTTTAATATTCCTGCTTGCAAAGCAAAGTCTGTAAATTTTACATTAATTGGATTCCAACTATAGTCCTCCCTATATCTTCTTATAGTCCTTGCCATGTTTAATGCCCATATATCATTTTTTTCAGAAAATCTTAACTGAGAAAATGGAATAGCAAATTCAGCAACCCAACCAATTGAATTAATTTTGACTACTGATTTCCATACAGCGTTCCAGTTCTTATCTATTCCAGATTTTGAAAACTTTCTATCTATTTGAACTCCAGCAGCTGTAACCATAAAATTATATTCAACTTGCCCATCATTAAATGGATCAATAAAAATCCCAAAGGCGTCAAAATTTTTATTGTCTTCATCTCTTTGCGATAATTCTTTTAAAATACTATCTGAAGCATTATCATACATTGTTACAGCAAAATATATATTTTTAGAATCGTAGCAAATTTTCACTTCAGTTTTTTGATTTGCTCTTTCTTTTTCTCCATTTTTTGGTGTTATTTGAGTAAAATTATTTGCTATTGTTATTTCTTCCCAAACTTTATCATTAACAATACCGTCAATAACTGGAGATTCAAAAACCCTATTAATTACATATGTTTTTTTAGACTCAAATTGACAAAATGAAACAAATGGGAATAATATAAATATGATGATTATCGTTCTGATTTTCATTAGATATATTTGTTAAACAAAGATATAATTTAATTCAAATAGAAGTTGTTTATTTCAATCAATCATTTAATTTTGCTGAAATTAAAATAAACGAAATGAATTTACATGAATATCAAGGAAAAGAATTGCTAAATAGTTTTGGTGTTAGAGTTCAAAAAGGTATTGTTGCTTCTTCTTCTGATGAAGCTCTAAAAGCTGCAAAGGAATTACATTCTCAAACTGGAACTAACTGGTGGGTAATCAAAGCTCAAGTGCATGCTGGAGGAAGAGGAAAAGGTGGAGGAGTTAAATTAGCAAAAAGTTTAGATGATGTAAGAAATATTACTAATGAGATGATTGGCATGAAACTTGTTACACCTCAAACCTCTAAAGAAGGAAAGACAGTTCATCAAGTATTAGTGGCTGAAGATGTTTATTATCCTGGTGAAAATGAAACTGCTGAGTTTTATATGTCAGTACTTTTAAATAGGTCAACGGGTAAGAATATGATTATGTATTCAACAGAAGGTGGAATGGATATAGAAATGGTTGCTGAAAAAACACCTCATTTAATTTTTCATGAACAAGTTGATCCAAAAGTTGGACTAACCTCATTTCAATGTCGTAAAATTGCATTTAATTTAGGTTTGAAAGGAAAGGCTTTTAAAGAAATGGTTAAATTTGTTTCTGCTTTATATAAAGCATATGATGAAATAGACGCATCTTTATTTGAAATTAATCCTGTTTTAAAAACATCTGATGAAAAGGTAATGGCTGTTGATTCAAAAGTTACCATTGACGAAAATTCATTATATAGACATCCTGATTTTCTAAATCTAAGAGATAAAAGAGAAGAAGATCCAACTGAAGTAGAAGCAGGCGAATATGGACTGAATTTTATTAAGCTTGATGGTGATGTAGGTTGTATGGTCAATGGTGCTGGACTAGCAATGGCAACAATGGATATAATTAAAATGGCTGGAGGAAATCCAGCAAATTTTCTTGATGTTGGAGGTACTGCAGATGCTAAGAGAGTAGAACAAGCGTTTAGAATTATATTAAAAGATTCTTCAGTTAAAGCAATTTTAATAAATATTTTTGGCGGTATTGTTAGATGCGACAGAGTAGCTCAAGGAATAGTTGATGCATACAATAATATAGGAAATATTGATATTCCTTTAATTGTAAGATTACAAGGAACTAATGCTATTGAAGCAAAGAAATTAATTGAAAAAAGTGGACTTGAAGTAGAATCAGTTATTTTATTACAAGAAGCTGCAGATAAGGTTGCCGAAGTTTTAGCGTAATTTTCTCATTAATGGATTCGGTTACATCTTCTTTATTTAATAAAAGTCAAGAAATAATTTCTGGTTCTGATGATAAACTCATTTCTATTGATATAACTTATCCAAATCATTTACAGTATACTAACGATTATAAAAAAATAATTATTTTTTCTCATGGTTTTAAAGGTTTTAAAGATTGGGGACCATTTAATGAAATCGCAAAATATTTTGCTAGTTTAGGTTATATCTTTGTTAAATTTAATTTTTCTCATAATGGAACAAGTGTAGATGATGCATTAAACTTTGTTGATTTAGATGCTTTTGGCAATAATAATTTTTCTAAAGAATTAGATGATTTAGGCTTAGTTATAGATTTTGTAGAACGCAAATTTAAGTGTTCTCTTTCTGATGATAAAAAATCTAATTTTAATAAACCATTATTTTTTTTACTTGGACATAGTAGAGGAGGGGCTATTTCAATTTTAAAGGCATCGGAAGATGAACGAATATCTGCTGTCATAAGTTGGGCCTCACCATCTGATTTATTATCTAAAGTAATTTTAAGTGATAAGGTGAATGAATGGAAAGACAAGGGAGTTACTTACGTGTATAATGGTAGAACAAATCAATATATGCCTTTATATTATCAGTTTTATGAAGATTGTTTAAAAAATAAAGATAGATTAAATTTAAGAGCAGCACTAGAGAGTATAACAACTTCTCATTTACATATTCATGGTGATTTAGATTCTACTGTTTCTGTAAAATCTGCATTTAATATGAATAAATGGAATTCAAATACTAGAACACATATTATTAAATCTGCAAATCATGTTTTTGGAGCTTCCCATCCTTATAATTTAAAAGAATTCCCAGTAAGTTTAAATGAAGCATTAGTTACCACTTCTTTTTTTATCAATGATTTAATAAAAGAATTAGAAAGCTAGAGATGCAGTACTTATTTCATCTTGTTTAGAAAAATCTTTTTTTAGATACTTAAAATATCCTGCTATACCAATCATTGCTGCATTATCTGTACAATATTCAAATTTAGGTATATATATATGGTATTTATTTTTATCTGCTAAATATTGTAGTTCCTTTCTTAAATATGAATTTGCTGAAACTCCTCCAGCTATTGCAATTTGAGTTATTTTTGTTTGTTCAATAGCTTTTTGTAATTTTTCTAATAAAATATTAATAATACTATGTTGTATCGAAGCGCAGAGGTTATTCAAATTTTCCTCAATAAAATTTGTATTTTTTTTAACTTCATGATTAATCTTATATAATATTGATGTTTTTAAGCCACTAAAACTAAAATCAAGATTTTTAACTTTTGGTTTACCAAACTTAAATGCATTAATATCACCTGATTTAGAATACTTGTCTATTAATGGTCCTCCGGGATAATCTAATTTTAAAATTTTAGCAGATTTATCAAAAGCCTCTCCAGCTGCATCATCAAGTGTAGTTCCTATAATCTTCATTTCATTAATTGAGTTTACTTGAACAATTTGAGTATGTCCTCCAGAAACAGTAAGACATAAAAAAGGGAATTTAGGTAGGGGATTTCCTTCATCTATAAAATGTGCAAGTATATGTGCTTTCATGTGATTGACTGCTATAATTGGAATATCCATACCCATGGCAAATGATTTTGCAAATGAATTTCCAACTAATAGTGATCCAAGTAAACCAGGACCTTTAGTAAAAGCAACTGCATCAATCTCTCTTTTATTAATACCTGCTTTTTTTATTGCAACATCAACAACAGGAATAATATTTTTTTGATGCTCTCTTGATGCAATTTCAGGAACAACACCGCCGTATAAAGAATGTATATGTTGATTTGCTATTTCGTTTGATAAAACTTTTCTCCCTTTTAGTATTGCAGCTGATGTGTCATCACACGAAGATTCAATTGCTAAAATTATCGCTTCTTTCCTCATTTAAATGCTTTAAATTATGTCCCATTTTATCCCTTTTTGTTCTAAGATATTTAGAGTTGAATTTATTCTCCTTAATCTCTATAGCAACAGTTTTAGTAATTTCAATCCCATATCCATTTAGTCCTATTCTTTTTTTTGGATTATTTGTTAGAAGTTGAATTTTTGAAACCCCCATTGCTCTTATAATTTGTGCACCTATTCCATAATCTCTATGGTCTGCTTTAAATCCAAGATGTAGATTAGCCTCTACGGTATCCATACCTTTTTCTTGTAGTTCATATGCTTTTAGTTTATTAAGCAGGCCAATACCTCTACCTTCTTGATTCATATAAATTACTATACCCTGTTTATTTTGATTTATTTGTCTTAATGATTGATGTAATTGTGGCCCACAATCACATCTACAGCTACCAAAAATATCTCCTGTGATACATGAAGAATGAACTCTTATTAACACTTCATCATCTTTTGACCACTTACCTTTAAATATTGCTAGATGTAATTGGTTATTTGTTGTTTGTCGAAAGGCAATCATTTTGAAATTACCGTATTCTGTTGGTAAATCTACTTCAGCTTCTTTTTTAATAAGAGTTGAGTGTTTTAATCTATATTTAATTAAGTCTTGAATTGTAATAAATTTTAAATCAAACTTTTTGGCAATCTTGAATAATTCTGGTGCTCTTGCCATACTTCCATCTTCATTTAAAATTTCAACTATAACTCCTGCAGGATATAAGCCGCTTAAACGCGCAAGATCAATTGCAGCTTCTGTGTGACCTGCTCTTCTTAGAACACCACCTTTTCTAGCTTTTAGTGGGAATATATGTCCAGGCCTACCAAAATCATTAGCTTTAATTTTAGAATTAGTTAGAGCCTTAATAGTTTGTGCTCTATCATATGCAGAAATTCCTGTGGTGCATCCTTCTCCTATTAAATCTACAGATACTGTAAATGGCGTTTCATGTAATGCTGTGTTTTTTCCGATCATCAATTCTAGGTCAAGCTCATTACATCTTTCTTCAAGTAGTGGAGTACATATCAGTCCTTTTCCATGAGTAGCCATAAAATTAATCATTTCAGGAGTCACCATTTCAGCTGCAGCTACAAAGTCCCCCTCATTCTCTCTATTCTTGTCATCAATTACTATAACGACTTTTCCTTTTTTAATATCTGAAATAGCTTCTTCTATTGTATTAAAGTTCATTATTATTTTTTTATGAAGTGCAAAATTACCATATTTATATTATTTTCTTTTAAAATAAATAATTCTATTTAAAAATAATCTTAATCTTGTTAGATCAATAATTTGAATATTATTTTTTGCCTTTAATATTAATATTATTGCTATTGGAATACATATTATATTAGCTAACCACATTCCTTCGTATGGTTTAAGAGTTAATTCTCTTGCAGACTTTTCACCTATCATGTTAATAATATGATAGCATACAAAAAATAAAGTAGATATTAATACTGGAATCCCAAATCCTCCTTTTCTTATGATTGACCCTAAAGGAGCGCCAATTAAGAAAAAGATAATGCATGCAACTGCAAGACTAATTTTTCTGTGCCACTCTATTTGATGCCTTGCAATTATTAATGTTTTATAATTTATGTTATTTTTTTTCGATCTTACTATTGATTTAAGAGATCTAACTTGGTTTATTGCAATATTATATTTTTGTTTTACAAAATTTATATTTAATATTTTCTTTTCTTTAATATTTAAATTATTACTTGTATCTTTTTCTATAAAATATTCATTAATAATTCTATTTTTAAATGTTTGTGTTTTTATTAAATTTAGTTCTAATAAAGAATCAATTGTGTTTGATAATTGAAAATTATTAAGCATTGCATAGTGTCCTTTGTATAAATCATCAGGATTAACTGATGTATTTAGTATTTCAAGATTAATTCTAACTAAATTTTTTTTAAAACTGGTTCTTCTAAATTCATTATTATTACTATTACGATCTATTACTTCAAGATATGAGTGTCCATCAAATAAAATTATTTCTAAAAATTTTTCATCATTTGTTAATTGCATTATCCCTTCCTTAGCTGTAATAACATGATTATTTTCAAAAGAATTTGTTTTGTTGTAGATAAGAATATCTTTCAATTTATTACCATTTTCGGATTTTTCACCTACTTTAATATAGAAATCATTAATATCGTCGTAAAAAACTCCTTCTTTAATGTTAATAGTGGGTTTCTTTTTTTGTATTTCATATATTTTAGTTGCATTTTCTAAATTTGCAATAGGCATAATGTAATTTGAAAACATGTATGATCCTCCAGCTAAAAATAATGACAGAAATAAGCAAGGGGTCATTATTTTGAAAAGTGAAATTCCAGCCGACTTTAATGCGGTTAATTCATATTGTTCTCCTAATCTACCAAATACCAAAACAGATGAAAGTAATATTGACATAGGAAGTGCTATAGGTACAAATCTTGCTGATGCATAAAATAGTAATTCTGCTATATTATTAAACTCTAAACCCTTACCAACAAGATCATCTATATATTTCCATAAAAACTGCATTAACAACAAGAAGACAGTTATTATGAAGGTTAATAAAAATGGTCCAATAAATGATTTTATCAAAAGTAAATGTAGCTTCTTCATAAAAATAGAATCTTAGTACATTTTATTACTATATTAATCATTGATATTTGTATAGCTAAATAGGTTTTTGTAAAGATATTAAATTTACTATTTATATAAATGATAAATTTATTTTATGTAAAATCATTTTTGTCAATCATTGAATAGGAAATAAGTTTTAATAACTTTGCAAATATTAATTTTTTAAACTCTCTTATGTTATTAAAATCATTTGAAGAACAAGGAAACTTTTTGTTTAAGTACAGAGGGCAATTTCCCGTAATTTTATTTTTAATCGCCTTGCCTTTTATGTATTTTACTGATTATACATTTGTTGATAGAAAAATTAATAGTTTATTTTTGTTTTTTGCATATTTTATTAGCTGTATTGGTTTTTTTATTAGATTTTACACGATTGGCACTACTCCTAAAGGAACTAGTGGAAGAAATACAAAAGAGCAGATTGCAGAAGAGTTGAATTCGACTGGAATTTACTCTTTAATAAGACACCCATTATATTTAGGTAATTATTTAATTTGGTTAGGAATATCTATATCAACTTTTAATTTTTATTTTATAATTATAATGTCCTTGTTATTTTGGCTTTATTATGAAAGAATTATGTTTGCAGAAGAACGATTTTTAGAACGTAAGTTTGGTGAGCATTATGTAAGTTGGTCTAGTTCAATATCTGCTTTCTTTCCTTTATCATTAAATTATCAAAAATCAAAAGTCTCTTTTTCTTTTATAAGTATATTAAGAAGAGAATACTCAAGTATTTTATCTGCAGTAATTGGTTTTATTTATATTGAATTTTTTAGAAACTATTTTATTTATGGTTTTTGGTTTCTTGAAGATAGTAGTTTGTATTTTTTTATAATAATAATTATATCAGTTCTTATTCTAAGAACTTTAAAGCATAAAACAAATTTTTTAAATGAAAAGGGTAGAAGTTAAATTATTATAAAAATGGAAATTATAATAACTTAAAAGAATATATTTGCAGCTGAAAAATGGCGTGGTAGCTCAGTTGGTTAGAGCGCAGGATTCATAACCCTGAGGTCGGCAGTTCAAATCTGCCTCACGCTACAAAAAAAAGACCATCTTTATGGTCTTTTTTTAATTTGATATAATATTATTTATTTTCTTTTTAATAAAAATATTTATTAATAGAATAAACAGTATTGTTATTGCTAGAGTTGCAATATATATATTATTCTTTTCTAAATTTATTTCAAATAATGTGCTTAAATTTTGTCTGTAAACTTCTCTAATAAAATTACTAATTATTAGTGCGATTGAAATTGAAATAAATGTAATTCCACTAATTATAATTTTATATAATAAAGATATTTTTTGTAAATTATATCCTATGTTATACAAGTTAATTAATACAGTCTTATTTTTTTGAAAGATTAAATTAACACTCAATAAAACAAAAGATATTGATAAGCTTATAATTACTGTTGCGATTATAAAAATTAGAAAAAAAGCGACACGAAATATGTTAATCAATTTATTAAACTCAATATCTCTTTTATTTATTTCATATTTATTTTCTTTTAAGTACTTTATAATTTCCGGACTATTTGAGTTATTGAATTCTACAATCAGTTTATTTGGCTTAGATTTTTTTCCGTCACCATAATTTTTATTTGCCCAAATTAAAAAGTCATTAGGGACTAATATAGAGTTAACCTTTTCTGTAAAACCTACAATTTGACAAGTGAATTTTTCTTTTCCTATTTTTGATTTAATTAATATTTCTCCTTTCATCCATTTAACAGCATTATATGAAAGTAATGGGATTCCACTAGATTTTCTTGATTCAGCGTATCCTAGATTAAGGATTTTTAGATAATCTTTAGGTATTACAATAGGTATAAATTTTTCTTTTTCGTCCCATTTCCAAAGATCATTATCATTAATTGTGCCTAAATATTTGTCTGGAATACTTTCAAAAAATATATCAGTATGTATCCCTAATTCATTAATATATAAATAGATATTAAAACCAGAAGCAGTATTGAAAAAACTAATATTTTCTACAAATGATTGTTTTTTAAAAATACTAATTTCTTCATTTGTGAAATAAATACTACTTCTATCTACATTATTTCCTTTCATTGAATTTAATCCACCGAAAACACTAGAAACATCGCTTATCTCTTTACTAATAACTACTCCATTATTTCCAAAAACATCTGTTTCCTTTTTTAATAATGGTTGTATGTCTTTATAGATATTATATGTTGTTAAAATAATAATAACACCTATACATAATGTGATTGCATAACCAATGAGTTGCAATGGTAAAAAGGTTTTAATTTGTAACTTCCAAAGCATCTTATAAATTAAATTTTTTATTGTAACTGAAAAGGTATTCATTATTTAAAGTAGTTACAATAAGTCCTGCTTTCTGATTTTTTAATTCTTTATTTAATATTTCAGTGATAATTGAAATATTATCTTCATCAAGATTACTAAATGGCTCATCTAGTAATAGAAATTTAAATGGTTGGCAAAGTGCTCTTACTATAGCTGTTCTTTGCCTTTGCCCAATTGATAATTCTTTAATTAAAGAGTTCTTTTTTTCATGTAAGCCAATTTCTTTTAATAGCTTAGATATTTCATTATCAGTTTTATGAGAGGTTAAATTATTTTTGATTTTAATATTATCCCATACGCTTAAATTATTAAAAAGTTTAAAATCTTGAAAAACATATGAAATATAATTGTTTCTAATATCAATGCTATTTTTATATTCAATACCATCATATATTATTGAGCCATTATAGTTTTGATTGCATTGATAAATAAAATTAAGTATTGAAGATTTTCCGTTTCCTGAATTAGCTTTGAAAAGATAGTTGTTATTACTTTCTAGCCTAATAGTTTCTTTTAAATATATGTCAGAGTCGGATATTTCTGACTCTGACATATATGTTGGTTTAATGTTATTTAGATAAATAATCACTAATTTTCAATAAATTTAATTTCTTTATTATTTTGATGGTTATTGTAACTGAATTCCTCGACAGCCTCTTCAAATATGTCTTTCATCATTTCTTCTCCTATTTTATTAGCTATATTATAAACAGACATTAATATTGCATTTAAGCTATTTGCACCGCTATTATCAAATGTTAAAATTAATTCAAGTGAGAGTTCTTTTGGATCTATTCCAGTAATTTCTTCAATTAAATCTCTTACATTCTTATTTATATACACACCGGTTTTTAGACTTATATCTCCATCTCCAAAATCAAAAAATAGTTGTACACTATTATCATATATATCATCTGCTGAAAGTTCATTGTCAATTTTTTTATTTTTGAGTTCTTTATTTATTTGTTTTAATCCCATAGATAACATTGCTTCAGGAATCATATCTTCAGCAAAATCAGTAGATGCCCATAAGCAAACATCTGTTTTGTTAGAATAAAAATCTTTGAAGCTTGAATTTTTTGTAATTTTTTCATCCGAATCTAGTGTCATTAATCTTTCAATTTCTTTTATTAATGGCTTGCTTAGTGCTTTCTCTCTTGCTTTCCAATATTCGTCCACTTTGGCATCATAATTCATCATTTCCTTTTCATAATTATCTATTTCATTTTCATATGCATTTTGTTTTCTCTCTATGGCTCTTTTTATTTCATAAAATTCCTCTTCATCAAAATCTTCATAGTAAACCCTATATATATAGTCATCGTAGTCGTCATATCGATCTACTGTTCTTTCATCGTATGATAATGATGGGGAAGATGGGTATCTTGGCTCTTCTGGTCTTGGCATATCAAAATCTATAGATGATTCATCATCATTTACCTTTGAAACTAATAATAATACTTCTTTGTCCCATGCAAAACCAACTTCATCATCAAGTATAACATAATTATATTTTTCATCATTATTTTCCTCTATCTCATCAATACCTACTTCTTTTTTATATTCATCAATAATGTCTTCAAATTTTTTAATATCATCCATTCCAATTGACGCACATACAAATTGTCTATTCATGTCTAATGATGAAAATATATACAATTCAGATTTTACATCAATACCGCACTCATTTGGGTCATTTATAATATCAATGATTTTATCATCATCAATGTTATTTTCTAATAATTTTATAGCATCCTGCACAAGATCTAATTCTCTCAATTCATCAATATCTGCTTTTTTGTATAATGCTCCAAGGTCAATAATTGCAACTCCTACAGTATTCTTAGGAATAACTTTCATTCCATCAGAACTTGAACCTGTTAAAGTAAAGACTAATGCAATAGCAATTATTGCAGATAAGGATCCAAAAAGAATTAGTTTTTTCTTTTTGGACATGTTTTTAAAGTTAAAAAACTGCTTAATTTTTTCCATTTTTTTTTTTTTAGTTTATAAAAAGTTTTAATTCATAATTGACTTAAAGGTGTAAGAGTATATAAATGCTTCTACTATTGCAAGTGATAAGTTATTTAAACTATTTTTCCCATTATTAGGTGTGTGGAACTTAATTTCAAATGTATTAATATCACTATATTCATATTCTATACTACTTCCAATTTTTTTTGCAAAATTATTTATTTCTGTATCTAAAAAATCTAATGATTCCTTTATTTTCTTTAATTGTTTTAGTTTGTTTTCAAGATTTTGTTTTTTATTTAAATCTTCATAACTATTAAAAGAATAAAATTCTTGTTCAATTTGTTTGATTTGTTCATTAATACTTAAGCTTAAGTATTTTTTAATTATATCAAAAGATTTAGATATATCTAATTTACCATAAATAAAATTATTTTTTATGTTTTTAGTTGTTTTTGAGTTGCTAAGACTTTCATTAAAATTTATTTCTTTTCCAGAAACAAATTGAAGAATTTTTGATGTATCATTAGTTATAAAAAGTATGTTGTTTTCATTAATATTAAAATAAATAGGTATTTCATTTAATATATATTGTGTGTAATAACTATTTTTATATTCTAAGTTTGTACTACTTGTGTCAAGATAGTTTAAAATTTTATCTTTATCATTAATATCTAATGCAGAGCTAAATAATATTGATTTTATATTTTCAAATTTATAGGCTTCATGATAGTCAAACCCATCTTCTGTGAAGTAATACTTATCATTTTTATAGTCTCTTTTTCTGATCTTTATATTGTTAAGCCCATGAAACGTAAAAACAATACTTTCATTAAATGCTTCAAGTATTTCAGTATTTGGTGAAAATGGTAATAACGTTTTAATATCGGGCTCTAATTCTTCTAAAAAGTTATAAAAATTATCAATAAAAGCTAAATATTTTTTTTGATCTAAAGAAGTGGTGGTAAGAAAAATATTTTTTTCAGTAAAATAGTCTAATAATTTACCATTAAATTTTTTATGTAATATGTTCAAATCACTAATTAAATCTTGCATGTTTGAATTTAATTTAGAAGATACCTTCAATGAAATATAGCTATCTTCAAAGGACAAGAAAATAGATATGTAATTGTTTTGTACGCTATTTTTAATTAAAGTGGTAAATTTATCTTCATAAATTTTTAATGATTCTAATGTTTTATTATCAAATTCTTCATATTTGATTTCATTATAGTCACTAATTAACTTTTGTATTGGCCCATCTTTTGAAATTATATTTTTCTTAATGTGTTCAGTAGATAACCATAAGCTAATCTCTTTTTTATTAGCATAGAAAGAGTTGAATTCTTTTGAATTTGTAATTTGATCATCTTCTTTTAGTTGCATTAATTTAATAACTTTTTTCTTTAAAAATTTGTTTTCAAAAAGTGGGCGGATGATTATAGCTTTTTTATTATCCCATGCAACAGCGATATTATTATTATTATTATTATTTGAAATTGCATACTTAAATTTTTTTTCTTTTTTGATTTTGAATTTTAAACTTTTATCGCTTTTAATGTGAAATATATCTGGCATCTCATTCAAAAGATAGTCAAAACTATTTTCAAAATTATCTGCACATTTAATAGAAATAGATAAACAACTATATACTTCTTGGTCATTATCAACCAAAAGAAAGCCGAAAATATCTGATGTAATATCAATACCTGTATAGTTTATATCCTTTTGTAATTTTTTTGCTATTTCATTTTCTTCACTTTTATCTTTAATATTTTTAATCCCTTTTATTTCTAAAATCTCATAAAAATTACCTTTTTTGAAAATAGATACTGGATCAATAACTACAATGGCCCTTGCTTCTTTTGGTATGACTTTTAAGTTATGCGGGCTTGCAATCAAATAAAAATAAAGATAAACAGATAAACAAACAGTTGTTGATAGTGATAAAATCAAAACTTTCTTTTTATTACTAAAGAATATCTTTATTTTATTTAATATATTGCTAATATTCATCTAACTGTTTTTAATTTTTTTGTTCATGCAATTATACGAAAAAATGATTCATTTTTTTATACTAGAAAACACGTATAAATTTTTATTACTGTGATATGTTGATAATTAGCCTTAAGTATTATTTCATAAAATAAATAAAAATGTATATTTGAAACAAAAAAAATGACAAATAATAAGAACATATTTTATTTTTTAATTGCTTCCATATTTATTTTAACATCATGTGGTACAGATGACCCGGAAAAAAATGGTATTAAAGCAGGTAAAATTGTTTGTGAGTCTGAGGAAATACGAGAAGAAATTGAAGACTTGGAAGATGATATATCAGATATTCAGGAGGATATTTATGATTTAGATTGGGATGATGACGATGATAGATTAGAAATTGCTGAATTGAGAAAAGAAGAATTTGAAATAGGTAAAAAAATACAGAAACTTTATATTAAAAATATGAAATTAAATATGAAGTATGAGAAATTAAAACTTAGATCATATAGTGCTATTGAAGATGAGGATGATAGAGCTGACTGGCTAGAAGATTTTGAGGATGCAAAAGACGATTATATTGACGATAATTGTGACTAAGATTTATATTTAAATGGAGTCCAGAAACCATTAAAAACGGGGCGTTTTCTGAAAAGCCATAAGAGTAAGATAAATTAAAATTAAATTAAAAATGAAAAAATTAATGACAATTCTTGGAGTGTTTTTATTTGCTTCTCTTGTATTAACCTCTTGTGGTGGTCCAGAAGCTGATGCTAAAAAAGCAGCGGAGTGTGTGTGTGATGCCGCAGAAATTGGGAAAAAAATGGCCGAAGCTAAGGACGAATCTGAGGTAGAAGACCTAACAAAGGATTTAGAAAAACTTGAAGAAAAATGTAAAAAAATTAGTGAAGAACTTGACGGTAAGTACAAAGATGAAGAAAGTGAGGATGCTAAGAAATACTTAGAGGCTCTTAAAGAGGAAATGAAAAAATGTGAGTAATCGTATTTTGATTCTTTTAAAAAACCGAGTTAATACTCGGTTTTTTTTATTTATCAAAAAATGGAGTCTAGTAACCATTTAAATAAACGGGGCGTATTCTGAAAAGCCATATGAGTAAGAAAAATTAAAAAATTAAATAAAAATGAAAAAATTAATGACAATTTTAGTAGCTTTTTTGTGTGTTTCATTACTTTTAGTATCCTGCGGTAATGAAGATGACAAAAAGAAAGAAAAAGTTATTACTCCAGAGTCTGAGGCTAAAAAAATAGTTGATGAATGTGCTTGTGGACTTATGGAATTGCAGAGAAAGGCAATTGAAGACCCTACCAATGAGAAATTACAAAAAGAAGCTGAAGAACTAGATGAAAAATGTGAAAAAAAGGTTAAGAGTCTTGAAGGTAAATATGGAAGCTATGATGAGCCTAAAGATAGCGATGTTGCTAAAAAGTTTTGGGAAGTAGTTGAGGAAGAGATGAAAAAGTGTAATTAACTTTTTTTTTAAAAAATAAAAAAGCCGAGTTTAATGACTCGGTTTTTTTATTGTCTGAGCATTCCATTATTTCTTAAATCCTGAAATAGTCCATTATTTTTAATAACACCGTACTCAATACATTCAGCAGCACCCTTTCCACCCCACAAATGAATTATAAGACTTATTTCATGTGTAGTTCCTGTATTTCCTATATATAGCCATTCTTTATTATTTATAGCTCTTTCATATTCGTAATAAACATAGGAGATTTGATAACCATGGTTTCTACCAAAAAGGTTTAGTCTAATAAATGGAATATATGTTTGGAAATGAAGATCATTTCTGTCATTTTGTAAATTTGATGTAAATCTAAAAAGTTGACCTATTTCTAAAGGGCTAAATTGACCAATATCTAATGATTGCCCAATTTCATATTTTCTAGATGTCCATCCATCTGTATTGTAGTGTTCAGATTTTCCAAAGATTTTCCAGTGTGGAATAAGCTTTTGCTTCCAAGCAGGTATACTTCCTTTATGTTCAAAATGAAAAGTGTGTTTTTTAGATAATGAAGTTGATAACTGGAAATTTTCATTTAGTGTTTGAAATGAATAGCCAATTATTGTTTTATTTAGTTTTGTAGATGAATTATTTCCTAGCATACTTAAAACAATTCCACTACTAAATCTTGGGAATGTTTTATTTTCACTACTGTTATAGGGTAGGTTGGTTACCAAAGGATATGTTCCACCATATGCATCAATCATATTTGAAAAAATAAGATTTTCTGTATCTAAACCAAATGATGTTCCACCAAAAGACATGCCAAATTGCATATATTTTTGTTGTAACCATTTATATTTTCTTAGTGATCTAATATTATCAAGTTTGACTAAAAAGGATACGTATCCAGAGTAGTCAGACCTTTTAATGAATACACCTCCTTCTAAATCTTCATCTATTATATTATCTTCAGCTAGATAAGAAATACCAAAATTAAATGCTTTTATACCTCCGTTTCTATTGTTGTCTCCGTATAGTCCGGCACTTGCTTCTACTAATGAGTTTGTAAATGGGGAGTTTCCTCCAATAGCAATTTGATTTCCGCTTCCATTTATTCCTTTCCATTGTTCTCTTCTTGTAATAAGAAATTTAGGATATCCACTTGAACCGCAAAGAGCAGGGTTCATGTACATTGAGTTTAAGTCAATTTGGGAAAATGAAGGGTCTTGACTGTATGCTAAACTGCTAATAAAGGTAATTATAATTAAAATCCTCATTTTCATTATCTTATTAAATATACTGTTCCTGTTTTCTTATTATTTCCATCTACACCATTCCAAGGTCCATTTATAAATTTTGCATATATTTTCCATACATATGTTCCTTTTGGAAGTAGTTGACCATTAGATGTCCCATCCCAACCAACTTTAGGTGAGCCGTCTATTTCACTGATTTCATCATTTTCCCATAGTAAGTTTCCGAATTTATCAAAAATTTGAAGGCTATATTCTATTAAAGATTTACCCTTTGGTAAAAATACACTAGAACCTATGTCACCAGACTCAGGATATAATGCATTTGGAACAAATAGTTCTCCCCAAGCTTCAACTTTTACATTTTTACAATAAGTATCTTTACATCCATATAATCTATCTTGAACTTCTAGACAAATCTCTGTTGAATCATTTTGTCCATATAAGAAATAACTAAATTGATAATAAAGTGAATCTGGAAGAGGAAAATATTTTATACCATTATCTCCTTGAGTATTTAATATATTCACTAGATTTTCGGGTCCATCGGTAATTTGCCAATTGTAGCTATAATACAATGGATTTGCATAATCTCCAATTGAGTTAGTTGAATTACTTCCGTTTAAAATATATGTACCATAATTTGGAAGGTCCTGTGTTGGATGATAAAAATCAGCTATTGGGGTAGGTAATACTCTTATAGTTGTTGACGTATCCTGGCTACATCCATAGTTTGTTACTACATCAAGTTCTACTGTATATATTGTTGCACTATCGTTTAAGGCAGCAAATGCTTGAGAGATATTTGGAGTAGTTTTAATTATCGGATTACTATTAGGATCAGGACTAGTAATTTCCCATATCCATTGAGTAATTTCGGTTGTATAAGGAGTATATTGTTCAAATATACCTTCATTTATTATATACGATGAATCAAAAAAGTTAATTAGTGTATCTTCTTTATAGCAAAAACTATAATCGAATGGACTAAAGCTAGGTTTTGGCAACGGATAAGCTGTAATTATTGTATCTTTTGATAATGAACATTTTTGTTGACTGTTTACAGTGTTTTCAAGATATATATTTAAATTAAATACGCCTGGGTTTGGAGTAATATGATTAAAATTAGGGGTGTCAAATAATACATTATTAGCTGTATTTATAGGATCTGTAAATAAAATAGCTAAAGTATCAAAATATGCAGGCGTACTTTCAAATCTAAATGGTATTTTATCTCCACATTTTCCTTCAGGATAAAGAATAGAAGTTATATTAATTTCGGGTCTTTTCCAATATTCTACAACTTTAGTATGTTCATTAGTACATCCCCAGTCAGTTTCTACTATTAAAGTTATAAAATGCGAGCTATCTGTAGATAAATTAGAAGGTGGACAATATTGCAAAGAATCAAATGTAGAAATAGTATCTGTATTAAATACCCATATTAAATTTGATATTTCATCATCTATACAATTATCTATATTAAATTGATTAAACTCTTGCAATGTAAAGCAATCGCCCTCACATATACCATCTTCTACATAGAAGTTTTCTATGTATGGGATTGGATGTATAGTAACTAAATTAGCGGTACTGTTAGAGCAACCTAAAGAGTCCGTTACAGTTAAATCAACTAAGATACATTCTCCCTGGAATTCATTTATACTATCAAATAAGTGACATGGAGTTAAGCTACTAGATGGTAATCCATCTCCAAAATCCCATAACCATGTCATCAAAGGATTTCCATTTATTGACTGAGTAGATTGATTATAAAAACATACAGAATCATTAACGCAGGCTTGTCCTGGCAAGCTATCCCATGTAAAATTCACATTTGGTAAATTATCAATTTCAATCATGTATGAGGTGTCGTCTACACATCCGTATTCATCTGTGACATTAAGTGTTATAGGCCAATCACCATAGGATGGGAAGGTAATAATAGGATTAGTATCATTACTTGTATTTGGAGACGCTAGACCTCCGAAAGTCCAATTTGTTGATATAATTGTTCCTGTAGTAAAACTATTATCAAAAAAATGTATTTCTTCTCCTTTACAATAATTAGATTCAGTAGTATAAAAGTTTGCATTAGGAATATCTCTAACATAAGCAAAATTTACTATTGAATCACTACAACCTAATGGATCACTAATTATCAATAATGTCGAATCTTGAAGACCTATATCATCAAATACATATGTTGCATAGTTGTTGTTTCCATTTGCGGTAGGAGAATAATTTCCATCATCTGCATTGTACCATTGGTAATTTACAATATTAAATGTTCCAGGATCAGATGTACTTAAAAAATAAGTGTGTAATCCAATACAAGCTGAATCAATTGTAAATGCTGCATCTGGAAGACAAGCAATAGTGATGCTTTGTGTCACTTCATTGTAACAATTATTATCGTCAGAAACACCCATTACAATGTTTAAAATGTTTAATCCACATGTATCAAATACATTTTGAGGATCAAGAGATGTAGCATCAATTACATTATCTGTATCAAAATACCAATTTCTTGTAGGCGATAGACTAGATCCTGGCTCTCCTATTAGAGAACTATCAGTAAATTGTGTAAAATCTCCAAAACATGCAGTGTCTGCCGTAAATAAAGGTATTGGCAATTGATTCACATGAACATATGTTTCAAATGTATCAATACATGCTCCATTTGCGTAAGTATTATCCCAAAGAATTAGAGTAACAAGATAGTCTCCTGGAGCATTATAAGTATATGATGGGTTTTGTAAATTAGAAGTTCCAACACCATCTCCAAAGTCCCAACTCCAACTATTTGCATTAGAAGAGCTGAATGGATATGCACTAGTGAATTGTGTAGAGTCTCCAAAGCATGCAGTAGTAGCCTCAAAATAGGCAGTCATAGAATCACTAATAGTAACAGTATCTATTTTAGTATCGCTACATCCAACTTGATCACTTACTGTTAAATAAACAAACCAATTTCCATTATTTGAAAATTGTACACATTCAAGTATTGATGATCCATTAGAAATGTTTGCTGGAGGTGATGGGAAATCCCAAATATAATCAATAATTGGACCTGCCGATCCAGCAGTAGAAGGATTTGCATCAAAACAAGTTAATCCACTTCCTACACATGAAGAGTCTGGAATTATTGTGTAATCAGCTGTTGGTAAACTATGTACAATGATGTTATCAGAGTATATTTGAGAACACCCTTTATTTGTTGATATTTCAATTTGAATGGACCACGTCCCAATTTCATTTGCTAAAATTTGTAAATCATCTCCAGGAGGTAAATTATAAGTGGTAATATTACTTGGACTTGTTACAGTCCACGTTACGTTTGTAATTAACTGGTCTCCAATTGGTATACCACTAACAATAGGTATTTCGCAATTATATTCAAAAGTTACAGAATCTTCATAACATGCAACTGTTGGGTTAATAAAATTAGCAATTGGTTCTGGATAAACTATAAATGAGTCTAATAATGTATAATCATATTCATAATCACATGGTGGCACTTGATCAGTAGACATTTGTTGTAATACATATTTGATTCCTGGTGTAGTATATGTATGAGATACGGTGTTTCCTGGAGAAGTTGTGTTTTGCCAATACGACAAATCTACAGTTGAACTTAGAATACCATTTGGTAGTAAATAATCGTTTAAATTACTTGGGTTAATATTCCACCACCAAGATATGAGTGTTTGATTAGGAGCAGTGTAGGTTGAATTATCTGTAAAAACAATAGGGTCATTTACACAAACATATGGTGTGTTATTTTGAACAGAGGATACAATATTGTTATTTATTACTTCTATTGAGTCACATAAAGTTGCAAGACCACATTCATTTACAGCTTCAACACAAATTTGATATGTTCCTAAATTTGGATATGTATATGTTGCATTTGGAAAACAAACTAGGTTACTCGGAGGTAATAGATTTCCACAGTTCGGCGGACCAGAATTCCATGGTACAGATAAAGGGTCTCCCCAATTAACAACTACATAATCATTATATATAGGATCAGCATAAAATGGTGCTGGAGGTGGTGTATTTCCATAACTTATTGTTATGGGGGCTCCTTGGCATATTATATTTGTTTGGTTTGTTCCTAATAACATATCAAAACTTGCATCAGGCAATGGCTTAATTGTTAATAGATGTTCATCAGTTGGAGCACTACATCCATTAGATATTGTTAGTTTTAGTATATATTCTACATAGCCATTTGTTTGCGTCCCAGCTGGTAGAAATGGAAATGTTGGTGCAGTATTTGATGTTGTTGAATTAGAATATACTACTGTCCCACCTGGATCAATTATTTCCCATATATATGAGTTAATATTACTTCCAGAACTAGTATTTATCCATACAGGACTTTGTGCATGATTTACGCATAAATAATCAGAGTTTTGTCCTGACCATAATTCAAAATCAGCTTGTGGATCACCAATTATTTCAATTTGCACTTGATTAGATACGGCATCATCACAATCATTTCCATCGAAGCTAATGATTGCATAGTATTCATAAATACCAACAGGTAAGTTATT
>PAHN01000008.1:0-39979 GCA_002711125.1 Flavobacteriales bacterium
GTACCGCCAGCAGCAATACCAACTGCTAAGCCTAAACTAGATCCATAACAAACATTCGTTGAATTAGAAACTAAAGCTTGTAAAGGAAAACCAGGGGCTCCTATGCTAACAGGAACATCAATTAAACAACCGCTCGTTACATCATCAACAGTTAAAATATGTGTTCCAGAACTAACATTATAAAAAACCGTATCCATAGGAAAAGCATTGGTATTTAAAATACCGTCAAGAGAAAAATTATACTGTAAAACATTAATATAATCATCAACACTGACACTAATAGTACCGTCAGTATCATCCCAACAATTGACATTAGTAGAATTAACTGAAAATTTAATTGGAGAAATCGTATCAGAAGGGACAGAGTTTTCAGCACAGGTTGACTCACTTGTTAAATAAAAGAATTCTGAGCCTAGTGGTAAAGTAGAAACAGGAGCACTAAAAGAACTGTTAGGATAAAAAACATCTGCAATAATAGAATATGGACCTCCTATATTTGAAGCGGCATGAATATGATATTCTGTAGAAGAGCTAGCTCCACTAGAATGATTCCAATTGAATACTACATCACCATTTTCATCTTCCCAAGCACATTCAAAATCAGGTGCAGGTAAAGAATCAGCAGCAGTTACCTCAATGGTAATTGTAGCAATTGTAATTGCATTAGCGGGACAAAAATCATCAAAAGCTTTTATTGCAAATGTATATATGTTAGATGTAATTCCACAACCAGCATCAGTAGCAACATGACTACAAGCTGTTTCCCATTCAAAAATTCCATTAACCACTTGGGCTCCAATAATTGGAGGAGGTTGTCCGTTTAAATTTGTAAAAGTAGCACACGGTGGGTTATCACATAAAGTATTTGTTATATAATCATCTGCAAGTTGACCACCAGAAATTTCTAACGTAATATCTTGTAAAGAACCATTAGGATATATATCATTATCGACAGCAGCAATATTAAAACTAACAATATCACCAGCTGATACACTTGCAAAATATTGATTAGGTAAAGGAAATGGAGGGGTCACAGTAGGAGGCGTGTTAATGACTCCACCAGGTAGATTTGGGCATGAAATTAATACAGCTTGAATTTCTCTGTAAATTGAAGCAACTTGCTGACCACATTTAAATGCATCAACTCTGATAACAGAAGCAAAATTACCTGAAATATTTGAGTTATATGATATCTGACCAGTCTGTGCATCAAGCACTACACCTCCAGGAAGAGGATTATTTACACTATATGGTGCAAGCCAAGGAATTGATGGTGGATTTACAGGAGGATTATAAGTCATTCCAAAACCAATATCATCAAGAGGTTCGTCCCAGCTATAAATAATACTATCCAATTCTAGATCAGAAGCATTATGTGTATAAGAAAATGGATATCCAGTACATATTATGGTTTGAGGACTTTCATTAAACTTAGGGGAGTTATCAAAACATGGCTCTGCAGGAACAGGATTGCCAAGTGAATCAAGATATGCAAACATAGAAGCTCTTAGAGTAAACCCTTCTGAAGGACTAGCAGTATTTGTTAACGCTAAGTTAGTTATCGCACCATTCCTACAACATGAATCCCAAGTAAAATGCCAACCATTTGCAGGTGGTACTCCAGGAAGAGAAACTGGCTGTGAAATATAAATATATTCTTCTACAGCACCAACAGGATTAGTTGCGCAGTCTAAAGCGGGNTTACCACTATTTTGCACATTACAATCAGGTGATATATCAGTATTTAAAACAAAATCTACTGTGATNTGAGTAACTGTTGGATGATTCCAGACATCAATNTTTTGCGCAAATGTTGACAATGTGGTTCCATCACAATCACGATAAACCTTCATTTTAAAAATATATTTTCCAACATCTGGATCATTAGGATCTTTAATACATTCCCAAGTAATCTCCCCTCCCATTATATGAGTTGCCTTGANATCTAGAAAACAGATTAGCAAAACAAAACAAATAAATAACTTTCTCATAATATTGGTATTTTCTACAAAAATACAAAAATATCAGAGATAAAAAAAGAAATCAGAACATTGTAAATGTTGAAAAAAATACAAACAACTAAAATTATTACAATTATTAATTTCTATTTTTGAATCTTTAATTTGATTATGCAAAAATACCTTCTAGATCTCAACCAAGAACAACGAAAAGCTGTCATGCATAAAGATGGTCCACTAATGGTAATTGCTGGAGCGGGATCCGGAAAAACAAGAGTACTTACACATCGAATAATATATCTTTTAAATGAAGGAATTAACCCATTTAATATATTGGCATTAACCTTCACAAATAAAGCAGCAAAAGAGATGCGTAGTAGAATTGAAAATATTGTTGGAGATNCTGTTTCAAAAAATTTATGGATGGGCACCTTTCATTCAGTTTTTTCAAAAATATTACGATTTGAATCAGAGAAAATAAATTATCCAAAAAACTTTACAATTTANGATACTGAAGACTCAAAAAATTTAATAAAAAGTATTATCAAGGAATTTAATCTAGATAAGGATATTTATAAAACAGGATTAATTAGAAATAGAATATCCTCTCTTAAAAACAATTTTATAAGCTATAATAAATATATTGAAAATAACGAACTGAATTTACAAGATCAAATTGCAAAGAGAACAGAATTTGCAAGGATTTATTTAGCCTACCAAAACAGATGCCATAAAGCTTCAGCAATGGATTTTGATGATCTTTTGATTAAAACATATGAATTATTAGAACTATTTCCAGATTTNTTAAAAAAATACCAAGAAAAATTTAAATATATTCTNATTGATGAATANCAAGACACTAATCATATTCAATATTTGATAGTTAAAAAATTAGCATCAAAATTCATGAATATTTGTATTGTAGGGGATGACGCACAAAGTATATATTCTTTTAGAGGAGCAAANATTAAAAATATACTAAANTTCAAAAATGATTATCCAAACTACACGTCATATAAGCTAGAACAAAATTACAGATCATCAGCTACAATTGTAGAAGCAGCAAATAGTATTATTAAAAATAATGAACAGCAAATACATAAAACTGTTTGGACAGAAAACCAAAAAGGAGAAAAAATAATTGTTGTAAAAACTACATCGGACAATGAAGAGGGGAAATTGGTGGCAAATACTATATCTGATATAAAAATGAGGAAACAAGCNCATAATCAAGATTTCGCAATTTTATANAGAACAAATGCTCAGTCAAGAGCTTTGGAAGAATCTCTAAGAAAAAGAAATATCCCTTACAAAATATATGGAGGTCTATCNTTTTATCAAAGAAAAGAAATTAAAGACTTATTAGCCTATTTTAGATTAGCAATTAATCCAAATGATGAAGAAGCATTGAAAAGAATCATTAATTATCCAAGAAGAGGAATTGGATTGTCTACATTGCAAAATCTCAGCCTTATAGCTAATAGTAATAATNCATCAATTTGGGAGACCATTATTAACTTGGACNAGAATTCCCAAATAAATAAAGGAACAAAAAAAAAAATTAAATGACTTCTCAATATTAATAAATGAATTTATTTTAAAGTCAAAAAATAAAGATGCATACTACGCATCAGAAGAAATCGCAAAGCAATCAGGTCTTTTTAATGAATTATATAATGATAAATCACCAGANGGTGTAAGTAGATTTGANAATATTCAAGAATTACTAAATGGAATTAAAAACTTTGTAGAACANTCNGAAGAAGAATCAAATAAATTAGAAGATTTTATGCAAGATGTTGCGCTTTTAACTGATCAAGACACTGAAAATNACAAGGATTTTAACAAAGTAACACTAATGACGGTACATGCTGCTAAAGGATTAGAATTTCCATATGTCTTTGTTGTAGGTTTAGAGGAAAATATGTTTCCAAATATTATGAGCTCTGAAAGTCAAGANTCATTAGAGGAAGAAAGAAGATTATTTTATGTTGCTGTAACTAGAGCAGNAAAAAGATTATTTTTATCATTTGCATCAACAAGATTTAAATGGGGACAATTTATCGATTCTGAAAAAAGCAGATTTATTGATGAAATTGACGAAAGATATCTTGAAAAACATGAACATTACCCCTCTTTTGAATTAAAGACAAGTAAAAAATTTGTNTATAATAAAAAACAGCCAATTGTAAATAAATTACAATTAAATATAAAAAACCGAAAATTAAAAAAAGTTACCAATATTTCNAATAATGATTTTAGTGATACAGCAAAAATTCAAAATGGAATGAATGTAAAGCATTCATCCTTTGGCATTGGNAAAGTAATAACTATATCAGGAGAAGGAGCAAACAGAAAGGCAACTGTTTTTTTTAAAGGNATTGGTCANAAAAATATGCTGCTTAAATTTGCTAAACTTGAAATAATAAAATAGAGAGAAAAAATAGATTTAAATTGCAAAAAAATTTCTACAGTGAATTTCATCAATAATTAATTGATTTTTTAAACTTTCTAAATTAATAAATTTCTTTTCATCNCTTATTCTTTTTATAAATTCAACATTTATTTCNCTGTCATAAATATTNTCTTTNAAATCAAAAATATTAACCTCAATTGAAAANNTGTTATCAGAAATAGATGGACGAACACCAATATTTAGCATTCCATNTTTTTTTTCTTTACCAATATTTACTATTACAGCATATACTCCNTTTTTTGGCAATATTTTCCATTTGTAATTTAATTTAATATTTGCGGTAGGAAAATCAATTTTANGCCCAATACCATTACCACGTATAACTTTACCAAATAAAGAAAAATTTGAAGATAAATATTGATTTGCTTTCATAATATCACCATCAATAATTGCTTTTCTTATTTTTGTTGAACTTATAGTAATTTTTTCGATGTTTTGCGGCTGGATTTGCTCCAGCTGAAAATCATAAAAATGTGACAATTCAACTAAATTATCAAATGTACCCTCCCTATTTCTTCCAAAATGATGGTCAAAACCAACAACCATATGTTTCATATTCAGCTTATTTACTAGAATGTCTCTAATAAAATGCACTGAATTCATTCTAGAAAATTTTTTTGTAAATTCATAAACAACTAAATTTTGTAAACCTGTATTCTTTAGAGCTTGTATTTTTTCGTCAATTGAATTAATTAATTTTAATTGCTGATCTTCTGGATAAAGAACATGTCTCGGATGAGGATTTAATGTAAAAACTAGACTTTGCAACCCATTTTTATGTGCTATATCATTAATACGATTTATTACAACTCTATGCCCTTTATGTACTCCATCAAAAGTGCCAGTAGTAATAACTGTCTTAACGTCAGAGGGAAACTCTTCAATTGAATGATATATTTTCACTTAAATTAAATTATTGTTGAAAAAGTGTTCAAAATTAACAATAAATTTAAACCCTAATTTGTTAAGTGAATACAATTTAAAAATATTAAGTTTGCAAAGAAATTTAACAATAGATTTTAACTATTTTATAAATATATAAAAATGACAAAAAATACTGGAAAAGTATCACAAGTTATTGGCCCTGTAGTGGATGTAACATTTGAAAAAACTGAATCAGGATTACCCAATATTTATGACTCACTTGAAGTCACAAGAGAAAATGGAGAAAAATTAATCTTGGAGTGCCAACAACATATTGGAGAGGATACAGTTAGAGCAATTTCTATGGAAACAACTGATGGAATAAGTAGAGGAACACCTGTAACATCTACTGGAGCTCCTATCAAAATGCCTTCAGGAGAACTTATCAAAGGTCGTGTTTTTAATGTAATTGGTGATGCAATTGATGGGATGGAAAACTTAGATAAATCTAATGGTCTTCCAATTCACAGAGAACCACCAAAATTTGAAGATCTATCTACAGCTACTGAAGTCTTATTTACAGGTATTAAAGTAATTGATTTAATTGAACCATATGCAAAAGGTGGGAAAATTGGCTTATTTGGTGGAGCGGGGGTTGGAAAAACTGTTTTAATCCAAGAATTAATCAATAATATTGCTAAAGGTCATGGAGGATTATCAGTATTTGCAGGTGTAGGCGAAAGAACAAGAGAAGGAAATGATTTAATGAGAGAAATGCTTGAATCAGGAATTATTAATTATGGTGAAGAATTTAATCATTCTATGGAAGAAGGTGGATGGGATTTATCCAAAGTGGATAAAAATAAAATGGGAGAATCTAAAGCAACATTTGTATTTGGACAAATGAACGAACCCCCTGGAGCTAGAGCACGAGTTGCACTTTCGGGATTAACAATTGCAGAATATTTCAGAGATGGAGACGGTGAAGGAAAAGGAAAAGATGTTTTATTTTTTGTTGATAATATATTTAGATTCACCCAAGCAGGATCTGAAGTATCTGCGTTACTAGGTCGTATGCCTTCTGCTGTAGGTTATCAACCAACATTAGCTACAGAAATGGGAACCATGCAAGAACGCATTACATCTACAAAAAATGGATCAATTACTTCCGTGCAAGCTGTTTATGTTCCTGCAGATGATTTAACTGATCCTGCACCAGCAACTACATTTGCTCACCTGGATGCAACTACAGTTCTTTCAAGAAAAATTGCAGAGTTAGGTATTTATCCAGCGGTAGACCCACTAGATTCAACATCTAGAATTCTTACTGAAGAGGTAGTAGGATCTGAACATTATCAATGTGCACAAAATGTTAAAGAATTACTACAGAGATATAAAGAATTACAAGATATTATTGCAATTTTAGGTATGGATGAGCTTTCAGATGAAGATAAATTAGCTGTTCACAGAGCCAGAAGAGTTCAAAGATTTTTATCTCAACCATTTCATGTTGCAGAACAATTCACCGGACTTAAAGGTGTTTTGGTTGACATATCTGATACTATTAAAGGATTTAATATGATTATGAATGGTGATGTCGACCAATATCCTGAAGCTGCATTTAATCTAGTTGGAACTATTGAAGAAGCAATCGAAAAGGGAGAAAAAATGTTAGCCGAAGTAAAATAAAATGATTGTAGAAATTATAACACCTGAAAAAGAGTTGTTCAAAGGGGAAGTTAACTCTGTGAAAGTACCAGGAAGTATGGGAGAATTTGAAATTTTAGAGAACCATGCTCCAATTATATCAACTTTAAAAGAAGGCGAAATTAGAATTATCAAAAGCAATAATTCAGTAGAAAAATTTCAAATTAATGGTGGTGTGATTGAAATGCAAAAAAATAAAGTTATTGTTTTAGCAGATTAAAAAAGAAACCTATATTAAAAAATCATTTATCTTTTTTTTTGTATAAAATTAAAATGAGATTCTTCTTATACATTAAATTATTTTTACTAGCATCATGCTCAAGTAATTTTGAATTACAAGAAGGAGATTTACTGTTTCAAGACTTAGACTCATCTCCTCTTTGCGATGCAATTGAATTAGTAACACCCGGTTATAAAGATGCAAATCTTTCACACATAGGATTTGTCATCAAAGAAAATAAAAAATTAAAAGTAATTGAAGCTATTCCTCCTACTGTAAAAAAAACTAGCATAAAAGATTTTTTTGAGCAATCCAACAAAATTATTGTGGGAAGATTAAAACCTGAATATAAAAGTTCTTTAAAATATGCTATTAAATTCATGAAAGAAAAAGTAGATATTGAATATGACGAATACTTTATTTTAAATAATGACCGTTATTATTGCTCAGAGTTAATTTATGAAGCATTTAAAAAACATCAAATTTTCTCACTTCAACCTATGACATTTATGAATCCTTCAACTGGAGAACCTCTAGAAGTATGGAAAGATTATTATGATAATATAGAAATGGAAATTCCAGAAGGAGAACTTGGTATAAATCCGGGAATTATGTCTCTATCAAATAAAATTGAAATAGTTCATATTTATGAAAAGCCATCAAGAATGAAAGAATAAATTTGTAAATACTACTCTTTATTTTTTGTGTCTATTAAAATAGTTACAGGACCGTCATTTACTGATTTAATTTTCATATTACCACCAAACTTACCACTCATCACTTTTTTTTGTGTTATCTCTTCTAAAAATGCAATAAATTTCTTGTATAATAAAATAGCATTTTCTGATTTAGCTGCTTTTATATATGATGGTCGATTTCCTTTTTTTGTTTTTGCATGTAAAGTAAACTGACTTACCACAAGTATATCTCCTTGAATTTCAATAATTGAACGATTCATGTTGTCATTATTATCTGCAAAGAGCCTAAGTTTAGAAATTTTTTGTGCAAGCCATAACGCATCTTCTTTAGTATCATTGATTTCAACCCCTAATAATATTAAAAACCCAAACTCAATATGAGATAAAGTATGATTATCAATTATAACGGATGCTTTAGAAACTCTTTGTATTACTGCTCTCACTATTTAATCCTTTTTTCTGAAAAAATCTTCATCATCATTTAACATAGATAAATAATTTTTATATCTACTTTCTAAAATTTCTCCTTCTTTTAAAGCTATTTTAACAGCACAATTTGGCTCGTCTTTGTGTATACAATTATTAAACTTACATTTAGATTTTAAATTAAAAAACTCTTTAAAATAGTTGCTGATATTATTTCTTTCTATTGATACTAATCCAAAACCTTTTATTCCAGGAGTATCAATAATTGACCCTCCAAATTCTAACTCATGTAATTGAGAAAAAGTTGTGGTATGCTGCCCTTGATTATGTGCAACAGAAATTGGCTGTGTAAGAATATTTAGATTAGGTTGTAGCTTATTAATTAATGTTGATTTGCCTACACCTGAATGTCCAGCAATCATATTAACTTTGCCCTTTATAATTTTCTTTATATCAGACATACTATCTTTGACAATAGACATCTTAAGACATTTATATCCAATTTTTTGATAATATGTTTTACGTAATTCTAATTCTTTTTTAGCATCATCGTCTATGATATCTATTTTATTAAATAATAAAATAACATCCACATCATATGCATTTGCAGCAACTAAAAATCTATCTATAAAACTAGTAGTAGTAATAGGTCTTGCTAAGGTAATCATTAAAATAGCCTGATCTATATTTGCTGCAATAATATGTGTTTTTTTAGATAGATTAACCGACCTTCTTAAGATATAATTTTTTCTAGTATATAATTCTGTAATTACCCATTTTTCTTTTATGTTACTTATTTCAACCTTATCTCCAACTACAACAGGATTTGTGCTTTTGATACCAGCTATTCGAAATTTACCCTTTAAAATAGATTCAAAAACGATACCATTATCTACTTTAACTAAATAATTCTTACCTGTTGACTTTATGACAATACCTTTCATATCTACAAATGTAGTATTTAAAAACATTTATATTTACAAAAAAAATATGAAAAACCAAGATATAATTTTTTAAATTCGAATAGAAGGGATTGCTACTAGAAATTAATTTAATTTCTTTTTCCATTTTTGCTTTGCATACTCTTGCATATCTATTACTTTATCATTTTCATCAATTATTTCTAATCCTAATAACGTTTCTATTATATCTTCCATAGTAACTATTCCATCAAAGCCACCGTACTCATCAACAATCATCGAAATGTGTTCTTTTTTCTCTATTAACTTATTAAACAAACTAAATAAATTAATTGAATTTGGTAAAGTCAAAATATCTCTTTTAAAACTTTTTAAATCAATATTTTCTGTTTTCTCCTCAATGGATTTTTCTAAAATATCTTGTAAATAGATATAGCCAGTAATTTTTTCCTTTTGATTTGAATAAATAGGGATACGAGAAAAATTAAGATGGTCTTCCTTACTTTTAAAGTTTGAAAGAGATAAGTTTTCATTAACAGAAAAAACAACAACTCTAGGTGTCATAATTTCTGAAGCCTTAATTTTTTTTAAATTAATAATATTTTGTATTATTTTGTTTTCTTGTTTTGAAAAAACACCTTCATCATAACCCAAATTTGCCAAAGCAGAAATTTGTTCTCGTGTTACTACTGTTTCTTTTTTAATTGCAAAAAAACTAGTGATTTTGTTAGATATGATTACAAGAGGGTACGATATAAAAATCATACATTTTATAGCATAAAAAGTATATCTTGATAATTTTTTGCAGTAAATAGCACCAATAGTTTTTGGTATTATTTCAGAAAAAAAAAGAATTAATACAGTTAAAATAGCCGAGACAACACCTAAATAACTATCACCCCATAAATCAGTTGCTTCTGCTCCAACTCCTGCAGCACCTATTGTATGAGCGATTGTATTTAAAGCTAAAATTGCAGATAATGGTGTATCTACATTTTTCTTGAAATTCAAAAAAGAAATAGCCCACGGATTATCATCTTTGATTGAATTTAAATATGAACGAGGAATAGATAAAAATACCGCTTCCACCAATGAGCAAATAAAAGAAATAACTAATGCTAAAAATAAATAAGCAAGTAATGCATTCATATTAAAGCAAAATTAATTTAAAGTATTAATTACAACAAAGAAATCTTTAAATATATTATATTTGATTTGTTTAAAATTCGTTCTGAAGAAAACTCATGCTATGTCTATTATTGTAAAAAATTTAACTAAGGTTTATGATGAAAACCTAGCACTAAATAAAATTTCACTGAGTATACAAAAAGGAGAAATTGTTGGATTATTGGGCCCCAATGGTGCTGGAAAATCTACATTAATGAAAATTTTATCTCGCGCTTTAACACAAGACGAAGGAGAAGTTTCAATATGTAATATAGATTCTAAAAAAAATAATCTGATTATAAAATCAAAAATTGGATATTTACCTGAAAAGAATCCCCTCTATAATAACATGTATGTGAAGGAATATTTAAATTTCGTTTCCAATATTTATAAAATAAAAGATTCTAGAAATCGTATAATGGAAATAATGAATGTAACTGGTTTAATAAAAGAGCACAAAAAAAAGATCAGTATGCTATCAAAAGGCTTTAAACAACGTATTGGCTTAGCAGCTACGCTTATTCATAATCCAGAGGTACTGATTTTAGATGAACCAACTACTGGACTTGACCCAAATCAACTAATAGAAATAAGAAAATTAATAAAAAATATTAGCAAAGAAAAAACAGTATTGTTATCTACCCACATATTACAAGAAGTATATAAAATATGTTCAAGAGTTATTTTATTAAATAATGGGAGAATTATTGATGATAAACCTATTGAATATATTTTAGAAAATAATATAAATTTAGAAAATCATTTTAAAGATTTAACTTTATAAAATAATACATTTTTAATATATTTGCACTCGTAAGTGGAAAGATTTGGCCTATTGCAACCACTAAAAAAAATGCTAAAAATGCATCCTTATTAGTGAATACAAGCCAAATCTTAAGTTTTTAATTTTTAGAATATAACATTATGTCATATTTTTTTACATCTGAATCTGTTTCTGAAGGACACCCTGATAAAGTAGCTGATCAAATTTCAGACGCATTACTAGATAATTTTTTAGCACAAGATTCAGAATCAAAAGTAGCTTGTGAAACTTTAGTAACAACTGGACTGACTGTACTAAGTGGTGAAGTCACGACCAAAGCATACATAGATGTTCAAAAAATTGCTAGAGAAGTAATTTTAAAGATTGGTTACAATAAATCAGAATATCAATTTGATGGAGATAGTTGCGGAGTAATTTCTGCAATACATGAACAGTCTCCCGATATTAATCAAGGAGTTGTAGAAGGTAAGGGATTAAATAAAGAACAGGGAGCAGGAGATCAAGGGATGATGTTTGGTTACGCAACAAATGAAACAGAAAGCTTAATGCCTCTTGCATTAGATATCTCTCATAAAATACTAATTGAATTAGCCAAAATAAGAAAAAAAGGTATTCAAATGACCTATTTACGCCCTGATTCTAAATCTCAAGTAACAATAGAGTATAATGATGATCATACACCAAAAAAAATAACCGATATTGTTGTTTCAACGCAACATGATGAATTTTCAAATGAAGAAACTATGCAAAAACAAATCGAAAAAGATGTTAAAGAAATTTTGATGCCAAAAGTTAAAAAGCAATTATCTTATGAAAACAAATTGTTATTTGGTGAAGAAAAATATCACGTCAATCCAACTGGTAAATTTGTTATTGGAGGACCTCATGGTGATACTGGGCTCACAGGTAGAAAAATAATAGTAGATACATATGGAGGTAAAGGAGCCCATGGTGGAGGTGCTTTTTCAGGAAAAGACCCTTCAAAAGTAGACAGATCAGCAGCATATGCTACACGACATATAGCTAAAAATTTAGTAGCTGCAGGAGTTGCTGACAGAATACTTGTTCAGGTAAGCTATGCTATTGGTATCGCTAAGCCTATGGGTATATTTATAGATACTTATGGAACAAGTAAAGTAGAGAAATCAGACGGACAAATTGCAGATATAATAAAAAATATGGACTGCTTTGATCTTAAACCAGCTTCAATAATTAAGAGATTAAAATTAAAACAGCCTATATACTCTGAAACAGCAGCATATGGACACATGGGAAGAAAATCAGAAAAAAAACAAGTAACCTTTAAGACAAATAAAGGATTAAAAAGCTTTGATGTTGAAACATTTACATGGGAGAAAGTTGATTGTATCAAAGAAGTAAAAAAAGCATTTTGTTTATAGAGATTATCTATAGTTATATAATAATGAAATATAATATTCTTCTAATTTTATTTTGTTTTAATTATAATCTTTTTTCTCAAGTAGAAATGAGATATGATCAAAATTCCACACATCTTCCTTATTGGGTTAAATTAATGTATGAAAAAAATACAAATGAAGGTTTAGTAATAAGTGAATATAATAAGTTTTACAAAAAAAATAAATTTGAAAAAAATAAGTTTACCCAATATTACAAAAGATGGCTACGTAATATTAGTAGATCTTCTAATGCAAAACCAAATACAATAACATCGAAAAACTCAAATCAGTGGCAATGTATTGGACCCTGGGATTTTGATAAAGATGCTGAAAGTAGGAGTTACGCTCCTGGAGCTGCGCATATATATACAGTAGAACAAAGTATAAGTAATCCAAACATATTATATGCCGGATCTGCTACAGCAGGAGCTTGGAAAAGTATTGACAAAGGTGATAATTGGAATCTAATTACTAAAAATTTACCTCTAAATGAAGTATATGCAATTGAAATTGACTTTAATAATCCTGATATAATTTATATTAGTGGAAATGGAGGTGTTTATAAATCATTTAATGGAGGGGGAAATTGGAATATTATTGGTGATGTTAATTTTACCAATTTATACCATACAACAAAAGACATAAAACTAAATCCCAATAATAATAATATTCTATTTATTGCATCTAGTGAAGGTTTGTTTAAATCTACAGATGGAGGGAATACTTTTTCAACGATAATGAATGGGAATTTTTTAGAAATTGAATTTCACCCCAACTCTTCAGATACAATCTATTTTGTAAAACAAATTGGAAACAAAACAGAATTTTACCGCTCAGATGATGCAGGTAATTCATTAATATTATATTCTAACGGATGGCCAGCTCCAACAAGTAATGAAGAACAAAAAAGAACAGAAATAGCTGTAAGCCCTGCAGAACCAAATAAAGTTGTTGCTCTTGCAACAGGAGCTGCAAATGGAGGTAGTGGATTATATGGAATTTATATAAGTTATGATAAAGGGGTAAACTGGTCATTTCAATGTTGTGGGCCTCAACCTGCTGGACCTCCAGATTCAATTAATATTAATATGATGGGATGGCAGCCTGATGGTTCTGACGACGGAGGGCAATATTATTATGATTTAGCACTTGCCATAAATCCAGATAATGCAAATATTATTCATATTGGAGGAGTAAATCACTGGATATCATTGGATAATGGACTTACATTTACTTGTCCTGCTAAATGGAGTGAACCACATAAGAAAGGATATGTTCATGCAGATATTCATGACATTAATTATTTTGGAAATGACCTTTGGTTTGCATGCGACGGAGGAATTTTCTATTCAGATAATATGGGCGATAGTATTTATAAAAAACAATTTGGCATTGCTGGCACTGACTTTTGGGGTTTTGGAGCCGGTTTTACAGATGGTGAAATAATGCTAGGTGGAACATATCATAACGGCACATTACTCAAGGACGGAAATACATATTTAAACGATTGGTTATGTACGGATGGTGGTGATAATATAAGAGGATTTGTAAATTTTGGAAATCCTAGAATAGCGTATAGTGATTATGGTGGCAAGACACTATCTGGAAATAGAAATATTCCAATTTCCAGTTTTTCTGTTGAAAAATTACCAAATGCATCATATATCACTGGAGAGTCTTCTCAAATAGAATTTGATCCACGGTGCTATAATTGGTTGTATTCCGGAAATGACACAACACTATGGTTATCAAAAAATGGAGGAGCAACATTTAAACCAATTTATCATTTTAATGAAAAAATTACATCAATTGAAGTAGCGTGGAGTAACCCTAATGTTATTTATTTAGCAACATGGCCTTCATGGTGGGGAACAAAAAAGGTATACAAAACAACAAATGGAGGAACAACATGGACAGATATAACTCCATCTAATTTAAATGGACAAGATTGGATACCATACGATATAACTGTAAGTAGTAACGATGAAAACATCTTGTGGGTTGCAAGAACAAGTATGTATGGTGATACTTGGGATGCCCAAGGTTATGAGATATTTAAATCAATAGATGGTGGGCAGAATTGGATAAACCTTAGCACATCAACACTTGATAATATAAATATAACAAATATAGAGCATCAAAGAGGTAGTGATGGAGGAATATATATAGGAACAAGAGAATCTGTATATTATAAAAACAATACTATGAGTGATTGGGATATTTACAATTCAAATTTACCTAAAAACACATACTCTACACAGCTAATACCTTATTACGCAAAAGGTATTTTAAGAAATGGTACAAATAGAAGTGCATACGAAATCAATTTTTATGAAGACAGTCCTCCATCTGCTCAAATTGCAGCAGATAAGCTAGCAATAAATTGTATGAACGATACAGTAAGATTTGTAGACCATTCTGCAGTAAGGATTAATAGTGCTACATGGGAATGGTCTTTTCCAGGTGGAACCCCTTCTACATCAAATATTCAAAATCCTATTGTAATTTATTCTCAACCTGGTACATATGATGTAGGTCTAACTGTTACAGATTCTTTTGGAACAAGTTCACAGTACTATACTAATTTTATTGAATACATAGATACAATATCTTCAATTACTAATAATTCAAATATCAATCAGGATTTTGAAAATAGTAACTTTCCTCCTACTAATTGGGAGCTACAATCTTCTTCTTTTAGTTGGTTAACTACAGAAGTGGATTTTGGAATAGACTGTCAGCCTACTAAAACAGCTTACGTTAACCACTACTGGATTCAATATCCTGGAAAGGAAGCGTACCTTATGACAAATAAATTTGCTTTAGGAAATGGCCCAATTGCTGAAAATTGGTTAACATATGATTATGCATATTCTGGATATGCAAGCGGGTATGATGACGGATTTAGAATTGATATATCAAGAAATTGTGGCACTACATGGGATTCAATATATGGAGCTTTTGGAACTGACTTACAAACTACTCCTTATGAGACTAGTGCATGGAGCCCAACATGTGGTAGTTGGGCAAGTGACAGTATAAATTTAAGTAACTTAGGGCTAAATGCAGATACTATTATGTTTCGTTTTGTTGCAATTAATGATTATGGAAACCATTTTTATTTAGACAATATTAAAATTAATGGCTTAAATCTTTTATTTAATGAAGAAAAAAATGAAATATTTAGTCAAACTACATTATATCCTAACCCAAGTAATGGGGATATAAATATTAAAACAAATATTGACAACTTAGAAATAAAAATATATTCGTCATTAGGAGAAATGATAACTAAAAAAACTATAAAAAAAGGGATTAAAATGATTTATTTCAATACAATGCCTAAAGGGATATACTTAGTTCAATTAATTAACAATAGTAATATTGAGCTAAGAAAAATAGTAATACAATAATTAATAAAAATTTTTACATGTGTATAACTTCATCATACGCATCAGCTACAGCTTCCATTACAGCTTCACTCATAGTTGGATGAGGATGAACAGCCTTTAGTATTTCATGTCCTGTAGTTTCAAGCTTTCGTGCAACAACTGCTTCGGCAATCATTTCTGTAACATTATAACCTATCATGTGACAACCTAGCCATTCACCATATTTGGCATCAAAAATGACTTTTACGAAACCATCCTTATGTCCTGCAGCAGACGCTTTACCGGATGCAGAAAATGGAAACTTACCAACTTTTACAGAATATCCTGCTTCTTTAGCAGCAACTTCAGTCAATCCTACAGATGCAATCTCAGGACTACAATAGGTACATCCAGGAATATTATTATAATCGATCTTATCAGGTGTTTGTCCAGCAATCTTTTCAACGCAAGTAATTCCTTCAGCTGATGCCACATGAGCAAGAGCCTGATTAGCTAATACATCACCGATTGCATAATAACCATTAACATTTGTTTTATAATAATCATCAACAATTATTTTACCATTTTCAGTTTTAATTCCAACCTCCTCTAAACCGATATTTTCAATATTTGATACAATTCCAACTGCTGAAAGAACAATATCACATTCAATTTTTTCCTCTCCATTTTTAGTTTTAACTAGTACATTACATCCTTTTCCTGAAGTATCAACTTTTTCAACCGATGAATTAGTCAGTACATTTATTCCAGATTTCTTAAATGATCTTTGTAGTTGTTTAGAAACATCGGCATCTTCAACAGGAACAATATTTGGTAAATACTCTACTATAGTTACTTCACATCCCATAGAATTATAAAAATAAGCAAACTCTACACCTATTGCTCCTGACCCGACAATGACCATTCTTTTTGGAACTGACTTTAAGACTAGCGCATCTCTATAACCAATAATCTTTTTTCCATCTTGAGGTAAATTAGGTAATTCTCTGGATCGAGCTCCAGTAGCTATAATAATGTTTTTTGCAGAATAATCTTTTGTTTTACCCTCGCTAGTTACTTTAAGCTTATTATTTGACATTATCTTTCCAAATCCAATAATAACATCTATTTTATTTTTTTTCATTAAATATGAAATACCATTACTCATACCATCAGCTACATCACGACTTCTTTTAATAATTGAAGTAAAGTCAGCTTCAGCATTGTTAATTTTAATACCATAATCTTCAGCATGATTTACATATTCGAATACTTGAGCTGATTTTAAAAGTGCTTTAGTAGGAATGCAACCCCAATTAAGACATACTCCACCTAAACTTTCTTTTTCAACTATTGCTACTTTCATACCTAGCTGTGATGCTCTGATTGCAGCAACATACCCACCTGGACCACTTCCTAAAACAATTAAATCGTAATTCATTTTAATTTTTTTTTAAGTTTTTATTTAAGATTACAATATTAGACAAAACATCTTGAACAGAGATATCGTTCATACAACTTTTTTCTCTTTTACAAACATTTCCAAAATAACAATCACAACCGCTAGAGGGTTCAATAATAATACCTCGGTTATACAATTCAAATTCATGTATATTAAATATATTATGAAAAAGCATCAATTGTTTTTTTAAAGCTAAAGCTATATGCATCATCATACTTACAGGAGTAACAACAATATCTGTATTGTTACTAATAGAAATAAATTCTTCCAAGCCAAAAACACCTAAATAGGTGGCGCCTGTTTCACTATTATAATATCGATTCATTTCATCTTCATCTGGCCCACCCATTAATAGACAAAAGTAATTATCTTTATGAAGCATATTAATTAATCTAATCCAGTACTCTTTTGGCCACAATCTTGTCTTCCACCTCAAACCACATCCTGTATTTAATCCAATAACAATTTTACCATTTGATAATTTGTCTATTTTTTTTGACCAAAATTTACTTAGTTTTTCATTTATATTAATTTTATATTCTTCTCCATTAAAATCGAAATGACAAATTTCAAAAATTTCTTGCAAATAATTTTTAGTGTTTTGTTTTGATATATGATCAAAGAAGCCTGTAACTAACTTATGTTCCGCATTTTCAGAAGCAATGTTAATATGTCCATTCTTCCAAAGAAAACCAAACTTCTTTTTTGCTTTTATTAATGAAAGAAGCATACACGCCTCCTTATCCTTATCTAAATTAATTGCAATATCATAATAATCATGTGCTACTTTAGCCACTGAAGAATTATCCCATTTATAAACTATATCTACATCTTTACTTGGTATAACTTCAGGAGTATGTGTTATCCATGAAAAATGACAAGCCCCATACTCAGCTTTAAATTTTTCTAATAATGGAGTAGTTCTAATAACATCTCCTATAGCACCTAACTTAATAAAAAGAATTTTTGTGNTATTTTGTGAAACNTCAAGAGGTTTAGATATTTCATGATTTTCTGTAAAATTACAAATTGTATATATTTCTTTTAGAAGAGACGATGAACTATTTAAATGCTTTATTTTTAAAGGGTTTTTTTCATAATATGTACAGCTATCACATTGAACATNATNTTCTTTNTTNGGGANACAAGGTATATGCCCTCTAAAAAAATTACAATCGTATTTTACGTCTTCNTTTCTCAAAAGATTATTTTATTGCAAATTTAAAAAAAAACTNGCCTAATAATTTCTAGAAAGANTTTACACCTTAAAAATTNGTAAGTTTGTGATATAATTTTTAAAGATGATAACTTACAATATAAGCTACAGTAATCCACATCGTCACTATGTAGACTTTGAACTTATCGCTAATACAAATGGTGTTGATAAAATGTATTTTCAACTTGCTGCTTGGAGACCTGGAAGATATGAGTTAGCAAATTTTGCTCAAAATATTAGAAATTGGAAAGTAAAAGATGATAANGGTAGNATATTAAATTTTCAAAAAATAACAAANGATCTATGGCAAGTNAACACAAAAAATANTCAAAAAATATGTGTTNCATATAGTTTTTANGCAAATAAACTTGACGCAGGCTCTTGTTATTTAGATGAATATCAACTTTATTTAAATCCNGTACATTGTTGCTTTTATATCGTTGACAGAATGCAAGAAAAGTATAAGTTAAATTTTGATCTTCCAAAAGATTATAAGATAGCATCATCTTTATTAACTCAAAANACCACTCTTACAGCAAAAAATTATGATGAATTAGCAGAGTCTCCTNTTATTTGTTCTAATGCNTTACAATATGATTTTTATGAAGTAGATANTATAAAATTTCATCTTTGGTTTCAAGGGAAATGTAATTTAAATTGGAAAAAGCTAAAAAACGATTTCACATTGTTTACTAAAAGTCAAATAAATCATTTTGGANAATTTCCTGTTGATGAATATCATTTTATATTTCAAATAACACCATATAAAAGCTATCATGGTGTTGAACATACAAAAAATACAGTTTTATTATTAGGTCCGGCTGAAGATATAATGGATAAAAGATANGAAGATCTTTTGGGGGTTTGTTCNCATGAACTATACCATACATGGAATATTAAAGCAATTAGACCAAAAGAAATGTTACCATATAATTATACAAAAGAAAATTATTTTAGAACAGGTTTTGTAGCNGAAGGNGTNACAACATATATGGGAGATTTGATGCTTTANAACTCTAGTGTTTTTAATTGGGATGAGTTTATAAAAACACAAAATCAAAATCTTGAANGGCATCTAATGAACTATGGAAGATACAATCTCTCTGTTGCAGACAGCGGGTTTGATAATTGGTTAGATGGATATAAAATAGGTGCTCCTGATAGAAAAGTATCTATATATCCAGACGGGGCTTTATGCATGCTAATGATCGATTTAGAAATTATACATAATACAAATGGNAAATCTAGTTTACACACAGTAATGAAGGATTTATATAATAATTTCGCATTAAAAGGTAAGGGATACTCTGAAGAAGATTTTCAAAATATATGTCTAAAATATGGAGGANATAAGGTTATGGAAGTATTTAAAAAACATATTTATGGTACAGAAAACTATATTCCAACAATAAATTCAGCATTAAAATTAGTTGGATTAGAACTNGTGCGTAAAAAGAACTCTAATTTATCTGCACAATTTTTTGGATTTATTTCAATAAAAGAAAATGGCAAAGAAATTATCAAAAAAATTGAGCCAGAGTCTATTGCTGATACAAATGGCATGGGACCTGAAGATGAAATTATTAAGNTAAATGGCAAGTTAATTAAAGGGAACTTAAATAAATCATTTGAAAATATTAATAANGATGTTGAACTTACNTTTAANAATAAGTTTTCTAAAAAAACAANGACTTTTAAAAAAGGAAACTATTATCAATTATTAGAAATTAAAAAAGTGAAAAGGCCTTCAGAAAATCAAATATTATTAAGAAAAAAATGGTTAAGTTAATTTATTAAAGAAACAATAAATAGAAGCATGAATGATATTCAATTATATGATAAAAAATTTGAGGTTTTTATTAAAGCTGATGAGCTAAAACATATTGTATCATCATTAGCAAAAAAAATAAATGAATCAAATTTAGAGAACCCTTTATTTATTGTAGTTTTAAATGGNTCTTTTTTATTTGCATCAGACTTAATAAAAAAAATCGAAATTCCGAATACAGAAATTTCTTTCATGAAAATCTCCTCATACATTGGAGTTAATTCTANTGGTAAGTTAAAAAAGATCTTTGGAATAGAAAAAGATATATCTAACCGAAATATTTTTATTATAGAAGATATAGTTGACAGTGGAAATACAATACATGAAGTAGTCAAAATTTTAAATAATAAAAATGTTAAGAACATCAAAATAATTACATTATTATATAAACCTGATGCTTATAAAAAGAAAATCAAAATTGATTATATTGGGAAATCAATATCAAATGATTTTGTTGTAGGTTATGGTTTAGATTATAATGATTTAGGAAGAAATTTATCAAACATTTATAAATTAAAAGAATAAAAATATGTTAAACATTGTATTATTTGGCCCACCAGGTGCAGGAAAAGGTACACAAGCTGACTTTTTAATTAAGAATTATAATTTAATACATCTTTCAACCGGTGATATCTTAAGATCAGAAATAAAAGAAGGAACTACTCTTGGTTTAGAGGCAAAGAAGCTGATGGATAATGGACTATTAGTTCCAGATGATGTTGTGATAGGAATGATAAAATCTCAACTTGAGAAAAACCCTACATCTAATGGATTTATTTTTGATGGATTTCCTAGAACTCAAAAACAAGCAAAAGAACTTGATAAGTTACTAAATCAAAAATCTACATCTATATCTGTTATGTTATCACTTACAGTAGATGATCAAGAATTAATAAAAAGATTATTGAAAAGAGGTATAGACTCTGGAAGAGCCGATGATCAAAATGAAAATATTATAACAAATAGAATAAATGAATATAATATAAAAACAACACCTTTAAAAGATTACTATAGATTACAAAATAAACTTCATGAGATCAATGGAATCGGAAGTGTTTCAGAAATAGCAAATAAATTAAATCAAATAATTGATAATCTTTAAATGAGAATAAAAAATTCTAATTTCGTTGATTATGTAAAAATATTTTGTCGTTCTGGAAAAGGAGGGGCTGGCTCAACACATTTTAGAAGAGATAAAAGTACAGCAAAAGGTGGTCCTGACGGAGGAGACGGAGGAGATGGGGGGAATATAGTTCTTAAAGGAAATAGCCATATGTGGACGCTGTTACATTTAAGATATAAAAAACATATTTTTGCTGAACATGGAGAGAATGGAACAGGAAATCATAGTTTTGGAAAAAATGGAAAAAATAGTTATATAGATGTTCCTTTAGGTACAATAGTAAAAAATGCTGAAACAAATAAAATAATTTGTGAAATCACAAAAAATGATGACGAACACATTTTAGTAAAAGGTGGTTCTGGGGGAAGAGGAAACTCACATTTCAAATCATCTACAAATCAGACTCCAAGATATGCACAGCCAGGTGAAAAATATTCTGAAGGATGGTATATATTAGAACTAAAAGTATTAGCTGATATTGGTTTGGTGGGATTTCCCAATGCTGGTAAGTCTACTTTACTTTCAGTTGTTTCAGCCGCGAAACCTGAAATTGCAAATTACCCTTTTACAACATTAGCTCCTAATTTAGGAATTGTATCTTACAGAGATAACCGATCGTTTATTATGGCGGATATTCCTGGGATAATTGAAGGTGCTGCAGAAGGCAAGGGACTAGGTTTACGCTTTTTAAGGCATATAGAAAGGAATACTACATTACTATTTATGGTTCCTGCGGACACACTTGATATAAAAGAGGAGTATAACATTTTATTAAATGAATTAAAAAAATATAATCCTGAATTATTAGATAAAGATAGAATTCTAGCGATAACGAAATGTGATATGTTAGATACAGAACTTAAAAATGAAATAAAAAAAACACTTCCAAAAGAAATTGACACAATCTTAATTTCATCAATTGCTCATGAAGGATTAGTAAAATTAAAGGATTTAATTTGGGAAAAACTAAACAATTCATGAGTTCTTTAATTGAAATAGATAAATTATTGTTCAGAATTATCAATTCTTCTGGATTTGAAGAATTAGATTGTGTAATGATTCTTATATCATCAAAGTTGTTTTGGATTCCTTTATATTTATATATTATTTTTTTAATATATAAATATTTTCCTCAACAATTCTTTAAAATACTAATTTCAATAATTTTATTGATTTTTATTTCTGATTATGGTAGCGTAGANTTATTTAAAAACATGTTTGAAAGAGAACGTCCATGCCATATANTTAAAAGNCCTGAAGATATCAGANTTGTTGATGGGTGTGGNGGAAAATATGGATTTATATCATCTCATGCTTCAAATTCATTTTCTATTGNATTTTTTTTAGCATTATTATTTAGAAATTTTAAAGGTTTTGTTTTTCTNTTTTCTTGGGCNACTTTAATTGGNTTTAGCAGAATATATTTAGGTGTACACTATCCTTTTGATATTTTAGGNGGAATGTTTTGGGGACTNTTTGTAAGTTTGCTCGTGTATTTAACATATAATATGAAAATCAAAAAAATAGATAAGATTTGGATATTGTGGNTTTCTTTAGTNTGTATTTGGAATTTTGGATGGTCTAAAGCTCCTGCATTGGCAGATNTNATAATAGCAATTNTACTTTCAATTTTTGTGATAAAATTGAAACAAAAAACAACAAAATAAATATGAAAAAGATTTTACTTTTTTTAATATGTATNCCCTTATTTGTGCAATCACAAAATAATATAAAAAAACCTAAGTTGATTATCGGAATCGTTGTTGATCAAATGCGATTTGATTATATTCAGAGATTTTGGAACAATTTTTCAGANGAGGGATTTAAAAAANTAATCAATCANGGTCATTTTTTCAGAAATACTCGTTTTGGATATGTNCCAACATATACNGGACCTGGACATGCAAGTATCTTTACAGGNACCACACCATCAATGCATGGAATTATTGCAAATAATTGGTATGATAAAAANACTGAAGAATTAATTTATTGTGCTGGAGATGGAAATACTCANACTATTTGTAATTGCGAAAAAAACATTAATGATGTTCTTTCTGAAGATGGAAAAATGTCTCCAAAGCATATGCTAACANCCACTATAGGAGATGAAATTAAATTATTTAACAGCAATAGTAAAGTTATTGGAATATCATTAAAAGATAGGGGGGCAATACTATCTGCTGGTCATTCTGCTAATGCTGCATACTGGATGGATAAACACGGGGAATGGATCACTAGCAGTTACTATATGCAAAATTTACCNGAATGGTTGGTTAANTATCAATCTAAAAAAAGTGTATCTCAATATTTAAAAGGAAACTGGTCTTATNAAAATATGTTTAATCACAGTCTTGATAGTATATTAATTAATGANGGTGCAGGAGGAATTAAGNTAACACCAATGGGAAATACTATTTTAAAAGACTTAGCAATAGAAATTATCAAAAATGAAAAACTGGGTAAAAATGAAGATATTGATATGTTAACAATTAGCTTCTCTTCTACTGACTATATTGGACATAAGTATGGNCCTCATGCAGATGAAATAAAAGATACTTATATTAAATTGGATAAAGATATTGCNGAAATACTTAAATATATAGANAAAGATAATTCTATTATTTTTTTAACNGCTGATCATGGTGTAGTTTCAGAGCCTCATGAATTAATAGANCGAAAAATACCATCAGGATATTTTGATNAAGAAAAATTGATTAAATCACTAAATGAATATTTAAATAAAAAGTTTGTTGATCAAAATATGGTAACTTCTAAATCATGGATTAAAAACTTTTCTAATTTACAACTCTTTTTAGACCATGATTTAATTGCTCNTTCATCATTTTCATTAAAAGATATTCAAGAAGCATGTGCTGNATTTATATTAAATTTTGAAGGTGTNAAAAACACATTTACCCGANATCAAATGATGAACACATCACAACANTCATCTTCTACANGAACTTTAATTCAAAGAGGTTTTAATCCAAAAAGATCCGGAGATGTCATCATTGTTTTACAAACAGGATGGATTAGTAATTCTTGGNAAAATGGTGGCACAACGCATGGATCTTCATATAGCTATGACACACATGTTCCTCTAATTTTTTGGGGAGCAATNATTCCAAAAGGTCATACAGATAGGTTAGTAAATATAAGAGATATTGCTCCGACAATATCAACAATATTAGGCATTTCATATCCAAATGGATGCACAGGAAATCCTCTACCAGAAATAACACAATGGAGGAAATAAAATCTTATGNTTACTCAATATGGATTGGAGATNATTTAGCATCAAAACTAAATTTTAATACATATTCAAAAATNGCAATTCTTGTTGATGAAAACACCAGAAANCATTGTCTTTCATTAATTCCAAAATTAAANAATACAATAATTATTGAAATAANTTCTGGAGAANAAAATAAGAATTTAAAAACATGNAACCTAATTTGGAATATACTTTTAAAAAATAATTTTGATAAAAATTCAGTAATAATAAATTTAGGAGGAGGAGTTATATGTGATNTAGGAGGTTTTTGTGCTTCAAGTTATAAAAGAGGAATTGANTATATTAATTTACCTACATCATTGTTAGCTATGGTAGATGCNTCTTTTGGGGGNAAANTTGGAGTAAATTATNATAACTATAAAAATCAAATTGGATTCTTTAAGAATCCAAAACAAGTAATTATAAATCAAAAGTTTTTATCTACACTTCCATTAGATGAATTTAACTCAGCTTTTGGAGAAATAGTAAAANATGCTCTCATTGGAGATTCTAAATTATGGAAAATATTANTAAAAAANAANATTCAAAATCTTAACTTAAAAGATATTATTNCTAAATCCATTAANTTAAAAAATGCAATTATTTTAAAAGATTTTAGAGAAAATAATGAAAGAAAAAAATTGAATTTCGGACATACTTTTGGTCATGCAATAGAAAGTTATTANATNAGTCAAGGTNCCGCGATTCTACACGGAAANGCAGTGTTACTAGGNATTNTATATGAATTAGAGATNTCTAATCTTTCTTTTGAAGANAAAACAGCAATAAAGAATTATATTTTAAAAAACTTCCAGCTACCTGATTTGCCTAAAAAAAATAAACTTNTTAGTTTTATNCAAAAAGANAAGAAAAATGTTCATGAACAAGTAAACTTCTCTCTTNTAAATGGAATAGGAAACTGTACAGTAGANAACTTATTTAAAATTAATGAACTGTAAAATTTCACANCCAAATAACATAATTAATTGTGAAATTAATTTACCANCTTCAAAAAGTATTTCTAATAGGTTACTGATTATANAAGCTTTAAGTAATAAANCAATTACTATAAATGATATATCAAACTCTGAAGATACNATTAATTTAAAAAAAGGNATTTGNTCCACAAGTAAAAATATNGATATTAATCATTCTGGTACTGCATTTAGNTTTTTGACTTCATATTTTTCATCAACAAAAAATANGGAGTATGTACTTACAGGCTCAAAAAGAATACAGCAAAGACCTATCAAAGAATTAGTTGATACTTTAATNAAAATGGGAGCTAACATTGAATATATTAATAAAAAAGGATTTGCTCCTTTAAAAATTAAAGGAAAATCTCTTAAAGGNGGNNNATATCAAGTTAGCGGTAAAGTAAGTTCTCAATTTATAACATCGCTTTTATTAATTGCTCCAACTTTAGATAATGGAATTAGATTACAAATTGATGGTCCNTTAGTTTCTGCNCCATATGTGGATATGACATTACAAATCATGAAGGAATTTGGANTTNAAAGTAAATGGNAAAATAATATCATAGAAATTAAAAAACAATGTTACNNAAGTAAANNAGTTNCTGTNGAAGGNGATTGGAGTGCTGCGTCTTTTTGGTTNGAAATTGCTGCACTTTCTTCAAANTGTAAAATCATTTTAAATGGTTTAGAAGANAAATCGCNACAAGGAGATNAAAAATGCAGAGATTTTTTTNATAATTTAGGAGTATCATCTAAATTTTCAAATAAGTCACTNATATTAAAAAAAAATAAAAATATTTCCTCAAATCTAAANTATAATTTAATTAGATATCCTGACNTATATCAACCACTTGCATGCACACTATTTGCAAAAAATATAAANGCACACTTTTCAGGCACTGATTCATTAAAAATTAAAGAANCTAATAGATTACAAGCNGTTGCTAATGAATTACAAAAANTAAATTCAAGTAAAATTATTGANACATATAATGATCATCGCATGGCAATGAGCTTTGCCCCTTTATGCTTATCACATGGAGAATTACAAATTAATAATATTGATGTNGTAAATAAATCATATCCAAAATTTTGGAATGATTTAAAAAAGGCGGGGTTTAAAATATCTCCATTAATTGCTTAAGAGATGAGATTTCATATGTGACATTTTCATTATGNGGGGTTTTTTNGGGATTAAAAAANACTCCATCAATTCCAAAATTTTGACATCCTAAAATATCTACTTCNAAATCATCNCCCACGTATATACTTTCTGACTTACTGGCCCNTGCCTTTTGTAAAGCATNTTCAAAAATTANAGGGTTAGGCTTTTTAAAGCCTATTTTATCAGAAGTNATAACATTTAGAAAAAAGGGCTTAAGTCCAGAATATTTTAATTTAATCTGCTGAGTCNTTTCAAAACCATTTGTAATAATATGCAAATAATANTTATNTTTNAGATAATCTAAAACATCAAAAATAAATGGAAATAATTTNTTTTTTTTTGGACATATTTCAATATAATCNAANCCTATTTNTTCTGATAGTTTAACATCATCGATACCATAATCTAGTAATGTATTNTAAAATCTTTGNCTTCTTAATTTTTTTTGAGAAATTTTATTTTCTCTGTATAGACTCCATAANNATTCATTATGAAACTTNTATTTTTTAATAAATTNATTNTAATTTAATATNCCTTTTGAAGCAAAGTTATATTTATCACATAATTCTAAAAGTGTTTCATTAGAATTCTCTTCAAAATCCCAAAGTGTTCTATCTAANTCAAAAAAAATATGTTTGTACTTCATTTATATTTTTTTTCCATATGATAAATCTCCAGCATCTCCTAAACCTGGTACAATATATGATTTAGAGTTTAANTGTGNATCTTTGCTTCCTATCCAAAGAGAACAATTCTTCAANNCAATATTATTTTGTATATATTCNACNCCAGTATTACTAGTAATTACTCCAACTATNTNTATATACTTTGGATTACCTTTTTTTAAAATNGAATTTAATGACATAATTAGAGATTTTCCAGTNGCAATCATTGGATCAACAATAATTAAAACTTTACCATCAATATTAGGCATTGATAGATATTCAACTTTGATACTAAAATTTTCNTCAGTTTNATGATATCTGTAAGCAGAAACAAATGCGCTTTCAGAATTATCAAAATAATTTAAAAAACCNTGATGNAAAGGAAGACCAGCTCTAAGGATAGTAGCTAANACCAATTTATCTTTGATTAAAGATTGTGTAGCAGATCCAAGCGGGGTATTTATATTTTTAATCTTATAATCTAATTCTTTACTAATTTCATATGCAAACACCTCTCCTATTCTTTCTAAATTTCTACGAAATCTCATGGAGTCTTGTTGAATATTTACTTCTCTAATTTGACTAATAAAATTATTGAAAACAGAATTGTTTTTTCCTAAGTTAATTATTTTCATAAAGCTNTAATTTGAAACAAATATAAAAAAAGGGGTAAGCAAAAAGCTAACCCCATTAATAAGTTTATTAAAAGCGTAACTATGATAACGTATTTACATGCTTAGTNAACTTAGATTTAATGTTAGCAGCTTTATTTTTATGAATAATATTTGTTTTGGCTAACTTATCTAGCATNGCGGTAACTTTAGGNANTAAATNTAAAGCTTCTTTTTTGTTCTTAGNAGCTTTTAAATCCCTAACTGAATTTCTGGTTGTTTTATGCTTATATTTATTTAATAACCTTTTTGTNTTTGTTTGTTTAATTCTTTTTAACGCNGACTTGTGATTTGCCATATTAATTTATTTTTTGTACCCCGACGGGGAATCGAACCCCGGTTACCAGGATGAAAACCTGGCGTCCTAACCACTAGACGACCGGGGCCTNTGTGTTTTTTATTNTTTTTTGGATTGCAAATTTATAATTTTTTTTATTCTTTCAAAGAAATTACTGATTATTTGTTTCATTAGAAAGCTTAAATCCTAANCGCTTAGCAGTTCTGATTTTATGATTATTATTTAAATTTAAAACTTGATTAACNGAGACTACTTTAACGTCATTAAAATTTGGTGTTTGCAAATCAAAATTTAATGAGTAATTNATAGCATTATTAANAATATTAATTANATGCGCTTTATTTATATCTTGATTTGNAAAGTCATTAAATAAAAAACCAAGTTGCTTTTCTCCCTCAACAAANAACTTTTTATCTTTATTAATAAAAATTCTAGCAATNAGAAACCCAACATCATTAAGCCTATTATATTTTAATGAATCTGAAAGAAAATTATAAATATTAATAATACCACAAAANGATCTTAAATTATCTTCTTTAACATATTTGCTTTTATGAATCTTATGNGATGAATTAAAATCAAAAATATTTGTATGCATATTAAATAANAGCGTATCACCTGANAATTTTAACTGTGCATCATAATCACCTGACTCTTCATACAGTATACTTATATTAGGATTAGATATCTCTTTATTTAATTTGTTTGCTATTTCAACTAAAACATCTTGAATTTCAGCAAAAACTTCTTTTGTAATTATATATACTTTTTGTTTAGTTCCCGCTTTTTCCTTAAGTAAATTAATAATATTTTCTTTTGTATCCATTTTAATAATTTTTTGCAAATAAAACTTGCTTTTCAGAAGGCTTACCACTATAAAGACATATGCCTGGTTTTGTGTTATTCTGTATAGGAATACATCTAATTGTAGCTTTTGTTTTTTGTTTAATTAAATCTTCTGTTTCAGACGTCCCATCCCAGTGAGCATAAACAAAACCTCCTTTTTCTATCAATTCTTCAAACTCTTGTATTGTGGAAGCTTCATAAGTATTTTTTTCTCTAAAATTTAATGCATTACGATATAAATTATCTTGTATTTCATCAAGTAAAATTTTGACTTGATTTTCTACATCAGTAATTTGATAAAACTTTTTTTCTAAAGTATCTCTTCTAACAATTTCTATGGTTCCATTTTCTAAATCTCTTGGACCTATAGTAAGACGTAATGGGACTCCTTTTAACTCATATTCTGCAAATTTCCAACCAGGCTTATGTGTTTCTCGATTATCATATTTTACAGAAACACCATTTTCTTCAAGAGATTTTTTAATTGCATGTGCTTGTAAAGAAATTTCTTCTAATTGCTTTTTTTCTTTAAAAACAGGAATAATAACAACTTGAAAAGGGGCAAGCTTAGGAGGCAAAATTAATCCATTATCATCAGAGTGTGTCATAATAAGAGCTCCCATTAATCTTGTAGAAACACCCCATGATGTTGCCCAAACAAATTCTTGTTTTCCCTGCATATTAGTAAATTTCACATCAAATGCTTTAGCAAAATTTTGACCTAAAAAATGTGATGTTCCTGCTTGTAATGCTTTACCATCTTGCATCAATGCCTCAATACAATATGTCTCTTCAGCACCAGCAAATCTTTCTTTTTCAGATTTTAAACCAATGATAACAGGCATAGCCATAAAATTTTGTGCAAATTCAGCATAAACATTTATCATTTGTTCAGTTTCATAAATTGCTTCTTTTTTTGTAGCATGTGCTGTATGCCCTTCCTGCCATAAGAACTCTGCAGTTCTCAAAAATAATCTTGTACGCATCTCCCATCTTACAACATTAGCCCATTGGTTTACAAGTATAGGTAAATCTCTGTAAGACTGTACCCATTTTCTATATGTATCCCAGATAATAGTTTCTGAAGTTGGTCTAACAATAAGTTCTTCCTCCAATTTAGCTGAATCATCTACAATTACACCACTGCCATCACTTGAATTTTTTAATCGATAATGAGTAACTACCGCACATTCCTTGGCAAATCCATCTACATGGGCAGCTTCCTTACTTAAATAAGACTTAGGTATAAAAATTGGAAAATAAGCATTTTCATGTCCTGTTTGTTTGAACATTTTGTCAAGCGCAGCTTGCATTTTCTCCCAAATAGCATAACCATATGGTTTTATAACCATACAACCTCTTACTCCTGAATTTTCAGCCAAACCTGCTAATTGTACTATATCATTATACCACTGTGCATAATCTTGAGCTCTAGAAGTTAATTTTTTCTTCATTGTATATTTAACTTAAAAAATGTAATTTTGTAGTAGAATTTACGTTTATAATTTTATATTACAAAATTAATAAAATTAAACTAGCATTAGTTTTAAAATTAGAAACATATAAATAACACTATGAAAAATATAATCTTATCAGCACTAGCTTTACTATTTTTAGGATCATGTATCTCTACAACACACATTCATTATAGTGATCCAAATTATTTATCAAGTAATGAGTTTAGTTCATATGAAGATATTACAAAAAATAACCCATCTGATGTTGTATATTCTGATAATGATACTACTACTTTAAGTGATACAATAAATGTAGAGATAGAAAATTTTTCTACTGATGACTATTATGACTTTTCATTTTCTTCTAGAATAAAAAGATTCCATAGACCTATGTATTATACAGGATACTATGGTAATATTTATACTGACTATTATTGGTACCATGACGACCCTTTTTATTGGGGAAGTAGTATTTATAATGGATACAACTGGCATTCACCGTATTATTCATATTATAGTTATTCTCCATTTTATTATAACTATTATAGTCCATATTATTACGGAAATTATTTTTCATTTGGTTATCATTTTCATCACAACCATACACACTACAATACATATCCTCATTCACACTATCCAATAAATAATTATGACGGTTATATTAGAGGAAATAGAACTAGCTTATCATCTAATAATATATCATCAAATCAATCAAATAATAGAGGATTAATAAATACAAATCAAGAACATTCAACTATAAATATTAGAAGCAAAAATGAGAATTCATCAAATCCTTCTATTAACAATAATATGATAAATAATAAAAACATTATAAAAACAAATAATTCAAATAGAAATACTGTAAAAACAAATAATTCGAATAGAAATACTGTAAAAACAAATAATTCGAATAGAAATACTGTAAAAACAAATAATTCGAATAGAAATACTGTAAAAACAAATAATTCAAATAGAAACTATAACTCTAATAATAGATCAAATAATAGATCAAATAATAGATCAAATAATAGATCAAATAATAGATCAAACAGAAATGTAAAACCAAGAAGATAATAAAATATGAGAAATATAATTCTAGCACTAATTTTTTTATTAAATATATTAACTATAAATGCTCAAAATGAAATTGATGCATTGAGATATTCAATGACTGATTTATCTGGATCTGCTAGATATACTGCAATGGGCGGAGCATTTGGAGCCTTAGGTGGTGAATTTTCATCATTAAGCTCTAATCCTGCTGGACTGGGCATGTATCAATTCTCAGAGTTGTCTTTTACACCTATAATAAATTTAAACTCTACAAAATCATATTATTCTAACAGCACAGCTACAGCATACAGATCAAATTCAACAGTGGGTAATTTTGGCCTCGTTCTTTCAACACCAAAAAATAACTCTGACTGGAAGAGAATCAATATTGGTATTGGATGGAATCAATTGTCTGATTTTAATAATTCAATAATAATTGAAGGGGTGAATTTTAATAATTCTATTGTAGATAAAATTATAGAGTTAACCAACGGTACTTTGACAAATGATTTAATAAATGGCAACAGCAACACATATTCTCAATTAGCTTGGAACACATATTTAATTGACCCACTATATATTAATAATGAATTAGTTGATGGTCAATATGTATCAAATTTTTCTAACAACAGTAAAATACAAAGGAAAAATATTAGAACAAATGGTGATATGAGTGAATTTGTTATTTCTCTAGGTAGTTCTTTTCAAGAAAAATTATATGTTGGAGCAACACTCGGAATTCCGGCAATTAATTTTTATGAATATTCAGAGTACACTGAAAGTGAAAACGCTGATACAGCCAATAATTTAAGAGAAACAGTGTTGACAGAAGAGATATCTGCTTATGGTACAGGATATAATTTTAAGATAGGAGCTATTTACAGATTTACAGAAAACATAAAAATAGGAGCAGCTCTTCACACTCCAACCTTTATTAATATAGAAGAAGACTATAATATAACCATGGCTACATCATTTAAAGATAGTTCATTAAGTTATTCTATGGGCTATCGTGCACCATTTAATTATGATTTAATTACACCAATGAAAGCAATAATTAGTGCTTCTACAATATTTAACAATATAATTATTTCAGGACAGTATGAACTAATTGATTACTCCACGGCTGAATATTTTACTACTGGATTTGAAATGGAAAACAATACTATTGCTGACATATACCAAAGAACTGAAAATATTAAAATTGGTGCTGAAATTAATCTTAAAACATTAGTTCTAAGAGCGGGGTATGCAAAATATGGAAGTCCTTATGTAGAAAATGATTTTAGCATAGAAAACTTTACCTACGGAATAGGAGTGAATAATGGGAGATATTTTATGGATTTAGCATATATTTTAAGCCAAAATACAAATGAATACTCAATATATAGCTATGTAAACCCAATCAAATTAGTAAATACTAATCATAGTATTGTATTTACATTAGGTTTTAGATATTAGTTAGATAAAAAATTTTAATTATCAAACTGCTCAGCATCGACTAAAATTCTTCCACAGTGCTCACAACTTGTTATTTTTTTATGCATCTTTATATCTAATAACATTTGTGGAGGAATTTCATAACCACTACAAGAAGAACGTTCTACTGAAACAACTGCCAAACCATTAGGAACTTTGCTTCTTATTCTTTTATACTGAGCTAATAATCTTTCATTAATTATTTTTTCTGCTTTTTTAGACTCTGAAATTAAAGATTTTTCTTCTTTTTCTGTTTCTGCAACAATTTCGTTTAGTTCATCCGTTTTAATTTTTAACTCAGCTTCTCTATCAGATATCTCCTCTTTACATGAGTTTAGAATTTCCATTTTATGTAGAATACTAGCTTCATTTTGTGCTTTCTTTTTATTTGCAAGCTCTATTTCTAAATTTTGATATTCAACTTCTTTAGTTAATGAAGTATACTCTCTATTATTCTTAATATTTTTAAGTTGCTCCTCATATTTTTCAACAGCAGCAGCGGCTAAAGAAATAGAATTTTTGTTTCCGACTATATTTTCATTTATAGTATCTATTTCTGTTTGAATTTTTTCTAATCTTGAGTTTAAGCCAGCAAGAGTATCTTGCAAATCACTAATTTCTAAAGGCAACTCACCCCTTACTATTCTTATATTATCAATTTTTGAATCAATTACTTGTAATTGGTGTAAAGCCCTCAATTGATTCTCAACTGAATCAGCTTTTATTTTTTGTTTTGCCATTTTATATATACTTTATTGGATTAGTATTAATTTTTGATAATTGGACGGCAAATTTAGGAAATTTTTCTTTAAGCATGTCGAAAATTAACTCCTTTGTAAATTGCTCACTTTCATAATGACCAATATCTGCAATAACAATTTTATCTTCAGCATCAAAAAATTCATGATATTTAAAATCTGATGAGATAAAAATATCAGCATCCGCAGAAATCGCATCTTTTAATAAAAAACTTCCACTACCGCCACAAATAGCAACTTTATAAATATTTTTTCTTTTTTTAGGCTCTGTATAGCGAATACAACTTGTACTCATTGTTAACTTTAATTGTTTCAAAAAATCAGTAATTGTAGTTTCATTAGATAGATTACCTATAATCCCTGATCCAATATGCTGATAAACATTTTCAAGATCATAAACCTGATATGCAACTTCCTCATATGGGTGATTCTCTTTAAGAACTTTAATAATATCTTTTTGAAGATATTTAGGGAAAACCAAAGAAATACATTCTTCTTCTTTTTGTTGTAATTTACCGACAGAACCAATAAAAGGATTACTTCCTAGTAAAGGTTTAAAAGTTCCTTGACCTGTAAACTTAAAACTGCAGTTATTATAAAAACCGATATTACCCGCACCTTTATCGAAAAGCTCTTTTCTAACACTGGAAGCATATTTCTTAGGACAGTAAAACACTAAATTACTTAGCTGATTTTTTTTAGGTTTTAAAATTGATAGGTTTTGTAACTCCAAAAGATTTGCAATTTTATAATTTACTCCATTTATTACATTATCTAAGTTTGTATGTATTGCATAAATAGCAATATCATTTTTAATTGCCTTTATAATAGTTCTTTCAATATAGTTCTTACCATTTATTTTTTTTAGTCCCCTAAAAATTATTGGATGATGAGCAATAATTAAATTACAGTTTTTTTGTATTGCCTCATCAACTATGTCCTCAGTGCAGTCAAGAGTTATTAAAGCAGACTGTATTATATTTTTTTTGTTTCCAACAATTAATCCAGAATTATCATAATCTTCCTGTAATGATAAAGGAGCTACACTTTCAAGATAATTAACTATTTGTTCAATTTTCATTTTTCAAAAATACAAAACTCTTTAACAAAAAGAATATCTTTGCATAATGCGTTTTCTGCTATATCCATTTTCATTTATCTACTACATTATAACAACAGTTAGAAACATACTTTATGATTATCAAATATTTAAATCAAAAAAACATAAAATTCCTATTATTTGTGTAGGGAATCTATCTATGGGAGGTACAGGTAAAACTCCTCACACTGATTATATAACAAAATTGCTTGAAAAAAAATATAATCTAGCTATAATTAGCAGAGGCTATGGGCGCAGATCATCTGGATTTAAATATGTAAAATTAAATAGCGACCCATTGGACATTGGAGACGAACCACTTATGCTTAAAAATAAAAATCCAAATACTATAGTTGCTGTTAATAACAATAGAAATCAAGCAGTAGAAAAAATTATAAATGATCATCCAGAAATAAATTTAATAATCCTTGACGATGGATACCAACATAGAAAAATACAAGCTAGTATATATATTCTAATTACACCATTTCACAATCTATTTTATAATAATAATATACTTCCATTTGGAACGCTAAGGGAAAGTAAAAAAGAATCTAAAAGAGCAGATATTATATTAATAAGTAATTCGCCAAATAAAATTTCAGATAAAATAAAAAATAACATAATTAAATCTATAAATCCAAAAAAACACCAAAGTATATATTTCTCAAGTGTTAAATACTTAAATTATAAATCACTAAAAGATAATAGTGAGTTAAAGAAAGAAGATTATAAAGACTATAGTGTAACTCTTGTTTCGGGTATTGCTTCAAACACAAAACTATTAGAGTATGTAAAAAAACAACATGATAATATCAAAATTTTAAGTTTTTCTGACCATTATAATTATAATGAACAAGATATTCATAAAATTTTATCTCATCACATGAAACATAAGAATAGAAAAAAACTTATATTGACCACAGAAAAAGACGCAACTAAACTAAAGCAATTTTTATCTCTTATAGGTAATAATAAAATCTATTATCTTGATATAGAAATTAACATATATAAAAATGAAAAATTTAACAAAAATTTAACAAATTATGTTAGAGAAAATTAAAGAATCCTCAACATATCTAAAAGAAAAAACTGGATTAATTCCTGAAATTGGAATTGTGTTAGGAACNGGACTTGGNGGGNTAGTCAAAGAGATACAAATCACACATTCTATAGAATATAAAAATATCCCAAANTTTCCTCTTTCAACNGTTGAAGGCCACTCTGGAAGATTAATTTTTGGNNTATTAGGNGATAAAAATATAGTTGCTATGCAAGGAAGATTCCATTTCTATGAAGGATANAGTATAGAGAAGGTTACTTTTCCTATTAGAGTAATGAAAAGTTTAGGAGTTAAAACATTANTATTATCAAATGCTAGTGGAGGCGTNAATCCTAAATATGAGGTTGGTGATTTAATGATNTTAAATGATCATATAAATCTTATNCCTAATCCTCTTATTGGAAAGAACATAGATCAACTAGGGCCTAGATTTCCTGANATGAGTGAGCCATATTGTATAGAACTAATTAAAAAAGCTGAAAATATTGGTTTATCAAANAATATTAAGCTGCANCAAGGAATATATGTTGCACTTACTGGNCCTACTTTAGAAACACCTGCTGAATACAAATATATGAGAATTATTGGAGGAGATACTGTTGGAATGTCAACAGCACCTGAAGTTATTATTGCTAGACATATGCATATTAAATGTTTTGCAATCTCTGTTATAACTGATTTAGGAGTNCCAGGAAANATTAAAAAAGTAAGCCATNANGAAATACAAAAGATTGCTGAANCTTCTGANCCAAAACTAACTATAATTATTAAAGAACTTATTAAATCAATATAAAATGATAAAAAAANTATTTTTTACTCTTAATATTATATTNTTTACATATTTNGTAAATGCGCAACAAACTGCCACACTTTTATATAATTGGCAAGATACGTCTTTNGTGGGGTCTTGGGCATATAATAATATATACAATGAATGTTGGGGNTTTTATGTAAATGACAAAGAAATTGCAGTTATTGGTTCTACTGAAGGGACTCATTTTTTTGATGTNTCANATCCTGCTTNTTCAAGTGAAATTGCTTTTGTTGCTGGNGCATATACTGGAGCAGGTGTAATCCACAGAGATTATCATGACTATCAAGGTTATTTATATGCAGTATGCGATGAAGGAAANACTTCAACATTACANATTATAGATATTTCTAACTTGCCTAACTNTATAAACACAGTNTATGACTCAAATAATCTTTTTACTAAAGCACATAATATTTTNATAGATACTGCAACAGGAAAAATGTATGCTTGTGCNTCTAATTCTGCAATGGATGTTTATGATTTACAAAANCCTACAAGCCCTCAACTGATATACTCCTATAANAATGTTGGTCANGTACATGATGCCTTTGTCAGAAATGATTCTGCATATTTAAATTGTGGAAATGACGGNCTAAGAATATTTGATTTTTCTAATGTAAATCAACTAGGAGATCAACCATTATTATTAGGGTCTTTAACATCATATCCAGACGCTGGNTACAATCATTCAGGATGGCTTAGCGANGATGGAAAAACATATATCATGCAAGATGAAAACCATGGTTATGATGTGAAAATACTTGATGTTAGTGATGTAAGTAATATTTCTGTCTTATCAACTTTTAATTCTGGTGTAAATTCACAATCTATGGCTCATAATGGAATTATTAANGGANACAANGNTTATATTCCTTACTATCATGATGGCATTAGGGTATTTGACATNTCAGACCCAAGNAACCCAATNCAAACATGGNAATATGANACATACGCNCCATTAANTCANGCTTCCTATAAAGGGGCNTGGGGTGTTTATCCATATTTACCATCAGGAAATATTATAGTTTCTGACATGCAAACAGGACTTTATATNTTTAATTTANATGAAAATNCTAATANAATTAATCAATATGTGTTGGAAACCAAAATTTATCCAAATCCTGCAAATAAAGAAATTTGGATTGAATCTAACGCAGATAATATTATANTTTACAACTTATTAGGCNNAANAATAANNANAGAAAAAATACAAAGNNNAAAANATGTNTTAAGTAGANATAATTTNGNTNNNGGTATTTATNTTTATGAACTNGAAAAAAATAATAAAAAANTAAAAANAGGTAAAATAATCTTTAAATAATGGATAATAAATACGAAGCTATTATTGGACTAGANGTNCATGCTCAGTTATCAACAAAAACAAAAGCTTACTCCAGTGATGANAATATTTATGGAGCAAAACCTAATTCNAAAACCTCCATTATTTCTCTAGGTCATCCAGGNACTCTTCCTAAGTGTAATNAATTAGTTATTGAGTATGCNATTAAATTAGGAATNGCATTAGGNTCTAAGATTACCGAAAGAAATGAATTCGCGAGAAAAAATTATTTTTATGCTGATCTTCCAAAAGGATATCAAATCACTCAGGATTCTACTCCTATATGTAAAGGAGGAAGTGTTTTNGTAAAAGATTATAATGGAAATAANAAAAAAATAAATATCACTAGAATACATATGGANGAAGATGCAGGAAAATCAATACATGANATAGATCCCTTNAACACATTAATTGACCTAAATAGAGCTGGAGTTCCTCTAGTAGAAATTGTTTCTGAACCAGATATTAGATCAGCNGATGAGGCATATCAATATATTAATGAAATTAGAAAGCTTGTTAGATATTTAGANATTTGTGATGGTAATATGGAAGAAGGATCATTAAGNTGTGATGCTAATATTTCTGTTAGATTAAAAGGAAAAAAACTAGGNACAAAGGTTGAAGTAAAAAACATGAATTCAACAAGAAATTTAAAAAGAGCNATTGANTTTGAAATTAAANGACAAATTAAANAAATNGAGAAAGGAGAANAAGTAAAGCATGAAACTAGAAGTTTTAATGCATCAAATAANACAACTATTTCAATGCGTCATAAAGAAAAGGCTAATGATTATAGATATTTCCCTGAACCGGACTTACAACCAATAATTTTAAATCAAAAATATATTGANTCTATAAAATCACAACTACCACCATTACCGAANTATTTATTTAAAAAGTTTACAAAAGANTATAATTTATCAGAATATGATGCTAAATTAATTACAGATGAAAAAGAAATTGCACTATATTTTAATGAACTATGTAATATTACACATAATTATAAAGCTGCAGCAAATTTAATTAANGGAGTAATTAAATCTTATTTAAATGAAAACGCTTTAAGTATAAAAGATTTACCTATAACTNAANAACAAATATCAAGTATTATTAATCTTTTAGATGATGGNAAAATAAGTACTACAATTGCNAATACAAAAATTTTNCCAATACTAATAAAAAGTGATAAATTAGCAGATGAAATAGCTCAAGAAAAAAATTGGATTCAAGAAAGTGANANTAATAAAATAACTGAATACATAAAATTAGCAATTAGTAAATATCCAGAAAAAGTAATTGAATATAGAAATGGTAAAAAAGGTCTAATTGGATTATTTATGGGAGAAATCATGAAATTATCTANAGGTAAAGTTGAAGCTNNTA
>PAHN01000008.1:39984-76302 GCA_002711125.1 Flavobacteriales bacterium
GNAATACGAAGCATTATTAAATGAATTAAATAAATAACTTGAATAAAGAAAAAATATATTTTGCTTCAGACTTTCATTTAGGCAGTCCAAATATCAAAGAAAGTAAAGAGAGAGAAAATCTAATCATTAATTGGTTAAATGATATTAAAAAAGATGCTAAAGCTATTTATCTTTTAGGAGATATCTTTGATTTTTGGTTTGAATATAAAAAAGTTGTTCCAAAAGGTCATATTAGATTTTTGTCTAAACTAGCTGAATTAATTGAAACAGGAATTGAAATACATTTTTTTGTTGGAAATCATGATTTATGGGCAAAAGATTATTTAGAATCTGAAGTAGGCTTAAATATTCATCATCAAAAAAAAATAATTCAAGAACAAAACAAAAAAATATTGATTGCTCATGGTGATGGTTTAGGAGAAGGAGACTATTTATATAAATTTATAAAGACAATTTTTAAATCTAAAATTTGTCAATGGTTATTTACACAATTACACCCAGATTTTGCATTCTGGATCGCACATAAATGGAGCAAAAAAAGTAGAAAAAAAGCAAGTAAACCCTTTATTTCAAAAGATAAAGAAATATTATTTAAATATTGCAAAAATTTTCAAGAGAAAAACCCTATTGATTATTATGTAATGGGACATAGACATTTACCATTAGAAATTAATATAGATAAACAAGCCAAATATATAAATTTAGGTGAATGGATAAACTACAATTCTTATGCTATTTTAGAAAATGGTATAATTAAACTAAATAAATATTAAAAAAAAAACCACCAAATAAATGGTGGTTTTTTTTTGGAAAACTATATTAAATTATTCAACAACTAATTTATTAGTTATTATAACATTATTTTCACTTTCTATATTAACAAAATAGATTCCTTTATTTAAACCATCAAAGTTGATGTTAATTTCGTGATAGTTACTTACTATATTACCTTTAAATAACGAACGAACTTCAGAACCTAAAATATTTAGTAAAGTTATCTCAACATTTTTATCTGCTAAATTTTCAATAGATAAAGTAGCATTCTCACTAACTGGATTTGGATAAATTATAAGCCTTGCATTTGACAAACTATTAACATTAAGATTATTTAACTCGCCAATTTGAATGTTATCTAAATAAAAATTATTTGAACTTCCATTAACTACATATTCAAACTTGAATCTTATATTGTTCGATTTAAGTGCATTTGCTCCTACTCTATCATACATTATTGTATCTCGCCATTCTGAAACCATTGGTTTAAAACTCTCTGTATAAAGTCCTGCATTTGCTGATTCTACTGCTGTAAGTGTACCCAAAGTTTTCCAAGAGCTTCCACAATCGTCTGAATAGGTAACTAACAGTTCATTTACTGGAAAAGTATTAACTGCTGCACCAGACCATGAAAACTTAATAACCGGCTGAGTAAACGCACTTAGATTGTATGCCTTAGAAATAATTTCAGTAGAAAGGCCAACCAACATTGATTCTCCGTCAACTTTAATTGAAGCAGAACCTGCAGAGGCACTTCCAGAAATCCACTCCCAAGATGTACTATTATTAGAATTAAAACTCCAAGGGCTTTCTATGTTTGTCGAAGCACTTAATACCCAATCTCCATTTAAGTCAGAATCACTTTCGAAATTATAGTTATAAGATGATGCATTAGATGTAGCAACAGAAGGATAAACTTTTAAATAATTTGATTCTTTGAACGATGAAGTACAACTGTTAGCAAAATAAGCAACATAAGTCTTTTTAGCTAGATTACCTCTATAAAACATTGTATCAGCATAATATCCATTGTATCTTGTATAATAATGTTTTCCATAATAAGTTCGTACAGTATCTACCCATCCAACAAAAGCATTAATCTGCCATGTACTATCAGCATCATTAAACATTAGTGAATCAACGGCACTCAATGAGGCGTTGTCAGTATTTACTGAAATTGTAATTGTAGTATCCATATTATATTGAGCATAATATATTCTAACCGAATCAGAATTATTTAAAATACCGTCAATAATCCATACACTGTCTGCTCCATTAATTAGATTTGAATCTGAAGGGGTCAAATATGTACTGTCTATGTATGTTAAAATATCATGTACTGTTGTGTCATAATAAAAATTATAATCAACAATAGAATCTAAATAGTCCACAATAAATTGTGTTGAATATATCTCTGATGAATCCGCAACGTACTCTGAACTTTCTAATAGCAAGATATCTTGTGAACTTAGAGCATTACTACCATCAATATGAATATAAATACTATCGCCATCATCCATAAATAGAACAGAATCAGGTGTTGGCAAGCTATTACCACTACCATCTATATAAATAATTACCTGAGACTCTACTTTAGTAATATTAAAGGTATCAATATCAAAAGCCCCTGCTAAACTATCAGTGGTAATTTGATTGTTTTTCCAATATGAATCTAAGCTATATCCCTCTTCATCAATAAACATACTTATATTACTAGCACCCATGTCTAGGAGTTCTTGCTCACTTCCCTGCACAATTATAATATCTATAATTGAATCATAAGATGAAGCATTAACAAGATCTAAATCTGACAAGTTAGAAGCACGAGTTTCGGTAATCTCATCATATTCAACAGTTAGGGTTAGATCATATCCTTGAGGATTAACCGTGTTATAAGTATGTGTGATAAAATTACCTCCTGAATTATCTATATTCCCATCTCCAAAGTCCCATACAAATGAATTTACATTACCTATACCAAACATATTTTTATTCCCTTCCAATATTATAGTCTCTCCTTCACAAATTGAAGGGTCACCACTTCTTATCTTAAATGAAGCTTGTTGAGTACATGATGGCACTTGATAACCATCACTGGTACCAGTAAGCTCAAGGTTATCAGCAGACCACATATATTCTCTGAATCCAATACCAGTTAAACCAGTTTGCTCATCTAATTCACCTTCAAGAGTAACATTCATTACATCAACTTGACCCTTAGTAAACATTGTTACCGCAGCATCAGAAGAATAGTCCATATAGTTGACAAACATTTCACCCGCTGGGTTTAGAGAGTCTGCAACACAACCCCAAGGACCCGTAATAGGTGGTGGTGGTGCTAATCCAACATGATATGGAAAGTTATTTAAAGAAATTCCATAATTTGGTCCTCTTGCAGTTGGTGTATCTTTAATTCCATCATCACCGCAATCACTATCTCCCCATGTATGTCTTAATCCTAGCCAATGCCCTACTTCATGAGTTAAAGTTCCTCCACTGACCATTTGACTAGCTAATAATACTACTCCATCAGTTGACATGGAACCACTGTATGGAAACTGAGCATACCCTAACAAAATGTTTCCATCTGGTTGTGGAGCGAACTGCTTAACAGTCCAAATATTAAAATATTGATACGAATTCCAGTAACTTAATGCTTTAACGGCATCTCTAGGCTCTGGCTGACTAGTTAAAGAAGATCTTACACGATTTATACCTGTTGTAGGCAAACCATTAGGGTCTTTTTTTGCTAATCTAAATTCAACCTTAGCTTCACCTCTCACCTTAGCAAAAACATCTGGTGTTTGACTTAAAAAATTTGCTCCTTGACCATTAATATTTGCATTAAGTATATCTATGGCATTTTGAATAGATGCATCAGAGATATTTTCATTTCCTAAGTCATGTATAACATGAACAACAACTGGAATGATTCTAACACCATTTTCAGTTTTAATGTTACTCATTTTTGAAATTGCAGCCTCAAAACTCTCTTTAATCTCAGCATTCTTATCTGCTAGGCCATCATAAAATTCAGGATACTTTTGTATTTGCTCCGTTAATGAATGTTCATATGATGCACATTTTTGCGCTTTACAAATATCAAAAAAGAATAGTGTAATTAAAATTAATGAAAGGATTTTATTTTTCATATTATCATTTTTTTTATAATTTACAAATATAAAATTTTATAGTTTAAAATATAGATTCAAATAAAAAATTAAAAAAAAAAAAGAATTTCTTAATGTATATGCTTTTCAGCTCTGTAAGATGACCTTACTAAGGGACTACTTTCAACATGCTTAAATCCTAGTGAAAGCCCTATATTTTTATACTCCAAAAATTGCTCTGGAGTTATATATTCAACTACTGGAAGATGTTTCTTAGATGGCTGTAAGTATTGCCCAATAGTCATTATTGAAACTCCAACACTTCTTAAATCATTCATGGCCTCAACAACTTCCTCCTTGGTTTCACCTAAACCTACCATCAAACCAGATTTTGTTTTTATTCCTCCTTCATGTAAATAACGTAATGTATCAAGGCTTCTATCATATTTCGCTTGAATCCTAACTTTTTTAGTTAGTCTTTTAACTGTTTCAATATTATGAGAAACAACTTCTGGGGCAACATCAATAATAGGTTGAACATCCTTTAATCTTCCTTTAAAGTCAGGTATTAAGGTTTCCATAGTAATTTTTGGATTCTTTTTTCTTACTTCATTAATTGTCTCAACCCATATACTCGCACCTCCATCCTTTAAATCATCGCGATCAACAGATGTAATAACCGCGTGTTTAACCTGCATTAAATAGATAGATCTAGCAACTTTTTTAGGTTCTAACACATCAACAGCAAGAGGACGACCGGTTTTCACATTACAAAAACCGCAAGACCTTGTACAGATATTACCTAATATCATAAATGTTGCGGTTCCCTCTCCCCAACACTCCCCCATATTAGGACAATTACCACTTTCACAAATAGTATGTAAACTATGTGATTTAGTTAAGCTTCTTACTTTCTTAAATGCTTCACCTGTTGGCAATTTGACCTTTAGCCACTTAGGCTTGGTATTTTTAACTAATCTATTGGGTTTAAACAAAGAGTTATTATCATTAATTGAACTAACTTTTTTTGATTTTTGCAAATCTATTTTAATCCACTTTGTATCTTTTTTTTCTGTTACTAGTGCCAAAATTATTTAAGATTTAAAATTTTTATTTTCTGTTTGTGTAACCCCTTCACAAGGTTCATGATAAACTCCACAAGAAGACAATAAAAATAAAATAGAAACTATAATTAGAGAAAAGAAAAGCAACTTTTTCATATTAATTTTTTTACAAAAATACACAATTTAATTTTTGATTTATTATTTAATTGAGTAGTTTGTATATTTGTTTTAAACACTAACAAATAATGAAAGTAAAATTAAATAATGACTGGGATAATATTTTGAAAGATTTATTTAAAAAAAGTGAAACTCAAAAACTTTTTGATTTCATAAAAAATGAAAGAAAACAAAAAACAATTTTTCCAAAAGAAAATGATTTATTTAAGGCATTTGAATTATGTCCATTTAAAAAAACTAAAATTGTAATTATTGGTCAAGACCCATACCATAAAATAAATCAAGCAAATGGTTTAGCCTTTTCAGTAGCAAAAACACAAAAAATACCTCCATCATTAAAAAATATATTAAAAGAATTAAATACAGACATAAACATAAAAACCTCAAATAATGGAGACTTAAGTAACTGGGCAAAACAAGGAGTTCTACTAATTAACAGCATAATGACCGTTCGTGAAAATGAACCGAGTTCACATATTAAATCTGGGTGGCAAGATTTCACAGATTCAGTAATAACAACCTTATCAAACAAAAAGAAACATTTAATTTTTATGCTATGGGGACAATATGCCATAAAAAAACAAAACTTAATTAATAAAAAAAAACATAACATTTTAGTTGCAGCTCATCCGTCGCCTCTTTCTGCTTATAGGGGGTTCTTTGGTTGCAAACATTTTTCAAAGAGCAATAAGATATTATTAGATAAAAACAAAAAAATAATAAACTGGTGTCTTGATGATTAATTTAAAATAAAATTCAAATAACTTGCTACAAAAAAAAAGAAGTTAGTATTTTGTAAAAAATTTTAAACAAAATTCAAATTAATGGAATACATTATTCTAATCTTATTAATAATATTAATTATAATAGCTGCTATTAACTTTAAAATAAATCAAAATAGTCAAGAGAATTCTGAAAAAGAAAATCTTGAAATATTACAAAATGACATAATAAAAAAAGAAGAAAAGATAAAAAACTTGGAAGAAGACATTAAAATATTAGATGCTAAAATGACATCTTTTGAACAAATTAAAACTGAAAAAACTCAACTTAATGAAAGATTAAAAATTATAGAGCAGGAAAAAAATAATTTGAAAAACGAAGTAAATAAGCTAATTAATAACGAAGAAAATAGAAACGAAACTCTAAGAAAATCTATTGCATCAACTAATACTTTACAACAAAATTTACAAACAGAAATCGCCAGAGTAAATGACGAAAGAGTTAAAAAAGAAAAAGAGCTCCAAGAAAAAATGAAAAAAAGCTGGAGCGATCATGAAAAAGATGTTCAAAGATATATACAACTAATATGCAATAATCATGTAATCAAATATATTGGACAAGAAGATTTTCCATATCCAAGGAATAAACCAGATAATTGCATTGAAATAATGGACCAATTAATCGTTTTTGATGCAAAAAGTCCAGCAAACGATGACCTAAGTAATTTTCCAAAATATTTAAAGGATCAAACAGAGAATCTAAAAAAATATGCTAAGCATGAAAGTGTTAAAAAAGATCTTTTTTTAGTTATACCATCAAATACTTTATCCGTAATTAGCCAATATACATATAATATTGGAGGCTATAATGTTAATATTATTACTAAGGATTCTCTTGAACCAATTATTCTTAGTTTAAAGAAAATTGAGGAGTATGAATTTGCTGATAAACTTAGCCCAGAAGAAAGAGATAATATTTGCAGAATAATTGGAAAATTTGCGCATACAACAAAAAGAAGAATTCAAATTGATCAGTTTTTCGCTAATGAGTTTTTAGATACCTTAAGTAAAACAGGGTCTTTACTTCCTAGAGAAATATTAGAAAGTGTTATTCAATTTGAAAATGCTGAAAAATTAAATCCTCCCATGGAAAAAAGAAAAAAACAAATACTAACAAAAGAACTTAAAAATCAATCAGAAAAAATCAAAAAAGAAATTGAATTGAGAGAAATACCAGACATTGAAGCAAATATTGAATTTAAAAATGATAAAAAATAAAGATACTGTTTTTGGGATAAGATCAATAATTGAAGTAATAAAAAGTGGTAAAACAATTGATAAGCTTTTTATTCAAAAAGGCTTACATAATGAAACTTTTGCAATACTTTGGAAATTGGTAAGAGAGCATAGGATAAACTATAAACATGTTCCAATAGAAAAAATCAATCGAATTACAAGAAAAAATCATCAAGGTGTTGTTGCATTTATTTCCCCTATTGATTTTTACAAAATAGAAAATATAGTTCCTTCAATATTTGAATCAGGAAAAAACCCTCTGATTTTAATTTTAGACAGAATCACAGATATACGGAACTTTGGGGCAATTGCAAGAACAGCTGAATGCGCAGGAGTTGATGCAATATTGATTCCTGAACAACAGTCGGCAGCTATTAATGCAGATGCTGTCAAAACATCATCTGGTGCTTTGCACAAAATTAAAATTTGTAGAACATGGAACTTAAAGTTAAGTTTGCAATTTTTAAAAGATAGTGGAATTCAAATTATTGGGTGCACTGAAAAAGGAGATAAAAATATTTATGAAATCAACATGCAAAACCCAACAGGAATTATCATTGGCTCAGAAGAAAATGGAATTTCTGAAGAATATTTAAAAATGTGTGAAAACAAAACTAAAATACCTATATACGGAACCATTTCTTCTTTAAATGCATCAGTAGCAACAGGAATAATCCTTTATGAATCCTTAAGACAAAGAAATTGATTTTATATGGAATGGTTTAAAAATTGGTTTGATTCTCCTTACTATCATATACTTTATAAAGAAAGAAATAGCTACGAAGCAGAATATTTTATTGATAATTTAATTAAATATTTAAAAATACCTGAAAAAAGTAAAATTATTGATATTGCATGTGGAAAAGGAAGGCATTCAATATATCTTGAACAAAAAAAAATGAAAGTAACCGGAATAGATTTATCTCAAAAAAGTATTAATCATGCAAAAAAATTTGAAAACGATAATTTATTTTTTTTTAAACATGATATGAGAAAAAAATTTCAAAAAGAAACTTATGATGCTGCATTAAATCTTTTTACATCTTTCGGCTATTTTAAAACTAAAAATGAACATCAAACCGCTATTGATGCAATGGCACTAAATTTAAAAAAAGAGGGTCTTTTAATTATTGATTTTATGAATGTAAATAAAACTATTAATAATTTGGTGTCCATTGAAGAAAAAAAAATTAATGACATATTATTTAATATCACAAGAAGTGTAAAAGGAAAGTATATACAAAAAGAAATTACTTTTAAGCATAATGATAAAAATTATAATTTTTTAGAAAAGGTAATGGCTTTTACAATTTCTGATCTTTCTAATTTTATCATAAATGCAAAATTAGAGATAATTAATATTTTTGGAGATTATGATTTAAATCCATTTTGTGAATATAATTCTGATAGACTAATTTTAATTTGTAAAAAATAAATTTTCAACTCTTACTTCTTACAAAATGAATCAAAAATATATAATAACAGGAGGTCCAGGTACAGGTAAGACATCAATAATAAATGAGCTTTCAAAAAGAAGTTTTTATTGTGTAAAGGAAAATGCTAGAGATATTATATCATCTAGAAATAATGATATAAATCTAATAAATTCTTATGTTGATTATGAAAATAAAATTGCTGAATTTAGAACTAAAAGTTATATAAAGACGCCAAATAATCAAATTTGTTTTTTTGATAGAAGTGTATTTGATTGTTTAGCATATTTAAAAATTAAAAATCTTAAATTATCCAGTCAAATTAAAGATAATATTAAGATATGTAATTTTAATAAAAAATTATTCTTCACCCCGTTCTGGTTAGAAATTTATAAAAATGATAAAGTAAGAACAGAAAACATCGATGAAGCAAAAATTATAGAAAAAAATTTATTGTATATATATAAAAGTTTTGGATTTGAACCAATAATTGTACCAAAAGAAAAAATAGAAAAAAGAGTAGATTTTATAATTTCACAATGTGAAATTTAAAAAAAATTAATGTAATTTTGCAGAAAGTAATATAAATTAATAAACATGGCAGTACTAGTAGGTAAGAAAGCCCCTTTATTTACATCTAAAGCAGTAATTAATGGAGGTGAAATAGTAAATGATTTTTCATTAGATAAATTTTTAGGTAAAAAAACAATTGTTCTTTTCTTTTATCCAAAAGACTTCACATTTGTTTGTCCAACAGAGTTATTTGCATTTCAAGAAAAAATTGAAGAATTCAAATCAAGAAACGTTGAACTTATCGCATGCTCTACAGACAGCGAGCAATCACATTGGGGATGGCTTCAAGTTGAAAAAGAAAATGGTGGGATAAAAGGTGTAACTTATCCAATTTTAGCAGACATTGACAAAACAATAAGTATGAATTATGATGTTCTGTTTGGAGACTATGAAGTAGATGAAAACGAATCATTAAGTGCTACTGGTCCAATGATTGCATTTAGAGCGCTTTTTATAATCGATAAAAATGGTATCGTTCAACACCAGCTAGTTAACCACCTTCCTCTAGGAAGAAATGTTGACGAAGCAATTAGAATGGTAGACGCATTGCATCACCATGAAGAAAATGGAGAAGTATGTCCTGCTAATTGGAAGCAAGGAGATGAAGCAATGAATGAAAGCCACGAAAGTGTTGCAGATTATTTATCAAAAATTTAAATAAAAATTAGTTTTTTTTCGCCTGAGTTAGATAAAAACCTCTGTTAATTACTTATTTATATGTTTTTCTAATAAGTACAGTAGCGTAGGCTGAAACACCTTCCTCTCTCCCAACAAAACTTAGTTTTTCTGTAGTTGTTGCCTTAATTGAAATTAAATCTTTTTCTACTTGCATGCAATTAGCAATTGTTGCGCTCATTTCAGAAGTATAATTTGAAATTTTTGGTGTTTCTAAACATATTGTTGAATCTATATTACATAGTTCATACCCTTTATTGAAAACTATGTCTCTTACATTAGTCAATAAAATTTTACTATCAATTCCTTTAAATTTAATGTCGTTATCTGGAAAATACTTACCAATATCACCCATATTCGCTGCACCCAACAAAGCATCACATATCGCATGTATTAAAACATCCGCATCAGAATGACCAGTGGCACCTTTATTGTGAGGCACTAATATACCTCCTAACCAAAATTGATGTCCAACCTCAAGTTTATGTACATCAAAACCAAAGCCAACTCTTAATTCCATTAATTACTTGAGACTTTAATTTCTCCAAAATTCCAGGTCATAGAAAAACGCATTGTATTTGCAAGCGGATTAGTACCATTTATAGCTCTACTAGCATTAACTAAATAAGAAAAATCCAAAATAAAAACATTATACTTTAATCCTGAACCAAATGTAAAGAACTTTCTACCTCCTTTTGTATTATGTTCAAAAAAATATCCTGTTCTTATAGCAAACTGATCATTATACCAATATTCACTACCTATGGAATAATTTATTTCTCTCATTTCTTCTTTAAATCCTCCTGGAGCATCACCAAATGATTGAAAAATTCCTGAAACAACAGCTACATCAGGATCTTGACCTTCAATAATCTCTCCGTTTGAATCATATAAAGGTGGTGTTGGTACTAACAATTTATTAATATCAAATGCTAAAGAAATCTTATTATAATCATCCAAATCAGTTGAAATTGCTGTACCTAATCTTAAATTAATTGGTATAAAATCTCTTGTTGATGTTTCTGAATAAGCAATTTTACTACCGATATTAGAAATATTTAGACCTAATGCCAAGTCCATATCTTTTTTTGCAATTAAAATTGGTTGAGTATAGAATCCTGATACATCTGCCGCAAATGCTTGTCCCGCTTTAGTAGCTATAGAACCTGCGTATTGTCCACCAGTTAAATTAGAATATATGTACCGACCTGATATTGCTAAAGAAAAAAGTTCAGACAACTTTCTTGAGTAAGCAGATCCGATAGCAAATTCGTTTGGTTTGTACTGTCCAACAACATCTCCTTCCGTATTAGTAAATGTAATATCTCCTAAAGAAAAGTATCTTAACTCAAATCCTACTGCTTCATTCTTATTTAATTTTTTAAAACCGCCTATATATGATAAATTGATATCAGGAACAAGGGCTCTTAACCATGGAACATATGAAACAGACATTCCTAAATCTCCTTCCGCAAAAATTAATTTTGAAGGGTTCCAATGCAAAGAATAAGAATCAGCTGATGTTGCAACTCCAACATCTCCCATTGCACCAGATCTAGAGTCAGGGCCAATTAATAAAAAAGGAACTGCAGTTGTAATTGTATTTAAATCATTTTGCCCAATCCCATTCTCAATATTTTGTCCATAAGAAGAAAAAAGTGTTAAAAATGCAAATATGAATACGATGTTTTTTTTCATGATAAAATGTTTCTTGTTTTGCAAATATAGTTGTTTTAATTAGGGTGTTAACGTAATTTAATAAGGTAATAGTATAGCACGTGTAGATTTAGTGATAAATTTAACATTATTTTTATCAGAAACTGTTAAGTTAGCAATATAAACACCAGCATTTACTTTAGACCCATAACTATTTGTTCCATCCCAAATAATNGGGCCAACTCTATAACNATTACTTATAAAAGATGATANGTCAAAACTCTTAATTAAAACACCAGTTATAGAATATATATTTAAAATATAGTCTAATTGCTGATCCACCTGATTATGCTGAAAATAAAATTCTGTTGAAAAAGAAAATGGATTTGGATAATTATTAAAATCATTAACTACTAAATTATCATTTGGCATAACTGTAAAAGTAATTTCTGATTCAGCAGAATTATTAAACACATCCCAAACCTTAACTCTAACNTGATGNTCTCCNGGTTCTANATTATAAAAAGGAAAATTAATAATNCCATTTTGATAATCGTCTTTATTTGCTTCATAAAAATCATTTAAAATATATGGTTCNGATGTGTTTTCATCAAGAATTGCAGTTATATCATGTCCTATTCCATTTCCAACAGTATTTATACCACTAAAATCAAAAACATTAGCTATTAATATTGGATTAGAGTTAGTAATACCTCCATTAACAAAAAGTGTATCGTTCATATATAATGTTATTTCCGGACCATNATAATCATAATTTATATCTTCACCCATACCTCCTATGACAAAATTGNTTTCAAATCCATTTGCATCTATTANATTAATTTCATTATCACTTAATGCATAATATGAGATTTTTCCATTTTCATAGTTGTAAGCAATATCCTTAGGAACTATAAATGAAAANGAAAATTTACCATCAACAACACTTGCTGCTCCTTTATAAATAATATTATTTTGATCTCTATATGGCATAGGANTACAACTTTCTTGCCCTAAAGTAGTTTTAATAATTTCTTTATCAAAAACTGTAGGGAAAATTGTTCCATTAAAATCTGATAAAATTGTCCCTGCGGCTTCAATTTGACCTTCAATTGTTACTTGATTTAATGCTTTAAGAGTATCATTNATATTTGTAGTAATCACATCAAATCTTGGATANCTTAATTGTAAAGCAGGATTNCCAAGAAGAGTGAAATTTCTGTTGTTTGTAGAAGTCCCACTAAGTCTTTTGGTTTCTTTGAAAACATCTCCTAATCTTAAACTTTCTACATNATCAAATACTGTTTTAATAAATTTTGTGTTTAGATTATAATTTGGTGCTGAATATACTAAACGTGTAGTACTTAATAAGGCAATTGCTCCTCCATTAGGATTAAGTAAAACTTGTTCNCCAGCAGATTGTTCTTCAGGATTATCAAAATATGAAAACTTACATGTTGCTGTCATGAATAGNGGTAATTTATTACTATTATTCCAATTTTGAATTTGATCTAGCTCCAAAATTCTTTCCTGNGTCCATCCAAGTGGCCCACCATGTCCCGTGTAATTTACAAGTAAGACTCCTTTATCNATTTTTGAATTTATAGCATTTTGAGCTTGTTCCGACCTTGGGCCTCCAGGTGTTGACTCCTGAATGTAATTATCAAGATAAATTTTTTGTATATTTATTTCTTTGTGATTATCAGCAACATAATTTGCTAAGCTATCAGCTTGCCACATATGNGTNTTTCCATCATTTGCATCACCATCATCTGCAATAAAAACAACATCATTTCTCCAGCTTCCAAAAGAATTAATATCATAATACTGTTTAACCTTGTCTACTAAAATATTTGCTTCTTCTAATGTTGAAACAGGAAATCTTCCAACACCAATATCTACTAAATCATTTAAAAAAAGACCCTCATCATCATCTAGTAGTGCAAAATAATCATCTGTNACATAAGTCTTAGTTGGATCAGTNGAATTTAAAGATTGATATGTTGGTATNTAATTAGTATTATTTTGTATTCTATCCTTTGGATCAAACGAACCGTCTCCAAAAAGCAATAGATATTTTAGATTTGAGTTTTCTTTATCATATTGGTGNTTTATAAAATCTCTAATAGCTGTAACATCTTGCATTCCTGAAGAAAACTCATTGTAAATCTGCTTTGGAGTAACTACAATAGAAAGCATATTNTCCTTATTAAAGTGAAAATCAGCTAATCTTTGGGCAGNTTCTAAAAATTTAGGATGTGNAACAATAATAAACTCAATATCTGAACTAGTATTTCGAATATTTTGATTTGGAACTATTCCTAAATAATTAGGTGTAAGATANAATGAATTATCAAATGCAANATACTCTNTCAAATANTGTAAAGAATCTAAAAAAATTAATGTNTCGTTATCAACTTCTGTAATTAATTTTTCTACTGNGGTTGGATTTGTNACATCCCAAACTTCCATTCCTGCACCATTTACTATTTTGTATGCTCCTATTCCGCCTCCAACATTTTCAATATTTCTAAAATTAAATTGTGAAGCAACAGCTTTTAGTTGTCTTTTTGCATTTATTTCGATGTAATTCAACCANCAATTAGCTCCATTATCTAATGANATATATTCTAGGTCAAAATTTAAACTAGAAGAATTTACAAAAATTTGATTAGAACTATTGATTTCTTTAGCATATTCTCNAGCATATTGAGAAGANACAATTGGCATACTTAAATTTGTAATTAATGAATTATTAATATTTACAAGAAAGTTTGATGTTTGAAATGATCTTGATGCAACTGCTAATTCAATATTAACTAACTCAGACTGAATTAAATCAGGAATAAAAAAACTAAAACTTTTTGTTGTATTTGAAGAAAACTTTTCACCAAACCATTTTCTTCCTGAATTTATCAAATTTACATTTTCTTCTTCATGATTAATATAAAAATTATAGGACGTTATATCAATATTTTGACCAGAAATTTCTGATACATTAGTAACACGTTTTCCATCTGAGCTATTATTAAAAGTTAAAAAGTAACTTACTTCATTGTCATATAAATGAACATTATTTTCAAATAAATTTGTATTTGGATTAAGTTGCCAAGTGTTCGGAGACATCCCATAAAAAAGAATATAGTCTTCAGAATCAAATATTGCATTATTATTTATATCAACTACCTTAATATTATTTTCAATTAAATCATGAAATCGAAATGCAGAATTAAGATGAGGAAGCATACCTCCCCCATTACCAAATAACTTAATTGAACTGACATTAAGATTGGACAGATTAATTCCAAGTTGTGATAAAAATACATAATCAATCTTATAAATTCCATTTTCACTTGTTGTAATTTCATACCAATCTCCATTTGAAAGAACAGAAGATTCTTGCCCTTTTGCATAATAGAAATACATCAAAAAAAATAATAAAAGAAAAATTTTAGATTTCATATTTCGCAAAGTTATATAACGTTTTAATAACGAACAAAAAATTATACTAGTATATAATTTCTTTTTGTAAAAAGTGAATTTTAAATATTTTATGTATTTTTGTGAAATTCTACACAAGAGAAAACTATATATGTATAAATATATTTCTATAAATTTTGTTGTTTTATTTGCGGCTTTATGCTTTTCTTATGTGTTTCAAATAAAAAAAGCATATGCTCAAGATCCCGCATATAGTCAATTTTATGCAAATCCATTATATCTAAACCCTGCTTTTGCTGGAACAAACGGATGCCCTAGAGTAAATCTAAATTACCGTGATCAATGGCCAGGAATTGGAAGAACTTATGTTACCACATCTGCTTCATGGGATCAAAATATTAATGCAATTGGAGGAGGATTAGGTGTTCTAGTAATGCATGATCGTGCAGGTGCAGGTGCACTTAATACATCACAATTTTCCTTATTATATTCTTATAATCTTCAATTAAGCTACAAATGGGCAGTAAAGGCCGGTTTTGAAGCATCTTTTAGGCAAATAAATGTTGATTGGACAAAGCTTACATTTGGAGATATGATTGATCCACAATACGGATTTATATATCCTACTAGTGAAGATATTGCTAATTACACCCAATCTGTTAATTATCCAGATTTTTCAGCTGGTTTAATTGGATATTCTAAAAATTTATATTTTGGTTTTGCGGCACACCATCTAACTCAACCAAATCAAGGCTTTATAAGCGAAAGCCAATTACCAACAAAGCTAACAGTTCATGCTGGAGGTAAATTCCCAATTAATAAATATACAAGAAATGTTACTACTATATCTCCAAATTTTTTATACCAAAAGCAACAAGACTTTCAACAGTTTAACTATGGAATATATGTAAACAGAGGACCTATAGTCGGAGGCTTATGGGCAAGAAATAGTCTAAAGAATTTTGATTCTTTTATACTTATGGTTGGCCTGATTCAAGATGCATTTAAATTTGGGTATAGTTATGATATTACATCAAGTAATCTCAAAAACAGTAACACATTAGGTGCGCATGAATTAACATTTACTTTATTTCTGCCTTGCAGAACAAAAACAAAATCATTTAACACAATAAGTTGCCCTCAATTCTAGTTAATTATAATTAAATAATATTTTAAATAAATATAAAATGAAAGTAAATAAACTAATATTAGTACTAACATCTTTTCTTGTGATAACATCTTGCTCTAATAAATCATTTGACAAATCTTCTTCAACAGGATGGGAATATAATAACTCTTTTAATGGAGGGTTTGAAACAAATCAAAATTTTATTGAACAAAAAACTGGTCCTGGTTTAGTTTTTATTGAAGGGGGATCTTTTGTAATGGGGAGAGTGGAACAAGACGTAATGTATGAATGGGATAATATTCCTAGGAAACAAAGCGTTGCCTCATTCTATATCGATGAAACAGAAGTAAGAAATATTGATTATTTAGAATATCTGTTTTGGCTAAAAAGAGTTTATGGAGAATCATATCCTGAAGTTTACGAAAAAGCTCTTCCAGATACACTCGTATGGAGAGATAAACTTGGATACAACGAGCCTTATGTGAAAAATTATTTAAGACATCCGGCATATAAAAATTATCCTGTAGTTGGAATTAGCTGGCAACAAGCTACTGATTATTGCGCTTGGAGAACAGACAGAGTTAACGAGAGAATTTTAATAGAGGCATGCATCATTAAAGAAGATATGGATCAATTTGATGATGGTGTTTTTACTACAGAAGCTTATCTTAGAGGATACTATGAAGGTACTGTAATTGATGGTCCTAAGAATATAACTAATAAAAATTATGGTAGTGGTGAAGAAACTAGAATTGTTAAATTAGAAGATGGATTACTTTTACCAAGTTATAGATTGCCAACTGAAGCGGAATGGGAATATGCTGCTTTAGGTTATGTTGGAAATACTGTTGCAGAGAACATTAATGAAAGAAAAATATACCCTTGGAATGGCTCTTCATTAAGAAATAATAGTAGAAAAAATCAAGGTCAAATTATGGCAAATTTCAAAAGAGGTAGAGGAGATAATATGGGAATTGCCGGAAATCTAAATGATAAAGCTGATATAACTGCAGCTGTTAGATCATATTGGCCAAATGATTATGGTATTTATGATATGGCTGGAAATGTTTCTGAGTGGGTAATGGATGTGTACAGACCTGTTATTGAACAAACGTCCACTGCAGACCATAGAAGCTTTAGAGGTAACGTATTTCAAACATACAAAACTGATAGTGATGGTATGGTAGAATTTGATGAATTAGGTAATCCTATTATGATTAATGTTGATTCAAGTCAAAATATATACAGAAGAAATTATAAAAAAGCTAACAACATCAATTACCTTGATGGAGATATAGAATCTCAAATAGATATTACATGGAATGATGAACTTAAAGAAGTATCTGATAAAGATACTGCAAATGTTAAAATAGATAAATGGAATCAAAATGTTTCAAAGTACAAAAATCAAGGAAATGGAAATAGCAACGAAATGTATGCATATGGTGAAACATCACTTGTAACGGATAGAACAAGAGTATATAAGGGAGGTTCATGGAAAGACAGAGCATACTGGTTAAATCCTGGAACAAGAAGGTTTCTCGACCAAGACCAATCAACAGATGCTATTGGGTTTAGATGCGCCATGGATAGAGTTGGGAGTCCAATCAGTAATAATAAAGTAAATCAAAGACAAGAAGTCGATTACAATAAATAAGAATCAATAAATTTTATTCTATAAAACCCCAATTAATTGGGGTTTTTTTATAATACGATGAATATAGCTTTAATTTATAAATTATTTTTAGACAACTCAACAGTTTTCACTGATTCAAGAAAAATTAATGGTAAAGGAATATTTTTTGCTTTAAGAGGAGAAAAATTTAATGGAAATGAATTTGCAAAAAATGCTTTAAGAGATGGTGCAACATACTGCATAGTCGATGATGAAAAAATAGCAAATAATAGAAACATTATATATGTTAAAAATACTCTTACAACCTTGCAAGAGCTAGCTACATATCATAGAAATAAACTGTCTATTCCAATTATTGGAATAACAGGATCTAATGGGAAAACGACATCTAAAGAACTTATATATCAAATTTTAAAATCAGAAATTTGTTGTTATGCAACCAAAGGAAATCTTAATAACCATATTGGAGTCCCTTTAAGTATTCTTGAAATTAATTCTAATCATGAAATTGCAATTATTGAAATGGGGGCAAATCATTTAAAAGAAATAAGTTTTCTATGTAAGATATCAAAACCTACATATGGCATAATTACAAATATAGGCTCTGCACACTTAGAAGGGTTTAAAAACCTAGCTGGTGTAATAAAAACTAAGAATGAATTATATGAATATGTTGAAAAAAATAATGGTACATTATTTGTAAATAATGAAGACACATTATTAATGAAATTAAGTCAAAAAATTCAAAGAATAACCTATGGCAAAAATGGTTTAACTAAGGGCAAGCTAATAGAAAATGAAAAAGAATTAAAAATTCAATTTAAAAATCAAATAATTAAAAGTCAACTTATTGGAGATTACCAATTTTATAATATAATGTTAGCAATAAGTATTGGAGAATTTTTTAATATTAATCTTGAAAACACTAAAAAAGCAATTAAAAATTATCTTCCAACCAATAATCGATCTGAAATTATCAAAACAAAACAAAATACATTAATTCTAGATGCATACAACGCAAATCCATCAAGTATGAAAGCGATGATTAATTCGTTTAGCAAAAAAAAATACAAAAATAAATTATGTATTCTTGGAGATATGTTAGAACTTGGGACCCATTCATTTAATGAACATCATAAAATTCTTAAACTGATAAATAAACTTAATATAAAAGCGATTTTTGTTGGTAAAGAGTTTTTAAATGTAAATCAAAATGCTTTTGAAAACAGAAGCTCTTTGGAAGATTTTTTAAAAAATAATCCTATAAGAAATCATACAATTTTATTAAAAGGATCTAGAAGTATAAGTTTAGAAAAATTAACGAAATACTTATAGGGATTTGATTTTTTATATATTTGTAGATTAATTAATAAAAGTAACATGAAAAAATTATCAATAATTCTATTTTCTATATTATTCTCTCTTAATATTTTTGCTCAAAAAAATGAGCACAGTGAGAGAAACAATTCATTGACCATAGGTTCAGGATTACCTATTGTACAAAAAACAATGCTACAATTTGAACATAATTTAGGTACTAATTGGTCAATGGGAGAAAATATTTCTTATCACTACGGCCTACTTGGATCAACTCAGGTATGGAGTGGCCCAAAATTAGAATTATTAGGAAGATATTACTTTGAAGATCAATCTATTAAATATGGCAAAAATTGGTTTGCACAAATTAAAGCAGGTGCTGCCCTATTTACTAATCCATTAGCAAGTTTAGATGATTTTGATGCTGATGCATATCTACAAGAACAGGTCTCAGGTGTAACTCAAGCAGTACTTGTTAATGGTGAAAGAGTACCTATTTTTGCAAATGGAAATAGTTGGATGTCAATGGGGGGAGGTATTTCATTTGGATATAAAAGTATTAATTGTAATGGATGGATTTTTGAGGCATTCATCGGATATCATTACTGGTCAAGTCCAAATTATTTTACCGAAGAATTTAAAAGCTGGGTAGAAGACCCTCAAAATGTATATGATGATACTGATGGAGTAAATATTGCAATTGAAAATATAGAAGATGGAACAGATGCATTATGGAAATTAACGTATGGCTTCCCAGTTGACTTACAAATAAAAGTTGGAAAAATTCTAAATTGGTAATAATTTAGTTTATTTATTCTTTCAATACGTCTTTAATAAACTTTCGTATAATAAAATAAAAAACACTTATACATATACCTAAAATAAACGCTATAATTATTGCAGTTTTTGAAGATTTCTGGTTCTTGTAAATTGGAGCTTTTGGCCTATCAATAATATTTATAATAGGAATCTGATTTAATAGTGTTACTTTAGAAATCTCTAAATTTTTAATTATTTCAATATACATTGCTTGTAAAACCTCAACATCTCTTAGCAATTGTATCTCTTGTAATCTCCCTGAAGCTTTAATAATTCTAGTATTTATATCCTTTACTCTTGCAAGGTTTTGCTCTGCAAGATCTAACTCTCTTTCAACAGAATCTGCTCTATTTTGTAAAAAATTTANAGTATTATTTGCCCTTGCTGTTCTATTTTGNACATACATTTTACTCATTTCTTGAATTAAAGTATTTACAAANTGTATAGAAAAATCTTCGTTAGATCCATTATATGATAANTTAATAATTGTCGCATCATCAACTAATAAATCAATAACTANNTCATCCTCAACAATATNAGACCAAATAAGACCCTTTATACTGTCATGNNCTCTAGTATTGATANNGTGAAAAGAAAAATCTTNCAAAANATTATTTTCATTCCANTCATTTTTTANTTCATTAATNTTAAGATANTGCTCAATTAGCAAATCTTCTTTACCATTAACTATGGCAGATTGCATTAAAGTGTTTTCTACAACAACTCTAGATTTTAATAATTGTAAAATATTATTATTACTAAATGTGGAGCTTTCAATNCCTCCAAAATCAAAACCAAGTTGANTAGCAAAACCACTTAATGCNGAAGAAGANGCAATACCATTATCNACCTCTACAACAAAAGTAAGTTCAGCATTATATTTGTCCTCTGAAAAAAAAACATATANAAAACCNANAGCTGAAAAAANTAACGAAAATAAAAATATTAAATANTTTTTTTTGTATANATATGACTTATACTCAGATAATTTAAGTAAAATGTCTTTAAATTTGATNTCATTATNCATATTAGAAACTTCCATTTAGTCTTTCAATTAGTAAGGCTAGAGAAATAACTGCAGTAATCTTTGTAATTACACTTTCAATATGCTTATTATAATCTATATCTTCCTTTTTAGTTCTTTTTAAAGTAGGTTCNTTTANAACATGTATNGTAGACCCTGGCTTTACTTTAGGTGAAATGGANAATAAACCNAAATTAATACTTTTTTTAGTTACACCATTTGCATGAACAACTACTGTTTTNGATTTTTTATTATTATTNGAATANCCTCCNGCAAANTTATTNACATAATAATGTGCTCGTAATCCTAAAAAAGGAACACTGATTGAATTACCATCTATATTATTTAGCCCTCCAGTAATATGNACNAGATCTAATTTCTTNGGAACTATGATNCTATCTCCTTCTAATAATGTAATATTATGTTTTGAATTGGCATTTGATATAGCTTTTTGCATATCAAAATATACAACGTCATAAGTAANACTATCAAAATTTTCCGAAAAATTTTTATTTCGTTCTATTTGAAGTAATTCTTTTGTATATATNTGTGATAATTCTGTATCAATTAAAATTGAATCTAATAAAGCTTCAGGAATGTTTAAATTTTGATCTAATGACAANTCTTTTAATGTGAATTTTCTATACATTTTAACACCATCTAAATAAGCAGAATTCTTAAANCCACCTGCTCTTTCTATAACTGATGAAATTTTTTCATTTTTTGATAACAAGGCATATTTACCAGGNTACTTAACTTCACCACTTAAAATAATATTCATNGGGGGGATATAATTAGGGTTTTCTCTGACAAAAATTTGATCTTGCGGCTGTAAAACGAAATTTTGNGCATTAGAATCAATCATTAAATCAGCTCCAATTTTTACTTCTTCTATAATAGCCCTTTGATGTTCTAGCTNATTTGTTAAAATATCATAATCCATAATTCNACTAACCTCAACCCTACTACCTTCTGCTATTTGAGTAAAGCCACCAGCTTGAACCAAAAGATCATGTAAAGTCATTCCAACACCATANTCATATTTACCTGGATTTTTAATAGCACCCAAAACCGAAACAGAAAANTTTTCATCAAAATCTTCTACTGACAACACTCTCACTATATCATACTCGTTTATTAAAATATTATCTTTATGATTATTATTTAGTAAAATTTCTCCTAGATTTANNGAAATATGTGTTTTTGTTCTATCTTCATTTAATCTAATAATATAAACTCTTTCTAAAAATGTTTTTTCATCAATACATTTTGCTCTAATAAGTAAATCTAGAAGGCGTTCTCCTTTAATATATTCGTAGTCTCCAGAAACTCCAATAGATCCTTTTACNGAAACAAGATTTGATAATCTATTTGAGATAGTGTTTACTATAATCTCATCACCATTTTGCAATTTACTTTCAGAAATATGATCCTTATATATATCATAAATTTTTGTAGAATTATATTCTATTCTTTTTAAAGTAATAACATCAGTAAAAGCATTTGTAGTATAACCTCCAGAAAATTTAATAATATCTGCAACTGTTTCTCCNTCTTTNAATTCGTATGTNTATGGNCTATTTACTCCTCCACTAACTTCAATAATATTTTTAGCAGGTGGGACAATTAAATAATCACCNTCCTGCATATAAATATCGTNTGCCTTTACGGGATTATATAAAAACTGATATATATCNAGTGAATCNATAATTTTCCCNTCTCTTTTCAAATAAATATTTCTAACAGAACCCAATTGATTAGGACCATGTGCAGCAATAAGAGCATTGAATGCAGTGTTTATTGCAGGAATAGTGTATGATCCAGGATTATACACCTCACCAACTATATTAACTGTTATAACTCTAGAATAAGCCAATGTAACATCTATTTCAGAATTACGCATATCTAAAAAAACAGAAAATTTATTTTTAAGTAATGAACGCATATTTTTAAAAGTTAATCCTTTNACATAAATTCTGCCATATGAACTTGGATTAATATAACCTCTTTCATCAACTAAAAGTGTTTGNTTATATTCTGAGTATCCCCATATAGAAATTGAAATTTCATCTCCACTACTAACTTTATAGTTTTCTGGNGCCTTTGCATCTAACGCTTTTTGAAAAAATGATAAATTATTATTTCTAAATATATCTTGACCATATACTCTTGCTAAAGGAAAAGTAAGAGTNTCGGTAATTAANGTATCTCCAAAACTTTNAATNAATNTTGATGTNGCACTATTTGTAATAGAATCATTTAAATTGGCAGAATANTTACCTCTACTGTATTTAAAATCTAATGCCTCTTTAATTTCTTTTTCAGAAAAACCCATAGTTTTTAGAACTTGCTCAGAAGGAATATCTGAGGGCTTTAGATCATTTGGGTTTTTATCAGAAGGAAGTAATTTCAAATACGCNGGGTCAATATTATTAANNTTATAATTAACTTGCGTATATAGTAGANCTGATATTAAAATAAATATTTTTAATAATAATAATTTTTTCATAATTTNTTTATTTTAGAATAGAACGNGAAATTACTATTCTTTGTATTTCTGATGTCCCTTCATAAATTTGTGTNATTTTTGCATCTCGCATCAAACGCTCTACNTGATATTCTTTAACAAANCCATAACCACCATGTACNTGAACTGCTTCTACAGTTGTTCTCATAGCAACTTCAGATGAAAAAACTTTAGCGATAGCNCTAGCCTGATCATAATTTTGACCNACATCTTTCAACCATGCAGCCTTNANGCAAAGTAACCTAGCTGCCTCAATTTCTGTTGCCATGTCNGACAATTTAAATGCTANAGCTTGATGTTTTGAAATNTCTTTNCCAAAAGCTTTTCTTTGCTTTGAATATTCTAAAGATAGCTCATATGCTCCTGANGCAATTCCGAGAGCTTGTGCAGCAATACCTATTCTTCCTCCNGCAAGNGTTTTCATAGCAAAAGTAAAACCAAAGCCATCATCCCCAATGCGATTTTCTTTTGGNACTCTTACATCTGTAAACATCAAAGAATGAGTATCTGAACCTCTAATTCCTAATTTATTTTCTTTAAGACCNACCACAAAACCATCCATNTCTTTTTCAACAATAAATGCATTNATTCCTTTATGNCCTTTTTCAATATCTGTTTGAGCTATAACTAAAAAAATACTTGCACTNCTACCATTTGTAATCCAATTTTTAGTACCATTTAGAAGATAATAATCTCCCTTGTCAATAGCNGTTGTTTTTTGGGATGTAGCATCAGAACCAGCCTCTGGCTCCGATANACAAAAGGCTCCNATTATTTCACCTGTTGCCAANCTTTTTAAATACTTCTCCTTTTGCTTTTCNGTACCAAATGTNTCTATTCCCCAACAAACAAGTGAATTATTAACTGACATTATAACTGAACAAGAAGCATCTATTTTAGAAATTTCTTCCATTGCTAAAACATAAGAGATTGTNTCCATTCCAGAACCTCCATATTTAGGGTCAACCATCATGCCTAAAAAACCTAATTGTGCTAGNTTTTGTATTTGNTCTTTAGGAAAAGCTTGGTCTTCGTCTCTTTGAATAACTCCNGGCAACAACTCTGTTTTTGCGAAATCTCTTGCAGCACTTCTAATCATTTCNTGNTCTTCAGTAAACCTAAANTCCATTTTTCTATCGTTTGTTTTGTTGATATAAAAACAAAAATACACTTTTTAAACTATCTTTGAGAACTAATGAAAATGAAAAATNAATATAGGGCACTTGGNATTATGTCTGGAACGTCACTTGATGGCATAGATTTAGCTATCTGCTCATTTTATAAATCAAAAGAATGGAGTTTTAAGATTGAAAAGTGTACAACTGTAAAGTATTCTCAAAAATGGATAAATATTTTAAGCAATTTACATAATTTAAATAATCAAAATATAATAGAAAAAGATATAATTTATGGAAAAATGATTGCAACAGAAGTCAAGAATTTTTTAAAAAATGATAAAATTGATTTTATTGCATCNCATGGACANACTATTTTTCATCAACCNGAAAAAAAATATACTCTTCAAATAGGAAATGGTAATACAATTGCAAAAATCACAGGAATAACAACTATCTCAAAATTNAGAGACTTAGATNTCTCTTTAGGTGGACAAGGAGCTCCCTTAGTNCCAATTGGTGATTTAAAATTATTTAAAAANTANAAATACTGTTTAAATATAGGTGGAATAGCTAATTTATCAATTAAAGAAAAAAATAATATAATAGCATTTGATGTATGCCCTGCAAATATTATCTTAAACATGATAAGTAGAAAGTTAAATTTAAATTTTGATANTCATGGAAAGATTGCAAGAAGAGGAAAAATAATAAGTAAGTTATTGANACAACTTAATAATTTAGATTTCTATAAATCTAAATCGCCNAAATCATTATCAAGAGAATGGATTAGTAAACATATATCATCANTGATTTCNGAAAANTATAAGTCCCAAGACATTTTAAATACATTTTGTGAACATATAGGGCTACAAATTGGNATGTACTTAGATGGAGATAAAACATTAATCACTGGAGGAGGAGCTTTCAATAAATATTTAATTGAAAGAATAAAAAANCATTCGAATTCACAACTTNTTTTACCCAATGANAAAATCATTAATTTCAAAGAAGCTTTAATTTTTGCTTTTTTAGGTGTTCTGAGAATTCGTAATCAAAATAATTGTTTGAAATCTGTAACNGGTGCAAAACAAAATAATTGTGGAGGAGTAATTAACAACCCTGTGTAGTTAATTACTCTAAAATANCAATTGATTCTTANAACGAATTAATAAATTTGCAAAAAATTAACTANAGTTAAATNAAAATGGAAAAATTATTAAAACAATTTGAAGAAAAAGATCCAGAAATAATTTTTGAATGGAAGGATACGGAAACAGANGCAGAAGGATGGATAGTAATTAATTCATTAAGAGGAGGNGNTGCTGCNGGTGGTACAAGAATGAGAAAAGGAGTAACAAAAGATGAGGTGTTAGCTTTAGCTAAAACTATGGAAGTCAAATTTACNGTATCAGGNCCNCCAATTGGAGGAGGTAAATCAGGTATTAATTTNGANCCTAAAGATAGTAGAAAAAATGAAGTTCTTAATAGATGGTTTAAGGCCGCTAAACCTCTTCTTAAATCATATTATGGAACAGGAGGAGATATGAATGTTGATGAAGTTCATGATGTTATACCTATTTGCAAAGAAAATAAAATNTTATTTCCNTTAGAAGGGGTTATTAGAGGCCACTATAAAAAAAATGAGGATGGAACATATAAAATAATTAATCAATTATCNGAGGGAGTNCCNTTAATAGTAAAAAATAAAAAACTAACTCCAAATGCCGCGAAAAATTATACTGTTGGTGACTTAATTACTGGATATGGGGTTGCAGAAAGTGTTNTTCATTACTATNATATATANAGAAAAAGTAATATTAAAAATAAAAAAATAATTATTCAAGGTTGGGGTAATGTAGCCGCAGCTGCTGCATACTATTTATCTCAATCTGGAGGTAAAATTGTTGGTNTTATTGATTTAGCAGGAGGAATAATCAATNAAAANGGATTAAGTCNTAAAGAAGTAACNTCTTTATTTGAAAATAGATCGTCAAACTTACTNGAAAATGAAAAGCTTTTATCTTTTGATGAAACAAATAATAAAATTTGGNGTATAGGAGCTGANATATTTATACCTGCTGCTGCTTCACGTCTTTTATCTCAAAATCAATTAGACTCATTAATNGATAACGGATTAGAGNTAATATCATCAGGAGCNAATGTTCCTTTTGCTGATAAAGAAATATTTTTTGGACCAATTTCTAAAAGTGCAGATGATAGAATTAGTGTTATTCCTGATTTTATTGCAAATTGCGGNATGGCACGAGTATTTGCATANTTNATGCAAGATAATCAAGATATTAATGATACAAAAATTTTTGAAGANACTTCAAAGACTATTTATAATGCATTACTAAACACATTTTCACAAAATAAANCANATAANAATATATCTAAAACAGCTTNTGAAATTGCTTTGAAACAATTAGTATAAAAATAAAATAAAAAAATGAAAGATTTTTTACTTAAACAATGGTTAGGAAACTCAATGGAAGATTATCTATGGTTCTTTGCAACAATATTATTAGGATTCATATTCAAAAGACTAATTTCAAAATATTTTAGCCGTCTTCTTTTTAAAGTAATTAAAACAAAACACGCTGATTTAGGTGTNGAAAGATTTGATCAACTGNTAACTAAACCNATTAGTCTTTCAATAATGCTATCAATCATNTTTATAGCAAGTAGCCATATAGAATATCCAGCAAGCTGGAATCTTGTTAATGAAAATGAATTTGGAATCAAGATGTTAGTAAATAAAANTTTTAGTCTTTTATTTATTGGAGCACTTTTTTGGATTTTACTTAGGTTTATTGACTTTATTGGTCTAATACTCAAAAGAAATGCCGAGTTAACTGAAAACAAAATGGATGACCAACTTATTCCTTTTATTATTGAAATAGGAAAAATTATAGTATANATTTTAGCNATATTTATCATTATGGGAAGCATATTTAATGTCAATATAGCGGCATTAGCAACTGGATTAGGTATTGGAGGGATTGCCNTAGCTATGGCTTCTAAAGAAAGTTTNGAGAATCTTTTAGGGTCATTTACCATTTTCTTTGATAAACCTTTTACAGTTGGTGANATTGTGACTGTTGGAAATGTNACNGGAACNGTTGAAAAGGTTGGNTTTAGAAGCACTAGAGTTAGAACTTTTGATAAAAGCTTAGTTACTGTNCCAAATAAGAAAATGATTGANGCCGAATTAGATAACNTAGGATTACGNCCTGTTAGAAGAGTGAAATTTAATATTGGATTAACTTACGAAACAACAGCTGAACAAATAAAATTGATTGTTGATGATATTCAAGAAATNATAAACAAACATGAAAAAACCAATCANGATGGAAAAGTAAGATTTCAAGATTTTGGATCTAGCTCACTAGACATAATGGTCGTTTACTTTGTTAATAGTTCTAAATGGGAAGATTTAATTAATACTAAGCAAGATATTAATTACATGATAATGGGTATTGTTAAAAAACATAAGTCAGATTTCGCATTTCCTTCAACAACNGTATACTTAAATAAATAAANAAATGGNACTAACNACAATAATNTTAATACTTTTTATTTTAGGATATCTTGCAATTGCTTTTGAACATANTATTAAAATTGATAAAGCTGCATCAGCACTTTTTTTNGGNGGAATTTGTTGGNCAGTTTTTGCTTTTACAGGTNNATCTATNTCAAGTTTAGAATATGAAATCCAACATCATATTATTCATATATCAGAAATTTTATTTTTCTTATTTGGTGCTATGACTATAGTAGANCTCATTGATACTCACCAAGGATTTTCAATAATTACAGATAAAATAAAAACAACTAATAAGCTGAAATTGATTTGGATTATTAGTGCTATTTCATTTTTCTTTTCAGCTGTTCTAGATAATTTAGCAACTGCAATTGTAATGAGCTCACTAATTACAAAAATAATTAAAGATAAAAGAGATATNTGGATGTTTGGNGGNATGGTTATTTTAGCTGCAAATGCTGGTGGAGCATGGTCACCAATTGGAGATGTAACTACTATTATGNTGTATGCAAAACAATATGTTAGTGAAANTATTATTGTAGATATTTTTATTCCNTCTCTAGTATGNGCTATTGTACCGTTAATTTATTTATCTTTTAAAATAAAAGGAAATATTANAANACCTATAAATTCTGAAGAAAATGAGGAAAAATATAATCATNTCTCTAAATCTGAAAGAAATCTTGTCTTTTTTCTTGGTGTATGCGGGCTATTATTTGTTCCTGTTTTTAAAATTATAACGCATCTTCCTCCTTATTTAGGAATGCTTATCTCTCTAGGATTTTTATGGATAGTAACAGAAATAATGCATAGAAAAAAAACTTATGATTTAAAATCAAAATTATCTGTTGTAGGAGTNCTNAAAAAAGTTGACACANCTACAATATTCTTTTTTCTAGGAATTTTATTAGCTGTATCCTCNTTGCAATCAACAGGTCAATTAGATAGTTTAGCAAAATATTTAGACTCANCATTTAATGGACAAAGTAGAGATGGGATTTATTTAATAAATATTANCATTGGATTATTATCATCTATTGTAGACAATGTNCCTCTAGTAGCTGGAGCTATGCAAATGTATCAGGATTTACTTGNAANCACTGGATTTTACCAACCAGATGGTATGTTTTGGCAATTTTTAGCATATTGCGCNGGAACTGGAGGGTCTGTNTTAATAATTGGATCTGCAGCTGGTGTTGCAGTNATGGGTATTTTGAAAATAGACTTTATATGGTATCTAAAAAACATNTCATTACTAGCAGTTATGGGNTATCTTTCTGGTGCAATGGTATATATCTTAATGCAATAAAATAAAAAAANATCGTTATAATTATAATAGAATAAAACATGCAAGAAAATAATATAAAACGCTGGACAAAAGAAGATTCACAAACTGTAAATGAAGGATTTTTTGATATTCTTAAAGAGATGGGACTTGGGGGTAACATTGTGATTATTATTCTATTTNTTTTATCNATATATGCAATTTATATTATTATTGAACGATACTCTACAATAAAAAAAAGNAGCCTTGAAGANGAAGAATTTTTACAGCAAATAGAAGATGCTATAAAACACAAAGATCTANTTAAAGCCAAAAANTTATGNAGTGAAAATAACACCCCGATTTCAAGAATGATGTTAAAAGGAATTGATAGAATAGAACAACCAATTAAAGAAATTGAAAAAGCNATAGANAATCAAGGACAACTTGAAATATATAAAATGGAAAATAAAATTTCTAATCTTGCNACTATTTCAGGTGCAGCTCCTATGATTGGCTTTTTGGGNACAGTAATTGGAATGATTATTGCATTTCAAAAGATGGCAAGAGAAACCGCTCCAAGCCCTGCTGATTTAGCAGGAGGAATTTATACTGCAATGATTACAACAGCTGCTGGTTTAATAGTTGGCATTATTGCATATATAGCTTATAACTATTTAGTTGGAAAAGTTGAAAAAGCTATTTTTAAACTTGAAGCTAAAACAAATATTTTTATGGATTTACTTTATCAAAAAAACAATGCCACTAAAAAGTAAAAACAAAGTAAGTCCAAACTTTAATATGTCATCAATGACAGATGTTGTATTTCTGTTATTAATATTTTTCATGTTAACCTCAACACTTGTTGTTCCAAATGCATTAGATTTGATTCTACCAAGCAGTAAAGCTAAAACAACAAAAAATCAACGAGCATCTATAAGTATTGAAAAAAAAGATAGCCTAATAAATTTTTATATTAATAATGAACAAATATCAAAGCAAAATTTGGAAAGCAAGCTCAAGGAAGTTATGTCAGAAAATGATGAAAAAGGTATTATTCTTTATACTGACAAAAGTATAGCTGTTGAGCACGTTGTTTTTATACTAGATTTAGCATATAAAAATAAATATAAAGTAATATTAGCAACAAATCCAAAATAATAAAATGTCCAAGCAGGAAAAAGAAAACAAAAAAAATGCTTTAGTCGGAACAATTATTTTTCATGCAATTCTAGTATTTTTACTCACTCTTCCTTTTATGAGTTTAACATATCAAGACCCCCCATTACCAAGTGAAAATGGAATAAGTATAGATTTTAGCTCTAGTAATTCAGGATTTACAAGCCAATCAAGTAATCAAACACTAAAAGTAGTGGAAAATGAAGTAGTGGAAAATGAAGTAGTGGAAAATGAAGTAGTGGAAAATGAAGTAGTGGAAAATGAAGTAGTGGAAAATGAAGTAGTGGAAGTTGACTCTTCATTAATGGAACTTTTAGATATCGCAGAAGAAAAACAAAACGATTCATCAAAAGATAATGATCAAGATAATGGAAATAGCGAAGATGATGGTGATGACAAAGGTGATGGTAATGGTGATGACAAAGGTGATGGTGATGGTGATGGTGATGGTGATGACGAAGGTTTTTTAGATATTCAAAGAACACCTAAAAATTTTCCTATTCCAAAAGGCAATAAAAATGAAACTGGCTCTGTTGTTATTAGAATAACTGTAGATTCTAAAGGAAAAGTTATCCTTGCGCAAATCGTACCAAGTTATAAATTTAAGAATAAAAACATTATCTCTTCAAATGATAAGACTCTTAGAAAGAATGCATTAGAAGCTGCATATAATACAACATTTGAACCCAAAGAATCAAATGAAGACGATGATATTGGTTATAGAATTTTTAACTTTAAAGTTATTAAAGGAGAAAAAAATTAAAAAAGCTTAATGGACTATAAAAAAACTGTTGATTATTTATTTCAACGTTTACCATTTTATCAAAGAGAGGGCAGTATAGCATACAAAAAAGATATTGGTAATATTATTTATGCAACTAAGCATTTAAATAACCCTCATAAAAAATTTAAAAGTATTCATATTGCAGGCACAAATGGCAAGGGTTCAACTGCACATATGATTAAATCCATACTTATGGAGTCAGGCTTAAAAATTGGTTTATATAGCTCTCCTCATCTAAAAGATTTAAGAGAAAGAATTAAAATTAATGGTGAAATGATTTCAAAAAAAGACGTTGTGTCTTTTGTGAAAGAAAACAAAAAAAAATTTGAAAAAATAGATCTGTCATTTTTTGAGTTTATGGTTGCGCTTTCATTTGATTATTTTGCAAAAAAAAAAGTTGATATTGCCATAATAGAGACTGGTCTAGGGGGTAGACTAGATAGCACAAATATCATTACCCCAATATTATCAATTATTACTAATATAAGTATTGATCACATAAACTTATTGGGTAATACAATAGAAAAAATTGCATTAGAAAAAGCAGGAATTATAAAAAAAAATATACCTGTTGTTATAGGAAAAAAGGATAAGACAAAAGCGATTTTTAATAGAATAGCAAAAGAAAAAAAATCATTAATTACATTTTCCAATAAGAAAGAATATGAGAGTGACCTAAAAGGAAAATATCAAGTAGAAAATATAAATACAGCAGTAACGGCTATTTCTGTGTTACAAAAGATAAGTAGTTTTAAAATAAATTCAAAAGACATTACTAATGGATTATTNAATACCGTAAAAAATACGGGTATTCTGGGAAGATGGCAAATATTAAAAAACAAGCCATTAATAATTTGTGACATTGGACATAATGTAGATGGNATCAAAAATGTTGTNCAACAAATTAAAAGTATAAAATATAAAAAACTACATTTTGTATTTGGAACTGTTAATGATAAAGAAATACTTAAAATACTTGTTCAACTACCTAAAGATGCTGAATATTATTTTTGTGAAGCTAATATTCCAAGAGCAATGAATTGTAAAAAATTAAAAAAACTCGCCTCAAAATACAATTTAACTGGAAAAGAATACCAAAATGTAAAAGAAGCTTTAAAAAGTGCTGAAATGAATTCTGATAGTGATGATTTAATTTTTATTGGAGGAAGTACTTTTGTTGTATCAGAAATCTTATAATTTTAAAAAAAAAAACTTGTATGCATATATAAATCATATATATTTGCATTCTTATTGGGCGATTAACTCAGTTGGTTCAGAGTGCCTCCCTTACAAGGAGGAAGTCGGGGGTTCGAGTCCCTCATTGCCCACCAAAAATAAACCCACTCAAATTAGTGGGTTTACTTTTTCATATAGCATCCCGTTATATTTTTTACCTTCCTTATTATAATATCCTTTTATACAAGGATCTTTTAGTTTAAAATTACATTTCTCTAACACACGAGCAGAAGAAACATTTTCTTCAAATGTATATGCAAATATTCTTTTAAACTTATATGTAGTAAATGCAATATCACTCATTTTATTCAAAACCTTTGTCATTATTCCTTGATTCCAAAATTCATATGCAAGCCAATAACCACATTCTGTTTCATTCAGATCTTCACTTGTTTTAAACCCAAAACCACCAATTACTTCACTATTCATTCTTATTGACCAACTTGTTTCTCGACCAAAATCTTTTGATCTTTTAGNAAAATATTTTAAAGCCTCGTATGCATCTTGTAAAGTATATGGGTATGGAATATTTACTGTATATNTATATACATTATAATCATTTATCCTATTAATAAAAACAGGAAAATCACTTTCTTTTAAAGGAGAAAGTGATAACTCTTTATTAAGTTTAATAAATTTCATGGTGCAAAATTACTAATAAAAGTATCAAAAAAGTTCGAAATAAGGACCGAGAGGTCCACCAAGAATAAACCCACTCAATTCAGTGGGTTTTTATTTATTTAAAAATTATCCTTTTCTCTACAGTTCCATTATCATAGATATAAAAAAGTGGTTCACTCTTAGCTCCATCCACTTCTCTTCCTAACACATCAATTACCTTAGTTAATTTAATTGAAGCTACTTGATTTTGCATATATATACCAGTAGAATTGCAGTTTATTGGACTACTAATTGATTCAGAAAGCTGACCATTTAATACAAACCAATTCTCCCAAATACCTCCAGTTCCATCTTCCCATGTGTTTAAATCAAATGAATTGAGGCCAGTAGAGGTTCCTTTAATTTTGTAGACTTTAATTGCTTGACCAGAACGATCCCAGGTTAATGGAGTGTTTGATGTTATATTTTCTGGAATATTTGCAGAAATCTCACAGTTAATTTGCAAAAAATATGCATTATCATCATATGTTGGAAAATCACCATAAACATGAGCCATTCCATTAGTGTCAATACAAACCGCAGTATATTCATCACAAGCAATTCCCTTTGCTTCTGAATTATAATCTGTTAACATTCGAGATATAAATACAACGTGTCTTCCTTTTCGATCAGGATCATCATAATGTGTATCTGTAATAATATCTTTAAGAATATCTATTTCTAAAAATTTTGCAGAATCAATTGTAACTAAACTATTATATGGATTGTTTAATGCTGTAGATGAAGTAACTGTCCCATTTTCTGCAGAAAAATAATATTCTCCCAAAATAGCCATACCTGCACTTGTCCCCCCAATAACTATATTTCTTGTACTTAATACATGTCTGATTAAACTATCAATAGGTGTATCTCTCCAATACGAAATGTAATTCCATTGGTTGCCTCCTGCAAACCAAATAGCTTCTGCCTGTAATATTTTTGAGTGTATATAATTTTGATTGGATGCGCTTGCGTTATTAAACACAATGCTTTCAACTGAATTAACACTTATACCTAATTGACTATATAAATATTGATTATATCCATCCGAACCACTTGTTCTTAAAATCAGAACATCTCCTCCATTAGCTTGTTCAAGAAACCATTTCATAGCGTTATCATCTTCTGTAGCTCCACCCATTAAACAAATACCACCTAATGGTGAAGTAATAGTATCATTTGTATTTCCAGTAAAATATGAAGTGTAACTTTGAGAATAACCAGTAAACCAAGAAATAAAAAAGAATAAAAATATTAATTTTCTCATCCAACAAACTTACTCAATAATTTTCTAAAAAAGTTCGAAATAAGGACCGAGAGATCCACGAAAAAGAAACCCACTCATTTGAGTGGGTTTTGTTATTTTAGCATATATGAAAAAAGTGTTATTTTTTATTTTACTTTTACCTTCATGCTTTATAGTAAAACATAATAACCTAGAGCAAGAAATAATATCACATAAATTGAACTTTCATTGTGGATGGACAGAAAAACTTAATGTTATAAAAAATCAAAAAGAATTAGATGAATTTATTATTGGAAAGGGTATAAATGGCTGTAAAAATCTTAGAAATCAAAATATAATTCAAGATGTTAATTTTAATAAATATACTTTAGTTGGATATGGATCTTTTCAATCTGGATGTAACACTCCAACAATTAATCTATCCTTTAAAAAAATAAATAAAATTATATTTATTAATGCAACTGTCAGTATTAATGGTTTATGCAAAGGATATTTTTATAGTGAAACATGGTACTTAATACCAAAAATTAAAAAAAATGAAGATGTAAATTTTAAAGTAAATTATATTTATCCAAATCAGTAAAAAAGTTCGAAATAAGGACCGAGAGGTCCACCAAAAAGAAACCCACTCAATTGAGTGGTTTTTATTATTTTTACATACATAATATTCGCAGAATAAATATGAAATTTTTAAATTTTTTAGTGTTATTGTCAATTACACTAATCTCTTTTAATGTGAAGGCACAAGATTTCACAGGGGTCTCTTATGGAATAGAGCCAAGACAATTTTTAGATATTTATATAGCTCCTTCAAATTGTCCAACTCCTGTATACTTTAATGCGCATCCTAACGGAGGAACGACATCAATGCCTTCGAGTATTACAGATTCATTAATTAGTAATGGAATATCAATTATTTCGTGGGAATCTGTACCAACTCTTAATAACGCTCTAGATGTATTAACAGGATGGAATGATGCAGAAATAATGTTTAATTGGGTTAAGGCTAACGCATCTACATATAATCTTGATACGAATAACTTTATTATTGGAGGTTCCTCAAGAGGAACTGTTTTAAGCTGGAAAGAAGCACATAGAAATGATCCTGGTATAAAAGGGCTGTATATGTATAACGCACTACCCACAGGAGCTTGGGGAGATTCTACGTTTTGGCACCCTCCAAACAATGTAACAGCTCAATCCCCGAATATTTTCTTTATATATAATCGAGAACCAGGATGCTCCTCAGATTCTATTAATCCTGACATTCATGATCCTAATTATGGAATTATAATTCAAAATAGATATAATGATTTAGGAATAATAGGTAAAGACACACTGATTCATTCAATAGGAAATAGTACAAATACTGACAGGTATCAGTTTTTATTAGAGTTTGCTTTATCAGTTATAGACCCATGTCTTCCAGCTAATATTGAATCAGAAAAATTTAATCTGCAAAGAATTAACATATATCCTAACCCATCAAGTGACATCTTTAACGTAACGTTTGAGCCTGCTGAGGCACAAACAATGACAGTTAGATTAGTTAACATGATTGGTGAAGAAGTATACACTGATGAGTTAATTGAATTTGCTGGACCTTACAATAAAGCAATTGACTTAAGAGAGAAAGCAAAAGGAGTATATTTCTTAGAAATATCTACTGCTAATGGTGGTATCAATAAAAAGATTGTTCTTCAATAATAAGAAAGTTCGAAATAAGGACGCTTAGGTCCACAAAATATAAACCCACTCAAATGAGTGGGTTTTTATATAAAACATCTGGATTGCCAGAATGAGGATTATAATCTCCCCAAAATTCTTCAACAAACTTCAAGCCTGCTTTCTCCATAACTCGAATAGAAGCTTTGTTTTCTATCATAGTACGAGCAACTACATCTTTATGCATAG
>PAHN01000009.1 GCA_002711125.1 Flavobacteriales bacterium
AGGAAGATAATATAATTGATGCGACTAATTCAACCTCTGCAACAGAGGGATTAAATCTTGTATCTACAGATGAGTTAGAAATCGATGGTGATCCACATATTTGGGTCCGTAATCTGGATTTACATTATGGTTCAGTACAGACACTTTTCGAAGTGTCGGTCCCCATTGAAAAGAATGCAGTAACTGCATTAATTGGGCCATCAGGTTGTGGCAAATCTACATTACTGAGATGTTTGAATCGGATGAATGATCTAATTCCAATTTGTAAAATAGACGGTGAAATATCATTCGAAGGAGAAGATATTCAAAGAAGAACCACAGATTTAGTCACATTACGAAGAAGAATAGGTATGGTATTTCAAAAGCCAAATCCATTCCCTAAATCAGTATATGACAATGTAGCATATGGGGTTCGTCTCCATTACAAACCATCACGTAGACGATTAAATGAAATTGTTGAAAATTCCTTAAAACGGGCAGCAATTTGGGAAGAAGTTTCAGATCGCCTTCATGAATTAGGTACTAGTCTTTCAGGTGGTCAACAACAGCGTTTGTGCATAGCTAGAACGATTGCCGTAGAGCCCGATATAATACTGATGGATGAACCTTGTAGTGCTCTTGATCCAATTGCCACAGCCAAGATTGAGGAATTAATTCTTGAATTAAAGAAACATTTTACAGTTGTAATTGTTACTCATTCAATGTCTCAAGCACAACGAGTTTCAGATTATACAGGGTTTATGTATCTCGGAAGAATGGCAGAATTCGGGAAAACAGAACAGATTTTCTCTAATCCAAATAATGAGTTAACTCGAAGATATATTAGTGGACGATTCGGTTGAAATACATTAATTAAATAATATTTCTAGGATATGGTATGAAAAATAAGGGTATTCTAATTGCNGTTGAGGGCATGGATGGAAGTGGTAAATCCACTCAAGCTATGCTTATATTCAATTGGATTCGGGCCTTGGGACTTCCTGTTCATCATACTGAATGGAACTCAAGTCCAATGGTTGCTACCGCTACCAAGTTTGGTAAAGATAGTAAGCGATTGAAACCTCAAACCTTCCATCTTATTCATGCCGCAGATTTTGCAGATCGATGGAATAAACAAATTGAGCCAATGTTAGAGGTGGGTGGAATTGTCATCTGCGATCGATATAAGTTCACGGCTATGGCACGAGACGGTGCTCGAGGTGTTGATTTATCGATGATTGAAGATAATTATTCATTTGCTAGAGAGCCCGATATTACGTTATATTTCGATATACCTACCCATGTAGGTTATGAACGAATTACCTCTGGACGACCTAATCTAAAGTTTTACGAAGCGGGTCTAGATATGGGTTGGACATTAGACCCATTTGAATCATACAAGATTCTCCAAGGAAAAATTAAGTCCATTTATGATAGGTTAGCTGACGAAAATCGAATTGTTCGTGTTGATGCAATGGGCACTGTGGCGGAAGTCCAGACAAGAGTCCGAGAATTAATTTCAGATTATGTTGACCTTGATAATATTGAACCTATTGACGAGACCGATCGTAAGGCAGAAATGATTCGCCTTTCATCCTTTGATTGGGGGGCTCTTGAGGAGGAGAGTAAATGAGTTACNAAGGAAAGCTCATCGTTATTGAGGGCCCCGACAATGTAGGTCGGTCTATGCATGCACGACTGTTGAGTGAACGCCTCAAAGCACATGGTGTTGCTGTTTCCATAGTGGGGCTTGCTCGTTCAGATTTACTCGGGGATCTCATAAAAAAATCTAGTTCTGACCTCCATCAATTGAATTGGCGAACTCGGGCTCTTCTATATGCTACGGATTTGCATGATCAATTTATCCATAAAATTGACCCACTCCTGTCTGCTGGGTTTGTGATAATCGCTGATAGATATANGGCTACTCCAATGATACGTGAAAAAATACGGGGAGGAGATGTAGAATGGATTGGAGGATTATACAAAACCATGCCTGAACCTGATGTGACCATAATCCTTCAAGCCGGCGGCCGCCGGCTGTTGAATCGCATGATGAATAATGATTCCATAACCAAACTAAATCACTATGAAGCAGGAGCGGATTTAGCACTATCACCCTCGATAACTCGTTCATTCTTGAAATATCAAAAACTCCTCCGTCACGCCTTCTTGGAATATGCAAATATTGGTGCTCACCCCATTATCCATACTCGTGATTCTGTTGATAGTGTCCATTCTTCTGTATGGAGTCATGTCAAACCAACAGTCGCTGGTATGCTACAAACAATCAAGAAACAAGATCTATAATTCCGTCAGTGGGATTTCTAATCTAGGAATTGGGAAGTTAGTTGTGTGTTTCGAGGACTTTGGTTTCATCAAGCGGTTTTGCATNGAGGTTTCAATCACCAGTTCTTTAGTTACTGAGTTGAGGGGAGCAGGTGGCCAAGCTCCCACCTCAATTCTGTGGTCATTTTCATAATCAATGAGAATGACAGGAACCCTATTTAGGCCAAGTCGTAAACTGGCTTCATAACGATGATGTCCATCTAGGATAGTTTTCGTCACACTATCTACCAAAAGTGGTTTGTGAAAAAAACCGTTGGATTGAATCTTTGTAAACATCTTCTCAACACGCCAATCATATGTCTTTTCATGAGGCCGTAAGAGAGACAACTCGACTAACTCCCAAGACATGTATATACATCTTTAACGCCGTTCATAGCCCTTGTGATAAAAAACACATAATTCTAAGTGGGTGAATGGGTTAATTNACCATGATTCAATTGAATTCAAATTTGAGAAATAAAACAGAAAAGGGAATCAGGAGAATCAAACAAATGATTCCTGCTCGATAGAGTTCTCTGATTCCCAAACCCAATACGTTCTAGATTGTCTTACAATTGCAAAGACGATACTGAAAGCAATTACACTGAGGAAAATCTCAATGGGACCCCATAGCCATGCATCAAACCAACCATTGAAAATAAATGGAAAAGGATAGAACGGTTGTAGTCCAAAAATGCCTGTATGTGATGGGAGATCCATCAAAATATGCGAAAGGTATCCGAGAATTGCTAAGGGAGCTGCACGATGTTTGTTCCAAAATGGTAAAACAAAAAAGGACCAAAAAATGAATCCGTGAGAAAATAACCAAGTTTGATACGTCCAGTGTTGAAGGATTTCTGGGTGATTTATGAAATCTTGAGAAACAGCAAAAGGAATTGTGTGCCCTGCTAACCATCCAAGATATGGATGGACGAATATCACATTTGTAATGTCTGGAAGAATTGCAAAACTTGCTCCAATGGCGTGTCTATTCTTGATATCTTTAGGAGCTATTTCACCAATGCTTGCACCAATGATAAAGTGCGTAAAAACATCCATATCCATCATTTCCTTATATTGAATTATATTAAACTATGATTAACTCTAATCTGATTTTTACCTATTTTTTCACTCATCATATTTTCAGAATAATCAATAATGATTTTTGTTGCTAACCTTGCGCCCCCTTTCAATTCCGGATACGACTGAATTTCAATGCACTGCATTCCCCTATCTACATTATCTTTAGAGAATTTTTTATATGGAATTCTAACAAAATTTTTGTAGCAGAATTCTGCTAATCTTGCATTAATGTCTTGTTCAACCTGGCCGGGCTCGGGGATAAGAATTGAAGGAATCCCTAATGTGGCGACTTCTCCAATTAATTGACTTCCAGCGGTGCTAATAATTAGGTTACAACTTAACAAATCATCAACAAATCCTTGATCTGAGATTGGCATTTTCTTTACATGAGTTGGAATATTTTCTGGATGGAATCCATATAATCTGACCTCTAAACCTAGTTCTTCAGAATAATTGAAAATTTCTGGAAGACATTTGGAAAGAGCTGCTCTGGAATAACACACGATATGAGTATTCGTTGGTTCCCAATTTCCATTTTCAATACTAGGTCTAAGCATAGGGCCCACAAGGTGATATTTATTTTTTCGAACCGGTAGCGAAAATGGTTTACTTACAACGTGAAGTTTTGCATAAGGATTGAATATTTTTGCAATCAATGCGACTATCGAAATTCTCATCCGATGGATAACTGAGAGATAATTTTTCATATCGCAAGCAATAGTAAAATGCTGACTGTCAAATGAAATACAAGGCACTTTCAATTTTTTTGCTACTCTCGGAAGGACAGGCTCAAAATCGCTAATACAAATATCAGGCCTCCAATCTCCCATATCGTCTATTGTTTGTTTTACTTTATTCCGAATTCCAAGAAGGAATACTCCTCCCATTATGCCTGTTGCGGTGACTGAAACTCTCGGCCCGAAAGAAACGAAACGAGGAACGGGCATTATTTGTAATGAATCATGCCCGAATCTTTCAATCAACAGGTCTTCTGATTGTCCCTTGGTAAAGAATCTCAGATCATGGCCTAAGTCAATTAATTCTTGACCTAATGCTACGGCTCGTACAGTATGTCCTCTTCCTTCACCTGCTAATGCCATTGCTATTTTCATGATTAAGTCTCCAATTGTGTGCTCATTTGCAAATAAGATTTATTTCGAGATTCACGAAATTCCTCAACCCTATCAATCATAAAATCAAATGATTTTTTATCAATTAGTGGATTCATTCTCATTGGAACTAACGTTCCATCAATCAATTCACTAATGAACGTTGAATCTTCCATCCAATCTCCGGTATTCCANTATTCCATACCGTTAATTTCGAGTTGTTCTAAACGATGTATATGTCCACATATTACTCCGTCTAATTGTCGTTCCTTTGCTTCATTGATTGCTGCTTCAGCAAGACGAATTCTAGCTCTAACCATTCGTTGATAAGATCGTCTTACCCATTCTGACAAACTCCAAGATTTCTTGCCGATTGATTTTCGTAAAATATTTATTATTCTATTCATTTTTCTTAGTAGCCCAAAAATATGATGCGAGAATTTGGATAATCGTATATGTTGTCTAACTACTAAATCAAACTCATCTCCGTGCATTACAAGTAATTTTTTCCCATTTAATGTGGTGTGAACAAAATCTTGTTCGATTCTAATCCCTGAAAAAGTAGTTCCAACCCATCTTCTAAATCGATCATCATGGTTACCTGGAATGTAAATTACTTCTGTATCTCCCTCTATTGCCATCTCTAAAACCCGATGCAATATTTTGTCATTGATCTCTGGCCAATACCAACTCCTTCCACTAACCCAAGTATCGATGAAATCGCCAACAATCANCAAACGTTGGCATTGAATTGAATTAAGAAATGCATAGAGTTCTTGTGCCTTTACCCCTCTATATCCCAAATGTGCATCAGAAATAAATACAGTTCTGTAGTAGGTCTTTTTATCAAGATCAGGGGTGTAAATTTCGACATTCTTCATAGAAATCTACCCATTATAATATATAGTAAATTATATTGCTATATTGAAACAATTTATCATCTTCTTTACCANTAATGATAAAATAGANTGAATAAGTTATTATCAATTACTNTAAAAATGGATTGAAATCACCTTTTTNGATTAAATTGAGAGATTAATAAAATCAAAATTATTTAAAATATATAGTATTTATCAACATCTANAAGTAAATAATAGGTTTTCCTCAAATATATATTGACTAAATATCTTATTGGGGAATCTACCCAGAACTAGAACTCTCTCGAAGAATCGTGAGGACGCCAACTTTCGTCATTGTTGTTTTGTTTTTTGGTTGTTCATTCTCCGGTTGTCTCGGGGACCAGCAAGAAGTTTCAGAAATACCAAATGTATCGAATCAACCAATTACGATACCAGAAGATATAGATGAAAATGCCATTACAATGGCAGGTTCCTCTACAGTTTATCCACTCGCAACTGCTTGGGCTTCATCATTCATGCAGACAAATAGTCAAACATCAGTATATGTTGCCGGNGGTGGTTCAAGTGCAGGAGCATCCAGAGTATGCAGTACAGGGCAAGATCATGTTGACATTGGAGACATGAGTAGAGGTTGGAAGGCAATAGAAGCAAGTAGGCAAGGTAATAGTCGAAATTATACATGTGCCAATAGTGATGTAGAGGTGACTCAAATTCCTATTGCATTAGACGGGATTACTGTTATTGTCAAACGAGGTGGCGCTGCAGCTGAATGTATTGAACGGTTAGGAGGATTATCAATCGCTCAGTTACGATGGATTTATTCAGATTGGACAGATGAAGATTTGGCATATTCATCTGAAGCGGATTTAGATATGGCTAGCGTCACATCAAATAATGACGGAGATACAAATAGAGAATGGTCTGATTTGTCCGATGACCCAGCATGTTCAACACAATCAATTAATTTGTGGGGGGCGGATTCAGAATCTGGCACTTACGAATATTTTGGAGAGAACGTTTTCTGTAGGAAATGTTTCTTGCGTGAATATGGATATGCTGAAGAGAGCTTCGATGGGAATAGGGGCTATCAAAGCAGTGCTGAAGATAACGCAATTATTTCCGCTTTGATTGAAGACGAATATGCTATTGCTTATGTGGGTTATGCATATTTTGCAGAAAGTTCATCAGAATTACTTGCAGTACCGATTGTAGATCATGAAACTATGGGGGCTACTGATGTTATTTCCGAAGGTGGAGAAGCCATTATCCCAACAGAAGACTCCATTAGATCTCTAAATTATACCCCACTTTCACGTGAGATATACATGAATGTAGATGTATCATCTTGGGATAAAGTGCGACCTTTTTTCCAATATGGCTTTTCTGCGGATGGCCAATTGGATGTCTCTTCTGTAGGATACGTACCACTCCCCGAAAACATACGACAAGAAGCATTAGAATTAATTAATTAAAATTAGGAGANAAAAGAATGAACCAAATTAGAATTTATTCAATATTGATTATGTTGATAATAATGCCATTTTCAGGNTGTATTTCATCAAATGAAATCGTAGAAGAATCGTCNATTCCAACACATGTNATTGTACAAGAAGATACACCCTCCAAGATTTCATTCAACAAACAGGATGAGTTAATGGCTTTAGAGTTAAGAGCAGTAAATCCTGCTTGGACCCCTCTTCCAGTGTCTTGGGAAAGTTTGTTACTTATTGTTTCGAATGGTGAAGAGGAATACGGCTGCGTCCCTCCTTTGCTTTCTAGTAGAGTAGAATTGGTAGGTGATGGTCCTGCCACTGTAAGGATAAATGAAATTGTGGTTTCAAACGATAATGGAGCTCAAGATGAGAAAGGAGATTATGATGATTGGATAGAATTATTTAATCCAGGAGAAGAGGAAATGAATCTATCTGGATGGATGCTTACAGATGCTTACCAAGAGTGGAGTACCGGAGGAAAAGAGGCATACATCATTCCAAATGGAACAATTATCCCTTCTGCAGGTTTTACAATTATTTGGGCAGATGATGAAATAACAGAAGAGGGGTTACACGCTAATTTCAAACTCAAAGCTGCAGGTGAAATGATTAGTTTAATTCGCCCCGATGGGGAAGTACATCAGAACCTATCTTGGGGTGCTACTGCAACAGATGTCTCAATTGCGGCAGTTCCGGATGGTTCTGTAAACTTCCAAACGGATAGAACTCCTTCACACGGTAGGTCTAATGGCGCAATGTCTGGAGCGAATGTTCTACCTGAGTCCGCTCCAGGATCATTGGGGACGGGATGTATGATTATTGAGTCCAATGAAGATGAAATTTGGGGTCATGATGAGGTGATTTTCATCACGGAAGATGGGGTGGATATTTGCGGAATTGGGGATCGTTTCCCGACATGTTCTTTGACAATTACGGCAACCTTGAACGGAACTGAAATGATTACCGATCCTATTCCTATGGTGGTGACTTGATGAGGGGTGACAATATGTATCGTACAATTTTAATCGCATTACTAATGATATCAATCTCTTGGGCTGGCTGTTTATCCGATAATTCCACCCTTGAATCGTCAAGTGAAATTGAGTATCCTAGGGAAAATTGTAATCTTGATTTATCAACTTCGCCTGCTTCCTTAACATGTTCGGATGGGTCATCATTATTTTTGACAATTACTTCTGGAGAAGTTACCGGTTGTACAATCAGTACAGTGGTTGATTCTACTTCTGATTTGACATGTGACCAAAATACTGTTTCAATACGAACTCTACCTGTCGGAGAACGTCTTCGATTTGCCAACGATGGATGTATTATTGGTTTGTTAGCTCAAGGCGATGCAATCTTAGAATGTTCTACTGGGGATAAGGTTCGATTAAATGGAGTAGCAGACTGTTCTCGCCAAGTTACTATCGAAAGAATAGATGCTGTATTTAGTTCATCTACATGCAATGGAGTCAGAGTAAATTATGGAATCCCTACACAGGGCCAAACTCTACAAGCAGAATTAATTGGAATGTATGATCACGATGCAGGTACTTTTGGAACTTTGGAAATACCTGCATACGATCCTGTAACTGAGCGGTTATTTTTGGTTAATGTTTTAGAAAAATCCGTTGATATTGTTTCAGTTGCGGATCCAACCGATCCAGTTCTTGTTGATCGAGTTGATTTGTCCAGAATCGGAGAACCGAATAGTATTGATATCAGAACATCTGATGGAATTCTTGCGATTGCAGTTCATCGTGAAAGGGATGTTTATGATCAATATGATGGGATAGAATATGTGGTAATCAAAGACGAGCCACTTCAAGGATTGATATATTTCATAGATACTCAGGGAAATAAGGTCGCAGATGTATTGGGTTCGTATCAACCTGATGCAATTACATTCAGTNCCGATGGTTCTCANNTACTTGTCGCTAATGAAGGAGAACCCAGTCAAGATTACAAAATAGACCCNGAAGGTTCTGTAACAATTATNGATGTTAGTGGGCCATTATCTGAACTTTCTCAGGATCATGTGACCCATGTTTCTTTCAATGATTGGGATGATGATGAAGAACTTTTGAAATCAAGAGGAATACGTATTTTNGGCCCTAATAATCCAACGGTTAGCCAAGATTTGGAACCAGAATACATCACTGTAAGTTCTGATTCTCCTCCTTCGACAGCTTGGGCAGTTATGCAGGAAGCAAATGCGGTTGCGGTGATTGATATTGCTCAAGGTAAAGTTACAGATATCTTACCTCTTGGATTTAAGCCACATTCTGGAGGTGCTTCATTACACTCCCCACAAACGTGGACTCCCCCTAGTACTGGTTTATCAGGGCTTACTTCAATTGGAATTGACTCCAATGGAAATCATCGAATGCTTACTCATGCTGATGGTGATGATGCAAAATTGTATGAGGTATTTTGGGACCCTGTAACAAAAGAAATAACAGATACGGGAGTAGAAATAGATTTGCAAGACTCCGATGGATTGGATCTTGAAGATATTGATGCTTCCGGTCAGTATATTTGGATGTCAGATGAATCAATACCCGCTTTGATAGCTTATCATCACAACGGAACTATGGTTAGGATGCTTGTTCCGGAAGGAACAGATACTTCCAATTTACCTACTGTTGCAAGTGCAACTTTGCCTGGAGCATTTAGTGAAATCGAGAGTAACAAAGGCTTCGAAGCAATTACTCAATCCAACGGTACTGTTTACGCCATGACTCAATCCTCACTTTCAGTCACTGGAAGTACTGAGAGATGGATCAGAATTATCGAGTTGAATGAGACGAACATGTCAGTTACAGGTGTATATCTATACCCTGTAGAATTATCTGATGGAGTTTATTCTCATGGAGGAAAAATGGACAAAGTTTCTGCATTAGAGGTGTTAAATGATGATCATGAACTTCTTGTATTAGAGAGAGACTCTGAAACAGGATCTAGTGCTAGTAAATGGATTTTTAGGGTTAATTTAGAAGGTGCAACAAATTTACTCAATCTTCCTCCTCTACAACAGGCTCCAGGATTTTTCGAATCCATGGATATCAATGATGTTTCCGATGTGGAAGTAGATGTACCGGATGATGAATCTCCGATTAGTTACATTACCAGTCGTTTAGTAATAAATGAAGTAACCGGGAAGACAACCACATCAAAACCAAACCCATATGATGATGGTTCAACCGATTCTGATTTTATTGAGATCTTGAACCCTACTTCAACAACTGTAGATTTGTCAGGATGGACAATTTCTGATGATTCATATTCGTATACATTTCCTACTGGCACTTTTTTGTCCTCTGGTCAAATGCTTTTTGTTTATGCAGATGATACAAATGATGGAGTTTCTGAAGATTCTCCTAATTACATCAATCCTGTAGATTTAGATGGCGATCATCATGTCCCGTTTAAGATCTCCAGTGGTGGAGAAATGATTTCCTTGAAGGATGCTTCAGGGTCTTCAGTAGATCAACTCAATGTTCCTGCATTATCTCAAGATACCACCTATGGCCGCTATCCTGACGGTTCAACAACCTTGATGATAATGGGAGTAAGTTCCCCTGATTCCCCCAATATTGGCGAGTCGGAGAGTACGTCTTCAACCTCTGCAGCAAGTGTTGGATTACGTCCAGTCCAAAAAATGCCATTTGTAGATCTAGGTGCTAGGTATGGAGAAAAACCTGAAGGTATGACAATTATACAGAAAGGAGAAGATACGGTTATTGCATTAGTTTCTGATGATTCAGGCTCTACTATTTTTGGAACAGTCGTCGTACGGATGCACCCTTTAGATGGTTCAGATACTGATGGCGGATATAATCCTCTACCATGGCCTGTAATGGGCATGTACATGCCTGATGGTGTTACTCATTTTACTCATGAAGGAGAATCATATTTGATTACAGGAAATGAAGGAGACATGAGAGATTGGGCATACTTCAATAGCTCATCAGGATTAATGGAAATAGGAATGATTGAGGAAAAGAGATTAGCTGCCTTATCTCTTGACCCAATTCGATTCCCTAATCATGAAGAGATGAAAGAATTGAATGTATTAGGTCGTTTGAATGTTCCAGATAATTGTGGTGATGTAGACAATGACGGTGATTTGGACATGATTTGTGGAGTAGGTGCAAGGTCATTTGCTATTTGGTCTGTTGAGGATGGTTTAGAGCTGGTTTGGGATAGTGGTGAAGAACTTTCCAAATTTAGTACAGATAATGGGAGACATCTCGTTGATGAAATGAATAGTCGAGATGATAACAAAGGCATTGAACCTGAAGGAGTAAAAACAGGAGAAATTGGTGATAGAAGATATGCATTCATTAGTATGGAACGAAGTTTTGGAGTAATGGTTTACGATATCACCGATCCTTCTTCTCCATCATTTCAACAATGGCTTCAAGTTGAGGGTGCCTCGAATCCAGAAGATATGGAGTTTGTCAAACCTCAAGATAGCCCTACTGGTAAAGCGTTGTTGATTGTAGCCAATGAAGATTCAGGAACGGCAGATATTTGGGAATTGACAAATTTGTAACCCCCTCCGATCCAAAGCATCTCCGATAAGATGTNGCTCAAATGATATGGTCCATTGGATTGATAATGATGTATTGTTCTGGACTGGGTATAATTCACCCAAAGTTGAATTCTTATCATGAATCTTGAGAAGTTCAGAGGAAAATTGGTTATTTATCTAAATAATATCAATAGTTAACTTACTAATATATTGTTTATAGACCGTATTTTGAATTCAGTTGGTTTAGAAGAAGTTTCCTAGACAAGGATTTGATGACCGTGGTAAGNAAGAAGATATTAACAGAAGAAGATGAAGCTGTAAGCCCCGTAATCGCAACCATTCTAATGGTCGCTATTACGGTTGTATTAGCAGGCGTACTATACGTCTGGGCTAACAGTTTGGCGAGTGATCAACCAGAAAGTGGAAGTTTAAACAACTTTAATGCGTCAGATGCAACTTCGTTTACAAGTGCAGCTACAGATGATACACTTTTGCGCATATCTTGGACATACGCGGATGAAGACCTTAACTGGGCATTCATGAGCTTCAAGCTTGAGATCGGCGACAACGTCTTCGACTGTGAAATCGAGACAAACGCTGACGGCGCTGACTGCGTTATTGTGCAGAACGACGGCAATTCAGACACCCAATGGGAAACCGATGAAATTGTTTTCATTAAAGAAAATGGAGTCAACATTTGCGGAGGTCAAGCAGCAAGTACCTGTGATATTCAGTTGACTGTCCAATACAATGGTCAAGTTCTATCAGGTACTAATACTGTAGCTGTGGATAATGGTGGATCTAGTAGTAGTCAAACAACTACCTNAAATGATGCTCTAGAAGTATGCAGTAAAAATAACATCGTCATAACAGAAGCTCACGGTAGTGGAGAACCAGAAGATTGGTTAGAGATCCACAACATGGGAAGTTCTGCATGCTCTCTTGAAGGATTTGAAGTGTATGATAAGGGACTAAAAGAAGATTGCAAAGAAGGAGATCCACCCGAAAAGTGCGATGAAGTTCTAACATTTACAAGTTCAGATAGCATCGGAGCTGGGGCTTACATGTTATTCTGTGAATCAGTAACCTCTGGTGGCACTGGGGATTGTGCTAATTCAGTAACTAATGCAGCAGGCAACACATTTGGATTTGGAATAAAGGGTAGTGGAGATGACATCTACTTGCTAGCACCTGATGGCACAACCACAATGTATTCTACTTCTGATGGGGATGCTGGGTCAAGTGAATGGTGCGGAGGCTCCTCAGGAGCTGCAACATCTGAAGCAACACCTACCCCAGGTTCGGCAAATAGTTGCTAAATGATAGTCATCTTTAGGGTATACCTGGAATAGATTGTATCTATTCCAGGAATACTCTAGATACAGAATTTAAGCTAAAGATTCCTGAGTTNTTAAGCTAGAGATTCCTGAAACCCATTTCAGAAATTTCTCTGATTTATCTTCGTTTACATCGTAAACCTTCAGAACACATGTACCATCTTCCATGGGCTTGACGATGATTCTCGCGAATTCTTGATCGCCCGCCATTAGCCGGAGCATCTCGTCTTTTCCATCCAAGCTAATTTCAATATCGTGTACTTCTACATCTGTCATCTGTTCCACCTACTCAGTCCCCTTCAATTACTTATAGNCAACCACTCNTTATAAATGTTATATTGAATATATAGATTAAATAGTTTTTAGAAGTGTAAATTTGTACAGTTCACAATAGGGGCGATTCCCCATTAGCTGCGATGCATATGTATTGTGTATTGCAGCGTTTAGACGATGTCTCCAATGCTTGTGAGAAGGCAGCAAATGCCTTCTTGGCACATCTGGACAAGTAGACTTNCCCATNGGAATTAAATTCCGAGATTAATTGGGAANCACATGAGNGGAGGNGGACACAGGGCTTNACCAATTGGCCTAGTCTGTATTCTGTTGAGCTTCAGTCTAGTGGGATGTGTATCAGATACACAACCAACAGAAGGGTTCGAATTAATTGTTGATTTTGAAAATACGAGTGGCACGATTNTTCATTCATATGTCGACGGAGATCTCGTTTCTACGTCTAATGTGTTTCTTGATTTTGATTTTTCAAATACGGTATCATCCAACCAATTGATAGAATTTGGAATCCGATTAGTGCATAATGGTGATACAACTTCTGTTAACCCGGATTTAACTTCTCAAATTTCAATTGAGTTCACTCATCATGGAATTTATGAGATTATGGCATACGCAATCGGTGAGAATGGTCATGAAGAAAGCAAATCGATTATTGTTCGAATTGAAAATGAAATCAATTGGTTAGAATCCAATACGTATAATCCTAAACCAATAACAATTAATCCAATTCCGAATCCTCTTGGTATTTTCCCGGCATCAATAATCATCGATTCAACCATAGAAAATCCAGTGTTAATCGAAAATATTGGAGGAGGTCGTGAGGTTGAAGTCACTTGGAGTTTATTTGATCAGCAAGAAGATGCGTGCCAAACGAAAAATGACATCATCTATGAAGGAGAAGAAGTTAATTGGAATACTATTCATTTCAATACATATGAAGTCCATGATTTAACCATTAGTTATGATGACGGTCAGGATTACATCAACATCGATCATACGATTTTGATTCAATACAGTGCCATTGAATCATCTCCTACAGTTTGAAGATTCTATCCATATACTACAGGAATATGTAGACAATCACCGATCAAAGCTGCTCTCATGGCAAGATGTAAGTGAACTTGGTCGACAAATCCAGAAACACCTCCAACATATTGACCGTAGTTATCAAAGCCCTCACCAACACTTTGATTGATGATTTGAGAGCAACCGCCTTGGTAGAAAACTGGAACAGGACGATTTGTATGACTTTGACTACCATACGGATCAGATTTGCTCGGTCCCCAATAATGGCCCATATGCTCTATATCNCCACCCATTGCTAAATCAAGGGCACTATTTGATCGAATAAGATTGGGAAAATCATCTGTCAATGTGAGATAGTGGTCATGATCAGCAGTAACTACTAGCATATTTCTTTCCCATCCTCCATTTTCACCAATCCATTTAATCACATTTTCAACGGCTTTATCGAAGTCATTTACTGCTCCTATCAGGGCATCAATATTGTTAGAATGACCAGCCCAATCAATATCCCCTGACTCTATAGTAGCAAAAAAGCCTTGATTGTCTTCATCACAGGCATCAAGAATAGCATCAGTCATNTCGGCAAGTGAAGGATTTTCATCTATTTCTTTGGCAATATATTCCTCTTTGGTCATCGGACCATAATCTCTTGAACGATCGCTCGGAGGCCCATTTTTTAGATTTAGACCCCACCCACTTTGTTCGAAGGAACCATTTGCCCCGGAGTAAGGAAGATTTGCCTGTCCAATACTTCCGTAAAGGCCCAGAATTCTAGCATCTGTTTCTGAGTCATGAGATTGTGCTGCAGATTTCAGTAGGTCAGAAGCTCCTGGACTATTGAGTAACAGGGTATGGTTTTCATTCGATTCAAAGGAATCAAGGTATGATGAGTGGACATAATGATCACCAACATGTGTATTTGGNTTTCCAGTACCTAACATGATGTCGAGTCCGTTTGCTTGGTTGAACCAAGAAAGAATGTCATCTCCTGCTCTAGATGATGATATTGAATCCCAATGTAAGCGATCACGACTGTTGACTTTAGCATACGTAGAGGCAGGTGTTGCGTGAGTAATTGGAACATTAGATGCAACTCCCAAACACATTCCATTATCNGATGCTACGTTGGTAAGACTGCTTCTAGGACGTTCGTACAGCCCTACACCNACNGCACCNTTGAAGGTCTTNACACCNGTCATNAATGTGGTAGCAGTTTGGGCACTATCAGGGTCATCTTCTGTGATATACATTGGGTCAAATGAAGTACTTCCGTTGTTCGAAAAATATCTCGAGTCCCATGGTGTTGTACCTCCTAATTCAATGTTGTATCTAACAAGATTGTTTCTAGGATCGAACTCTATATCTCTGTAATCTTCGCTTGCTGTCGGGACGTTGCTACCTGTATCTTCTCGCAAACTGTTTCGAGTTGAACCATCAACGATTGTTGAGTAGGTTGTTACACTTTGGAATCCTGATAGTTCTTGCATAGCAAGACCACTGCCCTTTCCTTCAGTGTAGAAATCAGAGAGTAAATTCCCTTGGTGTCCTTCCATTACTAGATTGTAAATTGCAGCCATTCGGACCATTTCCCACCCCATTCCATCTCCAATCATTAATATCACATTTTTACTAAAATTACAACTTCCATCGTCCTCAGTAGCATTTACGTCGAAATTTCTAGCGTTAATATCNGTACATCCNTCNGATNCAGAANGCTCCNNNTCNTCGGNTTCAACAGTAGTNGATNCATTNTCTGANAAACANGTCCCATCNTTCTCNGTNGCATTAGGATCAAAATTCGAAGCNGTAGAATCAGTACATCCAAGNTTTNGAATTATAGGCNCCACCTCTTCGTTAATACATCCNGCCATTGGACCAAGNATCATCAATACCAGAATCAACGCGATACTGCGACCCATGATTTGGAATTATAGAATCACAGAATTTAGATTATGTGTCAAGGGGAACAGTCAAGTTCGTTCTTTTACACGGGCAGTTATGGATCTGAGTACAGATGAGGCGTTGAAAAGAGCAAAACTGAATCTTTCAGATAGAGATGAAAAAGGAATCACTCGAAAAGAATTGAAANNANCNTCAGATGAANNGTCGTTNGAATGGGCATATTANCTTCCNNANAAAAAACGATTANANAACGAGAAAAGAATTGCTGAATGCAATTCATTAGCGATTCCTCCGGCTTGGAATGATGTATGGATTTGTCCGGATGATAGAGGGCATATTCAAGCTACAGGAGTAGATGATAAGGGCCGTTTACAATATCGATACCATCCAGAATGGATCGAAATCAAAGCAATAATGAAATTTGATGGAATTTCTGGATTTGCTGAAGTTTTACCTGGTTTAAGATCACAAATAAATAAACATTTGAAATTAAAAGAAATGACATTGGAAAAGGTAAGTGCATTGGTAGTTAGGCTAATGGATCTTTACTATATTCGAGTCGGTAGTGATGAATATGCAAAATCAAATGAATCATACGGATTAACTACCTTGAAAGAAGGACATTTCAAGCGAATTACTGGTAAAAAAGCAGAAGGAAAACATGATGCAATCTTCTCTTTTACAGGTAAATCTGGAAAAGAGTGGAACATTATCATTGAAGATGATGATTTAGTTCAAATGATTCTTGAAACCAAAAAGCTTGGAGATGAGGATAAGGATCAAGATTTATTTTATTATCACAATCTAGAAACAGATAATCATAACGATTTGAAAGCAGAACATATCAATT
>PAHN01000010.1:0-242922 GCA_002711125.1 Flavobacteriales bacterium
AGATTGCATACGCGTTACGCACCCGTGCGCCACTCGTCATCAAGAGCAAGCTCTCATGTTACCGTTCGACTTGCATGTGTTAGGCCTGCCGCTAGCGTTCATCCTGAGCCAGGATCAAGCTCTTCGTTGTATAAAAAATTTGTAATTGACTGTAATTGGATGTATTTAATTCTATCTTCAATATATCAATGAACTNTCTCAAAAAAATAAAGCTTATTTAATAATAAATAACTACCTTATATTTTTGTTAGCTTTTAAATCTAAAATAAAAAGCGGGCGCAAAANTAAAAAAAAAATCTANAAATACAACATAAAATTAAAAAGTTTTTTANGCACCCAAACTTNATAACTCATNAAAAAAAAAGCGGCTGCAAATATATACTGTTTTGTTATATCAACAAAATTTAAAATATTTTTTTGATTATTAAAAATTAAATATAACAATTAAACAATATTTAAACNAGATAAATAATATATTTGCAAAACAAAAAANAACTTAAATTAAACAAATATGAAAGCAGTAGTTAGNATTATTATGGGTAGTACTTCTGATATGCCTGTAATGAAAAAAGCAGCAGATTTTTTGAATGAAATGGAAATTCCTTTTGAAATAAANGCCTTGTCAGCACATAGAGTTCCAGAACTAGTTGAGAAATTTGCTTCAAACGCAAGGAAAAATGGCATAAAGGTAATAATTGCTGGAGCAGGTGGCGCAGCACATCTTCCTGGAGTTGTNGCAGCATTTAGTACTGTTCCTGTTATTGGNGTTCCTTGTAGATCTTCAATATCGATAGATGGNTGGGACTCAATACTATCAATATTACAGATGCCCCCTGGTATTCCTGTAGCTACAGTTGGCCTTGATGCTGCACAAAATGCTGGTATTTTAGCTGCACAAATACTTTCCACCGATAATGAAGAAATTCATTCTAAAATATATGAATACAAAAAAAATCTAAAGAAAAAAATNGTCAAAGCTAATGAAGATTTATCAAGTCATAAATTTAGCTATAGAGTACAATAACTTNAAAAAACCTCTTTTTTAAAAGAGGTTTTTTTAAATCAATCATAATAAAATTTATTTTAAAGTCGTTTTAATTCAAAAATANAAAAAGCAAAAAATGATTAACTANACCAAACGATTNNANAAANCTATTTTGCTATTTTTTTCCTTCANACTTTTAATATTATCATGCAATAATGTAAATCAAAAAAANACAAAAATCAAATATGAAGATCCTTANGAATATTANAATACTCTTAATAACANATACAATAGTGTAAAAAATTTGATTTTTGAAATTCAAAGTAAAAAAACAAGTGAGGAGTCTAGAGAATTAATTCATAAATTAAAAAAAGATTTAATTAACNGTTTAAACACTTACTATANCATGATGCTTGATAAAAATGATTATGGATTAAAGAACACATATTTAAATTATATGAAATTTTATGAAAAACAAGGATTAAAATATATNATNCAATTAATAGATATTAAACAAGAAATTGAAATTTTAAAAAATAANAATCTAGAAGTTTTACAATCCTTAGATAAGGAATACAANGAGGTTGATAAAATCTTATCNATAAAAGAAAAAGAAATATCTAAAGATATTGAAAAANTTAAACACATTTACTTTAAAAAANACAACATCTTGGATGAAAACACAAAATAAAAACTTCTATATGATAGCTAAAACTATGTTTGGCTTAGAAGAAGTGTTAATGNAAGAATTAAGAAATTTAGGNGCTCAAGACATTAAAAAAATGAATAGAGCTGTAAGTTTTAAAGGTGATNTTGGATTTCTNTATAAAGCAAATCTTAANTTGAGAACAGCTCTTAGAATTCTCAAACCTATTAAATATTTTCAAGCATACAATGATCAAGAATTATATAAAAAATTAAAAGAAATTGANTGGTTTAAAATTTTTAAACTCAACAATACTTTTTCTACAAGTGCGACAACAAATTCTGATACTTTTTCTCATAGTAAATTTGCTTCTTTACTTTTAAAAGACGCTATAGTAGATAAGTTTCGTGAAAANTATAATAAAAGACCAAATGTTGACACAAAAGAAGCTGACATACANATTAATCTACATATCGCTAAAAATACTTGNACAGTATCTCTTGACAGCTCTGGAATATCTCTTCACAAAAGAGGATANAAATTAAATTCTTTAGAAGCCCCAATAAATGAAGTTCTTGCAGCAGGATTAATATTATTAAGTGATTGGGATAAAAAAAAAGATTTTCATGACCCNATGTGCGGAAGNGGNACAATATTAATNGAAGCAGCTNTGATTGCACAAAATATTCCGGNAAATATTTTTAGAAAAAAGTTCAGNTTTCAAAAGTGGAAAGANTTTGACTCTNATTTATGGGANAANATTAAAGANGTATCTCTAAATAAAGAAATTAATTTCAACGGAAAAATATCAGGAAGTGATATATCAAACAAAGCTATTAACATTTGNAAAAAAAANATAAATAATGCACTANTGAATAATACAATTNAGGCATTTCAATCTGACTTTTTTTCAACAAAAATAAAAGAGGNTACTTTTGTCTTATTTAACCCACCATACGGAGAGCGTTTACAATTAAANAATGCTGACTTTTACNAAAATACTGGAAATACACTCAAACACAGCTACGAAGGATGTAATGTTTGGTTAATTTCTTCNGACATATTAGAAATGAAATTTATAGGNCTGAAACCGACTAGAAAAATAAAAGTAATGAATGGTAAACTTGAATGCAGTTTTAGAAAATTTGAAATTTATAAAGGAAGTAAAAAATCAANGCAAATAAATAAAAACCTAAAGAATAAATAAGTATTAATTGCAATCAGAGTTATCTAATGAAACNCTCTNACCATCAACAGTAACAAAAATAAATGAATCAATAAAACCTAAATCCNTAGCTTNATCNAGCTGAGTTTTAGCTTCAATCATTGTTTCATATGTACCTGCATAAAATTCAGTTANCTCTGACCCTTTTGTCTTTTTATCAATATTTCCAAGCTGATTCATTTTTTCAAAATCTTCTTTTGACAAAGGGTAATTTGAAACCAATATTTGAACAGTAAATAAACATTTAGAAGGAACTATGGAAGAATTCGGGTCATCANTNAAATCATATANNNNCTCNTNATTTATATTATTTTTAGAGTTTTCATCTTTTTTATTAGCGTTATTTGATTTTTGAGAATTAGTATAATTTGATTTTTGAGAATTATCTTTATTTAAAACATAATTTAAACCGATTCTTTTACCATCTTTNTATGTAACGATAAATGCATCATGAAAACCACGTGCAATCATTTGTGCTTGATAGTCTACAGCGTCATTGTAATNTGAAAAAACACCAACCATNTATCTAACCATGCCGTCATTTCCNACAAACGGAACTACGTTTTTAACATTTGCAAACACTTCATCAGGAAGTAATTTTTTAAAAGCTCCAATCTGCACTCTATAATTAGCTTCATTATTTAATGANTCAGGAATTTCTGAAGTATTTTTCAACGTGTCGTNTTCAATCACAACAATAGCATCANCATCTAAANCATTTTCTTCATTTTGNAAATTACTTTCTTTNAGAAAATCTNCATAATTAATTAATATTCCATTATTATCAACTATTATTTCTGTNTCNGAAAATCTTAATTTCTCTTCCAATTCACCCTGCCTAATAATAGCTTGNTCATATGTAGAATAATCACCTACAGCATAAATAACAATNTCATTATCAANTCTGAAACTTTCCAAATCATCGATACTNAAAAGTCGATTCATAATAGGAGCGCTAATTGAATCATATCCTTGCCAAATTTTGACTTTATAAACCAACTCTTTTACTTCNAAATTATCATTTAATGATTCAATATACATCTTATTAAATGCATTAGCCTTTGCTATAAGATATTCATCAATTGTTTTAAAATCCTCACGCTTAATCTCATTTTCATTGTAGAATTCCGCATATTTTCTTGATGCTATTTCTANATCTGAATATGTGTTTTTATAATTTTCCACACTTAAAATCACACCNTTTTTATCTACAATANCACCTTTAGGNGTNTTTTTTTGNTGATCTAAATAATTTGGAATCCCATCNTTATCATCATCCAATGGACAACCATCTTCATCTACCTTTACNCCTTTTGGGGTATTAGGACAAAANTCATCAAAATCTGGAACTAAATCACCATCCTCATCATTTGATTCAAATTCAACAAAATTTACATCTGCNTAATAATTATCTGCAATTGNTGATTGATTANTTTTAGATTTTGTGAATAAGTCATAATGAACTGTAAAATTTAATGANTGGTAAGAATCAGAANTATTTGGATANTCTTCTGACATATCAATATCACCTAAGCCAATACCATATGTCATTACTAAATCAAATTGCAATCTTTTTGTAACATCCATTCTAAGACCAAAAGAAAATGGCAATGAGAAAACTGATACNCTATCTAACTTGTTTCCATTTAAAGATGGAGAAATCCCTAAACGATATATACCCATNGAAACAAGAGGAGAAAAAATTGATTTACTAAACTTATCTGAGGAATAATCTAACTGTACCCCAAACGCATCTATTTCTGAAGAAAAGTTCTCTAATGAATTATCTCCACTAAATGAATTTTTAGAAAACATAAATGAAAAATCAATATTCTTATAAAAGTCAAATTTCATTCCAGCATTAAAACCTGCCATACCCTTAAAAATTCCAGAGTTATCACTTTGAATATCTCCTTTTAAAACATAAAGTCCTGANCCAATNCTAAATTTAGGTGTAAATGGTTTTTCAACTTTTTTANCATAGAAATTATCTTGACTAAAGATATTTACTGAGCTAAATAATAAATATAATAATATTGAATTTTTCAAAAAATGATACATTTAGTTTTTTTTTTATGGGGTAAAAGTACTAAAAAAAAAAGAATGTAANAAGATATNTTAAAAATTAGGCTTGAGAGTATATTTTTTATAAAATGCTTCAATGATATCAACNGCTTGATTTGATGTGTCAACAACATTAAGTAAATCCAANTCTTCTAAACTAATATTATTTTCTAAATCTAACATTGTACTTTTAATCCAATCAAGCATTCCAGCCCAATAGGATTTACCAACTAAAACAATAGGAAATCTAGCAATCTTATCCGTTTGTATTAAAGTAATTGCCTCAAATAANTCATCAAGAGTTCCAACGCCTCCAGGTAAAACAATAAAACCTTGTGCATATTTAACAAACATAACCTTTCTNACAAAGAAATAATCAAAATTTAATAACTTATCATTATCTATGTAAACATTATGTGACTGTTCAAAAGGTAATTCTATATTTAAACCAACGGATTTCCCACTACCCCTTTTGGCACCTTTATTTGCCGCCTCCATAATTCCAGGACCTCCTCCTGTTATAACTCCATAGCCTTTTTGCGTTAGTAGATAAGCGATTTCTTCAGCTTGAATATAATACTTATGATTTTCTTTTGTTCTTGCTGAACCAAAAATTGAAACACACGGACCAATTTTAGACATTGTATCAAAACCATCTACAAATTCAGACATTATTTTAAAAATTTGCCATGAATCAGAAGTTTTAATTTCATTCCAACTTTTTTCTTTAAATGCTCCAACAATTCTTTTATCTTCTTTTTCCATTTCTTTATTTTTAATATAAGCTTAATTAANTATAACTCTTTTGCTAAAAAACCTGCTGTATAACTGTTTTTATATTTTACGATATTTTCAGGNGTTCCGTTACACATGATAACNCCCCCTTTATCACCTCCTTCTTTTCCAATATCAATAATATAATCAGACACTTTAATNACATCTAGATTATGTTCAATAACAAGTACTGAATTCCCTTTTTCAACTATTAAATCAAGAACATTTAATAAAACTTTTACATCATCAAAATGAAGACCAGTAGTTGGTTCATCTAAAATATATANTGTATTTCCTGTTCCTTTTTTNGATAATTCTGTTGCAAGNTTAACTCTCTGTGCCTCTCCTCCTGATAATGTTTTTGCNGATTGCCCTAAAGAAACATAACCCAANCCAACATCTTTAAGTGTTTTGATTTTTTGATAAATTGAAGGAATATTATTAAAAAATTTAGNTGCCTGATTAACAGTTAAATTCAAAACATCAGAAATAGATTTCCCTTTGTATAAAACCTCTAAAGTTTCTTTGTTATAACGCTTTCCATTGCATTGTTCACAATGAACATCAATATCAGGTAAGAAATTCATTTCNATAGTTTTTAAACCAGCTCCTTTACAATTCTCACATCTACCNCCNTGAACATTAAAAGAAAATCTTCCAGAAGAATAACCTCTAACTTTTGAAGCAGGAAGACTTGAGAAAATTTCTCGAATATGTGAAAAAACTCCTGTATATGTCGCTGGATTTGAACGAGGAGTTCTTCCAATTGGTGATTGATCAACAGAAATTACTTTATCAATATGTTCCAATCCTGAAATNTCAAAATGCTCCAATGGTTCTTTTTCTGNTCTGTAAAAATGNTTNTTTAATACTGGGTATAAAGTTTCATTTATCAAAGTTGACTTACCACTTCCNGATACTCCAGTAACACAACAAAATAAACCAAGAGGAATGTCAACATCAATATTTTTTAAATTATTACCACGAGCTCCTTTAATTTTAATATAATTTCCATTTCCTTCTCTTCTTTTCTTAGGTNTTTTTATNTGCTTTATATTATTTAAATATAATGANGTAAGACTATCAGTTTTAAGAATTTCTTTGTATTTCCCTTGTGAAACAATTTCTCCTCCTTNAANACCAGCTNCTGGACCCATATCAACTATATAATCAGCTTGNAAAATCATATCTCTATCATGTTCAACAACAATTACTGTATTACCAATATCTCTTAATTTTTTTAAAGAATCTATTAGTTTTTGATTGTCTCTTTGATGTAAACCAATACTTGGTTCATCTAAAATATATAACACATTNGTAAGCTGTGTTCCTATTTGAGTAGCTAAACGTATTCTTTGGGCTTCTCCTCCACTTAATGTTNTTGAACTTCTGTTTAAATTAAGATAATCTAGTCCNACATCTATAATTAACTGTACTCTTTTTTCAATTTCTTTAATGACNTGACTAGCTATAATTAATTTACTAGATGTAAGATTTTTTTGTGTATCAGACAACCAANCTTTAAGCTTATACATATCCATCTGAGCTACTTGATGAATTGGATAATTAGAAATTTTATAATTAGAAGACTCTAANTTTAGTCTACTTCCTCCACAACTTTTACAATCCTCTTCACGCATATATTTTNAGGCCCATTTCTTTAATGATTTAATTTGATTATTTTTTGATTGTTCTTCAATAAATGAAACAATACCATCAAAATCAATNTTACACATTTTAGAAACTTTAGCCTCTTTAAGCTTAATTTTAANTACATCATTGATACCATATAAAATTGAATCAACAGCTTCTCTTGGAATATCTTTAAAAGGNGTATCTAAAGAAAAGTTAAATTTTTTAGAAATTAGTTCAAGTTGAGANATTATCCAATCTGCTTTTCTATTAATTAAAGGNGCAATTGCTCCTTCATTAATNCTAAGATTTCTTTTNGGAATAATCTTATCTATATCNATCTCTTTATAAATACCTAANCCATTACATGANGAACATGCNCCCTTAGGGGAGTTGAANGAAAAAGAATTTGGCTCAGGATTACTGTAGGCAAGACCTGTTTTTAAACACATTAAATACCTACTAAAATATCTTAATTTATTTCCATCAATTTGAATAACCATCATNACTCCTTCACCATTATCTANNGCAGTTTTAACTGATGACAATAATCTTGTTTGATTTATTTTGTTCACGGTGAGTCTATCAATAACTATTTCTATATCATGGGGCTTATATCTATCTAATCTTAAATCAGGTGTTAGATTTAATATTTCACCATCAACACGNACCTTTAAATANCCTTGTTTTATTAATTTATTAAACAATTCAGAATAATGACCTTTTCTCGATTTTACTATTGGGGCCAGTATTAAAATTGATTGATCAAACATCTCATCTANTAATAGTTTTATAATTTGATTATCATTAAAAGAAACCATCTTTTCACCAGTTTTATAAGAATAAGCTATCCCAACTCTAGCAAAAAGCAAACGCAAATAATCATATATTTCGGTAATCGTTCCAACAGTTGACCTTGGGTTTTTTGAAGTAGTTTTTTGTTCAATTGCCACAACAGGACTCAGACCAGTTATTTTATCAACATCAGGTCTTTCCATANTACCCAAAAACTGCCTTGCATAAGCATTAAATGTTTCTAAATAACGTCTTTGTCCTTCTGCATGTATAGTATTNAATGCTAAAGAAGATTTCCCACTACCACTTTTACCAGTAAATACAATTAATTTATTTCTAGGAATTTGTAAATCAANATTCTTCAAATTATGCACACGAGCTCCTTGTATATCTATTATTTTGTTCATAATTTGAAGCCTTTTATAAAATCAACTATTAGTTTTCTAAAAAGATCAAACTACTATCTGATGGAATTTTAATCAAATAAGTTTTATTAGAAGGGTTTTTTAATGTGTTAGATCTTAGCCAAGGATTGAATTTTTTCAATAGTTTATANTTTATATTTTTNAAAGCAGCAAAATCATATAAGTTANATACTGAAGANTCTACTTCAACAGTTGTATAATTTGGCATTTTATACAAATCCTTATCATNAAAGAAAAAACCATACTTTTTGGGGTTTTTTAATATTTCTTTTATTGCTAAAATTCTAAAAACATATCTAGCTGTCTCGGAGTTTAAATAAAGGNCATAATAATTATCAACTCTTTGTTCTTTTAATCTTCTATTTACGCCACCTCTTCCCATATTGTATGAGGCAGCAGCGATGGTCCAATCTCCAAACTGATTATATGCATCATTTAAATAATTACATGCAGCTACAGTAGATTTTTCTAAATTGTAACGCTCATCAACTTCATCATTAACTTCTAATCCATATTCGANAGCNGTTTTTTTCATTATTTGCCAAAAACCAGCAGCTCCAGAAGGAGAAACAACATTTTCTAAACCACTTTCAATAATCGCTAAATATTTAAAATCATCTGGAACACCATACTTTTNAAGTATTGGTTCTATAACAGGAAAAAATTTATTTGCTTTTTTAAAATATAATAAGGTGTTGGATTGAAAATAAACATTTCTAAGCAANTCATTATCAAATCTTTCCCATATTTCAGATGAATAAAGAGGAACATTCTCTCCTGCAAAATTTAATCCATCAGGCCTTGCAAAAGCAAAAACTCCAAGTTGTTGATGTAAATTTTGCTGATCATCAACTTGATTACTATCATTTTTGTGATTTGTAGATGAAATTGTTAATTGAGAAAAAATCACAAAAAAAATAGCGGTAAATAAAAATAATAAAAATGGTTTTTTCATGTTTAAAATTTAGTGTTAAAATCTTTAAAATTACTAGCAAGATTATCTTTTTCAGAGACAATAGGTGAATCTAAATCCCAATCGATATTTAAATCAGAATCATTCCATAATAGTGCATCTTCTGAATCCTTGTTATATAATTGAGTACATTTATAAGAAAAAATAGTATTATTTTCTAATGTTAAAAAGCCATGGGCAAAACCTGGAGGTATCCAAAAAAGCTTTTTATTATCCTCACTTAATTTTACTGAACAATATTTACCATATGTTGGAGAATTTTTTCTAATATCTACGGCTACATCTAAAACAGCGCCTTTAATAACGCGAACCAATTTTCCTTGTTCATATGGAGGATTTTGAAAATGTAAGCCTCTTAAAACACCTTTATGAGACAAAGATTCATTGTCTTGTACAAATTGTAAGTCTAAATTGATTTCTTTAAAAAGCTTCTCACTCCAAGACTCATAAAAATAACCTCGCGAATCTTTATGAACTGTAGGTGTAATAAGTAACAAACCATCAATTGGTAATTTTACGAAATCCATAAAAATATAATTTTATTTGTTTCAAAAATAGAAAAAAACATCTGTAGTTTCTAAAAATATTAAAACAAAAAGACCTTAAAATTTTAATTATTTTTTTCTAAAATATATTTTAATTGGAACTCCAGAAAAAGAAAAATGATCTCGAAGTTTATTTTCTATGTACCTCTTATATGGCTCTTTAATATATTGAGGGAGATTTGCAAAAAAAGCAAAAGTTGGTGTATGTACTGGTAACTGAGTACAATATTTAATTTTTATATATTTTCCCTTTATTGCTGGCGGAGGGTTTTTTTCAATTAGAGGTAAAATATAATTATTTAATTTTGAGGTAGTAATCTTTTGGACTCTGTTATTAAAAACATTTATTGCTTCTTGTAATCCTTTTAATAATCTTTGTTTTTCTCTTGCTGAAACAAATAAAATAGGAACATCTGTAAATGGCGATATTTTTTCTTTTATCTCTTCAATAAACTTTTTTGATGTTTCAGTAGATTTCTTAATTAAATCCCATTTATTTACTAAAATTACTATTCCCTTGTAATTTCTATCTGCGATATGAAAAATTCTTTGATCCTGTGACTCAAAACCTCTTTCAGCATCAACAACAAGAATACACACATCAGAATGTTCAATGGCACGAACTGATCTCATTACAGAATAAAACTCCAAATTTTCATTAACGTTTTTTTTCTTTCTTAATCCAGCAGTATCTACCAATGTAAAATCAAAACCAAACTGTGTGTAATCTGTATTTAAAGAATCTCTTGTGGTACCTGCAATATCAGTAACAATATTTTGTTGTTTACCAATTAAAGTATTTATTATTGAGGACTTACCTACATTTGGCCTTCCAATAACGGCAAATTTCGGCTTACTATCATTAGCTAAATCATGATTTACATTAAAATGTTTCACTATTTCATCCAACAACTCTCCAGTTCCACTTCCACTTATAGATGAAAGAGGAATATATGCACCTAGTCCTAAATTATAAAACTCAACTGCTTCAGACAATAACGATGAATTATCAACTTTATTTACAGCTAAAACAACTTTTTTATCAGACTTCCTTAATAGTTTTACAACTGANAAATCNAAATCAGTAATTCCCGTAGTAGCATCAACTAAAAACAATATAANAGTNGATTCATCTATAGCTAGCTCAACTTGTTTTCTNATTTCAACTTCAAAAATATCCTCNCTTCCCTGAACATATCCTCCAGTATCTATAACTGAGAATTCTTGNCCATTCCATTCTGACTTTCCATAATGCCTATCTCTTGTTACNCCACTTATTTCATCAGTGATAGCCTGCCTAGTTTCTGTAAGGCGATTAAAAAGGGTAGATTTCCCAACATTGGGCCTTCCTACTATTGCAACTATATTACTCATTNTTAATATCCAAAGTTTTTTAATTGTTTTTTATCATTACGCCAGTTNTTTTTCACTTTNACTGGNGTTTCTAAAAAAATTTTTTTTCCCAACATCTTNTCNATATCTCTTCTAGATTCACTTCCAATACGCTTTAATCCTAAACCTTTNTGTCCAATAATNATCCCTTTTTGACTATTTCGCATCACATATATAATTGCNCGAATTCTAACAAAATCTGATTTTTCTATAAATTCTTCCACCTCAATCTCAACTGAATAAGGTATCTCATTTTTATAGTGGGTTAATATTTTTTCTCTTATAATTTCTTCTACAAAAAACCTTTCTGATTTATCTGTAAGTGTATCTTTAGAAAAATATGCTGGAGCATCAGGTAATAACTNAATNATTTTTTCTTTTAAAATATCTAAATTAAAATTATTTAATGCAGANATAGCAAATAATTTAGCAGTTGGAAAAGAAATACTTATTTCGGCCATTTTTTGAGTAACTGAATCCTGACTAGATAAATCAATTTTATTTAATAAAACAAGCAGTGGTAATTTACTACTTTTTAATTTCTCAATAATCTTANCATCATTTGAATCGTTNTCTGATGAAGCATCTATCATATAAATCAAAATATCAGCATCTTCAAAAATAGAAGAAANNAAATTCATCATACTTTCTTGAAGTTCATACTTTGGTTTAATNATTCCTGGTGTGTCAGAAAATACAATTTGATAATTATCATCATTTAAAATTCCTAAAATTCTATGNCTTGTAGTCTGAGCTTTATGNGTTATAATAGATAGCTTATGACCAAGCAAGGAGTTTATTAAAGTAGATTTNCCTACATTAGGATTNCCAATAATATTCACAAAACCAGATTTATGATTCATTTTGCAAAGAAAAGAAAAAAGGGCTAACTAAAAGTTAGCCCTTGATTATAATTATNNNATAGATTTATTTCGAGAGATTAAATCCAACAGTAATAGTTACTCTAGCTCCTGTAGGATGGGTTACAGTATANGCATNNTTTAATANNACAGGGTCTNACCAATATTCATCNCCACTATATGGATCTCCATCAGGGTCTANCCACTCNCCTTGAGAATATTCTGCATCAATATCATATGTTTTATCCATACTTGGTACATATGCAATATTNACAGGTAAATTTAAATTACCAAATCTAAAATTGTAGCCAGCCCCTATAACCATAGCTATTCCNCCCAATGATAAATTTGGGCCTGCAGCAAATTCAATACCACTAGANGTNCGTATTCCAACCATTGAAGAGACAGAAGGTAAAAACAAACCTTTTTCCATTCCTCCAACTAACGCAATCCACTCTACCAAACCTACTACATCACCTCCATCAGCAAATCTACTTTCCCATTGCCATCCATACTGAGACATTAATGCCCCATATTGACCCAAAGANGTGCCATCCCAAGACTCTGTGTTNTCATCTGAAAAAAACTTAACATCTTTTCTCAAAATATTTGCTAGTAGTCCAGGTTCTACAGCAGTAAGACCAATCCTTGGNCCTGCTAAATGCTGTATTTGAGCATTGGNAGAAAAACAAATTAAAAATGTTAAAANTGTAAGAAATGTATTTTTTTTCATATCGTTTAAGTTTATAAGTTTAATTAAAATTTAGTAAAGCATAATTGTTCCTGNTGAATGCCAATCAATCAAAAATAAAAGGAATAAAANAGCCCATATTAATATACCAACTATCCATCCATAAATTAAAGATCTNCTTATATGCTTTNTTTNTATCAAAAACAAAACTAATAANGAGAAAGGTAGTGTCCAAAAAGAAACAAGTCCAGCTAAAAACNCTAACAAATTAAATTTTGGCTCAGCTAAGTCAATATTATTAATAATTGTTTCTGTTTCAACAGGAAAGGAGGCATAACAAATGCCTCCTAAAAACCAAAAAAATAAAAGTATAATATTCTTTTTCTTAATCATGAANTATTTACTTCGTCCAAAATTAAAACCTANCATNACGGAAACTCCATGACCAGAGTCTTTNTTACCATCACTTGGATCTCCTAATAAATGATTTGTTCTTGATGGAACCCANGCTATATTAATTGGAATATTTAAATCNCCCGACTTATATGTGTGACCTACAGCAAATACCATACCGATTCCTGTAAAAGAAAAAGTAGGGCCTACTGCNANCTCTAAACCACTCATTTTTCGCATTCCTATCATNGAACTTATACTAGGAACAAATGTCCCTCTTTCAAGTCCACCAGCAAGNGCAACCCATTCTATTAAACCTATATAATCTCCACCTTCTACTAAACGAGTTTCCCATTGCCAACCAAACTGAGTAATGATAGCCTGTTTTTGACTATAGTCTACAGGATCNTCNGAATCTAATTCTCTATCATCATTAACAATATCAGCTAATAATCCTTGAGTTAGTACTGTAAGACCNAATCGAGGTCCATCTANTCTTTTAACTTGTGCATTAACACTAANAATGCAACAAAATAATAATAAAATAGATATAAATTTTTTCATTTTTTTTTTTTTAAGTTATTATGGGGCAAATCTAAATACTTAAAAAATAAATATTATGCCGAGCATAACAAGTTGTTTTTTACTAGATTACTTTTTTTTGCAAATCATCTAAACGATTTATATTTTCTTCCCATTCTTTTTCCAAACTTAGTTTTTTTTGTTGACTTTCTTCATATTTTGTGAAAAAATCAAGATTTTTTGATAATTCTTTAAATCTTTCAGGATCAGAAAGTTCTAAATCTATTTTTTTTTGATTTGCATCAAGTATTTCAATGTTTTTTTCTAAATTTTTTATTTTATTTTGAAGTTTTTTTATTTGCTTGCGTAAATCTTTTTCTGCTTTTGAAGCTTGATGAATTTTATTTTTTTGACTTACTATTGATTGTTCTTCAGATAATTTGTTAAACTCTTTTTCATTTAAAAAAACATCAATATCTCCAATATATTCTTTAAGATTTTTATTTTTAAACTCATATACTTTATGTGTCAACCCTTGTAAAAATATTCTATCATGAGAGACAACAATAAGACTCCCATCATAATTATTAAGTGCTTTTTTTAATAACTCTTTTGAAGTTATATCTAAATGATTAGTAGGCTCATCCATTACTAGTAAATTATAGGGCTCTAATAATAATTTGCATAAAGCAACTCTTGCTCTCTCTCCTCCAGAAAGTACTTTAATTTTTTTAGAGACCTCATCATTACTAAATAAAAAAGATCCTAAAATGGAACGAGCTTTACCTATTGAAAGATCATTTGCAGCCTGCTCAATAGTTTCTAATACTGTAAGATTCTCATCTAAAAAATCAGCTTGATTTTGAGCGTAGTAACCAATCTTTACCTGATGACCTACATCTATCTTACCAATGTAGTCAATTTCATTTACAATCATTTTAGCTAATGTAGATTTTCCTTCACCATTTTTACCAATAAATGCAATCTTATCTCCTCTAACAATTTCCAAATCAACCTTATCTAAAACTCTTAAACTATTATATTCCTTAGATGCTTCTTTAATTCTTAAAGTAACTTTTCCTGAATGAGGTGCAGGGGGAAAACTAAATTGAATGCGTCCTACATCTTCTTGTTCAATTTCTATAATATCTAGCTTCTCTAGCTTTTTTATTAATGTTTGAGCAAAGGCAGCTTTATTCTTTTTTGCACGAAATTTGTTTATTAAAACCTTTGTGTCTTCAATAAATTTATCTTGATTTTTTTTAGCCTGTTTTTGCTTAAGAATCCTATCCTCTCTTAATGTTAAATACTTTGTGTAAGGGACTTTATAATCATTAATTTTACTGAAAGCAACTTCTACTGTACGATTAGTTACTGCATCCAAAAAAGAACGATCATGAGAAACTAAAACAATCGCACCATCATAACTACTTAGCCATTTCTCAAGCCATATGATAGACTCTATATCAAGATGATTTGTAGGCTCATCTAGTAATAATAAATCTGGCTTTTTTAATAAAATTTTTGCCAATTCAATACGCATTCTCCATCCACCGCTAAACTCGCTGGTGTGTCTTTCAAAATCATCTTTATTAAAGCCTAATCCAGTAAGCACTTGACTGATTAAAGATTTACTATCGTGACCTCCAGCCATTCTAAATCTTTCTTCCAGTTCATTAAATTCGCTAATAATTTCTAGATACTCCTTACTTTCATAATCAGTACGTTCAACAAGCTTTTGATTAGCTTCATTCATCATTAATTCAATTTGATTCAAGTTTTCAAAAGCTGTTTGAGCCTCTTCGATTACAGATTGTGAATCAACAAAATCTAAATCTTGCATTAAATAACCAACTACTAAGTCATTTGAAATTGATAAATTTCCTTCATTGTATGATTGTTCTTTTGCAAGTACTTTCAACAATGTAGATTTTCCTGCTCCATTTTTACCAACAAGACCTATTTTATCTCCTTTATTTATCATAAAAGAAATGTTTTTAAAGATATCTTGACCTCCAAAATAAAGTGATAAATTATTTACCGAAACCATAAAAACAAAAGTAATATTTTTAATTTTTAGAAATAGTATGTTTAAAAATTGGAGAAATAATTTTTAGGCTTATCTTTGCAATCATATCGCGGGGTGGAGCAGTTGGTAGCTCGTTGGGCTCATAACCCAAAGGTCGCAGGTTCGAGTCCTGCCCCCGCTACTCAGATAAAGACCCCTTAATTGGGGTCTTTTTTTTTATAAACGTAACATCTACTTTCCTTTTAACGTTAAGATATATAACAAAAAAAAAGCCTATAGACAAAAATTTACTTTTTATGGTATTTTCATTATTAACATCATTTTCAACTTTTTTATTGTTACAAGAAAAAAGTAAAAAAGAAGCTAGTAGTACAATTATTATTTTTTTCATCATTACAAATATTAATCTTTAAGTTTATATATGTTTGAGTATTTTTCTTGTGCATATTTCATAAAATATTTAAAATTTAGTTCTTCACCTGTAATTTTTTTGCACAAATCTTTAGCATCAAATCGTCGACCATGAACATGAATTTTTTCTCTTAACCATATTAAAAGATCACTCATATCTCCCTTCAAAATTTTAGCATCGATATCCAAAATTTCTTTACTTGCTTGATTATAAAATTGAGCAGCATAAAAACTTCCTATAGTATAAGTGGGAAAGTAGCCAAAACTTCCGTGAGACCAATGAATATCTTGTAAAACCCCTTGTGAGTCTGAAGGAACTTCAATATCTAAATACTTTTTATATAACTGATTCCACTTTAAAGGTAAATCATCAACATTGATTTCACCTCCAATTAAACCTCTTTCAATTTCATATCTAATTAAAACATGTAAGTGGTAAGTTAACTCATCTGCATTAGTTCTTATTAAGGAGGATTTCACATTGTTACTAGCACTATAAAACATATGACAATCAATATGTTTAAGTTGATCAGGAAAAATTGATTTTAGTAAATCATAATTTTTTTTCCAATAAGGTAGGCTTCTTCCAACATGATTTTCCCATAATCTTGATTGAGACTCATGAATTCCTAGAGAAATTGAATTTCCTAGTGGAGTCCCATAGTTTTCTGCTAATATACCTTGTTCATATAATGCATGGCCCCCTTCATGTATACAACTCCAGATCATTTCAGAAAGGTTGTTTTCATCAATTCTAGTAGTGACTCTTGCATCTTGAGGTGAAAAACTTGAAGAAAAGGGATGTGCAGAAATATCTTGACGCCCAGAATCAAAACTATAGCCCATTTGTTTTAAAAGTTCTATTCCAAAATTCCATTGTTTTTCATGATCAAAAAACTGATAAAAAAATGAATCATCAATATTATTATTTTGAGATATTTGAGAAATAAATGGGACCAACTTACTCTTTACATCGTCAAAAATTAAATCAACATCCTTTACAGTTAAATTTGGTTCATATTTATCAAGTAGTGCATCATAGGGATGATCATTAAAACCTAAAATTTTAGTTTCCTTAATTCGTAAATCTACTATCTCTTGAAGCGATTTTTTAAAATAATTAAAATCATTTTTTTCTTTTGCAATTCTCCAATCACGAAAGGCATTAGATATTAGAATAGATTGATTTTTTATAAACTCTGCAGAATACTTTTGTTTTTTATCAAATTTCTTTTTTGATAAAAATATATTTCTCTTTTGATCTTCATTTAATGAGTTATCACAAGATAAATTATCTAATAAAATACCATATTCCGGTTTAGTCTCTAGATCATATGCAATAGATGCTAGTGTTGATAATTGTTGAGCTCGGAACTTATTACCATTTTTAGGCATGTAAGTTTCCATATCCCAATTTAAAACACTCATCGACATATAAACATCATTTATCTTTTTACTATAGCTTAAATAATCATTATAATTCTTCATATAATTTTTTGAGTTTAAAACAATTTATAAATAAAGTCACCTAAAATATATCCAAATGCTAAGACTAAAGGATAAAAAAGAAAAAGCCAAAGTGCACTTAGTAAACCTACTTCTTTTACAACTACAAAACCTCTTTTAAAAAATTGAGGTCCAAAATCATACCAAGTACTAAGACCCACTTTCCCTATTATAACATTAGCAATAATTGCAATCATTAAAATACAAACACCAATAATATATATTCTTAACATAATTTAATTAAAAAATATAATTAATCAATAACGATTTTCTTATTAGTTTTTCCATTATCATAAAGATATAATAATGGCTTATTATATTCTATTTTTTGCTTTTGTCCTAAGATATTAAATATAGATAATAGATTCCCAGAAGGTAAATTTGTGTTAGTAAAAATATTGGTTGATAATTCATTTTCAATAGAAATATTTTCATTTAACGTATTTTCATAAGCGTAATTTTGAAACAACGTATCAGGAGGCCAAGGAGGCATTTCTCCAGTTGAAGTTACGTGTTGAATTAAACCTGCATTTGACACAGCGTCAGCATATGTTTCTAAAGATAAAGGGGCTATACCATCTACATTATGACATTGCAGGCATTTATTATAAATAATTGGAGCTACATGTTCACTGTAATTAGGATTTTGCGCATTAATTAAAAGAGGAATTAAAGAAATAAAAATTATTAATCTAATCATATGTTTTATTCAAGCTCATACTCTAACTTCATTGTTATTGAAGCAGTTTTACGTTTAGATGTTGTATTAAAAGCTCCTCCCCAAGAATAAGATTCTGAAGAATTTTGAGCAACAATTTGAAAAACTCCCATTTTAGCATGTTTTAAATCACCTATTTCAGATTCTGCATTTATTGCGATGTTTTTTGCACGGCTATTAGCATCTTTAGTTGCTTCTGCAATCATCTCAAGTTTTAATTCTGCTAATTTAGTATAATAGTATCTTGGGTTTTGCGAATTAAACTCAATTCCTTTATTGATTAATTCACTAATTTCTCTTGAAATACTCTCTACCAACTCAACATCATTAGATTCAATCTGAACGCTTTGGGTTAGCCTATATCCAGTAAAAACTTGACCTGCATAGTTTCCTTCATCATCATAAGTGTTTTTAAATTCTTTAGAAATATCAACAGCAGAAAAAATCATATTATTATTAGTTAAGCCTTTTGAAAGCATATAATTTTGTATTACCTCTTGATCATTATCCAGTAAAGCATAAGCCTTTTGTAAATTCATATTTTTTTTACCAAAAGATCCAGACCAAACTATCAAATCAGAAACAAAACTTTTACTACCAAGTCCTGTAACAGAAATAGATTTCTTATTATCATTTCTGTTATTATAAGTATTAGCAAAAATAAAAGCGGTTGTTACAATAGATATTCCTATAATCAAACTACTTAAATATGATTTCATAATATTTTTATTGTTTTATGCAAGTATACAAAAACAACTACTATTTTCCTACAAAAGTTGCTTTTTCCCATTTTCCCTCGAGGACTTTTCCATCTGAAAAAATATAGATACCATAACCATGCATCATATCATTTTTATATTCTCCCTCATAACTTTCTCCATCTGTATAACTGTATTTCCCTTTTCCATGTTTTTTATCATATTTAAACTGACCTTCGTACATTTCTCCATCTTTATAACTATAAACACCCTTCCCATGTCTCATTCCATTTAAATATTCTCCAACATATTTACTACTATCATCATAAATATAGGTCCCTTTTCCTGTATAACCATTTATCAACATATCATAAGTAATAATATTATCAACATTATCACTAGATGAGCATGAAAAAATCAATAAAACTAAACAGAGAAGACGCAATTTAAATGTGCCAATATAATTATTCAACAATTATTTTCTTTTCAATAATCCCATTATCATATTCATAAAAAAGCAACTTATTATTTTGTCTTTTTGTTTCCTTTCCAGACAAATCAGTTAACTTAATTAGATTTCTTTTTTCAGAATTATTATATATTGAAGAAACAGAAGAATTAATTTGAAAAGAGACCCCATCTATAATATTATCTAAAGAATCTACAATAACTTCTGCAATTAAAAAATGTGCTGAAGGATCATTTGTTATCCACTCATATTTATATTCTACCATATTATTATTAGAATTTCCTAAAAATGGAATAGAAGAAAAAGGAACATTCGTAATCCATGTTCCAAGGCCTGTTAATGAATCAGAACAGTATATATCTAGTTGAGAGTCAGTATACTTTATACTTTTTAATCTTAAAACATCAAAAGTACCCAAAGGAGTATTCATCGTTCCAGAAGCATCCACCTCAAAGTTTGATGTATTTAAAATTTTAACAACAGCTGTATCAGCACTATTAGCCAAACCATTGGTTAGTGATGCTACTGTTGCTGCTGGTAAAGCTATATTTAATAAAGCTCCTGTTATAACATTATCAATAACTAAATTGGGACCATCAGAAATTGTTAATGGATAAGTTAAAGGAAGGGGATAATATAAAGCAGGCGTAGCAAAAACTGTGTCATTGATTCCATGTATATACATTCCCGAAGATCCTTTATTAAAATAACTCACAGAAGTCCCTTGCTCCATTGCTAAATTAACATTATTATATAGAGAACCACTACTTGTAACGCTAGGATCTACAAAAAAAAGATTATCAAAACTTGGAAATTGTAATGACCCAAAGTCCCAATATTGATTAGGTCCAGTTGTTCCAAGTGATACATTAGCATTGGGATCAAATGCTTTTATCATAAGATCACCTACACCAACCAAATCATTTTCATAAACAGTGATTTGTGAAAATGAATTTACAGAAAGAAAAATAAATAAAGATAGAAGTCTTGTTTTCATAAAAAAGTAAATAGTTATGTCACACAAAGTTAAAATAAAAAAGTAATAATGGCATCTACATTATTGCATCTTATGTCTTAAAGATGAATTTCGTATATTTGCATAGTAAATTACATGAGTTGATTTTCAGATGAAACACATACTTTATAAAATATTATTTTTTTCTTTAATTATTAATTCATGTTTTGGGCAAACAATAGTAAATGTTACACCATGTAATATTAACGTTAGTCAATCCTTAACTGGATTTGAACCAGACCCGGTTTATGCCCCATGGATATGGTCCTATGATACGCTAACAATAACAAACAATAGTAATTGTGATATTAGAGTAAGACCTGAATTTGATGTTTCTCATGAAAGCTTACCAATAGGTGCAACTGATTTTAACTTAAAATGGTATAATCCCTTTACTGGAAATTGGCCAATTATACCTTATTATATTGATGCTAATGGAAATGCTGTTGGCTACTGGAGTATAGGAGGAGATAGTACAGGAGTAATATTAAACCAAGGAACTAGCCAACAAATAATCATTAAAGTACGATTTAAGCCAAGCGCTAATTATGGACTATACTCAGCAAGCTGGAGCACTCAACTTTTAGATTCCTCAGGATTATTTGTTCAAAATTTAGCTATGGACTCCTCTTTTTTAAGCCTTATCGATTGTTCTATTTTTGAAGTTGATAGCTTCTATAGTACTAATTCAAATTGTTATAACTCGAATACTGGAAGTGCAGGAATAGTATCAGTTCTGAATGGAAGCAATCAATATATATATAACTGGACTAATGGAGATACAACAAGTAATATCACAAATCTAGGACCTGGAAACTATGATTGTATTATTACTGATCAAAATTGGCAACAATGTACAGATACAATTTCAATATCAATAGACGAGCCCGACTCATTAAATATCACTGAAAATATAAATCCTCTTTTATGCTTTGGGGACAGCAACGCATCAATTAATTTAACTATAAATGGTGGTATAAGCCCATATAACGAAATTTGGGCTAATGGAATTACTCCAAATAATTTAGGGCCTGGCATTTACTCCTATACGATTACAGATAGTAATGGTTGTACTTTAAACGACTCTATTATAATTTTAGAACCTGTAGAATTAACATCAACAATATCATCAACAGATATTACAAATTGTATAATAGATGATGGTACAATTGATCTAAATGTAGGTGGTGGTACAGGACAAATATCATATACATGGAGTAATGGATCAACAAATGAGGATTTGGTTAATTTATCTACTGGAACCTATTTTGTTGTTATTTCAGACTCTAATAATTGTATTTTAACTGATACTGCAGTAATAGATAACTATATATCTTTATTAAATATTACCTTAAGTTCTCCTTTATATAATGGAGAGAATTTAATCTGTTATGGAGATAATAGTGGTAGTATATCTTCTACTACAACGGGTGGTGTTGGTCAATTAATTTATACATGGTCAAACGGACAAACAGCAACTTCTATTTCAAATCTTTCTGCTGGCACGTATAGTTTAAACATAATTGATGGTCTTGGATGTTCAGCTACTGAAAGTATAATATTATCTGAGCCTGATGAGTTAACCTCCACATATACCAAATCTGATGTAAGTTGTTTTAATGCTAATGATGGAAGTGCAATTGTTAACTTCTTTGGAGGAACAACAGGAAGTGTTCCTGGTGACACAAACTATATACTCGCTTGGCAAGGATTAACAACTATATTGTTTAATCCTATAGCTCAATTTGAAACATCAGTGGTTTCACCAAATGGAATACCGGCTGGAATTTACCCATACAGTGTAACTGATTTAAATGGGTGTACAATATACGACACAATTACTATAATAGAACCTGACAGTTTATTTATCACATATACAACATCAAATTATTCAGGATTTGAAATTGCTTGTGCAGGAGAAAATAGTGGAGAAATAAATATTCAAGTTAATGGTGGAACAGCACCTTTTAATCATTATCTTAACGGTGTAAATCAAAACTCTTATAATATAACAAATTTAGTAGCAGGAAACTACATAGACTCTATTATTGATTTCTATGGATGCTCTACCTCTGTTAGCATCACTCTATATGAACCAGATACTTTAAATAGCTCACTAACATCAACACAACTAGATTGCTACGGAGATTGCGATGGAGAAATATATAGTAATATAAATGGAGGTGTATCACCATATAATTTACAATGGAATAATGGAGATACAACCGATACTATTACAGGAATTTGTGATGGAAGTTATAACCTTAGTATTACTGATCAAAATGGATGTAATGAAAACGCAACTATTAGTCTAATCGAACCTGATGGAATAAATATAGTATTAGACTCTTTATTAGATGTCAATAATTACGGAGGAAGTGATGGGGCCATATACATGACTTTAAGCGGGGGAACATCCCCTTATAATATTGTATGGACAAATGATAATACTTTTATATCATATAATGAAGATCAAACAAACCTAAGTGCAGATTTATATTTCTTAGAAATTACGGATGATAATTCGTGCATATATTATGACACTTTAGAAATTACGCAACCCCCTTCTTTATTTATAACACTTGATGGCTCGACTAATGCAATTTGTTTTGATTCATGTAATGGAGAAATCAATATTACTGCAAATGGTGGAGATTCATCATATTTTTATTTTTGGACAGGTCCAAATGGATTTACATCAACAAGTGAAGATATATCAAATTTATGCCATGGAGAATACATTTTAACTTTAGATGATGGCATTTCATCTATAACTGATACTTTTAATATTTTCCAACCTCAACCTTTTGTATATAATCTTATAATAGATTCTATTAATTGTTATGATGATTTTACTCAAGCAGAAATTAATATCTGGGGAGGCACTCAACCATATACTTATAATTGGTCTACAGGAGGAAATAATTATTTTACATCATTAAATGCTGGAACCCATTCTGTATTTGTTTTAGATATAAATGGGTGTAGTATGTTTGAATCATTTACAATTAATAACCCTGATTCTATTATTAGTATTGCCACTACTTCAAACACTTCATGTTTTGGAGGTAATGATGGAAGCACCAATATAAATATAATTAGTGGAGGAACACCTCCATTTATGTTTTCTAGCAACAATGGACTAACATATCAAAACTCAAATACATTTTCGAATCTTTCTTTTGGAAATTACTCAATAATAATTTCCGATAGTAACAATTGTTTAGATTCTATAAATATTCAAATAAATGAACCTGGTGAAATATACAGTACTACAAGTAGTGATAGTTTAAGTTGTTATAATGCTTGTGATGGAAATGTATATGTAAGTGCATTTGGGGGAACACCTCCATACAATTACTCATGGGACTATGGAACAAATAATTTATGTGCTGGTTTATATAATGTTATCATAACTGACTCAAATAACTGTACATCTGTTAATAATGCAATTGTAAGTGAACCGGACCCGCTATTAATAAATATCTCTATATCAGACTCTACCCTTGTAGCAACTAGTGGGTATAATTCTTATCAATGGTATAGTGCAGATGGAAATGTAATTAATGGAGCAACAAATGAAACGTTTACTCCAAATACAGTAGGTGAATATTATGTGGTAGTCAATAATGGTGAATGTGAAGAAACATCATATTCAATAAATTACGACATTACTAATCTTTTAGAAATTGAAGATAATTTACAAATTTACCCTAACCCTAGTTCAGGAATGATTACCATCATCGGTAGTGGAATTACAAGAATATCTATTTATAATACATTAGGAAATCAACTATATAAAGTTGAAAAAAATAATATTAACATAAATTCAAGAAACATAGATTTGTCTAATTTAGCACGTGGAATATATTTTATTCAAATTGAGCAAAATAATAAAATACTAAACTCTCAAATTATACTTAAATAATTTTTGATAGTTTGGTCTAAAAAAAGAAAATACAATTATGATAAAAAAAATAATCTTACTAACAGCAGTTATAATTAGCTTTAATAGCTCTTTATTGGCTATAGTTGACACATCATATACTGATCATTTAAAACCTTTTAGCTGGAATCCAATTTCTGATTCTGATAAAATAACACAGTATGAAAACCAAAAAACACTTACAAAAAGATCAATACAACAAGCTGCTAAAGGAAAAGAACACTATGATAATGCCTTAAATTATATGCAGAACAAAGAATACATGTCGGCTATTTCTGAATTTGAAATTGCTATTAAACGTTATGAAAGAGCAAAATTAAGTGCTGACGGTATGAATTACATTTATTTAAATATGGCTTTATCATATGCTAATTCTGGATACCCAAAAGACAAAGCAGAAGCAGAAAGATTACTTAGCCTATTAACTGCAAAAATTTATGATGAACAAGAGTGGGCATACAATGCTGCAATTGCTCACTATCAAGTTGGGAAAATGAATGATGCAACTAAAATTTTATCAAAATTAATATCAAAAAATTATGCGTTTTTTCAAGCATATGTAACATTAGAAGCAATTTATAGAGAAGGAGAAAATGACGACCAAGCTGATAAAGTTATAGATAGAATGCTTAGTGCTGAAGAAAAATATTATAACAAAAAGAAAAAATCAAATAAAGACAAAAAGAAAAATATAGTAAAAGAAGTATCACAAGAAAATGGTCAAAAACCAGACATAACAAAAATTACTCCTATAAGTAATGCTAAATTAAAAGATTATACAAATGGCAAGGAACTAGATAAAAAGAAAACAACTCAAATGCAAAGTGGAATTGAAAGTTTTATCTTAGGTACTAATAGTTTAAAAGATAGAAATTACACTATTGCACAAAAGCAACTAAAAGATGCTGAAAAAATACTCAGAAAATATTTAAGCGATGATGGTTTAAATTTTGTTAGAGGAAATCTAGCAATAGCATATTTAGTAACCCAATCAAAAAGAGGTGTAGGGACAGCAAATAAATATTTAAGAAATATTACATCGAAATTATATAATAAACAAAAATGGACATATAATATGGCTGTAGCATATTATCAATTTGCTTTTATGTCAGCAAGAGAAGATAAAAAAAATAAAACCAGAAAATGGAATAGTCCAAAGCCAGCAGAAAACCTAAAGACATCTATTAAATTGTTTCAAAAATCAATTAATCAAGATAAATTATATCTACCTGCATATGAAAATTTAATATATATTTACAGAGAACAAGGAGAAAATGAAAAAGCGGACAAATTAGCAAAAAGTCTACAAAAAGCAAGACTCAAACTAGTTACTAAATACAGTCTAAAGGAGCAACAAGCTAAAGGAGGAGAAAAGCATATTTTTAGATTAAACTTGGGAACATTTGGTCGTTTTGATACTCCAGCATACTTATTTGATGAAGAACATGTAATTGCAATTCCTTTGGATGAAATAAGAACAGTTTATCTTTCAGGTAAATTTTATAATGTAAATGAAGTAAAACAATATCAAAAAGAAATGAAAAATAAAGGTTACAATAACACTTTTATTGTAGCTTATAAAGATGGTGAAGAAATAGGTTTTGAATAATTTTAATAATACTGATGTTGAGAAAATAAAAATGTTCTCATCCCTAATGTATATAAAATTATATCCTCATCAATTAGATTAGAAGATTGTGATTTAAAATATAAATTTCCGAAAATCTCAAACCACTCTAAATTATATGCGATTTCAGCTTCTATAGATAAAATATGAGATTTGACCCCTTGACCATTATAATTACCATAAGAATACTGCCCTCCTGTACTAGCATCAAAATCTGACATAAATATATTCTGCCCATAATGAGTATTGATTGAGTCTAAGCCAATTTGAGTATACTTACTTTTTAATTTATAACTCCATTTATTTTTATTTAAGCTAAATATATTAATAAATTCTTTAAAATTTGCACCATAAGGGTGAGCTAAAGCTTGATTCATATGAGAATAGTTTTGTAAAACTATTTTATGAGCATATGTGTAAGGTTGAACTTGATTAAATTCAAATAAGTAATCAAAAGAATTAACTTTTCCTTTAACACCTAGCTGGTATCCAAATTTATTTTGGAAAAAACCTGATGTATATGATTCATCTGCATCTTTTTGTCTAGAAATGTTTAAATCATCTAATAAGAACTGACTATAAAAAATTAGCTTTTTATATTTCATATTAAAAGTTGCGCCCATCAAAGCATTACCTTTTCTTGATTGTTTTGAGAATTCTACTGGTCTATAAAAAATAACTGGATTAAGGTATGCCAATTCAAAACCTCTATATTCCTCCTCACTTTTTGACTGCCACAAAATAGATTCAAAAATACCTATATTGATATTTTTTGTTAAATTATAATGTAAATAATGAATTGTGGAATGTTTTTTTCTACCAATATCTATCATGTCTGGGTTTATAAAAGTTGTATACAAATTATAATACTTAATACCTCCAAATTGAGTAATAAACTTGAAATAAGGATATGAATCACCAAAATCTGAAACTAATAAAGAATGATACCCGTCTCCAATAAAATGTTTTCCATAACCAATTTCTGATGTTATGAATTTATTTGGAGAATATTGTGAGTAAAATTGTAATCTATTTGACTTTTTACCAAATCCCGGAAAAAAGCCCAAAGAATCTTTATATTTAATAATCTCTGAATTATAATTTCCAGTTATATGATCAAATTGTAACCCTATAGATAAATTGTTCAGAATTTTAGTTTCAGCTTTAACACCAACTAAATAAAAATCTGATATCTCCTGATTTATATTAGATGTAATACTACTAAAAAAAATTGGTTTATAATAAATACTATTTTTTTTGATTGAATCTTTAGTTGTAGTAATTAGCTGTGAATTAAATATTTTTTCTTGTGAATAAGTCTTTGTAATGAAAAATAAAAAAAATATAAATCTAATAAGCTTTTTCATCGCCTTTTAAAATATTCCATAAAGTTTGAAAAATAATATTTATGTCTAATGCAAGAGACCAGTTTTCAATATACCAAACATCAAACCGAACTCTACCCTCCATATCTTGCAATTGCTTTGTTTCACCCCTGTATCCTCTTATTTGGGCAACACCTGTAATACCAGGCTTCACAAGTTGACGAACCATATACTTATTGATTAATTCAGAATACTCTTTAGTATGTAATAGCATATGCGGTCTGGGTCCAACAATAGACATATCACCCAAAAAAACATTTATAAATTGGGGGAATTCATCTAAAGAAGTTTTTCTTAAAAATACTCCTATTTTAGTTATTCTTGCATCCCCTAGAGTAGCTTGTTTAGATTCAGAATCACTACTTAAAGTCATTGATCGAAATTTATAACATACAAATTCCTCATTATTCACTCCTGACCTTAGTTGTTTAAATAATATAGGGCCTTTAGATGTAAGTTTTATTATGATAGCTAAAATTGGGAATATCCAACTTAGAAAAAAAATAATTACGAACGATGAAAATAATAAATCAAACATCCTCTTTAAAAATCTATTTATAAAATCAGTTAGCGGCTCCTCTCTTAACGTGATAACAGGAACATCATCAAAAAAATCAATATTTACTCTTTTAAAAATAAATCCTCTGAAATCAGGTACAATTTTAAATCTAATCATTTTTTTATCACAAAAGTCAACTAATGATTTAATTTTTTTTGTGTATGTCAAGGGCAAAGTATAAAAAATCTCATCAATAGAGTTATCTAAAACAAATGTTTCTAGATCATTTATTGTCCCAATAGTTACTCCATCTTTTACATCAAATGTATGTTCTGTATCAGAAAAAATACCCATTAACTTAACTCCTAAAACATCATCGGAATTAAAATAACTATATAATTGTTTTGCAACCTCTCCACCCCCAACAATAACAATTTTGCTGTAATTATAACCTGATTTTCTGTAAACCTTAATTGATTGAATAGCAATAAATCTCCAAAAAATTATTAGTATTAATAACATTAAATATGTAGCATATAAATGTTCTCTTGAAAATTCAGAGGCTTTCAATGAAAATAATACAGCACTCATTATTAAAGCATTAAAAACAAACGCCTTGAAAAGATTAAATAAAATTCTATCTAATCTTTTTAGTTGTTTAATCTCATATAATTTTAACATTAAACAAACTAAAATCCAAATTGCATTATAAATAATTATTAAAAATCTATATTTATCTGAAAAATCAATCGTATCAAATTTAAAATAATACATCACCACAAAAGCGATATTGATAAAAAATACATCGCCTATAAAATGTATAAACCAAAAATATTTTGAGTATCCTTTCATATTAATATATTATAAAATGATATAAGATTTATACATTTTAGTTAATCCTTCCTTTAATGATGTCTTAGACATCCATCCCATATTTTTTATTTTTTGTACATCTGTTAATTTACGCATCGTGCCATCAGGTTTAGCACAATTAAATTTTATAATACCATTATATTTAATTATACTTTTAATTAAAATACACAAATCTTTAATAGAAATCTCATTTCCTGTTCCAACATTTATATGCGAATTATAATAATTTGTTTTCTCTTTATGTGAATTTGAATAATTTTCTAATAAAAATAGGCAAGCATCTGCTAAATCATCAGACCACAAAAAATCTCTAGTTGGCTTACCTGTTCCCCATACTTCTACTGCTTTATTTGTTATGCCAAAACTTCTTAAAACTGAAATTATCTTTTCTCGACTAGAGCTTTTATCTAATCCATTAATAGGGTATCTTTCAATATCATTCTGTATTGCATTCCATTTGTTTTTTTGTAAACAATTTGCTAGATGGATCTTTCTTATTAAAGCAGAAATAACATGTGATTTTTCTAAATCAAAATTATCATTATAACCATACAAGTTTGTTGGCATTAAAGAAATAAAATCTGTATCATATTGCAAATTATAATTCTCACACATTTTAACTCCAGCAATTTTTGCAATTGCATATGGCTCATTTGTATACTCTAATTCGGAAGTTAACAAATATTCTTCTTTTATAGGTTGTGGTGTATTTTTTGGATATATACAAGTACTTCCTAAGAAAATCATTTTTTTCACATTATTAATGTATGAAGCATGTATTATATTGGTTTGAATCATTAAATTTTCATAAATAAAATCAGCTCTGTAAGTATTATTAGCTTTGATACCGCCAACTTTAGCCGCAGCTAGAATTACATATTCTGGTTGTTCTTCAAGAAAAAAAGTCATAACTTTTTGCTGATTAATTAAATCTAGCTCAGCGTGTGTTCTATAGACTAAATTATTATAACCATTCTTTTTAAAATTTTTTAAAATGGCTGATCCAACAAGACCTTTATGACCGGCTATATAAATTTTAGATGATTTGTTAATCATTTAAAAATAATTTTTAATATCAAATCCTCCTTTTTGCAGATATTGATCTTTTTGCATTAATTTTATATCTGAAGCCATCATTTCTTTTACAATTTGATCTAATGTATATTCTGGCTTCCAAGCAAGCTCTTTTCTTATTTTAGAAGAATCTCCAATTAAAAAATCAACTTCTGTTGGTCTAAAGTAGTTAGAATCAATTACAACTACTTCTTTTCCGATTTCAAGCTGATACTTAGGGTTTTTACAGCTGACAACTAAACCTCTTTCATTAATACCTTTTCCTACAAACGATAATTCAACCCCAACGCATGAAAATGCAAGTTTTAAAAACTCTCGTACTGAAGTAGATTTTCCAGTAGAAACTACCCAATCATCAGCTTTTTTTGCTTGTAAAATCATCCACATAGCCTTTACATAATCTTTAGCATGACCCCAGTCGCGTTCAGCATCAAGATTACCAACATACAATTTATCTTGTAATCCTAAGACAATCTTTGATGCAGCACGAGTTATTTTTCGAGTCACAAAGGTTTCTCCTCTTACAGGAGACTCATGATTAAATAAAATTCCATTTGAAGCAAAAATATTATATGCTTCTCGATAATTAACTGTTATCCAGTATGCATACATTTTAGCCACAGCATATGGACTTCTTGGATTAAATGGTGTTTTTTCATTTTGAGGAGTTTCTTGTACTTTACCAAAAAGCTCAGATGTAGAGGCCTGATAAATCTTAGTTTTATCTGTTAAATTTAACAAACGTATAGCTTCTAATATCCTTAGTGCTCCAACAGCATCTGTGTCTGCTACATATTCTGGAACATCAAATGAAACATGCACATGACTCATGGCCGCTAAATTATAAATTTCATCTGGCTCAACATCTTTTATAATTTTAGTTAAATTCATAGAATCTGTCATATCACCATAATGTAATATAAAATTTCGTTTTTCTATATGAGGATCTTCATATATGTGCTCAATTCTATCGGTATTAAAAGAAGAGGATCGTCTTTTAACACCATGAACTTGATACCCTTTTTTTAGAAGAAATTCTGCTAGGTAGGATCCATCTTGTCCTGTGACACCTGTTATTAAAGCTACTTTATTCATGAGGTAAAAATAATAATTTATTTTCTAGTAAAATACGCTCTGATTACTAACAAAATAAACTTGGTGTTACCAATTAAATATCTCTTCCACATTCTTCTTGGTTCTTGACAAAATCTAAAAAACCATTCAAGCCCTAAATTCTGAATTAATTTAGGAGCTCTTTTAATTCTTCCAACAATTACATCAAAACTTCCTCCAACACCCATTATGAAATTTACATTTGATAATTGTTGTTTGTATTTATTTAGAAATATTTCTTTTTTTGGTGAAGAAATAGCAACAAATAAAATATTTGCCCCGCTTTCAGAGATAGATTGAGCAATTTTCAATTCATCATCATCATTGAAATATCCATTTCTATAGCCAGCTATAATATTTGCTGAAAACTTTTTTTCATAAATTTGAACTAGGTTTTCTACAACAACCTGCTTTGCTCCTAGAAAAAAACATTTATATTTTTTTTTAAATGATAGTTCAACAAGATTTTGCATTAAGTCTATTCCAGCAACACGTTCTGGTATTTTAATACCAAATAAGTTTGCTGCCCAAACAACAGCTTGTCCATCAGCATTAATTATGTCTGCTTCCAATACACTCTTTTCTAATTCTTTATCATTTTGCATCAAGATAATTTTACCAGCATTAACAACGGCATGATGAATTTGTTGTTTTAAATTAATTGCATTTTTTACTTTTTCAAGTGTTTCATACATAGAAATGCAATCAATAGGTATATTTAAAAAATTAGTTTTCCTCATAATCTGAATATGTTAAAAAAATACTATCATTAATTCTATTACTAATAAACTTATCTAACTTTTTCAAAGAATATTTAGAAAATGATTTTGGATGACCAATTAGAACTAGTTGCTGATGATTTTTTCTAGAAATATTATTTAGTAGAGATGATTTATACCCATCTATTGAAGCAACAGAATATGATGTTTTTGTTAATAACGAAAGTATTTGAAATTTAGAATTAGAAATTGGATAACCATCTCCTAATTGTTTATGTGCAGAGCCACCAAAAAATTTAAAGTAAATAAATTTAAAATAAAACCACGGTGTTAGCTTTACTGAAGTAATTGGTATTTCTAAAAAATCTCCATCTTTGTCCTCAAGCAATGGATCACTTGAAAATCTCCAATTAAGTTTATTTGGCATATTAGTGAAATCATATGACTTTGTGTATGTTGTGTTTTTTCCATTAAAATAAACTGTACTATCAATATTAACTCCGTACTTCTTTAAGTATTTTGCAAATTTATTAAATGGCTGAATACACCAACCTCCTGCTCTAAAAACCTTTGGATAATCACCTGTTATTTTAAATATAATATTAATGTATCGTTTTATAATATCTTCAATTTCTTTATCTGAATAGTCTGACAATTTATATCTACTAGTATTGAAAACCCAATCAGTACCATTAAATCTAGTGTCTTCCCAGTGCGGATGTATGTGCAATAGAATATCATGTCCATCTTTATGTAGTCTTTGTATTTGTTGACAAATCATATCATACTCTTTTTTCAAAATATGATGAGTTTGCATATTTTCATTAAGTTTTAAAATGTAGCCTGAATCCACAAAAAAAGAGGCTTTAACTTTAAACTTATCTAATATTTTAAGTAATTCATTTGTAGGACTAATAATTGACTTCTTTAGTGAACCAGATTTACCAAAAAACAATTCATAATCTAATGTTATTAATATTTTTCTCATATTTTGTACTTATTTAAAAACATAATTGGAAACGCACAAATATAAAATACTAATCTTTGTAAAAATGAATAATTAAATCTCCATCTATCTTGGTATTTAAAAAAAATATGTTTTTTTTCTTTTATTCTGTTGCCCCCAACGATATGACCAATTTTAAATGAATTTTCTTTTTTAATTTTTTGTTTAATATCATTAAAATCAGCTTTAAGAAATAATTCTATTTTTTCTAATATTTGATATGGTTCTTGCATTAAATCTTCGTATCTAATTTTAATAGTTTTTCTGTTTAAAAAAAATCTAGAAACAAATTCTGACACTAGATTAACTAATAAATAATATATAATTGAACTAATAGGAGACTTTGGAGTTTGAACGTTCTTAGAAAAAGAACTAATAACTCCTCTAACATCTCTTACAACATAAATAATTTTTAAATCAATATTCTTCAATCGATTTAAAGCTAAGGCGCGACCAATATACTTAGATGAATCAACTAAGATAGATTTTTGAGTATCCAAAAATATTGAGTCTAATACTGATTTATGTAATTCTTGATACTTAATGTTGTTGCTATTGCTGAAACTATTAACAAAATGCTTAAGTATACTGAAATGAGACTCCATCTTTTCTGATAGTGTTCTATTTTTGCTAAAAGAATCTTTTTTTAAATGATTTATTTTATTTTTCCAAAACTCACACTTTTGTAAATACTCACCGCAAGAACATTTTTTATTTTCTTCTAAGTATTTAAAAAACTGATGCATCTCTCCGACATTTTGAATCTTTTTATTGCTTCCTAAAAAAGTTGCAAGTGCAGTAGTACCGCTTCTACCGGCTCCCATAATATATATTAAAGTGTTTTTTTGCACTATTTTCTTTTCTTTATTAATTTAGCAGGAACACCTCCCATAACAGACATTGGCTCTACATCCTTTGTTACAACAGATCCAGCTCCAATAATACTTCCTTTTCCTATTTTAACACCTGGCATTACAATTGCATTTCTACCAATCCAAACATCATTTTCAATTATTACTTTTAAGCCTTTATTTTTTTTTGCTGAGCTCATTGGTTTTTCAGTAGAAGCCACATCTTTCTTATTTGCAATTAAAGCTACGTATGGAGCTATCATTACATTATCACCAATTATTGCCCCTTGTAAAAAAGCATATTCATTTATCTGACAATCATTTCCAATACTAACTGCTCCAGGTCCACCTATGTATATGTTGTTTTGAAATCTTGATAATCTACTTTTTTTCATAATACACAGAAAATTACATACATAAAATACTCTAAACTTATTTATTAAACTAAAATACCTTGAATGGGGTAAGTGCATAATAATTGTGTAATACAAAAAATAAAATATTTTCTTAATCATTTTTATAAATTTTAATTAGTTTCTCTATGACATTATTTAATGAATACTTTTTATTAGAATTTTCAGCATGCTTACTATTTATGAGGTATTGTTTATGTGATTTATTTTTTAATGTAAGAATTTTATTTAAAAAATCAGAAATATTGCCTAGTTCTACTAGCCATCCGTTCTTATCTTCAATTATTTGCTCTCTATATTGAGGGATATTTGATGCTAAAACAGGGGTCCCACAATACAATGCTTCTAGGGATGAAGTAGGAAACCCTTCGCTTCTTGAATGTGCAATTAAAAATCTAGATGAATTATATAATACAGATAATTCTTTATGAGTTTGTGTCCCCAAAATATCAATATTAAAACCATCCTCTTTTAGCTTTAATAACTCTAAATAATAATCACCAGATCCAACAAAACAAAATGATATTTCGTTTTTGTTATCGCCAAGAAGTTTAATTGCTTGAATGATAATATCAATTCCTTTAACATGATAAAAAGAGCCAACAAAAATAAAATCATATTTTTTAACTATTTCTGGGTTATTAAAAAAAATCGAAGTATCAACTCCTACTGGTATGATGTAATCCGCTACAACATCTAGCTTCTTTTTCATGACTCTACTAATTTCTTTTCCAACAGGTATAAAACAATCAATTCTTTTAGCTAAAAATCTAAAAAAATATAAAAGAAACTTATTTGAACTTAGCTTAATAATGTCCTGTCCATGAAATGTAACTATAAATCTAGTTTTACGATAAAATATCTTATATGGTAAGAAAATCACTGACAGATAAAAATAATGAAAATGAATAACATCATATCTTTTTTTATAGCTGGACAAAAGAAAAAAAATAAATCTAATATATTTTAAAAAAGAGCCAAATAAATTAGTAAATGTGCGGTTCAAATACTTTATTTCTATTTGATTACCGCCAAGAATTTCTCTTAATTTTTCATATTGATTTTTTATAAATATACCAGAATAAGGTTTCTGAATAGAGGGATACATGTTTGAAATAATTAATATTTTCATTTTGAAGAAATATTATTCGGATATAGATTAAATACCATTGCTAATAATAAAGCTTGATAGCCATTCATTAAAACAGGATTAGTTATGCTAAATATAAATATAGTAATTATTAGCGACAAATAATAATACGGAATTTTTGTGTCATAGGTTAAAATTTTATATAAAGAAATGATTAGGTAAATAAAAAGTAAAATACCCAGAAATCCAAATTCACCTAGAATAGATGAAAAATTACTGTCATAAATTGCTAAATTTCCATTAGCATTAATATTTAACTCCTTATAAATTGGACTTTCTTTAGATAACATAGTTCCATATGTTGCTGAACCAGAACCAATTGGAAAATTAGTAATTGATAGCTGTAATGCATTTAACATAATCAAACCTCTTGCATATCCAGAATTTAGATTCTGAATATCAGTTATATTATTTACTGTTCTTTTAAATATATCTGTATTTTGGGATGCGAATATTAAAAATGAAAAAATAATAACTACTGAAGAGTAAATAAAATACTTCAAAAATCCAGAATATAATTTTTTACTGAATAAGAAATAAACAATTGGAATTAATACTAATGAAGTTCTAATACCTATTAGCAAGTTAACAATTATAAACAAAACTGTTGATAGATGTAAAAATAAAAAACTGTTTTTGTTATTGTAAAATATTGCATATAAATAAATAAGCATAAATGTTAGACCGAGATTATTTGGCGATACTTGAAATCCAATCATTCTTAATAAACCATTTCTATATCTGACATCATGATTTAAGAAATAATTAAACTCTACTTGAAAAATTAAATTAACAAAAAGTCCTAAAAGAGTCAAAAAAATTATGAGGTAGAATGTGTATTTAAGGATATAATTATCTCTTTTAAAAAAAATTCTAATAAAAATAAAAAACAAAAAAAACTTGAGATGAATAAATATTTGAAATACTGATTCTTTTGTAAAAATTGGACTTAAAAAACTTATGAATAGTAAAGATATAAATACTAAGAAAACATTATTAAAATAATCAGGCAGTTTTAATTTAATAAAAAAATACAATACGACACTAAAAACAGATAAAAACAACAAAAATTCATCAAAAAATTTGACTATATCTATTCCAATAATATTATCAATAATGTTAGAAAATAAAGTGATTATTAATAAAACGCAAAAAAAAGATTTAAAAATTACACGATACATATTTGATAGAACTAGTTAATGATAAAATTCTTTTCAAATGTCCAAAATCCAAATTTTCTTTTTATGTATATAAGCGACAAAATATTCCAAGTAATTAAACTACTTGCAGACGCTATTGAAGCACCTAAAATACCAAAATTAGGTATTAAAACTAAATTTAATATGAAATTCATAATTAAACCTAAGCTTAGTATATTTCTAAATATTTTTTCTTTTCCTGTCATTTGTAAAATAAAAGCTAATGAACCCGAGAAAGTATTTGACATTTGTCCTAAAAGCAATATATATAGTACTCCAGCTCCTCCAACAAATTCTTCTCCAAAAAACAATAAAATATGTTTGTTGAATAACAATAATATTATTATAATGGGTAATGTACTAAAAAATATTAATCGACTAGATTCATGTACAACTTCTTTAAATCTAACATGATCTCCATTATTATATGTTTCTGAAAATTTAGGAGCCGATATACTACTTATTCCGGCTAATGTAAAAGCAGCTAAACCACTTACTCTAACAGCTACATTATAAACACCAACATTAGCCTCATCAGAATAAATTCCAATCATTATTGTGTCAATCCAAGTCATAAGTAAATAAATAGATGATGATAACATCATTGGTGATGCAGTTTTTAATATTCTTGAAAGAGAAATAGAATATGTTGTATTATCAAAACCATTTATTTTTTTATAAAAATAAAATAAACTTAAAAGAAAAACAAAAAACATTCCTATAACATATGAATACATAGGAAGATTTTTATCTTCAATAAGATTAGAATAAGCTAAAAGTATAAAAAATATTATAGCAAAAATGTATCTAGCTGGCTGTGAGAAAAAAGCGAAATATTTAATTTCTTTTAGACCTCTAAAACTTTGTACAATAACCAATGATAAATTAAATGGAACTAAAGCAAAAGAAATTAATTTTATAAATGAAGATAGATTCGGTTTATAAAATATGAAGTTTGCAATAAAATCAGAAAATTGATATAATGCAAAAGATATAAATACTGAAATAATAAAAACAAGAAAAATTCCTTTTTTAACTAAATTCCTAACTTTAGAATAATCTGGTAAAAGTTCTGGAATATATCTAAGTAATGAAATGTCTATTCCGAATCGACTAATAATTGAAGTAATATTTAAAACCGCTAAACAAAGCGCAAAAATACCCCAAGCCTCTGCACCAGAAGATCTTGTTACAAGAAGAAGAAAAACATATCCTAAAAAAGAGCCAATAATTTTTAACAAAAATGCAGATGTAGATTTTGATATAATCTCATTGTTTTTGTATTTGTTTATAAAACGTCTCAAAAATTTACTTTTTTACGCCACAAAAATCTAATTCTATTGATTGTGAAGGTAAGCTTTTAAATTGTTTATGTGCAACTAAATATATAATGATATCAGACTGTTCGCTAGCTTTTTTATAATCAGTTAAATGATACCTCTTACTCGAAGATAGATTTGGCTCTACTAAAACTAAGTCATATATTTTATCATTTATGAAAGTATCGGCCACAATCAATGCTGGAGACTGCCTTAAATCATCAATGTCTGGCTTAAAAGAAAGACCCATTAAAGCAAGTATTGGTTTTTTATTATTTTCTAGCTCAAATTGTAATGCAGTAGATCTTATTTTTTCAATTACCCAGTCTGTTTTGTAATCATTTATCTCTCTAGCTTTTTTTATTATTTTTGCTTCATTCAAGAATTCAGAAACTATAAACCAGGGGTCTACTGCTATACAATGTCCTCCTACTCCAGTTCCAGGCTGTAGTATATTTACTCTTGGATGTTTATTTGCTAAAGAAATCAATTCCCATACATTAATACCTGCCTTGTCACAAATTATACTTAACTCATTAGCAAATGCAATGCCTACATCTCTTGATGAATTCTCTACTAACTTACACATTTCAGCAGTCTTTGCGTTAGTTGGATGCAACTCCCCTTTTACAAAATTACGATAAAAATTTTGAGCAGATTTTGTAGATTTTTCATCAATACCTCCTATTACCCTATCATTATTTACTAATTCATAAATAACCTTTCCTGGTAGAACTCTTTCAGGACAATATGCAATATCTATCTTACCTTTAAGCTCAGGCCTCTCTTCGAAAATAATTTTAGCCATTTTATCAGTAGTTCCTACAGGACTAGTTGATTCTATTATAAATAAATTTCCTTCAGTTAATTTTGGAATAATCATCCTGGTAGCTGACTCAACGTATTTAAGATCTGGCTCATGAGCCCCTTTAAATGGGGTAGGAACTGCTATTAAAAAAACATTAGCCTTATCAGTAGTAGTACTAGCTAATAAAAAACCTTCATCTACTACATTCTTAACTAGACCATCTAATTCAGGCTCAATAATGTGTATTTTACCGCTATTAATTATATTTACAACTGACTGATCAACATCTACCCCATGAACTTTTATGTTTCTACTTGCAATAACTGCTGCTGTAGGTAAGCCAATATACCCTAAACCCATCATAACAACTTTTAAATCTTTCATTCTATTTGTTTAACAAAAATTTAACAATTCTCTTACTTGCTTTACCATCTCCATATGGATTATGCAATAAACTCATTTTTTTGTACTTATCATTATTATTTAATAGTTGATTTACCTCTTCTACTATCTTATCTACATTTGTTCCAACTAAAACTACAGTTCCAGCCTCAACTGCTTCTGGTCGCTCAGTTGTTTCTCTTAAAACTAAAACTGGTTTTCCTAGCGAAGGGGCTTCTTCTTGAATTCCTCCACTATCAGTTATTATTATTTTAGATTTGTTCATTAACCACAAAAAAGCTTCATATGGAAGTGGAGAAATTAAAGAAATATTTTCAATATTTGATAAAATATTGTTAACAGGTTCTTGGACATTTGGATTTAAATGAACTGGATATATAATTTGAACATTTTTATCTTTTGAAATTTCTTTTAACGCATTACATATATTAATAAATCCTTTGCCATGATTTTCTCTTCTATGTCCAGTTACTAAAACTATATCTTTATCTTTTTGAATAATTCTCTGCAAATTATTTATTTCTTCATTATTAATTTTTTTAAGTTTTTCAAGAGCGAAGAAAAGAGCGTCAATTACTGTATTACCTGTAACTAATATTTGATTTTCTAATATGTTTTCTTTTAATAAATTACTTTTAGATTGCTCTGTAGGAGCAAAATGATAATTAGTTATTCTAGATGTTACTTGACGATTCATTTCTTCTGGAAAGGGAGCAAGTAAATTAAAAGTTCTTAAGCCTGCTTCAACATGGCATATTTTTGCTCCAAAATAAAATGATGCGATACTAACAGCCATAGTAGTTGTTGTATCTCCATGTACAAAAATATAATCAGCATTATATTCTTCTAAAACATCTTTCATTCCATTAATTATTTCTCCAGTTAAATTATACAAATTTTGATTTGGTTTCATTAAATCTAAATCAAAGTCTGGAGAGATCTCAAAAAAATCTAGTACCTGATCTAACATTTCTCTATGTTGTGCGGTAACACATACTTTCGTTTCAAAAAAATTGTTTTTTTTAAAAGCCTGTACAAGAGGGGCCATTTTTATAGCTTCTGGTCTTGTCCCAAAGACAATTAAAACTTTTTTCATTTGATTTTATTTAGTTGCCAATTCCAAGAATCAATCATGGCCTGATTAATTGAAATTTGTGAACTCCATTTTAATTTTTTATTTACTTTTAAATTATCTGAGTAAATTTTGTCTATGTCTCCGTCTCTTCTAGGGCCAAATGTAAAGTTTATTTTCACTTGATTTGCTTTTTCGAAATTATGAATAATTTCTAAAATACTTAAACCTTGGCCTGTTCCGATATTAAAAACTTCTTTACAATTATTTTTTAGCAAATATTTTAAAGCCTGAACATGAGATTTAGCTAAATCAATAACATGAATATAATCTCTGACACACGTACCATCAACTGTATTATAATCATTGCCGTTAACTACCAAATTTTCTCTTTTCTTACTCGCAACTTCACAAATTATCGGAACCAAATTTGCAGGTCTATCAGCTGAACAATCTCCAATTAAGCCAGTTGGGTGAGATCCAATCGGATTGAAGTATCTGAGCGATATACTTTTTAAACTTGAATCTTTTAAAATTTCTTCACATTTTTGTTTAGTTTCTGCATAGGGTGACTCCGGATTTCTAAATGGTGAACTTTCAGTCACTGGCAATTTTTCAGGTGATCCATAAACCGTACAAGACGAAGAAAATATAATATTATCAATATTGTGTTTTTTCATTTGGTATAATATTACTTCTAAAGAGCCTATATTATTCTTAAAATATTTTTCTGGCAAACGTAAAGATTCCTCTACAGATTTAAATGCTGCAAAATGTATTAAAGCTAAAATATCTTTTTCTTTTTCAAAAATTGATTTAATAGAACTTGAATCTGTACAATCAACATTATAAAATTTCACATCTTTTCCCGTAATTTTTTTTATACCCTTAATGTTTCTAGTATCAGTATTACTTAAATTATCAATAATAATTGGATTAAAACCTGCATGTAATAGTTCCACAACAGTGTGACTTCCAATATATCCAGCTCCACCAGTAACTATTATTTTCATTTTTTTTTAACAATTTGTATATTAGAAAAATCATTAAAAAACACATCTACATCTTGTGTTTTACCAGAAAAATAATTATATAATTTAACTAAAATAGGTAGCTGTCCTATAATATTGTCATTAACTAAATTGTAAATCAAATTTATAGAACTTAAACCTTCCAGAATTACAGAATTTGATTTATAGTCTTCGTTATAAAACTCCTTGCCAATTAATAATCCTAATGTTCTATTTCTACTTAAGTCATTTAATGATGTTAAACACAAGTCTCCAAAACCACATGATAAAAACAATGTTGATTCACAACCTCCAAGCTCTTTTAAGATAAGTCTAACTTCTGAAAAAGCTTTAGTTAACATCATAAATCTAGTGTTAGAGGAATTATATTTTGCATCTACTATACCTAAAAAAATAGCATAGATATTTTTTAGTGAGCTTAAAATTTCAACACCTCTAATATCGTTTGTAAAATCAATATGTAATACAGTTTTTCTAATAACTTTATTGACTATATCAAATTGTTTTTGAGTCTTATAACCAAGAGTTAATAAAGTACTTGCATGATCCATTAGCTCAACAGCAAAAGAAGGTCCCTTTAAAGTTACAATATTATCAAATTCAAAATTTTGCTTTATAGCATCTACAACTGTAACACCTCCATTCAACAATCCTTTTGAAAGATTTACAATAAGAACATTGTCTTTAAATTTATGATAAACAGATTCAATTTTTTTAATAATAAGTGTTGAAGGGTAAGCTATAAAAACTATATCTGCATTAGAAAATTCATTCTCGTTACTTGTAGCACAAATTGAAGAGGGTAAATGCTTATTGGGAAAGCATGATTTGTTTGTATTTAAAGTGTTTATTTCATTTACTTTGGATTCATTTTTTGAAAATAATTGAACATTATTTTCTTTATTCATTGACAAAGCTTTGGCAATCGCTGTACCAAAAGTTCCTGCACCAAATACAATTATATTCATAAAACAAAAATATGTCTTTTAGTCTTCCTCTGATGTATACCCATCAATATATTTTAACAATAGTTCTTTAACAACCACTTCATCTTGCTTTTCTCTTGCTGACTTTATTACATTAATACAGTATTTAACATCTTGGTATGAAAGCTTGCTTTCTTTAGCCTGCATAATTCTTGAATGTTCTGACTGTACGACATCACTTCCAATTAATAGTTCTTCATATAATTTTTCACCAGGCCTTAATCCAGTGAATTCTATTCTAATATCTCCATCAGGATTTTCATTATCAATCGGTTTTAAACCACTTAAATGAATCATTTTATATGCCAAATCAATAATTTTAATAGGCTCACCCATATCCAAAACAAATACATCTCCTCCTTTTGCCATAGCTCCTGATTGTAATACTAATTCCACTGCTTCGGGTATAGACATAAAATATCTTGTAATACTCCTGTGCGTCACCGTGACAGGACCTCCTCGTTTAATTTGATTTCTAAAAAGAGGGACAACTGAGCCAGCTGAATCAAGTACATTTCCGAAGCGAACCATAGAAAAACAGCAATTACTTTTATCCGAATATGCTTGAAGAATGAGTTCTGACATACGTTTTGAGGCTCCCATTACATTTGTAGGTCGTACTGCTTTATCAGTAGATACTAAAACCATATTTTCTACATTTTCTTCATCAGATACTTTAGCAACATTATACGTACCTATCACATTATTATAGGTTCCTGAAATAATATTCATTTCAACCATAGGAACATGTTTATATGCAGCTGCATGGTATATTGTATGAATATTATTTTTTTTAATAATCTGCTTTAATTGGTGATAATTAGTTACAGTACATAGTGATGGGATAATCTCACAGTGATATCCTTGAGTATTCAATTCAAAATGTATGTTATATAAATTATACTCTGAATTATCCATCAATATAACCTTATTTGGATTTAGTTTCATTATTTGTCTAGAAAGCTCTGAGCCTATACTACCTCCTGCGCCAGTTATTAAAATATTTTTTTTTGAAATATTTCTTTGTAATAATTCTTTTTTTGGTGAGACTACATTCCTACCTAAAATATCACCAACTTCAACATGCTTTATATTGTCTATTGAAATTACACCATTACTGATACTATCAATTGAGGGTAATAGTTTAACTTCTATTGGATACTTTGTTAACTTTTTCAGAATTTGAGTTCTTTGCTTAATATTTACAGATGGAACTGCAAATAATAAAACTTTTACATCCTCATTTTTAATTAATGTATCTATTTTTTTAAATGGGAAAACCTCTAAATGATTAATTATTGTACCTTGTTTGGAAGTATCGTCATCTATAAATGCAATTGGCAAATAAATAGAGCTTTTTTTTAAACTTTCAACTAACTGAACGCCCGCATCTCCGGCTCCGTATATTAAAGTTTTTTTTCTTAAACTTATAAAACTGTCCCATGAATATAAATATGCTTTAAACAAAAATCTGCTTGTAATAACAAAAATATTTATTATAAACCAAAAAATGGGAAAGATTGATCTAGGTAGATTTGGTTCTCGAAAAAACATCATGAAAAATCCAACAATTAAACATGCAATCGTAGTAGCTTGAAAGGTGGTAAGAATAATTTTAATTCCTATGTATTGTAAAACAGCTCTATATAATCCTAACTTAATAAATAAAAAAATTGTTATGAAAGGTAAAGTAAAAAAAATCCACCATGATGAAAAAATATAATCTAATGGTAAAGGATCTCCTAATCTTAGCACAAAAGCTAACCACAATGCCAAAACCAAAGTAAATATATCCACAAAAGCCATAATAAGCTGCTTATGAATTCTCTGTAAATTTTGCAACCTAAGCCGCATAGATTTCTTTTATTTTATTTACAACCATATTTAAATCTTCATTCTTCATATTAGTATCTGAAGGTAAGCATAAACCTCTATTAAATAAATCTTCTGANACCCCATTAATATATGCATCATACTGCTTAAAAACTGGCTGTAAATGCATTGGNTTCCATAATGGNCNTGACTCAATATTATTTTTACTNAGANACAAACGTAAGTCCTCTCGATCTATTGTAGATTCNCGTCTTAAAAGTATCGTAGTTAACCAAAANTTTGAAAAAATATTTTCATTTTCATCTAAAAATTCAATATCATNTATTTTAGANAATTTGGTTTTATAAAAATTAAANATTTCTCGTTTTTTATTTATTCTATCTNTTAAAATTTCTAATTGTCCAAAACCAATAGCAGCACAAATATTACTCAATCTGTANTTATATCCTATATCTGAGTGTTCATAGTGAGGTGCTTTGTCTCTTGCCTGTGTAGATAATTTCTTAGAATACTCTATTAATTTCTTATCCTNTGAAAACAAAGCTCCTCCAGTAGAAGCAGTAATNATTTTATTACCATTAAAAGAATAAATACCAAATTTACCAAAAGTTCCTAAGGGAATACCATTATATTTTGAGCCTATTGCTTCAGCAACATCTTCAATAACTGGTATCTTGTACTTTGCAGATATTTTTATGATTTCCTCAATTTTTGCAGGCATCCCATATAAATGAACTAATATAATTGCTTTAGGNAATANCCCCTTATTTTTACTATCTATAATGGCTCTTTCAAGTAATTTAGGACACATATTCCATGTTTCTCTCTCACTATCAATAAAAATTGGATTTGCTCCTAAATATTTAATTGGNTTTGCTGAAGCTGCAAATGTAAATGAAGAACATAAAACACTATCACCAGCTTTAATATTTAGTAAAATTAGTGCTAAATGAATAGCCGCTGTGCCACTACTAAGCGCAGCAACAGAATAATTATTAGAAATTAATGACAAACCTTTTTCAAATTTCTCAATATATGGTCCTACTGGTGCAATCCAATTGCTCTCAAAGACATCTTTAACGTACTTCATTTCAGCCCCACACATATTTGGGGATGATAGCCATATTTGTTTTTTATTTTTCAATTAATAATTTTTTCTAAAAATANTAGCAAATATAATCTTAATGTCAATCCAAAATGAATGATTATAATAGTAATCTAAATTTATCTTTACTTTATCGGGGTAAATAATCTCATCATTATATTTAATTGGATCCTTACAGGAAGCTAAAATCTTTTCTTCATTTGCATATTTTAATGTAGCTGGTCCTGTTATACCTGGCCTCAATAATAAAATTAATTTTGATTCACCTTTTAGTTTATCTGCATAGCCAGANACATCNGGTCTTGGGCCAACTAAACTCATATCCCCCTTNAGCACATTAAAAAGTTCTGGTAATTCATCTAACTTATATCTTCTTAAGAACGACCCAAAAGNAGTTACTCTATCATCACCATATATTGAAACAGTACTTGAGTTCTCTTNATAAATTAACATCGATCNNAATTTAATCATTGAAAATAATTTACCATTTCTCCCAACTCTTTTTTGAACAAAAAAAATTGGACCTTTGGAAGAGAAACTNATAATNATCCCTATTAAAATAAACACTGGACTTAAAATAATAATACCAANAAAAGAAACTAATATATCACAACACCTTTTCATTACATTCTTTTTATTAATGCATTNATTACATAATTTATAAAACACCACAAACTATAGANAAAACTAAGTCNTTCAATATTTCGATATACTACCCAAACATCTTTAGCCGCTTTTAATTTACTNGATGAATTTGAATTTGGTAAAATTCTATATTGAGCNAGATTAATATCTAAACCAAATGCATCATAACCTCTTTTCATAATAGATAACCATAAAGCCATATCATGAGAAGATCGAATATTAGGCATTTCAAAATNTCCTATTTNTTCTCGATCTAAAACTACAGTCAAGCATCCAATTATTGTATTCTTCAAATAAGAGTNATAATGCATTTTTTTAGGAGCTTNAATGACTTTANATACATTAAGACNAGTATCTGTAATCATTTCATAAGTAGTATATGAAAAGGCAATATTATTCAAAAGCATAAAATTAATCTGTNTGTCTAANTTATCCTTATTCCACATNTCATCTGAATCTAAAAATGCAATAAANTTCCCTNTTGCTTTCTTTAAAGCAATATTTCTAGTATTAGCAGCACCAATATTTTGACTATTTTGGAAAANTTTAACNCTANTATCTTTGCTAGCAATTNATTNAATTTTATAATAAGAATCATCGCTAGAGCAATCGTCAACTATCAACATTTCCCAATTAGTATATGTTTGATCAATAACTGATTGCACACAAGACTCTATATAATTTGAAGAATTATATNATGGAGTAATAATTGAGACTAAACTATTCATTTATAAACCTATTTTTCTTCTTAATGTAAAAATAAAAAAGTAAATTATTTTAATATAAAAGGGAGGGTTTAAGTTAATAATCCGGGTTATTAATTCTAAATTACTTTTATTGTAATATTTTTTCCACTCTCCAATAACTCCTTTACGAAACATCTTATAGTTCATATTCCCAAGCTCAGGATAATAANTACTTTTACCCTCTTTAGCNGTTCTTCTCATGTTTTGNATGGAAGTNTTTTTTTTAATTTCTAGAATNTCTTCTATTGAAATATCTTCAAAACCTAANATAGAACATAAACTTAANACAGTATTGTTAAAGTCATTTTTAATATTATTATAAGAAAATATTAAATCTGAATTAAAATATTTTTTTGCTCTCGANTTAAATAAAGAAATTTCATATGCTTTATATATTCCAATNTATCTAAAATATTTTTCAAAGCTAATATTTCTATAGCGATATTGCTTAAAATGATAAAAATGAGAAACAATTGCATCCTTTATATCTCTTTGAATAAATATAAACTTTACATTTTCAGAATATTTTTNTTTAAAAACTTTTTCACTAAAGTAGTGTGACTTTGTTACGTAGTGTGAAGTATTATAATCCTCGATTTTTATAAAATCAAATATTTTATTCTCAAGTATTCTAGTAGGNGAATTAATATTTGGNTTATATTTAAAAGGGATATCTTTGATAGGTTGCTTTTTTATTCTAAAGATTTCCAATATAATTGCATGTAACCAAGAAGAACCAGATTTAAACGAACCATTACAAATTACTAACATANTAATNCTTATTACAATTTCGTGAAATTTCTTCCTGGAATAAAATAGAAAAAATATTTCTAAATAANAAAAAATCAAAAAAACCAAATATTTTTCTNAAAGGAAANAACACTTTAACAATTAATCCAAATTTNCANGTATACTTGATATGTAAATTACAATAAGCCTTTCTAAATTTAAATTTCATTANTAAAAATTGTTGAATATTTGTTCTATGAGATATACTTCTAGNTCCATCTGTAACGTATTTTATTTTTTTTTCTGTNAGNTAATATAAATTCATAGAATAAAAAAGNGCATAAAAAGGATAGTCTTTAATATACTCTGGTAAAACTTTTATAGTAGAATAGTCNCAAGAATCCTTATAAATTCTATTTTTAGAAAAACCAATTAATCGATCTTCTANATATATACCCCAATAGTCAAAATCTCGTATTAATAAATTATTAAATGCAGTTTCAGATAATATCTTATTCTTTGTATTATACTCTAATGATGCTTTTTTNTAAATTTCATATGCATTTAAAGACATTTCCTTTATAGATATTTGTTTAATATGAAACTTTTTTAAACCTCTTAATATTTGATTTCTTGTATTTGCACTATAATCTTTCAGACNCATTGCTTNATCTTGTATTANATACCAAAAATCAGTNGATTTTTTTGAATCAAAATTTGTAACCCATCTTGCGAAGTAGGCNTTATGAANATGTAACTCTTTATCTATTCCTGTTAGATCTACATCCTCATGAGGTGCTGTATTAGGAACTAGTGCTCCATGATATTTTCTCCACTTACTTTGCATCATACTTCAAATTTAACTTAGNNGGAGGATCAATTAAAANCATCGCCATAATAACAAAAAGAAANCGAGAATCAACTAAACTGCCACTAAAAAAAGAATTTAATATTAAGTAAAATTTTAAATAAAATAACAACGGATAAAATGTGTTTTCTTGATGATTATATTTGAGCATTCTTTTNTAACTAAAAAATAATACTTTTANTAATAAAATTATAAATAAAGCNCCAGTAATAAAACCTAATTCAACAAAAATTTCTAATATAAGATTATGAGGATACTGATGCTTTAACAAATGTGTAGCATCATAGTTATTAGCATATATCTGCCAGTTNCCTANTCCAACACCAANCGGATAGACTTTCATCAAATCGAAAGATCTATATATAAAGACAAGTCGAGCATTTTTTGATCTACTATCTTTTGTAATTAAACGTTCTGTTTTACCNACATCAAGAACTGATTTTTTAAAATTAGTTGTAATAAATATTAATCCAATTGAGATAAATAAAACTAAAATTGGCAAAATAAGTTTTCTGAAATTTAAGAACAAATACAAAAGAATGGTAATACATAAAGAAAGAATTGGNCCTCTACTTCCTGCTGCCAATGACAACATAAAAAAGAAAAACATCAAAAAAGTAAATTTTAAACTAAACNTTTTCTTTAAAAAGAAAATAATAATTATACCTATATTCATCCATCTAGCAAAAACAATTGGGCCTCCTCCTAAAACACTTAATCTATCAGAAGAGGTCATAACAACTAAGCAACCAAGAATCGACAANACAGTTATAAAATATAACATAACCTTAAAAAAANAATTTCAATTCTTTATAGNTAAACNTTTCAATGACTATAAAAACTACAGGNAGAACTATAAGTANAAAATTAAAATACTTTTGAATTCCAAATATATCATATCCATAATTCAAAGCCAAAATGGGAGANAGGAATAATATTACTAATAAAAAAAGATAATATAATGATTTGGTGTTATATAATTTAATNTTTTTGATTGAGAATAATATTGGGATACTAAACAAAAAGAAAGCAATACTCATAACAAGGCTAATATTAATTTCAAAAAACTCTAATCGCTCATCATATAGTCTACCTATAGCTAACATACCACATGCTAGCAANATAAAAATNTGAAAAAAATAATTAGCNNCTTTCATATTTCAAATATTTAATAAAAGCAAAAATCGCAGTTAAAAAAGATAAAAAGGAAAGACTATATATCATTATAATAGAATTTAATTTTGCTGTATAATCATTAATTAGAAAAAAGCANAAAAGAAATATAATTGTAAAAAATAATGGCCAAACTAACTTATGTGTGTTTTTTTGCAAATAATCTTGGGGTAATGTGAAATAGGACTGAAATAGAGANGATGATATAAANATTAAAATAAAACTCCAACTTAAATCTTTTAGATAACTAGAAGTTGCAAGTGTATCAGATTTAATAAAATTACCTCGCTGAAAGACAAAAGCAATAAGCTCTTCGCTAAAAAATAAAATAAAATAAATAAAACACCCTCCGATTAAAGCGGTAAATAAAGTTGAATATACTAAAACTCGAATATTCTTATGTACAGATATAAATTTTAATACTAATGTATTAATATTCATAACTACAGAAGTAAAAAAAATATTTAGTATGACAACAGCATATGTATAAAATGTAATGTTGTTACCTCCATCTAATCCTGATACAAATCGCCCTAATATCATGATAATATTTGCAAAATTACCTAAAATTAATACTGAAATATTAAAATCAATAATTGATAAATTAATATTGTTTTTTCCTTTTTCATTAAATAAAGGTTTTACATACAAAACTGTTAAGCTTAAAACGCCAATTAATCTACTAACTACAACTCCCAAAATTGATGTAAAAGAAGCAATGATTTTAAACATAAAAATTAATGGATATAATAAAAAAGTTGAAAGAGATATATTAAAAGTTGTAGCTATTGAAAATTTTTTAAAATCTCCTTTTGCTTGTAAAATAGTCATAAAAATTGCATTAAAAAAGTTTAAACTTGATATAAAACCAAGTAAAATCGAAATTATTATGTACAATAAAATATTAGGAGGATTTAAATATAATATTATTGGTATTTGTATAATTTGAATTAATAAAAATAATTTTAAGGAAAAACTTTTAGAAAAATTATATACATTATTAAGATTAAGAATTTTATACTTACTATATAATTTTACAAATTTTGGCATAATATTTGCTTGTAAGGCATTACCAATAGTAATTTGTGAAATAAAATCCGAAGCAGTTTTTAAAAGTAAATAATTAGCATATATAACAGATGAACCAAAAAAAAATGCNAGAATTANTTCTCGTATGAACCCAAAACCCTTTTTTATAAGAGTTGAAAAGAACATATAGCTAAANTCTATAATAGTACTTAATGAAAATTTNTCTTTATGAAACATCAATAATTTAGCGTATTAAACACCAATTTGCAAATATTTAAATCCTAAATTCTTCATCANATCTATTTTAAATTGATTTCTTCCATCAATAAATAAATTTCCTTTCATTTTAGACTTAATTAATGAAAAATCTGGACTTCTAAATTCTTTCCATTCCGTAACTAAAATTAAAGCATCTACTTCATCTAAAGCAGTGTATTTNTCAGNAAAATANGTGACATTCATTCCTTTTAAATAAAATTTAGCTTCATTTATAGCCTTTGGGTCATATGCATTTACNTTNCCACCAGCATCATTGATAGATCTAATTAAATTTATTGATGGAGCNTCNCTCATATCATCAGTTTCTGGCTTGAATGCGAGACCCCAGATAGCTATTTTTTTGTTNTTTANATTTGGCATGCAGTCTGTTAACTTAGAAAATAAAATTTCTTTTTGGTTATTATTTACNGTTTCNACAGCATTAATTAATAATGAATTATATCNAACAGAATTAGAAATATTAATTAATGCTCNAACATCTTTTGGAAAACAACTACCTCCATAGCCACAACCTGGATATATAAATTTATATCCAATNCGCTTATCACTTCCTATACCTTTACGTACTTGATTTACATCTGCNCCAACTTTTTCACAAATATTTGCGATTTCATTAATAAATGANACTTTAGTCGCTANCATTGCATTTGCTGCATATTTAGTCATTTCTGCAGATTTAATATCCATTGCGATAAATCTATCATTACTTANAGTAAAAGGAGAATATAAATTTCTTAACAAACTAATAGAGTNCTCATTACANGCACCAACGACTACTCTATCAGGNTGCATAAAATCATTTATAGCAGCTCCTTCNTTTAGAAATTCTGGATTCGAAACAACATCNAACACAATTTTTGAGTTTCTTTGATCTAATTTATTTTGAATAGTATTTCTTACTTTTTCAGCNGTACCNATTGGCACTGTAGATTTATTTACAACAATAATATCGTTAGNTATATTCTCNCCNATCTCCTTCGCTACTTGTAAAACAAATTGNAAATCTGCTGAACCATCTTCTCCCATAGGTGTTCCAACTGCAATAAATACAATATCTATANCAAATAAAGCATCTTTTATGTTTNTGCTAAAGTCTAAAGATTTACGATTTTGATTTTCTTTTACTAAGCTAGCNAGCCCGGGTTCATAAATTGGAATAATCCCCTTCTTTAAATTAGATATTTTTTTTTTATTATTATCTATACATTTTACAGAATTACCCATTTCAGCAAAACAAGCTGCTGCTACTAAACCAACATATCCAGAACCAATTACACCTATTTTCATTTTATTTAAATTATTTCTTTAACAAATGCAATAATTAATGACANNAGATAACTTATGATGGNACCAAGTATACTCCAAAGAAATATTTCATCNTCTTTTTTATCNACATTTGCAAAACTCTGAACATAAACAAGAGGTTTCAAGAGCGCCTGNTTCATTTTAATTTCCTCTCTATGATGGCTTAAAGTTACTATCTGATTACTTAATTCTTTACCTTCTTTACCACTAACAATATTTATAGAACTAACATCTAANTTATTTTGNGCTCCTTCAATTCTNATTTGATCTAATAACTCNATCTCACGTTCAACATCATTAATAATATTATTATTAGATTGAATATATCTATTATGATAAGANTTCACAAATTTATTGTTTTCAAAATAATAAATTAATCCNTTTTCTATTTCNGAAATTTTTGAGTTATCAAAAACAGTTAATGAAATTTCAAATTTATTTAACGCATAATATTTTTCGTCCATATCCTGTTGATATAATTGCTCAGCTTCAATAAATTTNATTGTTGAAGCTACATCCTTTTTAACTCCTAGAACCTTTGCTAACTGCACAAAATCTTTATTATCTATATTTATTTGCAAATGGTTAATCAANTCAATAGCAGTTCTTTGACTTAAATTTTCTACTTGCTCCTGTCGTTCATATTCAGATATACCAGACATACANATAGCTTTTGTTTCATAATATGGTTTTTTGAATTTTTGATAACAGATNACAGAAACAACACCAANAANAATAATNAANAAAATAAATTTTNTNTTTCTATTGTTAAATTTTATGTAATTAGCAAACAACTCTTTTAGATTTAATTCTTCACTCATTTATATTTATATTTATAATTTCCACTTTGATTCANTATATATTCCTTTAATGTCCAAAAATACAAGTTTTCCTTTTGATATTTGTTNAAAATCACTAANAGAATATTTNAAAAACTCATGATGAGCAACNGCTACNAATATAGCATCATATTTTTTATCAACTAAAAACGGATTTGAAATAAAATTATTATGTTCNTTAATATANGGATCATANACATCAACTTTNATTGAATAGGATTNNAAACCANNAACTATNTCCTTAACTTTTGTATTTCTAATATCNGAACAATTTTCTTTAAAAGTATAGCCAAAAATNAAAATATTAGCATTTTTTANNTTNTTTTTNGANTACTTCAANAAACTAATACTTTTTTCAACTATNAATTTAGGTATTTTATTNTTTATCTCTCTAGATGTTGATAATAAGTTAGGCTGATAACCACTTGCTAATGATTTATGTAATAAATAGTATGGATCAACACCTATACAATGTCCTCCAACTAATCCNGGCTTNAAATCTAAAAAATTCCANTTAGTTTTTGCAGTTTCTAAAACTTGATGTGTTTCAATATCCATTTTATCAAACATCATAGCTAATTCATTCATAAGNGCAATATTTACATCTCTTTGTATATTTTCNATGACCTTAGAAGCTTCTGCCACTNTAATTGAAGGAGCTCTATATATACCAGCNTCAATTATNCTATCATAAAGCAAAACNANTTCATCTAAAACCTTTTCATTACTTGCAGAAACAACTTTAACAACATTATTTAATGAATATTTTTCATTTCCTGGACTAATTCTTTCTGGACTATATGCACAAAAAAAATCCTNATTATATNTCAGACTTGAAAATCTNTCAATNATAGGAACACAAATTTCTTCTGTTACACCTGGATATACAGTAGATTCATAGATAACTATATCATTTTTCTTGATCAGCAAACTTATCATTTCTGTAGCTTGCTCTAAAAAAGATAAATCTGGAGTATTTTCCGAATTAACTGGAGTTGGAACAGTTATAATATATATATTACATTTTGACAAATCATTAATTTGGTTTGAATATGTAATATTATTATTACTTATATTTTTTTGATCATTATTAGTATCTATAGATTTTTTAAGCGAATTAACTCTATTACTATCAACATCAAAACCTATCACACTATAATATTTTGAAAATGCTAAAGCTAAAGGTAAACCAACATAACCTAGACCTACAACTGCTATTTTATAATTCTTATACATAAAAGAAAAAAGCCCCAATATATGGGGCTTAAAAAGATTATATATTAATAATTAATATTCCCACAAATCATGTTCTAAGTTAAATATGTCTGCTTTGATTCTTTCTGCTTCAAGCAATGCATCTAGTCCAACCATATAATCAGAAATTCTTCTATCGTATGCATTTCCTCTCTTATAAATTGTTGAAGAAAATTGTCTTTTTCTAAATATATCTAAAAAAGTTCTATTCTCTGCTTCATTGTTAAACAAGTTAAATACTTGAGTATTATTTAAAACTTCTGTTATTTCTGGAAAATAAAACCAACATATTGGTGTTTGCTCTCCATTTAGTTCTCCTCTTTGAGGACCTGCAGTAAATCTAGCATCTGCTACTGGACAAATTCCAATTATTCTTACATCCATAACAGATCTTTGTTTATCAAAAAACCATTGTTCTTTAACTAACCATGTTTTAATATCCTTTTGGTTTATCCCACCACTTCTTCTACCTTCTTTATAAACAACGTTGCCATTGATATCTAAAGAATCTTCATCATTTCTATCAAGAAATGGAACTGGATTTCCAACTGATCCTTCAACAATAATTTTTAATTCCTCTGCACTTAGTTCCTTAATAAACTCATCACTATTTTTTGCATCAAATGCACGAATTTGAATACCCGCTTCTCCAACCCAATTTCCCTCTCCAATTGCAGCATTATATAAACATCTAAATAAATTTTCTCTATCAACTGTTGACTGACTTCCTTCATCTTGAGGATAATAAAAAGGATGATTTATCTTTTGACGTAAGTCTAGCATTCTCCAGATTTTATTTGACCACATCACATCAGCTTCTCTTAAATGCGGTTGTTTAATAACATCTTTTTCAATGTGATGATTTTTTTTGTATATATTATTCATATCATATACACTAGGTTGATTCACATCTTGTGCAAAAGTTAAATTAACCATTAGTAAACAAAATAATATTAAACTTATATTTTTCATAATTTTTTTTTTTTAAAATTAATTACCAATTATTCTATAAATTAAAGCTCCTCTTAATGTTGTTAATGCATTAACGCCTGGTCTATTTACTTTAATATTAGATATAGTAATTACACCATCAATTTTAGTATTTTCAATAGCATTTTCAACAACTGAATTAAATCTAGATCCTTTAATGACGTCAGTAAAATTTCCTTGTCTATTAGAATAATTCACTGTATATTCTCTTACAGTATATTTTACTTCATCACTATCAAAATAAAAATCATCTCCCATAAAAGCAATGAGTTTCTGAGCATCAATCAACTCACCTCTAGTAACTTTTTCTTTATTAACAGAAATACCTCTAGCAGTTGGTATTGGATTTGGAACATCCAATATCTTAAAAGCAATTTTATCAATAGGTTTAATTGTATTACCATCCCTTACTGAGATCTGAATAAATGGTTTGTTCTTAGATGATTTTGCACTTTGAGTTGGTTTTACAATCCATTTTCCCTCATTCTTATTCACAGCATTGATTGTCCCTTGTGAGCTCCCTCCAATAACAGAAACAACAATTTTTGATGCTGGATATCCGGGAACAGCTACTTTTATTGGATTGTTAACAGCCATATATAAAACATTCATATTAGTTGGTGAAGCAACCCCTTGCTTAGAAGCGACAAGATATTCTCCCATAAATGGATAAAATTTTGTTCCTGTTTCTGTCTTCATAGAGATAAGCCCCCCCCACTTTTTTGGTCCTTGCGGACCTGTTCTCACTTCATAAATTCCTCTACCATTTTCAACTGGTACTACTTGATAATCAACTCCTTCCTTTCCTCTCATCTTATAAGTACCATCAGGTAAACTATCATATTCTCCTACATAAACATCAGGATTTCTATCTTTGTTGAATGCTGTAACAAATATTTCAGCCTTAAACATATCTCCACTTAAAATAAAATTAGACTCAGGAATTTGTATTCCCATAGCATCAGCAAACTTTAACGATTTAGAATCTATATTTTTTTTCAGATAGTCAATTAAATCTGCCTCTACATTTCTAATATCTAACTGTATTTTTGATAATAAAGTTAATGCACCAACAGAAGGCATATCATAAAAATTATAAATTTCCCAAGTTTGTTTGTTTTTTCCTGTACCTCTATCCGAAATATCAAAGATTACATTAATTTTATCTATTAGATTTTGATTATCTCCAGCAACAGAAATAGCAAAATCTCTATATTCAATAATTTTATTTTTTAAAATTGTTGCTCTCTGCTTATTTTTTGCTATTGTTTTTGGCATAAATAAATCTGAAGAGCCATATCTGTCATCTTTTCTAGTAAGCCAAGCAATTGGCATTTGTTTTTGCTTCGTAGTTAAACTACTAAACTTTTTATTTTTAATAGCCAAATCCTCTTTGGGCTCACCATTTTCATCCAATATTTCTTGTGTGTTTCCCAAGTATACAACACCTTTATCAACTTCACTTACTAAATCGTATTTCATTTCTTGAATATAGATAAATAACTCATCTACATTATCTTTAACAGAATAAGCTTTGTTTCGAACTTCAGTAAACTTCTCTGGGTTATTTTGTACTGCACGATCAAAGTCAGCATATGTTTTTAAATTTTTATAATAAAAATTATCAGTAGAACTCTCTATTCCTCTATTAACTTCAAAAAATGAATTTAAAACCTCCTTTGATACGTTTAATGCAAGAAGTGCAGTTAACACTAAATACATCATATTTATCATTCGTTGTCTTGGCGATAATTTACCTGCTGCCATATTGTTTTATTTTTTAATGTTTGTCAGTTACTAAAATCTACTTATTTGGATTCATTGCATTAAGCATATTAGCATACACTGAGTTTAGTTTCTCTAAGTTATCAGCTAGTGAACTAACTTGCTCTTGAAACTTTTTAGAATCTTCAACTGAAGTTTGTAAATTTTGTAAAAATATAGTTGTAGCTTCCATTTGCTGATTAGAAGTTTGTAATTGTAATTCATATAAAGAATTTAATGCATTCATATTTTTCACTCCTTCTTGTATCTGTTCATTATATTCGGATATACCTGCTGCTGCTGAAACCGTCTCATTAAGTTGTTTAGCAGATTCTCCAAAAGCTCTTAATCCTTCGTTTAAGCTTTCTACCAACTCGTTGTCTATCTTAGCTTTAGCTAGTGCATCATCTAATTGTTGTGCTGGACGTTTTGCAGCATTTGGATCTTCCATATTAGCAAGCTCCGGATATACAAGAGACCAGTCAGGCTCTTCATGTTGTTTTTCAAATGCTGAGAAAAAGAAAATAATTGATTCTAAGCCTAATCCCACCATCAGCATCTGGGATGCATAAGGTAAACCTTCAATCTTAAATAATGCTCCTAAAATAACAACTGCTGCACCCCATCCATATAATTTTGGCATTAGTGCTTTGTACCATCTAGCCTCTGTAATATTCATAATATTTATATTTAGTTATATAATTAATTTTTTTATTGAAAATCTTTTTTATCTCTACCTAAGAAATCTACAACACATCTAAAACCTATATATGATTTTGACGTATCTTGATATTCAAATGTTCGTGTACTATTTTGCACAAAATAGGCGACATCTTTCCATGAACCACCTCTAATCACCTTTCTTTTCATAACTTCGTTTATATCTTCCTCAAGAGATCTGTCATCCCATCTTTCAGCATTATAGTGATAATCCATATTAAGGTCATGAGTATATGAAAATGCAGACTCATCAAATGCATTAGAAGTCCATTCAGCAACATTTCCTGCCATATCATAAAGACCATACTTATTTGGATTATAAGATGCGACCTTTATAGATTTAAGACCACCGTCCTGAACATAGTTCCCTCTAAGTGGCTTGAAATTAGCAAGGAAACAACCTAAAACATTTCTTGTGTACGGCCCTCCCCAAGGATATGGACTTGATTCATAGCCTCCTCTAGCAGCATATTCCCATTCTGTTTCGGTTGGAAGTCTAAAATCTGGTAATGTTGGTTGTTTTGTTCTTCTTAAAAATTGATTCATCATTTTTGTTCTCCAGTGGGAAAATGCATTTGCTTGCTTCCAATTTACACCAACAACAGGATAATCATCAAAAGCTGGGTGCCAAAAATAATTTTTTGTATACGGATCATTAAAAGAGTATGAATAATCATGTGTCCAAGTAAGTGTATCTGGAAAAATATTAACATCAACTGTGTGTATGAAATCTTTTCTTCCAGATCCTTCTCCACTGCTATTATTAGCTATTCTTTGACTTTTTACAGACGCTTTTTGAACATCAAAAACCTTATAAGTATAAACATACAAAGTAGTATTAAATTGAGGTAAACCATCAATTAATTGGTCATCACCTAAAAAAATCTGCTGCTGTTGTAAATATTCTCTAGCATTAACATCGTTGTTATCTCCAACCATCCAATTCGCATCATTGAGTTTTAATTTTGGTCTCCAATTAATTTGATAAGGAACAATATCATCTCCTTTCTCTCCTCTAGCATTATCATATGCATATTTTTTTCTAAAACTTTCATCAATCATCATTAATTTAGAACGAATTAATGAATCTCTTACCCAATTTGTAAATTGACGATATTCATTATTTGTAATTTCAGTTTCATCCATATAAAATGCACCTACTGAAACAGTTTTTGCCTGAGAAATATTAGCAAAAGGAACATCCTGATCAGATGGACCCATTGTGAAACTCCCCTGAGGTATAAAAACCATTCCATATGGATCTTCTGGATTCCAAACTGGTCTATCCTGAACACCGATTAATTCCCCATTTCCAGATCCTGCACATGCTCCCAATAGAGCAACTACAGAACTTATTAAAATTATTTTTTTCATATAATATATTATTTTATCACTTTGTGTAAGTTAATATCAAATTTTTTATAAAAATCTTGGATTTTTATATCCAGACAAAGATTTATTTGTTTTAATTTTAAAATTATAACCTAGCATAACCTCAAAAGAATTACTCATCGAATTAAGCACAGTAAGGTCATAAGCAAGGCCAAAACGCAAATCTTTTGTTATATCCATTCCTGCAAGTAATATTATCCCTTCGTCTAGCCTATAACTAACGCCTCCCCACATCTGATTATTGTTCCCATTAGTATATACTAGATTGGAATTAATATCTAATTGAGATGTAGCACCATCAGACTTCAAATATAACGAAGGATTTAAAGATAAAATATCACTAATTTCGTGATAATATCCCGCAATTAAAAAATAATGTCTTTCTAAATCATAATCTTGTCCATTTGACCATTCAATAGTTGGCTCATTCAAATGAAGCGAAGAAAACCCAATATACATATCTTGTGTATTAAAATATATACCTGTACCAAAATCTATATTTGAGCCTTTTGCATCACTAGAAGGAATAGCTTGATCACCTGACTGTGAAGGGTTAAGTAAACTACCATCTATACCGCTTTGAAAAACACCAATTGACATTCCCATACCAATTTGTCCTGAAGGCATTTCAATTCTATATGCGTAAGATGCTTGAAGGCCTAAATTACTAAACTGTGCAATATCATCTTTCACGATATTTAATCCAACTCCTCCATGAAGAAAAGGGATTTCAGCATCTACACTGAAATTTTGAGTTGAGGCCCCTGCTGAATTACCATCACCAAATCCAAGCCACTGAGACCTATGCAAAACAGACGTAGCAACAAGACCTCTGCTTCCAGAAAAACCAGGGTTATTTGCAAGTTTATTAAACATATTTTGACTAAACTGAGGTACCTGCTGAGCGGTGACATTCAACATAGAAAAAACTGCAAATATTATAAGTAAAAACTTATTCATAGTTATTAGTAATTACAAAAAAATTTTCGCTAAAATAAACAATTTTTAACATATTATGACAAAAGCACTGTATCTTATTCTATACAAGTGGCAAAAAAACAATATAAAACGCTAGTTTTCAAAACTATCTAATGTTATTTAAATTTGCTTATTGTATTTAACCATCTTTGAGGTATTTCTCCATTGTTAGCCTTCTCATAATCCGCATATGAACAAGCAACATAATAGTTTTTTTTATTTTCACTACTTTCAAAGCTTATAGGAACACCCATCCACCATCTTCCAGTAATATTACTCTTGTAAAAACTAATTTGATTTTTACCATCTTCAAATGCAACTGTATATTTAGAACAAAGTTTAATGTTTGGATTCAACTCATTCTTTCTAAAAATAAAACCCTCAATAAAATACCATATCATTTGTGCCAATAAAAAAGCAGTTTGACCATTAACATCTAAATTTTGATTATATTCAAATATACCTACTGAAGTAATTTTGTCACTTAATCCAGCATATCTCATAATAGCACAGGCCTCCTCTCCAGTTAAACCATTTGGTGATGAGTAAATATTTGCAGAAGCATATAGATGCTGAATAGATGAGATATCAAAATTTAAAAAATCAGAATTTCGCATTATAGGCTCTAATTCATGTAAATTTGCTTTTAAATCACCTAATCTTATAGAATCAAAACACATCTTTTCTAACATCTCAACAGCTAGTTCGGAAACAAAATAACTTTGATAAGCTAAATGATTAAAATGAAATAGAGAACTTGGCTTATAAGCAATTATTTTACCAAGATGCGAGGTGGAATTAAGATTATCATCTTCTAAACCAATATCAAATTTTGAATCTACATTAGTCATTGTTATATACTGATTATTAGAAGAATAAGCTTTATACACTGCGTAACTCAAATCATGCCCTCCTCCTATAATTATTGGTATAATATTTTTTTCAATTAAATAACTGCATACTTGTTGAATTGTTTTGAATGTATCTTTTCGTTTTTCTTGTAAATTTAAATAACCTAAATCAACAATGTTTAAATTACATTTTAAATGAAAAGAATATAGAAATCCACGAATCTTACAATTATCATAACTAATATTGTTTTTAGATCCTTCAAATTCGGCAATATTAAATATAGCTATCTTAACCTTATCAATTTTTGGAAAAAAATTTTTCCTATGGATTTTTATACAACCACCAAGATGAGTTGTTTCCCAATTTTTATTTTCAATTAAAAATGATGATTCGTGAGGTTTAAAAAAAGATTGAAGATTCATCTCAATTAGATTTATCAGTTTTACCTTTATGATTTTTCCATAAAATTAGACAATCTTCTCTCGTAAGATCTTTTGGTATTTTATCTTTAGGAATCTTAATATTAATTTTTTTATTACTTTCATTTACGATTTGAATAAACGGACCATATCTTCCGTTTAAAACTTGAATAGATGGGACTCCATCAAAAGAAGAAATCACCCTTTCCTTATCAGCCTGCATTTTAATTTTTATCAATTCAATAGATCTTTCCAATGTTATGGTTAATGGCTCCTCTTCATCTGTTTTTTTAATTGATGTAAATTTCCCATCATATCTTAGATAAGGACCAAATCTTCCAATAGCTGTAACAATCTCTTTTCCATTCCATAAGCCAACCTTTCTAGGAAGCTTAAACAAATCAAGAGCTTCATTTAATGTTATTGTCTGAATTTTTTGAGTTTTTAATAAAGAAGCAAATTTTGGCTTAGGTGCATTTTCGTCATCTTGCTTTTCTCCAATTTGAGCCATTGGGCCAAATGGCCCAATTCTCACAAATACTTTTTTACCACTTGCAGGATCTGTTCCTAGCTCTCTCTGACCAACAGTTTTTTCTGATATTTGCACAACTTCACTAACTTTTGAATGAAATCCTTTATAAAAAGATGCTATCATTTGATTCCATACCTTTTTACCTTCAGCAATCTCATCAAATTCATTTTCAACAGAGGCAGTAAAACTATATTCCATAATATTTGAAAAGTTTTCTTTTAAAAAATCTGTAACTACAATACCAATATCTGTTGGAAAAAGTTTCTTTTTCTCAACTCCTGCTAAATATGTTTTTTCAGTTTCCTCAATATTTCCCTCTTTTAATACAATTAACTTTGAAATACGCTCTACACCATCTTTACTTTCATTTTCAATATAACCTCTTTTTTGAATTGTTGTAATTGTGGAAGCATATGTTGAAGGACGTCCAATCCCAAGTTCTTCCATTTTTTTTACTAAACTTGCCTCTGCATATCTTGCAGGAGGTCTAGTGAATTGTTCAGAAGCGACTGCCTCAACTAATTTTAAAATTTCACCATTTTTTATGTTTGGTAAAACACCATCTATTGTTTGATTATCATCATCTTTACCCTCTAAATACACTTTCATGAACCCTTCAAAAGTAATTACTTCTCCTTTAGCAATAAATTTTTCATTTGAATTAGATAAGCTTATTTTGATATTAGTTCTATCAAAAGTTGCATCGGACATTTGTGAAGAAATTGTTCTTTTCCAAATCAAATTATATAGCTTTTGATGTGAGCTTTCTCCTTCAATTGTTTTTTTATGCATATATGAAGGTCTAATTGCTTCATGCGCCTCTTGAGCCCCTTTAATTTTTTTGCTATAAACTCTTTCTTGCGCATAATCAGCACCATATAATGTTGTAATTTCTTTTACAGCAGCATTAGTAGCATCTTGTGATAAATTTATGCTATCTGTTCTCATATATGTAATTAGTCCCGCTTCGTAAAGCTTTTGAGCAACAATCATAGTTTGACTAACCGAATAGCCTAATTTTCTTGAAGCTTCTTGCTGCAATGTAGAAGTTGTAAATGGTGGGACAGGAGATTTTTTTGCCGGTTTTTTTTCAATAGAATTAACAGTAAAACTATTAACACTACACCTTTTCATAAAGGCATGAGCAGCATCGTAATTATCAAATCTTTGAGGTAATTCTGCTTTGATTATATTATTTTCTGTATTTTTAAATTGTGCTATTATTTTAAATGATGACTTAGTAGTAAAATTTTGAATTTCATTTTCCCTTTCAACTATCAAACGTACAGCAACAGATTGAACACGACCTGCTGAAAGTCCTCTCTTTACTTTTTTCCATAAAACAGGAGACAATTCAAAACCTACCAATCTATCCAAAACTCGCCTTGCTTGTTGAGCATTAACTAAGTCTTTGTTTAACAATCTCGGATTTGCAACAGCGTGCAAAATAGCTTTTTTTGTTATTTCATGGAAGACAATTCGTTTTGTTTTGTCAGCATCCAATTTTAATGCTTCAATTAAATGCCAAGCAATTGCTTCGCCTTCTCTATCCTCATCTGTTGCAAGCCATATAGTTTTAGCTTTTTTGGCAATATTTTTTAATTGTGTTACTACTTTTTCTTTATCCTTTGAAATTTCATAGGTTGGAATAAAACCATTTTTAATATCAATAGCCATACCGCCTTTTTTAGGTAAATCTCTAATGTGACCAATACTTGATTCTACAACAAAATCTTTACCCAAAAAACCTTGTATAATTTTCTTTTTTGCTGGAGATTCAACAATAACTAAATTGTTTGGCATAAAAGTCTATTTAAAATGATGGCTACAAATTTAAATAGGTTTTTTGAAATTTTAAAATATTTTGCAAGTGACAATTTGTATTATATTATATATAATATAAATCAATAATAAACTGCCACATTGTCAGTTTTTTTATATTTTTGCAATTATTAAAATTGATTTTTTGAACACATCAACATTAACTAAAAAGGTGATTAAGGAAAAAAAACAAGGAGAAGTTCTTGAGCTTTCTTACAAAGAAGAAAAGAAACGTAAACTTTACATTGAAAGCTTTGGTTGTCAAATGAATTTTTCTGATAGTGAAATCGTTGCTTCAATATTATCTAAAGAAGGGTTTACAACAACAAAAGATATAACAAGAGCAGACCTAGTATTTGTTAATACATGTTCTATAAGAGAAAAAGCGGAACAAACTGTTAGAAAAAGATTAGAATTTTATAATTCTATTAAACAAAAAAACAACCCGAAAATGGTTGTTGGAGTACTAGGTTGTATGGCCGAACGTCTAAAGGAAAAGTTTTTAGAAGAAGAGAAATTGGTAAATCTTGTTGTTGGACCTGATGCATATAGAGACTTACCAAATTTAATTAAAGAAATTGACCATGAAAGAAAAGCGGTAAATGTATTACTATCCCTTGAAGAAACATATGCAGATATCAATCCAATAAGATTAAGTGGAAATGGGGTTACTGCATTTGTATCAATTACAAGGGGATGCGACAATATGTGTACCTTTTGTGTAGTCCCATTTACAAGAGGAAGAGAAAGAAGCAGAAATCCTAAAAGTATTATTAAGGAGTGTACAGAACTTTTCAATAATGGATACAGAGAAGTAACATTACTTGGTCAAAATGTCGATTCTTATTTATGGTACGGAGGAGGAGCAAAAAAGAATTTTAAAAAAGTTGATTTGCAAACACAAAAGAAAAGTATAAATTTTGCAAATCTCTTGGAGCTTGTTGCGCAAATAAATCCAGATTTAAGAGTACGCTTCTCAACATCAAATCCTCAAGATATGACAATAGATGTAATTCAAAAGATTGCAAAATATGAAAATATCTGTAATTATATACATTTACCTGTTCAATCTGGTAGTAGCAGAATACTTAAGTTAATGAAAAGAGGATATACAAGAAAAGAGTATCTAAGTCTTATAGATAATATTAAAAATGTAATACCCGATTGCGCAATATCTATGGATATAATTACTGGTTTTTGTTCTGAAAAAGAAGAAGATCATAAAGATACTCTTTCCCTAATGGATTATGTAAAATATGATTTTGGATATATGTTTAAGTATTCTGAAAGACCTAATACACCTGCAGCAAGGATGGATGATGATGTAAATGAAGCTATTAAGCAAAAAAGATTAGTAGAAATAATTGAAAAACAAACTAAACACTCTCTAATAAACATGAAAAATAAGATTGGCAAAACACTTAAAGTACTTATTGAAGGTGTTTCTAAGAAGTCAAAAAATGATTTTTATGGAAGAACAACTCATAATGCAACTGTAGTTTTTAAGAAAGAAAACTATAATGTAGGTGAATATGTAATGGTTAAAATTGAAGATTGCACATCTGCAACTCTCAAAGGAAAAATAGTTTAAAATGAATATACAACAAGCAAAAGCAAGATTTGGAATTATTGGAAATTGTCCTAAATTAGAAACTGCTATAAATGTTTCTTTACAAGTTGCGCCAACTGATATTTCTATTTTAGTAGTAGGAGAAAGCGGAACAGGTAAAGAAAATATTCCTAAAATTATTCATCAAAATAGTCAAAGAAAACATAATCCATACATTTCAGTTAATTGTGGTGCCATTCCAGAAGGAACCATTGACTCTGAACTTTTTGGGCATGAAAAAGGGTCATTTACTGGGGCTCATGATAATAGAAAGGGCTATTTTGAATCAGCGCATGAAGGAACAATTTTTTTGGATGAAGTAGGAGAACTTCCTATTGCATCACAAGCAAGATTATTAAGAGTTTTAGAGAACGGAGAGATAATTAAAGTCGGTTCTTCTAAAACTCAAAAAGTTAATGTTAGAATTATTGCAGCTACTAACGTTAATTTACCTGAAGCTGTTAAAAAAGGTGAATTTAGAGAAGATTTATATTACAGATTAAATACTATTAGCATTAATCTACCTGCCTTAAGAAAAAGAGGTGATGACATTAGCTTATTATTCAAAAAGTTTGCAGGTGATTTTTCTGAAAAATACAATACACCACCAATCAAATTATCTGAAGAAGCATTAGAAGTTATTCTTAAATATCCTTGGCCAGGTAATATAAGACAATTGAGAAATTTTGTTGCACAATTATCCATTATAGAAAAAGAAAGATTGATTTCTTTAAATAAAGTCAGAAATGTGTTACCTAAAATAGACAATAATGAGATTATCAAATTTCATGATGAATCAAAAGCCGAACTTTCTGAAAGAGAAATATTATATAAAGTCCTTTTTGATATGAAAAAAGATTTAAACGAGTTAAAAAAGGTTACATATAATTTGATTCAAAAAGAAGGTAATACTGAAATTTTACAATCACTAAACACTACAATTTTTAACAAACAAGGAAAAGAAGAAAAAGTTATCTTAAAACAAGAAAAAATACCTCAAACCATCAATATTGAAGAATCCTTATCATTGTTTGAGCATGAAAAAAGATTAATCCAAAAATCACTTTTAAAACACAAAGGAAAAAGAAAAAATGCGGCATCTGAACTTGGTATTTCTGAAAGAACTTTATACAGAAAATTAAAAGAATTTGGATTATGAAAGTTATCACTATTTTAGTATATATTGTATTAATTTCGTGTAATATATATTCTTTTTCTGGCGCTTCAATTTCTAATGACGTAAAATCATTTTCTGTTGACTATATAAACTCTCAAGCTACTAATTCTCCATCTTCTTTAAATCAATCAATAACAGACAATTTACAAACTCTAATTTTAAATCAAACTAATCTAAGTCTTCAAGAAAAAAGTATAGCAGATTTAAATTTTAAAGGAACTATAATAAAATATGAAATTAAACCAATTGCGATAACTTCAAATGAAACTACTGCTAAAAATAGACTAACAATAAATTTAAAATTAGAATACGTAAATAATAAAAATAAAGATTTAAACTATACTACTACATTCACTAGATACAGAGACTTTGATAGTTCAATTAACTTTTCGGATGTAGAATTAGTTTTAATTGAAGAAATAACAAAAGAATTAGCTGAAGATATTTTTAATAAAGCATTTGTTAACTGGTAATGAAAATAGCAAAAATAATATCATTGATTGAGAATACTGATAATATTCTAAAAGAAGAAATTCCACAGCTTGATGAATTAATTTCAAAATATCCATATTTTCAAACTAGTTATTTAATTCAGACAAAAGCATTATTAAATTTTAACAGTATTAGATATAACAATTTTTTAAAAAAAACAGCTGCATACTGCATAGATAGAAAAACTCTATTTAAATTAATCACAACAAAAAAAATACAAAAAAATCATTCAAAAGATATAAATGCAGTTGATGAATTAAAAAAACAATCATCACTACTTCAATTTAAAATTGAAGAATCCTATTCTTTTTCGGAATGGTTATCTCTACATAACTTAAAAAAAATCAAAAGAAAAAAGAACGCAGGTGACACTTTGATAAATGAGTTTTTAAATAACAATGAAAGTGAAATAAAAATTACAAATAAAAAATTTTTTACAGCTCCTAATGCAGCAAAAGAAAGTTTAATTGAAAATGAAGAATTAGTTACACCAACATTAGCTAAAGTTTATTTTGAACAACACCACTATGAAAAAGCAATAAATGCCTACAAAAAATTAATTTTGAAATATCCAAAAAAAAGTACTTTCTTTGCAGCCCAAATAGAATTAATAAAAAATAAAATAAAATAACCATGTCAAACATCTTAATTGTTCTAATTATAATAACCTGTGTACTTCTTTTATTAATTGTTTTAGCTCAAAATCCAAAAGGGGGTGGATTATCCTCTACTTTTGGTGGTGGTGGAAATCAAATTATGGGAGCTAAAAAAACAACCGACTTCTTAGAAAAAGCAACATGGACATTAGTTATTATTTTAATAATTTTATCATTAGCGACAAATTACGTAGCTATTTCTAAAAGCAATAACTCAAATGGAGTAAAAGGAATGACTACTAATAATCCAGTAACAAATAATCAGAATCCATCATCAGCACAATAAAAAATGACAATTTTACCGTCAATTAAATATTGTATGACAAAATTGCATCATATTTAATTATGGCATGATTTGTGCAAAACAAGTAATTATATAATAACAATAATTTAAAAGAATATGTCAAAAGTAAAAATTAAACCACTTGCTGACCGAGTTATAATTAAGCAAGCGGGAGCAGAAACAAAAACTGCATCAGGAATAATTATACCAGATACAGCTCAAGAAAAACCTCAAAAAGGGACAGTAATAGCGGTTGGTAATGGCACCAAAGATACTCCTATGACTGTAAAGGAAGGAGACTCCATATTATATGGAAAATATGCTGGTAATGAATTAAAATTTGAAGGAGAAGATTATCTTATAATGAAAGAATCTGAAATTTTAGCAATCTTAAAATAAAAATAAAAAAATGGCAAAAAATATAACATTTGATACAGAATCAAGAGATGCACTTAAAAGAGGTGTAGATGCATTAGCTAATGCGGTAAAAGTTACATTAGGTCCTCAAGGAAGAAATGTAGTAATTGGTAAAAGTTTTGGCGGACCACAAATAACAAAAGATGGTGTTACAGTAGCTAAAGAAATTGAATTAGAAGATACAATTGAAAATATGGGAGCACAGATGGTAAAAGAAGTTGCTTCAAATACCAATGACTCAGCTGGAGACGGAACAACTACAGCTACAGTTCTAGCTCAAGCAATAATTACTGCGGGGTTAAAAAATGTCGCAGCAGGAGCAAATCCAATGGAAGTAAAAAGAGGAATTGACAAAGCTGTAGAGTGTTTAATTACAGATATTAAATCACAATCTAAAGAAATTGGTAATTCCTACGAAAAAATAGAACAAGTTGGAACTATTTCTGCAAATAATGATCCAGTAATTGGAAAACTTATTGCTGAAGCAATGAAAAAAGTAAAAACTGAAGGAGTTATAACGGTTGAAGAAGCGAAAGGAACCGAAACTCATGTTGAAGTTGTTGAAGGCATGCAATTTGACAGAGGATATTTATCACCTTATTTTATTACTGATGCAGATAAAATGGAAACGAATATGGAAAATCCATATATTTTGATTTATGACAAAAAAATATCAGCGATGAAAGACCTATTACCGGTTCTTGAAGAAACTGCAAAATCTGGTAGACCTTTATTTATAATTGCAGAAGATGTTGATGGAGAAGCATTATCAACTTTAGTAGTTAACAAAATAAGAGGTGCTCTGAAAGTATGTGCGGTAAAAGCTCCTGGATTTGGTGATAGAAGAAAAGAAATTTTAGAAGATATTGCTATCTTAACTAATGGTACTGTAATTTCAGAAGAAAGAGGTTTTAAATTAGAAAATGCTACAATAGAAATGCTTGGAACTTGTGAAAAAATAACTTCAGACAAAGACAACACAACTATTGTAAATGGTGCTGGAAAAAGTAATACTATAAAATCAAGAGTAGAACAAATAAAAGCTCAAATTGAAAGTACTACATCAGACTACGATAAAGAAAAACTACAAGAAAGACTAGCAAAATTAGCTGGAGGTGTAGCGGTATTATATGTTGGTGCAGCATCAGAAGTAGAAATGAAAGAAAAGAAAGATCGAGTTGATGATGCACTTGCAGCTACTAGAGCTGCTGTTGAAGAAGGTATAGTCCCTGGAGGTGGAGTAGCAATAGTAAGAGCAACAGAAAAACTTTCTAAAATTTCAGGAGATAATGATGATGAGCAGACAGGTATTAATATTATAACGAGAGCTGCTGAAGAGCCTTTAAGACAAATTGTAGAAAATGCTGGTCTAGAAGGAAGTGTTATTGTAGCTAAGGTACGTGATGGAAAAAATGATTTTGGGTTTAATGCTAAAACCGAAAAATATGAACCCTTATATAAAGCTGGCGTTATAGATCCAGCCAAAGTAGTAAGAGTGGCTCTTGAAAATGCAGCTTCAGTTGCTGGAATGCTACTGACAACAGAGTGTGTAATTGGAGAAATCAAAGAAGATAATCCTACACCAGCTATGCCTCCTATGGGGGGTGGAATGCCTGGAATGATGTAAAATTAGATTTACAAATACCCATCCCTTCTCATTGATAAAAAAAGAGGGGGATGGGTATTTTATTTTTAATCAATATTGTCATGCAAAAATGAGTTATCTTGTCTTAACTCTGTTCTACTCTCATTTTTATTTGTTAGCGTAAAAGATGAAATTTCACTTTCTGATGAATGACTTGTCTTTGTTAATTCTATATTATTTCTTTTATATGCCGGAACATCTTCTAAAGATGTCAAACCAGAAGGTGTCCTTAATTGCATAGAAATAGTTCGTAATCTTTGTTCTCTTTCTCTGGCTTGAACCTTCATAGCATCAGTATTTATTTCAACATTATCAATTGTATCAAGTATTTCTTCTTCGCGAATTATCTCTTGATCATCCTCTAGTTTTAATGTAATTGTTTCCTCTTTACTTTCCTCATTATTTATAACATTAGGATCTGAATTACTTGAAGAAACATCATTTGTGTTATTTTGCTCTTTTTCAATTTCAATATTTTTTGAATGATCTAAATCTAAAAAATCATCACTAGGCGCTTCATTACAAAAATCATCAATAGAATCAGTTAAATCAAGTACAATTTTATTATTTGGAATTGATTGGGAATCCGAAATTACACTTGGATTACAGCTAGGATCTCCCGCTTCTTCAATATTACCTTCTAATTCTTGGTCTTCTGTTTCTTCAATGCTTTCATTATCTAAAGTATTTAAATCAAACGTATTTTCATTATCTAATAATGAAGTTTGGTGACCTAAATCATTTTCAGTTAAGGTAGGATTAATAATAGCTTCCTTTGGTTCTACAGCAGAAGAATCGATTTTTTTATAATCTTGTTCTAATTCTATTATTCTTTTTCCCTTTGGTTTTCTTTTCTCTTCAAAACCAGTAGCAATAACTGTTACACTAATTGACATACCTAAATCAGGATCTATACCTATTCCTTCAATAATATTCACATTAGTTCCTGCTGCTTGTTGTATTTTATTTTTAATTTTAGCTAATTCTGACATTTTTATCTCTCCTTCTCCATCACCAGTTACAATTTTCAATAAAACTTGCTTAGCACCAGTAATATCATTATCATTTAGTAATGGTGAATCTAAAGCCTGAACAACAGCTTCAATGGCTCTATTATCTCCTTCTACCTTTGCTTGACCCATAACTGCAGTACCACTATTCTCCAATACCTTCCTTGCATCATTTAAGTCTATATTAACCAAAAGGTGCTGTGAAATTACTTCTGCAATTCCCTTAGTAGCAGTGTTTAAAACTTCATTAGCTTTTGCAAAAGCGGCAGTAAAAGTCAAATCACCATAAACTTCTATTAACTTTTCATTATCAATAACTAATAAAGTATCTACAAACTTTTTTAACTCAAGTATTCCCTCATCAGCATATTTTCTTCTAAAACCACCTTCAGTCGCAAAAGGTACCGTAACAACACCTACCGTCAATATATCCTTTTGTTGCGCAATCTCTGCAATTATAGGAGCAGCTCCCGTACCAGTTCCTCCTCCCATACCTGCAGTTATAAACAACATTTTAGTATTTGAGTCTAATAATTCTGTAATCCTATCAGAGCTTTCTTCAGCTGCTCGTTTTCCTACATCTGGATTTGCTCCTGCACCTAAACCCTCTGTTAAATTAATACCAAGCTGTATCTTAGTAGGAACTAAACTGGCTTCAAGAGCTTGAGCATCTGTATTGCAAATTACAAAATCAACTCCTTTTATACCATTTTCAAACATATAATTTACAGCATTACTTCCTCCACCACCAATTCCCATAACTTTTATTTGTGATGATTGATTTTTTGGCATTTGAAATTCCATATCTAAATTTATTTCGGTCATTTTATTTTATTTTAGTTATTTTTTAATTTACTTGGTCTTCAATAAACCAGCTACTAATTCTTTCAATTAAGGATTCTTTGTGAGCAGTAATAGATGATAAAGAAATACTTCCTCTCTTTTTGTTATTACTTTCAATATTATCGATTTCAAGACTTTCTTCTAATTTTTCAAATCCCTTTAAAACTAATCCAACTCCTGTAGAGTACATTGGACTTACGACTAAATCTTTTGAATCAGGCCCAAGATGTTCATTAGGATAACCAATTCTAGCTTCTTTTCCTGTTATGAATGAAACTAACTGCTTTAAATTTCTAATCAAAGATCCTCCTCCAGTAATTACAATACCTGTCATTAGCTTATTTTCATATCCAGATGACTTAATTTCGTGATAAACTAAATCTATAATTTCATTATATCGAGCTCCAATTATTTCAGATAAATTCTTCACAGCAATTTCTTTTGGAGGCCCTCCTCTTAATCCTGGAATTGCAACCATAACATTTTCTTGTTCTTCTGTATACATAACTGAGCCAAATTTAATTTTTAGTAATTCAGCTTGTCTATCTAAAATTTCTAGACCTGTCTTAATATCTTTGGTAATAATATTACCCCCAAAAGGAATAACCGCAGTATGTCTAATTATGTTGCCTAAAAAAATAGCTACGTCTGTAGTCCCTCCCCCAATATCTACTAATGCAACACCTTCTCTCAACTCATCTTCATCTAACGTAGCAACAGCAGAAGCAAATGGCTCTAAAATTAGATCTACTGGATTTAAATTAGCTTTTTCTACGCACTTTAAAATATTTCTAACAGCTCCAACTTGAGCAGTAATAACATGGAAATTAGCTTCAAGTTTTACACCAGACATTCCAATTGGATCATCAATACCATCTTCTCCATCTACGGTGTATTCCTGTGGAATAACATGTATAACTTTTTCACCTGGAATAGTTATTAATTTAAACATATTAGATTTTAATTTATCTATATCATCCTTATTGATCTCTGATTCTATATTATCTCTAACTATTTCACCTCTATGTTGCAAACTTTTAATATGTTGACCCGCTATACCGACAAATACATCTTTTATATCTACATCTAACTTATTTTTAACATGATTAAGCGCGTCTAATATTGAAGCAACAGTTTTGTCAATATTAGACACTATTCCTCTATTAACACCACTAGAAATCGAACATCCATTAGCTAGAATTTCTAACTTACCATTATGATTTTTCTTACCAATCATAACAGAAATTTTTGTAGTTCCTATATCTAATCCAACTATAAAAGAATTTATAGGTACATTTTCAAGTTTTTTTAGCATGATTTTATCTTTTTGTACATACAATTTGATTATTAAATTTTAAATTAATATCACTATAGGTTTGCCAACCTTTATATGATATTGCCTTATTATAAAAATGATATAAATTTTCTAGTTTTAAAGAAATATTATCAAAATTTCCAATATTAATTTTATGATCTCCAACTATTGGTATTAAAAATATATCATCATCTGAAAAATAAATTTGACTTATTTGAGCATTCCAAAAACTAGATTTACGTAATAAACAAACAAAATCAAAAATTTCTTTATGATGAGTATCATTTATCTTACCAGTAGCAACGAGTAATTCAGGAAAATAATTTTTACATAACTTCATTTTTTGTCCGTATTCATCTAAATAAAAGTCATCCGTTTCAGTTTTAATTCTAACAATTGCTTTTTTTTGATTAACTAAAACTCCTATATTTCCATTTTGATGTGTATAAACCTCAGCATTATTTATACCTGGATGCAAATCCAATACATTTTCTAATTCTTTTATATTAAAATCATTTAATTGTGAGATGTCAAAATGTGGCGATGTATTAATATATTTTAAAATATCTTCACTAGTCAAAAAACGCTTTTCTTTTGTTTTAATTTCTATATAATCTATTTTAAATTTTTTGCTTAATCTATTTTGACTTGTATATTTAATTAAAAAAATTAAAACTGAAAATAAAAAAACCCACTTAAATATATTATAAATATTAATCATTAATCTAATATTCTTTTAATTGGTCTTGCTAAACCTCCGATATCACCCGCTCCTAATGTTAACAATACATCAAGATTACTTTGTTGAAGAAATGACAATAAATTTTTTTTTGAACAGAGAGTTTTATTATCATTATTACATAATTTAAATAAAGTTTTTGAAGTTATACCTTTAATAGGGGCTTCCCTAGCAGCATAAATATCCAATAAAATTAATTGATCTGCAGATATTAAAGAATCTGCAAAATCTTTTGCAAAATCTCTTGTTCTACTGTATAAATGCGGCTGAAAAACCACAGTTAACTTTCTCTGGGGATAAGTATCTTTTACAGCTCTTATAGTCGCTCTCACTTCATTTGGATGATGTGCATAATCATCGATATAAACATACTTATCATTATCGATATATTTTTGAAACCTTCTATTTATTCCTTTAAATGAAGAAAAGGCATTATTAATTTCAAATTCAGATAAACCTAAATAAGATGCTACCAATGATGCAGAAAATGCATTACTTATATTATGTATACCTGGCATATCAGTTCCAATTAGATTAGTGTGTATATCAAATGGATTACAATTGATTTTATTCGATTCTATTTTAAAAAAGAATCGATTGTTTTTTTGTTCAACATAATCTATATATAAATCAGCATTTTTATTTTCTGCAGAATATGAAATTTGTAATCCTTTAACTGGAGTAGGAAAAATATAATTTATTGAATTTTCAATTAATAAAAGCCCTTTATTTTTTACTTGACTTGCAAATTGATGGAACGCTAAAAATAAATCATTTTCATCATCATATATATCTAGATGATCTGGGCTGATTGATGTAATAATAGCGATATCAGGATATAAATTTAAAAATGACTTATCGAATTCATCTGCTTCAACAATCATTAAATCAATATTCTTAGAGACTAAAAAATTAGTGTTATAATTTGAACTAATTCCCCCTAAAAAAGCCATAATATCTCTTTTGTTGTGTTTCAAAATATGTGCCAACATAGTCGAAGTTGTCGTTTTTCCATGAGTTCCTGCAATTGCAATTGTATATATATCCTTAGAAATCAAACCTAAAATTTCAGCTCTCTTATATATATTTACCTTTTTAAGTAGAAAAAAATTTAGAAGAATATTATCATTAGATATAGCTGGTGTATATATAACTAAAACTTGATTCTTTTTTGCATTTACAATAAAATTTGGTAAATATTTTTTTTTATCAGTATATATAATCTGCATACCTTCTTCTTCTAATTTTTGACATAAGTCTGATTTGTGTTTATCATATCCAAAAATCTGTTTACCTCTTGAGTTAAAATAACGTGCTAATGCACTCATTCCTATTCCACCTATTCCTAAAAAATAAATATATTTATACGAATTCAAATTCATTTAACTAATTTTAAAGCAATAGATGCAATTTTATCTGCGGCATCACTAACAGATAATTTATTAATATTTTTTGTCAGCGAATTCCTTAAATCATTATTTTTTATTAAATCAAGCATAACCCTTACAAGTTTACAACTAGATTCTGCATCTTTAACAATGATTGCAGCATTCTTATTAACTAAGGATTGTGCATTTTTAAATTGATGATTTTCAGCAACATTTGGCGAAGGGACTAATATGACAGGCTTACCAACATAACATAATTCTGAAATCGCTATTGCACCTGCTCTTGAAATAATAATATCAGACAATGCATAAGCTTGATCCATTTCTTTAATGAATGAAAATACATATATATTTTTTATATTATGCTTTTCAATTAAATTAGTTGCTTTTTCAAAATAAGAGATTCCTGTCTGCCATATAATGTTAACTCCACTATCTTTTAATGTTTTAAGGCTTTTAGCTATTGCATTATTAATTGAAAATGCACCTAAGCTTCCACCTAAAATTAAAACGGTTTCTTTTGATTTATTGATATTAAATAAATTTATGTCTCCTTTTCGAAGCTCTCTAAAGCCTAAAATATTTTTTCTAATAGGATTACCAGTAAAAATCATTTTTTTTAATGGAAAAAATCTTTCCATTTTTTCATATGCTACACAAATTTTATTTACATACTTCCCTAAAATTTTATTTGTAATTCCTGGAAACGAATTTTGCTCTTGAATTAAAGTTGGTATAGATAATTTTGATGCTGCATAAATCAATGGAGCACTAGCATATCCACCTGTTCCAATTGCTAAATGCGGCTTAAAATCTTTAATTATTTTTTTTGCGCTGTATAAACTAAATAATACTTTTATCGGAAATAATAAATTTCTTAAATCAAATTTTCTTTGTAGGCCACTAATCCATAAACCAATAATTTTATATCCTTCAGCCGGGATTTTCTGCATTTCCATTCGATCTTTTGCCCCTACAAACAAAAAATCTACATTTTTATTTTTTTTTTCAATGGCGCGAGCAATAGCTAAGGCAGGAAAAATATGTCCACCTGTTCCACCTCCACTTATTATAATTCTAATTTTATTCATAATTACCACTTAATGAATCTCTACTTACACTTAAAACAATACCTATTGATATAAATGTAAATACTAACGATGTTCCTCCCATGCTTATTAGAGGTAGTGTCTGGCCTGTAACTGGTATTATTGAAACGGAAACCAACATATTTACTAAAGCTTGAAAAATAATTGAAAATATTAAACCAACAACTATTAAACTACCAAAAATACTATCTGTTCTTAAATAAATTTTTATGGCTCTGAACAGTAATATTAGATAACATAAAATTAATACTGAAGCACCAATCAATCCATATTCTTCCAATAATATTGCAAAAATAAAATCAGACTCTGAATATGGCAAAACCCCTCGTTGCTGACTTTTTCCTGGACCAACACCCTGAATCTTACCATTTTGAATAGCAACTAAAGCTTGTACCTGCTGATAATCTTTACCCATAACCTCATTATTATCCCCAAAAAAAGAATCAACTCTACTAACCCATGTTGAAGAACGCGGGATTAATTTTTCTCCTAAAGATGAATGTTTATTTAATAAATAAATCGATAAGGCTATCAAAAAAGATGTTAAAAATAATTTAGTAATGTAGTTTAATTTAACACCTCCTAAAAACATTAGAACAACTCCATTAATAAAAACAAGTGAAGCAGTTGAAAAGTTATTTGGTAGAATTAAAACACAAACTAGAAACAAAGGCAATAAAAGATGTATTAAAAAGTCCTTTAAATTTTTTATTTTATTTCTATATATACTAATCTGACGAGCTAAAAAAAGTATAACTGTTAATTTTGCAATATCTGATGGTTGAAATTGTAATCCAGCTATCGCAATCCATCTAGATGCCCCATTAACAGAAATACCTATCAAAAAAACTAAAAAAAGAAGTAATAATGAAATATAATATCCTAATTGGCCTATTTTTGAGAAATATTTAAATGGAATTAAATGCACCACATACATTGCTATTATTCCAATAACTAACTTAGCTGAATGATTAATTACATCTAAAAAACCAGCAGTTGAATAAACAACCATTATTGAAAATAAAGAAAAAAAAGTAGCAATAATCCAAATAATTGGATCCCCTTTAAATCTTATATGCTTTAAAAAAAAATTCATCTACAATAAACGAACAGATTTTTTAAATTGTAACCCTCTATCTTCATAATTTTCAAATAAATCAAAACTTGCACAAGCAGGAGACAACAAAACAGTATCCCCTTTCTCTGCTAAATTGAAAGATTGATTTACAGCTTCTTTCATTGTGGAGGCCTGCACTATTGCATCTACTTTACCTTTAAATGATTGCATTATATTTTGATTGTTATCACCCAAACAAATAATTGCCTTAACTTTTTCATCTACAAGAGAAAAAAGATCAGAATATTCATTCCCCTTATCTACTCCTCCTACAATCCAAATAACATTTTTTCGCATACTTTCTAAAGCAAACCAACTAGCATTTACATTAGTTGCTTTCGAATCATTAATGAAATCTATACCATTAATAGTAAGTACAAATTCTAATCTATGCTCAGCGTTTTTAAAATCAAGCATTGATTGTCTAATTACCGAATCCTTTACTTCAAAAACTCTAGCAGCTATTGCAGCTGCCATTGTATTGAACATATTATGTTTTCCTTGTAAGGCTAATTCTTGAATAGTCATAGTTTTATTATTTAGGTTAATTATTATTTTTTTTCCTTCTAAGTATCCACCATTTTTTTGTGGATATAAAAATGATATTGGGATTTTTTTTGCTTTAGTTTGTATATTTTTTAAGTTGTTGTCATCAGAATTATATATAAGAATATCTGATTCTTTTTGATTTTGTGTTATTTTAAGTTTTGCTTGAATATAATTTTCAAAACTATTTTCATATCTATAAAGGTGATCCTTAGTAATATTTAAAATAATAGATATATCAGTTCTAAACTTTGCAATATCATCAAGCTGAAAACTGCTTACTTCTAAAACTATGTAATCATAGTCTCTATTAGCTATAGACAATCCAAATCCAACACCAATATTTCCAGCAACAAGTACATCATAACCTGCCTTTTTAAGAATATGACCAATGATCAATGATGTTGTTGTCTTTCCATTTGATCCAGTAATAGCAATTGTTTTTGCATTTGTGTAACGATAAACAAATTCAATTTCTGAAATTATAGGAATTTTTAATAATCTTAATTTTATAATAATTTCAGCTGAATTAGAAATACCAGGACTTTTTATAACTTCATCGGCATTAAGAATTTTTGATTCAGAATGTCCATTATGTTCCCAATAAATGTTATTATTTTCAAGTATTTTTTTGTTTTGAGAACTGATCTTATTAAAATCTGATACAAAAACGTTAAAACCCTTTCTTTTAGCTAAAACAGCTGCTCCTACACCACTAATTCCTGCTCCTAAAACAACAATTCTATTATTCATTATCTTAACTTAAGTGTTACAATTGTTAATACGGCAAGTATTATTCCAATAATCCAAAATCTTGTTACAATTTTACTTTCATGAATACCTTTTTTTTGAAAATGATGATGTAAAGGAGCCATTCTAAATACTCTTTTTCCAACCCCAAATTTTCTTTTTGTGTATTTAAAATAACCGACTTGTATCAAAACAGATAAATTCTCAATTAAAAACACTCCACATAACAGTGGAATCAGTAATTCTTTTCTAATTAAAATAGCTACAACAGCAATTATACCTCCTAATGCTAATGAGCCTGTATCACCCATAAAAACTTGAGCTGGATATGAGTTATACCACATAAAACCTATACAAGCTCCTACAAATGCTGACATATAAACAACTAATTCTCCTGTATTAGGGATATACATAATATTTAGATAGTCTGCCGCAATAATATTTCCGGAAACATAAGCTAAAACAGCTAAGGTAAGACCAATTATTGCAGATGAACCAGTTGCAAGACCATCAAGACCATCTGTTAAATTTGCGCCATTACTAACAGCAGTAATAATTATAACAACTACGACTATAAAAAAAATCCAAGCATACTGGCTCGCAGATTTTCCTATCCAGCTTGTAATAATATGATAATCAAATTCATTATTCTTAAAAAAAGGTATTGTAGTCTTAGATGTTTTTTCTGCTTTTTGTTCAAACGAAGATGTAATTGATGATTCACTAATCAATTGATTTTCAATAGTTATATTTCTATTTTCTATCTTTTGTTTTATAACAATATCAGGATGAAAGACCATTACTAAACCTACAATAATTCCTATCATAATCTGTCCTAAAATTTTAAACCTACCAGCTAAGCCCGATTTATTTTTTTTAAAAACTTTTATATAATCATCTGCAAAGCCAATGAGACCTAACCAAAAAGTAGTCAATATCATGATTTGAATGTAAATACTACTTAAATCGGTAAACAAAATTGTTGGAACTAATATTGCAGATAATATTATAAGTCCTCCCATGGTAGGAGTTCCCTTTTTATTTTCTTCCCCTTCTAAACCTAATTTTCTAACTTCTTCTCCAATTTGTTTTCGTTGAATTAAATTAATTATTTTACCTCCAAAAACCATAGAAACTAAAAGAGATGTTATAACAGCTAAGGCGGATCGAAAAGAAATATATTGAAATAATCCGGCCCCTGGTAATTCATATGTATTATTTAAATATTCAAATAAATAGTAAAACATAAAATTTAATTTATATTAAGAGATTTTTTTAATTCATGCATATCATCAAATGGAACTTTTATTCCATTAATTTCTTGAAACTTTTCATGCCCTTTACCTGCAACCAAAACAATATCATCTGATTTAGCTAGCTTAGAAGCAGTCCTGATAGCCTGCTTTCTGTCAGAAATAATTAGTATTTTGTTCTTTTGTTTTAAATTAAGCCCACTTTGCATATCAGAAAAAATATCTTCTGGTTTTTCTGATCTAGGATTGTCAGTCGTAATTATAACTTTAGAGCTGTTATTACATGCAACATTTGTCATAATAGAACGCTTAGATTTGTCTCGATTGCCACCACATCCAAAAACTGTTATTATTTCTGAACTATTTTTTTTGATATTATTTATTGTATGAAGTACATTAAACAAAGCATCATCAGTATGAGCATAATCAACAATACCTATTATTTGATTATCATTTTTAACAAAATCAAATCTTCCCTTTGCAGAATGTAGTAAACTTAAACACCTTAAAGTATTTAAGCTATCAAAACCAAATTCTTTGGCAACTGCATATGAAGATAATATATTATATGCATTGAACTCTCCTACTAGTCTTACCCAGCATTCAGTTTTTTCAATTTTTAACAACATACCCTCAAATTCATTTTCTAATATCTTACATTTATAATCTGCCAATTTATTTAGAGCATAAGTTTTAATAGTGGACTTCGTGTGCTCTTTCATTTTTTTAGCATTTTTATCATCAATATTTAACAATGAAAAAGCATCTGAATCAAGAGAGTCAAAAAAAGATTTTTTAACATCTCTATATTCTGCAAATGATTTATGATAATCAAGATGATCTCTGGTGAGATTAGTAAAAACACCTGCCGCAAAATTGAGTCCACTTAGCCTGTTCTGTACTATTGCATGAGAACTCACTTCCATAAAACAATATGTACATTTTTGATCAACCATATTTTTTAACATTCTATTAATTGTTAAAATATCTGGTGTAGTATGCGTAGAATTAGAAGTAGTATCAATTATCTTATTCTCAATAGTTGATAACATTCCAACATTTTCACCAATTAATGTAAATAACTGATGCAATAAGCTTACAATAGTTGTTTTACCGTTAGTACCTGTAACTCCAATTAATTTGATTTTTTTTGTAGGATGGTGAAAAAAATTGGCTGCTATAATACCCATTGCTTCTTTAGTATTACCAACCTTTATATAAGTTACGTTAGAATATGTATTTTTAGGTATATCCTCAACAACAACCGCAACAACTCCTTTTTTAATNACATCATTTAGATAATTATGACCATCATTTTTATTCCCTTTAATTGCAAAAAAAATATNNTCATTTTTTACTAATCTAGAATCAAATTGCAAATCACTNATNTTAATATCTGTTGATCCAATAAGTTTTAAAATACTAACTTTAACAAGTAAATCTCTTAACAACATTATCCTAAATAAATTTTNATTAACGAACCAGATTTAATTTTTTGACCCACTTCTATANTTANATCATNTTCATCCAAACAATAAATTATCTTTCCACATCCAAAAACNTCTGTAGAAAAACCAAATTCATACAAAATATTTAATGCATCTGATAAATTCATACCTACTAAATTCGGCATCCTATTATTNTTCAAAATATCTTCAANATTATTCTCTTTTAATAAAATGTTTGTTGAGTTTATTATTGGTGTAATATAAGTTGANGCAGTAGAATTAAATGGTATGNTTAAATCTTNGAGTANTTTGGTAACCTTTTGAGAGCTTGCATTTTTTATATGTGGNAAATCTACAATTGTATTTTGGTNTTCTAAAGCTNTATGTAAATCGATATCAGTAGCATAAATTTTATCTGCTAATTCTTTAAAAATAGGAGCAGCAACTTTTCCACCATAAACCTGACCATTCTTAGGATCATTAATTACTACTATACAAGAATACTTTGGTTTATTAGCAGGNAAAAAACCNACAAAAGATGCTTGATATNTTTTATCTTCCCCTTNTTTTCGATTAGCATAATTCAAAACAGTTGTTCCTGTTTTACCAGCAATTTGATAATCAGTATTTTTAATTTCTCTTGCGGTACCTTCCTCAACAACATCTATTAATATTGGAANTATTTTATTAATAGTATTTTGCGAGCAAATCTGTGATTTAATTACTTTGGGATGTTTATAAATTACATCTTTACCATGTTGTCTAATTGAAGTNGTNAAAATAGGNAGCATCATTTTTCCCTTATTTGCTATTGCATTGTAAAAAGATANCATATGTAATGGAGAGACTGCCATTTCATANCCTATAGACATCCATGGTAAAGTAACACCAGACCAATTTGATGTTTTTGGATTTGGAATATATAGTGCTGAAGGATACAAAAGTTCAAGATCAAGAGGAGCTCCAAAACCTAAAGAGTTAATTTGATTAATAAAATCTGAAGGTTTGTTTTTATAAGAGTTATTAATAATTTTAGATATACCTACATTTGAAGAGATAATAAATGATTTTGCAATAGTAACTTTATCCAAATTATGTGGNGAATCCTTCATTATTCTATCATAATATTTTACTTCTCCTCCCTCCAAATCAATTAAATCAGATAACTCAAATTTCTCATTTTCTAAACCTGCAATAATNGAAGCTAACTTGAAAGTTGATCCAGGAGCTATATGTCTTCCTATTGCATAATTATAATCTTCTTTTATGTTNCCTAAAGAATCCTTAGTTAAATTTGCAATAACTTTAACTTCACCTGTTTCAACCTCCATTAAAATAACACAACCCCAACTAGCATTTTCTTTTATNAGNGTTTGGGNTAAAGNTTCTTGAGCAACATCTTGCATGTCTANATTAATTGTAGTAACAATATCATGTCCTGNTTTAGGAGGNCTATTTAATTCTGAATCTTCAGGAATCCACAAACCTTTTTTCTTTAACTTTTTCAATTGTAAACCATTCTCTCCTTTTAAAAAAAAATCATATGACCTTTCAATGCCAACGGTATTGTATTGTCTTAATCTTCCAATTGTTCTATATGCTAATTGCCCATATGGATGTTTACGATTAAGTCTTGGCTCAATAATTAANCCTCCTTTGTTGCGATCTAGTTTAAAAATTGGCATTTTTTTTAANTGATTTAATTCATTTTGATTGACTTCTATCTGTAATCTTACATACTTATTTTCATTACCTNCTTTTTTGGCTTTTAACCAGCTTTCATATTCTAANGCAGATTTATCTCCAAATAAAGAGGATAATTTTTTTGAAATATCTTTTATNTTTTTTTCAAATAATTTATCATTAACAACTGAGAAATCAATATATATATCGTAAAGAGGCACTGATGTAGCTAATAAAGAACCATCATCTGATAGAATATTTCCTCTTTGCGCATCTAAAACCTCAAATCTTGGTTGACTATTTGTATTTATAGGATCAAGAAAAAACTGGACTTTAACAACTTTATAAATNACAATAGAAAAAAGAANANACACACATATATATAATAGTACAACTCTTATAATATTATAATTTGTGTTTTTCATTATTTTCTATCAATTATAAATGGTGGTGTTAAAGATGTTTTTATTTCATATGNCAGAACTAATTTTTCAATTTCAGACCTTTTATACATTTTCATTAAATCTAATTTATGTGCAGTATGAATACGGCTTAAATACTCNACCTCTTTTTCCAATTTAATTGATTTTTCTAATAATTTTTCAGAATGTAAAGATGAGCTAATACTAATAAGAGCTAATCCAAATAACATTAATATAAAAGGTAGATGACGAACTATACCTTTACCAAGAATAAAATCTCCTTTTAAAAGACTAGTGATATTGTTATTTTTAAATTTCTTNTCAGCCATTATATTCTGCAATTCTNAGTTTTGCNCTCCTAGCTCTTGANTTTATTTTAATTTCTTCTCTNGAAGGNANAATTACTTTTTTATTTATTTCTCTTAGTTTTTTCTGAACGTTTCCAAATAAATCTTTTTCGATAATACCATCAAAATCACCTCNTTTAATTAAATTTTTTACTAACCTATCTTCCAAAGAATGATAAGATANAATTACGATTCTCCCTTTTGGATTTAATAAANTTTGAGCACTAGTTAGCATCTCCTTTAAAGAAGTAATTTCATCATTTACTTCTATTCTAATAGCTTGAAAAACCCTAGCTAAAGATTTTATNAAAATTTTTTTAGGATATAATTTAGAGATAATATCTGCAAGTTCTTTCGTNCTATTAATNTGATTATTTTTTCTAAATTCAACAATAGCACTTGCAATTTTTTTAGAATTATGTAATTCCCCGTATTTAAAAAACACATTTGCTAAATCCTCAAGNCTATAATTATTTACAATATATTTAGCAGTCAAATCATTACTTGAATTCATNCTCATNTCAAGNTCAGAATTAAATCTGAAAGAAAACCCTCTTGCAGCAACATCGAATTGATAAGATGAAACACCTAAATCAGCAAGCAAACCGTCAATTTTAACCACTCCTTCCATCTTTAAAAAATTTTCTATGTATCTAAAATTTGCATGAATTAATTTAAACTCTTTATGATTTAAACTATTTTTTACTGAATCAAGATCTTGATCAAANGCAAAGAGTTTNCCTCCATTCATTTTCTTTAAAATCATCTTTGAATGACCTCCTCCTCCAAAAGTAGCATCTACATATATTCCATTTTTTTTTATATTTAATGCTTCTATACACTCTTGNAGTAAAACAGGTTTATGATATNCCATCTGTACTTTGAATAGTGTTTANNCCCATAACATCTTCAGTTAATCNATCGAAATCTTGTAATGTTTCAGCAATAGAATTCTCNTAATTATCCTTATCCCATACTTCAATCATATTTACAGAAGATGANAATACTATTTCTTTATTTAATTTAGCAAANAACATTAAGTCTTTTGGAATTAAAAATCTTCCAGAATTATCTACATCAACTANTTTCAANCCTGCTAAAAAAGCTCTTATAAAATCATTATTCTTTTTAATAAAACGATTTAANCGATTAACCTGTTGAACCACTAAATTCCATTCTTGCATTGGATAGATNTCTAAACATTGATGAAAAACCGATCGCTTAATTACAAATCCCTCACCAANTACCAGCTGAAGCTGTTTTTTTAAAGCTGAAGGAAAAAGGATTCTAGCTTTCGCATCTACTTTACACTCATATGTACCAACAATATTTATCATTATTTATAATCTGGGTGCTAATATAAGCATAAAAACCACTTTTTCCCACTATAACCCACTTTGTTGATAACTTTTAACACATTAANACTNGAAAATGTAATTTTCAATCATAATATTATTAAAAATTATTTTCGTTTCTTTGTANTATTAATTTTTCTATCAAACATGGTAAANCAAAAGGGTAAATTTAGATGGCTCGAAGAAGGAGATGGAGAACAACCTATAATTTTATTACATGGCCTTATGGGAGGNGTAGAGAATTTTGGAGAGATGGTTGATTACATTTCAGCAAAGTATAAAGTTTACGGCTTAGACTTAAAATTATTTGAAGGCCGAAATTTACTTAAGGTTTCAGTAAAATCATTAAGTGACTATTTAAATGACTTTATGAATNTGCTTGATTTAAAAAGCGCAACACTAATTGGAAATTCTATGGGTGGACATATTGCATTAATCTTTGCAAAAAATTACCCAACTAAAGTGGATAATTTAATACTTACTGGTAGCTCAGGATTATTCGAAGAATCTATGGGGAATTCATGGCCTAGAAGAGGAGATAAAAATTACATTAGAAAAAAAACAGAAGAAGTTTTTTATGACCCAAAGGTTGCAACTGATGAATTAGTAGACAAAGTATTTGCAATAGCAAATAATAGAATGAACCTTTTAAAATTACTTGGTTATGCAAAGTCAGCAATCAGACACAATATGGCAAATGAAATTCCAAACATTAAAAACCCTACATGCTTAATTTGGGGGGCAAATGATAAAGTAACCCCTCCTCATGTAGCAGAGGAATTTCACAAACTACTACCTAATTCAAAACTTTATTGGATTGATAAATGCGGGCATGCTGCTATGTGGGAACACCCAAAAAGATTTAGTGAGATTGTACTTGAATTTCTTAAGTAAAAATCTTAATTTATGAAAGTTAATTCAGCGAAATTTGTAATTAGTAACCAAAATTACAAAAATTGCCCGGCAAATGATTTGCCTGAATATGCATTTATTGGAAGATCTAATGTAGGAAAATCTTCTCTTATTAATGCGCTTGCTAAAAATAAAAAATTAGCCAAAACTTCTAATAAACCAGGAAAAACTCAACTAATTAATCATTTTCTAATTAATGAAAATTGGTATCTTGTTGATTTACCTGGATATGGGTATGCAAAAACTTCAAAAAAAAATCGAGCTATTTTTAAAAAAATGACTAGTGATTACTTGCAATATAGAAAAAACTTAATTTGCACTTTCGTATTAATCGATATTAGACTTAGTCCTCAAAAAATTGACCAGGAATTTATGCAATGGCTATGTGAAAAAAAATTACCTTTTACAATAGTATTTACAAAAGCTGACAAATTAACCAAATCAAGCAATAAAAGAAATATTAATAATTATAAATCAGAAATGAAAAATGCATGGATTGAATTACCAAAAATGCTTACAACCTCGGCAGAAAAAAAAATTGGAATCGATAAAATTACTGATTATATAGAAAATTTAAATAACCTTACAAAATAATAATATACTATTCTTTTTTTATTTGTGTTTGTTCAGCAAAAAAATCACAATAATCTAGTAATGCTGCCGATAATCGCTCATGACCAGTAGATTTTTCCAAAGTTTGTGCCATACTTAATAAGCTTTGGTGATAAAAGATAAACATTTCATTTACAGGCATGTCTTTTGTCCATAAATCAATACGAAGTGTTTCTTTTTTCTTAGCCTGCCAAGCAGAAACAAATAAAGCCTTGATGTTATTCTCATTACCTGAACTATCAGAAGAATTCATAGAAATATTTTCAGGAAGATGATTTTCATCTAAATCTATTTCAAATTTTAATTTTTTTTTCATTTATCTATTTTTTTTCTAATTACTAACAACAAACACAAAATACATAATCCAACTATTATCTTAAATGTATTTGTTGAGAAAAAATTAGGTTTTTTTAATGAATTATTATTTACAGGTTGATAGTTTTTAATATATTCTTCTGCTTCTAAATCATTAACTAAGAGTTCCTCAATAGTTATCTCATTTTGTTGTAAATAATTAGCAATTATTTGATAGCCTATATAGTACCCTAATCTTGATGGAGCCTCTGCAGGTAGTCCTTTCACAAATGGACCTTCATGAATAAATTGTCTGAATTTTGTTTCATCTTTAGAAAAAAGCAAATCTTTTTCGATAATATATGACCATATATTTTTTTCATTATTTGACAACCACTCCATTTGTTTTTTAGAAAAACCTAACTTATCATGTAATGGCATATTGGGCAACATTTGATCAACAAAGTACATTTTTTTCCCAAGAAAAATCATTTGAGTTAACAAATCGGTTTTAAACATATATTTATTCAACTTATCCTCATAACACATGTCAAACCAAACCTGCATAACATATGTCGGAATAAACTTCTTTTGAAATTTAAATCTTTCATACTCATGCGCTCCTAAAAAAGAATAAAATTTACTGCCTGAACCTAAAAAATAATCTAAACCTATTGCTATATCATATGTTCTAGCATCTTTTCCAGGGTATGTAAAAACGGCATAATTAAAACCACTAAAAAATGTTGTAATATTCGGAATATTATAACTAGAATTAGGAAAAAAATAAAAAAATCGACCGAAAGCTTGTTCCAAGCTATTCTCTATTTCTGTAAAATCTGAAAATCTAATTCTAATAGAATCGTAAACATCTTTGAAATCTTCGAATGTCGCAAAGATAAGTAGCTCATTTAAAAAAACCGAATCACTAATACTTAAAGGTTTATTGGTATTCTCAACAAAACCCTCAATAAATGGAACAAATGCACCTTCTAAAAAAGTATTATTAACTTTATTCCACTGCTGAGTTTTTTTAGAAATATTACTTTCATTAATTGAAAAAAAATCATTTTCAAATCTATAGATTTTAAGATCTACTCTATGATCTTCTTGCTGGTGATTATTACAACCTAATAATACTGAAAATATTAAAAAAAATAGAATCCTATTCATTTTACAAATTAAGAAGTTTTACATTAAATTTGCAAATATTATGCAAACATCGTTGGTGGCTGAACATATTAAAAATTGGATATTAAATTATTCAAAACTATCAAAAACTAAAGGATTTATTATTGGAATTTCTGGAGGTGTTGACTCAGCAGTAACATCAACATTAGCTGCAGCAACTGGGCTTAAAATTGTATGCTTAGAAATGCCTATTCACCAAAATAAAAATCAAGTAAATAGAGCAAAAAAACATATTAAATGGCTAAAAGAAAATTTTGTTAATGTTAGCTCTATAGAATTTGAATTAACTCAGGTTTTTGAAAAATTCAAGTCTAAATTAAATAATGAATCCAATAAGCTTGCTTTAGCTAACACAAGAGCTAGACTTAGAATGACAACACTATATTATTTTGCACAACATTATAATCTTTTGGTTTTAGGAACTGGCAATAAAGTTGAAGATTTTGGCATTGGGTTCTTCACTAAATATGGAGATGGAGGTGTTGATTTAAGTCCTATTGCAGATTTATTGAAATCTGAAGTCCAAGAAATAGCAGAATATTTGAAAATTAATACTGATATCATTAATGCACCCCCAACAGATGGACTTTGGGAGAATAATAGAACAGATGAAGAACAAATTGGAGCAAGCTATGCGGAATTAGAATGGGCTATGAATTTTAAAGGTAATTTAAAATTATTATCTAAAAGAAAAAAACAAGTTTTAGAAATATATAAATCATTTAATAAAAAAAATCAACACAAAATGAATCCAATTCCTATTTGCATTATACCAAAAAAATATAAAATTTAAAACTTATTTTAATTTTTAACTTTAGCTTTTACAAAAGTTGCAATTATTAAAATAAAAGACAAAAACATAAATATTCTTCCTATAAAGTCTCCAAATCTTTTATAAAATGTAATACTGTCATTAATATTTATTTTATGATTTAGGCTAGCTACTTCGTCCCAATTAGTTTTAGAAACAACTTCCCCTTTTGAATTAATAATTCCTGAAATACCTGTATTTGCAGAACGCACCACCCATTTTCTCTGTTCGATAGCTCTTAATACGGAGTAATCAAAATGCTGCTTGTAACCTGCAGTATTTTTCCACCACCCATCGTTTGTTGCAACAATAATTAAAGACGAATTGGAAGATTGCATATCACCGTAAATACTCTCATAACAGATCAAAGGAGAAATAAGATAACCATTTATATTAAACGGTTCAGTGTAATTTGGAGAACCAAGAGACCCACTTGTTCCTCCTAAATCAATAACCATTTTTGCTATTGGGTCTAATATTATAGGAAATGGCATTTTTTCTGCTCCTGGAACTAATTTAGATTTATGGTATATTTGTACATCTCCTTGATTAGGAATCAAGATTAATGAGTTATATAAATCATATTGCTCATTATTACTTTTTCTAGCTGTTTTAGAAATTTCAGAATCTGTACTATAAATCTTTTTTGTTATTGCACCTAGAATAATATTTAGATTCGGATATTTCTTTTGTAACATTCTAAACACTTGAATTTGATAATTAGATTCCAATTTATCTTCGTCAATTGGAGGGCCAACAAGAGCAGTTTCTGGTCCAATTAGTAAATCTGTTTCCTTTACGAGTTTTTGTTCTGCTAATTCTATAAAATCCAACAATTGAATATATGCAGGTATATTAAACTTTTCAGTATAGGGCTCAATATTAGGCTGAACAACTAAAACATTCATTTCATCAACTTTGTTTTCCGTATATGAACTATTAATATATAATGAAAAAATAATTGGTAAAAATAACACAACAAGTAATTGTAAAAAATTTCGTTTCTTTTTTTGACCATGCAAAAAATTAAATACAAGTAAATTAATTAAGAGCACCCAAAAAGACCCACCAAGAAAGCCAGTAAATTCATACCACTGAACAATTATCGGATATTTTGCAAAAACATTTCCTATAGTCAACCAAGGCCAAGATAAATCCCAATTTAGATGTATATACTCCATTGAAACCCATAAAAAAATCAATGAAAAAAAACCTAATTTGTTAGAAATTTTTCTCTTTACATAAAAATATAAATAAAAAACAAAAGACATTAACACAGAATTGATGAAAAATGCAAAAACTGCTCCAACATTAGATGCATGCCAAACCCAATAAGTTGTTATTGAATTAAAAATAAAAAAAGAACAAAAAGTCAAACAAAAAATTTCTCTACCATTTTTCGCTTGACTTTCTAAAATTAATAACGGAACAAAAGCAAAAAAAATAAAAGGAAAATATCCAATATACGGCCATGAAAAAGCCATAAATAGGCCACTTAATAGTACTAAAAAATATCTTCTCATAATATTTACAAATATTATGATATTTTTGTTGATATGAACATTATATTAAGAAATTTACCTAATACAATGACTACATTTAATCTAATTTGTGGTCTAGCTTCTATTTACTATGCTTTTGAGAATGATTTACAAACTGCAGCATGTTTAATTTTTATTGGTGCTATATTTGATTTTTTAGATGGATTAGTTGCTCGTTTTCTAAATGTTAGTAGTGAATTTGGTAAACAATTAGATTCTTTTGCAGACATAATAACATTTGGAGTAGCACCAGGTTTTATTATTTTCCATTTAATTGACGAAAAATTAGAGTATACTTTTTATAAGCTAATAATAATATCATTAGTTGCAGCTATTACACCTATTTTATCTGCTTTTCGATTAGCTCGTTTTAATATTGACAAACATCAAACTAATCAATTTATTGGCCTACCAACTCCTGCAATCGCCATTTTTTTTGCATCATTCCCCCTTGCAAACACATTATTATTTCCAATATTTGACAATACATATTTTATCACTTTTACCGCATTTATAATTCCATTTTTTTTGATAATTCCAATCCCTTTATTCTCTTTAAAATTTAAAAGAAACGAAAAAATAAATTCTAAATTGAATATCCTCAGAGGTTTATTTCTTTTTATTTCAATAATTTTATTTTTTGGATTTAAGTTCGCATCTGTTCCATTTATTGTATTTTTATACCTAATTTTATCAATAATAAATAATGTAAAATAAACTATGGAATTTATAGCAAAAATAAATATAATGCCTCTTAAATCTTTACTAGACCCTCAAGGAAAAGCCGTTGGCTCAAATATGAAAAATATAGGCCTTTCTGAAATTAAAGAGGTTAGAGTTGGTAAACATATAACATTAAACATTGTAGCATCAAACAAAGAAGAAGCTGTTAATATAGTTGACCAAGCCTGTAAAAAAATACTTTGTAATCAAATTATGGAATCTTATGAGTTTTCTATAAATAAGATATAAATTCTATTTTCTTAATTCAAAGTTTTTACCTAAATATACTTTACGAACCTGTTCATCCTGTGAAAGTTCTTCAGCAGTACCTTGCTTTAAAATCTTACCTTCGAAAAGAAGATAAGCTCTGTCAGTAATATTTAATGTTTCGTGAACATTATGATCTGTAATTAACACTCCTATATTTTTTTCTTTTAATTTAGAGACTACATTTTGTATATCCTCCACAGCAATTGGATCAACTCCTGCAAATGGCTCATCTAAAAGTATAAAACTTGGGTCGCTAGCTAAAGCCCGTGCTATTTCTGCTCTTCGCCTTTCCCCACCAGAAAGTAACCCTCCATAATTTTTTCTAACGGACTGTAAGCTAAATTCATTTAATAAATTTTCGCATTTTTTTTCTCTATCTATTTTTGATAAATTCATCATTTCTAAAACACATAAGATATTATCTTCAACCGTCATTGATCTAAATATAGATGCTTCTTGAGCTAGATATCCAATGCCTAATTTAGCACGTTTATACATTGCTAATTTTGTTATATCTAAATTATTTAAATAAATATTTCCTTCAAAAGGCTTAACTAAACCTACCATCATGTAAAAACAGGTTGTTTTACCAGCGCCATTAGGTCCTAAAAGACCAACTATTTCTCCTTTATTTACTTCTAAAGAAACATTATTAACAACAGCTCTTTTTCCGTAATATTTAATAATATTATTAGCTTTAAAAATCATTATATTTTATTTTTTTTTATAATCCTGGATGAAATACGAATACTAATTTCATATAAAATCAAAAGTGGTATCGAAACTATAACTTGAGACGCCACATCAGGAGGTGTTATTATTGCTGATAGTATCAAAATTGATATAATTGCATGTCTTCGGTAATTACGCATAAGTGCTGGAGTAATCAGTCCAAATTTTGTTAAAAAATACACCAAAACTGGAAGCTCGAATATTATACCATTAGCAAATGTAATAGTAGTTACTGTAGAAATAAACGATGTTATATTAATTTGATTTGCCACAACACTACTTATTTGATATGAACCCAAAAAATTAATGGAAATGGGAGCAATAATAAAATAACCAAAAAGTATACCTGTTAAAAAAAGAAATGAACTATAAAAAACAACACCTCTAGCAACTCTAGCTTCATGTTTATGTAATGCAGGCTTAACAAAACTCCAAAATTGCCAAAAGACGTATGGAAATGCTAAAATAAAACCAGCTAAAATAGAAGTGTAAATATGAACTGAAAATTGCCCACTCATAGTTATATTCATTAAAGAAAAAATTGGCTCGGATAAACAAAGTGAATCCTCTAAACCCAATAGATTAGATAAATAACATAAACTTTTATAAGTTACAAAATCAGATTCTCTTGGAGCCAATAAAATTTTATCAAAAATTATATTTTTAAAAATAAAAGAAATAATTGCAAAAAATAATATTGCAATTGCTGATCTAATTAAATGCCATCTAAATATTTCAAGATGATCAAGAAAAGACATTTCTTTATCATTTGATTGATTCATATAACTCCTTGCCTTAAAATTTCATGAATATGAACAATTCCAATATAATTATCTTCTTTAAGTAAAATAATTTGATTAATGTTATTATCTTCCATAACCTGTAAAGCATCGTACGCTAATCGATTAGATGAAATTGTAATTGGACTAGATGTCATTATATCTTTAGCTTTTAATAATGAAAAATCATCATATTTTTCAAGCATTCTTCTTAAATCACCATCAGTAATAATACCACATAATTTATTGTTTTTCATAACAGCTGTAGCTCCTAATCTTTTATGAGATATCTCTATAATTACATCATTAATTTTTGAAAGCTCGTCAACTTTTGGTATATTATCTTTTTCTAAAATGTCATTTAAAAATAGATTCAATCTTTTTCCTAAAGAGCCTCCTGGATGAAAACGAGCAAAATCATTTTTAGAAAAGTTTTTCAACTCTAAAAGACTAATAGCTATAGCATCTCCCATTATAAGTTGAGCTGTTGTTGATGTTGTTGGGGCAAGATTATTTGGACATGCTTCCTTTTCAACACTCACATCTAATACTATATCAGATTCTTTAGCAAGAAAAGAATTAGTATTACCCGTTAAAGCAATTATTTGATTCCCCATATTCTTGATAAAAGGAATTAAGGTTTTAACTTCAGACGTATTACCACTTTTTGAAATACATATAACTATATCTCCATTTTGAATATTACCTAAATCACCATGAATTGCATCAGCAGCATGTAAAAAAACTGATGGCTGACCTGTAGAATTAAATGTTGCTACCATTTTATTTGCTATGTTAGCACTTTTACCAATACCAGCAACTATTAATCTTCCTTTTGAATTTAAAATCAAATTAATTGCATTTACAAAATCACTGTTAATACTTGTCTTAATTTTATTTATCGCAGCTAACTGTTCTTCTATTGTTTTAACGGCAATTTTTTTTATATCTTCTGGTGTTTTCATTAAATAAAATAGTATTTTCGTATATAACTTATAAAGCAAAAATATCACATTTTTACAATAAATGAATATTTCAACTGAAACTCTACATAAAAATCTCAAAGATATATTTGGTTATAATTCATTTAGAGGAGAACAAGAATCAATAATTCAACACTTATTATCTGGAAAAGATTCAATGGTGATTATGCCAACAGGAGGAGGGAAATCAATGTGTTACCAACTTCCTGCATTAATATCTAAGGGATGTGCTATAATAGTATCACCTCTAATTGCTCTTATGAAAAATCAAGTTGATATTTTACGAACTTATTATAAAAATGAATGCATTGCCCATGTATTAAATTCATCATTATCTAAATCACAAATCACTCAGGTGAAAGAGGATATTAAAAATGGTAAAACAAAACTTTTATATGTTGCTCCAGAATCTTTAGTTAAAACAGAAAATACAGATTTTTTAAGATCTGCTAATATTTCCTTTTATGCGATTGATGAAGCGCATTGCATTTCAGAATGGGGTCATGACTTTAGACCCGAATACAGAAAGCTTAGAACAATTATAGAATCAATTCAAAAAGCTCCAATTATTGCTCTTACTGCTACTGCTACTCCAAAAGTAAGACAAGATATCATGAAAAATCTACGGATAAATGAAGGTAAACTATTTCTTGACTCTTTTAATAGAAGTAATTTATATTATGAAATTAAGCCAAAAAAAGACGTTGCAAAACAGATTATTAAATATATATCTTCAAGAAAAGGAGAGTCTGGAGTTGTTTATTGTCTAAGCAGAAAAAAAGTAGAAGAAATTGCAGAGATATTACAAATAAACGGAATAAATGCTTTACCCTATCATGCCGGACTAGATGCAAAAAAACGAGCTGAACATCAAGAAGCATTTTTAATGGATGATTGTTCTGTTATGGTAGCAACAATTGCATTTGGAATGGGTATTGATAAATCAGATATTAGATATGTTATTCATCATGATATGCCTAAAAGCTTAGAAGGATATTATCAAGAAACAGGAAGAGCAGGAAGAGATGGAGGGAAAGGAGAATTAATTACATTTTACGATTATAAAGATATTGAAAAATTAGAAAAATTCCTCCAAGGGAAACCTGTAGCAGAACAAGAAGTTGGAAGGCTACTAATTATGGAAACAATAGCTTTTTCCGAAACTTCAATGTGTAGGAGAAAATACTTACTTCATTATTTTGGAGAGGATTTTGATAGTTCTAAATGTAATAGTATGTGTGATAATTGTACTAACCCTAAAAGTAAAATAGAAGGAAAAGATTTTATCACAAAACTATTGAATGCAGTTAATGATTCTAGAGAAAGATTTAAGCCAAAAGAAATGGCAAAAATTTTGGTTGGACAAACTGACTCAATAATTAAACAAAATATGTCTCAATTGCAAAATATTTTTGGCATTGGCAAAGAAAAATCTCTTACATTTTGGCATTCAGTTATTAGACAAGCTTATGTGAAAAAACTACTTACAAAAGAAATTGAAAGTTATGGAATACTTAAAATAACCAATGAAGGAAAAAAATTCATGAGTCATCCATATAGTTTTGAAATAACTGAAGACCACGTATATGAAGAAAGTTCTAATGTAAATACAATAACACAAAAAGGACAGGCAGCCGATGAAACTTTATTTAAATTACTTAAGAATATAAGAAAAAAACTTGCTCAAGAAATTAATCTTCCACCGGCAATTATTTTCAATGAGCTATCTTTGATTGATATGGCTAATCAGTACCCAATTAATATTGAAGAAATGTCTAAAATCCAAGGAGTAGGTATAGGTAAAGCTAAAAAATATGGACAAAGATTTATAGAAGAAATTAATATTTATGTTAAAGAAAACGATATTATTCGACCTGAAGATTTTTCAGTAAGAACTGTAGCAAATAAGTCTTCAAATAAAATATATATAATTCAATCTCTTGATAAAAAACTATCAATTGATGATATAGCTAGCGGAAAAGGACTATTAAAATCAGAGTTACTAGAGGAAATGGAAAGTATTGTAGAAGGAGGTACACGCCTTAATTTATCACATATTATTCATGAAATGATAGATGAAGAAGAAAGAGAAGAAATTCACTCTTTTTTTAAAACTACAGAAAATTTTTCTTTTGAAGAAGCTAGAATAGAGTATGAAGAAGATATTTTTTCTGATGATGAAATAAAACTACTAAGAATAGATTTTATATCTCAAGTAGCAAATTAATTTTATGAAAACCTTAATTATTTCAAGTTCTTTATCAAAAACATCAAAATCATTGATTTTATGTAATGAAGTTGCATTAGGTCTTTCTAAAAAAAAAGTTAATTGTAGTGTTATAGATTCAAGTAGTCTTATAATAAACCCTACACACAAAAGAAAAACAAAAGATATGCAAGAACTAAGTCAAAAAATAAAAGAAGCAGATAATATAATTATTGGGATGGGTGTTCACTGTTACAGTATTAACGATAATCTTAAAATACTTTTAGATAATTGCTTTGATGGTGCACAAAAAAAATTTTTTGGAATTGTTTGTGCTGCAGGGGGGGAAAAAAGCTATTTATCAACTATGCATTTAACTCAGATTTGCATGAACGAATGGAGAATGATTCAACTTCCAAGAGTATTATATGCTTCCAATGGGGATTTTTCAAAAGATGAAATTATTTCAAAAGATGTTAAAGAAAGAATAAAATTATTTACTTCTGAATTTTTTGAGATTGGTAAAAAACTTTGTAACTAATGCTTTAAAGCAAAATACGTCATTAAACCAACACCAATTTTTAATGCTTCTTCATCAATATTAAACTTTGAAGTGTGAAGTCCATGTGTAATACCTAGTTTTTGATTTGCTACACCTAGTCTATAAAAGCAAGATGGTACTATTTGACCGAAATAAGCAAAATCTTCAGCAGTCATTCTATAAGACAAATCAACTACATTTTTTTCTCCTAAAAATTCTTTGGCTAACTTAATTGATGATAATGTCAAATCGTTATCGTTATGTAATACAGGATAACCAACCTTAACTATAAAATCTATTTCTAAAGAAAATTTTTTAGATATTTTTTCTGAAATTTCTTTCATTTTATCGTGAGCAAAATTTCGAAAATCTTCATCTAAAGTTCTGAAAGTCCCCTTCATGCTTACTTTTTCTGGTATTACATTAGTGTATCCATCTGCATTAATAAATCCTATAGCAAGCACAGAAGGCTTATTGCGATAAGTAAAAAAATAATTTTCTAAAGTTGAAATTAAATCTGCAGCAGCTAAAATAGGATTATTATATGTCTCAGGAATTGCAGCATGACCTCCTTTACCAGTAATATCTATGTATAGTTCATCAGCAGAAGCCATATAGGTGCCACTTGCAAATCCAACCTTTCCTACTTCCAAATCTGGATATACATGTTGAGCAAATACTTTTTCTACCTTAGGATTTTCTAATACTCCTTTATCAATCATAGCTTTTGCTCCACCTGGAAAAACCTCTTCAGCTGGCTGAAAGATAAATTTAATAGTTCCTTCAATATCTTTTTTTAAACTAATTAAAATCTTAATAACTCCAAGTAATGAAGCTGTATGAGCATCATGACCACATGCATGCATAACCCCTTGATTTTTGGAACAATAATCAATTTCGTTTTTTTCTAGTATAGGTAATGCATCAAAATCTGCTCTAAATGCAGTAATTTTAGTAGAAGGATTGTAACCCTCAACAAGAACTAAGACTCCAGTTTCGCCAATATTTTCAAATTTAACGCCCCATTTCTTTAATGTGGATTTAATAAATTTAGAAGTATTATATTCTTTAAAAGAAAGCTCTGGATACATATGCAAATGCCTTCTAATTTTAACTATTTCATCAAAATTTTTTTCTACGAGCTTTTGAATTCTATCAATCATTTTGTAAAAAGCAGCTTAAAAGCTGCTACAAGCATTACAATACCAAATACCCTTCTCACAATAGATGGAGAGAGGCTTAATGACAATTTCGAACCAAGATATCCTCCAACTATAAACGTTGCTGCAATTATAATAGCATATTCCCATTTAACATGTCCTGCTTTATAATAATTCATTGCAGCAAGGATTCCAATTGGTGGTAACATTGTAAAAATAGCAGTTCCTTGTGCTTGAAATTGGGTTAAGCCCATTACCATAATTAAAAGCGGGACCATAATAATTCCTCCTCCTACCCCAACAAGACCACTTAAAAAACCGGATAACAAACCAATTAAAATTAATAGTAAAATAGTAGATAATGACATATAAACAAAATTAATCAGTAAACACAATTATAATGCAAATGAAATAAATAGTTTTTAAATACTAATTAACATACATTTGCAAATAAGTAATAATTAACTTAAATGAATATACAAACTTTTACATTTAATCCTTTTCAAGAAAACACCTATGTTTTATATGACAACACAAAAGAATGTATTATTATTGACCCAGGCTGCTATACTAGAGAAGAAGAAGCCTTATTAGCTAATTTTATTAATAAAAAACAACTAAATCCTGTTAAATTAATAAATACTCATTGCCATATTGATCATATTTTGGGTAATAAATTTGTATGCGAAAAGTGGAATATCAATTTATTTACTCATAAAGAAGAGTTACATTTGCTACAAGCTTCAGAAGAAATCAGTAAAATGTATGGTTTTGAAGATTATAATTTATCTCCAATGCCTAAAGAATATCTAAATGTAGAACAAAAAATAAAATTTGGCGAGATAAGTTTAGAAATTTTATTTTGTCCAGGTCATTCTCCAGGACATATTTGTTTGTTTTGCAAAAAAAATAATATCCTAATTGCAGGTGACGTAATTTTTAAAGGAAGCATTGGCAGAACTGATTTGCCTGGAGGAGATTATAAAGTACTACTTGAAAGTATTAATAAAGAGATTATACGCTTACCAAATGAAACTCAAATTTATTCTGGTCATGGACCTTCAACTGTATTATCTGAAGAAAAAAAACATAATCCTTTCATAAATTAGGATATTCTATTTTAGATTTATTTTTATTATAATCTAAAATCAAAAGATAATACATAAAAATTCCAAATAAATATAATGTAGCAGTTATGTAAAAAATAGAAGCATATGTCATGTTATTTGCCTTTAAAACACTTACAATTTGTGAACTAAAGAACCAACTTCCACTCCAAATAGCTGCCATCACCGCACTTAAAATTTCTTGGTTATTTTTTCCTACATAGTTCATAGTAAGCTCTGATGTCATAGGTGCTGCCATATTCATTAATGGAGTTCTAATCCAGAAACAAACTATTGCTAAAGGTAATGCCCAAGAATATGTGGTAAAAAATTCAGTTGTAGCTAAAGCTACTAATGCTACTACAGAAACTGTTTGTGTAGAAAGAATTCCTTTTTTAAAACCCAGTCTATTTTTAATATTTGGAACTAATAATGAACAAATAGCAACTAAAAAACTGGCAAATCCTCCAATTAAAGCAAAAAATTGAGAATCAACACCAAAGCTGTGAAAAAAAAATAAATTTATGAAAGGAATAGTCAGTCCAGCACCAACAGCAATAATAAATGTAGGAATTGTTGCTTTAAAAATTAATCTCCAATCATAATTATTTACATTTAAATCTTTTTTTTGATAACTAATATTTTCATTTTTAATTTTTAAAATGAAATATATTCCGATAAATCCTACAATTGATATAATTATCAAAATCTTTCCTTCATTAATTTCATTCATTAACTCACTTGAGAAATAAATGAATAAACTACTCAGAATTGTCCCAAAACTATGTGTTGCATAATTTAAAGATATCGCATGAGATTGATTAGAAATTTTACTATTACGCATTATAAAAGGCAAAGAACTTACACTAAATAATGTAAATACAATCCCCCATAATACGAATAATAATGGAATAATATTATCATATGACATTTCAATAGACAATATTAAAATAATTGCAACAGTTGGAATACCAACACTTCCGATAATAAAAAAAGGCTTAAGGGATCTTCCTTTAATAAAAATACCTAAAGGAAAAGCTAAAACAATAACAGCTAGAAATCTATAGGAAATAAAATTTGCAATTTCAGAATCACTAAAGCTATTTTTAGCTAAATAAATATTTAGTATTAAGAAAAAAGCAGCTCCGATTAATTGAACAAAGAATTCAGCCTTAATCATTAATAATATATTTTTTTCTAATTTTAAATAGTCTTTAAAAAGAGCTTTCACAAAATATCTTAATTAAAATTATTTAAAATTTCCAAAATCGTACGAAATGCTACAGCCTTATCTCCAAACTTTTTAATGTGCTTTTGTTGAATTTTAGAAGCAAAATTAACTTGATATTGATGTAAGTCTTGCATACTAGCGCATGAATATGCAACTGCAAATGTATTATTCTTATCACTAATTATTTTTTTTAATTGTGCTTTAATAAACAAGCCTGTATTTAAAACTTCAGGGATATGTTTTTCTTTCATCCAAATTAACCANTCNGATAAAANACTCTCATCAACAGTTACTGTAACGTTATAAATAATCATTTTTCNAAAATTANAAATTATCTCCTCTCAGCTCCCTAAATCTTTTACGTGATTCTGCAACATATATACTNCTNGGGTGGTCAATTAATATCTTTTCATATAAACTTAACGCTTTATCTGANTTTTTTAAAAAATCATCATATATTTTTGCTCTTTTATAAATCGCATCATCAGATAAAATATCATAATTCCAATTAGCATTTATCATTTCAAGATTGAGTAAAGCCTGTTTAAAATTATTATTACTAATATAAACTTGTGCTTTTTTCATATATATTTCATCTGACAAACTATGTCCAGGGTAAACACTTAGGATTGAATCATATTGTAAGAATGCCTCNTCATACTTTTGCTGATACAATAATAAATCTGCATTGGCAAACATACACATACATGCCTCAGTAGTGTCTAAATTGAAATTATCGGTNATTAATAAAGAAAGCTCCATTGCATTATTAGAAATAAGCTTAGATGTTGACGCTCTTAAAGTTTCTAATTGCGCTTGAGCCCACTGAAAATCACATTGAAAATATGAAATTTTTGCTGCTCTTAACTTTGCCTCATGNCCTATAGGATGCTCTTTAAAATCCTGTTCTACTTGAGCAAGATAAAGCATAGATTGCCACTGCCTTCCTTGAAGCAACAAAACATCTGCATATTCCATCTTACACTCAGCTAANTCAAATTTTTTAATACCAGCAACAGACATTGCTTTCAATAATAAATCTTCTGCCGCAATTAAATCATTCATGTAAAAGGCTTTGAAATGAGCATAATTTTTCATTAAAATAATTGTGTTTTTGTTTTGCCCCAACAATAACATAATTTGTTCATATTGTAAATNTAATTGATTAAGGTCATCTGGTTCTTTAGATGACATTTTACGTAATACATAAAGCTTTTGAATATTAGCATCAATATAAAAATAATTCCTTTCTCCTTTACTAATAATATAATTATAAGCTTCTAATGCAACATCAAAATCTTCTTGATTTAAAAAAGCTTCAGCTAAATCAAAAACTATCCCTCCATCAAGATTCATTCTTCTATCCAAAGCTTTAGCTTGAATCAAAGCCATATCATNTTGCTTATATTGCATGTAAAACCAAATAAGAAGCTCAGAAAAATCTGTTCTATTTTTTTCTTCAAGTACTTTAGGTAATAACACTGTTTTAAGCTGATTATAATTTTTTTCACTTTCTATTCCATTATTATCTAAAAACTTTTGAATTTGTCCAAAAACATAGTCTTTCTTGGAAATATCTTTTTCCATTGCATTTAGATACTCTTGTAGCATTAACTGCGAATTATTCATTTTAGAATAAATTTGTGCTTTTTGAAGAGAAAAATCATTTGATCGATTTATTTTTTCACTTATAGTATAAATGTCTATTGACTTTTGAAAGAAACCGTATCTAGACAAAAAACTTGACAGATTTAATGCTTGTGATCTACTACCATTAATTTTTTTTAGAAATTTATTAAACAAAATATCTTCNTTATTGCTTTTNTTATTTGATGCTTTTAACTCTGAAACAATTATACCTAGCTCAAATTGCAATGANTTAGGATATTTTTTTAAAAAATCTCTAGATATTTTTCCGGCTTTTTTAAAATCTTTAACCTTAATCAAAGAAGTATAAAATGGAATATATAATGATGGAGTAAGTTTATTNTTTAACTCTTCNTCGTATAANAAAATTGCTTTTTCATATTCNCCATTTATAAAATAATTGTACGCAATTTGTTGATTACTTTTTTGACAAAAAATAAGCTTGGATAACAATAAAAAAACTAAAATTAAGCGCATCTAATCTATAATATCAAAACCAGTATATTTTTGTAAAACTNTTGGNACTTGAATACCNTCTTCTGTTTGATTATTTTCTAAAATAGCAGCATATACTCTTGGTANTGCTAAAGCACTTCCATTTAAAGTATGACATAAATTATTTTTTCCNCTTTCATCTTTATATCTTAACTTGAGCCTATTAGATTGATAAGACTCGAAATTAGATACAGAGCTAACTTCTAACCATCTATTTTGTGCAGCAGAAAAAACTTCAAAATCAAAAGTAAGNGCAGATGTAAAACTAAGGTCCCCACCACATAATTGAATTATTCTNTACGGCAATTTTAAATCATCTAAAATACTTGAAACATGATTAACCATTTCATNAAGTGTCTCATANGATTTTTCTGGATGTTGTATCTGAACAATTTCAACTTTGTCAAATTGATGTAATCTATTTAATCCTCTTACATTTTTACCATATGAACCAGCCTCTCTTCTAAAACATGGTGTNTATGAAGTACATTTAATAGGTAAGTCTTTCACAATTGTATTACGAAATATGTTGGTAATAGGCACCTCAGCAGTNGGAATTAAANATAAGTCATCTTTTTTAACATGATACATTTGTCCTTCTTTATCTGGANAATTACCTGTTCCAAAAGCNGAATCTTCATTAACAAGAAAAGGTGGTAAATATTCAACATAACCCGCTTCTACATTTTTTTCTATAAAATAAGAAATTAATGCTCGTTGAAGCCTTGCTCCTTTGTTGATATAAAGAGGAAATCCTGANCCAGTAATTTTATTTCCAATTTCAAAATCAATTAAATTATATTTATTAGCTAAATCCCAATGAGGCTTAAGGTTTTGAGANAAATTGGGCATTTTCATCACATCTTTAATGATTATATTATCTTCATCACTGTTTCCCATAGGAACAGAATGGTGTGGCACATTTGGAATCTGAACCANAATATCAAAAANTTCTTTNTCAATAAATGAGGAGNTATGTTGTNTTTTTTTAATTTTTTCTTTTANANTAATAGATTCTTTTTTGAGTGACTCTACCTGAGTTGTATCACCTGATTTATAACACAAACCTATTTTCTCTGATATTTCATTTGATTTTGACTGTAAATCTTCTTTTGATTTTTGTTTTTTTTTNCTATCATCATCTAAATCAAGTAATCTTGCAAATAAATGCTCTACATCAATCTTTTTTATTTTCAANAATTTAATATATTGATTTTTATTTTCTCTTATTTTGTTAATAGTAAGCATAAATTATTTTAATANTTATTTTTCAAAACAAATTTAAATAAAAAAACTCTTGATTTTCAAGAGCTTTCTAAAAATAAGTATTTTAAAAAAATCTTAATTCTCTACAGAAATATAGGATTTATTATTTCTTTTTTTAGTAAACTTAACNTTACCATCTNTTAAGGCAAACAAAGTATGATCTTTACCCATACCTACATTGTTTCCTGCATTATGAACTGTACCTCTCTGTCTTACAATGATATTACCTGCAGTTACAGTCTGACCTCCAAAAATTTTCACTCCCAATCTTTTACTATGAGATTCTCTTCCATTTTTCGAACTTCCAGCTCCTTTTTTATGTGCCATTTTTTAATTTATTTTANTTGGTAACTTTTAATCTTTTTTCTTNTTAGCTGNAGCCTTTGNAGCAACTTTCTTAGCTGGAGCCTTTGCAGTAGCTTTCTTAGCTGGAGCCTTTGTAGCAACTTTCTTAGCTGGAGCCTTTGCAGNANCTTTCTTAGCTGGAGCCTTTGCAGCAGCTTTCTTAGCTGGAGCCTTTGCAGTAGCTTTCTTAGCNGGAGCCTTTGCAGTNGCTTTCTTATCCGAGGTATTTTTTTCTTCTATANTTAAAACTTCTAGCTTTGTTAAATACTGTCTATGACCATTCTTTACTTTATACCCTTTTCTTCTTTTCTTTTTAAAAACAACAATTTTGTCGCCCTTCATATGCTCNAGAACTTTTGCAGTAACTTTTGCNCCCTGAATTAANGGGGAGCCAATATTAATTTTTCCAGAGTCCTCAAATAACAAAACCCTATCAAAACTCACATTCTTACCTACTTGTTCTTCTAATCTATGTGAATATATTTGCTGACCTTTCTCAACCTTAAATTGCTGACCAGCTATCTCAACTATTGCGTACATGCGTAAATTGTTTTCAAAAAATGGATTGCAAAAGTATAAAATCTCTACAAATGAACAAAAATTAAATCTTTTTTTTTTAATAAAAAATAAAATCTAGAAAACATCTTTATAACATATCACGTAAAATAATATTAAATTTGCTACATGTTTAATACACATCACAAAAGAAATAATTTTATTATATTATTAATTTTAATATTTATCAACTTAGAACTAATTTCACAAGAGCGTTGCGGTACTGTTAAAATCACAANAGAANGGGAAAGCAATTATCATGTATACAAAGAAAAAAGAAGGAATGTAAATCAAGAAACAGACACATGGATTGAAGAAAACTATAGTAATAGAAATAAGTCAATCATCAAAATACCNGTCGTTGTGCACGTTGTATGGAGTANTAGTAATCAAAATATTTCTGATGCTCAAATAGAATCACAAATAAATNTACTAAATCAGGATTATAGAAGAAATAATATTGACCAAATTAATACTCCNAGTGTTTGGCAGTCAATTGCNGCTGATTGTGAAATTGAATTTTGTTTAGCAAAAATAGACCCAAATGGCTTGCCAACAAATGGAATAAATAGAGTNCAAACAAATCATGGTTCATTTGGGATGAATAATGACATTCACACAAGTTCATTGGGAGGAGCTGATGACTGGCCCAATGATGATTATCTTAACATNTGGGTGTGTGACTTAGAAAGTGGCCTGTTGGGNTACGCAACACCTCCTAGCAATTGGATTGGAGATGGAGATGGAGTAGTAATTGGATATAAATANTTTGGATCAATAGGAACTGTACAGCCTCCATACAATAAAGGNAGAACAACTACGCACGAAATTGGTCATTGGCTTAATCTAGATCACGTATGGGGTGACTCCTGGGGTTCCTTTGGCTGTAATGCTGATGACAACATAGCTGACACTCCAAATCAAGAAGAAGAAAATTATAATTGTCCAGGGTTTCCTCATAATGCTGCAGCTTGTAATACAAGCTATGGAGATATGTTTATGAACTATATGGACTATACAAACGATGCATGCATGAATTTATTTACAGAAGGTCAAAAAGCAAGAATGATAGCTGCAATAAATCAATATAGACCAAACATGTTAAATCATAATTTATGTGGTTCACATACAAATATTTCAGAAAATTTAAATGTCGATAAAAAATTATTAAAAATTATTGATTTACTTGGTAGAGAAATAAATATAAGTAAAACAAACACCACTGTTATATATATTTATGATGATGGAAGTGTTGAAAAAAAAATCATAATAAAATAATTTTTATTTCCAATCAAATGATTCAATAATATAACGCACATCTTCGTGCAAAAATTTATTTATTGGGTCGATAGAATCTGTAACTTCAAAATTAAAATATAAAGCTCCTCTAACAAAATGATTTATACTGTCAGTTAAATAAAATTGTGTAGATGTTGCTGTTGCCCCATCATAATTATATAATAGTCCATAAACTTTTTTTTGATTATTTGTATATATCTTTTCAGAAATAGCATCAGCAACAAAATCATGTTGATAAGCTAAGTAATCTGAGTAATTAATGTGTTCTGATAAATTATTTTGCAATGGGTAATATGAAAAATGAAGAATAGCATTAAATTTTTTAAACTCTAAATCAAAACTTCTTTTATCTATATAATTAAAATGACTATAAAGAGGTTTTTCAAATAAAAAATTATCTTCAAAATTTACTTTTTCATACTGTTTCTCTGGAAAATGAAATTTAAAATATGCTCTTGGTACAGGTGAATAATTATTATTTGAACAGTTAATAAAAAAAAATAATAATGTAAACAAAAAAAAACTTTTATTTTTCATCAATAGTAACCTTTAATCTTTTTATTCTTCTTAAATCTGCAGACTCAACCTTAAAGGTAAATGGATACAGTTGACAAACAGCACCAACTTTTGGCATACTTCCATGCATTTCTAATACCAAACCTGCTAAACTATCAAATTCACCTGAAACATTATCAAAAATGTCTAAATCAACTTTAACTATTTTCAAAAAATCATTTATTGATATCTTACCGTCAAAAATATAATTATAATTATCCAAAACAGAATATATATTATCTTCAATATCAAACTCATCATTAATTTCTCCAACTATTTCTTCTAAAACATCTTCTAAAGTAACCAACCCAGATGTACCACCATATTCATCAACAACAATTGCTAAATGATTTTTTTGTGATTGAAATTCCTTTAATAGAACATTAATCATTTTAGTCTCAGGTACAAAATATGGTGTTCTACATAAATTATTCCAACAAAAATTTGAATTTTCATTTAAATGAGGTAATAAATCTTTTATATATAAAATACCTATTACTTTGTCAATTTGCTGATCAAAAACAGGTATTCTAGAAAAACCCGAACTTAATATTATTTCTAAAACCTTTGTGAAATTACAAGATTTATCTATAGCTGAGATATCAACTCTTGATTTCATTATTTCTTTCACATCAATATTACCAAATTCAACAATTGACCTTAAAATTCTTCTTTCTCCTTCTTTACTTTCATGTTCAGTAATATCAAGAGCTTTTGACAAGTCCTCAACAGAAATTTTCTTTTGTCTTCCTTTTAATTGTTTATCAATAAATTTAGTCATGTTAACTAATAAATAACTCATAGGATATACCAACTTATTAAAAAAGAACAATAATTTACTCATTCGTTTAGAAAATGAAATAGCATTATTATTAGCATAAACTTTTGGTAAAATCTCTCCAAATAATAAAAGCAAGGATGTAATAACTATAAATTGAAAAAAAAATTCTAATATAGAATCTTTAGGAAATGAAATTGCTATAGAGGTAAGATACGATGACATTACAACAATTCCAACATTAATAAAATTATTAACAATTAAAATTGTAGCAAGTAATCTATTTGGGTTTTTAAGTAAATTATGTACATTATTATTATTTATCTTCTGTCTATCAGATGCTGATAAAGAAAAATATGCTACTTCCGAAGCAGAGATAAAAGCAGATGAAATTAATAGAATGCATATTATTATTATACAAACTATAACGTCGAAAGTAAATAAATTTACCTCAATACCATGAAAAATAGAAAGTAAAAAATTGATGGGGACTACGTCTTCCAATTAAATAAAATTTAAGTTAAAATGGCAAATCATCTTGATCATTTGATTCTAATTTTTCATTTGAAGAGAATTCTTGATTTGCAGTTTCCTTAGGATTTTTTTTGCCTAACATTGTCATATTATCAGCTAAAATCTCAGTACTGTATCTGGTATTACCTTCCTTATCCTCCCATTTTCTGGTTCTAATTTTTCCTTCAACGTACACACTATCACCTTTTTTTAAATATTTTTCTGCAACTTCAGCTAATCCTCTCCAAAAAACAATATTATGCCATTCTGTTTGACTAACACGTTCGCCTTCTTTATTTTTATAATTTTCAGTTGTAGCTAATGAAAAATTTGCTACAGCAACACCACTGTCTAAATATCTTACTTCTGGATCTTTTCCTAAATTCCCTACTAAAATTACTTTGTTAACGCCCGACATATATTATTTTTTAATTATTTTATACTTAAACAAATATACATAATTTCTAAATCAATTTATAATCATTCATAAATTTATCAATTAGTCTTGGAATTGGAAGCTTTCTTATTTCATGTTTACTAAAATATTTAAATTTATTATTACTAAAATTATCAATATTAACAAACCAAAATACAGAATTAATCCTTTGATGAGACAACTTATGATTATACTCATCAGATGATGAAAGCACTTCATATTTATAGCCTAAAAAAAAACTTTTCCAATTTAAAGTTTCAAATAATTCACATTGATTAATTTTTTTTTCAAATTCTATAAATGGAAATTGATACATTCCATTCCAAATACCATTGTTAATTTTTGATAATACAAATCTATCTTTGTCATTTATTATAAAATAATGTAGGTATCTTGTTGTTTGTTTTATCTTTTTTTTCTTAACAGGTAAGTTATTTATATTATTTGTTATGTATGCATTACAACTTAAAATAAATGGACAATTATCACACTTAGGTAACTTTGGAGTACAACATGTTGCCCCAAAATCCATGATTGCCTGATTATATTTAGAATGTTTTCTCTTATCTATCAATTTATTTGCAAGACTATAAAATTGTTTCTTACCAGCGGATGATTCAAAAGGGATTTCAACACCAAAAACTCTACTTAATACTCTTACAACATTTCCGTCTACTACTGGATATGGAAGGTTAAATGCAAAAGAAGATATCGCTGAAGCAGTATAGATTCCAACTCCTTTAAGAGATAAAATTTCTTTATAATTTGAAGGGAAAACTCCATTATATTTTTCAATAATATGTTTTGCAGTAAAATGCAGATTTCTAGCTCTAGAATAATACCCTAAGCCTTGCCACACTTTTAATACATCTTCATTTTTCGCGTTTGCTAAATCTACTATAGAAGGAAATGCGTTAATAAATTTATAAAAATAAGGCAACCCCTGATCTACTCTTGTTTGTTGTAATATTATTTCTGAAATCCAAATAACATAAGGATCTTTTGTTTCTCTCCAAGGTAATTCTCTCTTGTTTACATCATACCATCCTAATAAATTCTTAGAGAAACTCATTTAAACAATTAATTTAAAGAAAAAGTTAAAATTAAAAAAATTGACCATATTAAATAGTCTGACAAATTATTTTAGATATATTTGCGCCTCGAAATTAATGAACAAAATTAAAACAAACAAACAGAAATGACGAAAGCAGAACTTGCTAGTAAAATATCAGAAGTAACAGGTATAGAAAAACTTACTACGTTGGCAGTGATTGAGTCATTGATGAGTGAAATAAAAAACTCAATATCAATGGATGAAGCAGTTTATTTAAGAGGATTCGGAACTTTTAGAGCAAAAAAGAGAGCGGAAAAAACTGGAAGAAATATTAAAAAAAATACAACGATTATAATCCCTGAACATCATATACCAGCTTTCAAACCTTCAAAAACTTTTGTTGAAAAAGTGAAACAAAATATTAAATAAATTTCTGTTTTATTGAAAAAAAATAATATATGGCAGGAGCTAAAAAAAAGAAAAGGTTAAAAATAGCTGTTCACAAACGTAAAAAGCGATCTAGGAAGAATAGACATAAATCTAAATAAAATTTAGTTTTTCAAATTCCCTAAAATTTAAAAGGCATGAAATATGATTTAATTATCGATTCAAGGCCAACTGAAGTAGCGTTAGCTCTTTTACGTGATGGTCTTCTTATTGAATTTCACAAAGAAAAACATGATAATGATTTTTCTGTTGGAGATATATATTTAGCGAAAGTTAGAAAAACTGTTCCCGGATTGAATGCCGCATTTGTAAATGTCGGATATGAAAGAGATGGTTTTTTACATTATTTAGATTTAGGAGCCCATTATAATTCATACAAAAAGTTTACACATCAAGCAATAAATCAAAAACTAAATACTGCTTCATTAAAAAATTTTAAAAAGGAAAAGACATTAGATAAAAAAGGTGCAATTAATAATGTAATAAAAAATGGAGATCTATTGTTAACACAAATTTCTAAAGAGCCTATTTCAACAAAAGGCCCAAGACTTACATCTGAAATTTCTTTAGCTGGAAGATATATGGTTTTACTTCCATTTTCTGATAAAGTATCAATATCACAAAAAATAGATGATTCCAAAGAACAATCTAGACTAAAAAAATTAATAAGAAGTATAAAACCTCATGGATTTGGAGTAATAATCAGAACTGTAGCTAAAGACAAGAAAGTTGCTGAGTTAGATAGAGATTTAAAAAACCTTTACAAAAAATGGCAACTAATAACTAAAAATTTAAAAAATGCTAAGCCAAAAAGTAAAATTCATGGAGAACTCAATAAAGCATCAACTATTTTAAGAGATCTTCTAGGTGAAAAATTTAACAAAATACATGTTAATAATGATCAATTAAAAACTGAATTACAAGAATACCTTTCAAAAATTGCTCCAGAAAAAGAAAAAAATGTAAAACTATATAAAAAATCAATTCCTATTTTTCAAGAATTTAATGTAACAAAACAAATAAAAAGTGCTTTTGGAAAAAATGTAACAATGAAAAAAGGAGTATATCTTGTTATTGAACATACTGAAGCTCTTCATGTAATTGATGTTAATAGTGGAAAAAAAGTTGATGCAAAAAAAGACCAAGAGGAAAATGCACTAATTGTAAATTTAGAAGCAGCACATGAAGTTGCAAGACAACTACGCTTGAGGGATATGGGAGGGATAATTGTAGTTGATTTTATTGATATGAAAGAAGAAAAAAACAGACTTATTCTTACCGAGAAACTAAAGGAGTTTATGAGAAAAGATAAAGCAAAACACAATGTTCTCCCACCTACAAAATTTGGCTTAGTTCAAATTACAAGACAAAGAGTAAAGCCAGTCATGAATATTGATACTAATGAAAGCTGTCCTATGTGCTCCGGAAATGGTAAAATTGATTCGAGCTTACTTTTGGTTGATAAAATAGAAACTAAAATTAATAAATTAATTTCAGAGCATGAGGGGTCTATTCACATATCAACTCATCCTTTTACAGCATCATATCTTAATCAAAAAAAAGGTTGGTTTAAATCTTCTATTAGTACAAAATGGAGTAAAAAATTTAAACGTAAAATTCTAATTACTGCTGATGAAAGATTACATCTTTTACAATATACAGTTGTTAATTAAATTGTGTTTTTTCTTCAGAAGAAACTATCTTTTTTGACCATAAAAACAAAACACCTATAGATAGTAACATTAAGCATAAACCTACAAAAAAACCATATCTAATATTGTCTGAAATCTGAAAAAAAGAAAAAGACAAAATACCAATAAGCAACATGCGTACCACAATATTTAAAGTCCCAAATACAGAATTAGCTCTTCCAATTAAATTATTTGGCACATGATTAAAAATATAAGTGGTTCTTAAAATTCGCACACCAGCATTTGTAATACCAATCAAAAAATTTGCCAAAAAGAAATACCATAAAAAGTCAACAAACACTAAATAATAGTATGACAAAGAAGCTATTGACATGAGAATAATAACTGCAAATACTGTCCTAACTTTTTTAAATAATCTTAAAATCAATAAGCCAGAAAAAATAGCTCCAAAAGAATAATAAATTTCTGCAGAAGCAAAAACATTACCCTCAGCTATTAAAAAGTTTTTCACATAATCTGGCAACAAAACATGAATTTCAACAATAGTAAATGCAAATAGCATATAAGATGCTAAGCCAAAAACAAAAATAATTGGCTCCCTTTTAAGAAATAAAAAACCTCCTTTCAACCTATTTATAATTCCATCCGTATGTTTTTTTTCTTTTGAAATTGGAGTATATTTTATAAATGAAAATATCAAAATCACAAACAAATATGTAGTTGCATCAAGTAAAAAAATATCATATATACTCCATTTTTGTATTTCAAAAGGAAGATTAAAGGTAATTCCTCCAATTTGTAAAATTTGATTTTCTGTACCTGTTAAAAGAATAGCAGCAAATGCTCCTGCAAGTACAGATGTTACTTGACCTTGAACCTCAATATAAGAATTTAATTTGCCATAATATTTTGGCTCTGTAATTTCTTGACCGAATGCGTATAAATTGGGATAATGAACATTATAATTGAATATTGTGATTGCAAATACTAAAACTACTAAAATATCAGATGAATTAATTTCTAAATTTGAGCCAGACCCAATGAAGGCAATACTTCCAATTAATAGCCCACATACACAATTAATTATAATAAATAATTTTTTTCTTGAGTATCTATCAATTAAAGTACCAGCATAAATACCCCAAAAAAGAGTGATAAATGTAATAATTAAATAAAAATTCCAGAAAAAATCAGTTCGAGAAACTTCAGCAAAGTACCATGGAATTGCTAACATACTGATACCTTGTGCCATACCTGATATAATATTTGCTAAAAAAAGTAGATATATTGCTTTTCTATTTTTCACATTGCAAAACTAGCATTTAATCTGATTAATTGTATTTTTGATGTATGACAAATAATCGCGTATATGATATCAAGATTGCTATTGAAAGATTGAAAAAATATTGTAGTGTTCAAGATAGATGTCAGCAAGACATAATTAAAAAAATAAAACATTGGGGATTAACAAAAAATAGTCAAGATTATATACTGGAAATTTTAATTCAAGAAAGTTATATAGATGAACTAAGGTATGCTAAATCCTTTTGCAGAGGAAAATTTAATATAAAAAAATGGGGAAAAAATAAGATAAAATATGAATTAAAAAACAAAAACATATCAAATAATTGTATTTTAGAAGGTTTAAATGAAATTGATGAGTTTTCTTACCTTGAAACAATGGAAAAAATATATAAAAAGAAAAAAGAAAATACATTAGAAAAAAATATTTTTATAAAAAATAATAAGATAGCTTCATTTTTAATAAACAAAGGATATGAAAGCAACCTAGTTTGGGATAGAATTAAGCAAAAAAACAACAAGATTTAAACTATGAATGGAATTAAAGAAAATATATCAAATCTTGTTTTAAGAAAAAAAGAATTATATAGGGTTCTTGAGATTAGTAATAAAGAGAAGGAATTGACTATTTTAGAAGATAAAACTCATCTAGAGAACTTTTGGAATAGTCCAAAAGAAGCAGAAAAAATTTTAAAAGAAATTAGTACATTAAAAATATGGATAAAACTATATAATTTAGTGACAAAAAATATTGAAGATCTTGAAGTGTTAATTGAACTTGATGCAGAAGAAAAAGAAATAGAGTCTCAGCTAAAAAATACAATACTATGTATTGAAGACTTAGAATTCAAAAATATGTTAAGCTCTACTGAAGATAATTTAACAGCAATAATGATGGTAACCCCTGGAGCAGGTGGTACAGAAAGTCAAGATTGGGCTGAAATGATTATGCGTATGTATATGATGTGGGGGGAAAAAAATAATTATAAAGTTAAGACAATTGATTTTCAAAAAGCTGAACCCGCCGGAATTAAGTCAGTAACATTAGAGTTTGAGGGAGATTTTGCTTTTGGCCATCTAAAAGGTGAAAATGGTGTACATAGATTAGTAAGAATATCCCCTTTTGATTCTAATGCAAAAAGACATACTTCTTTTGCCTCTGTCTTCGTTTATCCTTTAGCGGACGAGAGTATAAAAATCGAAATAGACCCCTCTGATGTTAGTTGGGATACATTTAGAGCTAGTGGAGCAGGAGGACAGGGAGTAAATAAAACAGAATCTGCTGTAAGATTAAAGCATAAACCAACAGGAATAACAATTGAAAATTCTGAATCGAGGTCACAATTAGAAAATAAAACAAAAGCATTACAATTATTAAAATCTCAACTTTATGAACTTGAGATTAGAAAAATACAAGAAGAAAAAAATAAATTAAATGATTCTAAGAAAAAAATAGAATGGGGTTCACAAATTAGAAATTATGTCCTCCATCCTTATAAATTGGTTAAAGATATTAGAACAAATTATGAAACTACTAATCCAGAAGCTGTTTTAGATGGAGATATCAATCCCTTTATTAAATCATACTTAATGGAATTTGGACAGAAGTAATTTTTTAATTAGTAGAAAACAGTCAATAATTAATCTAAAAAAATGAAAATATATCATAATAATAGATGTCGTAAAAGCAGAGAAGCATTAGAAATAATAAAAAGTCAACAAAAAGATTTTAAAGTAATTGAATATTTAAAAGAAAAACTCTCAAACAAAGAAATATCTTCCATATTAACAAAACTTAAATTAAAGCCAATAGATTTAGTTAGAACTAATGAGGTAGTATGGAAAGAAAAATATAAAAACAAAAAACTTACAGATACAGATATAATTAATATTATGGCGGATAATCCTAGATTAATTCAAAGACCAATTATAATAACTAAAAATAAAGCTATTTTAGGAAGAGATATAAAAAAAGTTATAGATTTATTTAATTAAGAGGGAATGTTTTCATCATCAATTTTCCCTTCCCTAAACCATACATATATGAAATATGGCACTACACTAGCAAGGAAAAGCAAGCACCAAAAGGCCATCAAAAAAATAAATATAAAAATTAAAAAGCCAATAAGTTTCATAATGATTAATTTTGTCACAAAGTAACAACAAGTAAAAAGAATATCAAAATATTTTATAATGAAATACCGAATAGAAAAAGACACAATGGGTGAAGTAAACGTTCCTAGTGAGAAATATTGGGGAGCACAAACACAAAGAAGTATAAATAATTTTAAAATAGGTAGCTCAGGAAGTATGCCTATTGAAATTATTTGTGGATTTGCATATTTAAAAAAAGCTGCAGCACATGCAAATACAGAACTAGGGGTTCTTTCAAAAGAAAAATGTGAACTTATCTCAATAGTTTGTGATGAAATATTAGAAGGAAAACATGATGAACAATTTCCATTAGTTATATGGCAAACAGGAAGTGGTACGCAAACTAACATGAACATAAATGAAGTTATTGCAAATAGAGCACATGTAATTAATGGTGGCAAACTTAGTGATATTCATAAAATAATTCATCCAAATGATGATGTAAATAAATCACAAAGTTCAAATGATACATTTCCTACAGCAATGCACATTGCGTCGTACAAATGTATACATGAAATTGCAATTCCTGGCATCACTATACTTCAAAAAACTTTAGAAAAAAAAGCATCTGAATTTAAAAAAATTGTGAAAATTGGCAGAACACATATGATGGATGCCACACCTCTATCTCTAGGTCAAGTATTCTCTGGATATTATTCTCAATTAATGTATGCATTAAAAGCACTTAACAATACACTACCTCATTTGTCAGAAATTGCCCTTGGAGGTACAGCAGTAGGAACTGGAATTAATACTCCTAAAGGATATGCTGATAAGGTTGCAAAACTTATCCAAAAATTCACAGGTCTTCCATTTAAAACTGCAGATAATAAATTTGAAGCTTTAGCTTCACAAGACGCAATTGTAGAAAGTCATGGAGCGCTCAAACAAACCGCAGTTTCATTAAATAAAATAGCAAACGATATTAGACTCTTAGCTTCTGGTCCAAGAAGTGGTATTGGAGAAATAATACTACCATCAAATGAGCCAGGGTCATCTATAATGCCAGGAAAAGTAAATCCAACACAATGTGAAGCTGTTACAATGGTATGCGCCCAAGTTATAGGCAATGATACGGCAATTGCTGTTGGCGGTATGCAGGGACATTTTGAATTAAATGTATTTAAACCAATGATTGCTGCTAACATATTACAATCTGCTAGAATAATAGGTGATGCATGTTTTTCGTTTGAAAAAAATTGCATTAAAGATATAAGAGTTAATCAAAAAAATATCACGAAAAATCTTAATAATTCACTGATGTTAGTTACAGCATTAAACACTAAAATTGGATATGAAAAAGCTGCAGAAATTGCTAAATCTGCTTATCAAAATGACACAACACTTAGAGAAGAAAGTATTAAATCGGGATATTTATCAGGTGAAGAGTTTGATGAATGGGTCAAGCCTGAAAAAATGTGTGGAGATATATAAAATATGTAAGACGTAAAAAAACATAAATAAAAAAGCCGAGTTATCCTCGGCTTTTTTTATCTTATTTTTCTTTATTTAAATTTTTAAAAATTCCAATAATAACCAACTCCTAATGATCCTTGTGAGTTTCCAGATAAGTCATAATTGTACTCAATATTTACTTTATCGTATAAATTATAAGCTAATTTAAGAACAGGTACAGCAAAACCATAATCATATCCTGCTTTTTCTCCTTGTTGAGAAACATCTACGTCTTCTGAAACTCCTTCATTGCCGATATTTAAATGAAATCCTGCTCCAATTGACCAGCTTTTATAATTATAACTTACATACATTGGAATAGAAATAATTAAATGATCAGCCCAAAGGTCTACAGAAACTGAATCTCCATTATCATTTAAATATTCTCTTGGGTCAGTTTCCTTGCCAATCAAATTAAAAAGTAATTTTGCTTCAGCAGAAAGACTTTTTTGATTTGTATATGGCTTAAAAATATATCTATATTGTCCTCCAATTAATATATCTGAGCCACCATCAGGGTTTTGATCAAGTCCAAGCTTAAAAAAAGCTCCATATCTATGGTGATTTAACGATCTAATAATTGTTTTATCATTAGTATTTCCTTTAATATTGATGTTCCCCTGGTTATTACACACCTCTTGTAGCTCTCTTCCAGCATTAATTAAACTAATACTTCTTTTCTTTCCTTGATCAGTAAAATAATTTATTAACTTTTTATCGTTTTCTGAAAATGTCATGTATACTTTTTCAGCATTTATATATGTTGTTTTACCTCCACCTAAAGAAGCTTTTGTGTTTTGCTGTTGAGATGGTATCGCATGATGCTTATGTCTATAATGCCAAACTAAAACCTTGCAATTATTAGCAACATCATGATATACATCATAAGGAGGTATACCTAAAATAGAAGTAATTTCATCTTCTGTCATACCTGGGCTAACTTTATACAACTTATCAATTGTTGTATATTCCGGAATAGACTCTTGCGCTGTTGATGAGAAAGCAAAAGCTATTATTAATAATGTTATTATATTCTTCATGATAATTAGTTGTTTTTATTGTTAGACTTCACTTTCTGTACTTTGAACCCATTTAAAACCTTTGAAATATATTCATTCAAATTAAAATTTCGGTTCCATAGTCTTCCACTTTTATGAGTCAAATCTATATTAATTTGAGCATTCTCCTTTTCAGCTAAATCACATAATGTACACTCCGAACCTAGTAACTCAACTTGTGTTTTTTCCTTTTTAGTTTTCTCCTTTTTAGGTTTATTAATAGGAATACATCTTTCTCCACAATTTTTTACAGGGTCATATTTTTTATTTGGTTTATAATCACAAATACAATATTCACAATCTCCAATTGTTAAAACTGTACCAGACTCAACAATCGGTGTATTTCTTTGCTCAGTAGCGTTTTTATCATAATTAAGTGATTTTTTATCCATACATCCATAAATAACTTCTACAGGCTCTGGTCCATCACATGCACTTTGTAATTCTTTGGCAAAACTTAACACCATAGAGCCGCCCTTCTTACCAGCATCAGTAACTAATGATTCAACCTTACCATCTCTATAATAAATATAAAGATTTGACGGATCAACAAAACGCTCTGCACCATTGTTGTTGCTAGAGTATGAATTTAATGTACCATGACTAATTTCTTTATGCTTGTACTTAAATTGATGAATTTCACATCCACCTTCAATTCCATGAAAAATTTCATATGGAGCTATACCTAGTGTTTCAACAACCTGATCTTTTGACATTCCTGGGTCTACTTCAGTAATTTTATCAACAGTTGTGTAATAAGGAACTATGACATTACTACATGAACTAAAAATTAAAGCAATCAGAAATACTTGTAAAAATTTTTTCATAATTAATATTTTTTAAGGGGGCAAATATAACAAAATATTTTACACCAAAAGGTTCAACATAAATATTTGATAATCAAATATATGCCCTCACCTTTTGAGCTGTGAGACAATATTCTTTATTTCTTGCTCGTCATCTCGTTTGCAAATAAGTAATTCGCCTTCATTTTCTACAACAATGAAGCCATTTAATCCATATAATACAACTAATTTGTCATTTGGGAATTTCACTATGTTATCGGAAGAATGATACAAAACAGTATTATTGCCTTGAATAGCATTACCGTTTTCATCAAGCTTTATATGATTTGACAAAGCCCCCCATGTACCAAGATCACTCCATCCAAATTCTGAAGGAACAACATAGACATTATGTGACTTTTCCATTATGCCATAATCAATGGAAATATTTTTACAGCCAGGATAAACTCTATCAATAAATTCCTTTTCTTGATTAGTATTAAAAAAATTCTTTCCGTCTTCAAAAATCTCATATATATCTCTAAGGTGTTTCCTAAATGCAAGTATTATGCTTTTTACACTCCATATAAACATACCAGAGTTCCAAAGAAAATCACCACTATTTAAAAAATTAACAGCAAGCTCTTGATTTGGCTTTTCAGTAAATGTTTTTACCTTAAAGATTTTATCAAATGTTTGTAAAGTTTCAGAAGTATATTGTATATAGCCGTATCCTGTTTCAGGTCTTGAAGGGGTAATCCCTAGTGTCAGCAAAATATCATGTTTAGAAACAACTTCCAAACAATTATTTACTAAACATAAAAAATTTTCTTCTTGTAAAATTAAATGATCTGAAGGGGCAACAATTATATTAGCTTTAGTATTTAAATCATATATTTTAAAAGATGCATAAGCTATACAAGCAGCTGTATTTCTCATTGTAGGCTCACAAATTATATTATCTATATGTAATTCGGGTAATTGCTCTAAACATAAATCTCTATATTTTATATTTGTTAAAACTAAAATATTTTCCTTAGGACATATCTTTTTAAGCCTATGAAAAGTTTGCTGAATTAATGTTTTACCTGTACCTAATATATCTAGGAACTGTTTAGGAAATTCCTCTCTACTCATTGGCCAAAATCTTGAACCAATTCCTCCAGCCATTATTACAGCATAGTTATCTTTATTCATTTTAATTTATTTTTGAAAATAGAATTTTTGCAAAAGTACAATATTTCTCAAATTACATATTTTGAACTTCTGCGTATGGGTGAAATAAATAAACTTTATTTGTTTTTAATTCAGTGCATTTAAATCTTTTTCTAGCTAATTTTCCTTTAACGAAAATTTTACCGCTAGAGATTTTAAAAATATCTCCTTGTTCTAAATCTACAATAAATTTTGAATTACACTTATCATATTTTTTTAATACCATTGTTAGATTATAATCTGAATATGTAGATGCTCTAGGATTAATCAAAAATCTACTTAATGCAATTAAAATGTCATCAGGAAAACAAGTCGGGTTAAGAAAATTCAACAACATCGACCTAAACTTTAATTTCCATCTTTTCCCATGAGGTAAAACAGTATTTTTATATTTAGAAAATATAAATGCATGTGCTATTTCATGTGTTAATGTAATTAAAAATGAATATTTATTTAGATTATTATTGATGGTAATTAATGAATTACCATTACTATATCTAAAATCTCCCAACTTTGTTTTTCTTGGAGTTATAATCTTGATATCAATATCTAACTCTTCAATCCAGGATTTTAAAATTTTAACACTATTTTCTGGAACATATTTAGCAAAAACACACATAGAATTAGTTATTTGAATTAATTTAAACCTAATACTAAAGCAAGATAACCAACGATTAAAGCAACTACTAATCCAAATAAAGAAACAATTAATCCATCTTTTTTATTTTGAGCGAATAAAGGAAAAATTCCATCACCACTTGTTGCAACAGCTGCTGCAATCAAGGCTGCTATAGGAAAATTATTAATTGTTATATATGCTGCTGCAACAGTAATCATCCCACCACATCCAGGTATAAAACCTATAACTGCAGCTAATAAAATCAAAATATAATCTGAAGATTTCATCCATTCTTCAAAAATTTCAGGCCCAACAATTATATCAATAATGTAGTTGGCAATCAACAAACCAATAAAAACATATGTTACAACCATTGAGACATCTTTAACAGCATGTAACATAGTTGATTTAAAATTGTCTTCTTCACAATGACAGTTATTAGACTTAATTATAAATTCATTCATAAAATAATACAATATGCAAGAAATTGTAAGAGCTATGGAAACATATAATGTTAATTCAGAGATAACTTCTATACCACCACCCCAAAAGGCCATGACAGAGCCAGGTGCCAAAAATATCACCATTAACATAATTACATAAAAACCTATAATTTGTAATACATGATCTTTTTGGTTTATNTCATCATTATTAGATTTTTTTNCATTCTCTTTATATTTAAAATTATTTTGATNTTTATTTGAGANNNTNCNTNTAAAGTTTAAAATATCACACAAAAAGCCAAACAAAATACCTGCAATAAAACCAAAAATAGTAATTATTGCATATGCTTTTAAGTTCGCCGNNACATCAGATTCATTAGAAGCGCCCAACAAGACAAATGAACCTTCTCCAAGTGTACTAATAAACGCAGCAAACAAACCTCCAAAAGAGATTTTTTTATTTTTATAAAGTGANGCAACTACAATTGTTGCTCCACATCCAGGTATCGCTCCTAAAAATGAACCAATAATTGGATGGGTCCATTTNGGGCCTATTTCAGCAGCTAATTTATTNCGTTTTTTAATTAAAAAACAATTAAAAATAGCAAATCCAATAATAGAAATTGANACATAACCACCAATAGTTCCGGTTGCNTCTAAATTATCTANAATAAACATCCAAATAGTGTCCATTTTAATCAAATTTTATAAAAAAAATTAAATNAAATTATTATGAGGCTNAAAAAATAAATTAGCATTTTATTTATTTAAANAAAANNTTGGACATGTATTACATGGCTTTTTCTTAGATATGGAGCAAGAAGTAAGNGTAAATAAAATAATTATTAATAAAAGATGATACTTTTGTAACTTCATAATGATGCAAATTTATTAATTAATATTATTAAATGCTAAAACTATTAAAACATATTGGCTTNTACTTTATAATGATGAAAAAAGTTATTAGCTTNCCNGAAAAACCAAAAGCNTTTANGAAACAATTAATTTTAGAACTAGAAAAAATAGGTCTTCANTCAATAGGAATAGTTTTATTTATTTCCTTTTTTGTTGGAGGTGTAGTAAGTATTCAAACTGCATTGAATTTACAAAACCCTTTATTACCAACATATTTAATTGGATTAGCAAGTAGAGATTCATTAATTCTTGAATTTTCTCCAACAATGATATCTTTAATACTTGCTGGTAAAGTGGGTTCTAGTATTGCTTCAGAAATTGGAAGCATGAGAGTAAGTGAACAAATAGATGCTTTGGAGATCATGGGTGTTAATTCTGCTTCTTTTCTTATACTTCCAAAAATTATTGCCTCACTATTTTTTTTCCCTTGCTTAGTTATTTTAAGNATGGCTATTGGCATGATAGGAGCGTGGGTTGGGGGATTATCTGTAGATNTTACAACATCTGACTTTCTTTATGGNCTACAATATGAATTNATTCCGTTTTATATNACATATGCTATANTTAAAACTTTNTTTTTCGCTTTTCTNGTATCNTCTATATCTTCTTATTTTGGATATCATTCTAAAGGNGGTGCAATTTCAGTTGGAAAATCAAGTACTGAGGCTGTTGTATACAGTAGCATTTTTATACTTGTCTTCAACTTTATTCTTACAAAAATCATTTTAGCATGATAGAAATACAAAATATTCANAAAAAATTTGAAAAGAATGAAGTTCTTAAAAATGTATCTTTCATTTTTAAAGANGGNAAAACGAATCTTATTATTGGAGAAAGTGGCTCTGGTAAAACTACNTTAATTAAAATTTTAGTTGGATTATATAAACATGATTATGGNACAGTTCTCTTTAATGGCGAAGATGTNNGCAAAATGAAGACNAAACAAACAAGNAAATTACGTCAAGAAATTGGTATGTTATTTCAAGGTGGAGCTCTTTACGANTATATGACAGTTGAAGAAAATATAATGTTTCCATTAACTATGTTTACTAATCAAAATGAAGAAGAAATGAAGTCCAGAGTAAATTTTTGTTTAAANAGAGTAAATCTTGAAAATAAAAATAACCTAATGCCTTCTGANATTAGTGGNGGNATGAAAAAAAGAGTTGCAATTGCGAGAGCAATTGTAATGCAACCTAAATANCTTTTTTGTGATGANCCAAATTCTGGACTTGATCCAAAAACANCAATAGTNATCGATAATTTAATTAAAGAAATTACAGAAGAATATAATATTACAACTATANTAAATACACATGANATGAATTCTGTGATNCAAATTGGAGAAAATATTGCATTTATTCACAGAGGTGAATTATGGTGGGAAGGAAGTAAAGAAGAAATTATAAAATCAGATAATATAGAATTAACAAATTTTATNTTTGCTTCAAATCTTTTTAAAAGGCTAAGAAAATCATAATGCAAAATGTTAGAGCAAAAAAGTTTCTAGGACAACATTTCTTAAAAAATGAAAAAATCGCTTTAAANATTGTTGACTTATTATCTAAAGAAACAAAACATGTATTAGAAATAGGNCCTGGAATGGGAGTTTTAACAAAATATTTATTAGAAAATNANTATANAACNCANGCTATTGAAATTGANAGAGAAAGTGTANANTATCTTAAATNTCACTACAAAAATTTAACTATTATTAATGATGATTTTCTCAAAATCAATCTCGCNCAAAAATTTGCTTTTAAATTTTCCTTAATTGGNAANTTTCCTTANAACATTTCATCACAAATTTTNTTTCAAATATTTGAAAATAAGGATCAGATAATNGAAATAGTTGGGATGTTTCAAAAAGAAGTAGCAGAGAGGATTGCATGTAAAAAGGGCAAAAAGAGAGGTATTTTATCCGTCCTTATTCAAACATATTATAATGTAGAATATTGTTTCTCTGTTGAACCCNACATGTTTGCTCCTCCTCCANCAGTAAATTCTGGAGTTATTAAATTAATCAGAAATCAACGAAAAGATTTAAAAACNATAAATAAAAGATTTAAACAGATTGTTAAAATGGCATTTAACCAAAAACGAAAAANCATAAAAAACTCTTTAAAATCATTAGATTTANAAAAAAATAAAAACATACAANATTTACTAAATTTAAGAGCAGAACAACTCAAAATTGATGACTTTATATTAATNACAAAANATGCCAAATAAAATAAATATTAATANAGAATATATTAAAANANTAGTTGATTATATAGATAATAAAAAAACAGATAAATTATCTCTANTTATAAAAAAAATGCACGCAGCAGACATTGCTGAAATAATTAAAAATATATCAAATAAAGAAGCAAAGTTTTTNTATAAATTAATTACTAATGAAGAACTAGCAGCAGCTGTACTTATTGAGCTCGATGATGATATTCGAGAACAACTTTTANTTGATNTGACTCCAAAAGAAATTGCAGAGGATTTAATAGAAAATTTAGAAACAGACGATGCNGCAGATGTTATTTTAGAATTACCAAAACAAAAAAAAGAAGCAGTATTATCGCATATTGAGAATACAAAACATGCAAATAANATTAATGACTTGCTAGATTATNAAGAAGANACTGCNGGTAGCTTGATGGCAAAAGAGTTAATAAAAGTAAATGAAAATTGGAANACCGTTCAATGCCTAAAAGAAATGCGTAAGCAAGCAGAAAATATTAAAACAGTNCATACTATTTATGTGGTTGATGATCAAAATAATTTACTGGGACTAATGTCNTTAAGAAAATTACTTCTTGCTGAAAAAAATACAGAAATAAAAAAAATTATTAATAAAAATATTATCTCNGTCAAAGCATCAGAAGAAAATGAAAATGTAGCAATTCTTATGCAAAAGTATGACTTAGTAACGATGCCTGTAATTGATGATTTNGGAAAACTTATTGGAAGAATTACTATTGATGATGTTATTGATTTTGTNAAAGAAGAAGCAGAAAAAGATTATCAACTTGCAAGTGGTATTAGTGANGACATTGAAAGTAATGACTCTATTTGGAACTTGACAAAAGCTAGAATTCCATGGTTAATTATAGGAATGATTGGTGGAATTNTTGGAGCTCTAGTAATAGGTTTNTTTAATTTAAAAACAAATTTCGAACTTGTTTTNTTNATNCCNTTAATCGCCGCAATGGGNGGTAATGTTGGTGTTCAATCTGCNGCAATTGTTGTGCAAGGGATTGCAAATAAAAAGATTAAAGCAGAAAATATAGTTGTTAAAATNATNAAAGAATTAGCAGTTGGTTTATNTAATGGATTAATATGCTCANTTATCATTTTGTGCTGTGCATTAGCACTTGGATATAATCTACCTCTATGCCTAACAGTTAGTATTTCTTTACTTGTGGTTACTATTTTTGCAGCAATATTTGGAACCTTCATCCCTTTAACTTTAAATCGATATAATATAGACCCTGCACTTGCTACCGGCCCATTTATAACAACAATAAATGANATATTGGGTTTATTTATTTATTTCTGGATTGGACAAATAATACTATAATGAAAATTNTATTTATTGACAAAACTCATTCNTATCTCAAANANGAATTAGAAAAATTAAATTATAAATGTGATACNTGCTATAAATTAAGTAAAGTTGAGATTGAACAAAAAATACATAAATATCATGGNGTCATATTAAGAAGTAGAATAAAGATTGATAAGCAATTAATTAACAAAGCAATTAATTTAAAATTTATAGCAAGAGCNGGNAGTGGACTAGAAAATATTGANACAAAGTATGCAGAAGANAAAAACATAAAATGCTATAATGCTGCTGAAGGNAATAGACAAGCAGTAGCAGAGCATGCACTTGGNATGATTTTATCATTATTTAANAATCTAAATATTGCAAATCAAGAAGTACGTAGCGGTATTTGGAATCGAGAGAAAAACAGAGGAATTGAAATTAGNGGAAAAACTATAGGAATAATTGGATATGGAAATAATGGTTCTGCCTTAGCTAATTTACTCGAAGGNTTTAAAGTAAATATTTTAACCTATGATAAATATCTTAAANCATACAAGTACAGTAGTACAATGCAAGATATTTTTGAAAAAGCAGATATACTGAGCTTGCATATTCCCTTAACNNAAGAAACTCATTATTTAATTGACAACACNTACATAAATAAATTTAAAAAACCTATTTACATTATAAATACNGCNAGAGGNAAATGTATAAAAACAAGTGATTTAATTAAAAATTTAAAAAGNGGNAAAGTAANAGGAGCATGTCTTGATGTGTTAGAAAATGAAAATACATCTTTTGCAAAACTAGAAACAAAAACTCACTTTAATTATCTCACACAAAATAAAAACATAATTCTTTCACCTCATATTGCAGGGTGGACCAAGGAAAGTAAACGGAAAATTGCTGAAATCTTACTTAAAAAAATTAAAAACAATTGATTTTTTTCTAGAATTAATCTTTTAAAACGAATTGAATAGTATTACGCGATCTTTGTTCTAATAATAAAATTTTATTTTGAATTATGTTTTCTATTGAACTTTTATCATAATTTCTAATTGTATAAAGAGATACGCCTTTATTATAATAAATCTTAAATGATGACTGTAAGTCCTTAATTAAATATGTAATAGTATGTTTATCATTATCCACACAAATAGAAAAAGATATTGCTGAGTTTTGCATCATATTTACTCTTGTGGAATATTTTGTAAGGATTTTAAATATTTTACTAATATGTTTCTCAATAATAAATGAAAGTGAAGAATCTGAAATAGAAATTAAAATCTGATTTCTCTTGTTAATATAGAAAGGCAATTTAGATATTGGAGCATTATTAGAAATTAAAGTCCCTCTTCCATTAGGATTTAAAAATGATTTAATATATAAGGGGATATTTTTCTTTTTAAGAGGTTGAATTGTTTTAGGATGAATGACTTTAGCACCATAATAAGCTAGCTCAATTGCTTCATCAAAAGATAATTCATCAATTAATTGAGAGTCATTAAAAAAATTAGGATCTGCATTCATCATACCGGGAACATCCTTCCAAATAACAACGTTTTTTGATTGTAAAGCATATGCTAGAATTGCTGCAGTAAAATCACTCCCCTCTCTACCAAGAGTAGTTGTAAAATTTTCAGATGTACAACCTATAAAACCTTGAGTTATGCACCATTTAGATTTAATGTTAGAATTAATTAGATTAGTTGTTTTTTGCCAATCTACTTTTGCGTTTCGGTATGTATTATCTGTTCTTATTAAATCACGAGCATCAATAAGATTGTTTTCTAATCCACATTCATTTAAATAAGTACTTAATATTTTAGTAGAAATAAACTCCCCTAAGGAAACAATTTGATCGTATATATATGAATAGTCACCATTCACTTCTTTATCTTCAATTACCCATTCAATCTCAACAAATAAATTATTTATATCGCTATGAATTGAATGTTTTTCATTAAACAAAGTGTCAACAATATTTAAATGAAACTGTTTTGTATCATCAAGTAATGCAAATGGATCATCTTCATTGTAAAAATATGCATCAACTATTTTCTCAAGCATATTGGTTACCTTTCCTATTGCAGAAAAAACAATTACTAAATCATCTTCAATATATGACTTTAAAATTTTACTAACATTAGTAATGCTCGAAGCATCTTTAATGGATGCCCCTCCAAATTTAAAAACTCTATACATTTTATTATTTATAATCTACAAAGTAAAGATTATTTTAAAAGGTATTACTTTAATTTTTTAGATATTTGCATTGTAAAGAAAAAATATGAAAATAGCATTTTTAACAGCAGGAGGTCTAGCTCCTTGCCTATCTGCAACAATTGGAAGATTAACTCAAAAATATTTTAAAAACCATTCTAATATTGAAATAATAGGATACTTGAATGGCTATAAGGGGTTACTACTTGGTAAATCGATAAATTTTCCAAGGTCAGTGATACATAATATTGAAAACACCTATCAATTTGGAGGATCTCCTTTGGGAAACAGTAGAGTTAAACTAACTAACATAGAAGATTGTATAAAAAAAGGTTATATCAAAAAAGGACAAAATCCGTTGAAAATTGCTGCTAATCAATTAAAAAAAGACAAAGTAAGAATATTACATACAATTGGTGGAGATGATACTAATACAACTGCAGCTGATTTATCTAATTATTTAAAAAAGAATAATTACAATTTAACAGTGGTTGGGCTTCCTAAAACAATAGATAATGATNTATTTCCAATTAATCAAACATTAGGAGGGTGGACAGCTGCTGANCAAGGAGCTATTTTNTTTGAAAATATTGTTAATGAAAATACTACATCANATANGCAATTGATTATACATGAAGTTATGGGGAGGAATTGTGGATGGCTTACTGCTGCAACTGCGTTTAAATANAGAGAAAGATTAAAAAAAATNAATTTNATAAAAGAAATAGGAATATCTAAAAAAAAATGGGATATNCATGCTGTGTTTTTACCTGAAGAAAAAATAAATTTAACGCAAGAAATNNCAAGACTAAACAAAATTATGGAAGAGAATGATTGTGTAAATATTTTTTTAAGNGAAGGAGCTGNTTTAGATATAATAATTAAAGAANCTGAAAAATCAGGTAAAAAAATTCTTCGAGATNCTTTTGGACATGTTCNTTTAGATGAATTAAATCCNGGAATTTGGTTTGCAAATGAATTGGGCCAAAAACTTAATGCAAATAAAATTTTAGTACAAAAAAGTGGTTACTTCGCNAGATCTGCAAAAGCAAATCAAGAGGATTTAAATTTAATTTTTGAAATGGCTGATTTTGCAATAAAAANTGCTTTAGCAGGAAATANTGGAGTTATAGGTCATGATGAAGATAATAATAATAAATTAAGCTGTATTAATTTTGATAGAATCAAGGGGGGGANACCCTTTAATTTATCTACCANTTGGTATCANAATATGTTNAATGAAATCAAATCAATTTAATTGTTNGTAAAAAATAATTTCACACTTNCTGTTAGCAAACAAAAACAAGTCAGTAATATTGAATATGCTCTTGAAAAAAAGTTCAATAAAATCAAACTTACTGGTTTCATAGGCTCTTCACTTGCATACACAGCAAGTTCAATAATTTTAAAACAAAACCANCCTAATATTTTTATTTTAAAAGATAAAGAAAGTGCTTCTTATTTTGCAAATGANATTGANAATTTACTTAATNAAAGTATATATTTTTTTCCAGCATCNTTNAAAAAAGATTATCAANTTAAAAAAAATGATAATGCAAATACACTTTTAAGAATTGAAGTATTGAATAAAATAAATAATAGTAGAAATCCNATAATTGTCACNTATTCTGAAGCAGTAATTGAAAAAGTAATTAGTCAAAAAGAACTACAAAATAAAAGTNTANAACTAANCNTAAANGATAATTTTCAANTANATAAGCTTACAAGTATTTTAGAAGAAATGAATTTTGTAAAAGTTGATTTCATATTAGAGCCAGGTCAATACGCAATTAGGGGAGGAATTGTTGATNTTTTCTCATATTCTAATNAAAACCCATACAGAATAGAATTTTTTGATACTACTATTGAAAGNATTAGAACATTTGAAATAAATAATCAATTATCAATTCAAAACGAAAAGGAAATCAAAATTATTCCAAACACAGAATTAGAAAAAATACAACAAAAAAAGATTTGCTTTTTAGAATACCTTCCAAAAACAACACTTGTATGGNNAGANGATATTAAATACACGCTAAATTCAATAAAAAATTATTTTGAAAAAANAGAAGATAAAGATNTAGATAGAAACCCTTTATTTACAAGTAAAGAACAATTTGTTAAAGTATTAGAAAAATTTACTGTTATTGAAAGTAATAGTCATNCCTATTTCACTCCACAACATGAAGTTAAATTAGATACGGANTTTCTTACCAGATTTAATAAACAATTTGATTTATTAAAACAAGAAATGCAAAAACATACTANGCAAGGAATTNAAAATNTTATTTTATGTTCTTCAGAAGAACAAGAAAAAAGATTTACAGCAATATTTNATCAAAACGAAAAAATTAAATACGAATGTATCCATTTTACTCTTCATCAAGGATATATTGATTACACAAATCATCAAGCAATATATACTGATCATGAAATATTTGAAAGACATTATAAATATAAAACACGAACTAAGTTTAATAAAGAAAAAGCTATAACAATTCAACAATTAACAAATTTATTAATTGGNGATTTTGTTATACACATAGATTATGGAATAGGTAAGTATGAAGGGTTACATAAGATTAAAACTAATGGTAAAGATCAGGAAGTTTTAAAAATAACNTATCAACATGGAGATATACTTTATACAAGTATTCATTCATTGCATAAAATTGCAAAATATTCAGGAAAAGAAGGGGTTANACCAAAAATTAATCAATTAGGCTCCCAACTATGGAAAAAGAAAAAAGAAAAAACNAAATCAAANGTTAAACAAGTTGCATTTAATCTTATCAACTTGTANGCAAAAAGAAAAATGAAACAGGGNTTNNCCTTTTCANAAGACACATATTTACAACATGAATTAGANTCNTCTTTTATNTTTGANGATACACCTGATCAAATNAAAGCNACAAATGANNTAAAAAANGATATGGAAAATCAGNNNTCCNATGGATNGNCTTNTATGCGGTGATGTAGGNTTTGGNAAAACAGAAGTTGCAATTAGAGCNGCATTTAAAGCNGTTTGTGATAANAAGCAAGTAGCTATATTAGTTCCCACAACAATTCTTGCNTTNCAACATTTTAAAACTATNAAAAAAAGACTCAAAAAGTTTCCATGTANNATTGATTATATAAGTNGATTCAAAACAANAAAAGAACAAAANAATNCTATTAAAAATATTTTAAACGGACAAACNGATATCATAATTGGAACGCATAGATTAGTTAGTAAAGATGTAATATTTAAAGATTTAGGNTTANTAATNNTTGATGAGGAACAAAAATTTGGTGTAAATATTAAAGATAAAATAAAACTAATNAAAGAAAATATTGATACGCTTACNTTAAGNGCTACTCCAATTCCAAGAACTCTACAGTTCTCATTACTAGNAGCAAGAGANNTNTCNATAATAAATACTCCTCCTCCAAACAGACAATCAGTAGAGACTAACATAATCAATATGAGTCATGAAAAAATAAGAGAGGCNATTATGTATGAAATANAAAGAAATGGTCAAATTTATTTTGTNCANAATAGAATNGAAAATATAAATGAGGTTGGNAATTTAATACAANGTTTATGCCCANAAGCAAAAATTAAAATTGGACATGGGCAAATGGAAGGGTCTAAATTAGAAGANTTAATTATTGAATTTATTGAAGGGGAATTTGATGTTTTAGTNTCTACGACTATTATTGAAAATGGTGTTGATATTCCAAATGCAAATACAATAATAATTAATAATGCCCAAAACTTTGGTCTAAGTGACTTACATCAAATGAGGGGNNGAGTAGGAAGATCTAATAAAAAAGCATTTTGCTATTTAATTAGCCCACCAACTAATATGATATCTGAAGAAAGTAGAAAAAGACTAAATGCACTAGAACAGTTTTCAACGCTTGGAAGTGGCTTTAAAATTGCAATGAGAGATTTAGATATAAGAGGAGCTGGAGATTTACTAGGTGCTGACCAAAGTGGTTTTATAAATGATATTGGATTTGANACTTATCAAAAAATTTTAAATGAAGCTATTGAAGAATTAAAACAAGAAAAATTTGATAGTTTANTTAGTAATAAAAAAGATAAATTTTATGTTAAAGATTGTCAAATTGANACAGATTTACAAATTTTAATTCCTGACTCTTANGTATCAAATGTAAATGAAAGACTTAGTCTTTATAAAGAAATTAATAATACAAATAATGAAAAAGAAATTATAAATTTTTCAGTAAAAATAAAAGACAGATTCGGCCCNATTCCCAAAGAAGTTGAAAATTTATTTAATATTTTAAGATTAAAATGGATTGCGAAAAACATTGGATTTGAAAGNATTATATTAAAAGAAAATACTATGCGNGCTTTTTTACCAATAAAATCACAACTTAATTATTACAATTCTAATGAATTTCAAAAAGTTTTAAATTATTTAAAGCTCAATAATAACCATTGCGAAATAAAAGAAATAAAAGAAAAATTATGTCTAAAAATTTTATTTATTGATTCTGNACATGTTGCTTTAAAAGCCTGCCAAAATATTTACGANAGTTAATTTTAATCAACAAAAAAAANAATTTATTAACAATCCNTTTTTTTAGTAGTTTTTCTACTGATAATACTAAGGTATTTAGTTAAAATTGCAATAAAGTAAAAGATGTCCAACAAAAGAGAAATAAAAAATGTACTAATATCTGTTTTCAATAAAGACGGATTGNNNCCTATAATACATAAACTNAATGAATTATCAGTAAAAATATTCTCAACTGGAGGGACAAAAGAATTTATAGAAAAAGAAGGAGTAAATGTTACCGCTGTNGANAANCTNACTNCATTTCCNTCTATTTTAGGAGGTCGAGTAAAAACATTGCACCCTAAAATATTCGGAGGAATTTTATCGAGAAGAGATACCGTTGAGGATGAAAAACAATTACAAAAATATGATATACCTAAATTTGATCTAATTATTGTTGACCTCTATCCTTTTGAAAAAACAGTAGANTCAGGAGCTAATGAATCTGAAATAATTGAAAAGATTGATNTCGGAGGNATATCTTTAATTCGAGCAGCCGCAAAGAATTATAAAGATGTTTTGGTTGTTTCAGAAATGNAACTTTATAATGAACTTTTAAGTATTTTAAATGAAGGACNATATTCTGATTTATCTCAAAGAAAAGAATTTGCAAAAATTGCGTTTAATGTATCATCACATTATGACTCAAATATCTTTAACTATTTTAATAACAACAAATTCGATACATTAAAGCTAAGTNTACGTGAAAATAAAACTTTAAGATACGGAGAAAACCCTCATCAGTCTGGCTATTTTTTTGGTAATCTTGAAAAATTAATTTCTAAAATAAATGGGAAAGAGTTATCATATAATAATTTACTTGATATTGATGCTGCAATTAATCTTATTAAAGAATTTAGTGATACAACNTTTGCAATTTTAAAACATAACAATGCTTGTGGTGTTGCAACTAATTCAAATCTTTTAAATGCATGGNANGAAGCATTATCCGCAGACCCTAGTTCCGCTTTTGGAGGTGTTTTAATTACTAATAAAGAAATAGATTTTGAAACTGCAAAAGAAATAAATAATCTATTTTATGAAGTTCTAATTGCCCCTTCATATGAAAAAACGGCNTTAGCCTTATTGAAAGAAAAAAAGAATAGAATTATTTTGATTCAAAATCAAATTAATCTTCCAAAAAATCAATTTAGATCCGCATTAAATGGAATACTAATGCAACAAAAAGATTTAAAAACAGATACATTTTCTGATATGAAAAATGTAACAAAAAAGGAACCAACTCAAAATGAAATTCAAGATTTAGAATTTGCATCAAAAATTTGTAAACACACAAAATCAAATACTATTGTGCTAGCGAAAAACAGACANTTACTAGCTAGTGGCACAGGACAAACTTCAAGAATAGATGCCTTAAATCAAGCTATAGAAAAAGCAAATAAATTTGGATTTAATTTAAATGGAAGTGTTATGGCTTCTGATGCATTTTTTCCATTTCCTGATTGTGTAAAAGTTGCACATGAAGCAGGGATTTCAGCTGTAATTCAACCTGGTGGCTCTATTAAAGATCAATTATCAATTGATTATTGTGATAAAAATAAAATTTCAATGGTAATGACGGGTATAAGACATTTTAAACATTAAACTTAAGTATATATGGGGATTTTTGATTTNATGCAAGAAGCAATTGCAATCGATTTAGGAACAGCAAACACATTAATTATTCATAACGACAAAGTAGTTGTGGATCAGCCTTCTATTGTAGCTAAAAATATTAGNACAGGTGAAGTTGTAGCCATTGGTAAAAGAGCACAGCAAATGCATGGAAAAACACATAAAGAAATTGAAACTTTACGACCATTAAAAGATGGAGTAATTGCAGATTTTCAAGCCTCAGAACAAATGATAAGAGGATTTATTAAAATGTTAAAAATGAAAGGAGGTATCTTTTCTCCTGCACTAAAAATGGTTGTATGTATCCCTTCTGGAGTAACAGAAGTAGAAAAAAGAGCTGTAATTGATTCAGCTGAACATGCAGGNGCTAAAGATGTTTGGCTAATACACGAACCAATGGCCGCTGCTATAGGAATAGGAATTGATGTTCTTGAGCCAAAAGGAAATATGGTCATTGATATTGGTGGAGGGACTACTGAAATTGCTGTTATATCTCTTGGGGGAATCGTTTGTGACAAATCTATTAGAGTCGCTGGAGATGAATTCACAAATAATATTCAAACTTATATGAAAACAAGACATAATATTGCAATAGGAGATATTATGGCTGAAAATATTAAAATTCATTGTGGATCAGCTCTTACAGAATTAGAAGANCCTCCTTCCAACTATGCGGTGCATGGAAGAGACCTAATGAGTGGAATACCAAAAGAAGTAATAGTTACATATAAAGAAATTGCAGGCGCATTAAATAACTCTATTGAGCAAATTGAAGAAGCAATAATGAATGCATTATTTAATACGCCTCCAGCATTATCTGCAGACATATATAACGAAGGATTATACCTGACAGGTGGGGGNTCTATGTTAAGAGGNTTAGATAAAAGAATTTCAAAAAAAACAAAATTACCTGTATATGTTGCAGAAGACCCTCTAAGAGCCGTAGCGAGAGGAACTGGGATCTCTCTAAAAAACACTGATAGTTATACATTCTTAATGAGATAGTAAATAATATTAATGCATAATCTTTTAAGATTTATAAAAATAAATCACTTTCTATTNATATTTATGTTAATAGAAGNAATCTCTATTTCTTTACTACTGAAAAACAATAAATATCAATCAAATAAAATNNTTAACTTAACAACTGAATATACTGGCTTCCTTTTTGAATACAAAAATTCAATATCAGAATATATAGGGCTAAAAAAAATTAATGAATTTCTTATTACTGAAAATGCTAAACTACATTCAATTATTNANAAGACTGAATATTANCCAGAAATAAATTTGGTAGCCAAAAATAATTTCAACTACATACCAGCTAAAATAATAAACAAGTCTGTTTTTAAACGAAATAATTTTTTGACAATTAATAAGGGTAGTAAAGATGGTATAAATGTGGGGATGGGAGTNGTTACTGATAAAGGAGTAATTGGTGTTATTTATTCTGTAAGTGAAAATTATGCNCTAATTCTGTCCTTATTACATAGTAAATCTGCAGTCGGAATATTTTTNAAAAAAAATATGCAAACTGGAATTTTAAAATGGGAAGGTTTTGATTATNAAAGTGCATCGATTAATGATTTACCAATACATATTCCAATAAAAAATGGAGACACAATTATTACAAATAGTTACAGTAATATTTATCCNGAAGAAATTAATATTGGNACAATTAAAAATTTTGAAAAAAAAGAAGAAACTGGATTTTATAAAATAAAGATAAAGTTATTTGAGGATTTTAATAGTTTAAAATATGTTTATGTAGTANANAAAAACGGAATAGAGGAACAAAATTTATTAGANGAAGGAATTTATGAATAAAGTCTACACGAAATATATTAAGNTAGCACCANTCTTTATACTTATTCAAGTACTAATATTAAATNATGTTTTATTCTTTAATTATATAAATCCTTATTTTTATCTTGCACTAATTATAAGCTGGCCAATTAAAAACGAAAAATGGATTCTTTTAATTTATTCATTTTTTTTGGGTTTATCGATAGANTTATTTAATGGAAGTCTTGGTTTTCATTCTACNGCTATAGTGTTTACNGCATTTGTTAGAAGTAATCTGATAAAAATNACAATTCCTCATAACATTCTTTCAGAAAATGATGAAATATCACAAACTAAAGTTGGGAAAAAGTCATTTATCACATANAGTTTTTTAGTTATTTTATTACAACATTTATTAATATTCATTTTAGAACACCTAAGTCTTAATTTTCAGATAATTATTAAAGTAATTGTAAGTAGCCTAGTTACATTNGCTCTAATTCTAATATTAGAAATTGTGAAATCAACAAAAAAATGAATAAAGAATCATTTAGATATAAAGTTATTGNAAGTACATTTNTTNTAGTNGTAATAATTTTTTTATTCAAAATATTTCANATTCAAATCATAAGTAACAACTACAAATTTTCTGCAAATAATAATGTTTTGCGTTATGAAGTNCAAGATGCTGTTAGAGGNTTAATTTTTGATAGAAATCAAAACCTAATNGTAGCTAATGTGCCAGCATANGATTTGATTATAGTTCCTATAGAATTTCAAAAAAAAACTATTGATACAGCTAAATTATGTGCCCTTTTAAAAATATCAAAAGCANCATATTTAGAAAAATATACTAAAGCGTTAAATTACTCAGCATATAAAGAAAGTATATTTATCAAACATCTAGATATAGAAAGTGCTAGTAAAATTGGCGAACAATTATATGATTTCCCTGGATTATATTTAAAGAAAATTACTATGCGTNAATACCCTACAANTTCTGCGACTCACGNAATTGGATATCTAAGTGAAGTAAGTTCAGTACAAACTAAAAATGATACATACTATACTAATGGAGATCTATTTGGTGTTTCTGGAGTTGAAGGTGCATATGAAAAAAAATTAAGAGGAACTAAAGGNCTGGNAATAAAACTTGTAGATGTNCATAATCGTGATCAAGGGAAATTTAAAAATGGTGAATTTGATATAAGTTCTAAAAATGGCAANTCAATTNNTACTACTATTGATATTAAATTACAGGAATATGGAGAAAAACTGATGAAAAATAAAGTTGGAGCTATTGTTGCAATCGAACCTAATTCAGGAGAAATTCTNGCTNTGATTTCTTCTCCTAGCTATAACCCCAACCTTCTTATAGGAAGANATAGATCAATTAATTATAAAGATCTTGTAAACGATGTCAATAAACCTCTTTTCAATAGAGCAATTCAAGCCGAATACCCTCCTGGATCAATTTTTAAACTAATTAATGGTTTAATTGGTTTACAAGAAGGTATTATTAAACAAAATACAATATTTTCATGTNATAANGGAATTGGATATGAGTATTCAAAAAAAAAATATGTTGGCTGTCATCCTCATAAATCACCTCTAAATTTATCAAAAAGTATTGAAATATCTTGTAATACTTATTTCTGNAACNTATANAATAAATATTTCAAAAAATTTAANTCTNCACAAGATGCTTATGAAAATTGGTACAAACATGTAAGAAGCTTTGGTATTGGTAATTATCTAAATAATGATTTTATATCTGGNTCACCAGGTAAATTACCGTTATCATCTTATTTTAATAAATTATATAAAGGAAGTTGGAATTCAAATACTATAATCTCTATGGCTATTGGTCAAGGAGAATTATTGCTAACTCCTATTCAAATGGCAAATTTAACTGCTATAATAGCTAATAGAGGATTTTATTATANTCCTCACATAATTAAAAAAATTGAAGGAGAAAACNCAATTGATTCAAGTTTTACAACTAAAAAANTTTCAACTATAAAACCAGAATTTTTTCCTCCAATTATTGAAGCAATGAATCAAGTTACAGAAGGNAATGAAGGAACCGCAAAAAATGGCCGTATAGATGGCATAGAAATCTGTGGTAAAACAGGAACNGCACAGAATCCTCATGGAGATGATCATTCTATTTATATAGCATTTGCCCCTAAAGAAAATCCCAAGATTGCNATTGCAGTATATGTTGAAAATGGTGGATGGGGATCCAAATGGGCTGTTCCAATTGGAACACTGNTAATAGAAAAATATCTTAAAAAAANTATTTCTAACAAATCGCAAGAAAATTTTATTTTAAATTCCAAAATAAATAATNTATGAGAGNTGCTAAAAATATATTTGCCAATATTGACAAAACCAGCATTTTATTATATATGATTCTAATAANATTTGGCTGGATAAATATATACGCATCTCAATANAATGAATATNTAAACTTCTCAATTGATTTAAACTCAAGATATGGAAAACAAATTTATTTTATTGTGTTTTCTATATTNATTGCTTTTTTAATATTAATTATTGATTGGAAATTTTTTTATTCTATAACATATCCTATTTATTCTGNAATCATTTTATTATTAATGATTGTTTTAATTAATGGAGTNGCAACTAATGGTGCTCGTTCTTGGTTTGAAATAGGAAGCTTTAAATTACAACCTGCTGAATTTGCAAAATTTACAACTGCATTAGCATTAGCCAAATATTATAACACAATACANATAAGGAAAATTTCCTTNTTAAATAAGCTAAAAACCTTTGCAATTTTTATAATTCCATNTTTACTGATTATATTGCAAAATGATATAGGCAGCGCACTAGTTTTTACANCTTTTATGATTGTCCTTTATAGAGAAGGNCTNTCAGTNAACTTTTTACTTTTTGGTTTATTTATAATATTATTATTTATTTTAACACTTATCATTAANAATTTCTTCTATATATACATGATCATATTTNCTATNATCATGTTTATGATATTNATAAAAAGAAAAAAATTATCTAAATTAATATTAACAATATTTATTACTTCCTCTTGCTTTATTTCAAGTGTAAANTATATTTTTCATGAATTACTTTCAGANTATCAGCAAAAAAGAATAAATGTTTTATTAGGNAAGGAAATNGATCCACAAGGAGCTGGTTACAACTTNATACAATCTAAAATTGCAATTGGTAGTGGNGGATTTTCTGGAAAGGGTTTTTTAAATGGGACTCAAACTCGCTTTGATTTTGTNCCCGAACAAAGTACNGANTTTATTTTTTGTACCATTGGAGAAGAATGGGGATTTATNGGTGTTATTTTATTTATTTCCCTTTACACCTCCTTATTACTAAGAATACTTTTCTTGGCGGAAAGNCAAAGATCAAATTTTAGTAGAATATATGGTTACAGCGTNGCCACTATATTATTTATACACTTTACTATAAATATAGGAATGACTATAGGNCTNNTNCCAGTAATAGGAATCCCTTTACCTTTTATAAGTTATGGAGGGTCATCATTANTAGGNTTTACAATACTTCTTTTTATATTCTTAAATCTTGATTCGTATCGCCTTCAAATATTAAGATAAAATTATACTAATNAATTAGTANAAAAGTATTCTTTGATCAATAATTTCAACAGCATCTTTTATAGCATCNTATGAATNATNCGCTGCNAAANNACTNNCTTTTCTAAGAAAGGCTTTNNGATTAATTACTTCTTCATCATTAAATGAGGTAGTATCAANTGAAGTTACATTAATTACATATATACCATTTTNNCCTATAATTGGTGNAGATATTGTATTAAGCTTACTACCAAACACATTACCTGAAAAAGATCGCTCTNTTCCAAGATNTAATCTTGTTAAAGTATCNAATTTAACCGANNNTCCAGAAANAACATTAGTTGAATACATTTTAGCAATATCATTTAAACCTAAATCTATANTAATACTTTGTTTAATTTTTGATGCTTTTTTCTCCTTNATTATTAAAGATTTTATCTGTTCTTTAACATCNTTTAANGGGGAAAAACCATCTTGATNTTTTTTNACAAAATAAGCNACAACAATATCGTTATTAGAATTATAAAGCTCTAAAATATCTGAAATAGATCCTGTTTCATTTTTATATAGCCACTGTATAATTTGCCTAGACTTATCNATATTTAAAATATCTTGATCAGTAAATTTAACTCCTTTTGCAGATCGTTTTAACCCATTATATTTCACAACTAATTCATCCAAATTAGACTTGTTTTTAGANAAATCCTGTTTAAACTTAGCAGCTTGAAGCAAATAATTATCCTTTGTTTCATCTGAAATTATTACTTCACTGTCAGCATAAACAACTTTAACTTTTCTAACTAAAGGACTTTTATTGGTTATNTGAACTAAGTGATAGCCNTAGCCNGATTTAAGNTTTAACAAAGATCCGGTTTCATTTCCAAAACAACTATCATTAAATTTCTGNGCTTCNTCTCCAAANCCAGTAAATATAGTACTAGATTCTGAAATCCATCCTAAATTNCCTCCTCGNTTTTTAGTTATAATATCATCTGAAATATCCATAGCTACAGGATCAGCAAAAAAATCTATTCCTGATTCGATTAATAGCTTTATACTATCAATTTCTTTTTCTGCTTTTTGAACTAAAAGAGGATATTGTTCGCCAGCNTGNTCAGCTGAAGGGAGCGATATCATGATATGTCTTATTTCTACTGAGTCAGAACGAAANTCAACAGAAGCATTTTTAGCAATCCTATATAACCCTTCTTTAACTAAATANGGTCCAATTACTGTTCCTTNTTCAGAATTAAATAAATCTAACCATTGTTCTGCGTTAAGACCTTTTCTNGCTTCATTTTTTTGATTTCTAATATTTTCAAATGTAAAATTAAAGTTATNGAAAATCTGCATCCTTAAATNTTCTAAAGNAGCTCCCGCAGCTGCTTCTAAANCTTGTGGTGAGCCATGAAAATCAACAAGCATTTGAAATTGTCTNGANGCCTCGTTATTTATTATCTCTTGCCATTTAATTTCAGATATATCAGCTGTATTATAAACATAGTTATAAGAGTTTGCATAATCAGGGTTTGTTCTAAAATCANCGTAGTCATTTNTATTTTCTAATTTTGTAATTACCGACAAAAGTAGAGACTTAGCTCGTTCATCATCAGATTTAGAAGGCTCTGCAGTAAAAAAAACAAGATCTACATCATTAGAAGCTTCTTGTTTATATTTTNCNTTGTTNTTTGAGTAATAAGNTTTAATNTCATTATCAGTTACAGTAATATCTTCATTATTAATAGCTGAATATGGTATAGCTACATAATCAAANATTGCATTTTGCTTAGAGGCTAATAAATTATCTTTTGCNTCATGAGAAGTAGCATACATAGACTGACCGATTAATGTCAAATATTTTTCATATTTCCAATCAAATAAAATTATTTCTTCACAATCCCTCCATAATNTTTTATTAGGGTCTCCATCAGGCTGCATATTTATTTGTTGTATTTGAGCCCAAGCTAATTCTCCATTATAAACTCCTGAAGAATCTTTAAAAAGTGNATTTAAAATTTCATGAACATTGTTATTATCTTTAATTCTTAACACCCATTCTTCATCAGATATATCAAGGCCAATTTTTTCAAACTCTTTTTCCATTATGATATTTTTGACATAATCATCCCATGCTTCATTTCGCAATGAAACATCATTGTAAGNTTGATTTAAAATATTTTTTTTTCGCTCTATTTGTGCTAATTTTTTTTCAAAATCCTCCTGAGAAATATCTATCCCTGCAACTTTTCCAATATTTTCAACGGGATCAGAATTACACCCGCCACCAGACAAAGAGCTCGCACCATCCATAAAGACAAATGCAAGTAATGCCACTCCAATTACAGTCACCAATAACCATGACTTATCTCTAATCTTTTGTAATGTTGCCATATTTTTTTTTTTTGGATTGCGAATATACGATTGTTATCTTATATATAAAAATATCTTATGTCCTCAATTAAATTGANGGGTCAATCAATAATTCTACTTCTTGTATCTTCGTTTTATTTACATCTCTAATTGTAAAAGTAAAATTTTCTATTTTTATTACATCATCTTTTTTGGGAATATCCTCTAAATGATCCAAGAGTAAGCCTGCTATCGTATCGTATTCATCAGATTGAGGAAGTGTAAGTGTATATTTTTTATTGATTTCTTCCACATAACTCCTACCAAGTAAAATGAAATTTTTATCGTTTATCTTTTGATCCTGTATTTCTTCATTGTCATGTTCATCAATTATTTCCCCTACAATTTCTTCAGTAACATCCTCAATAGTAATCATTCCTGCTGTACCACCAAATTCATCAACAACAACAGCAATACCTTTATTATTATCTATAAATTCATTTAATAACTCCATAGCTTTCATGCTTTCTGGAACAAAAGGTAATGGTAAAAGTATTGACTTTATATTCTTAGGGTGTTTAAATAAATCAAATGAATGTATATATCCTACTATATTATCAATATTATTTTTAAAAACTAAAAGCTTAGATAATTTAGTTGATATAAACTTAGACTTCACTGATTCTAATGAAGTATTAAAATCAATTGCAACAATCTCAGTTCTAGGAACCATACACTCTCTAACTCTTTTTTCTGAAAGGTCTAAAGCATTTTGTAACATCTCAACTTCTATTCTATGCTCTTGATGACCATCAACAGACTTTACATTACTTAACAAATCATCAAGATCATTTTTACCAAAAACATGACTGTCTTTATGTATTTTTTGATTTAAAACATATTTAAGTAAAAGATTTGAAATTTTAAACATTAAAATAGCAGCAGGTCTTAAAAAAATAAATAATAACCAAATCGGAATAGTAAAAATATTTATAATGTGATTAGGAAATGTTCTAAAAATTGCCTTTGGTAAAAACTCTGCAGTAACTAACACAATAATAGTCGCGATTAAAGTCTGAAGTAATAATAACAAGGAATCTGAATACACAAATATCTCTAGCTTGGGTGTTAAAATTTTTGTCATAGTAATTCCATAAATCACTAAAGATATATTATTTCCTACAAGCATGGTCGTTATAAAATCAGATTCATTTTTACAAAAAAAAGCTTGCATTTTTGAAGAAAACTTACCTTTACTTTTTTCTAATTCAAGTTGAAGTTTATTAGCAGAAATAAATGCTATTTCAATCCCTGAAAAAAAAGCTGAAAATAATAACGATAAAATTGCAGTAGTGAAAAGCATTGATAAATATAATAAAAAAATTAATCAGAACTTACATTAATATCAAATACTCCATGAATCATTGATAATTTATACTTTGAAAAATCTAGATTTGATTCAAATCCCTCGCCTTGAATAACTTCTTTTTTTGTAGTAATAATTACTTTTTGTATAGTATAAATTTTTTCTTTTTTTTCATCAAAAGTTAATTGCTCGGTTTCTAATTTATCAGATTTTTTAGAAATTAATACAACATTATCTCTTGCAATCATCACATTATTTTCTTGGTCAATTTCTAAATAATTTGAATACAGAAAAGAATTTGCAATTTTAGAATTATCATAAAATGTAATTTTAACATCTCCTTCTAAAATTAATGCAGGCTGAGTATTATCATATCGTTTTATAGAATTAGCAGAAGCTTTAACTTTTAAATTACCATTATCTGTAACTATAATTTTAGCATACTCTGTCTCTTCAACGGGAAGTTTTTCTTGCTCTACAAATTCTTGCACAATATTTGGATCGTTGACGCATGAAAAAAAAAGTAAAATAAAAAAAACGATTGGCATAATTAGTCACTAGTACGAATAATCGTCTTTTTATTAATCCAACAACCTACATGATATTCACTCTTTGGCTCTAAGCCATTAAAAAANCATTCNTCAATNGATGGGAAATACTTAGAATAGNTACTAATTTGTTTGGCTGCATTTTTTTTGGACTCTGGATCTGATAAAGCTTGCTGAAANGCATCAATTGCAATCCAATATACTGCNTTTCTTGAAAAATCGTCCTCTCCNCATTGATTAATNCCTGCAACATATATATTTCCTAAACTTACATATGCCTTACCCCAGTTACTTCGAATTTTTAGTGCATTATANANACAGTTTCTTGCAGCTGAATAAGAGCCAGAANAACGATAAGCATCAGCTAATGTTAAATAATAATCTGCTTTTTTAAATGCATNTTCTTCTAAACTTATCGCTTCATTNGANTATTTAATAGCTAATGAAAAATTTTTCTTGGAAATACATATNTTAGCCATTAAATTAGCAGAAGNGGCNGAAGGATCCAATTCATATAACCTAGATGACACATCAAAAAANAACTCTGAGTCAACACATTTTTTAGACTTTAGAAGTTTAGAAANCTTTNTTANNAAAGTTAAATCATTTGTTGTTTTATCAAATTTTGAAGAAAATAACTTTTCNAAATCATCACAATTTGCATATGGAGTAAAATAATTCTCAATTTTAGCAGATTTTTTTATAAAGTTTTTGGCTGTTTTAGTTTGATTGTTAATATTNTAATCAATAATTTCAGAAACTTTAGCATACCCCTCAATAACATCTAGTTTGGTTTTCAAATCTNNTTTTTCCAACATTACTAGAGANNTCATATAACCTTCTACTGCTTGTACAGAAGAATTATTTTGATCTAATTCTATTGACTGTTCCAAAAAACTATATGCTTCTTCGACTTTAGATTTATCAAATCGTAATAATTCGTACCCTTTAAGCCCTAAGACANATCCTTTTTGTCCAAAACATTCAATTCTTTGATCAAAAACCATAAGCAATGTGTCGATATATGATGACTTATTTTNCTGATCTTCTTTTATTTTAGCTTTTAAAANTCTTGGAGCATATTTATATGTATTTATTGATTGTTNAGGGCAATTTTTAAATACCCATGACCATGATNTATATGCTGAAANAAGACAATCATGGCAATCTTTTTGCTTATANTTTTCTGTNAAAACNGAAACCTNTTGTATACATNTTTGTTTATTAATACTATCTGTTTCTTTGCAGTTTTGTATNCCATTNCTATTATAACATANTGAATAAACATCCAAACTTATAATAATNGATANAACTAAAAGGNTAATTCTTTTTTTCATTTTATTAATCATATTTACGTTTAACAAACCAAATCCCATCAAANTTAACACTTAATCCTAACCGTATAAANTTTTCTTTTAATAAATTATTTTCTGTAGTNCCTCTTTGNCCTATNGCACAAAANAAATTATATTTTGTTCTAGATTTTTTAACCGGAANTCCTANNCCAAAAGTAANTTCCAATTCTTCTAACTGATTATTTTCAAATTGTAAAGGAATNTTTCTAAATGATATACCTACATTATAATCTAATCTTTTTAAATAACTATTTATTGAGTTATAATCAGGTGTATATCTTAATCCTGCAGAATAACTNTCAGTATCAACTAAGTCATCAGATTCACTAAACATACTGTATTCTGACCAATTTTGTAAACTATACTGAGCTAAAAAAACCANTTTTTTATTTTTATATTCTATTCCAGCTNTCAAATGTTTGGGTAAAATAATATCTCCCCATTCAACAGAATTAACAAAAGTGTCTTTAGGGATTTCTAAAATNCCGGAAAACTCAAAAGATTCTATTAGCTCTGTTTTCTTACCTCTAATTTTAGAGTTATTATTTGTAGTTANTCCAAAAGAAAAAGTTCCNTTTGTTAATTCTTTTGAATATAATAATCCAAATTCATAATAATATCCTTTAAGATTTATTTTACTATTTGAACGACTNTTAAAAAAATCTTCATTATTATAAACTAAGCTTTTTCTTCTGTTTAATCCCCCAAATAAAAATGATGCATTTAGACCCAATGAAAGATTATCAGTNACTTGATAAGCTCCTCCAAAATATATCTTACTTATACCTCCATCACCATAATAATTNGCAATTGCATTGTGTGTTGTATCATTTNCATCAANAACTNCAGTACTCATAGAATATCCTATACTACTAAATGGCAGCATACCTAAACTTGCNGCNANATTTTTATTTAATGGAAATCCTAACACAAAATGGCTAAAGCCATTATTATTTGCAATCTGTGNACTANTATTATTCATTATACTTGTAGTTTGATGCCAACCTCCTGTTGAAAGTAAAAAAGAATTTGGCCCAATGCTAGTGTATGAGGCTGGATTANATGGATTAACAGTAAAAGGATTACTGTGGGCAACCACGGCACCCCCNAAAGAATTAAATTCTGGTAATGAGCCATAATTAATATCTCCTAGTCCAAATCTTGAATATGGAGACGTTGTAGAAATTTGAGCAGTAACTATAGTTATACTAAATAAAGAAAAAAAGAAAATAAAAATAAATAATATTCTACTCATTGTAATCTAATATTTCATTNAATCCAATTAACACTAAATTTTGATTTACAAATATGGTNCTTTTTAATTCCTTTTGCAAGTAAANAGCATCTCCTCCACATAAAATTACAATTNCATTAGGATTAAGTTCATTATACTCATATATAATTTGGTCTAANTCACTTAAAACTCCGCGNTGAACTCCNGAATTTATAGCAGAATCTGTATCATTACCAAAAAAACTAGTACTTTTTTCTAATTTATTTAACGGCAATTTGTCCGTGAAAGTATTCAATGATTGAAATCTCATGCTTATTCCTGGTGAAATTCGACCTCCCAAATACTCAGCATTTTTATTTAAAAAATCTATTGTTATACATGTCCCTGCATCAATTATTATAACATCTTTGTTGTTATATAGAAAATTTGCAGCTGTAACTAAAGCAATTCTATCGTTTCCTAAGGTTTTAGGAGTTTTATATAAATTTTTTATAGGAAGAGGAGTGTTATAATTTAATAAAAATGACCTATAATAGTTAGAAATATTTAAAATATCTTGATCAAGATCTTTTACAGAACTTATAATTGATGATGTTATTTCTTTATCAGAAACAAACTCTTTCACTAATTCAAAAGTACATTGCTCAATAATTTTTTTAGATATAATTTTTTTTTCACTAAATAAAGCGATTTTAGTTTTTGTATTTCCTATGTCTATAATGAGTTTCAAACAAAAAATTTTTTCAAAATTATAAAAATTGATATCATAAAAGGATTTAGTCAAAACTTTCTTTCAAATCAAAAAAACAATTAAATTTGCAGCTACAATTTTGTTGGTGCTATAGCTCAGGTGGTAGAGCAATGGACTGAAAATCCATGTGTCCCTAGTTCGAATCTTGGTAGCACCACAAATAAAAATAGCCCACTTTTTAGTGGGCTATTTTATTTAAAATCAAAATTAGAATTATTGTATAATTAGTTTTTCGATAAATATATCAGCTTCATTTCTTAAATGTATTGTATAATTCCCTTTTGTAAATTCAGATAAATCAATATCATTATTCATATCAGTAATATTTTGAGAAAACACTAACTGACCTAAAGTGTTGTAAACCGATACATCGTATTCTTTGTCATGATTTAAACTAATAGTGAATTTTCCTTTTGAAGGATTAGGGTATATAGTAAATGCATCATTGATAATATTATTATTAGAAGCTATCAAAGATGGGTCAAAATTCATCCTAACCATTGGAGTTGTTGTTATATAATACCATGTTGGTGTACCATTAGAATTAGCACTTAAACCCAACTCATCATATAAACTATGCTCTCCATTATAAAGAGATGTTCCTGATGTTCCAATATAAGATTTTAATGTTGGATGCTGATAACCAACAATACCAAATTCATATGCAAATCCACTTCTTAGAGGGATTGGATCTAAAAATGGAATATCTATCCAAGAATTTATATCTTGAGCTGTGATAGTATAATTATCTGATTCAGCTAAAAATATTACTCCACCTTGTGCGGTAGTATCAAGCTCATAAATAATAGCTTTAACCTCCGCTCCAACTATCTCATTAATATTTATATCTTGAGGTTTTGAAATATAAGCTCTAAGGGCGTATAATTGTTCATCAGCATACATTTCAAATCTAGTAGTTATATGATTTTGATCTTCTAAACCTCCTAAAATATATGAAGATGAATTTGTCTCTCCTAAATCTTTACCATAAAGATAATCCGTAACAAGAACATTACGTGTTGCCATGTTAGATAAAGTTGTTGTTATACCAGCTCCTGCTGAATCGGCCTCTCCCCAAATATCAATAGTATACACACCAAGATTTGTTGGAGCAAATGATGCACCTAAAAACGCACTATCTCCAGGATTTAAAACTACTGAATTTGATGAACCATTAGAAGCTGATGTCCCAGTAACAACATATGATAAATTTACTGTTTGAGATTCTGTTCCTTCATTTCTAAATAANGCTTCTATTGCAAANGGGTGNTTTTGTAATTGAGAAATTGGCGTTACACTNTAGTCTAGACCAACCATATAGTTTAATCCCATTCCAGNATAATTAAGATAATCTAACCAGAATCCTCCAATAACTTCATTCTCCATTGTTATCCTATTNGCTGGAGATTCTGAAATCTTTACATCATCTATATACCAACCATAAGTAATCCATGTATTATAATAGTATTGATCTGTTGGGGCTAAATTTAANGCAGATGTCCAACTNAATCTAANCCATACAGTAGTAGGGCTAGAACCTAGATAGTTAACAAGATTAATCTCTCTTAAAGCAGGATTTGGATAAGCAGAACCTCCACTTGCTGTTAACTGACTATATGCCATATTATCAGCAACAGTAACAAAATTTATACCGTCAGTACTAATTTGAACTTCTTGCAAATCATAAAATCTTGCTCCATATTCCTCAAAAGATAATGTAGCATTAGAAGAACCAATAGANTCAAAAATATTTATCGGTTGAGNAGTAGTCATAGTATAAACAACAGCGGCAGCTTGGGTACCAGATTGTGCATTTCCGTTAGAAAGCTCAGCAAAATTACCNCCTGATGTAGATGTAATTCCATTATTACTCCACCAACCATCAGAATTTGCNTCAATTGACCAGCCGTACTGAGGTGGATTCTGACCTGAATTATCTAGAACCCAATCTGAAGGGTCAGAAAAATCACTTTCCCAAATAACATTGGAAGTTGGTGATATTACAAAATTATTACTATTATCTTCTTGAGTATTTATAACCTCGTATTGATTAAANACTTTTGAAGAATTAGTAAAATTAATACTNGTATTTANTTGAGCAATTAAAGAAACACAAAAAAATACAGTTAGAANAAAAAGGTAAATTTTTTTCATATTTGATATTTTAAATTTTATTTTGTAAATGTATTAAAAAAAACATAAAAAAAAGCCCAGAAAACTGGGCTCTTTAATATCAACATATATTATGAACTATTCAATAATTATACGCTCTGTAAAAATAACNTCAGAATTTTCAAGTTCAATTGTATAAATACCACTTTCTAATTCTGATAAATCAACAACCATACTCATAGAGTTAGTNACGTTATTATATACCTTTTGACCAAGAGAATTNAATATTGAAATATTGTATGACTTATTATTATTATTTANATCAAGATTAAATACTCCCGTTGTTGGATTTGGATAAACATTAAATATATCTTGCTTAACTTCAGAAATACTTACTGCAGTTGATGGNTCAAAGTTCATTCTTAACATAGGAATATCACTTATTGTATACCAACCAACAGAGCCATCATCCGAAAGTATTCCNTCTTTATCATTCAATCCGTCAGCAGAATAATAATCACCTGGATCACTTACATTAACACCAACAGTATCAGTTGGATGAATATTTGCTCCTACAGCAATTCTGTAAGTAGGTGTNGAAGACAATAAATTTTGAGGTGATAAAAATGGAATATTTACCCAGTTTCCTAAATCAGACTGAGTAATCTCATAATTATCTGACTGAGCNANTGGNATNGGNCTNCCNCCNGAAATATCTTCCTCATATAATGCAATATATATTTCAGCTCCNGGAATAGACCAGTCAGCAATGTTTACGTCAACTGAATATAGTGTCGCATCCGCATAAATATCATAGCTTGATGAAACTTCAAATCCCCCTGGNTTTGGAGATACTCTATTTAGTCTCCAATATCCTCCATCAGCAGTCCCATTATCTTTTCCATATATATAATCAGTAACCATAGTCATCTTTGTTGAAGTATCAGAGTATGTNATAACATTACCTAATCCTGCNGAATCAGCTACCGCCCACATCTCAATATTATATAAACCTGTTGTTGTTGGNGTAAATGTTGAANTACCAGCAACAGTATCTTGCTCNCCTGAAGCTAATACTAGAGGATTAGATGTTGTTGAAAAACTACCTGCTCCAGAAACATTTGCATGCATNGTTGCTGTTTGCGTTCCAATACCNCCATTTCTAATTACAGATTCAAAAGCATAAGGNTTTGCTGAAGCTTGAGATAGAGGATTAAAAGTATAATCTTGACCTAGACCACCAACAGTTTGGTATCCTATCCACCATCCACCAAACGTCTCTTCAGATGAAACAATAAAATTATCAGGAAGCTCAGAAATTGCTATATCATCTACTGCCCAAAACCATGCCCAATAATCATTATCATTATAATAAAACTGAACTAAAACTTCTGANTGACCTCCAGCTACTGATGAAATATCATATGTTGACATATGGGGATTATCAGANCTTTGATTAGGATATGTATATCCTTGATTATTTGTAATCTCATCTATCTCAACCCAAGTTACACCATTATCAGGGGATATTCTTACAACTCTTGTNTCCTGCCACCATCTAAAACAGTGTTCAAAAGTCAATTGAACATTTGGATANTTTGATAAATCAATTGGGGTAGCATTTGTNAATTCTGTTGAAATAGTTGTNCCATCGTTATCAGTNGTCCCTCCATCTGCATCAGAATTAATAAACATATANCCATTTGAAGCAGTTGCTGAAGCAATAGGAGAAACATCTGCAGAAGGAATAGCACTTGGATTATATTCTACAGCCCATTGAACTCCCAATGTACTTGAATTAGTAACAGTCCATGTACTNATNTCTGAACAATCATCATACCATATATTATTTGGTACAACAGAGTTATTTGGAGTAAAGCTAGGAGTCATTAACATATCAGAATATCCTTTTTGAAGTGTTTCTTTTGGCATATGATTAAGAGATGATTGAGCAGAGACACATAACCCAACTAATAAAGCACATGCGATAAGTAAATTTTTTTTCATCTTGTGTATTTTAAATTATTTAATTAGAATTAGCAAATATAAGATTTGTGCAAGAAATAACCAAACTTAATTACTAAAGTATTTACTCTTGAAAATCAGATATAGGAGCACATGAACATATTAAGTTTCTATCTCCAAAAGCATCATTTATCCTTCTCACACTTGGCCAAAATTTTTGAGCTTCTACCCAAGGTAGTGGGAAAACTGCTTGTTGTCGTGTGTATTTAAATGGCCAATTTTCTGAAACTATTAAGGAAACAGTATGAGGTGCATTTCTCAAAACACTTTCTTCTATTTTAACCTTTTCATCAACAACTTCGTTTATTTCAGATTTTATTGATAGCATAGCATCACAAAACCTATCTAATTCTGATTTACTTTCACTTTCTGTTGGCTCAATCATAATAGTACCTGCAACTGGAAAGGAAACAGTTGGAGCGTGAAAACCATAATCCATAAGTCTTTTGGCAATATCTGTAACTTCAATCCCATATTTTTTGTACATTCTAAAATCTACAATCATTTCGTGTGCAACACGACTATTATTTTCTCCTGTATATAAAATTTTAAAATCTAAATCTAATCTTTGCTTTATATAATTTGCATTTAAAATTGCCATTTCAGTAGATTTACGCAAACCTATTTCTCCTAGCATTCTAATGTAAGCATAAGAAATTGTCAAAACAAGAGCACTACCCCAAGGTGCAGAAGAAATAGACATTCCATGCTCACCTCCCATTTTAACAATAGGATTTGTTGGTAAAAATGGTTTTAAATGCTCAACAACTCCAATTGGCCCCATTCCAGGACCACCTCCTCCATGAGGAATGGCGAATGTTTTATGTAAATTTAAATGACATACATCTGCACCAATAATAGCAGGATTAGTTATTCCAACTTGAGCATTCATATTTGCCCCGTCCATATATACTTGCCCACCATTATCATGTATTATTTTTGTTATTTTCATTATGTCTTTTTCAAAAACACCGTGAGTTGAAGGGTATGTAATCATTAAACTAGATAAATTATCAGCATGCTCAATAGCTTTTTCCTCCAATGTAATAACATCTATATTTCCATTTTCATCACAAGGGATAACTACAACTTTCATTCCAGCCATCACTGCAGAAGCTGGATTTGTTCCATGAGCTGAAGAAGGAATCAAACAAATATTTCTATGCTCATCCCCTCTACTTCTATGATAAGATCTAATTACCATTAATCCTGTAAACTCTCCTTGTGCACCAGAATTTGGTTGTAAACTTATTGCGTCAAATCCAGTTATTTCACAAAGCATTTCTTCTAATTCATGAAACATTATGTGGTATCCTCTTGCTTGGTGAGATGGTGCAAATGGGTGTAAATTACCAAACTCTGACCAGCTTAATGGGAATAATTCTGTAGCTGCATTTAACTTCATAGTGCATGATCCCAACGGAATCATAGAATGAGTTAATGAAAGATCTTTATTCTCTAATCTTTTTATATATCTCATCATATCAGTTTCTGAATGATATGAATTAAAAACGCTATGTGTTAAAAAAGATGATGATCTATACAATGAATCAGGAATTCGTGCGACAGCCTCATTATAATCCCCAGTTAAGACCTCATTAATTAAATCATCCGAATCAGAATGATTGCAACTTTTAGCAAAAACCTCCAAGATATCATTGATATTATTTAAATCATCTTTTTCATCAATGCTAATAGACAGTGTTTCATTGTCGATGTAGTTAAAATTAACTTTAGCTACTTCAGCATATGTTTTGATATTATCCATTGAAACATTTCCAACAGCAATTTTTAATGTATCAAAAAATACTGTATTTAGCTGATGGTAACCTAATTGCGTTAATCCTTCACATAAAGCAGCTGTTAATGAATGTATTTTTTTACTTATACCTCTTAAACCCTTTCTGCCGTGGTAAACTCCATACATACCAGCCATAACAGCCAATAAAACCTGAGCAGTACAAATATTTGATGTCGCATTTTCTCTTCTGATATGCTGCTCTCTTGTTTGTAGGGCCATTCTTAATGCCTTGTTTCCATCCGTATCTTCAGAAACACCAATTATCCTTCCTGGGATATTTCTTTTGTACTTTTCATGTGTAGCAAAATATGCGGCATGCGGCCCTCCATATCCCATAGGAATCCCAAATCTTTGAGTAGTACCCACAACCACATCTGCACCCCATTCTCCTGGTGGTGTTAAAAGAGTTAATGACAATAAATCAGCTGCCACAACAATATTAACGTCACTTATTTTAACTTGTTCTACAAAATTAGAATAGTCAATCACTTCACCATAATTTGCAGGATACTGCAAAATACAACCAAAAAAACTAGAGTCAATCTTAACCTCCTCATGATTTCCATAAACTATTTCTATGTCTAATGGATTAGCACGTGTTTTAAGTATATCTATAGTTTGTGTATAACACAATTCTGACACAAAAAATTTATTACAACCTTCTTTTTTTTGTTTTCTAGTTCTTGTGCCAAACAGCATTGTCATTGCTTCAGCAGCTGCAGTGCCTTCATCAAGTAAAGAGGCGTTAGCAATTTCCATAGATGTTAAATCCATGACCATTGTTTGAAAATTTAAAAGAGCCTCTAGCCTCCCCTGTGCGATTTCAGCCTGATAAGGAGTGTATGCAGTATACCAACCAGGGTTTTCTAAAATATTTCTTTGTATGACACCTGGTAAAATAGTATTAAAATAACCTAAACCTATATAAGATCTATAATTTTTATTTTTTTGTGCAAGACTTTTCATGTGATCAATAAACCTACTTTCAGTTAATGGTTCTGGTAAATTCATTTTTTCTTTTAAATGAATATATTTTGGAACTGCTTGATCAATTAATTCTTTCAAAGAATTAACGTTAACTGATTGTAACATATTTTTTTCCTCATCTTCGGAAATACCGATATGTCTATCTAAAAATATATATTTATCCATTAATGAAATTTTATGCAAAAATACACTTTGTCAAACATATAAAACTAAAATAAAGACTAGTTTTATTTAAAGTTGAAAACTTATTTTTAAGAATATAATGCACAAAAAAAGTTGAATTCTAATCTATAAGATTACTTTTGCAAAAAATATCTTTATGTTATTCGCTGATACTAAACTGAATGAAAAAATAAAAAAAGCAATCTTAGACTTAAGATTTACAGAACTGACACCAGTTCAAAAAGAAGCTATACCTTATTTACTAAATCATGAGGAAGATCTTATTGCTCTTGCACAAACTGGAACAGGAAAGACTGCTGCATTTGGGTTGCCTATCATCCACAAAATAAATGCAAATAATAAGACAACTCAAGCTATCATTCTTTGCCCTACAAGAGAGCTTTGCCTACAAATAACCAAAGATATTCAATCATATTCAAAGTATTATAAAACAATAAATACAACAGCCGTATATGGTGGAGCAAACATATCAACTCAAATTAATTCTTTAAAAAAGGGGTCTCAAATTATTATAGGGACTCCTGGAAGAGTCATTGACTTAATCAAAAGAAAAGTTTTAAAATTACAAAATATTGAATTTATAATTTTAGATGAAGCAGATGAAATGCTAAATATGGGTTTTAAAGAAGACCTTGATTTTATTTTGGCCGAAACACCAGCACAAAAACAAACTCTTTTATTTTCTGCAACCATGCCACGAGAAGTAATGAGGATTAGCAAAAACTATATGGCCAGCCCAAAAACTATTGAAATTGCAAGCAGAAACGAAGGAACAAAAAATGTAGAACATCACTATTATCTTGTTAATGCGAGAGATAAATATAAAGCACTAAGAAGAATATGTGATTTAAACCCAAACATATATGGGATTATATTCTGCAGAACTAGAAGAGAAACAGCATCTATCGCAGATAAACTTATGCAAGATGGCTATAACGCTGATGCTATACATGGTGAATTATCACAAGCTCAAAGAGATCACGTTATGGCTAGATTTAGAGATAAAAAATTACAATTACTCGTTGCAACAGATGTTGCAGCTAGAGGCATTGATATTAATGAACTAACTCATGTTATAAACTACAATTTACCTGATGATAACGAAGTTTATGTTCATAGATCTGGAAGAACCGGTAGAGCGGGTAACAAAGGAATATCAGTTATAATTGCTCATAATAGAGATGGCAGAAAGTTAAAAGCAATTGAAAAAATGATTAAACGCAGTTTAATTTTAAAAAAAGTTCCACATGGGAATGAAATTTGCCAAATTCAATTAATGAATTTAATTGAAAAAGTTGTGTCAACAGAAATAAACCCTCAAATTAATCAGTATATTGATTCAATTGAAAAAAAACTAACTCATCTAAACAAAGAAGAAATTATTAAACATTTTGTTTCTACAGAATTTAATCGTTTTTTATCGTTTTACGAAAATGCACCAGATCTGAATATCAAAAAAGAAAAAAATAATAAAGGTGAAGGAAAAATAAAAGGTAGAGCCGAAAAAGGATATACTCGATTTTTTATAAATATTGGAAAAAATCAAACACTACAAACACATAATCTAATAGGTCTAATAAATGAAAGGACTAAAAATAGAGATATGCCAATTGGAAAAATTGATATCATGAGAAACTTTTCTTTTTTTGAAACACCTCAGGAGTTTGAAAATATTATTTTGAGTAGTCTAAATAAAGTAAATTGGAATGGGAATAAGGTGAAAGTTGAAATTTCTAAAGAGCCTAAAAACATAAATAAAGAAAGCAAATCAAAAAAATTTCAAAATAGAAGAAAAAAATCAACAAAAAAAAATAGAAAATCATCTTTTAAAGACAGGTTAAAAGCATCAAGGAAAAGATAAAAAAATAATATTTATTTCTTTGGACCAGCTAGAAAATCCTTCAAATAAAAGGGTTCGAAATATGCAACATCTTCAAAGTCTTTATTTAAAAACTTTCTAAAACCTAATGTTCCTAGATTTTTTGCAGATGGGAAAATACTTTCTTTAAATACAGCATTTTTATGATTAATTAGTGATTTACATTTGATAGCTCCAGGTCCAAAAAATAAAACTTTTTTATTTAAAAAATTTAAATATATTTTATTATCAACAATATCTGCTCTAGTCTCTCTAACTATAGTATTATCGCTATCAAAAATAGCTGAATATACTTCATCTCGTCTTGCATCCAGCATTGGGCAATAATAAAATATCTTTTTGTTCTTTTTAGCATTAGCAGACATCCCTTCTAAAGTAGATATAGAAATTAGTGGAATATCTAAAGAATAACATAAACCTTTTGCTGTAGAAGTACCTATACGTAATCCTGTATAAGAACCAGGACCACTACTAATAAAAATAGCCTCTAGTTTTTGCAAAGAAACATTTGATTTCAATAAAGACTCTTTAATAAATAAATTTAATTTTTCAGAATGCAAATATCTATCTTCATTTTGTTCTTTTAAATATAATAATTTATCCTTTTTAAAAATTGCAACTGAACAGTTTTTCGTAGTAGTCTCTAGAGCAAGAAAATATGACATTATATATCGTAATAATAGTTAAATATATCACTGATTAGACCAAAATTAAAAAATCTAGTATTTAAGGACCCATTTTCATTATTTTGATTTCTTAATATAAGTCCGAAGTTTAGTTTAAGGTTAGTCAAAGGATTTATAATATAAGAGATATTTAAAGATTTATATTCAATTTTTGTTAGATTTCCTTGATAAATTTGTATACCAAAATCTGAAGGCCTTCCCGTACCCATTGATACCAATCCTTCTTGCTCTGCGTAATTTCCAGTCGAAAAATATAAATCATTTCCATACGATGTTGGATCATTTAAAACCTTCCCACCGTGTTTACTAAAAATTATTTTTCCACTTACTTCTAATCTACGATATTTATAATTGAATAAAAATAAAAGCTCAGAAAAATTCGCTCCTAATGGATGCGCAAGAGGCTGATTATAATGAGCATAATTTTGTTGAGGATTATGATGTGCATATGTGTAGGGCCTAACATAATTATATTCAGCTTGCAAACTGAGTCTTTTGATACTTAAAGCATCAAACATTTTATAACCAAGCTGATAACCAATCTTATTACCCCAAAAACCATTATCCTTTCTTAAATCATTTAAACTAAACTCATCTACAATTAACTGACCATATAAATAAGATTTTTTTAAAATATACTTTGAATTCAAACCTATCAAAACATTATCAGGTGAATTTAAAGAAAATTCTATCGGTCTTAACATTGCAATTGGATTCAAATAATTAATATCAAAACCTTTTACACCTGGAGCGTGATTCATTCTCCATACTACTGATTCAAAAAGTGAAATATTAAACTTAGTTGTAAAATTATAGCTTAAGTAATGAGATGAAAGATACTTTTTTGGATAACCCATTTGATCTATGTTATCTATTGAATGAGTTTTAAAGTAATTAATATCCATTAACTCACAGTAAAGATTTGTATACTGTATTTTAGAAAAATTTGTTTGTATTTTAAGGAATGGGTAATTAAATGAGTTGTCAGAAAGTAATAATGATCGATAACCATCACCTATAAAATGCTTACCATGACCAAATTGTAACAAAAACATTTTGTTGGGCTTGTAGCTTACATAGCCTGAAGACATTGCATAATCAAAACCTGTGTTTTTAAAAATTCGTGCATACCCTTGACCTGGAACAACATTATTTTTTCTTATAAATGTATCTAAATAGTTGGGGAAAACTGATTGATTCTCACTGAATGAGGTAGAAAAAGATATTTTTTCTCCCAAAACCCCCTCTACTAAATAACCACGAGTATTGTTAAAGGTATTTTTTTTTTCAATTGTTTCTACACCTAGTGTAAAAGATATTGTGGGTGATACAGTAACATAATAATCATCTCCTCTTAAAGTAAAAAGATTATCAGAAAAAACATTTTTTAAATATTTATTTTTATGTTTAATAGGATAATTAGAAAGCAATAAAGAATCAGTACTAAAAGAAATACTAGATTTTAATACTGGTTTAAATGAGGTATGAAAATTAAATTTATCCGAATATACATATTTATTAATATCATTATTCTCATTCAGGTATAAATTTAAATGTTGTGCATTAATAAAAAAAGAAGAAAATATAAATAAAGTAAAATATAAATATCTCATTTTTTAGTTTTATTATTCAAATTATAGAGGTAAAAAGGAAGATATAATAAACAAAAGTTAATGATAGCAAAAAATAAAATAGCTAGATTAATATTTAATTGAAAGAAAAAAAAAGAAAGTGAAATTAATAATACAGAATACGCAAATAAAATAACACTTGTTTTTCTATGTCCAAATCCTAATCTTAATAATGCATGATGTATGTGTCCTCTACCAGGATGCAATGGATGCTTCCCTCTAAATAATCGTGAAATAAAAATTCTTAATGAATCAAATAAAGGAAGAGCTAGAAAAACTATAGCTAAAAAAGGGCCCTTATTTGGAAAACTTATAAAATCTGCTTTAATACCTGAACGTATAAGATTAATTGCTAAAATAGAAAGTATTAACCCTATTAATAGTGATCCAGTATCTCCCATAAATATTTTTGCAGGATGAAAATTAAATTTTAAAAATGCAATTAATGCTCCTAACAAAGAAAATGCTATAATAGACATGTCATATTGATTCATATAAAAAGCTAACAATCCAAAACAAAAAGTAGAAATAGAACCAGTTCCAGCAGCTAGTCCATCTATACCGTCAATTAAATTCATACTATTAATTATTACTATACATACAAAAACCGTAAACAAAATAGAGACAATTTCTGGTAATTTGTAAATCCCCCATACACCATAAAAACTTTCTATCTTTAAATCCCCTAGAGAAATTATAATTAATATTGATATTATTTGACCGATGAGTTTTGTGTACGGGGAAAGTCCAATCAAATCATCTAGCATCCCAACAAAAAAAACAATAATAATAGCAATAGATAAAAAGATAATATTTGAAAATTCAGAGAAGAAAATCAAAGAAATCAGTATAGCCACAAAAAATGCAACTCCACCAAAAATCGGAATACTTCCCTCATGCGAAGCCCTTCTTCCAGCAACATCGGATAATCTATATTTGGATGCAAAAGCAATTAATTTTGGGATCATCAAATAACTAATTACAAATGAACTGAAAAAGGCTAAAATTATATTGTAATCTGTAGTAATCAATTTTCTATATTTTTTCAAGTAAAAATAAAAAAATAAAAAAACCTATAAAAATTCCTCCGTCCATTTTGCTAAAGTATAATTATTGTCAACCTTAACAGTATTCAAATGCATTGCTTTTCCGGCCTCAATATCAGAATCAGAATCACCAATCATATATGATTTTTTAATATCAATTTTTGGGAAATCTTTAAGAGCATTTTCAAACATTTTTGTGCCTGGCTTTCTACAATTACATTTTTTAGAAGCTAAATCAGGACAATAATAAATTGCATTAATTCTACCACCTTTTTTACTTATCTCTTTTATCATTTCATCATGTACATGCTCAAGATCACTTTTAGTCATTAGTCCTTTACCTATGCCTTGTTGATTTGTTATAATAATTATAAACTGAAAAACATCTGACAATTTTGAAATAGCACTAAGTGAACCAGGCATAAATAAAAACTCTTTAAAAGAACGTACGTAACGACCATCAAGTTTTTTATTTATTACCCCGTCTCGATCTAGAAAAAGCGTACTACCATTATACATTAGGAAATATTTCTTCTTCGATAAGTTGACAAATAATATGACCACATAAAATATGAATTTCTTGTATTCGAGCAGTATTATTTGATGGGGCATTAATCATTATATCGCATAAAGATTGCATTCTACCTCCATCTTGACCTGAAAAACCAATTGTAACAATATCTAAATTACGTGCTTTTCTTAACACTTCTATTATATTATTAGAATTACCTGATGTTGAAATTGCTATAAGAATATCCTTTTTTTTACCACAAGCTTCTAACATTCTTGCTAAAGTCTGATCATAACCAAAATCATTAGCTACAGCTGTTAAAAAAGATGTATTCACATTTAGTGCCTCAGCATGTAATGGTGGCCTATCCTTATAAAACCGCCCACTCAACTCTGCTGCAATATGCTGCGCATCAGAAGCACTACCTCCATTTCCACATAAAAGTAATTTATTGCCATTTTTAAATGCTTCAACACTAATCGAAACAATTTTTTTTATACTACTTTGTAAATCATGGCCTTCTATTAAACGAGTATGGATTTCTAAAGAATCTGATATGATTTTTTGAATTCTATCTTTCATAATCGTGTTTTTTTGCTAAAATACAATTTTATAAACTTTGGTAAGCTTTTTTTGTTAATCTACCAATATTTGTCCAGTCAAATTCATTTTTAATCTTCAAGTTAGCATTTAAATTAATCTGCTTCATATCATATTTTTCTGAAAATATATTATCAAGTTTATTAAATAATGAATCTTGATCCTCTGACTTAAAAACAAAACCATTTATCCCGTCTTTAATGATTTCACTTAGCGGATCTAAATCAGAAACTAATGCAGGCTTTTGATAACTTAAAGTCATCATCAAAACACCACTTTGATAGATTTTTTTGTAAGGTAAAACAACCAAATCAGCAGCACTATAGTAGTACTTTACATCATTATGCGGGATGAAATTATTATGCAAAATGATATGTTGAGAAAGATTATATTTATCAATTATTTTTTTATAATGAGAAAAATCATTTTTCCATGATTTTCCTGCAATTAACAAAACAATATCAGAATGTCTTTTAATAATTCTACTAAAGGCATTCAACAAAAGGTCTAATCCCTTTACTTTTTTAATCATACCAAAGAATAACAGAACTTTTTTAGATCTATCAATATCCAAATAATCTCTTGCTTTTTCTTGATCATTATCAACAGTTATAAATGGAATATAATTACCATGAGGGATGATGAATATTTTTCCTTTGACTAATGGAGAAATTTTTAATATTTCTTTACTACTAAACAAATTATGTGTTAAAATTAAATCTGCGAATTTGTAAATTTGATTATTTAAAAAAATGTTGTTTTTTGTATTTGCAAAAGACACTACATCATGAATTGTAAGTACAACTTTAGCGAATAATAACTTAACTAACATAATCTTTAGTAAAACCACAAAATTGCTTTCAAACAAATGAAAATGAAAAATATTACAACCTGAAAATCTGGCATGAAATATAGACGCAAGTAATCCAAAAATATACTTTACTCCTCTAATTAATAAAAATTTACTTGAATACAAATTACCAAAAAACTGATAAAAACAAACTGATTTAATATTAGGGTTAGGAGTAATACTATTTGTGTATAAAGCAACTTTGACTCCATTATCGACTAAACCTCTAATTTGTCCAAATAAATAAAAATGATGAGAACTGCCGTGCGCTCCTAACGAATCAATAATTGCAACTTTTTTTTTCATAATTATTTTAACAAACCTTTAAAGTATGAGTAATTTATTAGCCACCAAGTATTGAAGTTTTTTTTGATTCTTGAACTAAACATAAAGCGAATATTATTTCTGAAAAATAACCAAATAATATACAAATAGGAGAACAAACCGCCGACTTTTCTTAAAAAATAAATATGATTCATACTATTTTGCTTAAGAAAAAAATCTCCTCTATATTTATTAGAATCATTTTTTTTGAATGATTTAGTTAGAGAACCTACCTTATGGTAAAAAATAACAAAAGGATAATAATATATTTTATGCCTTCCGTCTTTTAAAATTCGAAAACAAAAATCTGTATCATCAAAATAAACAAAATATTTTTCATCCATTAAACCAATATCATCAAATACCTGCTTATTAATCAACAAACAACAAGTGGGGGCATACTCTACTGCTATGATTTGGTCTAATTGTGATTTGTCTAATTGATTCAACCCTCTATGTGATGGTAAAAAACCTCTTTTCTTTTTAAACCACCCCCCCCCATACCATATATATTTAGGGTCAGAATAGTACATCATTTTTGGGACAACCAAGCTGCATTTTTTTTGATTTTGAAATTCAATTAACTTTTTAATTAAATCTTTCTCAAATTCAACATCATTGTTAATAATTAAAACCTTCGAGCACCCATCTTTAAAAGCTTGAATTATACCTTGATTATTTGCTTTTGCAACTCCGAAATTTTCTGTATTTATAATTAATTTAAATCTCGATGTGTTTTCTTTTTCAAGAACTTGTAAAGTATTATCGCTGGAACAATTATCAATAATATAGAGGTTAAAGTTTTCATATGTTTGTTTCCAAACACAATTTAAAAATGCAGAAATAACTTTTTCTGAGTTATATGTTATAGTTACTAGACCTATTTTTTCCATGAACTAAAATCTCGTTTTAATAATTTTGATAATCTTATAATATCCTCTTTATAATAAGAATTTAAAAAAGCTCTTGTCGCTTTTGTTAACTTAGGTTTTTTTGACCTTGTAAATAATATTTTAATTATATTTTTAACGATTCCTTTAGGAATAATAGTAGATAATATTTTTCTTAATTTTACAAAAGAGTAAAACCATCTAATCAATTTATTTCTTGGTCTTATGTAAGTATTGTATGAATTTTTAAAATTAGCTTTAAATGTATCGCTAATCTTCAAAAAGAGACAAATTTGCTTAAATGTATTTGGTAAATTATTTTTAAAATCTTCATAGTTAATTATTAGTAAATTGTCCGAGTTAAATACATTTATAAATCTTTTAATTTGCTGATAATATTCCCCAACTAACAAATATTGTTGATAATAAAGAGATGCATTTTTGTGATTTATCTTTTTATTAATAATATCTTCAAAATTTTCAGAAACTAATCCTAATCTATAATCCATTAAATAATGCGAAAATGCTCTCTCCACGGGATTTCTCAATATAATTATAACCTTTGCATTTTTATTGTATTCTTTAATCTTACGAGCAACACCCTCATAATATAAGTAAGATACACTTGCCTCTCCTCTGATAAGATTTTTTTTATTAGTAAACAATTTGTGGTATTGCTCTAGACTGCCTATAGCTTTTCTGCCGTAGTAAGTTCCTTTTTCTTTTAGAGAATTATATGAGAAATAATCTGGCTCTTTAACAGAACTCATCTCAACCTCTTTATGCTGAGACAAATAATGATAGAGAGAAGTAGTTCCTGCTTTTGGAGCTCCAGCTATAAAAAAATCAACTTTCATCTATTAAAAAATCTTTTTGTTATAACTTCAAAAATATTACCCATTCTATGTAAATTAAATAAAAAAGAAAAAAATAATTTAATTGGAAAAGAAAGAATGTAAAACAAAACTAAAGGATTAAAAAAACTTATTTTTTTTTTCTTCATAACCAAATTCCTGCATCATCTTTTTAGAAAATTTTTGTGATAAATAAATTTCCGCATCGGAAATACCTCCATTCTTCCACTTATTAATTTTAGACTTATCAATAAAATCTATTTTAGGATCATCATTCTGAGTGGAAGAACCAATAAGGGGGACTCTCAACATTTCTTTACAAAAATTAATTTCAAGAAACTTACATACATCTTCAATAATCATCTCAGGAGATAATAATAGCTCCTCAAACTTAATAACTTTTACTCTCTTATGATTCATAAATTTGGAAGTATAACACAAACTTGAATTCCAAACTTTTGCTATTAATATTGGATGGTAATTAATATAAGATCGTAAAGCTTCAAAGAAAGGAATTTGATTAGCACCTAAAAATTTTCGTCTCCATTTATTCTTTTGTGAAAGTAGGACATCTCTTTGATCTCTTACTAAATTAATTATAAAGGCATCTGGAAAGCATTTTAAGATTTCCTCAATATAATACAAGTTTTTTGGTGTTTGCTCACATGAAATAAAAGCTTTATTTTCTTTTGTAATAGTATTTAAAAAAAGCTTATAAATATCCAAAGAATTATTACAGTGCTTATTTTTTAAAATATTTTTGGCTTTACAATAAAAATCTAAAAAGTGTTTTTGATTGAAAATACCTCGTTCCTGTATACACAAAAGGCGAGACATTAAATCTATTTGTACTTTTTGAGTTATTTTTTTTTTATCACTTAAAGTCCACAAAGTTCCAAAAAAATGTAACTCTTTAAAAGTAAAAACATCTTTATGATTACTTAATATCCGCCCCATCATAGTAGTACCGCTTCTACTACTACCAACAATAAATATTTGACGTGACTTAGTCATTCTTAAACTCTACTGTATAATCTAAAAAACCATCTTTATCAGCAATATCATATAGATTTTTACTTCTAAAAGTAGATGTTTCAAGCATCTTAGAAGACATATCATTACACTTAAATTCAAAATTATCCCAATCAATTGTATATACTAATTTTTCAATATTATTTATATCAAAACATCTATAAGTAAAAATATTCCTGTTGATATCTCTTTGAATTTTGGTAATATTATTTGAAAATATTTTACCGATCATCAACATAGGATAGTAAGTGCTATGTGTTTCTGTAATTTCATCATTCTTTCTAAAAATAGAGCCAGCAATATCTCTTCCTCCTAAATTATGATACGTTGTTAATTCAATAGGACTTAAAGCCTCCAAGCTCATACACTCTAATAAATAATGAGCAACAAATAAAGCTTGAAAAAGTGTATTTCCAGTCGTTTGAGAGATTTGCAAATTCCATTCAGTTACCCAAATAGGTTTTTTGAAAATACTATAATATTTTTTAACCTCTTTAGGATAAATTTGTAGTAAATACTTGAGAGCTCTAGATTTAAAAATATCAAAAAGAGCATCAGGATCTTTACTATCTAAATTTTCAGTAATCATCTGCCCATCCAATGACTTTCCTTTTATTACATTAGCATATGAATGTATAATTATAGCATCATAAAAACTTTTTTTAGATAATTTTTCATTCCAAATATTATGTCTATGTCCTACAATCTTTCCTAAAGGAGCAGCTACAATAGCTGTTTTAATTTTTGGGAAAGATTTTTTAATGTTTTTACTACACCTTTCTGCAAAATTAATGTAATCGTTTATTTTATATCCTTTTAAAAAATAACTCCTATTAGAAAGCTCACTACCTAATTCAACGCCAATTACATTAATATTATTTTTATGTAACTTTTTTATCATATCTATAATATCATCATCTGTTTGGGTGAAAGGGTTTGCTACTAACACAGCTGATGATTTTGTTAATTTAGCAAGAAAAATAAAATCATCTATATAATCATGATCATGTTTTTTTTTCTTTCTGTATTTTTCTAAACCCAAAGATCTTTTTGGAAATTTTCCTCCATGATATTTTTTAATTTCCTCAAAATCAAACCCGTATCCAGCTTTACCAAAATGATAAAAATTACCAACAGCTCCCCCTGGAAACCTCAATATTTGAGGATTAATGTTTATTACCTGATTGGTAAATAGTGTATCATAAATATCACAAAATGTAAAAGTGTTTGACGTTGCAAACCCAAAAATATTAGGCTCTAACTCTCTTATTTTTTCCTGTGACTGACATGAAAGAAAAAAAAGAACAAAAACCAAAAAAAAATATTTTATATAACTCATTTTAGTAAACCCTTTTCTTTTAATTCATCAACTGATTTATCATAATTATCTTGCATAATCTTTTGTTTTTTTACCCATCTTGTAAAATGCAAAACCCCTTCTTTAAAAGTAAACTTTGGATTAAAATCTAAAATTCTTTTAGCTCTTGTAATATCTGCAAAATTATGGCGAATATCTCCAAATCTATAATGACCACTTATAGAGATTTTAATATCAGATTTATAACTCTGCTTAAGAATACATGCAACGTCTTTTACAGTTGTAGAAACTCCAGAGCCTATATTAATAACTTCATTACCATTTGTATTTTTTTCAATAGCTAAAGCTGTCCCATCAACAACATCATCAATATATACAAAATCCCTACTTTGCATTCCATCCTCATATATATCTATATCATTATTGTTGAGAATTCTTGTAGAAAAAACTGATAATATTCCTGTATAAGGATTTAATAATGATTGACCGGGACCATAAACATTTTGATATCTTAAGCAGGCAACCTCAATCCCCAAAGATTTCCCCATAAACAATACCATTTGTTCTTGCTGAAGCTTGTTAATTGCATAAATTGATAGAGGGTTAAGGTGAGAGCTTTCATCTGTTGCTACAGACTGCAACAAATTTGTATTATTCTTAATTTCAAACTGAGAGTTTAATAAATTTTTTTCAAGTCTTTGTGATGGGAATAAAAAATCTCCTGTTTTTAAACATTTATATTTCCCTTCACCATAGACAGCCCTAGATGAAGCCAAAATTATTTTTTCTACTTTACCTTTATTATCTGATAGTGCCTCAAGCATATTTGCTGTACCCATAACATTAACCTCTGTATAATTAGCAATATCATACATTGACTGCCCTGTGCCAGTTTCTGCTGCCAAATGAATTATAATTTCTTGATTATTAATTGCTTTTTTCCAATCCTCCTTATTTCTAACATCTCCTTTTATAAATATACATTTATCTTTTATTTTATTAAGCAAAGAAGATTCATTACTACCATGAATTTGAGTAGATAAATTGTCTAAGATAGTTACTAAATATCCTTGCTCAAATAATTTTTCACATAATCTACTACCTATAAAACCAGCCCCACCTGATATTAAAACATTTTTCATAATAAACTTGATTTATTGGCTATCACCTTATCAAAAAAATTAATTAAACCTGAAATAATAAACATAAAAAAGAATGGTTTATGTAATAAAGGTTCTGACATTGCAGAAACAAATATAAGAATAATGAAAATCATTTTATGACGTCTTATTATTTGTTGCTTTAAAAATGCATAAATCAAAAGCAGCATAGTTGGGAATCCTAAACCAGCTAATAAATATGTAAAAGAATTGGTGCTACCTCTATATGTTGTTTGATTATTTTGCGTGACAGAAATGGATTTATAAAAACGCTGTAATAAGTCAGAATCAGGATAAAAATCAGTTCTAAAATTTGAAAACTTGTCTAAATCTACTCCTATTCCATTAATTGGATGCTCAATTGCAATAAACAATGGCTGAGTAAAATCTAACAATCTTTTTTGAAATGAAGATTCACCTTCACCATAAATTTTTGTGTTTATATTAGAACTTAACATAATATAAATAGGGACTGCAATAATGAAGATAAGAATACCTGAAAATTTTTTATCAAACTGTCGATTTAAAAAATAAACGATTTGAACCATAAGTAACAAAAGACCTGTAGTAGAATAAGTTGATAAAATAGCAAGTACTGTTAAAATCATTATGTAATTTTTTCTTTTGAAAAAACTAATTTCTAAAAAAAACAAAAGATTTAGATAAAATTGCAAAATACCTGGCTCCCAAAATATACTTGAATTTCTAACTAAATTTATCCCAAATAAAGTAACTTGAGCTTCAGGCTTTTCACTAATATCTATATAATAAAGTAAATATTTAAATGTTTTTGTTGTGTGTTTTTCCTCTCCATTATTCATGTAAGCCTTAATTACATCTAAATTGTTTTCGACTACAGGATATAAAATAAAACTAATTATAGAATGGAAAAGAATAAGTTTAAGAATAAAATATAAGCTGTCAATTAATGCGTTTTTATTTTCTTGATTATTAAAATAAAGCAAAGAAAGTGTGGTCGTAAAAAATATAACTCCAAAGAAAGAGTACTTAGTTAATGACTGAGGTTGAACCTCTGCAATAAAAAAATTAATTATAAATAACGCTATTACAGTGCAAAAGGCTAACAAAGATGAATAAAAGTTTTTTGACTTCAACCCTTTGCTAAGTAAAAAAAAACTACAAATAATAAATAATGAGAATAATAAAAAAGAAAGGTTTCTATTAAATACAAACAATAGGCCTCCAGTGCTAGAAAGAAGCATAAATACAATAAGATTATTTAATAATTTGTTTTTCATTAATTAAATTATTTTCAATCAGGGCGATCAATTGATTTAACCCAATGGTTCAAATCTCTATTTAACAAATTTGACAATTCTCTAATATCCTCTTGATAATAATGAGTTAATTTTCGAGTCATTTCAATACTTAATTTATTTGTTTTGACAGTGCCAAAATGCATTACTTTTTTTCTTAATAAACTTCTAATTTTTTTGTTTGAAATAATCATCTTAAAAAAGGATTTAACTTTATTATCAGGAATAAGTACATTTCTTAAGAACTTATTTCTAAATCTCCACCCTCCTTGCATATGTCTAATTGAAGTATCTACTTTTATATTTTCTAGATCCAAAAATGCAAAAACCTTTTCTAAACAATTATTTATATCTTCAACATAATCATCATAAAGAATAATATGAACATTATCCTTAAATTCTGCTAAAAAAGAAGAAACCTGAGAGAAATACCTTCCAACATGAAGGTATCTAGTATCAGGAGAAATATTTTTATTTTGTTTGTATCTTCCTTCTGAAGTATTAAGTGCCTCATCAAAAGTTAGATCTTCCATGGGGTTATATCTAAGATTATGTAAGTAGCCGGCAAATGCTCTTTCAACAGGGTTTCGTAGCATTATAATTATTTTGACTTTTGGGGATAAATATTTTCTAATATTTTTTATGGAATATTGTGGATATGCTAAATACATAACACTGGATTCTCCTTTATATAAATAATGTTCTTGTGTCTTAAACATTTCTTTATAATCCTCTAATTTTAAAATTGCTTTGTGAATTCGATCTTTTCCAATTTCAGAGTTAATTAAAAAGTGTGGTTCTTTATGATCACTCATGTAAATTTGAGGATGTTGCTTTAAATAATTATGTAATGATGTAGTGCCGGATTTTGCCGCGCCTACAATTAAAAGATTTGGAAGGTCTATTTTTAACGCCATACACTTAAATCTCTATTAATTAATTTTTCTAATTCTCTGATGTCACTATTATAAAAAGAAAACAAATTTTTTCTTATATCTTTATCTATTTCCGGAGCTCTACTTGTAAATTTTTTTACTAGTTTTTGCTTTGTTTTAATTCTAACTTTTTTTGGTGTAATAATTTTTATTATTCTTTTTAATACNCCNCTTCCCATTAATAATTCTTTTGTAANATTTGAATTCCATAACATACCCCCAGAATTAATAACTTTTGAAGTATCAANANTGTNNTTATCAGTGACATTTAAAAAATTAAAAACTTTAAATACTTCTTCATTGGTATTAGTCACAAAATCATCGTAAATAATNCAATGTACATGTTTAAAATTTTCAATATAAGCTTTCACCATNTTATAATANAATCCTAATTCCTTATATAAAATCATNGGACTCAAACTTAAATCATTATCATANCTTTTTGNACTANTTTTTAAAGCATCTCTAAATGATAAATTTTCTTGCATTGTCCTAGATGCAAATAAAAATGCTGAATATGCACGTTCAATTGGGTTTCTTAGCATTATAATTATTTTAACATCATTTCCTAGATACTTTTTTATGTTTTTNATTGCTGTTTGATAGAAATATAAATAAAGAACAGTAGACTCTCCTATAGCNTTTTCATTTATAGCTTTTTTAAATAATAATTTATAAGACTCTAAATCCCATATTCCTNTAGNAAGTCTTTCTTTTACTTGTTCTTTTATTAAAAATCTTGGCTCCTTAACTTTTAAACCTTCATCTGTATATGTAGGCATAAAAATATCAGGATGTTGATTTAAATAATTATGTAACGAAGAAGTTCCGCATTTAGCAGCACCTACTATTAAAAAATTTGGCAATTTCTCCTTCATAACTATTTATTAACAAACGGAATATACATTGTAAAAAAACCAAATTTCTTTTTAACCATATATACCATAGATACATTCCAAAAGGTTAAACTAGCTACACTAGCAAAAGCAGCGCCATTTATTCCATAAANAGGTATAAAAAATAAATTTAAAACAACGTTAATTGTTGCNCCAATAACTAATATATACATATAAATATTTTGCTGACCAGACATCTGCATTAAATTTCCTACNGANCCAGAAAAAGCATTTATTAATCTGCCAATTATTAACCATCTTAAAACTTCAAAACCCACTAAAAATTCTAANCCATACAAACCCATAAAAAACTTAGGGAANAGTAATAAAATAGTTGCAAGAGGCAATGTAGACCAAAATATTATTTTTGAAGATTGTAAAGCAATCTTTCCCATTCCTTGNAGATCATTTAGTGCAAATTTTTCAGCAAACTTTGGAGCAGCAATACTNTTAANTGCCATCAATGTTATACTTACNATCATTGAAAATCTAAATGCAATACCATATATTGCTACACTCTCAGCATCCATCATATTTCCAATCATTAATTTATCTGTCCATGCCATAATAAATTGTACAGACTGAGCAAACATTAANGGGATTGAAATTTTTAAAATATTNTTAAATTTTAAATCTTCAATAACTTCCTCNGGNTTCACTTTTTTAATCTTAAAGAACGANAATCTATATGTAAAATAAGATAAAAGTGAAACTATTATTAAAGCAGATAAATAAGCATATACTGGTACTATATCNTCNTTAACAAAGATTGATATTATATAAATTGATATTATTGTAAAAGTAGTTTGCGACATTCTATAAAAGAATGAAAATTCAGCAATTCTTTTTAACCCCTTTAAGCTCTGATAGTGCAATATAAAAAAGGTCATCGGTAATACAAAAAAAGATGCTATTTGCAAGTATTGACGTTTAACATCAANTATTGAAGAAATACTANATGATAAAAAATACATAGTTATTGATGAAACAACTGAAGTAATACAAATCAGTAGTATTATNTTACGTCTAAANAAGATTATANTTTTCCATTTATCTTGTTTAGCAAAGGAAGCAATAAACCTAACAGAAGTTGTATCTAGACCTAATTTAGCAAGTAAAGTAAAAANTCTAAGGACAGTTATAGCTAAAACAAAACTACCTAAACCTTGTGCGCCATATTTATAAGCAATTACTAAAGACATTAAAAAACCCATTACCTGCCCACCAATTCTAATTANAAAAGAAATCCCACCCTTTTGAAAAATTTCAAAAAAATCTTTATCATTAAAAAACTTTGAAAANACTTTAAACATTTTTAACTAACTAAGAACCATGGNTTTAATAAATCNTTCTTATTATAAACTACATCATTTGATGAATTATATTGTGTAACAGAAAATCCAGCAAATTTTGCAATAGCATGTCCAGCTCCTGTATCCCACTCCATTGTTGGAGCATATCTNGGATAAACATCTGCTCTACCTTCTGCAACCATACANAACTTTAAAGATGANCCAACNGATAACACCTCAATATTNTCGTATTTTTTTTTCTTTTCTTCAAAAAACAATTCTGTTTCTTTAGTCATGTGTGATCGAGAGCCAACAATAACATAATTACTTCTNTCATTTTTAATTGGNAGCCTTTCTGCACTTAAAACTAAATCATCTATATTNTCAACGNATGAGTTAATTTTAATTTTNTAAGACCCTATTCCATCCATTGCAAAATATAAATGTTGTTTTACTGGAACATAAATTACACCCATAATTGGCTCCCCNTCAAAAATCATTGCAATATTAACTGTNAACTCTCCATTTCGTTTTATAAATTCCTTGGTGCCATCTANGGGGTCTACTAACCAAAAATATTTCCACTTTTTTCTTTCAGCAAAATCGATAGAAGCNCCCTCCTCACTTAAAANAGGAAGATTAGTTTTTTTAAGAAAATGTTCAATAACCTCATTGCAATTTTTATCTGCTATGGTTAGAGGAGAATTATCTGATTTATTTTCAACTTCAAAATCAGAGTTATAAACCTGCATGATTGCTTCTCCTCCTTTAATTGAGGAATTAATAGCTGTTTTTAGTAGTTTTTTNAAATCCATATTTTATTGTTGATTATANATCAGTTTAGCTTTAGAAGTTCCTATTCGATCNGCTCCTGCAAAAATCAAATCACTTGCAAAATTANAAGATGAAATCCCTCCTGAAGCTTTTATTTTCAAATTTGCAGAACAAGATTTAATAAGTTTTATATCAGATATAGTTGCTCCATAACCACTATAATAGCCTGTAGATGTTTTTATAAAAACATCATTAGCATTTTTAAAAAAATATTTTTGNACTAAACCAACTATTCTCNGTGTAATTTTCATAATTTCNTCTTTTGATAGTGCACCAGTTTCTATAATCCATTTAGCAAGTCTTTTATTTTCTATACATACTTTTGTTCCTTCAATAATATCNGTNTCAAATTTTTGAAAATAACCTCTTTTAAAAGCATTATAATCACAAACAAAATCAATATCAAAAGCACCATTTTTAATGGCNTCTTTAGCTTCATCAACTTTTTTTAAAGTTGACCCNTCTCCAAAAGGAAAATCTACAACTGTGCCAACNTTAGTTGATNTTTTNGTCTGATTAAGTTTTTTAAAAACTTCCGCAACATATTTTGGACGNATCATAATACATTTAAAATTGCAAGAAATAGCCTCATCAACTATTGAAAAGAGANTTTTTCTATTTTCNNCTTCTGAAATTNNTGCTTCATCGGCTGTCTTNAAATATGTAGAATCCAAATATTCATTAATATCTTTTTCCATTTATGATCTTTTAAAGCCAAATCTACTTAAAATATTAATAAAANCTTAAGGATTTTAATTTGATAATTTTTTTTTAGATTTGTNTATNTATAACTATGNAAGAAAAAAAATCTAATATNTATCCAGTTTTTGATGAANTACTTCAAAGANGTGACAAACAAAAGTTACTCAATCAAACATCAAAAGTATTTTGGTTTACAGGACTATCAGGGTCGGGNAAAACAACAATTGCTAAAGGAGTTGAAAGAAAATTGCATTCTTCTGGNTATTTAACTAAACTTCTTGATGGTGACAATATACGTTCAGGAATTAGNAACAATCTTTCATTTTCTCTAAAAGATAGACAAGAAAATATTAGAAGAATTGCTGAAATATCTACACTATTTCTTAATTGTGGAATCATTACATTAAATTGCTTTGTAAGTCCAACTGCTAAAATCAGATCAATCGCAAAAAATATTATTGGAAATGAAAATTTTATAGATATATACATCAATGCTTCTTTAAAAAAATGTGAAGAGAGAGATACAAAAGGATTNTATAAAAAAGCTAGAAATGGACAAATNGCTAATTTTACTGGAATTAATTCTCCTTTTGAACCTCCTAAAAATCCCGGATTAGAAATTAATACTAATAATAGTAGTATTGATCATTCAATTGAACAAGTTGTTAATTTTATTATGCCAATTATTAAACAATAAATTACATATGAGCTCATATAATTTAACCCATCTNAAAGAACTTGAATCTGAAGCTATNTTTATTCTAAGAGAAGTTGCTGCTCAATTTGAAAAACCTGTTATGCTTTTCTCTGGAGGAAAAGATTCAATANTTATGTTTCATCTTGCAAGAAAAGCATTTTATCCTTCAAAAATTCCATTTCCTTTAATGCANGTTGACACCGGTCATAATTTTCCTGAAACTATAGTTTTTAGAGATAANTTAATTAATGAAACTGGTGAAAATTTAATTGTAAAATATGTGCAAGATTCTATAGATAAAGGGACAGCAATTGAAGAAACTGGAGCAAACCCATCAAGAAACGGTTTACAAACCATAACTTTATTGGAAGGATTNGANGAAGNNAAATATGACTGTGCCATGGGAGGTGCNAGAAGAGATGAAGAAAAAGCAAGAGCAAAAGAAAGATTCTTCTCACATCGAGATGAGTTTGGTCAATGGGANCCTAAAAATCAAAGACCTGAACTATGGAATTTGTTTAATGGAAAAAAGAAAATAGGAGAGCATTTCAGAGTTTTTCCTATTTCTAATTGGACTGAAATGGATGTNTGGCAATATATTTTANATGAAAAAATTTCTCTTCCTTCTCTTTACTTTTCTCATAAAAGAAAAGTAGTAAATAGAGATGGAGTACTTTTAGCTAAATGTAACTATATAACACTTAATGAAAATGAAAAATGGGAAGAATTAGAAGTTAGATGTAGAACAATTGGAGATATGACATGTACTGGAGTAACAAAATCAAAAGCAAATTCATTAGAGGATATTATTGAAGAAGTTGCATCTACAAGAGTTACAGAGCGTGGAGGAAGAGCTGATGATAAAAGATCTGAAGCTGCTATGGAGGACAGAAAAAAAGAAGGTTACTTTTAAAAAAATATTATGAAGAAAACTAAAGGATATTTAGATATGGAGCTGTTAAGATTTACAACAGCTGGAAGCGTAGATGATGGTAAAAGCACTTTAATTGGGAGATTACTTTATGATAGTAAAGCTATTTTTGAAGATCAAATGAATCAACTTGAAGAAACTTCGAAGCAAAGGGGTGAAGAAGGTATTAATTTAGCGCTTTTAACTGATGGATTAAGATCAGAGAGAGAACAAGGCATTACTATTGATGTAGCATACAGGTACTTTGCTACTCCTAAAAGAAAGTTTATAATTGCTGATACCCCCGGTCATATTCAATATACTAGAAATATGGTTACAGGGGCATCAACAGCAAATCTTGCAATTTTATTAGTAGATGCCAGACACGGAGTTATAGAGCAAACTAAAAGACATGCATTTATTGCTTCACTTCTTCAAATTCCTCACATTGCAGTTTGTATTAATAAAATGGATCTTGTTGACTATCAAAAAGAAAAATATGATAAAATTAAATTAGAATTTAAAAAATTTTCTTCAAGATTAGAAATAAAAGATGTTAACTTTATTCCTATTTCTGCACTCAAAGGAGATAACGTAGTAGAAAGATCAAAAAACATGGAATGGTACGAAGGGTCAACTTTAATGCACTTATTAGAAAACATTCATATTGGTTCTGATCATAATCATGTAGACTGCAGGTTCCCTATACAATATGTAATTCGCCCTCAAAGTAAAGATTATCCTGACTACAGAGGATATTCTGGAAGAATTGAAGGTGGAGTTTTTAGAAAAGGAGATGAAATTACAATTCTTCCTTCTGGTTTTTCCTCAAAAATTAAATCTATTGACACTTTTAATGGTCCGATTAAAGAAGCTTTTTCTCCAATGTCAGTATGTATGACATTAGAAGATGATATTGATATTAGTAGAGGAGATATGATAGTAAGAGAAAATAATCAGCCAAAATCAAAACAAGATATAGAATTAATGATATGTTGGATGAATTCAAAAAATATGATAATGAGGGGAAAATACACAATTAGACATACAACTCAAACAGCAAGATGCATAGTAAAAGATGTTAAGTACAAAATTGATATAAATACCCTACATAGAAATGAAAGTGATAAGGCTATTGGATTAAATGATATAGGAAGAATTTCTATTCGAACTACAAAACCTTTATTTGTTGATGATTACAGAAGAAACAGAAATACTGGAAGTATCATTCTTGTTGATGAAGCTAGTAACGAAACTGTTGCTGCAGGAATGATAATTTAATTTAAGATAAACTATTATTAAAATTTGTCTAACTAGTATTAGTTCAATGTAAAATTAATTGGAATTGTATAAATAACCTTTGCTGGCTCACCTCGCTGTAATCCAGGCTTATATTGCGGTAATGACCTAATAACTCTCAAAGCTTCTTTATCCAAACTTTTATCTACCCCTCTTACAACTTTTACATCTGTTACATTTCCTTTTTTATCTACCATAAATTGAACATAAACTTTACCTGTAATATTGTATTCTTTTGCAATTGGAGGATACTTAATTGATTTTGTAATATATGCAAAAAGACCATCTTCTCCGCAATATTGCTTTTTATTGTAAGTTATACATGGAAATACAGGCATTTCTTCAACAACAAGAAAAGGATCAGGGTTTGACTCTTCCTCTATATAATCATCTTCCTCGTCATCTGCATCTATAGCCAATGGTTCATCCTCTACTTCTACATCATCTTCAACAACCTCAATAACTTCTGGAGGNGGAGGNGGTGGNGGNGGNGGNGGNGGNGGNGGAGGTGGTTCTTCAAGTTGTTGTGTTATATCAACCTCACTATCTTCTAAAACAACTTCTTCCTTNTCTCCNTCTTGCTNAATTTCTTCTTTAGTTTCCCATTTAAATGCTGCAAGAACTATTAGTAAACTTATAACTAGACCTATTTGCAAGAAAAGTCCTTTTTTATTTTCTAAACTTACTTCTGGATTTTTTTTTGGCTTCATAATTTTATTNAACTAAATCTTGATATGCATCAGCATNCAATAATGTGCTTAATTCATTAGTGTCTATAACATTTATTTTAACAATCCATCCATCCCCATATGGATCTGAATTTATAAGTTCTGGNTTATCATCTAATAATTTATTGTATTCTAAAACCTCTCCACTGACAGGCATAAATAAATCAGAAACTGTTTTAACTGCCTCTATAGAACCAAANACTTCCTCCNTATCTAAANTTTCTCCCACAGTATCTAAGTCCAAAAATACAATGTCTCCTAATTCAGATTGAGCNAATTCAGTGATACCAATAAATGCAACACTATCTTCTATTTTAAGCCACTCATGGTCCTTTGTATATTTTAGTTCAGTTGGAAAGTGCATATTTTTTTTTGTCAAAAATACATTTTTTTATTAGTCAACAATTATCCTGCTAAAGTAAATCTTAAACTAAATCCTAAATTTGTAATTGAACTAGGGAAAGTCGTTGAGATAAAAGGATTTGTAATTACTCTGTCATAAAAAGCTTTAATATTTAACCTTTGATTAACCACATAATCTGCNGAAAACTTAATTTTTATTAATTTTTGNCCCATNGTTANTTGTTCAACATCTTCAATAATTTTTCTAATAACAGTTTTATTACTCATAAGATTAAAGTCTAATTTTAAATCTAAGTCACTAGATATTTTCTTTCCTCTTCCACCTGAAAANATACTAAACTCAACATCTTTTACACGATATCCAATTCCAACAACATACTCTTGCGTTCCTGTCTCTGTTAGCTGACTGTTTGCTAATGATAATGCCAAAATACGTGATTTCTTAACTTCAAACTTAGTCAACAAACTATTTTTCCAAGTCATATCAATTTTAAATANTGGGCTAAATTGNTCATTGATAGTTACTTGTGAAATTTCTTTTTCCACATGATAACTCATATTATTTAAATTTATTTCATTACCTTCAANAAAATTTAAATTGTTTTGAAAAGACCCAACNGTATATGTTGAACGATATGCATGACCAATATTGAATTGCTTAAATNTTTTTTTAATATATGGAATCTTTAGTAAACCATCATAAGTAATNCTCCAGTTTGGTAATGGAATTGAAGGGAAAGCTGTTAATTTNGAATTGGATGGTTTGCCTCCACTATAAGCAGCCAAAAAAGCAGGTATTAGAACATCCTGTGAAGTAGCTCCATAGCCACCGATCAAAGTTTTTACAGAATCACCTGGCTCAGTGATNTATTCNGTTGGGAAACCAGTTATTGGGTCAATCANCTGTCCACTAAAATTAGGATTATTTGTTGCTAATTGTCGTGCAATATTNTCTCTATATTCTCTAAAATTATTAAAANTTTCTGATTCACCATCTTCATTATCAANTTTGAAGGCTGTTTTCAAAGAAATAAATGAAATACTAAAACTACCNGTTTCTGTTGGCGTAAAAGAATTAAAGAAATTTATATCTTCATCCCATCTAAAATACTCACTGTAATTGTTAGATGATGTTTTGTTAGCTGTTACTTCTATACGAAACTGTTTAATNGGCTCAACAGTACTNCTCAAAGTAATATTCTTAGTATAATTTGTCTTATACATTGTATTTAATGCAGAATTTGTNGATAACCAGCCGTTAGAACCNGCTATTGATCTAATATCTTTTTGACTTCCAAATGCAAATGCAAGTCCTGGGGATAATTGCTGCCAATCTTGACCTAAAAATTTAGACTGATACTTNTAACCTGGTAATAANGTCCCTTGGTTGACCGAGTAGTTGACTGAAATATTCTTAACACCTAAAATAAAGCGAGTAAGATGATTAAAAAATTTAAATGTTTGNCTGTCTTCATCTTTATTTCCTAACTTTTCATCTTTATTTCTAACATTACTTCTTCGATTGGTACTATTTTGATTAAGTTTCTTAAANAAAGGNACTTTGTTNTATAAGGTTGTTAGGTTAATTTGACCATTATACTGTTTAGTATTTGAATTTTGTATAGTATTTCCTAAACTTGAAACTGCTGGCAATGCCGCCATCCAATCATAATTAGCATTATATCTNATATTTAGTGAAGCAAAATTGAAAATTGGGATTTTGTTTAAAGGNACTTGGTAATTTAAACCAAATTTTTGATGATAATTTGTAATTCTACCAAAATCCCATACATTATTCCAAATAGAATCAATTTTCTGNTGGTAATATGGATCTGTTTTATCAATTTTTCCCTGTGGCTCATCAATATTTGCTTNTTGATTTACTGAAAAATTTAACTTTAATGTTCTCATTAAATCATANTTTAATTCATATGATCTGTTCCAATTAAAAAACTTATTATAAGTTGGAGTTATTATCATATTTGAGTTACTTAAATTTCTCANCTTTGTCTCATTNTANTTTCTGTCAATATCTGTTCTAAAAGAAAATGATTTGGGCATNGTATTAAAATTAAAGTCTTTTATAAGTCTAAAATATGGTGAATTAGGAAACTTAATTTTNGCNAAAGGTTTNATATTTTTAGGNTGAGTATTAAAATTATANGTAATTGCTCCTTTATAATTAATCGTTCTATTATATTCCGTGTTTATATTTCNTATANATATTTCATTTTTGGAGTANGAAANAGTAAAGTTTTCAATATCATAGATTTGTGATTTTTTAATTTTNTCTCCTTTTTTTTGAATTTTTGTTTTTCTAACATTAGTAAAATTTATACTTTTTCTTTGAACATAATCTTGAACTATATTTTTTAAAGAATCTTTTTGCGCAGTACTTGGTAATANTTCTAATGATTCTTGTAACAANATATCTGGATCAAGAGGATTATACTGAGGGTTTTTTATAGATTCGGATCTACCAATATACATTGGTATTTTGATTCCATAATCNTCNGNAAAAAATTTTCCTAGATTAAATGTGGACGCAAAATCATATTGATAANAATTATTTTTTTGTCTTTCNTTTACTTTTTTTTCTATAGACCCAAANCCAATAGTACTCATATTTCCTGACAATGTAATATTTGCAAAATCTGCCAATCTAGTAGTTACTCTACTATTAAGAGCCCANCCTCCTTGCTCATCAAATTCTGTTAATCTCAATTCGTTNACCCAAATTTGTCCACACTTAGATAAACCATCATCTAAATCATTTAATGATTTCTTTTTAGGGTTTCTTATACCGATCATTATCGTCTTCACTTGAGCTAAATTCGGATTACCAACAACCGTAACTTTTCCTCCATTTATATTTTTAATGAAAGGAGTATTGATACTATTATCATTAGAATTTCTTTCTTTCTTTGCATCTTGAAGAATAGAAAATGCAATATCTATTTCATTTTGAGAAGGCCATATTTCATTAGCACTTGATGCACCATGNGGAGTAGCTATTAATGGAATTTCATANTCATAATAATTAGATGTGAAATCAGTCCCCAATCTTAAAAAGCATGATAAATCTCCATCANTTAAATTATCTTCTTCNCCTTCAGCGTGAACAAACATTTTGATTCTTTTATAAGTTCGCAAATCAATTTCTGTTGTTTTATATGNTGCTCTTGAATCTCCATCATTTAAATTNCAAACTTTTAANACCAAAGATTGTTCATTTTGCTGTCTTTGAGTTGTTGTTGTATTATCCAATTCTTGAACAATACCAGGAGGTAGAACATAGTTTATTGGGTTCCTATTTCCATTTTCNTCAATATTTACAGCAGAAACATCNAAACTAGTGANATTATCTTCGTCTATTGGTATATACTCAGAAGGTTCTGCTAAAGAAAAATTATATCTTCTCCACTCTCCTCGAATTAACTCAAATGTTGCAAAACGACATACAATAGGTTGAACAAAATCAGTTAATACTAATCTCATAAATCTNATAGATTTAAAATCTCTAATACCTCCAAAAGTATTATCAGGCTGATATACAGGNACTCTAAACTGATACCACTTAATNCTTCTATTACTGCCATTTTCTGTTTTTACAGTGGTTTCTAAAATATCNGAAATATAATTTTGACCTACAATCATTTGTTGTGGATCNAGTCTAATTTTATATTGGAAATAACTTTCTGTTTCACTAAGAGTTTGGTCTCCATTTAAATCNTCTGAATTTGGCTGAGAAGTGGCTGCCGTTGGATAATTTTCAGGTGAATTTTCTGTAGTNACAGAATTCCCATCCATATTATTAAAATCTTTATANCTNTTTAAAATACTAGTAGATTGATTATCAAAGTCACTNCCTCTAAAATANTGAAAGTCATCAGCTGAAGGGTCTAGTATNGCATTNTGATATGCTTGAGAGCTACTTCCATAAATAGATAATAACTGATTAATATATACCGAATCAAAAAATAATTTTTCATCATCTGTATTTAAACCGTCTAAACCAACATCTTGAAATTGTCTAGAAGTTGGATCATTATCAAATGCGTTAACAATAGAAAAATTAGTCGGTATTCTTCCCCAAGAGGACGTNTCNACATCTTCAACTANTGATGANGTTGGNAATCCATTTTCAAAACTTTTATACCCGTCTTTTAAAACATCTTCAGAAATATTTCCTAAGTGNAAATACATATCNCCTCCCGANTGATTAATCAATCCATCTTCTTCGTTAAAAGGGTCCATCATCCAAAATTCCACAAATTCAATGTTTGAAGCTTCAAAATCATTAGTTTCTAATTTACGCATTATCCCTCCCCANGAATTTTGTGGATTAATTAATNNCCCATCTGCATTAATACCATTTATATTATAATTNTAAGGCCCTCTTTCCTNTGGGTAGAAAGCAAGATCTAAAACAGAAAGATTNGTGATCTGNCTTCCAAGGTTTGGATCCTTATTTGGAAAAACNTCNGTTTCTAAAACCTCTCTTGTATAGTGATATGATTGCTGAGAAATTGTGTTTCCATTTGCCAGATTTAAATTTTGATTTACATTAGGAGGTGTAATAGATGTATTTCTAAAAAATAATGGGTCAATTGTATACCATGCTAATTTAGCCCTATGAAATCCAGATAAGAGGTCATTNTTTAAACTTGCATTTAAAAAAATATCTTCTTGAAACATTGGAATACTTGATAACTTCCAAGCCCCCATATTTTTAATATCAATTGAAGTTCTACTTGCCTCAAAATCATCAATATAAGANACTCCCTCTTCACCAACAGCTCTATGATGACCAGGTATTAAATGTGCAAATTCACCTGTTGCAATTATTCTTGATTTTTCTTTGGTTTCAATGAAAGGTAATTTATCTATTAGTGTTGTTAATAANGGAACCTCTTTTTGATAATTCAAATCAAACCCCCATATTGTATTNGAAATTGGCTCTTGCCCTGANTTAATCTTCTGAGTATAAGGNCTTTCACTTAATCTTAGCATCGTTGCTCCCAATAAAAGATCATCATTGATTTCATAATCTGCATGAATACCTACTAAAGTTTTATTTTGAATACCAAACATTGAATTATTTTCTAAAGAAATTTTAATTGGNACGCCAGAACTTAGAATTCCATCATTAATAATTGTAACTCTACCAAGCATATAATCTACNGTATAATCTTGGTTTTCTACTAACTTTTGTGANCCAGCAGTAACNGTAACAGAACCAGCAGGAATATTCATAGCATTTAGCCTAATTTCTGCNCCTGAAGATGATTCAAAAGTNCCTTTTAATCTAAATTTGTTTTTTTCTGGAAATTGNTGNGCAACNGTTAAAGTAGAATCATATAAAATTTGATAAGAATATTTATCAGCAAGTGTAGAATTATTAAATTGTTNAGCTAAATAATTACCAAAAGGTTCTCTAACAGGAAAAATAATTCTTCCATTTGATGACTTNGCAGTTATTCCTTCAATAAAATCAAAAACACCATCCGACCCTTTATCGATTTGCTGATTTAACTCGTCNAGATTTAAAAGTTTTATTAATGGTATTCCATGTATATTGGGCTCATCTTTTTCACTTAGATAATTAGTTATTGCTCCAGACTCTTCAGAGTTTTCATAAACAACATCCAAAATAAAACCATCTCTACTCATTTGATATGCGCCAATTGCATAAATATTCTTCATCATTAAATCCCAATTAGGTAAACTTGGAGTAAAGTTTGTTCCTTTTAGCAGCTTTAATACTAATGCATCTGGTGCAGTAGGTCCTGTTGATGTCAACTCTCCTACTTGAAATGTTTGACTACCTATAGTATATTCAAATGCAACTGCTAATACCTCATCATTATTTAAGGCTTGATTTAGTGAAATATATCCTAATTGACTATTAAATGAAAACTCTGAAGAAGATAGTTTTCTTGCTCTTTCTAATTTTTCAAAATCAATTCCATTATTTAAAGAAGTTACTGATAAATTATTATTAACATCATTAAAATTACGAACAGAAAAACTTGAATTGTTAGTGATTTTATCAAATAAATTATTTGCAGTATTATTATCTGGGAAAACCCCATTATTAGAATTAATAAAATTATTATTAAAAATATTATCTGTGGTTTCAGCTAAATCTAAAAAGGCAACAATATTTCTAGTATCATTTGTTGTACCAGTTTTATTAGTCACCCAAACTTCGATTTTTGTAATGTTGACAGGTGAATTAATAAAAGGAAGATTGCTTAAACTATTATCATATTGATCTTTAAAATAATGTGCTAAAAAATAATGTTTATTTGCTTCGTATTGATCAGCATAAATATCAAATTCTGATGTCTGTGCCCCACCGCTTACTTCTATTTCAGATTTAGTACTTTTTTGTTGAGATAAAATTCCTGTAATAGTTGTTTTACCGAATTGAAGTTGTGTTTTAAATCCAAATAATGATTGACTTCCAGTAATTAACGTCCCATTAAGAGGTAAGCTAACATTTCCTATTTCGATTTTTTTGATTATTTCATCTTCATGACCTGTATACTCAACTTTCATTTGATTTTCAAAATCAAAAGTTGTTTCTGTATTAAAATTAGCTGTCACTTTTAGTTTTTCTCCAATTTTCCCAATTACATTCATTTGTATTTTTTCTTGAAAATCAAAGGATACTGTCTTTCTTTGTTCTTCAGGAAGTGCAGGATTATCAATTCTATTAATTTTTAATCCAAAGATTAGTTCGGAAGATCCCTGGGGTCTAATGTCAACTGAATTTCCTCCAAATACTCTATCAAAAGATTTGCCTGGAATATATAATTTTGGTAAGCCTAGCGCTGATGTTGAATTTCCAATTCTCTGTTTAGAACGCATTTTCCAATAATCACTAATTAAAATAGAGTTATTATACTCTTGATATTCAGAAAAAGAAAATATGCTTGGATTTCCAAAATTTAATTTACCAAAACGATCTTGCTTGGTATAAGTATTTGTTATGGGATCATATGTAAATACAGAACTAAAATTTGATGGGAAAGGCAAAAAAGTAGTATTTTTCGTTTCAGATTGTGCAAATAATTGACAATTAGAAATTACTATTATAGCTAGTAAAAATATTATATTGAATTCTCTCTGTTTCAATTTAAATAGTTAATTACATCTGGCTTAATGCAGTTTTAACTAATTTTTCTACACTAATTATATCAGGATTAGATTTTAAAACTTTATCAATTTTTACTTCTGCCCCTTTTTTAGAAAAACCTAAAGCCAACAATGCAGATAACGCTTCATCTTTAATAGTATTGTCTATTTTGTCAAATAATAAATCTGCTGTAGGCATACCTTTTGAAATTTTATCTTTTAAATCAATTATTATCCTTTGGGCAGTTTTTGCTCCAATTCCCTTAACACTTTCAATAGCTTTAACATCAGCCATAGTAATATGCTGAATAATTTCATTAGAACTATAAGTAGATAAAATTACTTGTGCTGTACTAGGACCAACACCAGAAACAGAAATTAACTGTCGAAATAAAAATCTTTCATTTTCTTCAAAAAAACCAAATAGTGTATGAGAATCTTCCTTGATAGAAAGGTGAGTAAATAGCTTACATAACTCTTCATTAATAGAAGAGTATGTTTGTAATGAAATTTTTATTTCATAACCAACACCATTAACATCAATAACAACATGTGTAGGTGTTTTTTCAATTAGTTTTCCATGTATATGCGTAATCACGTATTTATTTTTTTAAAGTTATTAAATGCAAATTTAAGTAATTGAATAAATTTATTTCAAAAAAAAAGCCCTACTAATTTAATGTAGGGCTAAAAATTAATTTATTTAAGTTCTATTTTTTAACTATTTTTTTCATTTTAACAACTACATTGTCAATAACAATACTACCAAAATAAATACCATTTGGCAAATCACTAATATCAATTTTGTTAAATGAATTTGCTTGTATTTTTTGCGTCTTCACTTGATTCCCCAAAACATCTACTAATACTAAAGTTGATAATTTATTTAAATAATAATCAAATTTAACGAAATTATTTGTGGGGTTGGGGTAAAAATCAGACATAACTATTGGACTTATATCAGAAATTGTTGTAGCGGGACCATGATATGTAATAAAAATACAACTTCTATCCAATGTGTCAGCGTCAGGAAAAAAACAGTATTCTACCACTGCTTGTCCTTGGTCATCACAATATGCATCAAAATATCCTCCAAATGAAACATCATCAGATTGATTAGATGATAAGGTTAAGAATTCTGTAGAAAGCATGGTGCCAACCCCATAACAATTACCCCCCCAGCAAAAATAATTATCAGCTCCTGGAGTTTCATACACAATTCGTTTTTCACAAAGAATATTATGTTCTTTATTAGAAATATTTTTTATAGTTAAATACGAATTTGTTTGCAAACATGGGTCTAAAGTATCAAAACCACTTAATGTAGTGTAATTATACATTATCGAATTTGACCCAACAATATTGATACTTTGAGCATTTACTCCAAAACAAAAAGCAACAAAGAGAATTATGATAGAATATATTTTCATACTTATTTTTTCACAAATATACTAAATTTATGCTAGTCTATTATCAAGCTCTTTTTATGTAAATCTTTAAATTTTTAAAGGGATTTTTATATATTTGTAATCTTAATCAATAATTAAACGAATAAAAATGAAAAAAGTTCTACTTCTTGCTTTTGTTGCTGTATTTACTATCAACAATGCATTTGCTCAACTTCCTGATGGTTCTGTTGCACCAGATTTTACACTAACAGATCTTAACGGGACAACACATAATTTATATAGTCTTCTTGATGATGGATATACTGTATTTTTAGATTTTTCAGCAGTTTGGTGTCCACCATGTTGGAGTTTCCATCAAGGGGGAACATTGGAAGACTTATACGAAAATCATGGCCCTGCTGGATATCCAGGTGTTAGCCCTAATACTTCAGATGATGTTATGGTTTTTTATATTGAAGGAGATGGTAATACAGCTCAAAATTTAGCAGGAACTGGAGGAAACACTCAAGGAGATTGGATTACAGGGACTCTATATCCAATCATTTGTACAGACGGGACAGTAAACAATACTCAAGTATCATCAGATTATCAAATTGGTTATTGGCCGACGATTTATATGGTTTGTCCAAATAGAATAATTACTGAAACTGGTCAGAGTGGAACCAATTATGGAGCTATAAGTTCATGCCCTCCCCCTGCATCTTATGATAATGATGCAAGCACATTTGACTACAGTGGAGAAACACTTACATGTGAAGGAGATTTAACTCCAGAAATCACAGTACAAAACTATGGACTTGTTCCTTTAACTAATATGAATATTGATGTTACTGTTAATGGGAATGTAGCTTCATCTACACCGTGGACTGGTAATTTAGCAACGTATGCAACAACAAATGTTACATTACCTGCATTAAATGGTCTTGCAAATAATGATATGGTTACTATCAATGTAACACAACCCAACGGTGTTACTGATGCTAACACGAGTAATAATGCAACTTCATTTTATGTTACAACTGCAACGTCTAACACTGATCTTAATATTACTGTTCAAATTGTAACAGATGCCTATGGTTCAGAAACTACTTGGGATATCAAAGATGATAATGGTATGGTTGTTCTTTCTGGCGGACCTTACAACAATTTAACTGCAGCAGGGACAACAACGCAACCAGCCGTTACAGGAACACTAGCTGCACAAACATGTCACACATTTACTATTTATGACTCTTATGGTGACGGAATAAATGCTGGATATGGAACAGGTTCTTTTATGGTTACTGATGCAAACGGAACTGTTTTAGCTATGGGAGGGCAATTTACTGACGAGGATGGAGATGCATTTAAAACAGGAGACGCAATTGTTCAAAATATAAATGATGTTTCCAATAGCATATCAATATATCCTAATCCTACTAAAGATGTTTTAATAATAAATGGAATATTTAATTCTGTGAATATTTATGACGTGTCTGGAAAATTAGTATTAACTTCGGAATACAATAACAACATTAATGTTTCTTCACTAGCAGATGGATTATACATGCTAGAAATTAATACTTCAAGTGGAGTTAAAACAGAAAAAATAACAATTACCAAATAATTTTTTTTAATTACATTAAAGAAAACCCTGTCCTTTATGGACAGGGTTTTTTTCTTTTTTCAAAAATAATAGCTCTTAAATATTTCAATTATATTTGTAAATTAAAAAATTAAAATGAAAAAAATATTATTTGTATTTGTAGTTTTTATTCTAAACTTAAACATAAGCTTTGGGCAAGAGAGAGAATTACCAAACATAAATGTCAAAACATTATCAGGTAAAAAATTTAACATTTCTAATCTTCAAAATAATGGGAATCCAATTGTAATATCTTTTTGGGCAACTTGGTGCAAACCTTGTAAAAAAGAGTTAAATAACATAGCAGAAATATATAATGAATGGCAAGATGAAACCGGAGTAAAAATAGTTGCAATATCAATTGATGATAGCAGATCAAAAGCAAAAGTTGCTCCATATGTTAATTCATCTGATTGGGAGTATGAAGTTTATTTAGATCAAAATGGAGACTTAAAAAGAGCTATGGGAGTATCTTCAATTCCTCATACTTTTTTGTTGAATAAAAACAATGAAATAGTATGGCAACACAAAGGATATGTAGACGGTGATGAATACAAGCTGTTGAAAGAAATAAAAAAATTACAAAATAAATGAACAAAATACTGACTATAGTATTAATTATTCAAGTATTAAGTTACGTTAGTTTTGCTCAACAAATATCTGGTGACTTTAATTTAAACACGCAATCATACCAAGAAGATTTAAAAATTGGAGCTGTTGCTGCTGAAGAAGTTATTTTAAATAATGCCTACTTAAATCTTAATTTTACTAAAGGTGATTTTACTACTGGCATAAGATATGAAAGCTATTTAAATGCTCTAGCTGATTATGATCCAGAGTTTAGAGGAAATGGAATCATTTATAGATACGCGATTTATCAAGCAAACAATCTTGAAATTACTGCAGGTAATTACTATGAACAACTTGGAAGTGGTCTTATATTTAGAGCATATGAAGATAAAGGGCTTGGGATAGATAATGCTATGGATGGTTTTAGATTAAAATATCAACCTTTTAATGGTTTATACTTAAAATCATTTATTGGAAAAAGTCGTACACATTTTACTTACTCTGAAGGAATTTTTAGAGGAGCTGATGCAGAAATTAATATAAATGATCTAACAAATTTAGACATCAATACAAATATTAACTTAGGAGGAAGCTTTGTAAGTAGATATCAAGAAAGAAGTAATCTGTTATTTAATTTACCACAAAATGTTAGTGCATACTCAGCAAGAATTGATCTTATTAATGGGGGGTGGAACTACAATTTTGAGTATGCCTATAAAATAAATGATCCCGGAAATTCATTATCTTCTGAAAATATGAATTATGCTTCAGGAAATGGATTTATTCAAAATATCACGTACTCACAAAGAGGATTTGGAGTTTCAGCTGAAATACACAGAGTAGATAATATGACTTTTAAATCTGATAGAGATAAAGATGGACAAGCTTATCTTATCAATTATATTCCAACATTAACTAAGCCGCATACATATACTCTATTAGCATTATATCCATGTGCTACTCAATCTGAGGGAGAATTTGGCATGCAATTTGATGTTTTTTATAAATTAAAAAAGAATACTTTTTTAGGAGGAAAATATGGTGCTAAAATAAACTTAAATTATTCTAGAATTAACGGTTTAAATGGTGGTAATTCTTTTTTAAATGATAATCAAGAACACAAACCAATGCTATTCAGCATCAAAGGTGAAGAGCTATATTTTGAAGATATTAACCTAGAAGTAAATAAAAAAATTAACTCTAAACTAAATACAAATTTTGTATTTGCTAATCAAACATACAATAAAGACTTTTTAGAAGGACACGTTCCGGGAGATTATGGTGTACTAAACTCTACAATTTTTGTTGGAGACGTAAGTTACAAAATAAAAAAAGGACACACTTTAAGAATGGAATTGCAAACTTTATTCTCTAGCCAGCTAAAGAACTATAATGATGAAGATTGTGATTGTAGCGGTTATGAAAATGGAATGGAAGAACCTGCTGAAGGAGATTGGAGTATGGCTTTAATTGAGTATACCATCTCTCCAAATTGGTTCTTTACTGTTCAAGACATGTATAATCATGGGCATGAATTATCCGAAAAACAATTACACTATGTTAATGTAGCCTTAGGTTTTCTAAAAGGTGCTAATCGATTTGAAATCGGGTATGGTAAAAAAAGAGAAGGGATTTTCTGTGTTGGTGGAGTTTGCAAAACAGTACCTTCATCTAATGGATTCAGTTTAAACATCTCATCAAGCTTTTAAAAAAATGAATAAATATTTTATATTAATTTTCGGACTGCTACTATATTTTTCTTCTTGTGATATAGTTGAAACACCATATATGAATAATGAAAATGTTAACCCCATAGATACAAATTCAAATAATTATGTTAAAAAAGTATTAATTGAGGATTTTACTGGTCATTTATGCCCAAATTGTCCGCAAGCAGCTAATGAAATTGATGCAATACATAATATTTATGGAGATCAAATAATAGCAATTGCAATTCATGTAACAAAATCATTTGCAAGACCATACCCNGCTAGCCAAGCTCCAAGTTTTCAATACGATTTTCGAACTATTTGGGGAGACGATTTAGATAATTTTTTTGACATTTCTTCTGCCGGACTACCTAGAGGGATGATAAATCGAATGGGCTATCCTAACAATCACAAGCTCGGTAAAGATGAATGGGCTAATGCGGTTACAAATGAATTAAATAAAGAAATTGATTTTGGAATAATTATTAATTCAAACAATAATAACATCAATGTTACAACCGAAATTTTAAATAATATTTCCGGCTCATATAATTTGGTTGTTTGTTTAACTGAAAATGGAATAATTAATTGGCAAAAAGATGGTACTGAAAATATTGAAGACTATGAACATAATCATATTCTTAGAAGTGTTTTAATTGATGAATCTNTAAGCAATAATACTAGCTTAGAAATAGGACAAGAAATTCAAAAAAATATATCATATAATCTAACATCCCTAGAACAGTTTAACATTGATTACTCTGCAAATACAGCAGAGCTAGGAAATGGCAATGCAGGTAACTGGAATGCTGAAAATATGTCAATTGTTGCATATATTTATGATACTAACACAAAAGAAATTGTTCAAGCAGAACAAGAAAATTTAAACAATTAATACATGAAAAAAATAAAGCTTATAATACTAATAATAATTTGTTATACTTCAGCTTATTCTCAAACAACAAATATTTTACAGAATAATTTAAATCAAGGNNAAAAACTTATAGAGGCATACTTCACTCCTATGGCTGAGACATTTGGAGCTGGATTAAATAATGCATGGTATAATACTGCAAAACCGCATAGTATACTTGGTTTTGATGTGACATTTAGTCTAAATACANTNATAATTCCAAATTCCGCNGAAAATTTTATGATTGGAGATAATTTTNNTGGAGTGTTCACTTCTTCNGAAGNAGATGCATCAACTATCTTTGGAAGTATGANCTCTACNAATATGAATTATAATCCTGANAACAACCTNCCTTCTAGCTCATTTAGCATGCCTGGAGGGCTCAAAACACCAATACTTCCTCTACCTATGGTGCAAGCAGGAATTGGCGTTTTTAAAAAAACATCAATAGACATAAGATATATGCCTATGTTAAATGTTGGAGATAATATTAATGTAAATCTATATGGAATTGGAGCAAANCATGATTTATTGCANTGGATTCCTGCTNTTGGNAATGCNATNCCNATGAGNCTTTCNNTTCAAGCTGGATATACNNACTTAAATACAGANTTAAAAGTAGCTGGTCAAGAAGTANCTCTTAACACAAAAGCAACNACATTTAATCTTATAGCTTCTAAAAAAATATTAATGATAACTGGTTATGCTGGAATAGGCTACAACTACTCAAATACAACTTTTTCNGCTAACCCTAATTTTGATTTAAATGGATTATCATTTGATCAAGAATTAGATATTTCTTTTGAATCTAAGAAAAATTTAAGAACAAACATTGGAATAAGATTAAATATNGCATTAATGACTATTCACGCAGATTATACATTTGCTGATTATCCTACAGCTACNATTGGAGTTGGGGTAAGTCTAAGATAAAATGCTAAGAATATTTTTNATANTNTTTATTNCATTAACTAACAATATAGTTAGTAATAGCCAAAATTTTGGTGGAGGAATAATCTTGGGTGTAAATACTTCACAAGTTGGGGGAGATGATTTATCAGGTTTTCATAAAGCGGGTCCTATNGTTGGTATNTTTTCAAANAAANCAATAAATTCTCAAATAAATTTNCAATTTGAAATGTACTATATAAATAANGGAAGTAATAATCAAGATATGAACAATGATCTCCATACTAATTATCTTGTCCCTGATATNACNTTAAAATATATTGAAACCCCTCTNATANTACAATATTATTTNAAAAACAGNTTATTACTTGAAGGNGGNATAACAGCTGCNTATTTGATNGATGGATACTATAATGATCTTTATGGAAAAATAAACANCCAAAGCAATTTTCCTTTTAAAAAATATGATGTTGGACTATTAATAGGNGTTAATTATAATTATTCAGAAAAAATATCATTTAATACTAGATTATCAAATTCTATTTTTCCAATTGGNNAAGAAGATAATTCTATTTTTNATGNAAANAANAACTATAATTCTATTAACTAAAGGAAAATACAANTCTNTNNTNAGTATTTCNNTTTATTATCATATTATATGACAAAAAAGAAAAAAATAATTATTGCTATTACTGGAGCAAGTGGAGCAATATATGCTAAAGTTTTATTGGATAAGCTAATNATTCTAAAAAATCAAATAGAAAAAATTGGTGTAATAATGTCAGATAANGCAAAGTTTGTTTGGCAACAAGAACTTGGAAATAATAATTATAAAAATTATGATGTAGATTTTTACTCCAAAATGGATTTTATGGCTCCTTTTGCAAGTGGNTCNGCTAATTATGATACTATGATTATTTGNCCTTCATCAATGGGGACAATGGGACGTATTGCACAAGGGATAAGCAATGATCTCACAACTAGAGCTGCAGATGTTATTCTAAAAGAAAGAAGAAAATTAATTATTGTAGCAAGGGAAACACCACTAAACCTAATACATATTAATAATATGAAAACAATTACTGAAGCTGGAGGTATTATCTGCCCAGCAACTCCATCGTTTTATAGTCATCCTAAAACATTTGAGGAGTTGTCAAGTACAGTGATTGACAGAGTTATTACACTAGCTNGCATTGACTATAAATCATATAGTTGGAACGAATAACAATAAATCAGTATTTTTTTTGTTAATATTATTATAAAACAAAAAAATGNTAGATTTAAGTAAAAAAATTCTCGAAAAAGTAAGTTTTGATAAAAATCTATTTAAAAAAGAACTTTATAAAAGTGTTGGATGGATAAATAAAAAGGAANTAATTGCATTAAAAGTCTGGGCACTAACCTCATTTTCACAATATAAAAAGACTATAATTGAAGTTTTCGATCAAATAAATTAAAATAAATTGCCTTGATCAGAAGGCTTAATCTTGCCTAAATGTTTAAATGCTTTTTCAGTTGCTTGCCTACCCCTTGGGGTACGCATTAAATATCCTTCCATAATAAGAAAAGGCTCATATACTTCCTCTATAGTTCCTGCTTGNTCTGCAACAGCTGTCGCAATTGTATTTAAACCAACGGGGCCTCCTTTAAATTTTTCTACAATTGTAGATAAAATTCTATTATCCATTTCATCCAGACCATGCTCATCTACATTTAGTGCATCTAAAGAGTACTGTGTTATTTTTTTATCAATACTTCCATCTCCTTTAATCTGAGCAAAATCCCTAACTCGACGAAGTAATGAATTTGCTATTCTTGGTGTNCCGCGACTTCTTCTAGCTATTTCTGATGCAGCATCTTCTGATATTGATATATCTATAATACTAGATGACCTTTTAACTATATTAGTCAATAAATCTAACTTATAATATTCTAATCTTGAATTTATTCCAAATCTAGCTCTTAAAGGAGATGTAAGTAGTCCAGAACGAGTAGTAGCACCAATTAAAGTAAAAGGATTGATCTTTATTTGAACAGAACGAGCATTAGGTCCTGACTCAATCATTATATCAATTTGATAATCTTCCATCGCTGAATATAGATACTCTTCAACAATAGGGTTTAACCTATGTATTTCATCAATAAATAATACATCTCTATCTTCTAAATTAGTTAATAAACCTGCTAAGTCTCCAGGCTTATCTAAAACAGGACCAGATGTTACCTTAATATCGACATCTAGCTCATTAGCAATAATGTTTGCTAAAGTTGTTTTACCTAAGCCTGGGGGACCATGTAATAAAACGTGATCCAAAGCCTCTTCTCTTTTTTTTGCGGCGGAAATAAAAACGTCTAAATTTTCAACAATTTGATCTTGGCCTTCAAAATCAATGAATTTTTTTGGACGTAAAACTTTTTCAAGTTCGATATCCTCATTAATATTATTGTTTTCTATTTCAGAATCGTCATTCATATTAACAAAAATACATATAAAAAAGGTCAGAATATTCTGACCCATTAAAATATATTAACAAAAATTAAGTGTGTAAATGTTTTGACTCGTCTAAGAATGGATGATTCTTAGGCTCTAATGGTTGTTTTGTTAAACTATTTAACGTTAAAAAGATTAATAATCCAGCAAAGCCTAAACCAATTCCTATTTCTGTAAAACCAATATGTCCATGTTTATTTAAAGTTCCAGGTGTAACTAATAAATAGGAGTTTAACCAATGACCAATTAAAATTACAGCACTAACAAAAACGAGTCTTTTGTGATTTCTTTTAGCGTCCCTACTCATTAATAAAATTATTGGAAAAAGAAAATTGATTGCCATACTAAACCAAAATAAAAATCTATAATTTTTTACATCAATACGAGCAGTAAAATAAGCAACTTCTTCTGGAATATTTGCATACCATATTAACATAAACTGTGAGAACCACATATAAGTCCACACCAAAGAAAAAGCAAAAATAAACTTACCTAGATCATGTATATGACTATTATTTACATGCTGCAAATATCCTTTGTTTTTAAGATATAAGGTTACTAAATAAACGGTAGTAAATCCTATCGCACACCATTCTGCAAAAACATACCATCCAAAAAGTGTAGAAAACCAATGGGTATCAATAGACATAATCCAATCCCATGCTGCCATAGAGCCAGTAACAGCAAAAAACACCATAAACCATGCAGAAGAGCTAACAGCTTTAGAATGAATAGATGTACCTCCTAATTTATCTTCAAGAATAGATAAAGACCTTAGTTTCTTAGCAAAGTAATTCCATCCAAGTAAATAAATAATTGTTCTAATTATAAAGAAAGGTGCGTTGAGATAAGCTTCTTTTCCAGCAATAATCTCATCATAATAAGGGTACTTAGCTCCCTTAGCTCCTTCAATATTTTTAGGATCCATTATACCATCTGCTAACCAATGGTAAATATGATTACCCCAAAGATGTAAAATTGCTGTTACAGCAATTATCAACATAATAATACTAAACGCTGGTAATGCTCCCATAATCGCCTCCGGGACTCTTTTTAAAACAATTGACCATCCTGCCTCAGCAACATATTGAAGTGCCACAAAGAAAACAGCAAATAATGCAATACCTAAATAAAAATAAGTGTTAAATAGAATAGCAGGCCACGTTGTAAAATGATGTTTTGGATCTTCTTGATAATGTAAATAATCTGATACAAAACCAAATATTAACGCGACTAAACCTATAGCCATTAATATGAATGTAAATTTTCTTGCTTTATTATCAATTGTAAACATTATATTCTATTTTCCGTAATTTTGTAATTTCTCTTGTATATATAAAACAATCTTCCATCTTTCTTCTTCATTAATTTGAGATGCATGAGGTCCCATAGCATTTAACCCATAAGTAATTGCATGGTAAATATGACCTTCTTTTAATTCACTCATAGGTAAATTTGCTCGAGGTCTTATCTTTTCATTATCATTATATGCAGGTACTGCAGAATAAGCTGGATGTGTAACAGAGCCATCTCCCTCTCCATTTACACCATGACAGTGAGCGCAAAAAATACCATATAATTTTTCTCCATCTTTAAGTGTTTGTTCATTATTTGTAAATGGAAAAGCTTTAACATTACCTCCTAAATCAACTTGATATATACTATCTGGATAAGTAGATTCTTTTCCAGCTAATAAATAGCCTTCAGTTGAACCATCATAATTAAAACTAGAAATCTTACCTCTTGCAATAGTCCCTTCAACAGGCAATCCGTCATAGCCATCAATTGTATGTTCAGCATATGTTTCAATAGGTGGTGTTCTATACATGTCAGGCATATATTCATAGCCTGGTTTAGTATTATCTTGACAAGAATAACAAAAAGATATTACAACAAATAACAAAAATATTTTAAAGATTTTTTTCATAGCTATATTTCCTTTAAATTAATTTCTGTTGCTCCTGTTTTAGTAAGCATTTTTTTAACTTTTGAAACATCTCCACTAACTTCAATTTCCATTAAAAATTTATCGTCTGTTGTTCTAGGATCAGGACTAACTTCAGGGTTTCCAGGAAACAATCCACATCGAATAAAAAATGTTATTGACATTAAGTGTCCTGCAAATAAAACTGTTAACTCAAATAAAACAGGTACAAATGCAGGTAAATTATGATAAAGGGTCCAATTTGGCTTTCCTCCAATATTCATTGGCCAACTCTTATAAACACCAGATATCATAATATAATAAATAAGAGCAATACCAAATGTCAAACCAATACATCCATATATAAATGCTGTAATCGCCATTCTCGTTTCCTTTAAACCAAGTGCTTTATCCAAACCATGTACAGGGAATGGTGAATACACTTCTTTAATTGGTATTTCATTAGCTCTAATTTCCTTAACAGAAGATAATAAAACCTCTTCATCATCAAAAATCCCGTATATTGTAGTTTTCTTCATTTATAATTTTATTTTTTATATTCAGAACCTGAAGATTTAACAATAGTTTTTAACTCAGCCTGGGCAATAACAGGAAATGTTCTAGCGTACATTAAAAATAATACAAAAAAGAATCCTATTGTCCCTAGGTAAACCCCTATATCTACAAATGTAGGTGAGAACATAGTCCAAGATGACGGAAGAAAATCTCTATGTAATGATGTAACAATAATAACAAAACGCTCAAACCACATACCAATATTAACAAAAATTGATAATATAAAGGTTGCTATAAATGATTCTCTTATAGATTTAATCCAATATAATTGAGGAGTTAACACATTACAACCCATCATTAGGGCATAAGCCCACCAATAAGGACCAGTTGCTCTATTTATAAATGCATATTGCTCATACTCAACTCCAGAATACCAAGCCATAAATAATTCTGTAATATATGCTGTTCCTACTAAAGAGCCTGTTAATAGAATAATTATATTCATATAAACAACATGCTTAATAGTAATATAAGATTCTAGGTTAACCACTTTACGCATAATAATAAGTAAAGTTTCTACCATTGCAAATCCAGAAAATAATGCCCCTAAAACAAAATAAGGAGGGAATATGGTTGTATGCCAACCAGGTATAACTGATGTAGCAAAATCCATCGAGACAATAGAATGAACAGAAAATACTAAAGGAGTTGCTAATCCTGCTAGTACTAAAGAAACCTCTTCAAATCTTTGCCAATGCTTAGCTTTTCCAGTCCACCCAAAGGCTAAAAATGAATATAATTTCTTTTTCATTGGAGCAATTTTAGCACTCATTCTATCACGAAGCATAGCAAAATCAGGAATTAATCCTATATACCAAAAAACAGTAGATACTGTAAGATAAGTGGAGATTGCAAAAACATCCCACAATAGTGGAGAATTAAAATTGACCCATAAAGAACCAAACTGATTAGGAATTGGAAACACCCAATATGCAAGCCATGGTCTTCCCATATGAATAACAGGAAATAAACCAGCTTGAACAACACCAAATATTGTCATTGCTTCAGCAGATCTATTTATTGCCATTCTCCATTTTTGTCTAAAAAGTAATAGTACAGCTGAAATTAAAGTACCTGCATGACCTATACCGATCCACCAAACAAAATTAGTAATATCCCATGCCCAATTAATTGTTTTATTTAATCCCCAAGCTCCAATTCCTGTTCCTATGGTATATAATATACATAAAACACCCCATCCAAACAATACTAATGATAATGAAAATAATATCCACCAGTATTTGTTTGCTTTACCTTCAACAGGTCTAGAAACATCTCTTGTTATATCATGGTAAGATTTATTACCAAGAATTAACGGATCTCTAATCTCTGACTCTCTCTGCATTTTAAGATTTATTTCTAATTTTTGTTTGATAAAAAACTGATGGCGCTGTATTTAAGTGTTCTAATAGACTGTACATTCTTTCATCTTTTTTAAGCTTATTTACAGAATGTGTCTCATTGTTAGCATCTCCAAATACCATAGCTCCTGTTGAACATGCAGATGAACAAGCTGTTTGGACATCTTCATCTGCAACAGGTTTTCCTGTCATTTTAGCTTTTAATTTTATAGCCTGTATCATTTGAATACACATACTACACTTTTCTATAACTCCTCTAGATCTTACAACAACATCAGGGTTTAAAACCATTTTTCCATAGTCATCATTCATATTAAAATCAAACTTATCATTCTCATTGTATTTAAACCAGTTAAATCTTCTAACTTTATAAGGACAGTTGTTTGCACAGTAACGTGTACCAATACATCTATTATACGTCATATGGTTTAAGCCTTCTGCACTATGTGTAGTTGCGGCAACAGGACATACCGTTTCACATGGAGCATGATTACAATGCTGACACATAACGGGTTGAAAAACTACTTCTGGATTTGCAGAAGGGTCTTCCATTTCAGAATACATATCAAGAGTTGAAACATTTTCATCAGCTGCTTTTTCTTTAGTCATATCTGATGAAAAGTAACGATCAATTCTTAGCCAGTGCATATCCCTTGATTTTCTAATTTCCTCTTTTCCTACGACAGGCACATTATTTTCAGCGTGGCAAGCAATAACGCATGCAGCACATCCAGTACATAAAGATAAATCTATTGATTGATTCCAAAAATGACCTGTTTTGTGATCATGGTCATCCCAAAGAGTAACTTTATGAGCAGGTTGTTTCCCNTNATNTGTTAAATATTTCNCCTGCTTATTNCCNGANCTNGGNTCNAAAATATAATCAGCAAGAGTAGTTTCTTTAACAATATCTCTTCCCATCATTGTATGATGTAATTGAGTGGCCGCAAATTCATGCTCCCCATCAATTAATTTAATTTTTGCTTGTCCATTTCCTAGCTTAAANGCATTAAANCCTATATTATTTCCACACTTTCCTGCTGCGGTTCTTCCATATCCAATAGCCATTGACACAGTATCTTTAGCTTGTCCAGGCTGTATCATAACAGGTACATTAGTGTATGTTAATCCATTAACAGTTAAAGNAACTACACTTCCATTAAGGGCTCCATTAGAAACATTCCAATTTTTTACTCCCAACTTNCGCGCAGTTGCAGCAGACATTGTTAANTAATTNTCCCANCAAGCTCTAGAGAGAGGGTCTGGTAATTCTTGAAGCCAAGGATTGTTAGACTGAGAACCATCACCCATAGATATTTTTTCAGCCATTTCAAATTCAATAAAATNAGACTTATTTATATNTTCTAANAAACTATCAAAACCNTCTGCATTTTTATACTTTGGGGAATCAAAATCTATATTTTTTGTAAAATATCCATTATGCAATACTTTNTCCCAGTTAATATCCCAATTTTTGTTCACATAAAAGTCCTTTAAAAACTTATGATAACCTTGTGATAATCCAGTCCAAAGCATTAAGCTNTCTTGAAATTGCCTCCCNTTAAATAATTGCTTTATCGTTGGTTGCATTAAACTATACTGTCCAAANGTTGGATTTGCATCGCCCCAACTCTCAAGGTAGTGGTTATCAGGTATACAGTATGTCATTTGACTAGCAGACTCATCATTATAAAGTGAGGTTGATATTTTTAAATTAACCTTTTTAAGACCTTTATCATAGTCAGCTCCATTTTGTAAAGTATATGAAGGATTTACATTATGAGTAATTAGTGCATTAATCTTTCCATTATTCATATCACTAATTAAAGTGTTTATTTCATCATCATTTCCTTGCTTTAGGTATGATGGCTTNGAAAGTGTTAACGTATTATCATAATTCTCTAAAANGTTATTTATTGCATTTACAATAACTTGTGTTTCTATATCCTTACTATTANAAACTACTACTGAATTTCCTTTATTCTGCTTTAGTTCTTTAGCAAGCTNTATNATCCTTGGATCAGGGGAAAACGTCTGAGATTTATAAGTATAAANCTCTTCTNCGGAAATTGGATCTTCAGTAATTATACAATTTANGAATTTATATAAATCTGATATTAGGCCTTTTTGTTCTGANGGCTTTATTTGTAATCTTTCGCAAGCATTAGATCCCGTAAGAGTCAGTGTTGATTCTATTTGGTAATGCTTAGACATTGTTTTATTTTTTGGATTTCTTCCTTTAATATAATCCCCNTCATANTTTGGGTGACCCCATCCTCCAATAAAGTCTGCTCCAAATGAAACAATTACTTTAGCTTTATCAAAATGATACATTGGTAATGCTCTTAANCCAAAAGATAATTTATTGGCTTCTAAAATACCATGACTTGANACAGAGTCTAATTGAATATGTTTTACATTTTTATATTTTGAGGAAAATAGAGAAATAAGTTCTCTAGTTGATGGACTTAAAANNGTTGGNGTTANAATAACAATATTACCGTCTTCTTTAGATATTCTTGANAACTCATTTTTGATTTCGGAATCAAGAGTTGAATAACCTATTATATTATNNTTTTTNATTGGNTCTCTAAGTCTTCCAGAATCATACAAAGATAAAACTGANGCTTGCACTCTTGCATTGGTACATGTTTTGTTAGACTCAATCTTTATTGGNCTACCTTCTCTAGTTTTTACCAATATAGATGCATAATCATGNCCATCATACATAGTGGTAGCATAANAATTAGCAATACCTGGAACNATTTCTTCTGGCTTGTTAACATAAGGAATAGATTTTACGACAGGNGCTTCACACGAAGCTANTGTAGCTGCTGCAGTACTAAATCCNAAGAACTTTAAAAAATCTCTTCTAGANGTAGAAGANGANGGCAACTTCTTATCAGATAAAAAATCATCAACAGGTATCTCTTCAACAAACTCATTTTGCTTTAATTTTTCAACTAAAGGNTTTTGATTGAGCTCAGCTAATCCTTTCCAATATGTTTTTATTTTTGTCATTATTTATACTATAAAACTCTAAATACTANTAGTGGCATTTACCACATTCTAATCCNCCTATTTTATCAACAGTTATTTTTTCTCCCTCGTACTTTACTTTTAATTTTTTATGCATTTCTTCGTAATACTCATTATCTTCCATTTTNACTTCACTACTTCTGTGACAATCAATACACCAACCCATTGTTAATTCACTATACTGATAAACCTCNTCCATTTCTTCAATTGGNCCATGACAATCCTTNCATTCTANGCCAGCAACACTAACATGTTGTGAGTGATTNAAATAAACATGATCAGGCAAGTTATGANTTCTAATCCATTCAATTGGCTTCTGGGGATATCCTTCTATNTATTGACGTTTATCAGGATCCCAACCAACAGCATCATATATTTTTTGAATTTCTTCTTTACCTGAAGGACCTTCAGCAACAGCGTTATGACAATTCATACATACATTTACTGAAGGAATACCAGAATGTTTTGATGTTCTAGCAGAAGTATGACAATAATTACAATCTATTCCCTGCATTCCAGCATGTAACTTATGAGAAAAAGCAATTGGTTGTTTAGGTTGATAATTTGTTGTAACACCAATACCCATCATTGCGTCATAAAAGAACTTTAAAGCTATAATCGCTATAAATAAAAAAGAAAATAATTTATTAACGGGTTTAGTAAAAAATAACAATATTGATTGCCTAGCAGAAAAAGTTTCTTCATCTAAGCTTTCTTTAAGACTATTTTTAACAGATATTAAAATCCAAGATAAAATCAATAATGCTAAAGCCGCAAGCATTAATTGCGTGGAAGCTGCCATACCATCTTCAGCTTTTGTGACACCATCCGTATCTGCATCTNCAACAACATCTTCGACTGGGGGATTTTCTATGTAAGCCAAAAGCTTTTCATAATCTTCTGGATCATTATAATAAAATGCAGNCATTGCGACTTTATTATATTCTTCCCAAATAGCGATAGCTCGTTCATCTCCGCTCGCAATAAATTCAGATGAATTTGTAATCCATTTTACTAACCACTCTTTTTCATATTTTTCTGTAACTCCTTTTAGACCAGGACCAATGAGTCTAGCATCAGTAATCATATGACATGATGCACAATCTCTCTTAAATATTTCCTCTCCAGTTTGAGCATAGGTGTCAAACGAAGAAACAAATAATGAAACTAATAAAGAAAAAGAAATAAAATACCTAATAAAAATCATTTTTGACTATTCAATATTTTTTCGAGCCCAAATTTATAACTTTAATCTTAGAGGGAGATAAAAAAATAAGATGTTTTTGCTTAATTTATAATGAATCTAAATAGACTGAGAGTGATAGCTTAAATTTAAACTTATTTTGAAGACACCTCTACTACATCTTTAACCTGCGGGACAGCATTTTTGATTGCAACCTCAACCCCATTTTTTAATGTCATCATGCTAATACTACAACTTCTACATGCTCCAGTAAGTTCAACCTTAACTACCCAATCATCAGTTAACTCAATAAAGTTAATATTACCTCCGTCAGCTTCCAAAAAAGGCCTGATTTCTTGTAAGGCATCTTTAATCTTTTGAATAACTTCTTTGTTTTTTATTAGTGTAGACATAATTCTATTTTGTTGAACAACCCTTTGAATGAGTCAACTCAACCGCTTTTGTTGGAGCTAAATTAGTAATTCTTTTTTTAATCGATTCAAGTACATTATTTGTAACATCTGACAAATCATGAGCAATTGAAGTTGAGCCTTGTAAAAAGGCAGGCCTTCCTGCATCTGAAGCTTCTCTTACAGACTGAACCAATGGTATCTGACCTAAAAAATCTACATTCATTTCCTCAGAGAGTGCTTTACCACCATCTTTACCGAAAATATAATATTTGTTGTTTGGAAGTTCAGATGGAGTAAAATAAGCCATGTTTTCAATTACGCCAAGAACTGGAACATTAATACTATCCATCTGAAACATATTAACGCCCTTTTTTGCATCAGCAAGAGCAATATCTTGTGGTGTGGTAACGATTACTGCCCCTGTTAAGGGAATTGATTGAACTAAAGATAAATGAATATCTCCTGTACCTGGAGGTAAATCAACTATTAAATAATCTAATTCACCCCAGTATGCGTCCCATAAAAGTTGATTTAGGGCTTTTGATGCCATTGGACCTCTCCAAACAACGGCTTGCTTGCTTTCAGTAAAAAAACCAATTGACACAAGCTTAACACCATAGTTTTCTAGAGGTTTAAGTCTGGTTTTACCGTCTACCTCAACAGCACCAGGCTTAGCACCTTGCAAACCAAACATTATGTGCATGGATGGACCATAGATATCAGCGTCAACAACACCAACTTTATAGCCTAAGTCAGCAAGACTAACAGCTAAATTTGCAGTTACTGTAGACTTCCCAACACCTCCTTTCCCAGAAGCCACAGCAATAATATTTTTTACACCAGGGATTTCTTTGCCTTTAATTTCATTCTTCTGAACAGGTGTTTTAACAATAAAATTTAATTTAACTTTTAAATTATTATTAAAGAAATCATGAATTGCATTTGAACAATCATTTTCAACTCTTTTTTTGTATTGAAGAGTTGGGTTTTTAATTTCCATATCAAGTTCAACTTCATCTCCAAAGATTTGAATATTTTTAATAGCACCTGAATCTACTATGCTTTTACCTTCGTTAGGTAAAGTAATTTTAGATAGTGCTGATAAAACGGATGTTCTATTTATATTTTTCATTTATTAAAAAAGTGTGTAAAATTAACAATTTTTAGCATCATTCAATTTAAACTTTATATAAGTTATCGGTTTTCCTATATCTAAAAACTTTTGTTCATAATGAGTTTTAATCTCCATATGATCTCTTTTTTGTAACGAAGAATACAAATCATTTGTTGCATCTAATAAATGATGACTATCTGCACTTATTACACCTAATGTAAAACCATATAAAAATTCACTGTCTGTTTTGAGATGCAAAACTCCGTCATTTACTAAAATGTTAGAATATTTTTTTAAAAAAAGAGGGTGTGTCAATCTTTTTGTAGACCTTCTTTTTTTTATTTGAGGATCTGGAAAAGTAATCCAAACTTCGCTTACCTCATTACTTGAAAAACATTCTTCAATCCATTCTATTCTGATTCTCAAAAAACCAACATTATTTAATTGTTTTTCTAAAGCTTTACTAGCCCCCTGCCACATTCTCGCTCCTTTTATATCAATACCTAAAAAATTATTATTTGGGTATTTTTCAGCTAAGCCAACAGTATACTCCCCCATACCACAGCCGAGCTCCAATACAATTGGAGCATCATTCTTAAAAAAATCTTTATTCCATTTGCCTTTTAGTGGGAACCCTTCTTTTAGTAATGTTAAGCTCGGCTGTTTAACGTTACTAAAAGCTTCCATTTGGGCAAATTTTTTTAATTTGTTTTTAGCCAAAAGACATTTATTTTATGCAAAAATACTTTGTTTTAGTTATTTTCGGCCAATGAAAACTAAAAAACGAATTTTAGTTGCCCCTCTTGACTGGGGTATAGGTCATGCAACAAGATGTATCCCAATTATTGACAAATTAATTGAGCATAAGTTTGAGGTTATTATTGCTGCAGATGGTAGAAGCCTAGATCTTCTAAAAATTGAATATCCAAATTTAGAATTTATTTGTTTTCCAGGCTATAACATTAAATACTCCAAGTATTTATCGATGAGCATAAACATCCTTAGTCAAACACCCAAAATATTTTCTGCAATAAAGAAAGAGCATTGCTTTTTAAATAAAATTATTGATGAATATAAAATTGATGGAGTAATTTCAGACAATCGCTTTGGTCTTTACACCAAAAAAATTAAAAGTGTATTTATAACGCACCAACTAGATATACAGAGTTTGTTTTTTTCAAAAATTATCAAGTCAATTAATTACAATTATATAAACAAATACGATGCATGCTGGATAGTAGACGACCCAACAAATAATATTGCCGGAAAACTCTCTAATCCACATACACTTCCAAAGAATGCAAAATATATAGGGTCTTTATCCAGATTTAAAAATATTAAAAAAGAAAAAAAATATGCTTTTTTAGCTATAATTTCTGGTCCTGAACCACAAAGAACACTACTTGAAATACAATTAATCAGTAGTCTAAAAAAAAGAAGTGAAAAAGCATTAATTGTACTGGGAAAGACAGAAAAAAATGAATCAATGGTTGATGAAAATATAACTATAAAGTCTCACCTTAGGGCAGATGAATTAAACAACGCTATTGCTGAATCTGATTTAATCATATGTAGATCCGGTTACTCTACTATAATGGACTTAATAAAAATGCAAAAAAAAGCAATTTTCATACCAACGCCTGGACAAACTGAACAAGAATATTTAGCAAAAATTTTAAAAGAAAAAAAATTGTGCTTATATCAAAATCAAAATAAATTTAATCTTGATAAGGCTATAGAAAAAAGCAAAAAATATAGTGGTCTACAGCAACTAAAAAACTATACAACAAACTGGCAAGAACTATTCTCCCTTTTCTAAAATAAATGAAAATGTTGACCCTAAATCTTTTGTGCTACGCACATTAATTGTTTGATTATGCCCCTCCAATATGTGTTTAACAATTGCAAGACCTAATCCTGTCCCCCCAATCTCTCTAGAGCGATTCTTATCAACTCTATAAAACCTTTCAAAAAGACGATCTAAGGAACTTGCGTCAATCCCTATGCCATTATCTGAAATTTCAATTAAAAGCTTATCTTCAAAATCTAATAACTTAATTTCAGTAAGCCCTCCTTTTTTTCCATATTTGATAGAATTACTTATTAAATTTGAGAAAACTTGATGAATTTTTTCTCTATCACCTAAAACATTTAAGATTGAAGCTTTATTAACAATCTGTAATTTAATTTTCATTTCAGATGCTTGAATTTCAAAAGAATCACAAACATCATTTGCTAATTCTAAAATACTGAAGCTTTGAAATTCTATTAAAGATTGCTCACTTTCCAACCAAGAAATATCTTCCAAATCTTCTACAATATTTATCATACGATTAACACTTTTATTTAATCTTTTAAGATATTTTAAATTAATTTCATCGTCATAAAGTCCACCATCAAGTAAAGTTTGAACATAACCTTGAATATTAAAAATAGGTGTTTTTAGTTCATGAGAAACATTTCCTAAAAAGTCTCTTCTATAATCTTGATCTTTTTTATATTCAATTAGCTCTTGCTCTTTAGCATTTGCCCAATTTGCAACATGCTGCTCTACATCTGCAATATTGAGTTTACCAAACAACATATCTCCTTTGTACTGATAAATATTTTTGTAAACTAAATTTATTCTTTCAAAGAACGTATTTTTTATTAAAAAATATACACACACAAAAATAATCACAAAAAAAAGTATAATAAAAAAATAAAGTTCAATGTGTTTATTTTTAAAAACAAACAACATCAGTAACAATATTAAATTAACTAATATACTTATTAAAATAGCAAATTTAAATGGAGTATTTATTTTAAACATTATTTATTGAAACTATAAATTGAATTTATAACCAATACCTTTTACAGTTTTAATATAGTTAACACCTATTTTCTCACGAATTTTTCGAATATGAACATCAATAGTTCTATCTCCTACATATGCATCATTCCAAACTTTCGTAATAAGTTCTTCTCTTGTAAAAACTTTTCCTGGCATAGTCATCAAACAATATAATAATTTAAATTCTTTGCGTGCTAAAACTATATCTTGATCATCATACTTTACAATATGCTTTTGTTTATCAATTAATAATTTTTCAATAGATATAACGTCATCATCTTTAAAACCATTACCTCTTTTCAAAATTGCTTTTATTCTGCTAATTAAAAGTTTTGGACTAATGGGTTTTGTAACGTAGTCGTCCGCTCCTGAACTAAAACCTGCTAGTTCAGAATACTCCTCAGATCTAGCTGTTAAAAAAATAATAAAAGCATTTTCTAGTTTTGCTGTAGATTTAATTTGCTCACAAAGCTGCATACCATCCATTTCTGGCATCATTACATCTAAAATAATCAAATCCGGTATTATTTTTTTGGCTTGTTTTAAACCATCGATTCCGTTTTGTGCTGTAAAAACTTCATAACCTTCTTTTTTTAAATTGTACGAAAGAAACTCTAAAATATCGTATTCATCATCTACAATTAAAATTTTCATTTTTTTTTTTGCTAAAATAAAAATATTGTTTATTTGAAAAACCAAAAAATTAAATTTTAATATTTATTTAACATTGAAGTTTAGTAAACTTTATCAAATAAAATAAAAATAAAAACTTAATAAAATTTAAACACCTAAAAATCAACAGATTATTTGCAAAAAACTTATACTTAAAAACGACACACAAAAGGTTAACAATTTGTTAACATTAGAAAGGAGGTATGTACTTAAATTTGAAAAAATTTTAAAAATGAATTACGTGAAAAGAGACATGTCACCAATATTATATTTAATAATAATGGTTGTTGCTTTCTATCTTGGGTTGTAATACAAAAAACAACTTCTTATGAAAAAATTTTTTAAAGCTTTTGGCTATCCTGAAGTGGTATGGCTTCCAAAAAGCGAACGATCATTCTTGTCTTTTATTTGTCTATCATTTTTTGCGGCAATGTTTGTAACACCCTACCCTCATTTAGCAATGTGGGCAGGATTTATTTTTGCGGCATATGCTGCAATAGCAAACGACAGTATCCAAACTATTGGAACATTTATTGCATCAAATCAAGAAAAAAAATGGTGGATTTTGTGGGTATTTATAGGTGGTATTTTTACCGCAACAATGTTGTATAGCTGGATAAATTTAGGTGGAGATGTAAGCCACGGCAGGCTTACATCAAAAGGTTTTGATAAGGCTCCTTCAGAATTTCATTTCTTACAAGTTGCAGCACCAATATTTTTATTAATACTTACCAGGCTTAGGATGCCTGTTTCAACTACTTTCATTCTGTTAACTTCTTTTGCTGCAGACACTACTGCTGTTGGAGGTGTACTTGCCAAAAGTATGACAGGCTACATTTTATCATTTTTGTTAGGATTATTTTTCTTTTTATTAATTGCTAAAAGTGCAAAAAAATACTTTACAGGAAAAGCCAAGTTTAGCTGGACGATAGCACAATGGATAACATCTGGAACACTTTGGTCTGTATGGCTAATGCAAGACGCTGCTAATATTGCTGTGTACTTACCTCGGAGTTTAAGTTTAGGTGAATTTATAGGATTTATCTCTATTGTAGTTGTAGGCCTTGGACTACTTCTTTATTATAAAGGAGGAAGGATTCAAAAAATTGTCACTGAAAAGTCTGTTGTGACTGATGTGCGATTTGCAACACTAATTGACTTTATTTACTGTATTATTCTTTTTTATTTTAAACTTCACTCTAAAGTACCTATGAGCACTACTTGGGTTTTTATTGGCTTGCTAGCAGGAAGAGAACTTGGAATGGCAATCATGAAAACAGGAAGTCATAGTTTTTTAAATGCAGTAAAATTAGCATTAAAAGATGTGATTTATGCCTTAATTGGCTTGATAGTATCTATTGGAATAGCAATAGGAGTAAATGAGAAATTGAGTGTGACTAGTATAATGCAAGATTTACCGAAAGAATTTGTGGAGGGTATTCAAAAATTCTTTTCTTCAATAATTTCTTAGATCAATCCTTATTTATTTTTTCAACAACATAGGCTTTAACATGAACATCTACGGTTTTCCAAGTTTTAGAAACACCATCACTACCCTTGTGTAAATCATAGCATTTTTTACTTACTGCATTATATGCTTTTATGGCACCAAATTGTTTTTCAAGATCAATAGTACCCTTTATTTCAATTAAATTTGCTGAAGAAATAGCGTAGCCAAACTTAACTTGCTTAGGCAGACCAAAAATATCAAACGTTATATTAACTGAATCACCTTCTGGTTCTGAAAACACACCTTTAATCTTAAAATCTTCAGATAAAAAATTAAAAAAATTTTCCTTAAGGTTATAATCTCTATATGAATCTCCTGAAAAAGATGAGGCAGAATTAATCTCAAATTCTAATCCAGAAACTAAATCATTAATATTTGAAAAATCTTGACCATCCTTATTAGTTGAAAACTCTTTAAATACACCTGGAACTCCAATTTTTTGAGTAGTCTTATAACCCTGCCAAATAATTTCCGTTTTATTTTTGTCAAGCATTATAGAAATCAATTCCGATTTGTTTAAATCAGATTTAGGTTCTGCATGTTTGTTTGTTGATTTTTCCGAACTACATGAAAATAAAAATATAACTATTAAAGTTAAAAGAGTTTGGTTGATTTTACTTTTCATTTTTTCTGCAAAGATAATCCAAAAGAAATAAACATTATATATACTTCTATCTTTTTCAAAACAATTTATAACTTTGTGAATAAAAAATTAACATGTTTAAAAATTTTTCACTTGCCCTCCTATTATCAAATCTTTTGTTTATGTTTTCCTGTAATACAATAATGAAAACTACCACATTTAGCAAATATTCTACTGAAGGGCTAACATATAAAGGGACAAGCGTCTATTATAACGGAGAACTAGCAGCAGAATTAAAAGCAGTTGAAGTTGCTTATGATAATGGAAAAATTGTAAATGAAGCTACATTTTCTTTAACATCAAATAAATTTAATGATATTGCAATAAATATTTTAAAATTTATTTCTGAGCAAAAGAAAGAAAAAAAATGGGAAGTAGAAATAGAGCTTAAACAATAAAATTACCATTATTCAAATATTATTATCTATATAATAATCTAATAACAATTTCTTAACAAAAGAACCCACCACGAAAAATATTTTTGTCAAAAATTATTTACTAACTAATAAAAACAAGACAAAAATGAAAAAAAACAATTTACTTAATTATGTAAGGGTTGCTTGTCTAATTGCAATTGTATCTATATTTAGTGCATGCTCAAGTAGCAGTGACGACAACAATACTGACCCAGTAGTAACTACTAATTATAGTGGTGAAATTACTGAAGATGTAACATGGACAAAAGATAATGTCTACGTGCTTGATGGAAGAGTTACTGTAACAAATGGAGCTACTCTTACGATTGAGGCGGGTACAATTATTAAAGCTGAAGGGGGACAAGAAGCTGATGCATCTTGCTTATTAATTGCAAGAGGAGCAAAAATAGAAGCAAACGGAACACCTTCTGAGCCAATTATTTTTACTTCTGTTGCTGATGATATTTCAGCTTCAAGCTCAAACTATCCTGGATTTGCAAATCTTAATGCTGGAGTGAAAGGATTATGGGGAGGAGTAATTATATTAGGTTATGCTGAAGGAAGTTTTGATGGAGATGCTACTGAGATTCAGATTGAAGGAATACCAGCTAGTGATCCAAACGGATTATATGGAGGAACAAACAATGCAGATAACTCAGGTTCATTTACATACGTACAAATACGTCATGGTGGAACAAATATTGGAGAAGGTAATGAAATCAATGGATTAACACTTGGTGGAGTTGGAAGCGGTACAACAATCTCAAATGTTGAAGTTATAGCTAACGTTGATGATGGAATTGAGTGTTTTGGAGGATCTGTAAATGTTTCTAATGCAATTGTTTGGGGACAGGGAGATGATGCTTTTGACATTGATCAAGCTTACACAGGTACTATTTCTAATTTCTTATTTATTGGAGATGCTAGTTCTGACCACGGACTAGAAATTGATGGACCAGAAGGCAGTATGTTAGGTTCATTCTCTCTTGATGGGGGGACTTTAAAAGGTTATAATCCTGATGGAGGAGAGTATGCTGACTTTAGAAAAGACGCTGCAGGAAATGTATCGAATTTATATTTATATAATTTTTCATGTGAATCTGACTTTGAAATTGATGGAGGAAGCACTACGGCTGATTTAATGTTTATGAATTTACAATTTAACACATCTCATTTAACTGATGCTTCTTGTAAATTAGACGTTTCTGATATCTGTGATAATCAAGTATCAGGAACCACTGTAGATTTTAGCGCAACAAATGTTAGTACTGGAACTACTGGGGCATCAGCAGATTTAGGTGCTGGTTGGTCTTGTACAGTAGCTGAAGGTGCTTGGTAGTTTATTTAATTAATACAAGTGCAAAAACCCCCATTAAAATATGGGGGTTTTTTTATGAAAATGTTAATAAGTAATCATAATTTCATAATCAAAAAATTCGAAAAAAAATATATTTGCATATAAATTAATATTTGATATGAAGAAACTTTTCTTTATCATTTTTTCAATATTCTTTACACAATACATATACGCCCAGACTGGTACTTTAAGAGGTGCAATATACGATGAACAAGGGGAACCAATGTTTGCTGCCAACGTCTATGTAACAGGAACATCAATAGGAACTGTAACTGATTTCGACGGTAAATTTGAGCTCCAAATTGAAGAAGGGGCTCATAGCATAACTTTTTCTTATATTGGATATGAAAATCTAGAGATATCAGAAATATTAATAAAAAAAAATGAGGTTACTGTTTTAGATAATATAAGCTTATCACCCAATTCTATAAGCATGGAAACCGTTACGATTTCAGCTGAGGCTAAAAGAACTACAGAGGCTGCTTTAATAACTGTCAAAAAAAATTCTGTAATTTTATTAGATGCTGTATCTTCTGAGACTTTAAAGCAATCAGGAGACGGAAACGCAGCAAGTGCTGCCAAAAGAGTTTCAGGAGTATCAGTAGAAGGAGGTAAATACGTTTTTGTTAGAGGTTTAGGAGACAGATATACTAAAACACAAGTTAATGGAATGGATATTCCTGGACTTGATCCAGATAGAAATTCAATTCAAATGGATATTTTTCCTACAAATATTATTGATAATATTTCAGTATTTAAGTCCTTTTCTGCAAGTTTTCCTGCTGATTTTACTGGTGGTATTGTTAATATTGAAACAAAATCATTCCCAGATACATATAGCTTTAATACATCACTTAAATTATCATACAACTCTATGTCAAGTTTTAAAAACGACTTTATTTCATATAAGGGATCCAGTACAGACATACTAGGTTTTGATGATGGACAAAGGGATCTTCCAATAGAAAGAGGCGAAATAATTACCTTTGGAGATTGGCTAAGTGGTGATGCAAACATATATAATGAAAATTACAATAAACTAAACAGTTTAGAAAAAACTTTAGCTACCTCCAAGTTAACTAGTTTATTAAACTCTAGCTTTTCAATCTCATCGGGTAATCAAAAAGAATTAACCAATTTTAAGCTAGGATATATAACTGCATTTTCTCATAAAAACAATTACACGTTTTATCGTGAAAATGTTACTGATTATAGCAAAGATGTAGCAAACCCCTCTAATTATGCTCTTGAAATAGATGAAAATAGAGTAGGTGAAGTTGGCAAACAATCATCTTATATCAGCCTACTTGGAGGTATTGGGCTAAAAAATGAGTTAAACAAATATAAGTTAAATATTATTCACCTTCAAAATGGTGAGAAGAGTGCTGCTTTATTTGACATATCACTTTTTCAAACTGATCAAGGAACTATTAAAAAAACAGATGTTTTAGACTATACTGAAAGAAGTATAACAAATATTTTGTTAAGCGGGAATCATTATTTTAATCAGGCTAAATCAAATCTAAGCTGGAAGATATCACCAACATATTCAAGAATAAGAGACAAAGATATTAGGGAAACCAGTTATATTTGGTCTGAAACAACACAGAAATGGTATATTTCTCCAAACACACCACCCACAAGAAAGTGGAGATACCTTGATGAATATAATTTACCACTTAATGTGAATTACCAGAGAAAGATGAATTTATTTGAACGCAAAGCTAAGTTTGATATTGGAATAAATTATACATATAAATTTAGAAAATTTGATAACACTAACATAAGTCTTAAATCAACAACAGCATTTTCTCAGGCTGACTTCACTGGAAATCCTAATGAATTGTTAACAGATTTATTAGTCCCACAAAACGGGTTAGGGCCAGGCTTTGTTTTTGAAAGTTCTTCATCTGCAAAAAATCGATATGAATCCTCACAATCAAATATTGCTTTCTATGCTCAACAAGAATTCTTTCCAATTAAAAAATTAAAATCTATTATAGGTGTTCGAGGAGAATATTACCAACAATTTTTTAATGGTCAAAATCAAAATGGAATAGTTTATAACAACTTAAAAGTAATAGAAGATGTGGAATTATATCCTGCAATAAATCTTATTTATAAGTATAATAAAAATAGTAATTTAAGATTTTCAGCTTTTAGAACAACTGCAAGACCCTCCTTCAAAGAAAAGGCAGATATTGCTATAATTGATGCTGTTTCTGGATATATATTTAATGGAAATATTGATCTAAATGTTTCTAAAATTAATAACATAGATTTGAGATATGAAACTTACTTGGAACAAAATCAAACAATAAGCATAAGTGCATTTTATAAAACTATAAAAAATGCAATTGAATTAAGCTCTTACACTGCTGCTCCTAATCAAGTAAGACCAATAAACGCTAACTATTCTGACATAAAAGGTATTGAGTTTGAAAGCAAATTTAAAATACCTTACTTCTCAAATTTAGTTAATGAATTATCAATTAATTTTAATACAAGTTTAATAAGTTCAAGAACCTATATTTCTGGACAAGAGTTAGAGGGTAAAAATGCTAATCTAAGAGAAGGAGAGCTATTAACTAATAATAATGATATTCAAGAAAAGTTCTTATCATTATTGGGAATAGATAGAGATAATGATAAAATATACCGAGTGATGCAGGGTCAGGCACCTTATTTAGTAAATTTAGGTATAAGATATAAAAATACAGATCTTGATTTACAATCAGCTCTTTATTATAATGTACAAGGACCAACATTACAAAGCTTCTCTCTTGGAGAGTCAGCTGATATATATAGTAAGCCATTTAATAGCCTAAACTTTAGCTTAAGCAAAAAACTTGGCATAAAATACACTATTGATTTTAGCATTAAAAATATATTAAATAATAATAAAGAGTTGACAACATCATCATATGGTACTGAAAATCTTATTTATAGAAGTTACAACCCTGGCCGATTTTTCAGCTTTAAACTAAGCTATAAAATTAATTAAATATAACTATCTCTTAACTATCTCTTAACATTTTACGCTATACAGAATGTAATTTTGTATAATAATTTAAGTTTGTATATAAAAATAACCTAAATATGTATATAGAAATAATTTCAATCTTAATTTTATCAATATTATTTGTATTGCAAGTTATAAAAGACCGTAAAAGTTACAGAAAAATATATCCAAAATAAAGATATAATTAGTAGGCCTTGGTGCACTAAGGTTCAAAAGCAAATATGCTCCGAAAATTATCTTTTTAAGATGTGATATATTTACTATAAACCTGTTTTATTAAAATTAAAACAGGTTTTTTTTATTGTAAAATTTAACCAAATATAAATCTAATATATTTGTAAAAAAATAAAAATGAAAAATAGTTTCAAAAAAGAAATCTGGCTTTTTATTTCTGGTTTTGGTATTATGTTTGCGATACTTTCATGGCTACAAGAATCATCTATTCTATCAAAAGATCTCGGATGGACAAAAGGATTTTATGCTGCTATATCAGGATTCTTTTTATACAGATATTTTAGAGGTGGATTATAATTAATTATAAATGCATAATCAAGTATTTGAAATACAAAATGCTCATCAATTTGAGGAGCTTAGCTTAAAAGCTTTTGAATTTCAAATGAAAAACAATTCAATCTATGCCTCATATGCATCACAAATTCTTAAAGGTAAAAGGCCGGTAAACTGCTATGAAATTCCTTGTCTTCCAATTGAGTTTTTTAAAACACACCAAATTATCTGTACAAAAAAGGGAATAGAAAAAATATTTGTTAGCAGCGGAACATCAAATAGAAGAAGTAAACATTTAATATCAGATATTTCTATATATGAAACCTCTTACTTAAAAACATTTAATAATTTCTACGGAGATATAACACAATATTGCTTTCTTTCTCTTCTTCCAAGCTATCGAGAAAATGAAAATTCATCTCTTATATATATGATTGATGACCTTATAGAGAAAAGCGATAATAAAGACAGTGGTTTTTATCTTAATGATTATCTCAATTTATCACAAAAACTTATAGAATTAGAAGCTGATAATAAAAAAACTATTTTATTTGGAGTAAGTTATGCCTTACTTGAGTTTGCTAGTAAATTCCCACAAAAACTTAAAAACACGATAGTTATCGAGACTGGGGGAACAAAAGGAAAAGGAGAAGATATTACTAAAGAAGAATTACATGAAAAATTAAAATCCGCTTTTTCATTACCTTATATTCATTCAGAATATGGTATGACCGAACTTTTATCTCAAAGCTATTCAAGTGGCGATGGTATTTTTAAGTCTCCTTCATGGAAAAAAATATATGTTAGAGATGTAAACGATCCTTTATCTGTTTTAGAGGATAGTAAAACAGGAGGTATTAATGTTATTGATTTAGCAAATATAAATTCCTGTCCATTTATAGCAACGCAGGATTTAGGTAAAACATTTGACAACGGAACATTTTCAATATTAGGCAGGTATGACAATACAGATTTAAGAGGATGTAATTTATTAATTGAATGATTATCAAAAGAGCTGAGATATCACATCTAGAAAAAATCATGGATATGTATGATTCATGTGTCGCTGGCATGATAAAAAAAAATATAGACCAGTGGGATGAAACATATCCTAATAAAGAAGTTATTAAACAAGATATTAAACTAAAAACATATTTTATTGCTACAATTGATCAAGAAATTATTGGAGGTATAAACATTGATCAAGAACAAGACCCTACTTATTTAGGGATTAATTGGGAGGACAAAACTGCTTCTTTTCTAGTAGTACATAGACTAGCAGTAAAAGAAGAATTTTGGAGTCAGAAAATTGGAAAAAAATTAATGAAATTCGCAGAAAATTTAGTTATAGAAAAAAACTTAAAATCTATCAGACTAGATACTTATTCAAATAATCCACAAGCTATAAATTTTTATAAAAAATTAGGGTACAAACAATTAGGTACTATAAATTTAAAACCCAATAAAAAGCATTATTATTGTTTTGAAAAATTATTAATTTAATGAATCAAGCAAGTAAGTCAAATGCATATATTGTTGTTCTTGGAATAGCACAAGATGCTGGTTATCCGCAAATAAACTGTGAAAAAGAATATTGCTCTGAAGCTTGGGAAAATAGCAGCTTACAGAAAAAGCCTGCCTGTCTTGCAATAGTTGACCCTTCAACAAAAGAGCAGTGGATTGTTGACGCTACACCAGAGATAAAAAACCAACTATATCAGCTAAAAAAAATTAGTGGTTCAAATAAGATAAGTGGTATATTATTAACTCATGCACATATTGGGCATTATACTGGTCTTATGTATTTGGGGAAAGAAGCGTTAAATACGCATAAAACGCCTGTTTTAGCTATGCCAAAAATGAAACTTTTTATAGAAAAAAATGCCCCCTGGAGTCAGTTGAATGACTTAAAAAACATTAAACTGGTGGAATTAAATAATAATTTAAAAATAAACTTAAGCAATAAAGTAAGCATATCACCTTTTTTAGTTCCTCATAGAAATGAGTTCTCAGAAACTGTTGGTTATAGCATCAACATAAATAATAAGTCTATTATTTATGTACCAGATATTGATAGTTGGAAGAATTTAGATTTTAGCATATATGATGTAATAAAAAAATGTGACTATGCATTTATAGATGGTACTTTCTATGACCAAAATGAATTAGGAAGAGACATGAAAAAAATTCCTCATCCAACGATAAAGGATAGTATAAATCTTTTTGATAATTTGACAGAAAAAGATAAGGAAAAAATACACTTTATACACTTTAACCATACCAACCCCGTAATATCAAATNAAAANTTTGGAAGACAAAATGTGTTGGACAAAGGATTTAATCTAGCTTATGAAGGACAAATAATTAGGNGTTAGTTTGAGCAAAATTTNAANANTTGAGAATAAAAATCATCTGGATTCTCAGCGTGCACCCAGTGCCCTGCCCCATTTATTGTTTCAATACGTAAATTAGAAAAATGTTTTTGTATNAAAAANTCATCTTCTTTGTTTATGTAATTTGAGTTTTCTCCTNTTATAAATAAGGTTTCTATATCACACTGCCCGTTTAAAAAGCTTGCTTCTTTAATATTTGATATTTGCTGAATAAGTATTTCAACATTAAATCTCCAAGCAAATGTTTTNTTTATATCTCTNTACAAATTTTTNAATACNAAACTTCTTATTCTAAAATCTGGAATATCAGNNCTTAAAGCCTCTTCAACATCTGATCTTTTNTCANAGTCATCTAAGTTAACTTTTATAATCTTGGATAATAANTCTTTATGAAAATCAATTGAATATTCTCTTGGAGATATATCAACGATTACTTGTTTGAGCAAAATTTCTGGATATGAAAAAGCAAGTTTCATAGTCACTTTCCCTCCAAGTGAATGACCNAATAAAATTGGTTTTTTAATATTATGATCATNAATATACTCTACNACATCATCACTTAAAACATCATAGTTAAAAACATCAGAATGAGGTGANCTACCNTGGTTTCTNAANTCTAATAAATGCACCTTGAAATTAGCAGCTAACCTTTTAGCAATTGTACTCCAATTATCAGACATTCCAAAAAGACCGTGGATTATTATTAAATCTGTATTGCCCGAGCCATATGTTTTTGCAAAAAGTTTCATTTATAAAAGTCTCTTATACATCTGAATGGTATTTTCTAAACCTAAATATAAAGCATCACTGATTAAAGCGTGACCAATTGANACCTCATCAAGATTTTTAATNTNCTGAGAAAAATATGCTAAATTCTCTAAATTTAAATCATGTCCAGCATTTATNCCTAANCCTATTTCTGTTGCTTTTTCAGCAGCTAAAATATAAGGCTCTATAGCTNGCTCTTTGTTTGAATTATATTGATTTGCATAATTCTCTGTGTAAAGCTCTATCCTATCAGTGCCACATAATTTTGNTGCTTCAATCATAGGTGTTAGCGGATCAANAAAAATCGANGTGCGAATNCCTTNATNTTTAAANTGTTNTATAATAGGNTTTAAATATTGTTGATATTGTATTGTGTCCCACCCNGCACATGANGTNAGNACATCTGGACCATCAGGAACTAAAGTAACCTGNTCTGGTTTAATTTCTAANACCATTTTAATAAAATCTTCTGATGGNTANCCTTCTATATTAAACTCNGTAGTAATAGCTGATTTTATGTCGATAACATCTCTTTTTGTTATATGTCTTTGGTCCGGTCTTGGNTGTACTGTTATACCNTCNGCCCCAAACAATTGACAATCAATAGCNGCNTTNAANACACTAGGNGTGTCTCCCCCTCTTGCATTTCTTAAAGTAGCTATCTTATTTATATTTACACTTAACTTTGTCATTACTNNTTGCAAAAGTAAAAATAGTATCTTTGTCACATGCAATCNAACGNACTTATTTCTTCAAGAATNGAAAGTATTNTNCCNGATGAAGATGGTAAAAGAGCNTTAGAAATGATGNAAANNTTTAGAGTNCATCATCTTGCAGTNGTTAANAANGANTACTTTCTTGGNGTAATNTCNGANAAAGANATNAATAATTGGGANTCTACNAGCGANTATATNGAGGANCATCTNNCAAATCTCGCTTCTCCTTANGTNAAACANGANCAACATCTTTTTGATATTATACANGTNNTNGAAAANAANAANTTATCNGTTGTNCCNGTNNTAGATNANNACAANAAATACTTAGGNGTTATNACNCATAGAAAATTACTNTATACNATTGCAAAAACTGCTACAATTCAGTCTGTNGGAGGTGTTATAATNTTAGAAATTGAAGAAATTGACTANTCACTNACTGAAATTGCAAGNATNGTTGAAAGTAATAATGCCAAAATTTTAAGNTCTTATATTATTTCAAATCCNNATTCAAAAAAANTAGAGGTTACACTAAAAATCAATAANCAAGACATTCGCTCAATAATNAAAGATTTTGAAAGACATGATTATATTGTACAAGCATCATATAAAGAAGAAGAANTAGANAGTGACTTTACAGANAGATATGAATCTCTNATGCGATTCTTAAATCCTTAGAAATGCNTAAGNTCTTTTTGATCTTATTATTATTTTGTTATTATTTNAATTATGCTGAGGATAAGCTCATCATTTCAGATATTGTGATTTCCGGAAACAAAGTAACCAAAGANGAAATTATACTGAGAGAACTAGAATTTAAAAATTNTGATTCTCTTAACATTAGTGAAATAAATGAAAAAATAAAAAAAAGCAGNTATAACCTTGTAAATTTAAAACTATTCAACTTCGTTGAAATTAATCATTCTATAAATAATAATAAGATAGAAATAAATATAGATGTTNTAGAGCAATGGTACATTTGGCCATATCCAATATTTGAAATTTCAGAAAGAAACTTTAACTCATGGTGGAAGGAATTTAGAGAGTCTAATTTTTCAGACTTTTCTAGATTAAACTATGGTGTTTTTCTTAATTGGAATAACTTTAGAGGAAGAAACGAAATACTGTTATTAAAATTTCGTAAAGGGTTTAAAGAGCATTATTTATTGTCTTATCAAATACCTTATTTTAACAAACAACAAAACATTGGTATAAACACAAATTTTCANCTATTTAGAAGAAAAAAATCATTTTATAAAACAGAAAAGAANAGATTAATTTATCATGAAGATGAAGATAATTTTACAACTAGAGACTATGAAATNCATTCAGAGATTTTGTATAGAAACAAGTTAAATACAAGCCATAAAATTAAACTTCATTATTTTACAACAACAGCTGACTCAACTATTACATCAGAAAACCCTAACTATTTAAGAAGTAACTCTTTTAAAGGTAGTTACTCAAAATTAACCTATGAATACACGAATGAGAATAGAGACTATATTGAATATCCTNTAAGTGGTACTTATTTTCAATTATCGACTACAAAATATTTTGCAGGATTAAGTCCTGTGAAAAATTTTGAAATCATTGGTCATGCAGAAAAACATAATGAGATTTATAAAAATATTTTTGTTGGCTCAAGCTTAAAAGGAAAATGGTCTTCTGATTCATATCAACCATATTTTATGCAGGTAGCATTTGGTTTTGANGATTATGTTAGAGGTTATGAGTATTATGTAATTGATGGACAAGATTATTGGTTGTCAAAAAATGTAATAAAATATGCTATTGTTCCTAAAAAAACATTTGAAATACCTTATTTAAAAATGGATCAATTTAATAAGTCTCACTATTCACTTTTCTTAGGTTTATTTTCTGATTTAGGATATGTTATTGACAAACAAACNAATCTTCAAAATCCTCTTGCTAATACCTTTTTATGGAGCNCGGGAGTTAGTCTTGATTACGTAACTTATTATGATAAATTATTAAGAATTGAGTTTTCTATAAACCATTTAGGAGAAAAAGGAGTATTTTTACACTTTTCAAATCCATTTGGAACAAAAAAAGAATTATGACAATTGCAATATTTGGGAGTCCATACCCNGAACATTTTACTAAATATATACAACATCTAGTTAAAAAGCTTGAAAGTGAACATGTAAAAATTATAATCGAAGAAGATTTTAATAACTTTTTGCAAAACAATATTCGATTTACATCTAAAATTGAAGTNTTTAAATCANATGAAACATTAAAAGAAAGAGCCGACTTTTTAATAAGTATTGGTGGNGACGGTACATTATTAAAAGCCGTTACATACGTTAGAGAGNTTAATATTCCGATTATGGGTATTAACACGGGTAGGCTTGGATTTATATCTAGTATTTCTGCTACACAAATATCTGATGCAATTAATGATATTTTGAAAAAAGAATATACTATTAATGAAAGAACTTTATTGGAACTAAATACAAGTAAGAACCTTTTTAAAGATAAAAATTTTGCACTAAACGAGGTGGCTGTTTCAAAAAAAGATACTTCTTCGATGATTAGAATAGATGCTTATATAGATGATGAGTTTTTAAATACGTATTGGGCAGACGGGTTAGTAATCTCAACACCAACTGGTTCAACTGGATATTCCTTGAGCTGTGGCGGGCCAATTATTATGCCAGGAACTAACAATATAATCATAACTCCTAATGCACCACATAATTTAAATGTTAGACCAATAGTGATTAATGACAATAGTGTTATAAAATTAAAAGTCGAAGACAGAGACCAGCTAGCATTAGTTTCTCTAGATTCAAGATCAAGAGCATTTGATAGTGAAACAGAATTAATTATTAAAAAAACTGATTTTAAAATAAAATTAATTCAACCTCAAAATAATTCATTCACTTCTACAATAAGAAATAAACTTATGTGGGGATTAGATAAAAGAACATAATATCTTCTTGTAAAAAAAGAGAATATTTATATTTGCAGAATATTCAAGAAATCATAGCTATGAAAAGATGTAAATTTATTTTAACTTATTTTATAATAACTATATTATTCAATCAAACACTAAAGGCGCAACAGTTTCAATCAAACACCGAATTAGGTGCTATTATTGGGACATCGTATTATCTCGGTGATTTAAATACAAGTCATTTTAATGAATCATCAACGGCTGCTGGTTTAACAATTAGAGAAAATATTGACCGTAGATTTGTATATAAAGCACAAGCAATGTTTTTAAATATAAAATCTGATGAAAGAGACTCGGATGATACAATTGCTTTGGATAGAGGATTACATTTCAAGTCCCCTATTTATGAAATTTCTGGACAATTAGAATTTAATTTTCTTCCGTATCAACCTGGAAATCCACTCTATACATGGACTCCATTTATATATACCGGGCTATCTATTTTTAATTTTAATCCAAAAGCAGAAAACCAAAATGGAGAATGGGTAAATCTACAAGAGCTAGGTACTGAAGGGCAAGGAACAACTACATATCCACAAAGAAATAAATATTCATTAATACAGTTTGCCATTCCTATGGGTGGAGGTTTAAAAATTGCTGTTAATGAATCATTTAATATTTTAATTGAATACGGTATTAGAAAAACTTTTACCGATTATTTAGACGATGTGAGTACTACCTATCCTGGAAGCAATCTAGTGGACATGTCAAATGAAGCTATTTATATGTCCGACCCTCAAGGAACACACTTAAAAGACGACCAAAGAGGAGATGACACAAAAAAAGATTGGTATTCATTTGCAGGAATTACATTGTCATTCAAGCTTGATAAAAGAAATGATTGTCCTCCATACTAGATTTTTCTTTTATGACAAACAAAATAAAAAACGAAAGTCTACCTAAGCATGTTGCTGTTATTATGGATGGAAATGGGAGATGGGCTAAATCTAAGGGGAAAGCCAGAATATTTGGTCATCGAAACGGAATAAAAGCTGTAAGAGAAACTGTAGAAGGAGCAGCAGAAATTGGAATTCAATTTTTAACATTATATGCATTTTCAGTTGAAAACTGGAAAAGACCAAAAAAAGAAGTTAATGCATTAATGAGTTTATTAGTGACAGCAATTAATAATGAAATGCAAAGATTAATTAAAAATAATATAAAACTTACTGTNATTGGAGAAACCGATAATTTACCTTNAAAAACACAGAAAGAATTAATGGATGCAATAAATTCNACTAAAAACAACACTAAAATGACTTTAACGCTTGCCTTAAGNTATAGCGGNAAATGGGATATTTTAAATGCAGTGAAAAAAATCATTAATGATAAGATTGACNCNAAGAGTATAAATGAAAATATATTTCAACAATATCTNACNACTAAAAACGTTCCTTATCCAGAACTTTTAATTAGGACAAGTGGCGAGCATAGAATTAGTAATTTTTTACTCTGGGAAATTGCATANTCAGAATTATATTTTACTGATACATTATGGCCAGATTTTAGAAAAAAACACTTAACTAAAGCTATAATTGAATATCAAAATAGAGAAAGAAGGTTTGGNAAAACCACAGAACAAATAGAAAATTAGAATCGTGCAAAAAATCACATTAATAATTATTACACTTTTATGCTATCTAATAACGACAGCTCAACAAGAAAGNGTAGATTATTCTGANCCTAAAACATTTGAAATTGGAGGGATAATTGTAAATGGAGCAAATAATTTAAATGAAAAAACATTAATTGCAATTAGTGAATTAAGTGTTGGGGAGACTATTAAAGTGCCAGGNGATGCAATAACTAATGGAATTAAAAAATTATGGAGNCAAGGACTATTCTCAGATGTAGATATTTCGATTGACAAAACAATTAATAATTCTATNTTCTTATCTATTAATTTAAAAGAGCATGCGAGACTTTCGCAATTTAANTTTAAAGGNAAAAAANTAAGCAAATCAGATATATCAAGCTTAAAAGAAGATCTAAAGNTAATGCGTGGTAAAGTATTAACCCAAAATTTAATACAAAGTAGTTTNCAAAAAATTAAAAAATACTACATAAATAAAGGGTTTTATAATGTTCAAGTAGGATATTTAACCAACATTGACTCAACTGTCGTAAATGGAAAAAATCTTATTTTCAATATTAACAAAGGAGAGAAAATAAAAATTAAAGAAATAATTGTTAATGGTAGACTAAAAATAGCTAACAACAAACAAAATTTATTTAATGCGAATGACTCTGTTTATGCATTAAGTGATAAAAAAATCAAAAAAAGTATGAAGGATACAAAAATCAAAAACTTTTGGAGATTTTGGAAAACATCAAAATTTATTGATGAAAATTGGATAGATGATAAAAAAAATATAATTGCAAAATATAATGAAATAGGATACAGAGATGCTCAAATTANNCATGACACCTCATATATTAATGATGATAATACTNTCACAATAGAAATTACAATTNATGAAGGGAAGCCNTATAANTTTGGAAATATAGAATTCATAGGTAATACAATATANTCCTCTNCATTTCTTAATCANAAATTAGGAATAAAANAAGGAGANATATTTGANCAATCAATTTTAAATTCACGACTTTTTGCAGATCCTGAAGGNACAGATATTAGTTCTCTTTATCTNGATGATGGTTATCTTTTCTTTAATGCANCNCCNATNGANAAAGGGGTAAACAATAATNAAATTGATTTAGAAATTAGAATATATGAAGGNAAACAAGCTAGAATTAGTCAAGTCAAANTAAAAGGAAATACTAAAACAAACGATCATGTNATTATGCGCGAAATCAGAACTCGACCAGGAGATCTCTTTAAACGCTCAGACATAATGAGATCTCAGAGAGAACTTGCCCAGATGCAATACTTTAATCCTGAAAAATTTGATGTAAAAGTTGATCCTGATGGAGCTAGAAATGAGGTGGATATAACATATATAGTTGAAGAAAAATCTTCTGATCAAATTCAACTTCAAGGAGGCTGGGGGGCTGGCAGGGTGGTTGGCTCGCTTGGTCTAAGTTTTAATAATTTCTCTACAAAAAACTTTTTCAAAAAAGAAAAATGGACTCCTCTTCCTTCTGGTGACGGGCAAATCTTGTCCCTTTCAGCATCATCAAACGGGATTTATTATCAAAATTATAATATTGCATTTACAGAACCATGGCTTGGAGGAAAAAAACCTAATTCTCTATCTGTATCCCTATATAAATCAATTTCATCTAATGGACAACAAGGNGATTCAAGACAAGCAATAGAAATTGCAGGTCTAACTGTAGGATTAGGTAAAAGACTTAAGTTTCCTGATGATTATTTTACTCTATATAATGCAATAAACGTCCAACAATACAAATTAATTAATAATCAATCTTTTTTTTCATTTAGTAATGGGTATTCAAATAATATAAATTATAATATAAAGATTGGTAGAAATTCAACAGATCAATTAATCTANCCCAGAAGAGGTTCAAATTTTTCTTTAAGTTTAAAGATAACACCTCCATACTCAATGTTTGATGGTATTGATGATTATTCATCTGTTTCAGACCAAGATAAATATGCATGGATAGAATATTATAAATGGAAATTCAAATCCTCATGGTTTTCTGCATTTTCTGAAAAGTTNGTGCTAAATACAAGAGTAGAAATGGGNCTTTTAGGTGCATATAACAANAATTTAGGAGTTGCTCCNTTTGAAAGATTTTACGTTGGGGGAGATGGTATGAGCGGTATGGGTTATCAATTTGATGGAAGGGAATTAATTTCTCTAAGAGGATANAGTAATAATTCAATTTCTCCACAAACTGGAGCAACTATTTACAGTAAATACACTACTGAATTACGTTATGCTATTAGTTTAAATCCTAGTTCAACTGTATACGCCCTAGGNTTTTTAGAAGCTGGAAATGCTTGGGATAATTTTGATAATTATAATCCATTTCAAGTTAAAAGGTCCGCAGGNTTTGGTGTTAGACTAATGTTACCTATGATAGGTATGATGGGCCTTGATTATGGATGGGGATTAGATGACATTACTGGNAGACCCGATGCTAATGGTGGACAATTTCATTTTTCTATAGGACAACAATTTTAATTAAATTTTAAACAAAAAACTATGAAAACAAAAATCTTTCTAATATTAATTTTCTGCTTAAGTATTACAAGCAGTAACGCNCAAAAATTTGCATATGTCGACACAGAATACATTCTTAATAANATACCTGANTTTAAACAAGCACAAGACAAATTAGATGATTTTTCAGAAGATTGGCAAGAAGAGATCGAAGCTAAATACGCAGAAGTAGAACAAATGTATAGAGCTTATCAACAGGATCAAGTTTTATTAACCGATGATATGAAAATTAAAAGAGAAGAAGCAATTATAAATAAAGAAAANGAAGCAAAAAATCTTCAACAAAAGTACTTTGGNCCTGAGGGGTCTCTATATTTAAAAAAACAAGAGCTAATTAGNCCCATACAAGATAAAATATTTGATGCCATACAAAAANTTGCAGAAAATAATAAATATCAAATTGTATTTGANAGNTCTAGTGATTTAATAATGCTATATAAAAATGAAAATCTTGATAAATCAGATCAAGTACTTAAATTAATGGGATACTAAACTTAATANTAATAATAATAAATCTTATAACTATGAAAAAAATAATCTTTATAACCTTAATGACTTTTTTGACAGCAAATATTTTTGCGCAAAATAAATTGGGTCACGTTAATGCACAGGAAATATTATTTCAAATGCCTGCTTATAAAACTGCAGTCAATGATTTACAACAATTCCAGACAAACTTAGAAAATAGACTTAGTGGATTACTTTCAGAATTAGATCAACTAAGGAAGTCATATGAAGCAACTGCATCATCATTAACAGATTTGGAAAAACAAGATAAAGAATTAGAAATGCAAAGCTTATATCAAAGAATAGAGACCTTTCAAGCAGATGCACAGGAACTGTTGCAGAAAGAAGAACAGAAATTAATAAATCCAATTCAAACAGAGCTATTAAATGCAATTAATGAAGTAGCAAAAGAAGGAAACTATACTTATATTTTAAGAGATGAAGTTTTTCTTTTTGCTAATGAAAGTAATGATGTTGGAGATTTAGTTAGAAAAAAATTGGGACTTTAATTGATTTCTGCAAAAAAAGAAAATCCAATAGGGATATTTGACTCCGGAATTGGTGGACTTACAATTGCAAATGCAATCAAAAAAGTACTTCCAAATGAAAATATAATTTACTTTGGAGATACGGAGCATCTACCCTATGGAGAAAAATCAAATGAAGCAATCAAAAAATTTAGTAATAAAATTATTGACTTTTTAATTGCAAAACAATGTAAAATTATCATTATTGCATGTAACTCGGCGGCATCAGTTACTGAAAAAGAATTAATTAAGTACAAAAATATTGTTCCAATATATAATGTAATTGACCCTGTTGTACAAGTAATTATTGATAAATATCAAAATTCTAAAATAGGAGTTATTGGCACTAAAGCAACTATAGGAACTAATATTTACGCAAAAAAAATACATGAATTATGTGGAAATATTGATGTTTGTTGCTTAGCTACTCCTCTATTAGCTCCAATGATTGAGGAAGGGTTTATAAGCGAAGATATTAGTCAAACAATAATATCAAATTATTTATCACATCATAAACTTAAAAAAATAAATCACTTAGTTCTTGCATGTACTCATTACCCTTTAATTGAAAAAGAAATTAGCAACTACTTTAATAAAAAAGTAAATATAATTGATTCGTCAAAAATTACAGCAAATTATATTTATCATGAAATTACAGCAAAAAATTTATTAAATAAAGCATCTCAAAAAAAACATCATTTTTATGTTTCTAATTATACTCATTCATTTGAAAACAGTGCAAAATTCTTTTTTGAAAAAGCAATTAAACTAGAAGAAGTCAAATTATTTAATCATTAAACCAAGAAGAATACATTACATAATTTTTCGATAAATCTTGATTTAATCTTCTTATATCTTGTTCTTTTAATTCCTTAACTTTTTTAGCAGGTATACCTGCATATATTGAACCAGACTTTACACGCTCACCTTCTAAAACAACAGATCCTGCAGCAACAATAGAGTTTTTCTCAATAATTGCACCATCCAAAATAATTGCCCCCATTCCTACAAGAACATTGTCGTGAATAGTACATCCATGTATAATTGCATTATGACCTATAGAAATATTACTTCCTAATCTAGTGTTAAATTTTTTGTAAGTACAGTGTATTACAGCACCATCTTGAATATTGACTTGATCTCCCAAAGTTATCGAATTTACATCTCCTCTTACGACTGCAGAAAACCAGATACTACAACTATCACCTGTTTTGACATCTCCAACTATTGTTGCATTTTCAGCTAGATAATTGTTTTTTCCAAATTTTGGCTGAATACCTTTAACACTTTTTATTAGGGCCATAATTAAGTTTGTTTGTATTTTTGTCAAAAATAACAATTATGAAATACAGTATATATGCTGAAAGCACTCCAAATCCAAAAGTCATGAAATTTGTAGCTAATAGAATGCTTGCAGATAAAAGCATTGAAATTAATAGCCTTAAAGATGCGAAAGGAATTTCAATTGCTGAAGAATTATTAAAATTCCATTTTGTTGAAAGTATTTATTTAAGCAACAACTTCATTTCTATTACAAAAATTAATGAAATAGAATGGGAAAATATTGCAATGCAGTTAAGAGTTTTTATTAGTGATCACCTAAATAGCAATGAGGTAAAAAATTATACAGAGCACATTAACACTTCAATTAATAATGAAAGCAAGTTTGAGGAGTTACAGGTCAAAACATTTACTGAAAAAGAAAAAGAAATTGAAGATATTTTAAATGAGTACATAAAACCTGCAGTAGAAGCTGATGGTGGTGCAATTACTTTAAATTATTATAAAAAAAATACTGTTTGTGTAGATCTTAAAGGAGCATGTAGTGGCTGTCCTTCGGCAACAAGCACTTTAAAGCAAGGGATTGAAGCATTACTCAAACAAAAAATAAGTCCAGATATAGAAGTTATAGCTAATGAAAAGTAAAATAATTTTTTTTTTTTTGATAGCTGCTTTTATTTCGAAGGGGCAAGAACAAAGAGCCACGTTTGGAATACAATATAAACCAATTATTCCCTCAAAATACTTTAACTCTTCATATCAAAATAGCAGTCAATTTGGATATGATTTTAAATTAAGCCCACAATACAGTAATTCATTAGGAATGATTATTCGTTACAAAATAAGTAACATATTTTGGTTTGAAAATGCATTAAATTATACTAATCGAAATTATAACCTAGAGCTAAAAAATAATAATATCAATATTAGTGATGATAATAATTTTAACATTAGATCTTATGAAATCCCTTTACAATTACTTACCTATATTCGAGTGTCAAATTTATGGTATGTAAATGCTGCATTTGGTATTTCAAATACTATTCTTGCTTCAGATGTGCAATCATACGGAAATAATCTGAGTGGTTTTGTGCAAAATTTTTATAGAAAAAATGGTGGCTATAGAGCCTTACTTGCTAATTTAGGTATGGAATATAGAGATAAAATTAAAGGATACTACTACGTTGGACTAAGTTTACATTTTCCATGGAATGAAACTGGAAGAATATATCCAGAGTTTTCAGATGGGAATAACATTTTTAATGACACTGATTTTGATAACAAATTCTTTATCGAAGTTCCTGGAAGTTATGTTACACTAGATTTAAGATATTTTTTTCCGAACTAAACCTACTACTCATCATGCAGATAAGCTTTCTTAGCATATAATTCATCTTCTGTCTCTACATTATTCTCATCTGGCAAACAACAATCAACGGGACATACAGCAGCGCATTGCGGCTCATCATGGAAGCCAACACACTCTGTACATTTATCTGTAGCAATATAAAATGCTTCAAAGGAAATAGGTTCTCTCTCTTCACTATCTTGTAGCTTTGTTCCATCTGAAAAACGCCAGGATTCTTCAGGAGGATATATAGCATTATTTGGACATTCTGGCTCACATGCTTCACAATTAATACAATCCTCTGTTATTTTAATTGCCATAGTAAATTACTTTTCTGCAAAAATAATTATTTTTTAATAGATTTAATAATAACATTATCATTTATAAAAAATCAAAATTGATTAAATTTGCATGCAAAATGCATCAAAAAAAAAAAATGATTAAAACGGATATACTAATTATTGGAGCAGGACCAACTGGTCTATTTACAGTTTTTGAAGCGGGATTATTAAAGTTAAAATGTCATTTAATTGATGCTTTACCTCAAGCTGGAGGACAATGTTCAGAAATATATCCAAAAAAACCAATTTATGATATTCCTGGATTTCCAGAGATTTTAGCGGGTGACCTAACTAATAACTTATTAGAACAGTGTAAGCAGTTTGAGCCAGGTTTTACTTTTGGAGAAAGAGCAGAAAAGATTACAAAAGATGAAAATAATATTTTTACTGTAACCACAAATAAAGGCACTAAACACCAAGCTCCCGTTGTTGCAATAGCAGGTGGCTTAGGAAGTTTTGAACCTAGAAAACCATCTATAGAAAATCTCTCATTTTATGAAGAAAAAGGAGTTGAATATATAATTAAAAATCCTGAAATTTATAAAAATAAAAGTGTTCTTATTGCTGGAGGCGGAGACTCCGCTTTAGATTGGACAATATTTCTGGTGAATATGGGGACAAAAGTTACGCTTGTTCATAGAAGAAATGAGTTTAGAGGGGCTTTGGATTCTGTTGAAAAAGTCAGAGAATTAAAAAAACAAAATAAAGTAGAAATAATAACTCCAGCACAAGTAATAGAATTAAAAGGAGAAAATAAAGTAGAAAGTGCTATAATATCTAAAGAAAATAATCAAATATTAGAAATGAAAATTGATCATTTTATTCCATTATTTGGCTTATCACCAAGACTTGGTCCAATTGGAGAATGGGGGTTAGAAATAGAAAAGAACTCGATAAAAGTTGATACTTTTGATTACCAAACAAATATTCCAGGAATTTTTGCAATAGGAGATATTAATACATATCCTGGCAAATTGAAACTAATTTTATGCGGATTTCATGAAGCAACTCTTATGTGCCAATCAGCTTATAAAATTATTAATCCAAATAAAAAACATATTTTTCGTTATACAACAGTAAGTGGAGTTGATGGCTTTGACGGAACGAGAAAGGAAGCAGAAAAATCTGTAGTACAATCACTAAACGATTAATAATGTCTGATGTTAAAATTTCGATTAGAGATCGAGAAAATAAAACTCATGAAATTTTAGCCCCGACAGATATGTCTATGAATCTAATGGAGGTTATTAGATCATATGGGTTGGCTCCAGAAGGAACATTAGGTGTGTGCGGTGGCATGGCTATGTGTGCTTCCTGCCAATGCTATATAACTTCAAATCATAAAATTAATGAAATGGGAGATGAAGAAGAGGCTATGCTTTCTGAAGCATTTAATACTAAACCTAATAGTAGATTAAGCTGTCAAATATTTATAACAAAGGAGCTTGATGGTTTAGTATGTGAAATAGCACCTGAAGAATTATAACTCTAAACTTAAAGATATGTTACTTGACAATAAAAATTCTTTTGGATTTTCTAAGCACTCTTTTACTTTACACAAAAAACCAACAGACTCTCTACCATCAATTACTCGATGATCATAAGACAATGCAACATACATTATTGGTCTAATAACAATTTTTCCATCTACAACTACGGGTCTTTCAACAATATTATGCATTCCTAAAATTGCAGATTGTGGTGGGTTGATTATTGGAGTGGAAAGCATCGATCCAAAAACTCCACCATTTGTTATTGTAAAAGTGCCACCTGTCATTTCATCAATAGTAATTTTGCCGTCTCTTGCTTTAGTTGCTAATCTTTTAATCTCCGATTCAATTTGTACGAATCCCATTTGTTCTGCATTACGTAAAACAGGTACCATTAGCCCTTTAGGAGCACTTACTGCAATACCTACATCAACATAATTATGTGAAATAAGTTCATCTCCATCTATCATTGAATTTACATCACTATACTCCTGCATGGCTTCTGTAACAGCTTTTGTAAAAAATGACATAAAACCTAACCCAACATTATGTTTTTCTTTGAAGACTTCCTTGTAACTATTTCTAATTTCAAAAATTGATGTCATATCAATTTCATTAAAAGTTGTCAGCATTGCTGTCTCATTTTTGACAGCGACTAATCGTGAAGCAATTTTTCTTCTGAGAGATGACATCTTTTTCCTGTTTTTTCCTCTATCTCCAGATGAAGAGCCTAAATTAATTAAGTCTAAAACATCATTTTTTGTTATTTTACCTGCTTCTCCTGATCCGGTTAAACCTTCTGCAGATATATCATGCTTATTAATTATTACTGATGCAAGTGGTGTTGCTTTATTAATTTTAACTTTCTTGATGGGGGTGTTTTCTACATCTGAAGTTAAATCTTTTTTCTCTTCTAATACTATATTATCTTTAGTCTCTTTTTTACCAGATGTATCAATAATACAAACAACATCCCCAACAGCAACAGTCACGCCTTCTTTGGTTAAGATTTTAATAATCCCACTTTCTTCTGCAGGAAGTTCTAATGTTGCTTTGTCAGAATCTATTTCTGCAATAGATTGATCTTTTTCTACATAATCCCCATCAGTAACTAGCCATTCTATTATTTCAACTTCTGATATTGATTCTCCCGGACTGGGAACCTTCATTTCTAGTAACATTTTTTCTATTTAAAAACTTTATCAATTATTTCTTTTTGCTCTATAGCTGATGTTTTGCTTGATCCTGTTGCTGTAGCAGCGGAAGGACTTCTAGCAATCACGTCTATATTATATTCCCTTAGCTCTGACAAAATAAAACTCCATGCTCCCATATTTTCAGGTTCTTCTTGAACCCAAATTAGCTTATTTGCATTATACTGTTCAATTAATTTAATTAAAGAAACTTTATCTAATGGAAACAGTTGTTCTACCCTAACAATAGCTATGTTTTTTATCTTTTCATTCTTTCTTTTTGCATCAAGTTCATAATAAATTTTCCCACTGCAAAAAATAAGCTTGTCAATTAACTGTTTACTTTTTATATCATCAATAATTAATTCAAATTTTCCATTAGATAAATCAGAAAATTTAGAAATACATTGTGGGTGTCTTAGTAAACTTTTAGGTGTAAATACAATTAATGGTTTTCTAAAATTTCTAAGTATTTGTCTTCTTAATACATGATAAAAATTGGCTGGCGTTGTACAGTTTACAATTTGCAAATTATATTTAGCGCACATCTGCAAATACCTTTCTATCCTTGCTGAAGAATGTTCAGCTCCCTGCCCTTCATATCCATGAGGCAACAACATGACCAAACCACTCATAACCTTCCACTTATCTTCAGCACAGGAAATAAATTGGTCTAACATAATTTGAGCTCCATTTGAAAAATCACCAAATTGAGCTTCCCAAATAGTTAAATCATTTGGAGAAGTGATAGAATAGCCATAATCAAATCCTAAAACTCCATATTCTGAAAGTAACGAATTATATGCTTCAAAATTTGAACTATCACTAATTCTATTTAACGGAGAAACTTCTTCCTCAGAGTCCTCCACTTTTAAAATGGCATGTCTATGTGAAAAAGTACCTCTTTCTACATCCTGGCCACTTAGTCTAATACTATGACCTTCAGATAACAATGAGGCATAAGCTAATAATTCTCCCAACGCCCAATCAACACTATTATTATCTTCAATCATTTTTTTTCTATCTAAAAGAAGTTTTTTTGTTTTTTTAAATAACTTATCTTGACTAGGGACTTCATAAAGAAATTTAGCTAAATCTTTTAATTTACTTTCACTAATATTAGTTGACTGTTCTTGTCGAAAATCTTCGTTAACTTTTCTTTTGAAGGCTTTCCATTCATCGTTTAAAAATGGGGTTATTTTAGCTTTTTTTATTTCTTTTGCCTCATCAAATCTTTCTTGTAATAAATTTTGAAAATCTGTTTCTAAATCCTTCGCAATACCAGCTTCAAAAATTCCCTCATTCATTAATTTTTGCTTATATATCTCTCTAGGGTTTGGGTGCTTAGAAATTGCCTCATATAATAGAGGTTGTGTAAATCTAGGCTCATCACCTTCATTATGTCCATACTTTCTATAACATAACAAATCAATAAATACATCTTTATGGTATGTCTGTCTATACTCAACAGCTATTTGTAAGGCATGTACTACAGCTTCAACATCATCTCCATTTACATGAAAAACAGGTGACAATGTTACTTTAGCAATATCAGTACAATAAGTACTAGATCTAGCATCATGATAATTAGTAGTAAATCCTACTTGATTGTTTACTGCAATATGAATTGTTCCTCCAGTTTTATAACCATCTAGCTGAGCCATTTGTATTACTTCATACACTACCCCCTGAGCAGCAAGCGCAGCATCTCCATGAATCAAAATGGGTAATATTTTATTCATATCCCCTTTATATTCCGAATCCAGTTTTGACCTAACAATTCCTTGAACTACAGGGTCAACAGCTTCTAAATGTGAAGGGTTGGGCGTTAAATTTAGTTTTATATTACTGCCATTATTACATTTTTGCATAGAGGTAAAACCCAAGTGATATTTAACATCACCTGCAATATTTTCGTCTTCATATAACTTTCCTTCAAATTCTGAAAAAATTTCTTTATAAGTTTTATTAAATATATTAGCTAGCACATTTAGTCTTCCTCGGTGTGCCATCCCCACCACAAACTCTTTAACTCCTAAACTCGCACTATGCTCAACTAATGCATCTAATGCTGGTATTAATGATTCAGCACCCTCTAATGAAAATCTTTTCTGACCAACAAATTTTTTATGCAAAAAATTTTCAAATACTACAGCCTGGTTCAATTTATGTAATATATGTTTCTTTTGATTTACATTAAATTTTGGTGTATTTGAATTATTATGAAGTCTTTGCTTAATCCATTCTATTTCTTGCGGATCACGAATATACATGTATTCTACTCCAATAGATTGGCAATATACTTTTTCTAAATGAGATATTATGTTTTTTAGTTTTGCAGGACCAATTCCTACTTGAGTACCTGCTTGAAATACAAGATCTAGGTCATTCTTTTCTAAATCAAAATTTGTATACTCAAGAGTAGGATTGTATTTTCTCCTTTTCCTAACAGGATTAGTTTTAGTAAATAAATGTCCGCGCTTTCTGTATGCATCTATTAAATTAATCACCTTAAATTCTTTTTGAAAATGTTGAGGAATTTCAGTTTCTGAGTAAATTGTTTTAGCAAAATCAAATCCTTTAAAAAAATTTACCCACTCATGATCAATGCTATTCGGATCATCTAAAAATTTATCATACAAATCCTCTATCATAGATGTGTGAGCCGCTCCTAAGAATGTAAATTTGTCCATTTAACTGGTTGTAAATTTAATCAACAAAATTATTTATTTTTTATGACTTTTTACTATAAAAAAAAATTAGTTATTAAATAGTATTAGTATAATTTTAAGAAACTCTATTCATTAATTTATTTGCAAAATAAATTAATGGCTCTTTATTTTTTGATTCAACAGCTTCAAGATGCTTCATGCCTTTTATATAGTACGACTTCATTAATTCCACAGTATGTTTGTCAACACTTAATTGGGAAAAAATAGATTTCACAGAATTAACCTTGTTAATACTATTTTTTGACGTGCTATAGTAATCTTGTAATTTTTGTTTCGTAATACCGTCTGCTATTTGTAAAGCTTTCAGATATAGAAATGTTTTCTTGTTTGACAAGATATCCCCACCTGTTTGCTTTCCAAATTTTTTATTTCCAAATACATCTAGTAAATCGTCTTTTAATTGAAATGCTAAGCCAATATTTAAACCAAATTCATATAAATGATTTTGATCTTTTTCTGAAGCATCGGCTAGTATAGCTCCTATTTTTAAGGAAGCGGCTAATAATACCGCTGTCTTAAACTGAATCATTCTAATATATTCGGAAAGAGAAACCTGATTACTTACTTCAAAATCCATATCAAACTGTTGTCCTTCACACACTTGATTAGCAGTATTTCCAAAAACATCTAATACTTTTTTTAAATACTTAGGTTCTACTTGAGAAATTAGTTTATATGCTTGAATCATCATCGCATCACCAGATAATATTGCAATATTCTTATCCCATTTTTTATGGACAGTACAACTTCCTCTTCTCAAAGGAGCATTGTCCATAATATCATCATGAAGTAATGTGAAATTATGAAAAAATTCAATTGCTAAAGCAGGAGAAGCCACATTAGAAATATCTTTCTTATATAGATTATATGAAATTAAAAGAAATAATGGACGAATGCGTTTAGCCTTAAGCCCCATAATATATTTAATTGGAGCATATAATAATTTTGGAGTTTTTGGATAAGAAAAAACACTGATTTCTTTTTCCAACAATTTATACATTTTATCTATATCGTTCATGATTATTTTATAATCTCTAATAAATAATTCCCATATCCACTTTTTAGGAGAGGCTTGGCAATATTTGAAAGCTGTTTTTTTGTTATTAGTCCCATTCTGTATGCAGCCTCTTCTATACAACCAATTTTTCTTCCCTGTCTTTCTTCTATTAATTGAACATATTGATTTGCCTGCATGAGAGATGAAAAGGTACCCGTATCTAACCATGCGGTGCCTCTACCAAGAAGTTTTACCTCTAATTTTCTTTTATTAAGATACACTTTATTTATGTCTGTTATTTCATATTCTCCTCTTTCAGAAGGTTTAATTTTCTTTGCAATATCAATAACTGAATTATCATAATAATATAGACCTGGTACTGCATAATTTGATTTTGGGATTTTAGGCTTTTCTTCTAATGATAATACGCGAAATTCTTTATCAAATTCAACAACACCATATCTTTCTGGATCATGTACATGATAACCAAATACAATTCCCCCATCAACATCCCTACATTTTGATAATGTATTTATTTTCATTTGAAAAATATTATCTCCTAAAATCATACAAACTTTATCTTTTCCTATAAACTCTTCTCCTATTATAAACGCTTGAGCTAAACCATTTGGTTGTTTTTGAACTTTATATTCAAATTTGCACCCAATTCTAGATCCATCACCTAATAATTTTTTGAAAATTGGCAAGTCATGTGGTGTAGATATAATTAAAATCTCATTAATACCTGAATATATTAATGTACTTAATGGATAATAAATCATTGGTTTATCATAAACTGGCATCATTTGTTTGCTCATGACTAATGTAAGAGGGTGCAACCTTGTTCCAGCCCCTCCGGCAAGTATTATTCCTTTCATTTATTTTTTCTAATTTTTAGTTTACTTAATTCTATATCAACTTCTTCATCATAAGTATCAATTAAAGGCTCATTAAATGCTTCATAATTTATAATCTTTTCCAGTGACAACAGTAATGCTGGCAATAGTATTAAATTAGCAAGCATAGCAATCATTAATGTGATTGAAACTAATAAACCTAAAGCAATAGTTCCGCCAAAATCTGATACAACAAATATAAAAAACCCAAAGAATAAAACAACTGATGTATAAAACATACTTATTCCTGTTTCCTTAAGGGCAGAAAAAACTGAAATATTAATATTCCAATTATTTGATAATAGTTCTTGTCTATATTTTGCTAAAAAATGAATCGTATCATCAACAGATATCCCAAATGCAATACTAAATACAAGAATTGTTGAAGGCTTAAGGGCTACTCCAAAATAACCCATTATAGATGCAGTTAATAAAAGTGGAATTAAATTGGGAATAATTGAAATTATTACCATACGAAAAGAATTAAACATCCAGGCCATAAAAATGGAAATTAATATTATGACTAAAGATAAACTTGTAACTAAATTTTTTAATAAAAATTTAGTTCCTTCTAAAAAAACTATTGTTGAACCTGTAATTGTTACATTATATTTTTGAGGGTCAAATATTTTATCTATTTTTGGTTTAAGGTTTATAAAAACACTATCCATTTTAACACTTGATATATCAGCTACTCTTAGCGAAATTCTAGCTTTTTGTTGAGATGAATCTATTAAAGAATTTGAATAACTCATTTTACCATTTGTTCTTTTTAAGAATTTATTTATGAGTGACATCTCTTGAGAATTAGGTAATTTATAAAAGGAAGAATCTCCATTATAAAATGCCTGCTTAGCATGCTTTAATAAATCAATATAAGAGATTGGTTTTGAAAACTCTGGAAATGTATTTAAAAGATTTATAAGCGTATCTATTTTTTTAAGATTATAGGATTTCATTAATCCCTTTTTCTTTTTTGTATCAACAATAATTTCTAGTGGTATTACACCACCAAAAGTTGTTTCTAAAAATTTTAAATCTTTGAATAACTGCTGATTTTTCGGAAGATCATCTGTTAAATTTCCAGTTGTTTTTACTTTAGTAATACCAAAAGAAGCAACAATTAACACAAACAGGGTCATACAATAGATTGTTTTTCTTTTATTTTTCACTAAAAAAGCTAAGTAATTAATAAAATAAATTAGCCATTTTTTAGTCAAATGTTCTGTGTGTTTTTTTGATGGAGGGGAAGAAAAACTAAAGTAGATAGGAATAATACATAAAGAAAGAATGAAAATAAAAATTATATTTAAAGAAGCGATAACTCCAAACTCTTGTAACGTTTCACTATTAGTTAAAACAAAAGATGCAAAGCCGGCTGCTGTAGTTAAATTAGTTAATAAAGTTATATTACCTATCTTTTGTATCATTATTTGTAATGCATAAAACTTCTTTCCTGATTTAATAAATTCACTATGGTATTTATTTATTAAAAAAACACAATTTGGTATGCCAATAACAATTATTAGAGGTGGAACAATTGCCATAAAAATAGATATATCATATCCTAAAATCACTATGCTGCCAAATGAAAATATTACACCAATAACGACTGTAATCATCGCAGCAATAGTCACTTTATATGATTTGAAAAACAAAAAAAGTATTACTGTAGTAATTAGTAATGCTAAAAGTATAAATTGAGTGATTTCATCTTTAACCATTAAAGAATCAATAGTTCTTATGTAAGGAAGCCCTGAAAAATATATTGAAGCATTATATTTTTTTCCATAAGAATTAACAATATCGTTTATTTTAAAAATTAATTCTGCTCTATTTGGTGTTCTAATAATATTATCTTCAATAGAAATCAATAATGTTGTAATAGTATTTTGTGAATTGTTTAAAAAATCTTTATAAATTAAATGATTCGAAAAATTATTAAATGAACTATCAATCTCTTTTTGAGATTTGAAATCTTCAGAGTACCATCTCTTTAAAATAAACTTGGACGCACTAGTATCTTTTATTAGTATAGGTAAATTAGTAAGTGAAACAATAGTTTCAACCCCATCTAAGTCTTCAATTTTTTGTGTAATATGATTTAAATCAGCTAAATTATTGAANTTAAGAATATCNGGATCCTTAATTGCAATTACAAAAAGATTTTGTTCNCCGTANATTTCTAAAAAATCNTGGTATTCAGTACTGACTTGATGNTCACTAGGTAGTAACTTAGCCATGGTATAAGCTAATTTAGCNTCTTTCCCTTTATANGCCATCAAAGATGTTAATCCAAAAATCAAAAAAATTAATAGAATCCTATTTCTTAAAATAAATTTTGAAATATATTGCCACATTCTTAAAAGAAATTATAATGAGAAAAAAANTATTCTCTATACAGTCATTATATCCAATTCTTTTTGATTATATATAATNTCAATTTTTGANGNAAAGGAATTAGTTAAATTTTGNACAGAATTTTCTGCATCTCTAACTATATCTTCAGAAACCCCTGATTTTNNNAGCTTTCGCATCTCATCATTAGCTTTTTGTCTNTGATTTCTAATACTCACTTTGGCATTTTCAATTTCTGACTTCACTTGTTTAACCAACTCTCTTCTTCTNTCTTCTGTTAAAGGAGGAACATTGACAATTACTTTTTCGCCATTATTNGATGGNTTAAAACCAAGATTTGCTTCAACTATTGCCTGCTCGATATCATTAATTAAATTTTTATCAAAAGGCTGAATAGATAGGGTTTGNGAATCAGTAGATGTTATATTAGNGGCTTGAGATAAGGGGGTTTGNACTCCATAATAATCTAATTTAACTGTGCTTAACATAANNGGNTTAGCTTTTCCAGCTCTAATTTTTGANAATGTANGTTCTAGTCTAGAAATAACATCATCCATTGCTTCTTTGGCAACGTCTAAATTAAAATTAACTTCTTCTATCATATTTTNTATTTAACTAATGTTCCAACACTATCTCCTTTACATACTTTGTAAAGATTTCCNTCAGAGTTCATATTAAAAACTCGAATTGGNAAATTATTTTCCTGACAAAGAGTAAATGCTGTTAANTCCATAACGTTTAATTTTTTTTCTAATATCTCATTAAAATTAATTTCATTGAACATTTTAGCATCTAAATCTTTTTCTGGNTCTGCAGAATAAATACCATTAACTCTCGTNCCTTTTAATATTATATCTGCTTCAATCTCTATAGCTCGTAATNCNCCGGCTGTATCNGTAGTAAAATAAGGGTTTCCTGTACCTCCTCCAAAAATTACAACTCTACCTTTTTGNAGATGTCTCATTGCTTTTCTTCTGATATAAGGCTCNGCAACTTGTTCCATTCTAATCGCGGTTAACAACCTAGTTTGTATACTCAAAGATTCTAATGCAGATTGAAGGGCCATTCCGTTTATTATGGTTGCNAACATNCCCATATGATCTCCTTGNACCCTNTCAAATCCAGCCCCTTCTGATTGTATACCTCTATAAATATTACCTCCTCCTATAACAACAGCAACCTCTATTCCCTTATTAACTACTTTNTGTATNTCATTCGCAAAATGACTTAACATATTAGAGTCNATACCNTATCCAATATCACCCATCAATGATTCACCACTTAACTTTAAAAGAATCCTTTTATATTTCATATTNTAAAACTTCTTCAAAGATAAAATAAATGAACTAAAATAATGNGGATTTTNATGCATAAAAAAACCACCTAATATCATATAGGTGGTANTTTGTAAAAAATAAANTAGATAATGTTATCCTAGTGATACTTTTTTAAAACTTGAAATAGCCATCTGATCACCATAACTTGATATATATTCTTCAACACTTTTTGATTCATCTTTGATGAATTTTTGATCTAATAANCACATTTCTTGATCTAATGTAGTATTGTCAGATATAAATCTATCCATTTTACCAGGNACTATTTTATCCCAAATATGTTCAGGCTTACCTTGGCTTTTCAATTCTTCTTCAATAGNTTTTTTAGCTTCATCTAGTATTTGTTCTGNNAACTGAGCTTTGGAAATATACTGGGGTACATTTTTTAAGGTTTTACCTAATCTTTTAAGTTCAATATTATCTTTTTCTATAGCTGCTATTCTAGCTTCTGTCTCAGCATCAATAAATGAAGAATCNAAGTCNTTGTAAGATANAGTAGATGCTCCCATAGAAGCAACCTGCATCGCNANATCTTTAGANAATTCCTCTGATTTATCAATAATATTATTTAACCCAACTAATACAGCAATTTTAGTCCCATGAGTATANGAACCNACATATTTTGCTTCAACCCTTTCAAAAGCNGATATTTCTAATTTTTCTCCAATTACTCCAGTTTGTTCAATAAGCTTTTCTTCTACAGTCATGTTCCCAAAACTAGCTTTCAAAAAAGCATCTTTCGTATCACAATTTAAAGCAATATCTATAAATGATTTTGCTAAAGATTTGTAAGAGTCATTTTTTGCTACAAAATCTGTTTCACAAGCTAAAACAATAGCAACACCAGAATTTCTCTCTTCATTAATTTTGGTTATTGCAACTCCTTCTTTAGCTTCACGGTCAGCNCGTTTTGCAGCNACTTTTTGCCCTTTTTTTCTTAAAACGTCAATAGCTGAATCAAAATCACCATTAGCTTCGATTAAAGCTTTTTTACAGTCCATCATTCCTGCACCAGTTTGTTTTCTAAGCTTTGCTACATCAACTGCCTTAATATTCGTCATGTTACTTTATTATTTTAAATTATTTATTTTTTTCAGAAATCATTTTTGCCTTTTCCTTCTTTTCATTTTCTTTTACTAATTGCTCTTTACTCCTNTCTTCTAANCCTTCAGAAATTGCCTGCTTAATAATAGACAAAATACAAACTATTGATTTGGAAGCATCATCATTTGCAGGAATAGGNAANTCGATAAGCTTAGGNTTTGTATTAGTNTCTGTCATNGCAAAAGAACGAATACCTAAATGGTTTGCTTCTGATACTGCAATACGTTCTTTATTAATATCAACAACAAAAATTGCTTCAGGCATACGATTCATTTTTACAATACTACCTAGATTTAACTCTAATTTTGCTCTTTGTCTATCTATTTGTAATCTCTCTCTTTTAGATAAAGTCGCAAATGTCCCATCTTCTTTCATCTTGTCAATTANCTGCATCTTTTTGATCGATTTTCTAATTGTNGAAAAATTTGTAAGTAANCCTCCTGGCCATCTTTCGGTAATGTATGGCATGTTAAGAGATTGCGCTGTCTCTGCAACAATAGACTTTGCCTGTTTTTTTGTTGCAACAAATAAAATCTTNTTCCCAGATTTAGCAATTTGCTTCATTGCTCCAGCTGCATCCTCAATCATAGCTACTGTTTTATTAAGATCAATTATATGAATCCCNTTACGCTCCATGAATACATAAGGNGCCATAGCAGGATTATACTTTTTCTTTAGATGNCCAAAATGGACACCAGCTTCTAATAATTCTTTAAAATTTGTTCTTGACATGTTTACTTTCTTTTTTAGTTAAGCAATTACGTGGTAGAAGATATACTTGTCCGCGCAATTTAGATGCTAAACATTGATTATTTATTTGGTTTTATCTTTTAACCCATTGGAACTTTTTTCTTGATTTTTTCTGCCCAGGTTTTTTTCTCTCTACAACTCTAGCNTCTCTAGTNAGCAAACCCTCTGATTTCAAAGAAGTTCTATTGTCTAAATTTACTTCACATAAAGCTCTAGAAATAGCTAAACGTATAGCTTCTGCTTGCCCTGTTGTCCCTCCTCCTTGTACATTTACNTTTACATCATATTGTGCAGAAATATCTAATATTTTAAATGGTTGCTCTAATTTATACTGCATAGTCTGTACAGGAAAATAATCTCTAAAATCTTTTCCGTTAACAATTATGTCTCCTTTACCTTTCGANAAATATATTCTTGCTACTGCAGCTTTTCTTCTTCCTATTGTATGAATTGTATCCATATTTTATTTTAAATCATTTAAATTGAGATTCGTTGGTTTTTGAGCTTCATGATCATGTTCGCTTCCAGAATAAATATAACAGTTTCTTAAAATAGCAGCACCTAATTTATTTTTTGGAAGCATCCCTTTTACTGCATGTCTAACCACAGATGTTTCNTCTTTTGCCAACATCTCANTTGGTGTAATCCTCCTTTGCCCNCCAGGGTATCCTGTATAAGTAAACAACTCCCTATCTGTCATTTTTTTTCCACTCATAGTGATTTTTCCAGCATTTATAATNATTACATTATCTCCACAATCAGCATGAGGAGTATAGTTAGTTTTGTACTTACCTCTTAAAACTTTTGCTACTTTTGAAGCCATNCTTCCTAAAACTTGTTCGCTAGCATCTACGACAAACCACTTTTTGTCTGCATTCTCTTTATTTGCTGATAATGTTTTGTAACTTAATGTATCCACTACTATATATTTATTTAATTAAAGGGCTGCAAAATTACACTTTTTTATANTTCTGCAAAATTTTATTATTCATTATTCTATATTATACTTAATTCCTTACCAACCTTTATAAAAGCATTAATTGCAAAATCNAAATCATTTATAGAATGTGCCGCTGAAATTTGCACCCTAATCCGNGCCTGATCTTTTGGAACAACAGGAAAGAAAAATCCTATAACNTAAANACCCTCTTTTAATAATTTTTCAGCCATTAATTGAGATAGTTTAGCATCATATAACATAACAGGNACGATAGGGTGAATTCCTTGTTTAATTTCAAAGCCAGNATTTAACATTTTTTGCCTAAAATATTTTGTATTTTTTTCCAGATTATCTCGCAAATCTAAACTTTNGTTTAATAAATCAAGNACTTTTAAAGCTCCNCCAACAATAGAAGGAGCAAGAGAATTTGAAAAAAGATATGGTCGAGATTTTTGACGAAGCATCTCGATAATTTCTTTTTTACCAGATGTAAAACCNCCCATNGCNCCNCCNAANGCTTTTCCTAATGTNNNNGTNATNATATCNANTCTTCCNANAACATNACANTGNTCATGNGTNCCTCNNCCTNTNTTNCCNANAAANCCNGTNGNNTGANAATCATCNNCCATNACNANGGNNTCATACTTNTCNGCTAAATCACANATCTTACTCAANTTGCGCNATATANCCATCCATNGAAAANACNCCATCNGTNACNATAATTCTATTTNTTTGATCTCTGAGNNTNTNNNAGTTNNGCNTCTAAATCATNCATATCATTATTTTTATANCGNTANC
>PAHN01000010.1:242927-491025 GCA_002711125.1 Flavobacteriales bacterium
GCNTTNCANANNCTNACTCCATCAATTATTGATGCATGATTTAGNGAGTCNGAAATAATNGCATCTTCAGCATCAAAAAGAGGCTCAAAAACACCACCATTTGCATCAAATGCAGCAGCATAAAGTATTGTGTCCTCCATTCCTAAAAAAACTGATATTTTATTTTCTAATTTCTTATGTATATCTTGAGTCCCACAAATAAAACGAACAGATGACATTCCATAACCATGAGAATCCAATGTCTCTTTCGATGCTTTAATAACCTCTTGATGAGAAGACAACCCTAGATAATTATTGGCACAAAAGTTCAGCACTTTTTTACCAGAAGCGACAGCTATCTTAGATCCTTGAGGTGTAATAATTATACGTTCTTTTTTATATAAGCCTGCTTGCTCAATAGATTGTAACTCTTCCTTTATTTTTTTTTGCAATTTTTGAGACATAATATTAAGTTTTTAGTTACACAAAAATACAATAAAAAAAGGAGGCAAAGCCTCCTTTAAAAAAATCTAAACATTAATTTATTTTTAAACCACTCCTTGGTCAAGCATAGCATCAGCAACCTTTACAAAACCAGCAATATTGGCTCCCTTAACATAATCAACATAATCTCCTGAAGAACCATATTCAACACAAGAACTATGTATGTTTTTCATTATATTTCTAAGCTTATTGTCTACTTCATCTCTATCCCAGTTTAATCTTAATGAATTTTGACTCATTTCAAGGCCTGAAGTTGCTACACCACCTGCATTGGAAGCTTTACCTGGGGCAAATAAAATTTTAGCTTTTTGGAAAGCTCCTATTGCTTCAGGTGTTGATGGCATATTGGCCCCTTCAGAAACCAAAATACAACCATTCTTTATTAATTCATTTGCCTCATCACCATTAAGTTCATTTTGTGTTGCACATGGTAAAGCAATATCGCAAGTAACAGACCACGGTCTTCCTTCATGAAATTCACAACCATACTTTTCAGCATATTCTTTAATTCTACCTCTTTTAATATTTTTTAAATGCATAACGAAGTTAAGTTTTTCGGCATCTATACCTTCAGCATCATATATATATCCTGAAGAGTCTGACAATGTAATAACCTTTGCTCCTAACTCGGTTGCTTTTTCACAAGCATATTGAGCAACATTTCCAGAGCCAGAAATAGCAACTTTTTTATTCATAAAAGAATCACCTCTTTTTTCCAGCATGTTTTGAGCAAAATATACATTTCCATATCCTGTTGCTTCTGGGCGAATTAATGAACCTCCCCAAGTTATCCCCTTACCAGTTAATACGCCTGTAAATTCATTTCTTATTCTTTTATATTGACCGAACATAAATCCTATCTCTCTCCCCCCAACACCTATATCTCCAGCAGGAACATCTGTATTGGGGCCAATATGGCGAAACAATTCAGTCATAAAAGATTGACAAAAACTCATCACCTCATTGTCTGACTTTCCTTTTGGATCAAAATCAGAACCTCCTTTTCCACCTCCCATTGGCAGTGTAGTTAGAGAATTCTTAAAAACTTGCTCAAATCCTAAAAATTTTAAAATGGACAAATTTACAGTAGGATGAAATCTAAGACCTCCTTTATATGGCCCTATCGCTGAATTAAACTCAACTCTATATCCTCTATTTACTTGAGTTTTCCCATTATCATCTACCCATGGTATTCTGAACATTATAACTCGTTCAGGCTCAACCATTCTTTCTAATAACATCTTATTATTATACTTTGGGTGTTCTTGCATAAATGGAATAACTGCCTCTGCTACTTCTTCTACAGCCTGCAAAAACTCATGTTCATTAGGATTCTTGCTTCTTACTTCGGTCATAAAATCATGGATATATTTTTCCATATTATTTAGCTTTAAATTAGTATCTGTAAGTTAAATTGAGGCAAATGTAATTTTTTTTTTAATTAAAGCAGAATTTATATAAAAATCTTGTTTACACATATTATTTAAAAAATTAAAAAATACATATAGAAATCAAACAAAAACAGAAAATATCATGCAAATTTTTATATTTGCTAAAAAACTCATTTTATATTTTAATTATGAATAATATTTATTACTTTTTTATCATTATTTTTTTTGCTACACAAAGCTTAAACGCTCAGATAATTAAAGGGACAATAACTGACCAAAACACTAATGAATCTTTAATAGGGGTAAATATTATTTCAGAAAATGGTTTAGGCGTCGCAACTGATATTGATGGTAAATACCAATTAAAGTTAAGTGAAGGAAAACAAAAAATCACATTTAAATATATCGGTTATGATGAAATTATTAAAACTTTTGAGCTAGCTAAAAATGAAACACTTGAAATGAACATTACTCTTTCTCCTATGTCTGAGCAATTAAATACTATTGTTGTTTCAGCTGGAAGATTTGAGCAAAAAATAGAAGAAATAACTGTTTCAATGGAGGTAATAAAGCCATCACTAATAGAAAATAAAAATACTACTGACATTCAGACTGCTATGGACCAAATTCCTGGTGTGAATATTACAGATGGACAGGCAAATATTCGAGGCGGAAGTGGATGGAGTTTTGGAGCTGGTACTAGAGTTCTGGTTCTAGTAGATGATATGCCGCTTATTTCTGGGGATGCGGGTCAAGTACAATGGAAACTTATTGCTACAGAAAATATTAACCAAGTTGAAGTTATTAAAGGGGCTTCTTCTGCTCTATATGGCTCCTCTGCTTTAAATGGAGTTATAAACATTCGAACGGCATTCCCAAGTCAAAAAGATATTGATAAAAATATATATCCTGGATATACAAAAATTAACACCCATTTTGGCTTAATTGACAAACCTAAAAGAGAGGAGCTTAACTGGAATGGAGATAAAAGAAGAGCATATAAAGGTATAGAGTTTTTACATGCTATGAAAATAAAATCCCTGGATTTATCAATAGGTGGAAATATCTTTTTAGATGATGGGTTTAGACAAGGAGAAGTAACCGATAGAAAGCGTTTTAATATTAATTCAACATACAAAAGCAAAAAAATTGAAGGATTATCATATGGTGTAAATGCAAACTTTTTATTCCAAACAACTGGTTCTGCTATTATTTGGGATAGTTATGATAGAGCTTATATTCCACTTAATAATGAAATCACAACTACAGCTGGAGACACTTATAATATTGATCCTTTTATAACTTACATGTCAGGTAATAACAGACATACGTTGAGAACAAGGTATTTAAAAGTAATAAACGATAATAGTACAAAAGGAAAAGATAATGATCAAGATAACAAATCCGTAACATATTATTCAGATTATCAGTGGCAGAAAAACATTAAAAAATACAATCTTCGAGTTACATCAGGAACAACAAATGAAATAGTATACGCTAAAGCTGACTTATTCAATGGCAAAAATACAAGGGCAAACAATTCTATTTATGCACAATTAGACAAAAAAATGGGTAGATTAAACTTGTCATTTGGCGCTAGGTATGAACAATTTAGCATTAAATCTGACAAGAAACATGTTATTAATGGAGATTCTATTAATAACTTTTCAGCTGGTAAGCCTGTATTTAGAACAGGCATTAATTATCAAGTTGCTGAAGCAACATTCATTAGATCTTCATGGGGACAGGGCTTTCGTTTTCCCTCAATGGCAGAGTTATTTATTAGTGCTAACCAAGGTGGCTTAGAGATCTATCCAAACCCAGACTTAAAACCTGAAAAAGGATGGAGTGCAGAGATAGGCCTTAAACAAGGTGTCAAACTAGAAAAATGGATTGGCTTTATTGATATTGCAGGTTTTTTGATGCAATACGATGATATGATGGAATTTACTTTTAATCAATGGGGAAATCCTGCAACCACCCCTTTACTTGGATTAGGATTTAAAGCTGTAAATAGTGGAAACACACAAATATCTGGATTAGAAATTAGTATAAATGGTCAAGGTAAAATAAATAAAAATTTATCCCTTAATATTCTTGCTGGATATACTTATATGGATCATTTTTCTCTTGATCCTGACAAAATATATGCCTATGCAGGAGATAATCAGGGTGTAAGTTATACCAATAGTAGTTCTGATCCAACTGTATTAAAGTACAGATATAAACATATTGCAAAACTTGATGCAGAAATCTTATACAAAAACATCTCATTAGCAGGTAGTTATAGATATAATGACTTCATGAGTAATATTGATTATATATTTACTACGCCATTAGTAAATGAAGGAATCCCGGGTGTTTTTGATGGAATTCCAGGAATTAACGAGTCAAGAGAGAATGCAAAAAATGGAGACTATGTTATAGATGCTAGATTGGGATGGCAAATGAATGATGTTTTTCGATTTGGATTTGTAGTTAATAATGTTTTAAATAGAGAATATATGACAAGACCTGCCACGATGATGTCTCCTAGAACATTTGCTGTTCAGTGTAACATTAAAATCTAATGAAGGTAGTAGGAATTATACCTGCGAGATTTGAATCAACAAGATTTCCTGGCAAACCACTAGCAAAAATTAAAGGAAAAAGTATGATTCAAAGGGTGTATGAACAATGTAAAAAGTCTAAACAATTATCTGATGTTGTGGTTGCTACAGATGATGAAAGAATTTATAATCACATCAAATCCTTTTCTGGTAAAGTAGTTATGACAAATAAACATCATCTTACTGGAACTGAAAGATGTAATGAAGCGGCACAAAGCATGAATATTGATGCAGATATTATTATAAATATACAAGGAGATGAGCCGTTTATTAATCCAAATCAAATTAATGAACTCGTTGATTTATTTGAAAACGAAAATACTGAAATTGGAACATTAGTAAAAAAAATCAACTCAAATAAATTATTAAATAATCCAAACAACCCAAAAGCAATTTTTGATAAAAATAGAAATGCAATTAATTTTTGTAGAAACATTGAAAGCCCTAAAAAAAACACTGTTTACTATAAGCATATTGGAATTTATGGATTTAGGAAATCAATTTTAACAAAGTTATGTGCACTAAAAGAGACAAAAAATGAAAAAAGAGAAAGATTAGAACAACTAAGATGGCTTGATAATAATTATAAAATCAAAGTAGGTATTACATCTTACGAATCACAATCAATTGACACACCACAGGATATTGAAAAAATTTAATACAAAATCATATAAAATGATTAATTTAGCATTATGAAAAAAAATATTTCAGAATATATTTCAGAGCTTCTTTACATTCATGAGTGTGTAATTATACCTCAATTTGGAGGATTTGTTGGAAATAGAAAGTCTGCCGAATTAAATAAAAAAACTGGTTCACTAAGTCCTCCATCAAAACAAATTCTATTTAACAGAAACCTAACTACTAATGATGGGTTACTTATTAATCACATAGCACAAAATGAGTCTATCTCACAACATGAAGCTAAGCAAAAGTTAGAAGAATTTGTAAACGAATGCAACAACAAGCTTGATACTTCAAAAGTATTAAGAATAACTAAAGTTGGCTTATTTACTTTAGCTCAAGAAGGAAATATCATTTTTATTCAAGATAGTTCCATCAACTATTATATCGGTGCATTTGGTATGAAGCCCACCTATAACAAATCAATTATAAGGAAAGAAGGATTAACTACAGCTCCGCAATCAAACATAAAGTTTTTGAAAACCAATAAACAAAAACCTAAAACTTTTTTAAGAGCTGCAGCAATAATCATTCCACTAATAGCTCTTTCATATATTAGCTTAACTCAAGAAGAAAAAATTCTTGACGTTTATAAAGAAATGGCAAGTTTAAATCCATTTAGCAATTCAGAAACAACTGAAGAAAATATTGACAAAATAACAAATGAAACAAACTATAATATTAATTCAGAAAATGTAGAGATGCAAATTGAAAAAATTGAAAATGAAAAAGTATTGCCAATAGTAAACGGTCAAAAATTTTATATAGTTGCTGGAGCGTTTGCAGAAAGAAAAAATGCGAATAAGATGTTTGATAAACTTAAAAATTGGAACTACGACCCTCAAATTCTTGAAGGCAGCCAATTAATAAGAGTTACCTATAACTCATTTATTAATAGAGAAGAAGCGGTTTTGGCACTAGAAAAAATCAGAGAAGATAACCCAGATGCTTGGCTGCTTACACAATAATATTATATGAGTGCAAAAACACCAAAACAATCAAGAGCAAACTTAACAGAAATAGTATTGCCCAACGATACAAATAATTTAAATAATCTTATGGGAGGTAGATTGTTGCACTGGATGGATATAACAGCAGCAATAACAGCAAATAGACATGCACAAAGAACATGTGTAACTGCTTCGGTAAATAATGTCTCTTTTGAACACCCAATTCCAAGAGGCAGTATTGTGACTTTGGAAGCTAATATTTCTAGAGCATTCAGCTCTTCAATGGAAATATTTATTGATGTGTGGACTGAAGACACCTTGTCAGGAGTTAAAACAAAATGTAATGAAGCTATTTATACATTTGTAGCTGTTGATGCAATGGGAAAACCCGCAAAAGTCCCTAAAGTTACTCCAGAAACAAATCTGGAAAAAATTAGATATGATGGGGCCCTCAGAAGAAGACAGTTATCATTAATATTAGCTGGAAAATTAAAACCTAATGAGGCAACAGAACTAAAAGCCTTATTTGAGTAAGCATAATATTGCACGATATATTTCCTGTGGATCTATTTCTTTAATACAACCGTTTTTACCAAATTTACAATGTTTTCCATGTTTAGAGCAAGGGCTAGCAGATTTTTTGGAGATTATTTGAATTGAACTACTATCTGTTTTATAGGGTGAAAAACCCAAAGAAGGTTTTGTACATCCCCAAAATGAAATAATTGGCATTTTTAAGGCTGATCCTATATGCATCATTCCAGTGTCATTTGTTAAAAGCATCTTGCTTTTTTTAATTAAATATGAAGATTCTTGTATTGATAGCTTACCACAAAAATTATATACTAACTTAGATTTTGTATTATAAAGTACATGCTCAGCTATTTCTAAATCATTATCCCCTCCTATTAGTACAACGGGAACTTTTAGTTTAGAAACTACTTGTGTTATCTGATCTCCAGATAATTTTTTTGGATGATGAGTTCCACCTAAACACCAAGTTATATAGGTTTGATTTGAATCAAAGTCTAATTTTATTGATGATGACACATTAAAATCTAATCCCTTGTTGTCATTTATAACATTAAGCTTAGCAATCGTTTCAAAATATCTATCTACCACATGATTTTTTAATAAATCTATTCCAAAATAAATTAATAAATATCTTTTAAAACTTTTCTTGTTAAAAACAAATGATTTAGTATTCATTTTGGCTCTTATTTTCCAAGATCTCAAATTATTTTGCAAATCAACAACATAATCATATTTGTTGTATTGTAAAGTGTTGACGTCATTTTCTAATGAGAAAATCTTGTTAATATAAGTGTTATTTGAAAGTAAAGTGACGTGCTGCGACTTTGTTAAAAAATCAATTTTTGCATTAAGTTGCTGATATAAAGCTCTAATTACAGGAGTAGTTAAAACTATATCGCCCATTGCGCTTAGTCGTATAACTAATATTTTAGGTTTATTAGACACGACGTAAAATTATATAAATAATCCTAATTTTGCAGTAATGAAATTTATTGATACACATAGTCATTTATATAGTAGTAAATTTGATGAAGACAGAGAGCAAGTTGTCAAAAACGCATTAGAAGCAGGAGTTGAAAGCATTTTATTACCCAATATATCCAGCAAATACACAGAAAAAATGCTTGATCTGTGTTATTTATTTCCAAAAAATTGTTTTCCTATGATGGGGTTACACCCATGCGATGTTAGTAAAAATAACTATGATACGGAAATACTGCATATTGAAAAAGAATTAAAAAAAGAAAAATATATTGCTGTGGGAGAGATAGGGATTGATTTATATTGGAATAAAAATAACTTAGATATTCAAAAAAAAGCATTTGAATTTCAAATCAAATTAGCAAAAAAATACAAGCTTCCAATAGTAATTCATATTCGTGAATCATTCAACGAAGCTTTTGATATAATCGCGAAGCATAATGATAATAATTTAAGTGGAGTATTCCATTGTTTTACAGGCAATTTAAAAGAAGCTAATAAAATAATTAATCTTGAAGGGTTTTACCTTGGCATTGGTGGAGTTTTAACATTTAAAAATTCAGGTTTATCCGATACAATAAAAAATATTTCTTTAGAACATCTATTACTTGAAACCGACTCTCCTTATCTATCTCCAACACCATTTAGAGGAAAAAGAAATGAAAGTAAATATATTTTAAATATTGCAGAAAAATTGGCCGAAACAAAGAAAAAAAGTATTGAAGAAATAGCTAAAATTACAACACAAAACGCAAAAAATCTTTTTCAACTATAAACTTAAATTTCTGCTTAAAACAAAAATATAAATAAGTATTTTTAGATTTGTCATCTTTTTGGTGAGGTGGCCGAGTGGCTTAAGGCGCACGCTTGGAAAGCGTGTAAACGGGAAACTGTTTCGGGGGTTCGAATCCCTTCCTCACCGCATTTTTTATCTAAATTAGATATAGTGAAATTATTAAAGTAAATAAAGTCATTTAAAATTGAAAATAAATAAATGGGACAACATCTGTTCCGCTTACCTGAACAATTGTCCAGCAAATTAAAGCTAAAAAAAACGCTTTAACAAACAATGGACACCTTTCTATAATCTTAATTAAGTCAAACTCAAACTTTCTTGGAAGCATATGTAAAGTATATCCTGTTATAATCATCAAGACAACATAAGGATAAGAAAAAATGACTTTTTGATAATTAATAAAATTAAAATTATTTTTTATTTGAAATAAAATATCAGATGCTACTGAAAAGCTTTCCGCCCTAAAGAAAATCCAACAAAACGTAACAAAATGAAATGTAATTAATACACCTAAAATTTTGAAAATAATATTTTTTGGAATACGAAAAAAAGATCTTATAATTTTTTCTACAACAAGCATTAAGCCGTGCATTATGCCCCACAAAACAAATTTCCAGTTTGCTCCATGCCATAAACCTCCTAGTATCATTGTAATAGACAAATTAAAATAAGTTCTTATTATACCTTTTCTATTCCCACCTAAAGAAATATACAAATAATCTTTTAGCCAACTTGATAAAGAGATATGCCATCTTCTCCAAAATTCAGTTACACTGGATGATTGATATGGTGAATCAAAATTTATTGGAAGATAAAACCCAAGTAGCAGAGCTAAACCTATCGCTATATCAGAATAACCTGAAAAATCACAATATATTTGTAATGCATAAGCATATACCCCAATTAAATTTTCTACACCACTATAAAGCAAAGGATTATCAAATATNCTGTCAACATAATTTACACTAATATAGTCTGAAATAACTGCTTTTTTAAANAAACCACTTCCAATTAAAAANACNCCTTTACTTAGATTCTNATTAGATAATTTNAACTTTAATCTAATTTGCGGTAAAAATTCTGANGCTCTTACAATTGGGCCTGCAACTAATTGGGGNAANAATGTGACAAAAAAGGCAAAATTTAATATATTTTTTTCTGGAGACAANTTTCNTCTATATATATCAATTGAATAACTTAAAGTTTGAAAAGTATANAATGAAATACCTACTGGAAGGAAAATATCTAATGATTTATAGTTTGCTCCAAATCCATTAATTATATCTATAAANAAGTTTGTATACTTAAAATATATNAGAATNCCNAAATTTGAAACTAAACTTANAATAAGATATAANAGTCTTTTGGTTTTTTTTGCATTATATATATATATTCCTAAAGTATANTCTACTAATGTAGATACAATTAGTATCCAGAAATAAAAACCACTTGATTTATAATAAAAGAATAGNGAAAATAATATTGTCCATACTGCCCTNGCAATTCTTTGTTTTCTTAATAAAATAAANACACTGAGAAAACCAAAAAANAGAAATAAGAAAAGACCACTATTAAAAATTAACGGNTTTTCAATATTATAATATATGTAATCTTTAAAATCAATCATCTATTGTAGCTTTATACCTTCTNTATGATTTTAAAAGCGCATGACTAAAATACCTGCCTTGNAGCATATAACCCTTTGCTGTGAAATGNACCTTGTCTTTTTTTGCCATTTTNTTTCTTTTGAGNTCTGCAAANGAACCCTCCCCNCCNAAAATATTAAATAAATCAAAATACGGTATNTTGTTTTCTTCAGCATATANAATCAATGANTCTGCGATAATTTTTGANTCAAAAGATTTCTTTTCACTTTCTGCCGGTATCCACAATATAAAAGGAAGATTTNTATCAATTAACTTAATATTATTATAAAACTTTTTAAAACTATTTATAATTCTTACACTATCCTCAAATGATTCATTAGTNCCAAGTGAAACAANAACTAAATCNGGATTTAAATGAGGTAATTGANTGAAAAAAATCTCAGTATTNTTGTAGTCATCATAAGTTGCTCCATTTACTCCAATCATATGATATAATANTCCTGTATTAAAAGTATTTTCCAANACAATACCATCCCANCTCATNAGGNTTTGGGACTTATNATTTTTTATNTTTTTNAAAAATATATATTCANCTAATGANTCTAACANGGTTATTTCTGTAAACTGGNTATTGATTAATTTTTTATGNCTAATATTATATAAAGCGTTATTTGGTATTGTTGATACTTTAACTTCTTTTTCTCTAACAACTAGNNTTTGACCNGGATAGATTAAATCATCTTTAAGACCATTTAATTTTTTTATTTGGCTTACNGAAGTGCTAAACTTTGTNGCAATTTTTCCTAAATAATCTCCAGAAACAACTTGATATTTTATCTCTTCTATGACAAAAGATNTTTCTTCTAATATATCTCTTTCTTTTGATGTCATAACAGAGAAGTCATAATACTCTTCNCCAAAGGGATGNAAAATCTTTAGTTTATTGAAATGATAGTTTAAATTTGATTTTGGATTTAAAGAAAGNTTTAANACCGCNTTAGAATCTTGTGTTTCAATTAAAAAGCCACATATTCCTATATTGGAATTGTCTTCATAATAACTATTTCTACACCCATNCCATTCAACATTACTAAAAGAATAAACATCACTNGGGCTGTTNGAATTGGCTACTTTATATGGAAANACNAATCCTCTACCAGCATTACCAAACCTATTTTGTAAAATGTTTCTTATTTCACCNGTGATAAATCCTGCTTGTGTATGTGAGTTNCCAATATGAACTATATTTAATTGATTTATATCTCCNTTTTCTAANAAATACAACTTATCAAAAAAAACANNTAGGCTNCTATCATTTAAAATCTCCAAAACACTATCATTATTAAAACTTNTAATNTCANCATAATCTTTTTNTGACTGAGCAAAAAGACTAAAGTTAAAAAAATTAAGTATTAAAATTATTNTTNTAAATAATCTATTCATTTAATGATTCTTTATATTCTTGATATGCGTTCATTAAAAATTCAAAAATTAGNGTTGATGCATACTTAGCTCCTGAATAGTTAAAATGAACATAATCCGAGTTTGCATANTTAAGCTCCTCAACCCATTTAACCATACTGTTTTCACCACCCATNGCCTTATATAAATTAAAATATGCCACTTCAGANAATCTAGCTGCTTCTTTTTGAGCTTCAACAATAGGTATNACTGAGGGNNTAGAAGCCATNACTCCNTCTTCATTTTTTGAAGATTGATCAGGAATACTAACAACTAAAATNGATGTGTNNGGCATCGCTTTTTTAAAATGACTTATGACTCTCTGCATTTGATTTTNATACCATNTAAANTTNGATTTTCCACTAACTACATTTAATCCAAATTGTAATATTATNAAGTCNTAATTCATTTCTTGATTAAAATCCCTAAGCATATTTANAGAAATTTTAGTCATAGGCATNCCNCTATTACCCCTTATTGCAAAATTATCTACNAATACNCCTTTACTGCTTTCAAAAGAAACTCCATAAATTGGCATTGGAGATAAAAAATCAAAGTTTAATTCAATTTCTTTTTTTGAAGATTTTGAAATATATAATGTATTAACTAATTTTTCTTTATTTAGAAGAAACGAATCATTTTGCACAAATAATTTATTTCTTTTAACTTTTGCTGTATCAAGTCCATAAAACAATTTAGTTGTTGGTAGATCTTGTAAAAACTGATAATTGCTTGACTTATAAGAAACATTATGCTTGGGATATAACATATCTGGAATAAATACTTCTCCCGACAAACCAAGAAGAACTTGATTATTTGAATGATTAACATTTAAATGTTTCCATCCATCGGAAAACCTGTGGTTAATATTTTTTCTAAAAAAATTAGTAATTGAAGTTATTGGCATAAATCCTATCCCTCTTCCTCCAAACTTATTTTGAAGCATTGTCCTTAAGGTCATGCTCATAAGGTCTCCTTCAATCATAGAATCTCCATAATAGCCTATTCTAGATGTTCCTTTTCCTTTTCCTTCAACATTTAAAAGTGATTGAAAGAAATAGATAAGAGCTGTATGGGCACCATCGTAATTTTTGATACTTTCAATGCTATCAGAATAAGCTTGAAATTTTTCTTTACTAACAATGATGTCTTTAACAAAATGTATATTTTGTTGTAATCTTGAATATTCTTGGGTTTTAGTATTTCGAGTAAGGTTCTTTTTTTTAATTGGCAATATATTAACTTGTTTAAAGTTGTCTTGCAGAAATGCTGACTTTTCGTAGATTATAGAATAAATACACAAGAATACTAATACCATTGAAGTTAGAAAAAGTCCATTAAACAAACTATCTTTTTTAATCATAGCTGCCGTGTGTTTCTAATTCATTTAATTTATACCTAAGCTCATCAATAGTATAACCTGTAAGGTCTGGAGGTGGGCCAAATCCAAATTCTTTTTCCAAATCAACTAGCCGATAAATTTTTGATTTAACTTGAGAATCTAAGAAGTAATAATTTAAATTTTCCTCCCATGATTCATTTACGCTGAAATGCCATGCTTTTGGAATAAAATTTAAATTTTGATAAATGATAAAATCTACATTTTTATATAAATTTTTATTAATCTTAATGTTTCTTAGTTGTAGCTGATTTTGTTTAGGCTTAAGATTAGTAGTGGTATATAGGTCGCTCCAAAGAACATAAGTCTCTTTATGAATATTAAGCAACCCTGATTTACTAATAATTATATTTTCTTTAAAAAAACAACTATCGTCAATTGTTGCTGATATTTTATATGTCCCCGATTTTATATTCAGTTCAAGAAAGCCAAAAGCAGGTATATCATATTCGTTTCCATCTATTTTTAATTTAATATCTTCCTCTTTAGGGTTGTCAACAAAAATATCATGATTATTATCAATATTACATGAAAGAAAAAATATCAAAATCAAAAAACTAAATATATATTTTGTTTTTTTAATTGATAGTAATAAAAAATGCATTCTTCAGCTTTTTATAATTTTTTAATTCGCAGTTACTTTTAAAAAAAAATTATTTAGATTCCTTAGATAAAGCCAGAGCAATTAATGTAAAAGCAACAGATGTAAAACCTATTGTAACCAAAATATTTGCATAAGGAAATGAATTATGCTTAAATAATCCTCCTATACATAGTATCGCTATCGATATTTGATTTAATTTTTTCATTGGCTACTATATATTAACAAATAATTTTTTTAAAACTAAAATGAATCAACCCACTACTCTAATAACTCATATAAATCATCTAGATTTGGAGATAAAATCATTTCTATTCTTCTATTNGCACTTCTTCCTTCTTTAGTATTATTGTTCGCTATTGGATAAAATTCTGCCCTACCNGCTGCTGTNAATTGAGATGCTATTAAATTAGAATTACTTANTAAAACTTTAACGACGCTTGTTGCTCTTTTAACACTTAAATCCCAATTATCATTAAGNCCACCCCTTCCTTTAAAAGGGATACTATCTGTATGCCCTTCAACCAAAATNTCTAAATCTTTCTGTGTTTCTAATGCATTAGCAAGCTTNTTTAAAGCCGATATTCCTTTTGAGTTTATATCATATTTACCAGANGCAAACAACAANTCTTCTTCTAAGGAAATATAAACTTTNCCATTTCTTTTTACCACTGTTAGACCTTCTCCTTCTAATCCTATTAATGCTTTAGAAATNGTTTTCTTTAATAGNGAAACAACACTATCTTTTTTATATATAATCTCCTCNAACTCTGAAACTCTAACCGATCTAATTTTTAAATTTTCCTGNGCTANTTTTAACTCTTNTTCNTTTAANTCTAGTGATTTTAATAATTTATTTAATTCGTCTTCTTTGTTAAATATTTCATTTTCTGCTGANTCTANNTGTTCTAAAAGCTCTTTAATTTCTTTTGCTTTATCTGAAATAAACCTACTATTNTTTGATGCAAGCAAATCNTATGAATCACTTAAAGANTTGTATTTNTTTTTTAAAGATAAAAGTNCTTCTGATTTTTTTGTTGAATCATTTTTTAATCTATTTATAGTAATGTTTAAATTTTTTATCTTTCCCTCTGCCTCTTCNATCTTNACTTGAAGATTTAAATTTGTTTGCTCTTCATTAATTAANGATTGTTTAACATTTTCATACTCATTAAGTAAATTGTTATGAATTTTTGGAGTAACACATGAGCCTAACAAAATTGCTCCAAAAAAAAGATAAATTAAANTTCTCATGCTAAATAATTTGGTTTTAAACCAAAATTACAAAAAAGTATATTCAATAATTAAGATTAAAAAATACTTTTCAACAAAAAAAAATATAAAAAACTAATAAATTATTTGCCAATAACCCTCNACCCAATAAAAACCANTAGGCGTAATATGCCANTATCCAGGTACCCACTGGTGATTTCTTTTAATTTTTTTCCATCTTGCCTTCTTCCATACATATTTTCTTTTAAAACGNTTCCATTTCCAATGACCTTCAACCCATACGTATCCTGGTCGATTGTAAGTTGGTCGATTNACAATTATCTTAGGCCTATTTGGCTTATTNACTACNACNCTNTTTGTTTTAACNANAACCTTTTTGTTATTGTTGGTATTNGTTTTAACCACAACCTTTTTGTTATTGTTGGTATTNGTTTTAACCACNACCTTTTTATTATTATTATTATTTGTATTAACCTTTACCTGGCCAAAAGAAGCNGTCCCTAGTAAAAGTAGAGTTATTAAAAATAGTTTGCTAAAAATTGAGTTTTTCATGGTTATTATTTTTAAGATTAGTATTTTTATGACTTCAAAAGCNAATGGTATAAAAATATGAAAAAAATCNTTAAGTACTTTTTTCGAGGTTTATTATACACTGTTCCTATAACGGTAACTGGAGCGTTTGTAGTATGGGCTTTTAATAAAATTGACCAAATTATTCCAAATATTTTNCCAGAAATCAAAACAGTACCAGGGCTTTTNCCAGGTGTGGGTGTTTTGATAATTATCATTTCNATAATATTAATTGGATTTATAGGTTCATTAATAATATCTAGTCCAATAAATAGATTTTTCAAACATTTACTTANACAAGCTCCTCTTTTGGAGACAATATATACTTCTATAAAGGACTTAATGGGCACTTTTATAGGAAATAAAAAAGGATTTAAAAAAGCTGTTTTTGTTAAACTATTTGATAACTCTAATATTGAAAGAATTGGTTTTATTTCTAATGANGATTTAGAATCCTTAAATATTAATGAGGGTAGAGTATTGGTTTATATTCCTCATTCCTATAATTTTTCTGGAAATCTATTTGTAGTTGAAAAAAAATATATCACTCCAATTGATGCTCCTTCAAGNGAGGTCATGAAACTGATAGTTTCNGGAGGAATAACTAACATTAATAAAAAATAATATGAAGAAATTAAATTTACTATTNTTGTGTTTTGCTGTTTNTTATAGTGTGTTTGCAGGAGATACAACAACGATACGAATTCACGACCAAACAGACATGACNTGGTATGGCAATTATGATGAATGGGGGGTATTACCTGATGCGAGTAATAAATATAGAAAAATATATCTTCATTACACCATGGGGTGTGCAACTGGAGGCTGTTCAGACTGGGATTACACCACACAAATTTTTGTTAGACATCGAACTGGNGAAATTGATTCAACANTACAAACTTCTCCAATNTTTACTGTTAATGGAAATAACNTAGATTCTATTATGTATTCTGACANTGTAACTTATATNAGTTCTTGGGACTCGACGTCGAATAGTGTAGACTCAACATTAGCAAGCTTACTGGAAATTATTTTGTTTAATGACGCTAATAACCCAATGACCCCTACAGATACAATGTATGTTTATGAAGCAGGCTTTTATAATATGCTTTATGATAGTATTGGTAATATTATTGGTCAAGCTTATTGCACGCCTGATTCAATACTCATTAATGATAATTATAGTTGGTATCAAACTTATGATGTGATTGAAAATTATGAATTAGCACGAGTTATAACACCATATGGTAATGGATTATCAAATAATTGGAAGTTTACTACAACATTTGATATAACTGATTTTGAACAAATACTAAGGGATTCTGTTGAAATTAGATGTCATTATAGTGGATGGTCCTCTGGCTTTAGTGCAACACTAGACTTTGAGTTTATTGAAGGAACTCCTGCCAGAGACGTATTAAGTGTTAAAAATATATATACAGGAGGACATAGCTACGTAACATCTACAGATTTTGAAGCAAATAAATTAAACGCAAAAAAATTATATATTAATTCTAATACAACAAATGCAATGGTAAAAATGACCTCTACGGGTCATGGATTTGACAATAATCAAGTTGCCGCAGAGTTTAAACCAATTAATTATTATTTAAATATTGATGGCCTGCAAACCCATACACAATATAATTGGGATGCAGATTGTGGGGAAAACCCTATTTTCCCTCAAGGAGGCACATGGCTATATGATAGAGCGAATTGGTGTCCAGGAAAAAGAGCACAAGCTTTTGATCACGAAATAACTCCTTATATAAATCCAGGTGATTCGATAGAGGTCGATATTGACTTTCAACCATATAATTGGAGTGGAACTCAAACTCCATCATATATAATTGAATGTCAGCTTTTTCAATACGCAAGTCCTAATTTTACAAATTCTGCTGAAATAATTGATATAATCAAACCCTCAAAAAAAGATGAACACAGTCGTAAAAACCCGATATGTGGAAAACCTTTAATCATTATCAGAAATTATGGTGAAAATACTTTGACATCTTTAGATATTGAATATAATGTTCAAGGAGGAGGGNTTCATGTCTTNAATTGGACAGGTAATTTAGNTTTTTTAGAAACTGAAGAAGTTGAGCTTCCGAACTTGTCTTCGTGGGCAGGAGCTAGTAATGTTTTTGAAGTNAGATTAAAAAATCCTAANGGACAATCTGATGAATATAATGAAAATAACTATATGCATTCAGAGTTTGAATTAGTTCCTGAATATCCAGAAACATTTGCTCTTTGGGTAAGCACNAATTCNGGTGTTATCAATAGTTTATCACAAGAATCTGAAACTAGCTGGGATTTTTATGATACAGATGAAAATAATATTTTTACAAGTGGAAGCCTATATTCTAACACCCAATATAGAGATACTTTAACTTTTACNCCTGGTTGCTATAAATTTGTAATGCAAGATTCAGATGAAGACGGATTNGATTTTTGGGCAAATAATGANGGAGGCGGTATAGTTAGATTTCGNGAAATCGGNGCTTCNTGGCTTAAAGCGTTCAACGCGGACTTTGGAACAAATATTATTCATGAATTTACAATAGGTGGAAGTCAAAATATAGAAGAAAGTAAAAGNACTTGGNAAATTTTCCCTACAATAACTNAAAATAATGTTGAAATAATTGGCTTTTCAAACAACATTACTCAAGTCAAANTAATTGATAATTTAGGAAAAGTAATTGTTACAATTAACGATTATAGTGTAGGAAAAGTTCATGANAACATTGATCTTTCTGATTATCCAAATGGAATTTATTTTNTACATATAATAGATGGNACATCTCACATAACAAAGAAAGTTGTAAAACAATAAATGAANTATTGTAAGTCATTAACTAAATATTNTCGCTTTAAAACAAGAGAGGTAATGGTTGGNGNTNTTGGTATTGGAGGGGATAATCCAATTCGTATTCAGTCAATGACCACAACCAATACTATGGATACACAAGCAACGGTAAATGAATCTATANGNATGATAAAGGCCGGTTGCGAATTAGTTAGAATTACTGCCCCAAGCCGAAAAGAAGCTGAAAACCTACAAAATATAAAAAATGAACTAGTNAAAAGAGGCTATAANACTCCNATNATTGCAGATATTCATTACACTCCAAAAGCTGCTGAAATTGCCGCTAAAATTNTAGAAAAAGTTAGAGTAAATCCNGGCAACTACGCTGATAAAAAGAAGTTTGAAGAAATTGANTATACTGATAATNGTTATAACAAAGAGCTAGCAAGAATAAAAGAAAAGTTTACTCCACTTGTTACAATTTGTAAAGAATACGGGACCGCTATGAGAATAGGNACTAATCATGGCTCTTTATCAGACAGAATCTTATCTAGATATGGAGACACTCCAAAAGGGATGGTTGANTCAGCAATGGAATTTTTGCGTATTTGTCAANANGAGAANTATTTTGATGTTATCTTNTCNATGAAAGCTTCTAACACTAGAATAATGGTACAAGCTTATAGGTTNTTAGTCGCTCAAATGATAAAAGAACAAATGAATTTTCCTTTACATTTAGGCGTTACAGAAGCNGGAGAGGGAGAAGATGGAAGAATAAAATCAGCNGTTGGTATTGGAGCTTTATTAGCTGACGGAATAGGAGATACAATTAGAGTTTCATTAACTGANGCTCCAGAATTTGAAATGCCTGTTGCTCAAAAAATAGTTACACATATTAANNGNATTAAAAATCACAAACAAATTAGTNTAATCTCAAAAAACCCNCTTCTTAATTTTNACTATCAAAGAAGAAAAACGAATCCAGTTCTTAATTTTGGAGGAAAAAACCCTCCAATTGTCAAAGCTGATTTTAGCCTTAAAAAGAAAATTACACCCGCATCNTTTTTTGCCTTAGGTTATAANTACTCTATNCCTTTAGATAAATGGCATATTTCTGATATGGCAGCTGATTATGTGTTTGTTGGAAACCATGANTTAGATTTCGAAGTACCCGGTACTTTAGGAGTAATTTATAATTATAAAAAATGGNAAAAACATAAAAAAGGATATCCTTTTTTAACTACANATGAATATCTAAATGAAAAGACTCAGTCTGAAAAAATGAATATGGTTTATGCTTGTTTTTCAGATTTAACTANNGAATTAACAAACAAACTTGANCTAGACAAAACCGNAGTNCTTTTAATAGACACTAAAAATAANAACGGAATTGCAGAACAAAGAAGATTACTTATAGAATTAATAAATAATAATATAAAAATTCCTGTGGTAATTGGAAGGACTTATGAAAAATTATCTGAGGAGCAATTACAGATTTCTTGCTCTGNAGATNTTGGNACATTACTTTTAGATGGCTTAGGAGATGGNNTCTTTATTTCTGCTCCAAAATGTAGTTCAGATCAAAAAATTAATTCATTAGCTTTCGGAATCTTACAAGCTACAAGAACTCGTATATCTAAAACTGAATATATCTCTTGCCCAAGCTGTGGAAGAACTCTTTTTGATTTACAAGAAACAACAGCAAAAATAAGAAAAGAAACAGATCANCTAAAAGGTGTNAAAATAGGNATTATGGGATGCATAGTAAATGGNCCNGGAGAAATGGCAGATGCTGATTATGGATACGTAGGTACTGGTCCTGGAAAAATAACNTTATACAAAGANAAAACAGTTGTAGAAAAAAATGTTCCAGAACATGATGCNGTTANTGCTTTAATTAATTTAATCAAAAAGCATGGGGATTGGGTNGAAAAAAACTAGTCAACTTGAATTTTAGCTGCAACATCTTTTGCTTTTTCAACNAATTTTTTTACNTTTTCTTTTCCATATGCAAGAGATACTCCCATTCTTCTATGTGGTCGTGCTATTGGTTTACCAAAAATTCTAAAATCAGANTCTTTAATCATTGCAGCCTTATCTAAGCCAANTATTTGAGGAGTTTCATTTGTTTTTTTATTAGCTAAAATAACTGCAGATGCNCCATTTCGCTGGTGNATTATCTCATTTACTGGTATCCCTAAAATTGCGCGAGCATGCAACTCAAACTCGGTGAAATTTTGAGTTCCTGCTAATGTAACCATACCAGTATCATGAGGTCTTGGAGATAACTCAGAAAAATATACCCCNNCTTTTGCAATAAAAAACTCTACTCCCCATATGCCACTTCCAGTAAGCTCATTAGTAATTTTATCTGCCATTTTTTGTGCAGTTTTTAAATGTTCTTCCTTCATTTGAACAGGCTGCCAACTTTCTTGATAATCACCATTTTCTTGACGATGACCAATTGGTAAGCAGAATAAGGTGTTACCGTTGTTTTGTGTTAATGTTAAAAGCGTTATTTCATATTCAAAATCAATAAATTCCTCAACAATAACTTCTACTAAATCTCCTCTAGACCCAGAAAGAGCAAAATTCCATGAAATTTCTATATCACGTGCTGATCTGATAACAGATTGTCCCTTTCCAGAACTTGACATTAATGGCTTTACTACGCATGGAAAACCAATAAAATTAACTGCTTTTTTAAGATCCTCTAGTGTATCAGCATACCTATATTTTGCTGTCTTTAATCCTAAATCAATGGCAGCTAAATCTCTAATAGCCTTTCGATTCATTGTAAAATTAGCTGCTTTAGCAGATGGGATTACAGTATAGCCCGCCTTCTCATACTCGTAAAATTTTTCTGTTCTGATACTTTCAATTTCTGGCACTATAAAATCTGGCTTGTGTTTATGCACTATTCTATCTAGCTCATTCCCATCGAGCATTTCGATAACTTCAAATTCTTGTGCTACGTGCATAGCGGGAGCATTGTGATAGTTATCAACCGCTATTACATGCTGCCCCATTCTTTGAAAAGAAATCACCAATTCTTTGCCTAATTCTCCTGAACCAAGTAATAGTATTTTCTTCATTTTATTCCCAAAGTTTAAGCGGATAAACACCACTAGTAATAAATTTATTAATTGTAGCTTGTGCAATTGGCTTATCTTCTTTATATGTAACTCCAAACCAATTATCAGAAGTTGAGATTACTTGAACTTGCATTTTTTTACTTTTTATCATTTCTGTAACGATATTAGGAATATAATATTCTGACGTGGGGTTATTACAGTTTTCTTCTATAAATCTATTAAGTCCTATTTCAATATCTTTAAAAATACTTGGATGAAAACCCCAATAATTCATTGAAACATTCAAAGTTTTATTTAAACTTTTTTTAACAGAATTATCGTCAACGTCATAATAAATTATATTGTTGATTCTAGAGATTTTAGTTCTCTCCACAACCTCTATTAAATTATTGTCTTTATCTATCTGACAAACGCCTCTATTCACTGTCCCATGCTCAGATAAAGTCTTTTCTAATTTATAGCCTACCATTGCCATGCAATTTTCTGTACATTTATTTATTAAAAATTCAGAAATAAGAGAATATGAATTTGTACCATAAAAATCATCAGCATTAATTACAGCAAATGGCTCAGATATTACATTTCTTGCCGCTAATACAGCATGAGCTGTACCCCATGGTTTTGTGCGTTCAACAATTTTTAGGTTTTCTATATTTATATTTACTTGTTGATAAACATACTCTATATTAATCTTGCTGTTAAATTTATTAAATTTAGAACGAAAATCTTCATCAAATTCTTTTCTAATTACAAATACAATTTTTCCAAATCCTGAATTTATTGCATCATATATTGAATATTCAATGATTGGTTCATTATTTGGGCCAATACCATCTATTTGTTTTAATCCCCCATAACGGCTCCCCATGCCTGCTGCTAAAATTAATAATGTTGGTTTCATGATTATATTTTTTTTGTTAACATTTTTGCAATATACTTACCAAAAATATCAAATTCTAAATTGACTATTGATCCTTTTTTAATTTCATGAAAATTAGTATTATGAAAAGTGTAGGGTATAATAGCCACTGAAAACTTATTTGAAGCTGAATTAACTACAGTCAGGCTTACCCCATTTACACAGATAGAGCCTTTCTCTACAGTAATATTATTTTTTTGTTCAAATTCAAATGTAAAAAAATGTGAACCTTTCTCTTCAGAAACATTTACACATTTAGCGGTTTGATCTACATGGCCTTGCACAATATGCCCATCTATTCTTGATCCTAATTTCATGCTTCTTTCTAAATTTACTTTGTCTCCTATTTGTAAAGTATTTAAATTAGTTTTTTGTAAAGTTTCATTTATTGCTGTAACGGTATATGTATTTTTATTTATATCTATAACTGTTAAGCATATGCCATTATGTGAAACAGACTGATCTATCTTAAGGTGACTGGTCATGTTAGCTTTAATAATAAAATGTTTGTTTTGGTTTTCTAATTTTATTAATTCCACTTCTCCTAACTCTTCTACTATTCCTGTAAACATAAATTTTAATAGTTTATTACTTGTTCAACTAAATTTGGCATTTTTCTTTCTTGATACAATTGATTTCTCAATTTAGGTGTAAATCCCGCTTCTTTAATAGAATTTTGAATGCTTGAAGCTGTAAATCGATGTGGTGCTCCCGCAGCAGAAACAACATTTTCCTCTATCATAATTGATCCAAAATCATTAGCCCCTCCATGTAATGTTAGTTGAGCTGTTTCTGCTCCAACTGTTAACCATGATGTTTGTATATTAATAATATTAGGAAGCATTATTCTTGAAATAGCAACCATTCTCAAATATTCATCAGAAGTTACATTACTATTAATCCCTTTTACTCGTTGTAGTAAAGTCCCATCATCCATAAAGGGCCACGCAATAAATGCTAAAAAACCATTTTGTCCTTGTGGTTTTTTAGATTGCACCTCTCTAATTGCAACCAAATGGTCAAAACGCTCTTCAATAGTCTCTATGTGTCCAAACATCATTGTAGCAGATGTGGTAAAACCAATTTTATGCGCAACCTCCATTATGTCAAGCCACTCTTGACCTGTACACTTTCCTTTAGAAATTAATCTTCTTACTCTATCACTTAAAATTTCTGCTCCTGCTCCTGGCATGCTATCCATGCCCGCTTTTTTTAATTCTGAAAGTACTTTTTTATGTGAATGCCCTCCAATTTTGCAAATATGTGCAATCTCCGGGGGGCCTAATGCATGCAAGCGGATAGACGGGTACATTTTTTTTAAATCATTAAATAATTTCACATAAAAATCTAAGCCTAGCCTTGGATGATGCCCCCCTTGTAATAAAAGTTGGTCTCCACCAAATTTAATAGTTTCTTCAATTTTTTTCTTATATGTTGGCAAGTCTGTAATATATACCTCTTCGTGTTTCGGATGTCTAAAAAAATTACAAAATTTACAATTTGCTGTGCATGCATTTGTGGTATTGACATTTCTGTCAATTTGCCAAGTAACATTATTACCCGGAACATTTATCTGTCTTAATTTGTTTGCTATGAACATTAACTCAGATGTAGATGATGTTTCAAATAAAAACTGACCTTCTTCTGCAGATAAAAATTCTTTTTTTAATGCTCTTTTAAATAGCTCTTTACTGTGCATAAAAATACTTAGCTTTGTAATGTCAAAATTACAAATTTTATATGAAGACTTTAATTAAAAAGAAAACAACAATTAATAAAAAAGATAACCTTATTATTTTGTGTAAAAAAAATAGTAATCTATCACAATATAATTTGTCATCAAAAGAGCAAGATTTTATAAAGAAAGAAAAAGGTGAAATTATTACAATTAATCAATACAATCGATATATTTTTATTGTTAAGCCAAAAGAAAATAGTAATCTCGATTTTTATAATGAAAATTGCAGGCTGATTGGTGATAAATTAATTGAGAAATTAACTAGTATAAAATCTGTAGTAATTATTGATACAGAAATGGATAGTGATGATATTTTACAAGTCGCTGAAGGTATGGCTCTTTCAAATTATACGTTTAATAAATATAAAAAGGTGCAGAGGAAAAAATTAGAAAAAATTTTTTTAATAACTAATATTTCATCCAAAAAGATTGATGAGTTAAATAATATTATTGATGGTGTTTATTTTACAAGGGACCTTATAAACGAACCTTTTTCTCATTTAAAAGCAGTTGATTTAGCTTTAGCTGCAAGAAAAGCAGCTACAATAAACGGTTTTAAGTCAAAAACTCTCTACAAAAAAGAAATTAAAAAGCTAAAAATGGGTGGCTTATTAGCTGTAAATCAGGGTAGTATTGACGAGCCTACTTTCACTATAATGGAATGGAAACCAAAAAATGCGCAAAACAAAAAACCAATTGTTTTAGTTGGCAAAGGTATTGTTTATGATACCGGCGGATTAAGTTTAAAACCAACTAAAAACTCTATGGATTTAATGAAAGTTGATATGGGGGGAGCTGGGGTAGTTATTGGGGTTATGCAAATTATTGCAGCAAATAAATTACCTGTTCATGTTATTGGACTAACTCCAGCAACAGACAACAGACCCTCTGGTAACGCATATGCTCCTGGTGATGTTATTACAATGTATGACAAAACAACAGTAGAAGTTCTCAATACTGATGCTGAAGGCAGATTAATTCTTGCTGATGCGCTTAGTTATGCAAAAAAATATAATCCATGTTTAGTGATTGACTTAGCAACTTTAACTGGTTCCGCTGCGACCACAGTAGGCCATTTTGGTATTGTTAGCATGCATAATGGGGCAAAAAGTGAACATAAAAAATTAAAAGAAGCTGGTCATGCCACTCATGAAAGGTTAGCCGAAATGCCGTTTTGGGAAGAATATGATGATTTAATAAAATCAGATATTGCAGATATTAAAAATGTGGGAGGGTCAATTGCTGGAGCAATAACTGCTGGAAAATTTCTTTCACATTTTGTAGACTACCCATGGATTCACTTAGATATTGCTGGACCAACATTTACAAAGGAAAAATATGGATATAGAGGTAAAGGAGCAACAGGTATGGGGGTAAGATTACTATATAAATTTATCAAAAATTTTAATGAAGAAAATTAGGTTAGGTATTTCAATAGGTGATCCAAATGGAATTGGATTGGAAACTATCATTAAATGTTTTAATGATAGTCGAATGATGGACTTTTGCGTGCCTATTGTTTTTGGGTCTGCAAAAATTGCTCAATTTCATAGAAAGGCAATTTTTTTAAAGGATTTTGCATTTCATATTATTAATAATTTTGATGAGATAAATCAAAAAAAACCAAATTTAATTAACATTTATAATGACGAATTTGATGTGGAATTTGGAAAAGTATCATCTGAAGCAGGATCCATTTCTTACAAATCCATCCAAAAAGCTACAGAAGCACTAAAAAATAATTCTATTGATGTTTTAGTAACCGCACCAATAAATAAATATGCTATTCAAAAAAAAATAAAAGACTTTATTGGACATACAGAATTTTTTGAAGAAAATTTTAATTCAAAAGCTATAATGATTATGGTTAGTGAAATGATGAAAATTGCATTTGTAACAAGTCACATCCCTCTATCTAAAGTAGTAAATCATATAAATGAAGAAAATATCATATTAAAAGCTAAACAATTAAATAATTCATTAACACAAGATTTTGGCATAAGAAAACCCATAATTGCTGTTTTAGGCTTAAACCCTCATGCTGGAGAAAATGGTCTTCTTGGTTTAGAAGAAGATAATATAATTACTCCTGCCATAAATAAATTAAAAGAAGATGATATTATAGCTTTTGGCCCATTTTCTGCAGATAGTTTTTTTTCACGTAATAATTTAAAAAAATTTGATGGAGTCTTAGCAATGTATCACGATCAAGGTTTAACTGCATTTAAAACCCTCTCCTTTAACGAAGGGGTGAATTATACTGCTGGGCTTGAAATAATAAGAACATCACCTGTACATGGTACTGCGTACGAAATTTCTGGAAAAGGATTGGCTGATGAATCTTCATTTAGAGAAGCTGTTTTTTTAGCTTGTAATATATTTAAAAAAAGACTAGAGTATAAAGAGTTAAATAAGAACCCGCTTGCCTTTAATATGCATGATAAAAAATATAAATAGTTAAGTCATAATAAATTTGTATATATTTGCTGTCCTTTTATTTCCGGAAAATGGATGATTTTATAATAAAACTGGGGTCGATTGGTAAAAATAAAACATCTCATTTTTTAAAAATAAAGGATGCGTTCTTTGAAGATTTTATTTTTTCTGAAATAAAAAATGTTGATATTGAAGCTAATGTAATTTTATTTAAAGATCTAAATAAAATTAACCTTAAATTAATATTGGATGGAAAAATTAATGATATCGCTTGTGATATATGCAATGAAAAATTATCAATAAATATAAATTGCTCTACAAAATTAATTATAAAAAAATCACAAAGAAATTTGATTTCTACAGATGAAATAATATATCTTCAAAAAAATGAAAATAGTATAAATTTAAAACAAATAATTTTTGAATTAATTGTTTTGAACATGCCAGCTAAAAGAGAACATCCATTGGACAAAAATGGAAATAGAACATGTGATAAAGGTATGATTGAATTATTAAATAAATATATGCCAGGCAAATCAAAATTGTCTGACCCAAGATGGGATGCATTAAAAAACATAAAATAAAGTAAATGGCACATCCAAAACGAAAAATCTCTAAAACAAGAAGAGATAAAAGAAGAACTCATTACAAAGCAAGTAGCCAAACCATTAAGGTTTGCCCTGAAACAGGTGTAGCTCATCTTTACCATAGAGCCTATGAACATGATGGTAAAATGTATTATAAAGGCAAACTAATTTCAGAAACTAAAATTTAAAAAAATTAAATGCAAAGTCTATATTACTTTACGTAATTAGGTTTTACAGTTTAATTTTATGAATTTTTAAATATGAAAATTGGTATAGATATAATGGGAGGTGATTTTGCTCCTGAAAAAACTGTTATTGGGACAGTGAAAGCTGCCAATGAGTTATCTAAAGACACAAGTTTGGTTTTATTCGGCCATAAATCTGAAATCTTCTCACAATTAAACAAGCTTGATTCTCCACCATTAAAAGAATTTGAAATTGTGCATTGTGAAGAAACAATCACAATGGAAGAACATGCTACTAAAGCATTTCGATCAAAACCAGAATCTAGTATTGCCAAAGGATTTGAGCACCTAAAAAATGGCAATATTGATGGCTTCGCTTCTGCAGGAAATACAGGAGCAATTTTTGTAGGAAGCGTTTATGCAGTGAAAGCTGTCCCTGGAGTTTTACGCCCTCCCCTTTCAACGTTAATCCCTAGAGCAAATGGGGGTTCGACTGTTTTATTAGATGTTGGAGCAAATGTTGATTGCAAGCCTGATGTATTATATCAATTTGGTATATTAGGGTCATTATTTTCTAAACACGTTTGTGGAATAAAAAACCCAAAAGTAGCGCTACTTAATGTAGGAGAAGAAAAATGTAAAGGCAATGTAATAAGTCAAAACACCTTTAGCTTGATGGAGAACAATCAAGACTTTGAGTTTATTGGTAATTGTGAAGGTAGAGATATTTTTAGTTCAGAAATTGATGTCATTGTATGTGATGGGTTTACAGGAAACATTGTTTTAAAAGAAGCTGAAGGTATTTATGAAATAATGAAAGAAAGAAATTTACTTGATGACTTTTTTGGCCGACTAAACTATGAAGACTATGGGGGGACTCCAATACTAGGCCTTAATAAACCGGTAATTATTGGCCATGGAATTTCAAATGAAACCGCAATAAAAAATATGATATTATTAACTGAAAATATTATTACTGCTGATTTAGCAAATAAAATTAAAAATAATATAAAATCATGAATAAAATAACTGCTGCTATAACTGGAATTGAAGGGTATGTTCCTGATTACGTTTTAACAAATAAAGAATTAGAGAGTTATGTTGACACAAATGATGAATGGATTGTTACTAGAACAGGCATAAAAGAACGTAGAATTTTAAAAGAAGAAGGAAAAGGAACATCTATCTTGGGATCTAAAGCAGTAGATGGTCTATTAAAGAAAACTAATACTTCTGCAAAAGAAATTGATTTAATTATTTGTGCAACCGCTACACCCGATATGATTTTTCCTTCTACAGCATGCTTAATAGCAGACAAAGTAGGTGCGTGCAATGCATTTGCTTATGATTTAATGGCTGCTTGTTCAGGATTTTTATTTGCTCTATCTACGGCTGCTAAATTTATTGAAACTAAAACATATAAAAAAATTATAGTTGTTGGGGCTGATAAAATGTCCTCTATAATAGACTATAAAGATAGAGCAACATGTATAATTTTTGGCGATGGCGCAGGAGCTGTTTTACTAGAACCCTCTGATATGGGGCTAGGGGTGCAAGACGCAATTTTAAAAAGCGATGGCTCGGGAAGTGAGTTTTTACATATGAAAGCAGGAGGTTCGGCTAGGCCTGCTAGTCATGCAACAGTAGATGCAAGAGAGCATTCAGTGTATCAAGATGGCCAAACAGTATTTAAGGCTGCTGTAACCTCAATGGCAGATGTGTCAGAAGAGATAATGAAAAAAAATAAATTATCTTCCGATGATGTTACATGGTTAGTCCCTCATCAAGCAAATCAAAGAATAATAGATGCAACAGCAAGAAGAATGGGTGTTGGGAATGATAAGGTAATGGTTAATATTGAAAAATATGGAAATACAACAAATGGAACTATTCCTTTGTGCTTATGGGAGTGGGAAAATAAATTAAAAAAAGGTGATAATTTAGTGCTTGCTGCTTTTGGAGGAGGTTTTACATGGGGAGCAATATATCTGAAATGGGCTTATGATCCAAATAAATAATTATTTTTGTAAATAATAAATATGAAAAAGATGAATTTAGAAGATATTCAAGAGTTAATCAAATTTGTTGCAAAATCTGGAGCAACAGAAGTAGATTTAGAAATTGATAATATTAAAATTTCTATTAAATCTCCAGCTAAAAAAAGGAGAGGCAAAGCTGATGTTTCGGAAGTTATTCATCAAATACCTACTCAAATTATTAATCCGTCACCTGTGCCAATTCCTGCTACTCCAACTATAGTGCAAACAACATCTACTGAAGTCGATTCGATTTCAAAAGAAAAAAATACCTCTGCAAACGAGGCAAATGATGAAGAAAAATATATTACTATAAAAGCATCCATGATTGGTACTTTTTATAGATCATCTGCTCCCGACAAGCCCCCTTTTGTTAATGTTGGAGATACAATTAAAGAAGGTGATACGATTTGTATAATAGAGGCTATGAAATTATTTAATGAAATTGAATCAGAAATTAGTGGAAAGGTTATTAAAGTTTTAGTTGATGACACAACTCCAGTTGAATTTGATCAACCTCTTTTCCTTATTGACCCTTCATAATTTTATTTTATTATGTTTAAAAAAATTTTAATTGCCAACAGAGGTGAAATTGCTCTAAGAATTATTCGTACATGTAAAGAAATGGGGATTAAAACTGTTGCTGTGTACTCTAAGGCAGATGAAGCTAGCTTACATGTAAGATTTGCAGATGAAGCTGTTTGTGTTGGTCCTGCAGCCAGTACCGATTCCTATCTAAAAATATCAAATATTATAGCTGCTGCTGAGATAACTAATGCTGATGCTATACATCCTGGATATGGGTTTTTAGCAGAAAATTCAAACTTTTCTAAAATATGTGCTGAAAATAGTATAAAATTTATTGGAGCATCTCCTGAAATGATTGATGGCATGGGAGATAAAGCTGCCGCTAAAGAAACAATGAAAAAAGCAGGTGTGCCTACGATTCCTGGATCTGATGGTTTAATTAAAGATTTTGAAGAGTGTAAAAAATTAGCAAAAGAAGTAGTTGGATACCCTGTAATGCTTAAAGCGACAGCAGGTGGAGGGGGAAAAGGAATGAGATTAGTTTGGAAAGAAGAGGAGATACAAGATGCGTGGGATAGCGCTAAAACAGAAGCAAAAGCAGCTTTTGGGGATGATGGGATGTATATGGAAAAATTTATAGAAAATCCTCGCCATATTGAAATTCAAATTATTGGGGACAAAACAGGTAAAGCAGCGCACCTTTCGGAAAGAGATTGCTCTATACAGAGAAGGCATCAAAAATTAGTTGAAGAAACACCATCTCCCTTTATGACAGATAAACTTAGAGAGGATATGGGTAGTGCTGCTATTAAAGCAGCTGAATCTGTAAAATATGAAGGAGTCGGGACTGTTGAGTTTTTAGTAGATAAACATAGAAATTTTTATTTTATGGAGATGAATACTAGAATTCAAGTAGAGCATCCTGTGACAGAAGAGGTCGTTGATTACGATTTAATTCGCGAACAAATTAAGGTGGCGGCTGGAATCAAAATATCTGGTAAAAATTACGAACCTCAACTACATGCGATTGAATGTAGAATAAATGCAGAAGACCCTTATAATGATTTTAGACCATCACCTGGAATGATCAGTAACTTTCACGCTCCTGGAGGGCATGGAATTAGAATTGACACGCATGCGTATGCAAACTATATGATTCCTCCATTTTATGATTCTATGATTGCAAAATTAATTACTGTTGCTCAAACAAGAGAAGAAGCAATATCAAAAATGGAGAGAGCATTAGATGAGTTTATTATTGAGGGAATAAATACAACAATTCCTTTTCATCAAAAATTAATGAAAAACGAAGAGTTTCGTAAAGGAAATTACACTACAAAGTTTATGGAAGACTTTGAATTTTAAATTACCCCTTTTTTAGTCAGTTGTTAATTTATCACTACTTTTTTGATAAAATCACCTTTTTCGGAATTAATCTTCAAAAAGTAAACACCTTTGTGATCAATCTCTATTGGGAAAGAATTAAATCTAGATAAATGGTATCCTCTAGAGTCAAATAAATGAATAGAATATATTTTTATTTCATTTAAAATATCAATCTTTCTATTTGAAGGGTTAGGATAAACATCTACTTTTAAGTTGATTAAATCACCTGTAGTATTTATATTACTTAATTCAGACCATCTTTTTTCAAACTCTTGTAAGTAAATATTTGCGATAGTTGCATCATAAATAATTAAGGTATTTTCATCAGAATTATTTTCTGCATTATTACTCCAATTATGAGATCCAGTAATGACAATTGGTTCTGAAGCCGTAACATTTGCGTCAGCTATTGCATATTTATGATGAAAAGAATTTGGCACTCCAGTATGTGACCGCATATTAACCCCATTAGATTGTAAATTTGCAAATTCACTTCCAGTAGAGTTTTCATCTTCAATAATACCTCTAATACTTATTCCAAACTCATTGTTCTTATCAATAATAGTTTGCGCTAAATCGTCTCTAGTAAAACTTAGTAATCCAAACTCAAAAGAATAATCAACTGACTGAATCACTTTGTTTATTTGAGATGTTGTTTGATCGGAGGGAGAAAAATATAATTCTATTTGCTTACCAGCGACATTAAATTTGTGAGGAGTATTATCACTTTTTTGACTTCCAAAATTTCCTGCCCACATTTCTTCAAACTCTAAAGTATAGGCTTTAGCCAATGCTTGATCTTGAATAAAAATAATATTGTTATAATCATTAAATAAATTAGATGGATTAGACCAATTGGTAGATCCACCCATTATCCATGAATTATTAATAGAATTTGCATCTATAATAATAAATTTATTATGCATAATACCTGGAAGGCTAGGGTTTCTGTATACAATCGGAATGTTAGGGTTTAAATTTGACAACATAGAATTAACAACATCATCATCAGCAATATATCTAACTGAAACCCCCCTATTATAAGCATCATTAATTGCATTTGCAATTGTTCCATCCGAAGCATTATATACGCAAATATCCAAGCTTGTTTGTGCAAGATCCATGTAAGCCTTTATAGTGTCATTAAAATACGTTGTGATGTTTTGTGCATCGGTACCTGTAGAAAAAGAATTGTCTACGGAATGATTAAAATATGGACGAATAGCTCCAGTAGAATTAGAAGCAGTAGAAAACAACCCAACAGACGAGAAAGCTGTATCATTTCCATTAATAGAAAAACACTCTACATAATAAAAAGTTGCAGGGTCAAGGCCCGTTAAACTTACTGTATGCGTCATATTGTTGCCTCCATTATTAACTATAGTTCCTAAAGCTGAGGTGATTCCATAATTATAATTTGCTGAAGAGGAATCTGACACATTCCATGACAAATCAAAACCTGTAGTAGTAATATTAGTTTGCTCAATAGCTGAAGTAAACAATAATGCTCCTGAAGGAATAATATCTGAGCTGTCTCTTGGAAGTATCTGGTAACCATCGTTAGCTGGAACAATGAATGTGTATTGAGACGATATGCCTATTAATGTTACTGGCCCTATAGGTATCATTGAGTTTTCAAGTGGACTGCCTGATTTTATATACACTTTTCCTTGTTGACCGTTGGATATAAAGTCATGTGTGCCAACACTAAAAACAGAGCCTCCATTATTGAAAATTGTATTATTAATTTGCACCAATTCAGCCTCAGTATCTTCTCCAATCTGCGCTGGAGTAACTGTTTGTGGTATTGGAAGAGGATTATTTGAGGAGTGTAAAATTGGACTTCCTGCAACATAAACCTCAAGTAACCCATTATAATCAGCCAGCTCTCCAGTAATAGATATGCTATCTCCTCTTAAAACATTTGATAAATAGTTATTTGTGGTTAAATCATATAATGCTATCCCCGCTGTACCATCTTCAATATATCTAATTATACCCATTTCGTCACCGTTTGTTACGATACCTGTTATTGTAACGGTTGACCCTAATATTTGAGTTCTTGCGGTTGCAATATCTTGTTGCGCAAATGTAATAAATGAAGTAAATGCTAAAATTATTAGTAGTGTTCTTTTCATGTCAATTGTTTAATTAAAAAATATTAAAATATATATCTTGCTGACAAAGTATACCTTCGACCTAATCCAAAAAACACTCCGGCAGATTTAGCATCAAAATCTTGATAATTTGAATTATATGGGTCATTATTTTGAGCATCAGATATATACATCTCATTAAATAAATTTAAAAGACTTAATTTTAAGTCAAGCTTATTATTATTCCATAACTTGAATTTATATCCTGCGTGTAAATCAATCAAGTTATATGAAGGTATTTTCCAACTTTGTCTTCCTGCATTTACACCATTTAATGATAATGGATCAAAATCAGAAAAATATCTTGAAAAATTAGTTCCTCTAATTTTTATGTAAGTATTAATATTTGGTTCGTATCTCAGACTAAAACCTTTTTGCGATTGAGCTGCGTCACCCACATAAACACCTTCTGCATCAAAAGTTGCGACTATTTCATTACCGAAATCATCAGTGATTGGATTATTATTGTCATCAGTAAATCTAACTGTATCAGATGATACCCACTTCCAGTTTCCAAATGAAACTAATGCTTCTAAGGTTAGTTTTTTAGTTAATTTTATTGCTACATCAAACTCTGCTCCTTTATGTAGTGCATTCATTCCATTAATATTAGCTCGATATGCAATATCATCAACTAAAACGGTAACCCCTCCATTTGACGGCTTGTTTTCCCATTGAGTATAATAAACATTAAAATTTGACGAATAAATGGAAGACCTAAAAGAGTGCCCCCACTCAAAAGCTTTGACTATTTCATTTTTAATATCTCTAAACAAAGTGTTATCGTAATAATACACGTTGTTGAATCTAGGAGCTTTTGAGATGTATCCAATATTGAAGAATATATTGTTATTTTCATCAACATTTAAATTTGCACCTGTTTTTAGAGTATACCCTCTAATCCACTTCCAATTTGTTGTAGCATGTTTTGCTTCATTAGAATTCATTGTATAAGCAACACCATTATGAATAATAGTATCTTCTACCATTTCTTTTGTAGCTCCAGTTAAATTACCATTTTCATCATATGTCGGCTTTGTCATTACAGATGTTCCTAGGGCCTCATAATACGTAGTATCTGCTAAAACTAAGTCCTTCTTTTTAAAATAATCTATTCTTTTATAGGCAGAATTTGAAGCAGAAATATTAAAAAATGTACTTAGCATGCCATTACTGTACTCTGCTTGAGAAAAAATACCGCTCCATTTAACTATTCCATCATTGTGATAACCAACCTTATCTCCCTCTCTTTTGATTTCTGAATCTTGTAATCCATTTGCCCCATCCAATGCATAGTCTGCCCCTAACAAATCATAAACTTCTCGATAATGCTCTCCTCTGTAATACCTCATATCTAAACCTCCAGAAAAAGAAATTTCTTCACTTACCTGATAATTTAAGGTGGATAATCCCCCATACCAATAATGATTATTTATTGAGCTTCTTAAATAAGTTCCTGCTTTATTTTCATTTATAGAATAAAGACCATCAACATTATTCTTATTTGCGTCATATGCTTCTTGAAGATTATATTGTCCTTGTTCATCATAATTATTAGTGTTACCGCTTAAACCTGTTCCCCCTCCATTTCCTAATGAAACATATAAAATATTAGATAAATAAAATTTTTCAGATGCAGTCCAAAAATGTCTTAGTGAAAACTGAGGCTTATGATAATAATTTTGTTTTGTATTTAATCTACCTCTGTCATGTATTGTATCTCCATTTGTGTTGATACTCCACCTATTTAAATGTCCCCAATGTTTGTTATACTGAATACCCTTATTTACAATTCTATTTGTGAAATCTGACGTGTCTCCTAAAGCTCTAGCGAAAGTGGTGTCATAGGCCGCTATGTCACTTTTATAAGATCTTTGTCCATGTTTTTGTGGAGCGCCCATAGCAGAGAGACTTAAAACATGATTGCCCAATTGCTTTTGAACCTTTAAATAATAAAAGTATCCTTGTGTCCATGTCTCATCAACAAACCCCATACCATTTTTATACGAGCCGGCAAGTGTATATCCCCAACCGCTTTTCAACTTACCTGAATTATAACCAATTGAGGTTGTCGTTCTTCCAAAACTTCCTAAAGATTGCTTAATAACACCAGAAGATTTATTTCCTGTTCCTTTTGTTAAAATATTCATTGTCCCTCCAACCGATGGAATTGCGATTTTCGAGGCTCCTAACCCTCGTTGTACTTGAATGTTAGATGTTACTGCATCTAAACCAAACCAATTACTCCAATATACCCAGCCGTTCTCCATATCATTAACAGGTATTCCGTCAATCATTACAGCTACATTTCTTTGATTGAATCCTCTAATTGTAATTCTTGCATCACCATCACCCCCTCCACTTTGAGTAGCGTAAATACCCGGTGTGGAGTTTAAAACCATTGGTATATCTTGAGAGGCTAATTCCTCGCTAATTGTTTGCATAGGTATAGTTGAAAATGCAACCGGTGTTTTTCTGTCTCTGGCTACATCTGACACAATTTGAACTTCATTTAATAATTTAGTTTTTAATTTAAAGTTAATCACTTGAGATTCTGAAGAAATTAAAATTTTACGATTTATTACTTCATAGCCTATATATGAAACTTGAATGTTTCTTTCTCCTGGTTGAGTATAAAACAAGAAATCACCCTCGAAATCTGTTGCGGCTCCCAAGCCTTTACCATAAACTATTGTAGCACCTATCAGCGGCTCACCTGTATTTGCATCAGTAATTTTTCCGCTGACAGCAACTTGAGAAAAAGAACTAAAAAAACTAAGTGTTAGTAAGTAAAAAATAAGTTTTTTCATGTAAACATGTATAATTTAAAGTCTTATTCAATAACTAACTTAGCTACAGAACTTTTGCCGTTTAAAAAACTAATTTGTAAAATATATACACCAGAAGACAAATTCTCTGTATAAATTGTATTTTTTAACGATAGATCCCTTCCAATTACATTTCTTAATGAAATTTCTTTAATCTCAAAATTCGAGTTTACTGTCACTGTAGATCCCTTACTAACAGGATTTGGGTATACAACAAAAGAAGGTTTTACTAAATTTTCTGAAATATTTGATGTGCCAAAACAATCACAATTATGAGCTCCTAAGCTCGTATATGTAGCGTCTGGTAAAGAATCGTATTCTAAAGAAGGGTCAAATAAGATTGGGTTTTGAGTGACGCCATTTTGTACAGATGATTTTCTAATTAATGTTTGTCTTTTTGTCCACCAAGTACCTCCATTTGCATCAGTATAACCAGCTGAAATATCATCTGTCCATGCTGCACCAGGATCTTCCCCAACCTTACCAAAAATATCTATGATATTTCCATTTTTCTCAATAGTCATGGCGTCATCTCCATTAAAATAAAATGTATTATTCGAACTATAATCCCCACTACAATGATCATCTAATAAAGCAAAGAAAGCGGCATCAACAGGAAGAGACCAATAGGTTGAAACCCATACAGAATCTTGTTGTCCGTTGCCAACTACCACAACATCTCCGGAGTTTATTGTTCCTGAAAGTTGCCATACCTCAGGATCAGAACTTGACCCATTACTATATCTGTTTATTGTGTAATCTGATAAATCTATATCGAAACTTGTTGGATTATAAATTTCAATTGCGTTATTGTTTCCCGGCCCCTCAACATATTCTGAGATAAATAAATCTGAACATATATTATTTTGACCAATTAAACTAAATGTAGTAATCACGGATAATAAAAGTAGATAATTTTTCATAATTTTTTTTTTAATTTTGAGTGCTAATCTACAAAAAGTAAAAGAGAATATATTACCAAAATATTAAATATATTTTATATTTGAAATTATATAAGAGTATAATGAAAAATAAAATTAGTTCATTTAAAGAATATAGAGAAGAATACAAAAAAAGTATTCAGAATCCAGAATTATTTTGGGCAGAAAAAGCAAAACAATTTTGCTGGCAAAAAAAATGGGACACAGTGCTAACGTGGGATTTTAACAAGCCAGAAGTAAAATGGTTTGATGGAGGCAAATTAAATATTACAAATAATTGTCTTGATAGACATTTAAAAAATTATGCTGATAAAATTGCCATTAAATGGATCCCAAATAATCCTGTTGAGGATACAATAAATATAAGTTATTCTCAATTACATAGGCAGGTATGTAAATTCTCAAATGTACTTAAGAAAAATAATATTAAAGTAGGTGATCGTATATGCATTTATATGCCCATGGTCCCTGAACTTGTAATTGCAGTCTTAGCGTGTGCACGCATTGGTGCAATTCACTCTGTTGTTTTTGCTGGTTTTTCTGCAAGCTCTTTAAAAGACAGAATTAATGACGCCAGCTGTAATCTTTTAATTACAGCTGACGGGGGATTTAGGGGCAATAAAATCATTCCTTTAAAAAATATTTCTGACGAGGCTATGAAAGAAACACCTTCAATAAAAAAATGTATTGTCTTAAATAGAACAAACACAAAAGTAAGTATGCATAAAGATAGAGATATTTGGTGGCATGAAGAAATGTTAAGTGCCAGTGATAAATTTAATGCAGAGACAATGGATTCTGAAGATCCTCTATTTATATTATATACATCTGGCTCTACTGGGAAACCAAAAGGAATCCTTCATACTATCGCTGGATATATGATCTACACATCATATACTTTTAAAAATGTTTTTCAGTATGATGAACAAGATATTTATTGGTGTACAGCAGATATTGGATGGATAACGGGGCACTCTTATATTATATATGGCCCTTTGCTTAATGCAGCTACATCTGTAATGTTTGAAGGTGTTCCCTCATACCCTCATGAAGGAAGATTTTGGGAGATTATTGAAAAAGAAAAAATTAATATCTTCTATACTGCCCCAACTGCAATAAGAGCATTACAAGCCAAAGGAGAAAAATTTATTGCGCCTTTTAATTTAAAGTCTCTAAAAGTGTTAGGAACTGTTGGAGAACCTATAAATGATGATGCCTGGAAATGGTATGACAAACATGTCGGAAACAATAACTGTCCAATTGTTGATAGTTGGTGGCAGACAGAAACTGGAGGAATAATGATTTCTAATTTAGCTGGTGTGACCCCGTCTAAAGCGACATTTGCCACATTTCCTCTTCCTGGTATCCAGCCTTGTATTGTAGATGATAAAGGTGATGAAATTAATGATTCGAATACTGAAGGAAATCTGTGTGTTAAGTTCCCCTGGCCATCCATAGCGCGCACTATATATGGTGATCATAAAAGATTTAAAGACACTTATTTTAAAAAATTTAAAAATAAATATTTTACAGGAGACGGGGCATTAAAAAACACACATGGAATGTATAAAATCACAGGTAGAGTGGATGATGTTATTATTGTCTCCGGACATAATTTAGGTACTGCGGAGATTGAGAGTGCAATAAATCAACATCAAAATATTTGCGAAAGCGCAGTTGTAGAATTTCCACATAAAATTAAAGGGCACGGCATACATGCATTTGTCATATTTCGTGAAACTCCAAAAAATCTAGATCAACAAAAAAAAGAAATCAATTATTTAATATCTTCAAATATAGGCCCAATTGCAAAAGCTGACAAAATACAATTTGTAGAAGGCCTCCCAAAAACAAGATCTGGCAAAATTATGAGGCGTATATTACGAAAAATTGCTAGTGGTGAAACTAAGTATTTAGGTGATACTAGTACTTTGCTTGACCCTTCAATTATTGATAAAATTAAATCAAATAGAGAATAATTATTTAGATTATATACTTTTGCAGCGTGTCAGACAGCTTAATCATCATACCAACCTTTAATGAAAAAGAAAATATTGAGAATATCATAAAAAAAGTATTTTCTCTAAAAAAGCAGTTTAATATACTAGTTGTAGATGATAATTCTCTTGATGGTACGGGCAATATTGTTAAAACACTACAAAAAAAATACCCTAAGAAATTATTTATACAAGAAAGAAGTGAAAAGCTAGGTCTAGGAACCGCTTATATACATGGTTTTAAGTGGGCTCTTAAAAAAGATTATGAATTCATTTTTGAAATGGATGCAGACTTTTCCCATAACCCCGATGATTTAATCAAGTTGTATGATGTGGTAAAAAACAATGAAGGAGACTTAGCTATTGGATCAAGATATGTTAAAGGAGTCAATATTGTTAATTGGCCCATGAGCAGACTGCTTTTATCCTTTTTTGCTTCAAAATATGTTAAAATAATAACTGGAATGCCAATACATGACTCTACCGCAGGATTTAAATGTTACAAAAAGAAAGTTTTGCAAAAAATAAAGCTTGATAAAATCCAATTTGTAGGTTATGCATTTCAAATTGAAATGAAATTTAAAGCGTGGAAATATGGATTTAGAGTCGTCGAAGTACCTGTGATTTTTACAGACAGAAAAGAAGGCTTATCTAAAATGTCAGGAGGAATATTTTTTGAGGCAATGTTTGGCGTATTACAAATGAAGATAAAAAGTATATTTAAAAATTGGACAAAATAAAATGCAAATACTAATTAAAAATGCATGTGTTGTAAATCAAAATAAAATTTTTTCTTCTGATGTTCTTGTTCAAAATCAAAAAATTTATAAAGTTGCCAAAAATATTGATGCTTCTCCAGATAAAGTTATAGATGCTGATGGCTTATTTTTAATTCCCGGTATTATTGATGATCAGGTTCATTTTAGAGAGCCGGGATTAACACACAAAGCTACTATTGCGACTGAAAGTAAAGCTGCAATTGCAGGAGGCATTACATCTTTTATGGAAATGCCCAACACCAAGCCTCAAGCTTTAACACAAAAGCTATTAGAAGATAAATTTAAAATAGCATCAAAAAATTCTTTAGCAAACTTTTCATTTTTTATGGGAGCTAGCAACGATAATCTTGATGAAATACTAAAAACAAACCCTAAAAATGTAGGGGCTATAAAAATATTTATGGGTTCATCAACAGGAAATATGTTGGTAGATAATAAAAAAGTTTTAGAAGAAATATTTTCTAAATCTAAAATGCCTATTGCTGTGCATTGTGAAGACGAAAATACAATTAAACATAATTTAAGTAATGCCATAAAAAAATACGGAAAAAAAATCCCAATGGATGAGCATCCAAAAATAAGAAGTGTTGAAGCGTGCTATAAATCAAGCAAACTAGCTGTTGAATTAGCAAAAAAACATAATACTAGGCTTCACGTGTTTCATGTTTCAACAGAAAAAGAAATAGAATTATTTGAAAATAATAGTGAATTAAGTAGTAAAAAAATTACTGCAGAAGTATGTATTCACCACTTATATTTTGATGAAGATGATTATCAGTCTAAAGGAAGTTTAATAAAATGGAATCCTGCCGTTAAAAAATCAACTGACCGTAAAGCTTTATTGCGCGCACTTATTAATAATAAAATAGATGTAATTGCAACAGACCATGCTCCTCACACAATAGAAGAGAAGAAAAAAAATTATTTAGATGCACCTTCAGGAGGGCCACTGGTTCAACATGCTCTTAATGTTATGCTTGATTTTTATCAGAAAGGAGAAATTTCACTTGAAAAGATTGTAGAAAAAATGTGTCACAACCCTGCTATCTGCTTTAATATTCAAAAAAGAGGTTTTATAAAAGAAGGGTATTATGCAGACTTAGTACTTATTGATTTAAATAAATCTTGGAAAGTTAATAAAGAAAATATACTTTATAAGTGTAAATGGTCCCCTTTTGAAGATAAAATTTTTAAAGGAAAAGTAACTCACACAATTGTAAATGGTAATATTGTTTATGAAAACGGTATTTTTGATGAAAACAAAAAAGGAATGCGTCTGTTGTTTGACAGGTAAGTATTTATAAAAAATCTGTTTTTTTATTTAAGATTACATTTTCTATAATTATTTTCAAAAACTACAACTTTAAATTCTTCTAATGACATTCCTTTAGCTAATGCTTCACAGCAAGGCATAGATCCATCTTCTAAATAAATACATTTAGTGGGACCCTCAGAAGCATAACATCCAACAGAACACCAGTTCTTACAATCCTCTTGACAAATATTATTTTGCTTTTGTGATGAGGTGCAAGAAGTTAAAAAAACAAAACTTAAAAATATTAAAAAGCTAAGACGAACATTCATTTTATTAATAGATTATAAATTATACTTATTATACAAAGTTAGTAATATATTTGTAACATGAGAATTCTAATAATTAGTGTTTTATTTGTTTTTGGATGTCAACATAACACGATAGATGTCCCTGATGAAATATTATCAAAAAATAAATTTACAACTGTATTAAAAGAAATACATTTAGCAGATGCAGAGTTTGAAATTAACACAAGAAATGGTATTAAAAATGCTCATGACATTTTAAATAATAAATATATCGAAATTTACAAAAAAAATCAAGTGACAGAAAAAATTTTTAAAAAAGCCCTTGATTATTATGCTGAAAANCCTGAAATATTAGAGCAAATATATATTAANATANTGGGGGATTTAAAGCAAGAAAAANCTTTTATTGATCAGCAAGGAACCAATTAACATACTTATTTATTGTATCATCAAAANCTATAAAATTATANGATAAAAAACCNTTAATTTTACTTGAGTCATACTTTTTGNTACTCATCGCGGAATTAGCTGTNTCCCTNGTTATCAATGGTTTTTTTCCAGTGAAAAATGATTTAACCCCCTCTATTCTCCATGCAAATTCTTTCAANAAAGGTGTTACTTTAATTGTGGCTTTTGGTTTTCTCATAACCTCTGCTATTTTAGCAAAACAATCTTGATAATTTAAATTTATTCCATTAACAATATATTTTTCATTTTTTGCTGAAGAAAAAAGAAGTTGTACTAATATTTCTGCAACATCAATAACATCAACATATCCTGTTGATCCNGTTGTATAAAATTTTAACCCACCATATATTTTTTCAAAAATTTGAGAACTGCCTTTTTGCCANTCCCCTGGCCCAAGGATCACTGAAGGGTTAATAATAACTACTTCCATTCCTTCTGCTGAAGCCCTCCATACCTCTTGCTCTGCTAAATACTTGGTNACAGAATAGTTACTTACATGTTTGGTNAATTTAAACTCACATGATTCATTAATTATTGNGTCATTTTGATTTGTTCCCAATGCTGCTATTGAACTTACATATCCTACTCGTTTAACGCCNGCATCTAAAGCAACATTCATAACATTAGCTGTCCCTTCNANATTTACTTTTCTCATTAAATCAATGTCATAAGGNGAAAAAGAAACAATAGCAGCACAATGTAATACCATATTGCAGCCTTGAATTGTCTCTTCCANTGANCCTAAATCTAAAATATCTCCCTCTACCCANTTAATCTTTTGATATAATTCTATTGCGTTATAGTATTTAAAAACTTTTTCACAANCTTTTAATGATGATTNGCCTCTTTTAAGAGCTCTGAAATTTTTACCTTGTTNAGATAATTTAAGCAAAATATGTGAACCTACTAAACCTGTNCCTCCTGTTACAAAAATCATTTCACAAAGATAAATGTTTAAATTTTAAGCNACAAAAAAAGTATCTCANATTTAATTATTTATATATTTTTGAAAAAAAAATTACGTGAATTTTATTAACGAATTAAAATGGAGAGGGCTTGTTCATGATATTATGCCCGGAACAGAAGANCAATTTGAAAGAGAAATGACTTCTGCTTATATTGGNTTTGATCCNACATCTGATAGCTTACACATAGGAAACTTAGTTCAAATTATGACTTTAGTTCATCTTCAAAGATGTGGTCACAAACCTTATGTTTTAGTTGGTGGNGCAACAGGNATGGTNGGTGACCCTTCAGGAAAAAATAAAGAGAGAAGCTCTNNTAGAAACCNATACNATTAACTATAATTTAAAATGTATTAAACGTCAACTTCAAAAATTTTTAAATTTTGATAAAAGTAAAAATAATGCGGAAATTGTAAATAATTATAATTGGTTTGATGAATTTAAGTTTCTAGATTTCATTAGAGATGTTGGTAAACACATTTCAATAAATTATATGATGTCAAAGGATTCTGTCAAAAGTCGTTTAGAATCAGGTATGAGTTTTACTGAGTTTTCATATCAGTTAGTGCAAGGCTATGATTTCTATTGGCTATGGAAAAATAAACATTGTAAAGTGCAATTAGGTGGTTCTGATCAGTGGGGAAATATTGTAACTGGAACAGAGCTGATTAGAAGAAAAGAAAATGGAAAGGCATATGCTGTGACAACTCCATTAATTCAAAAATCTGACGGAGGAAAATTTGGGAAAACAGAAAGTGGGAATGTGTGGCTAGATAAANGCAAAACTTCTGTNTATAAATTTTATCAATTCTGGCTCAACGCGTCAGATGAAGATTCTAAAAAATATATTTATATTTTTACTTTATATTCTAAAGATGAAATTATAGAGCTTATTNCAAAACATGAAGAAAGCCCNCACTTAAGGCTATTACAAAAATCTATTGCTGATGAAATAACAAAAAGAGTACACAGTAATGAAGAACTGGAAATCGCAAAAAAGGCATCTAATATTCTTTTTGGGAACTCCACAGAAAAGGATTTAAAATCTTTAGATGAAGAAACTTTTTTATCTGTTTTTGAAGGTGTTTCAACTACAAAAATAAAAATTAAAGATCTTGAANACAGNTTGTTAGATTTATTAGTAGAAAAGGCTAATGTTTTTACTAGNAAAGGGGAGGCAAGAAGAATGTTAAAAGCAAATGCTATCAGTGTAAATAAAGAAAAAATAAATGAAGACTTTAAGTTTTCTAATAAGAACTTGATTAATAGCAAGTATATTATTATTCAAAAAGGAAAAAAAAATTATTACTTAATTATCGCTTCATAGCTTTCATTAATACNATTTCAAACTCTTTGTGTTTTTTGCTTCCAAACAAAATGTTTGTGCCATTCGACAAATATATTCTTACGCCTAAATTACCACTAACATTATAGGCCTTTCCNTTGAANCCATGTTTTATTCCCCATCCNCCATAATCAATAATTGGTTTATATTTTACTGCTTCAACTTTTTTAATCTCTGTAAACTTTATTTGATGTTTTTTCATGTGAATTGGAAAAAACTGGTAGTANAAAGCCTCTTCTGTTATANAAATCCTGAGCTCTAAAAAATAGAAGAAAAGGAGTATTGCAATACTAATAAAGATATAGTTGAAATTAAGATTATTTAAATCAAAAGGATAAACGGCAAACAAAGGAAAAGAAAATAANATTAACCACAGCCACCACTGAGTGAACTTTTGACTTTCATTATATAAAACTTTCATAAATTTATTTTGAACTTAATAATTCAGCATAATTTTTGAAGAAATAAGATATTGTCTCAATTCCTTTTAAATAATTAAAAATCCCATAATGTTCATTTGGAGAATGAATTGCATCAGAATCTAAACCAAATCCAAGTAGTATCGATTTTACTCCTAATTCTTTTTCAAAGAGAGCAACTATAGGTATTGACCCTCCGCTTCTCACTGGTACTGGTTTTTTNCCATAAGTTGTTTGCATAGCTAAACTTGCTGCTTTATATGCTGGAATATCTGTTGGAGAAACATAAGGTTCTCCACCATGGTGAGGCTTTACTTTTACTGTTACTGATTTTGGCGCAATTTTTAGAAAATAATCTGTAAATAGTTGTGTTATTTCTTCATCAGATTGATTCGGCACTAATCTCATAGATATTTTAGCAAATGCTTTAGATGGTATAACTGTTTTAGCGCCCTCTCCNNTATANCCTCCCCAAATTCCATTTACATCTAAAGTTGGTCTTATCCCTGTTCGCTCCATTGTAGTAAATCCCTTCTCGCCATGAATATCTGATAAATCTAATGNCTCCTTATACTTTTCTAAAGAAAATGGAGCTCTTGCAATATCAGCTCTTTCCTTATCAGATAAAACATGTACTTTTTCATAAAATCCAGGAATTGCAATCTGATTCTTCTCATTTTTCATTTTACTAATCATTTCACATAAAATATTAATAGGATTTGCTACTGCACCNCCATATAAACCTGAGTGTAAATCTCTATTTGGCCCTGTAACTTCAACTTCAAGATAACTTAAACCCTTAAGCCCAGTAGTTATNGAAGGTATATCATTAGCAATAATTCCTGTATCAGAAATAAGTATTGCATCACTTTGTAATTTATCTTTATTTTCTTTNACAAAAGAAGACAAATTCTCTGANCCGACCTCTTCTTCGCCCTCAATCATAAACTTAATATTACAAGTTAANTTATCTAAATTATTCATTAACTCAAATGCTTTTACATGCATATAAAATTGACCTTTATCATCNCATGCACCTCTCGCAAAAATAGCTCCTTTAGGATGTGTTTTTGTTTTTTTTATAACCGGNTCAAAGGGTCCNCTTTCCCATAGTTCTAACGGGTCTGCTGGCTGCACATCATAATGGCCATAAATTAAAACTGTTGGTAAACTTTGNTCAATTATTTTTTCNGCATAAACTACTGGATAGCCAGCCGTTTCACATATTTCCACCTTTTCTGCACCAGCATNTTTAATGCTTTTTGCNACAGCATTAGCACANTTTAAAACATCTTTANCATAACTTGGGTCAGCAGATATAGATGGTATTTTTAATAATTCTATCAACTCATCAATAAATCTGTCTTTATGTTTTTCTATATAATCTTTTATATTACTCATATTTTACTGTATTAAAATTTTACCNTTCATTTCCTTTGGGATCTCAATGTCCATTAAATTTAAAATTGTGGGTGCAATATCAGCTAATACACCATCATTTACTCGCTTATGTTCTGTATTTATAATAAAGCAAGGGACNGGATTTATAGTATGTGCCGTATTTGGTGTTCCATCTGAATTAAGTACATATTCTGCATTTCCATGATCTGCAATGACTACAAATNCATATCCATTTTTAGTTCCTGTNTCAACAANTTTTTTTAAACAACANTCTACCGATTCAATTGCTTTAACTACCGATTTATAATTTCCAGTNTGCCCTACCATATCAGGATTTGCAAAATTAATACAAATAAAATCAGCTTTTTTATTTTTAAATTCTTGAATTGTTTTCAAAGTAAGTTCTTNGGAGCTCATTTCTGGTTGCAAATCATATGTAGCTACTTTTGGAGAATCAACCATAATTCTTTTTTCAAAGTTAAACTTTTCCTCACGGCCTCCTGATAAAAAAAATGTAACATGNGGGTANTTTTCTGTCTCTGCTATTCTAATTTGATGTTTTTTATTTAATNCNAAAACTTCGCCTAAAGTATTTTTTAAAACCTCTTTTTCATAAAGAACATTNATNTTTAAAAAAGAGGGNTCGTAGTTTGTCATAGTAGAAAAATNTAAATCNAGTTTNTGCATGTTAAATTNATCNAAATNCCNTTGTGATAAGGCTTCNGTAATTTGCCTACACCTATCTGTTCTAAAATTAAAGCAAATAACAGCATCTTTATTCTTTATNTTNGNAATCGGATTTCCATCATCATTNACTAAAACAATTGGCTTTATGAATTCNTCAGTAATNCCATTATCATATGATTTTTCTATACTTTCAATTAAATTTTTTGACTTCCTCCCTTTNCCTTGAGTTAACAAATCATATGCTATTTTTATTCTTTNCCANCTATTATCTCTGTCCATAGCNTAATATCTTCCACAAACAGATGCNATTTTTGCTCCAAANAAATTTTTCTCTAATTGTCNTAAAAAATTAATTCCACTTTTTGGATCAGTGTCTCTGCCNTCAGTAAACGCATGAACAAATACATTTTTNACATTCATCTTNTTTGCTAACTCACAAAGTTTGTATANATGATTNTGATGCGAATGTATACCTCCATCTGAAACTAATCCAATTAAATGAAGAGCTTTATTATATTGATTTACATGTTTGAATGCTTTTAATAAATTCTTATTTTCAGCAATTANATTATTATTACAGTCGTTATTTATTTTTTCTAATTGCTGATAAATAATCCTTCCAGCTCCAATGTTAAGATGTCCAACTTCAGAATTTCCCATTTGGTTCTTTGGTAAGCCAACATACTCACCATGCGTCATAAGCTGAGAATTAGGATAATTCTCGTATAANGAGTCTACAAATGGGGTTTNGGCATTATATATTGCATTTGATTTGTTATGANCTCCATGTCCCCAACCATCTAAAATCACTAACGCTACTTTTTTTTCTNTCATNNAAAACAAAGATAATAGTATTGTTAAAAAAAAGGNAACATTANCTTGCNTTTATAGNNAAAAACAACATCGGCTAATCAAAAATTCTTTTAAATAAATTATCTCTAATTAGAAGNTGTATTTTNTTATTAAAACCTAAACGTTCTGGATGGAACTGTACTCCAATCATAAAAGGATGTATTGTAGTATCCATTACNACAGCTTCTGGTAATCCATCAAATGAACGAGCGACAACGTTAATATTAGGAGCAATATCTTTCANGCCTTGATGATGCCATGAATTAACTAAAAACGTGTCTAAATCTGAAGGNAAAATAAATGTTCTATATTTACTATTTGTTATGGCAATTTGATGCATAACTTCACCATTATTTCTATGAATAACATCATTACCCAACTGTGTAGGAATATCTCCAAATAGGGTGCCACCACTTGCAACATTCATCATTTGCATACCTCTACAAACACCAACAAGTGGTAACNTATTTTGAATNGCAAAATTAAATAATTTAAGTTCCANAGTNTCTCTTGAATAATCAATNGGACCACAAACATTTAAATTTAGAGTNTCTGAGTAATGTAAAGGNTTTATATCTTCACCTCCTGTTAAAATTATAGCATCAGCAAGTGCNAGTATACTATCNNTATTACTAATTGTATANGCATCTAATACTATTATCCTTTCATGTTTAACCCAANTAACATAATTAGATGATGCNTTAGATAAAATAATTGTCTTCATTTCNTCAGCTNTTTGGGCCGATAGATTTAAAGTAAATAAAANGGNNAAAATTAAACTACAATAAAAATTCATAAATATATTTTACAACAAAATAACACTTTATAATCTACGTAATTTATTAATTTATAAAAAATAATTANAAAAACTGAGCNTAAAACAATCTGTCNTATATTTNTATATAAGNNTTTTTTNNACANTTTTANNCACTTTTTAGTNTTTTTTTNACAAAAAANAACANTTTAGNTGNTTTTNTTGTAAAAATGAAANATTATNTNATNATTAGTTNAAAAGCAAAATTGACCANAAAAAGCTAAAAAATGTAACTTTTTACACATAAAACACATAAAAAAGCTAAAAAAAGCTAAAAAAAGCTAAAAAAAGTGAAAAAAAGGAATTAATTAAAATATTAATTTATACACACATAGCATTCAAATGTTACATCATAAAACACTTGTAAAAGCAAGAAAATGATAAAAAATGATAAAAAATTACCTAAAAATGAATAAAAACGACAAAAAATTACCTAAAAATAAATAAAAACAACAATAATAATTATATGAAGTTTAAAGAAACATGTTAGTTGAGTTACAATTTCAAAAAAAACAAAAAAACAACTTAAAATGGGTCAAAAAATGACAAAAAATGACAAAAAAGACACAAAAAGACATAAAAACAGAAAAAAACTACAGCGCTTTTAAAATTTTAAGCATTGTCTCTTCCTCTTCCCATTTAGATTCAATATTTGGGACTTTCATAATCTCTTGCATAATAGCTTCTTGCTTTTTTCCTATACTCCATGCTTCGGAATAGGGAATATTTGTAAAGCTTACCATTGAATACAGTGGGATCCACTTTTCTGGAAAGGTATTTGCAAATTTTTGCTCAATTTTCTTTTGTAATAAAAATTTTGGATCAGCAGTTTTATCCCTCATTACAATAAAATTGTGTAATGAAAGCGCCTGTAATCCATCGCCATTTGGTTTTCTTATTTTGGAGTACTCATTAAAACATTTACACAAATCCTTTTCATGTTTTTCAAGTAACTCATCAAGCACTCTACAATCTTCTAAACTTGCATTCATTCCCTGACCATAAAAAGGGACTGTAGCATGAGCAGAGTCACCAATTAAAACAGCTTTATCCTCAATGTGCCATGGAAAAGTTTTGATGATTCCTAAAGAAGAAGTAGGATTAGCTGTCCACTGATCATATAAATCCGGAACCATTTTAAAAAAATCAGGAAAGATTTTTAAAAAGTAGTTTTCAACTTGTTTTTTACTTTTTAGACCTTCAAAGGAATTTAAACCTTTCTTTGCAGCAAACAATGTACATGTAAAGCTACCATCCAAATTTGGCAAAGCTATAAGCATAAAATTACCTCTTGGCCAAATATGCAAAGCATTCTTCTCTAACAAAAACTCTCCCTTTTGGCCAGCAGGAATATGTAATTCTTTATAATCATGTTCAATCTTGTTATAGGAATACTCATGATTATATTGTTTAACCATTTCATTTCTTACAGTAGAGAATGCGCCATCACCGCCAACCAAAAATTCTGAGTAAACCTGATGTTTTTTATTAGTTAGAGTATTTGTAAAAACAACCTTTAAATTTGGAAAGTCTACTTCGGTACATTTTTGATTAAAATAAAGATCTACCCCATTTTGCGCAGCTAGTTTCATCATCACAACATTAAGTTGCGCTCTTGAAACAGAATATATTGCCTGGTCTTCGTTACCATAAAACTGTTCTGTTAAACCACCATTGCAATCATGCATAATCCTTTTATACATTGGTATTGCGATCTTCAAAACTTCATTTTCTATGCCTACTTTTCTTAAAGCGGTCAATCCTCTTTCCGACAAAGCTAAATTTATTGATTTCCCAGCCGTAATCATTTCAGATCTTAAATCTCTTCTTCTTTCATAGACGGAAACCTTGTAGCCTTTTTTTGATAAATATAAAGCACAAAGAGAACCCGCTAAACCTGCTCCAACTATAGTAACCTTATTTTTCACTTAATAATTTATTTAAAATATTATAAAAACTCCATACATCCAAAAAGTTGTTATATAAAGGCACTGGGGCAATACGAATCACATCGGGTTCTCTCCAGTCTGAAATCACACCACAATTAGTAATTTGTTTAAAAAGATATTTGTCTGAATTTAAAATCCTTAACGAAATCTGACAACCTCTATCATTGGGCGTAATAATTTTTATTCTATCAGTGTCTATAGTCTGCAATAGATAGACTAGATAATCCGTCAAGCTTTTGGATTTTGCAATCAAGTTGTCAATACCTGCTTGCTTAAAAATTTCCAATGAAGAACGAATTGCTGCTAGCGACAAAATAGGTGGGTTACTTAACTGCCAGCCTTCAGATGTATTTATTGGAGAGAAATTATTGGGCATGGCAAAACGTGTTTCTTTATCATGACCCCACCAGCCTGCAAATCTAGGCAAATTAGTTTTATGATGTTTTTCGTGTATAAAAGCACCAGCAACTGAACCGGGACCTGAATTAAGATATTTATAAGTACACCAAACTGCGAAGTCTACTTGCCATTTATGAAGCTCTAACTTAATGTTTCCAGCTGCATGAGCTAAATCAAAACCAACTTTAATATTTTTTAAGTGAGCGGCAGCTGTTATTTTTTCAAAATCAAATACTTGTCCTGTATAATAATTTACGCCTCCAAGCATTATTAGTGCAACCTCATCTCCTTTCTTTTGTATTTCCGAAATAATATCTTCAGTTCTTAAAGCATCTTCTCCACTCCTTGGTTTCAACTTAATTAATGCTTCATTTGGGTCATATCCATGAAATTTAATTTGTGACTCAACAGCATATATGTCTGATGGAAATGCATCTGATTCTATTATTATCTTGTTACGTTTATTCGTTGGAATATAAAATGAAACCATCATTAAATGAAGATTTACAGTTAAAGTATTCATAGCAACCACTTCAGTTAATTTAGCACCAACAATTTTTGAAAATCCCTCAGATAAAAACTCATGGTAAGGCATCCATGGATTGGTTGCCTTGGTATGACCTTCTACTCCAAAATTAGCCCAATCTTGTAATTCTTGATTTAAATATGACGATGTTATTTTTGGCTGCAATCCAAGAGAATTTCCACAAAAATAAATATATTCCTCTCCATTTTTTTGACAAGGAATATGGAAATAATCTCTATACTTTCTTAATTTGTCTTTTTCATCCAAAGAAAGCGCAAACTCTCTATTTTTTTTGTAAATCATTTATTTTATATAATATAGGTCTACTAGGTGCTGCATCAGCAAAAAATGGTGCAATTTGAAGGTTCAACAAATAATCCCCGTCTTCCACTTCATCAGGAATAAAAACCATTTCAGTAATTGTTTTTGATATAGCTGCCTTATTAAGTAGTTTTTCACTAGTCTCCCAAAAAATATTATGTGCTGATAAAAATCCATCATCGAACAATCTGTCTACAGAGGGGGTGTCAACTAACAAATGCTTTATTCCCATATTAACAATATATTCCATTGCTTCTATAGTAAAAAACGTGGGGCTAGTTTGCATATAATCTGTATGTTTTTTTTGAATGGTATTTGGTAATGTTCTAATTATTAACGCATCAAAAACATTATCTTTTATGTCTTTTAAACTAATTTCTATTTGCTTCTTAGAAATAACTAATTCTTTTTTATTTAACGCTGGAATATAATTTTCATTTGATTCTTCAGGTAAAACTGTGATCAACTTTGAAATTATAATTTCTTCATTTAAACAATTTAAAATAGAAACTCTTTCAGTAGTGATATGGCCAACACATTCTGTATGCGTACCATTACAATGAGGCGTTATAGTGTAAGTCTCAAAGTTACATGGGCCACCAGCTCTTGTGTCTCCAATAAATTGCATGTCTTTATATGGTTTTGAAACTGCTTTTGGAACATTATATGTGCTAGGTTGTTCACCATTAAAAAACATAGGAATAGAAATGTCTTTTCCTTTTGAAAAATCAATTTCAAAAAAATATTTGTTTGTTTCTATTTTGGCCTTCATTTATTTAAATGCTTATGTGAGAGTTTCCCAGCCAGGCTAAAACATTTTTATGCCAAATGTCTTTTTCTTCCTGATCGGTTATAATACCAACTTCTCTGGCGTATTCCAAAACTCTTCCTGGATAAGATGTTCCTACCCCCTCAATTTCTCCAAGTGGAAAGGGGTCATCTAAACCCATTATTATTTGACTGACACCAACGCGTTTTTTTAATAAATCTAAAGTATGTGAGTCGTGTACTAGTGTGTCAAAATATATATTTTTATGTCCTAAAGTTTTTCTGGGATCTTCAAATTCATCAAATATATCAGGCCTTCCATCAAAACCTTGAATTCTTCTGCCATAATTAGCTATACCTAACATAGCACCGTGTGCAAAACTAGTTCTTATATTTGGAAATTTATTTGGCAAGTCTCTTAATGTAAAAAGATGTAACGCATCAGCACACTGAGCCATCATCCAAACTAAATGAAATCTCCAATATTGATTTTTTAATGCAATCATTTTTTCTCCATCGTAGGGGTGAATCTGAAGTGCCAAACCATATTTGTTAGCTAATTCAAAAATTGGGTCTACTTCTTCTTCAGCAATAGAGTGCCAAAGACCATCCTTATTTATATAATGAGTAGGTAAGCAAAGTAATTTTAATTCTAGATCATTTACACATCTTTCTATTTCTTTTAGTGCTTGATCAATAAATAATGGTTGAACTACAAAACCGCAAGTAAATTTTTTAGGATAATCTTTCTGAATAGATGCATTAAAATTATTTTGAAAATTTATTGCATCTGCGCAATCTTGTTTTTTCCAACCATTACAATAAAGTTGTGATAAACATAACATGACAGCATGATCAATATTATATTCCTTCATCCATTGAATTTTTTCTTTTACAAAAAAACCAGGAGAATTTATTGGCCTAGACCAATCCCCTTGCCTCATAAACTTTTTGTTATCATCTATCCAAAAAAGTTTTTTTTCTTTTAGAAAGCTTGGGATCTGATGAGGCTCAGGCAATACATGTCCGTGACTATTTATACGCATGTCAAATATTAAATTTATATGTATCTTTCATCGGCTTCCATAACCTCTCCTGTTTTAGGACAAGTTCTCAACTTTTCATCTGAATAAAACTTTTTAAAAACAGGCAAAAAATCTTTTTCAATATTTGTTAAATGAAAGTATTCTTCATATAATAGTTCGTTGGCTGTTTCGGAAAACCACATTAAACCGTCTTTATCTTTATTTTTTCTTTTTCTTTCAATAACCAGTCCGATCGATCCTTCTGATCTAACCGGTGAGTGCGGAACTTTTGGAGGTAAAAGAAACATTTCCCCCTCCTTAATTGGAACTTCAACGAGCTTGCCGTTTTGTTGTGTTTTAACAAGGATGTCTCCCTCTATTTGATAAAAAAGCTCTTCTGTTTCATTATAGTGATAATCTTTTCTGGCATTTGGACCAGCAACTATCATGACAATATAATCTTCAGACTCCACATAAAGATTTTTATTTCCAACAGGGGGTTTTAATAGATGTCTATTTTCATTAATCCATTTCTGTAAGTTAAAGGGTTTTTTAATATCCATAATTAATTGTTTTATATTGTTGCTATTACTTTTAATTCTATTGCTATTGGTGTAGGTAAGCTTTTTATTTCTATAGTAGTCCTACATGGTTGGTTATCTTTAAAGTATTGTGCATATATTTTATTATATGTTTTAAAATCATCCTTCATATTAGTGAGAAATACTTGTACGTCAACTATTTTATTCCATGATGAACCCGCGTCTTCTAAAATAAATTTAATATTCTGGAAAACAGAATGACATTGTTTTTCAATATCATATTCAATAATGTTGCCATATGTATCTAATGTTACTCCGGGGATTTCTTTTGTGCCGGCCTTTCTTGGTCCAACTCCCGATAAGAATAATAAATCCCCCACCTTTCTAGCATGAGGATATAATCCTACTGCCTGAGGAGCTCTTTCTGAATTATACTTTTCTCCATTCATTTTTAACTATATTTCTTTGTACATATAATAATGAGGTCCTATTCCCTTAATATCAAATATATCACCAATAATTTTAAATCCTAAAGATTTATAAAAACTTATAGCTACTAAACGTGCATTACACCACAATAAATCACATCCTTTTTCTTTAAGCACTTCAAACGATCTATTCATTAATTCCGCAGCATATCCCTTTCTTCTAAAATCAACATGCGTAGCCATGCCACGTAACCTGTAAGGGTTTTTTGATACTTTTTTATCTGTAATTTCAGGATAAAAGGTTGCACAAGTTATCACTTTCCTATTAATTCTACAAGCCAAATGAAACGTTTCTTTATCATTATCACGCAAATAAGAAGTAGAAGAAAAATCCTGTCCTTGCCTCAACTCAGCATGCCTTAAAGGTCTAATTTCCTCAGCATTTATATTAACTATTTCTATTACCAAATCTAATTGCATCTTTAAATTTTAACACATACATTTTTAGGTTCTGTGAAGAATTCAAGTGACTTAAATCCGCCCTCTCGTCCAACACCAGAGTGTTTCATCCCTCCAAAAGGGATTCTCAAATCTCTTAATAACCAAGTGTTTATCCATACAACACCAGAGTCAATAGCTGCTGCTACTCTATGCCCCTTACTGATATTTTCGGTGAAGATTGATGCTGAAAGACCATATTTTGTTGAGTTAGCCATCTCTATAACTTGCTCTTCAGTGTCAAATGGTATTATAGAAACAACAGGTCCAAAAATTTCTTCTTGATTTACCTCGCAGTCAAAATCAAGCCCTTCAATTATAGTAGGTTGAATATAATAACCAGATTTTAAATCTCCTTCCAAAATCTCTCTTTCTCCTCCTATTAGTATATCACCTCCCAATGATTTAGCCAAGGCAATTTTATCAAGAATTTTTTGCATATGTTCTTTTGATACTACCGCTCCCAATTTTGAATTCGGATCCTTGGGATCTCCAACTGTTAATTTTTTGGTTTTCAAAATTAAAGCCTCTTTAAATTTATTATAAATCCCTTTTTGAACAAATAAACGAGACCCACACAAACAAATTTGACCTTGATTTGTAAACGCGGCACGAGCAGCAATACTAACCGCTTTTTCAAAATCAGCATCTTCAAAAATTATATTAGGATTTTTTCCTCCTAATTCTAATGATAACTTTTTAAACATCGGAGCCGTAATACTTGCAATATGTTTGCCTGTTACTGTGCCTCCAGTAAATGAAACAACTGGAATATCTGGATGTGTTGTTAATGGATCTCCTACCTTAGATCCTAATCCATGAACAATATTTAAAACACCTTTGGGAAGCCCGGCCTCAATACAAATCTTACTAAAAAGATATGCGGTCATAGGTGTAACCTCAGAAGGTTTCGCTACTACAGTGTTTCCTGCTGCAAGTGCTGGGGCAACTTTCCAAGTCAATAGGTATAAAGGCAAATTCCATGGAGAAATACAGGCAGCTACGCCTAGTGGCTTTCTTAATGTATAATTAATTGCCACTCCATCCATTTCATGGACCTTAGCGCTATCGTGTAAAATAGCACCAGCAAAAAATCTAATGTTGGCGGGTGCTCTTGGTATATCTACATGTGCTGCTAGTGACTCAGGTTTTCCATTATCTTTACTTTCTGCTTTTACTAATTTTTCAAAATTTTTTTCAATAGCATCGGCCAGCTTCAATAATATGTCTGACCTTTCTTGTTTTGAGGTTTTACTCCAAGTGTTAAAAGCTTCTTTTGCTGCATCAACTGCAGCATCTATATCATCTTTATCTGAATCTGGGATCAATGAATATACCTTTCCATTAGAAGGATTATAATTATCTAAATATTTGCCAGATTTTGGCTCTACCAATTCGCCATTTATATAATTTAAAATTTTATCCATTATAAACTTTTTGTTCTTCCTCCATCAACGGGCACATTGATTCCGTTTATATATGATGCCGCAGGTGTGCACAAAAACGCTACTGCACTAGCCACCTCTTCTGCTTTTCCAAATCGAGCTGCTGGAACCTGCGATTTCATTATAGATGCTATTTCTTCTTCTGATTTGCCTTGGATTTCTGCTTTCTTAGTAATCAAAGATTTTAATCGATTTGTATTTGTAAATCCTGGTAAAACATTGTTTACCGTAATACCATAAGCGCCTAATTCTACAGATAATGTTTTAGCCCAATTGGCAACTGCTGCTCTTATAGTATTGGAAACTCCAAGGCCTGCAATAGGCGCTTTAACGGAAGTAGAAATAATATTTACTATACGGCCATAACCCTCTCGCTTCATGCCTTCAACTACCTTTTGCACTAATATCTGATTATTTATTAAATGCATCCTAAACGCCTCTTCAAAAGCGTTAGTGTCTGCGTCAGCTATTGGTCCTGCGGCAGGACCACCTGTATTATTAACTAAAATATGATAATTAGATTTTAATAAATTTACTTCCTCTTTTAATTTTTCTGAATCTCTAAAATCTATCGCTATAAAACTATGTGTTTGCCCTTTACTTGTATCAAGATCATTTAAAACATCTAATAATTTAGATTCATTTCGAGCAATTAGTGTAACATTAGCTCCCAAATTAGCAAGTTCTATAGCGGACGCTTCTCCAATTCCTTGTGTGCTTCCGCACACTATTGCATTTCTGTTTTTTAATGATAATTCCATTCTGTTTTTTTATTTACACTTAATATAGTATTCATTGCAATAAGTATCTTGCAAATGACCATTATCTTTTACTAATACATTCTACACGTGGCTCCCATCTATTTGATTTCCAAAACAAGCTTTTTTTAAGTCTTTATATATTATTAATATTATTTTTTTCATAAGTTGGATTATTTATTATAGTTAAACCCAAGTGTGCTTACTATATCATTAGGAAGCTCGGGTAAATATTTTCTTGAAATCATAAGAGTTGAGATGTTTGCTAAATCTGTAAATAATTTATGCTTATCTACAGTTTGTTTTAAATATCCTTGCCCTGATGAGCCTCCTGTACCTATTTTCTGACCAAGCATCTTTTCGACCATTTGCATATGCCTAAACCTCCAAGATGAAATTTTATGATCAAGCTCAACTAAGCTTCTTAAAAATTTATATGGCAAATGTAAAATAGGTTGATCTCTGTATAAATTAATTAAAAGCGCTGACATTGTAGCCTTGTAAGAAAGCTTTGTTTCTCCGTATTTGATAGCTTTGTTATGAATATCCGCATCAAGAACCCGTTTATAATACTTGCGGTTTTCATCTATCATTCTTAACCTAATGTTTTTGTCTTCATCGGTTAAGTCTGCAGATTCTATAATGGCAATCTCTTCTTCTAACATATTATTAATAGCATCTTCATACTTTGAAATAAAATCAAAATCTTTCATTGTTAAAAACGGGATTCTTTCTAACCATTTCTCTACCAATGAAAACAACGAAGCATTTTGTTCAAGGGATAAAATTTCATCTTTCTTTACTCCTTCAAATTGGGCATGATATGGGCACCCCCCAAATTGATGCCTTTTGTCTATCTTTAATCCAAGCAGGACTTCTATTTTTCTAAATTGATGAGATTGAAATCCAGAAGCAGGTGAAAGATGGTTGCGGAATTCTAAGAAGTCTAATGATGTCATTGTCTCTAAAATGTCTAATTGCCCTACCAGCGTAGTCATAATCTTGTTAACTCTATCCATTCTCCCAACGATTACCCCCACATTATCTTCATCTATTTTTTTTTCTTTAAATAAATCTACAGCTGACTCTAGTTCATGTAAAATCTGTTTAAACCAAAGCTCATAAGTTTGATGTATTATAATAAATAACATTTCCTCATGTGCGGCCGACTTCCCATTACCACTTAAAGGGTGTTGTGCTTCTAATATTTTATCTAATGCTAAGTAGTTTATATAATGTAATGAAGAAGATTCTTTAGCCATTTGTGCTTTTTTATAAAGCAGTAAAAGTAAGCAATATGATTAAGAAATCAAAAGTGAAATCACTAAAAACAAATAGGCACAAATACTTAAGCCTTCTCCCCAAAAAACAAAATACATCTCCTTCTTTTTTTCATCTGATTTCCAAACAAATACTAAGGCTATAAAATAAAGGAGAATTAATGCTAGAAAATGTCCTAAAATTAATCTACTAGTATTATATTGAAAAGCAGCTATTAAAATAGAAATAAATAACAAAAAAGATGCTATTAGCTTTGATCTGCGAATTCCACAAAATAACGGTATAGTAATGATATTTTTAGTGTCATACTCTAAATCTTTTATATCAAACGGTATAGTAATGGCAAAAACAAAGAAAAATCGTGCAACTAAATGCAAAATCTCATTAACAGAAATTATAATATTGTTTTCAAGAGTCAATAACAACATTGTAGTGATAGACCAAACTAAAGCAATGACGACAATCTTAATAAAGGGGATGCTTCGCAAAGTAAAAGGATATAGACAACAAAGGATTCCTAATAATATAATAACTAGCTGAGTAATGCCGCTAAAATCAAAAAAAATATACAAGCTAAATCCCCCACTAAATAACATTAAAAAATGTACTAACCTTCTGTTTTTTTCTAACCAAGATCCGCGAGGGTGTTTCCCCTCTTTATTAACTCGAATGACTCTTTGAAAATTGTAAGTAAAAATAGTACACAAAAAAACAAATTTGGAAATGTTAAAATTAGTGGAGCCTAATAAAATCTCAGTACTTAATGCAAGCCCTAAAACGCAAAAGGCAACCCAAATGTTAGTATATACAAGAAAAGAGATTATTGATTTCAATCGAATCGATTTTAGACAACAATGTTCACAATTCTTTTAGGAACAATTATAATTTTCTTGGGAGATTCCCCCCCCAAATAGTGAGCTGTTTTTTCATGCTTCATGACCGCCTCTTGAATCTCATCTTTTGTCATCTCCGCTAACAATGAAACAGTAAAGCGTGTTTTCCCATTAAAAGAAACAGGATAATTTACTTTCTCTTCTAGTAAATAGCTTTCGCTATATTTAGGGAATGCTGCCTGTGTAACTGATTTTGTGTTGCCTAACTTCTCCCAAATTTCTTCTGAAATATGCGGAGCATATGGTGAAAGCAAGACGGTAAATTCAGAAATTATTTCTTTATTATTACATTTTTGCTCTGAAAATTCATTTATACAAATCATAAATGTGCTGACAACTGTATTGAATGAATATCTGTCAATTTCTTGTTGTACTTTCTTTATTGTTTTATGTAAAGTCTTATAACTCTCTTGGCTGGCTTTTTGTTGAGAAACAATAAAATTATTATCTGAATCATGCACTAACCTCCAAAATTTCCTTAAAAAATTGTGCACTCCATTTATCCCTTTAGTATCCCAAGGCTTAAACTGTTCTAAAGGGCCCAAAAACATCTCGTAAAGTCTTAATGTGTCCGCCCCAAATTTGTCTATTAATTGATCCGGAGTTTGAACATTATATTTTGATTTTGACATTTTTTCAATCTCATTTCCACATAAATATTTGCCATCATTATTTAATATAAACTCTGCCTCTGCATATTCAGGCCTCCATTTTTTAAAGGCTTCGATATCCAAAAAATCATTATCTACGATATTGATAGCAACATGTAGTCTTGTAGTCTCATATTCTTTTCTTTTATCAAAACTCACAAATGTATTTGTGTCGTTAATTCGATACACAAAGCAGGATCTGCCTAAAATCATTCCTTGATTAATCATTTTTTTAAATGGCTCCTCAAAAGATATAAACTCTCGATCGTATAAAAATTTTGTCCAAAATCGAGAATATAATAAATGTCCAACAGCATGCTCTGCCCCACCTATATAGAGGTCTACTTGACCCCAATAATCAGATTTTTCTTTCGCACAAAATTCAAAATCATTTTTAGGGTCCATATATCTTAAAAAGTACCAGGAGCTACCAGCCCATCCTGGCATGACATTGAATTCCATTCTTTCCCCTTCAAAAACATTCCAACTATCTTGCTTTGCTCTTGCCAATGGAGGCTCTCCACTTTCTGTTGGTAAATATTCATCCACTATAGGCAATGTGACATATTGATTGTCATTAAGCAGATGCGGAATGTTATCTTTATAATATACGGGGAAGGGTTCCCCCCAGTATCTTTGTCTGCTAAAAACTGCATCCCTTAGTCGATAATTAACCTTTGAATTACCAAACCCTCCTTTAATAATATTGGTCATAACCAACTTAGTCGCCTCATCATATTGCAATCCATCTAAAAAATCTGAATTGACTAATGTAAAATCCTTGTCTTCATAAGCATGCTCCTTAATATCTATATCTCTAAAAATATTGATGATGTCAATACCAAAATGGGTAGCAAATTGCCAATCTCTTTGATCTCCACAAGGGACCCCCATCACAGCGCCTGTACCATAAGAAGCAAGAACATATTCACTAATCCAAATAGCAATCTTTTGATTTGTAAAAGGATGTACGGCATAAGCCCCTGTAAAAACACCGCTTATCCTTTTTTCTGCCTGTCTTTCCCTTTCAGATTTTAAATTAATTTTTTTGACATAACTGTCTACAGATAACTTATGCTCATCTGTGGTAATTTGATCAACTAAAGTATGTTCTGGCGCTAAGACTATGAAATTAACAGCAAAAATTGTTTCTGGTCTTGTAGTAAATACCTGTATTTTTTTTGTAGAATCTTGAAGAAAAAAATTAATTTTTGCGCCTTCTGACTTTCCAATCCAGTTTTTCTGTATCTCCTTAATTGAATCTGGCCAGTCAACATTATTTAAGCCTGATAATAATCGGTCTGCATACGCTGTAATACGTAGTGACCATTGCTTCATTAGTTTTTGCTCTACAGGAAAGCCCCCTCTCTCTGAAACCCCTTCCTTAACCTCATCATTAGCAAGTACAGTGCCTAAACCTTCACACCAATTTACCAGGCTATCAGAAAGATAAGCCAACCTATATTTTTGTAAGTATATGTCTTTTTGATGCTTGTTAAAATTCAGCCACTGCTCTGCTGAAAAAAAATCTATATTCTCATCACAAAAAACATTTAGATTTTTATTCCCCTTTTTCTCAAAAATTTTAATCAACTTAGATATAGGCAATGCTCGATCATTTTCTAGGCAATAATAAGATTGAAAAAGCTCCTTGAAAATCCATTGGGTCCATTTATAATAATTAGGGTCCGAAGTTTGTATCTCTCTATCCCAATCATATGAAAAACCTAAATTATCTAATTGCTGCCTATACCTTTCTGTATTTTTTTTTGTTGCAACTTCAGGGTGAATCCCTGTTTGTATTGCATATTGTTCTGTAGGTAAACCAAAAGAATCATAGCCCATCGGATGTAAAACATTAAACCCTTTTAGCTTCTTGTATCTTGCAATTATATCTGAAGCAATATAGCCTAATGGATGCCCAACATGTAATCCTGCTCCAGATGGGTATGGAAACATATCAAGGGCATAATATTTTTCTTTTTTGTAATCTTCAATAACCTTGTAGGTTCTTTTTTCCCTCCAGTAAGAACGCCATTTTTTCTCTATCTGTTTAAAATCATATTGCATTTGAAGAAAATTTTTCTATCGCAAAGTTAATTAATATGATTAATTTATAAGTTGTATTTTTATATTTTAGCAAACATTATGACCAAGCATAAAAATAAATTTTTAAAAAGAAAGATCTGGAGCTCATCCGTCTCAGTCGTACTTAGCTTGTCGTTAGTACTTTTTGTTGTTGGTTTATTATCTTTAGTACTGCTTAATTCTCAAAAACTTTCAAACTATGTAAAAGAAAATATTGGATTTACAATAATGTTAAAAGACAGTATTCCACAAGTTGAAGAAATGACTTTTAGAAAAGAGTTAGAGGCAGAGCCATACACAAAAAAAACAAAATATATTTCAAAACAACAAGCGACTGAAAAGTTAATGAAAGATTTAGGAGAAGATTTTGTTTCTTTTTTAGAATACAGCCCTCTTCTGCCCTCAATAGATGTAAAACTGAATGCAGACTTCGCAAATACTGATAGCTTAGAAAAGATTACTATAAAACTTTCAAAAAACCCTGTTGTGTTTGAAACATATTTTCAAAAAGATTTACTAAAAAAACTAAACAGTAATACAAAACGCTTATCATTCTTTTTATTAATTTTTAGTGTTTTGCTTTTCCTTATTGCTTTTGCGCTTATAAATAACACAATAAGGCTTTCTGTATATTCTAAAAGATTCTTAATTAAAACTATGGGACTTGTTGGTGCTACTAATAACTTTATTCAAAAGCCTTTTATAATTAAAAGTATATACCAAGGTGTTTACAGTTCTATATTTGCTGTTTTTATGCTAATAGGAGCTATAAAACTTATTCAAAAAGAGACCCTTAAAATACTAGATGTTAGCGATTTAAAATTAATCGGTATCGTTTTTGTTTTGATGTTTTTAATAGGAATTTTATTAAGTATGGCGTCTACTTTTTTTGCGGTAAAAAAATATATTAAACTAACAGACGATCAATTATATAATTAAAAAATAAAAAATATGAATTTTGCATTTAAAAAAAAGAACTACACATTGATAATTATTGGGCTTGCTTTTATAATTAGTGGATTTATACTAATGAGTGGTGGAAGTTCTGAAAACCCTGAAGTTTTTTCAACAGAAATTTTTAGCTTCCAAAGAATAACGCTAGCACCAATTTTAGTAATCATTGGCTTTATTATTGAGATTTTTGCTATAATGCACACAAGCAAAGAAAACAAATAGATGGATGTGATTAGCGCCATTATTCTTGGACTTGTTCAAGGATTAACGGAGTTTTTGCCTGTAAGTAGTAGTGGTCACTTGGAAATCGTAAAGGTACTAATTGGTGAAGAAAATGTTGCGAAAAAAAGTATGCTTATGACTGTTGTTCTACACTTTGCAACCGCATTGTCCACAATAATAATTTTTCGTAAAGATTTAGTCAAAATTATCAAAGGACTTTTTCAGTATAATGACAAGGAATCTTTTGCTTTTTCTTTTAAAATTATACTCTCTATGATCCCTTCTGCTATAGTAGGCTTTTTATTTGAAACAGAAATAGAATCTTTATTTAGTGGAAAATTGATTTTAGTAGGAGGAATGCTAGTAATAACTGGATTCTTACTCTTATTAGCGGATAGATCAAAAGCAACAAGTAAAAAAGTTGGGATAAAAGAATCTATAATCATTGGTGTGTCGCAAGCAATAGCTATAGTGCCTGGTATTTCTCGTTCTGGGGCAACAATTTCCACCGCAGTCTTACTAGGAGTTGACAAAGAGAAATCTGCAAGGTTTTCATTTTTAATGGTAGTGCCATTAATATTCGGCAAAATGTTTAAGGATATTCTTTCTGGAGAAATAGGGCTCAACAACTCTGACTTCATAATTCTTTTTGTTGGATTTTTAACAGCCTTAGTTACTGGTATTTTTGCGTGTAAATGGATGATTGCTTTAGTAAAGAGCAGTAATCTAAAATATTTTGCTTATTACTGCTTTGGAATTAGTTTTATCATCTTTATAATAATTTTTTATGAAACAAATAATTTGTATTTAACTTAAATGTTTACCTGTGCTTGATGGTAGAGATGATTTTTTAAAGGGTAAGGTGATTTTAATTAACAAGCCTATTAATTGGACTTCTTTTCAAGTGGTAAAAAAGATAAGGTTTTTAATTAAAAAAAAAATATAAGCTTAAAAAAATTAAAGTTGGTCATGCGGGCACTTTAGACCCTTTAGCTACAGGATTATTAATACTTTGCACAGGAAAACTAACAAAAAAAATTGCAGATATTCAAGCTGAAAATAAAAAATATCGTGGCTCCATCACTCTTGGAGGATCTACTCCTTCATATGATTTAGAAACAGAAGTAAACACAAACTACCAAACAAGCCATATTACAGAGAATTTAATCTTTAACGCTTCAAGTTCTTTTATTGGGGAAATAAATCAAAAACCCCCAATATTCTCTGCTTTAAAAAAAAATGGTGAAAGAATGTATGAAAAAGCAAGGCGTGGAGAAAAGGTTGTTATGAAAAGTAGAAAAGTAAAAATTCATGAATTTAATATCACTTCTATAAATAATTTAACTGTTAATTTCGAAATAACTTGCAGCAAAGGAACTTATATAAGGTCTATTGCTAATGACTTTGGGGTTAAATTAAATACAGGCGGATATCTTTCAAGTCTAAAAAGAATTAGTATTGGGGATTATAATTTATCTGAAAGTACAACAATAGAAGACTTCGAAAAACAATTATTTAATTAGGAAGAGTTTCTCTTGACTTCTGCTTATCAATATGTTATATTTGCTCTCCAATTTTTAATTTTCAAAAAATGAAATATAAATTATCAATGTTTGATTTTGACTTGCCTGAAGTTAGGATTGCCAAAAAACCAGCTATTGAAAGAGAGGATGCAAAATTAATGATTTTACATAAAGACTCTGGTGAAATCGAACATAAAGCCGTTGCCGACTTAAAAGATATTTTTGATGAAGGTGATGTTGTGGTTTTAAATAACACTAAGGTATTTCCTGCAAGACTACATGCTAATAAGGAAAAAACTGGCGCCATAATAGAAGTGTTTCTTTTAAGAGAATTAAACAAGGAAAACCGGCTTTGGGATGTTTTAGTTGATCCCGCTCGAAAAATTCGAATTGGCAACAAGCTGTTTTTTGGAGAAAATGATGACTTAATTGCTGAAGTTATAGACAATACAACATCAAGGGGAAGAACATTAAGGTTTCTTTTTGATGGTACACATCAAGAATTTAAGGAAACCATTACTGCATTAGGGAAAACCCCTATTCCTAAACATTTAGGCAGAGAGGCTACTCCTAAAGATGCAGAACGCTACCAAACAATATATGCGAAACATGAGGGGGCCGTAGCCGCTCCAACTGCTGGATTACATTTTAGCAAGCTTTTGATGAAGCAGATGGAGTTAAAAGGGGTCGAGTTTGCTGAAACCACTCTTCATGTTGGACTGGGAACCTTTCATCCTATATTAGTTGAAGATTTATCAAAACACAAAATGGAGTCTGAAGAAATAAATATTCCTGAACTAGCTGCTAATCAAATTAATAACGCAAAATTATTAAATAAAAAAATTTGTGCTGTAGGAACTACGGTCATGCGTACAATTGAATCTTCAGTTTCTACAAAAAATGAAATTTTACCATATAAAGGGTGGACGAATATTTTCCTTTTTCCACCATATAATTTTAGAGTGGCTAATTGTATGCTTACAAATTTTCACCTACCACAATCAGCACTCATGATGCAAGTTGCGGCTTTTGCTGGCAATGACATGTTAAAAAAAGCATATAAAGAAGCTATTCAAAAAAAATATAATTTTCATACGTATGGTGACGCCATGCTCATTATATAAATGAAACAAGTTGCTTTAATCGTTGCAGGCGGGAATGGAACTAGAATGAAAACTAAAATACCTAAGCAGTTCCTTCTTTTAAATGGTATTCCTGTTTTAATGCATACTCTAAAACAGTTTGCTAATTTTAACCAAATTATTTTAGTGCTGCCTAAAAAAGAAATAGAAAATTGGCATTTTTTGTGTGAAAAGTTTAGATTTAACTTAAAACATATTGTTGTAACTGGGGGTTTAAGTCGATTTAGCTCTGTTAATGAAGGCCTAAAAATGATTACAGAAAATTCTATTGTCGCTATACATGACGGCGTACGCCCATTAATTAGTAAAAAATTAATCTCTCTTCTAATAAAAAAGGTGAAAACAGGTTATGGTATAATTCCTGTTCTTCCCGTTAAAGATTCAATTAGAAAAATCTCTTTGGATAAAACTAAAAGTATTAAAAGAGAGAGTCTTTATATAGTACAAACGCCTCAATGCTTTTTGAGTAATGAGATTAAAAACGCATACAAAAAAACTTATAAATTATGTTTTACAGATGATGCATCTGTTTTTGAAAAAAATAATGGAAAAATTCTCTGTGTTGATGGTGAAGAAAAAAATATTAAGATTACAACAAAAGATGATTTAAAAATTGCCAAGGTACTTATGCAATAACCTCTATTTTATTTGTTTTTCGAATTAAATTAACCCCTGGTTTTTTCCCCTTTTCAAAAGTCCCTAAATCTTTGAATCCAAGTGCTTCTGCTCCATTTTTGCAGCCTATTTTTAATAATGTTTGGGTATCAAAATTTGTGTGTTTTTTGATAACAAGTAGCTCCTCCCAAATAGAAAGAGAATTATTAGAGGCTAGACTNTCNGTCCCAACACATAANCTTTCCNNGTTAAAAATAGAGTAGTCTGGNANTNTATTTTCTATATATAAATTTGCTTTTGGGCANGTNCAATAATAATACTTATCAAAAATGTCTTGTTTTTTTGAATATGTATTNTGCACAAATAATAACTGCTTGGNTNTAAGCTCTTTTAAAANATCAATAGATTTNTTTCGATTTTTCCATATTTCGGGGTTTGCATTAATCTGNTTTAAAAAATCAAAAAGCTTCCCTCTTTTGTTTTTAAAAAGATCATTTTCTTGATTTGATTCTTGAAAATGAATAGAACACAAATAATCCTNATTGTCNGTTTTTTTGTCAATTTNTTTCATTANCCCATTCGAAACNGANTAAGGTGAATGAGGCGTAATTGTAGCGCGCATGCCACTGTTTCTAAAACAGGTTCTTAAGTCAATGGCATTTGAAATTATTTTATNTTCATCAAAATTTTGTGTTTCNAAAACCTCTATAAAGTTATAGTAAGTTAAATTTCCTTTTCTTTTTTGATAGACAGTNTCTAATGTGTTACAAATATCACCAACNCCAACTATTCCGTTTTTTATCATTTGGGATTCCGCTTCTGAAATTGCTTGTAATATAATTTGCTTCTTAAATTCATNTCTTTTTCTTACACACATAATAAAGTCTAACAAACCAAGNTCTTTTTCTATTTTTTCATGAAGATGTGATANCTCTAAATGACANTGAGTNTTAACAAATCCNGGNCATAATATTCCATCAAAAAATTCGATATAAGAAGANTTAATCTTTTCTTGATTATCNAAAATCGATATTATTTCTCCTTCGTCAGAGATTTGTAACACGCCTTTTTTTAATGGAGGGCCNTTTAANGTGTATAAATAATCAGCTGTTAAATATCGCATAGACAAAACTAATATATCTTTGTAGAATATTATGAAAGAAAAAAAAGATATTAGAGCGCTGCAATTAGAAGAGATAGTTAAATTCTGCGAGTTAAATAATCAACCTAAATTTAAGGGTANCCAAATTTGGCAATGGTTATGGCAAAAACNCGCTTTATCATTTAATGAAATGACATCCTTGTCTATTAACTTTAGAAAAANNCTAGACAATAGCTTTGTTATTCNGCCAATTAAAATTCATAACAGTTACAAAAGTGTTGANGGGACAATTAAATATAGTTTTAAACTATATGANAGCCATCTTGTCGAGGGCGTTTTGATACCATCAAAAAACAGGCTTACAGCTTGTATTTCATCACAAGTTGGGTGTAGTTTGGCNTGNGGTTTTTGTGCTACTGGAACTTTAAAATTAANAAGAAATATACANGCTTCTGAAATATATGACCAGGCCTTTTTACTAAATAATGAAGCAATACAAAAATTTAATAGACCNATTTCAAANATAGTNTATATGGGNATGGGNGAGCCTTTGTTAAATTANAATGCTGTTCTTTCAAGTATTAATTTTATAACATCCAAAACAGGCNTGGGGATGTCGGCAAANAGAATNACTGTTTCTACAGCAGGAATTGCTAAAATGATTAAAAAATTAGCTGATGACANGGTTAAGTTCAACCTTGCTATTTCACTTCATTCTGCTAATGACATTACCCGAAGTAAATTAATGNCAATAAATGAGAAAATTGATTTGTATAAGTTAAACGAATCAATTAAATATTTTTATCAAAAAACTAGAACAAAAGTTACTTATGAATACATATTGTTTAAAGATGTAAATGATTCGCTTGAAGACGCTAAATTACTTGCCAAATTTGCAAAAAATACACCTTGTAAAATAAACCTAATTGAATATAATCATGTCGACAACCTACCATANAGNAAGTCTTCAAGCAATATGACAAATAGTTTTATTTCTTATTTNGAAAAAAACAATATAATTGTGACTCTAAGGAAAAGNAAAGGAAAAGACATTGCTGCNGCTTGTGGTCAATTAGTTAATAAACTTTAAAATNGTGNGTTCATTTTTTTGACTTTTTTTTCTCTTATCTTTGCATTTATAAAAAAGATNCTTTGTCNTTAATCTCTGAAATAAAAAAACCCATTAAGTCTGAAATGCNCCTGTTTGAAAACAAATTCAAAAGTGCTCTAAAAAGTAATGTGGTTTTNCTTGATAAAATTATGTATTATATTATTAGAAGAAAGGGCAAGCAAATACGGCCTATGTTTGTCTTTCTTTCTGCAAAACTATTTGGAGANATTAAGGAAGAAACTTTCGTNGCAGCCTCAATGATTGAGCTTTTACANACTGCCACCTTNGTGCANGATGATGTTGTTGACGAGGCAAATTATAGAAGAGGNTTTTTTTCAATAAATGCTCTTTGGAAAAATAAAATTGCTGTTTTAGTTGGGGATTTCCTTCTTAGTAAAGGTTTGCTAATTGCTGTAAAAAACAAAAGATTTGATTTGTTAGAGATTATGAGCNATGCTGTGCANTCAATGAGCGAAGGGGANCTGTTACAAATTGAAAAAGCAAGAAAGCTTGATATNACNGAAAAAATTTATTTTGATATAATTCGTCAAAAAACAGCAGCATTAATTGCTGCATGCTGCGCAAGTGGANCGCAATCAGTTAACAAAAACATACAAGATGTAAATAAAATGCGATTATTTGGTGAAAAAGTAGGGATTGCCTTTCAAATAAAAGATGATCTCTTTGATTATAAGCAGAAGTCAATAACTGGAAAGCCATATGGGATAGATATAAAAGAAAAAAAAATGACTCTACCTTTGATTTACACCTTAAATAAGGTTGAAAAAAAAACAAAGAATTATATAATTAATATTATAAAAAATCATAATAATGATGATAAAAAAGTAATTGAAGTTATTGATTTAGTAAAGCAAAATGGAGGGCTCAAGTACAGTGAAAAAATGATGCTAAAATATCATGAAGAAGCTCTTAATCTTTTAAGAGATATAAGTGAAAATGATGCAAAAAAGTCTCTCGTATTATTGCTAGATTATGTAATAAATAGAAAAAAATGATTTCTCAAGATACTATAGACAAAATTTTTGAGGCAGTTAGAATTGAAGAAATTATAGGGGATTTTGTTGATTTAAAAAAAGCGGGGGTTAATTATAAAGGGCTGAGTCCTTTTTCTGATGAAAAAACACCATCGTTTGTGGTTTCTCCCTCTAAAAGAATCTGGAAAGATTTTAGTTCGGGTAAAGGGGGCAATGTTATCTCTTTTTTAATGGAGCATGACGGATGTTCTTACCCGGAAGCCTTAAAATATGTTGCTCAAAAATATAATATTGAAATAATAGAGGAAGAGCTTTCGGATAAACAAATACAAGAAAAATCAATTAAAGAAGGNTTATATGATGTNACAAGCTTTGCNGAAAATTATTTTCAAGATNTTTTGTGGAANACNACTGAAGGAAAAAATATTGGATTAAGTTATTTTAAAGAACGTGGTTTTAATGAAGANATAATTAAAAAATTCAAATTAGGTTATAANCCAAAAGGTCCAAATNCCCTTGAGAAAGCGGCCATTANTGCAGGATATGACAAAAAAATATTATTAAANGCANGTTTAATTGGTGAAAATAATGATGGNAAAAGTTATGATAAGTTTAAAGAAAGATCAATTTTTCCAATTTATTCATANGCTGGAAAAGCAATTGGTTTTGGGGGGAGNTCCTTTAATATAAATGCAAANTCTAAATATTTAAATTCTGCNGAGTCTCCTATATATGATAAATCTAAAGTTTTATATGGCATCAATTTAGCAAAACAAGATATAAGTAAANACGATAATTGTTTTGTNGTTGAAGGGTATACNGATGTAATTTCAATGCATCAAATAGGGATTTGTAATATTGTTTCTGCTTCTGGAACNGCTTTATCAAAAAATCAAATATTATTAATTAAAAGAATCACAAAAAATGTGACCTTGCTCTTTGATAATGATAAAGCNGGTGTTAATGCTACAATTAGATCAATTGATTTATGCCTACAATTAGNAATGAATGTGAAAGTTTGTTTGTTNCCTGAAGGAGAAGANCCTGACTCATTCTCTAAAAAAAACACTTCAGAAACAACACTTTCATATNTAAAAAATAAGTCNATAAATTTTGTNGATTATTTAATAGGNGCNTATAGACTTGAAGATGANTCTGACCCAACTAAAATTATTGAAATTAAAAAAAATATAATTNCTAGTATAGCAAAAATTTCAGATTCATTTAGCAGGCAAGAGTATTGTAAAATATACTCCGAAAAACTAAATATTTCNGAGCTNATANTATTANANGANGTTAATNCTNCTAGAANNCAAGTTNATTTTNANCANAAANCTNTAANNGNACAAAAAANNAATTTAATANANNAANAANNANCCGANTAGTACTAAAGANCAAANNNTGNATCAACAAGAGCTAGAAATNTTACGAATCTTAATAAATTATGGAAANANGTCTATANATNTNGANNAAAATAAAGANTACGTNGCTACTATNATAATTAGAGANCTGCANGCAGANAATATTGNGNTTNNAAAANANTTACACCANCANNTATATAATGAAATAATNAAAATTATTAAAAANACAGGTGTTATTGATANANAAAAACTTATAAATAATNCTGACTCNCAAATAAGTANCCTTTGTGTAGATTTAATTGCTCAAGCNCATGANATAAGNAATAACTGGAAGGAAAGNCACAATATAATGACNGGAAGAGAAGATGAAAAAATGCATAAAACTACAGAAAANGCAATTTTATCTCTAAAAAAAGGAATTGTAGACTTNAAGATAANTCAAATACAGGATTTNATNAAAAAAGGCAATTCAGATTATGAAACNNTTAAAACNCTTAATGATTTAACAAAAATAAAAACAAAAATTGCAAAGTCNTTAGGNAGAAACATTGGGTGANCTATTATTTAATATCTTTAATTAANAATTGNAGCTGTCTGTTTCCATTCCATTCATTTTCATTAATACAATAGCAAATATCTANCTCNTTTCCATTATATNNTTTCTCAATTTTAGACCCGAAGTTAAAACCAATAGCTGAAATAGGCTTGTCTTGAGTAACTATATCCAATTTCAAATGTTTTTGATCTTGNCCAACTTGCCTAGCATTTCCANTGTCAACTACATTTTTACTCATAAAAAGTGGGTTCATNTTTTTTGGNCCAAAAGGGGCAAACTGTTGTATTATTCTATATAGCTTTTGATTTATATTATTTGGTTTTATTTGCATNTCAACATATAAGCTAGGTTGTAAGTGATGTGGTTGAANCATTTCACAAACTGTATCTTCAAAAGCATTAATAAAAAGGTTTATGTTTTCTTTTTTTAAACNTAANCCTGCAGCATATTTGTGNCCTCCAAATTTTTCTAATAAANAGGANCATNTATTAATTGCTTGATAAATATCAAATTTATTTACNGATCTAGCTGAGCCTACCAACAATCCGTCTTGCTCTACCAAAACAATTGTGGGTTTATAAAACTTTTCTACAATTCTAGAGGCAACTATTCCTACAACNCCCTTATGCCATTTATNACTATAAACAACTATGGATTTTTTGTTCTNATCTACAATTGTAGNGGCCTCTATAGTTATTTTTTTTTCAAGCTCTTTTCTGATTTCATTATCTTTCTCTATTGCCTCCACAAATAAATTNGCCTTGATGTAATCTTTTTCTATAAGAAGTTCAACNGCTTTTTTTGCTTGNTCTATACGTCCTGCAGCATTAATTCTNGGGGCNATTCCAAAAATAATATCTGACATTTTTATCTCTTTTGATTTTAAANCCTGCGTNATTAAAGCTTTTACACCAATACTNGGTTTAGAATTAATTTTTTGCATTCCATAAAATGCCAAAACTCTATTTTCACCATCTATTGGCACAATATCTGCTCCAATACTAATAGNTACAAGGTCTAAAAAGATATATACTTCGTCAAGTGGANTGTTTTTGTNTATACAATATGCCTGAATGAATTTAAATCCAACGCCACANCCTGATAAATCTTTGTATGGGTATTGACAATCAACTTGTTTTGGATTTAAAATAGAGTGTGCTGNNGGGATTTGATTTGATGGAGTATGATGATCACAAATTATAAANTCAATCTGTTTGTTTTTGGCATAATCAATTTGCTCTATAGCTCTAATACCGCAATCTAAAGCAATAATTAATGAGAAATTGTGCTTGTAAGCGTAATCAATTCCTTTGAAAGAAATACCGTATCCTTCTTTATATCTGCAAGGGACATAATAGTCTATTTTTTTAGAATATTTTTCTAAAAATTTATACATCATGGATACTGATGTTGTGCCATCAACGTCATAATCTCCATATACTAAAATTTTCTCCTTGCTTATAATTGCCTGATCAAGCCTTTGCACTGCAAAACACATATTCTTCATTAAAAAAGGATCATGTAAATCAGAAAGCTTTGGACGAAAAAACTTTTTTGCCTGTTCGAAACTATTTACACCTCGTAAAACTAAAAGGCGTGCTATTATTTCGCTTACATTTAATGCTTTTGCAAGATTAAAGACCAAATCCGAATCTACCTCTTTAACAATCCAATTTTTAATCATTGTCTCATATTTTTTGTTTGAATTAATATTGAATATTTGTGTATTAAATCAAAGATTTCTGTAATAAACTCATCATCTAAATTTAGATTGTTTGCATATTTTTTCCTTGTTTTTAAAATCTCAAACCATCTTTCTATTTGAAAAACAGTTAGTTTATTTTGATCTTTCAAAATAGCTATTTGTTCTACAATTTGTTTTCTCTTTCGAAACAGGCCTATAATTTCTTCATCTAAAACATCTATCTTATTTCTAAATGCTCGCAATTCATTTCTAAATTTTTGATCTCTTAATTTATTAGATCTTAGTATCAAATTATGTAATATAGAGTTCAATTCCAATGGTAATATCTGTTGATTAGAATCACTTAACGCTTTCTTGGGTTCAAGATGTGTTTCTATCATCAGTCCATCTAAATTTATGTCCATAGCTGTTTGAGCTATATCTTCTATAAGCTCTGTGTTACCTGCAATATGAGATGGGTCACAAATAATTGGAATGTCAATTAATCGCTCGCGTAATTTAATTGGCATATCCCATTTAGGATCATTTCTATATACAGATTTTTTATAGCTGTGAAAGCCTCTATGTATCGCTGCAAGTTTAGTTATCCCAACTTTATTAAGTCTTTCTAAAGCTCCAACCCATAATCCAATTTCTGGATGCACGGGGTTTTTTACTAAAACTGGAATGTCAACCCCTTTTAATGCTTCTGCAATTTCTTGAACATAAAAAGGGTTTACCGTTGTTCTTGCGCCTATCCAGAGCATGTCGATATCGGCCTTCAAACAAAATTCAACATGCTTGGCAGTCGCGACTTCTGTTGCTACTTTTAAACCCGTTTTCTCTCTTACTTTTTGCAGCCATTTTAAGCCTTTATTACCAACACCCTCAAAAGAATTTGGACTTGTTCTTGGTTTCCACAAGCCTGCTCTAAATAAATTAGTATAGTCTTTAGTTTGATTAGCTATTGCTAACACCTGTGATTCAGACTCAGCGCTACAAGGCCCTGCAATAATGAATGGCTTTTTTTTAAAAAATTTTGTTATTTTCATTTTTTCCCTTCAACTATAAGAACAAATTCTCCTTTTGGTTTTTTGTCCTCAAAATATTTAATTAATGTTATTACAGGCCCTCTTTGAACCTCCTCATATAACTTAGAAATTTCTCTAGAAACAGACATATTTCTTGCTTCGCCAAAATATTCAGAAAACTGATATAGTGTTTTAAGAACTCTATGGGGAGATTCATAAAAAACCATCGTTCTTTTTTCTTCCATTAAATATTTTAATCGACTTGCCCTCCCCTTTTTTAAAGGTAAAAAACCTTCAAAAACAAACTGTTTTGTGTTAATCCCAGAGCCAACTAGGGCGGGTAAAAAGGCTGTTGCTCCCGGCAAACATTCTACTACTATACTTTCTTTAATACATTCTTTTACAAACAAAGAGCCTGGGTCAGAAATAAGAGGTGTTCCGGCATCTGAAATTATCGCAATAATATCTCCTTCTTTTATTCTTTTTATATATCTATCAATTAAAAGGTGCTCGTTATGCATGTGCAATGAATTGGTAGCTGTATCAATATCATAATGCCTTAAAAGCTTTTTGGATGTTCTCGTATCCTCAGCCAAAATTAAGTCTACTTTTTTTAAGACATCTAAGGCTCTTAAAGTAATATCTTTCAGGTTGCCAATTGGTGTAGGAACAATATATAGTTTAGACATAATTACAAAATTATAGAAATAGAGGATAAAATGAAACTTTTGGTGAAATCCTTAAAGTTGGAGCGGGAAAATGAATATAATTTAACCAGTGTTTTATATTTTTAGCTAGAGGAGTATCCCACTTCTTTAATATTTTTGGAATATCATAATCTAACGCAATATACCATTCATTTTTTCCCCCTTTCTTTGTGTTATTTTCATTCAAGTATTGACTGTCATCTAAGCCAAATCCAACAGCAATATTTAACCACTCAGGCATTAAGGAACTTTCTATAAACTTACTGATATCAATAGCTAGCCAGTAGGTTTGGTTGGGATAATCATCTTGCCACGCGTATTTACTTATTTCTTTGCCTCTTTCTCTCTCTAGCTGCCAATATATATCCGACCTTTTGTAGTAAGAAAATTTGAAATACATATCTTTAAAATTATTATTATAGTATTGTATAACTGGAAACAACGAACCAGCTGCTCCAAATGCTAAATCTAACTTGCTAAACCCCCAATATGGGGCATATGCATCCTTTATTTCAATAGCTAGCTGTAGGCTTGAACCAAAGGCCGCTCCATACCAAAGCGCATTTTCCTCACTCATTCCAGCCCAAAGCATAGAAGATGTAAAAATATCAGCTGCCTGAAGACCTCCCATTAAATGACCTAACTTATCAACATTTTTAGCATATACCATATCGGCGCCATCGTCAAAATGAAAAGGTACTTGGTCGTCTGACCACCAAGCATTTTGTATATATAAATAAGTACCTAAAGTTGCGCTAGCCAAGCTGCCTCCCACAATAAAAATTCTTTTTTTATTAATACGGCTAGTATCAGCCTGTGCACATGTTCTATTAGAGAACATAATAAAGGTTATTAAAAGAAACAAAATTTTAAATTTCATAAATATTGAAATTGCTTTTTATACTTTTGTTAGCAAAGCTATAAAAAGAAAGCATCAATTATGTTTTTAGAAACAGAAATAGAAAACACATTACAAACAGGAAGCATTGAAGTAATATGTGGCTCTATGTTTTCAGGAAAAACTGAAGAATTAATTAGGCGCTTAAATAAAGCTAAATTTGCTAAACTAAAAGCTGCTGTTTTTAAACCTAAAACAGATAACAGATACGACGATCAACAAGTTGTTTCTCACGATGCAAATACAGTTAAATCTAAAGCTGTTGATTCTGCATTAGAAATACTAGATTTTGTAACAAAAATTGATGTCGTTGCAATTGACGAGGTACAGTTTTTTTCAGAAGAAATCGTAGATGTATGTAAAACTCTTGCTAATAAAAACAAAAGAGTGATTTTAGCAGGATTAGATATGGACTTTCTTGGAAATCCTTTTGGCTCTATGCCTCAGTTGTTAGCGATTGCAGAGCATGTTACAAAAGTACATGCTGTATGTAGCGACTGTGGTAAAATGGCAAGTCATTCTTTTAGGTTCTCAAATAATAAAAACCTTATTGAATTAGGTCAAAAAGAAGAATATAAGCCTTTATGTAGAGGCTGTTTTAAAACGAACTTAAAATGAACTCTGCAAGCGAAACCATACTTCATATAGATTTAAAAAAATTAGAAAAAAACCTTGAGTTTTTTAAACGAAATTTAAAACCAACAACTAGAATAATTGCTGTTGTAAAAGCATTTGCTTATGGGCATGGAGATATTGAAGTTTCTAAAAGACTAGAAGGTCTTGGGGTGTACGCTCTATGGGTTAGCGACTTTGAAGAAGGAGTTGTGTTAAGGAAATCTGGAATCAAAATAAAAATCATTGTTGCTAATCCTGGAGTCAAAAGTTATAATCATATTATACAAAATAATTTAGATGTTGTTCTATATAATCATAAACTATTAGATTTATATTGCACAAATAAAAAGAAAACAAATATCCATATTAAATTTGATACCGGGATGAATCGTTATGGGTTCAAAAATAATGACATTGCTAAAATCATAACTAAGTTAAGGGCAAATAAACACTTAAAATTACACTCTATTTGTTCACATTTAGCGGCATCTGAAGATAAAAACAAAAAAAGGAAAACCTTAAATCAAATCACTCAATTTAAATTAATTGGAAAACAATTCGATTCAATTTTAGGTAAAACTGTAAATAAGCATATTCTTAATTCTAATGGTGTTATTAATTTTAATGAACATCAAATGGGCGGTGTTAGAATTGGCATTGGCCTTTTGGGGGCCGCAAAACACAAAGAGCTAACACAAATTAGCTCTTTAGTTAGTGTTATTACGCAAATTAAAAGCATTAAAAAAGATGAAGCGATTGGTTATGGTTTTTCTTTTGCTGCAAAGAAAGATATGATAATTGCTGTAATACCGGTTGGATACGCGGATGGTCTTAACAGGCAGCTAAGCAATGGGAATGGTCATGTTTATATAAACAACAATAAATGTAACATCGTTGGCAAAATTAGCATGGATAGTTGTATGGTTGATGTGTCTAATGTAAAAGCAAATGAGGGAGACCGAGTAGAGATTTTTGGTCCCAATTTAAGCGTTTTTGAAATAGCAGATAAGATAAATACTATTCCATACGAAATCTATTCAACATTAAATAGAAGAATAAAACGAGTTTACTCAGATTAATTTATAACACCAGGTAAATCTCTTAATGGTATCAAGTACAAACGGTCACCTTCATCATTGAATATAACAGCACAGTTATCATAAGAAGTATTGCAAAACAATTCTGCTTGATTAGAAAATTCATTATAAAAAGCTCTAAAAATATTAACCGAAATAATGTTGTCATAATTTTTATTCTTTTATAAATTTAATTAAAATATTAACAGCTCTTCAACTAAACAAGGAACAGCTTTTGTTGCTGTATCTCTTATTACCTCAATATCATTTATTTTAGACCCTTGAGGGTCTATCAAAATAATTCTTTCTGCTAAATTAGCATAATTTAATAAAGATGCCGCGGGGTATACATTTAATGATGTGCCTATTATTATGAAAATTTTTGCTTGACTTACTGTCTCAATAGCATTTTTCATTTCTGGTACTTCTTCTCCAAACCAAACAACATTTGGTCGTAGCTGATAACCTTTTTCGCATAAATCACCAAGATTTAATTCATGACCCTGAATAGGATAAGTCTTATTTGTTTTTACACTCTTTGACTCCATTAGTTTTCCATGTAAGTGTAAAACATTTTTAGAGCCACTTCTTTCGTGTAAATCGTCTATGTTTTGTGTAATGATAGAAAGTTGATATTTGCTAGACAATCTATTTAAAGCAATATGGGCATTATTGGGCTTGGTATTCAAAAGTTGCTTTCTTCTGATATTATAGAAGTTTAAAACTAAGGCAGGGTTTTTAGCAAACGCTTCCGGGGTCGCAACATCTTCAATCTTGTATTGCTCCCACAGGCCTCCAGAATCTCTAAATGTTACTAGTCCACTCTCTGCGCTAATACCTGCGCCTGTAAAAACAACAATTTTTTTCATACATTGATATCTTTTGAGTCCAAATGATATCTACTGTAAATTGTATATAGGTAAATGTATGCCGTAATTAAAATAAATATAAACAAATAAGAATCTATTAACATTAAAAACAAAAAAGAAAGTGGTAAAGAAACTTTAAAACACCCATCAGGCTGTTTTAATAATTGCTTTGCTTGAAAATAAAAAATCAAAATCAAAAATAAAAGGCCTAGCAAACCGATTTCAAACCAGACATATAAATATTGATTGTGAGGGGTTGTCCAATCAAAAAACACATATTCATCACTTATAATACATGTTTTTATTTTGTTTTGAAATATATAGCCAAATGAACCTGTTCCATAGCCAAAAAAGGGTTTTTTTAAAATGTCTTCTATTGTTTCTTCTGCAAAAACATATCGAATATCTCTTTTATATCCTTTTCTTTCTCCATTGTTCTTTATTATTTCTGTAACTGCCTCAACTCTTTTCTTATAGGTTTTAACATTTTGATACATAATAAAATTAAAAGAAAAAAGTATCGCACAAAGAGCAATAAGTCGAATTATGAATAGTTTAAATCCAACGTTACTTTTTGCATATCGTAATATATAAAAAAGTGTAGCTATATTAAATAAAATCTGGCCAGCCCGGCCTCTTTCTGTAAAAATACTAACAGCATATACAATAAAGAAAACCGCTATTATATATCTATATTTTGTTTTCCTTTCTAAAAATAAATACAAACATATTATTGAAGAAAAGGCTAATAATACGTTATGATAATTATACTTTATAAATGCCGATGTTGCATAATAGGGTTCTTTTAAGGAAGTATAATGACTTAGAGGTTGGANTATTTNATAGTTTATTAATATTGCAAAACAAGCGGAAATAAAATTTATAATTAAAAATCCAACAANACTATATTGCATTGTTTTACGATTTAAATCTAGTGTNGNNAGTATTGGNAAAAATAAAAGAAGGGCTAGCTTTTGAAACTGCCAATTTGCATTGTTATGATTTGAACCCCACAACATTCCAAAAACATATAATATAATTAATGCAATCATTGAGNCGCANCATTTGGAAGAAGTTATNTAGTTAAANTTTTCTTTAAAATTACCCTCAACNAACCAACANAAAGCAATTAAAGCNAATAATATATTNGTGAATGCAATGGATATAGGAATNGAAAATCCTAATAAAACAAATAAAACCTGTTGNNCTTTTGAAAAGGAGTTAATCATTAAAAAAGAATTATTTTATTTTTTAGATAAAATGTTATTATACTTTTCAATATTTTGTAATATTTCAANCGCTTTTTCCACCTCTTTGTCAAATTTAATTGAAGCTTTTATTCTTCCTTTTTGGTAATAATATCGACTCATTATTTCCATCGTTAAAATTTGTTNTATATCCTCNTTACTTTTTTTAAGATCATTATTTTTGTTTGCNAGCATTTTGTCAANTAACACAGCATACTCGTTTGATAANTCTTGAAAATATCCCTCTTTNTCAGCTTCTTCTTTAAANCTTTCCAATGTCTTTTCTGTTNNTGTTTTGTAAGTNTAATCTTTATCTGACAAGTAAGATGTGAAATTTGAGAAGTCTAAATCAGAAAAAATAAAATCNTCAGAAATTGTGTCGTTCAGAAATCGGAAATAGTTAGCATAATGAAAAAACAANCGCTCCCTGTATAAAGAGGCNATAATCATACCGTAATCACCTGGATCAACAATAATGTCTGGTAAAATACCNCCACCGTCTTTAACTTCTCTTCCATTTTTTGTNTAAAAAGTTGTCATTAGAGAGTCNGNAACTTTCCCCACGCTTCCATCATCATTTCTANTNGAGTAATCTAATGCTTGGATGCATCTTCCNCTTGGAATATAATATTTTGCTACTGTAAGTTTTAGCTGAGANTTNTATGGNAGTCTTCTTGTTTGCTGAACNAGTCCTTTTCCAAAACTTCTTTCTCCTATAACTACCCCTCTATCTAAATCTTGAATTGCTCCAGAAACAATTTCTGATGCAGATGCNGATCCAGAATTAATCAAAANAACCAATGGNACTTCAGTATCTAGTGGNGTTTTATTAGCTACATAAGATTTGTCCCAAGATTTAATTTTTCCTTTGGTATTAACTACCTCAACACCCTTTTCCACAAAAAGGTTAACAATATCAACTGATTCATTTAACANCCCTCCCGGATTACCTCNTAAATCNAATATTAATCCATCCATCTTNTGNTCATTACTTAATTCTACNATGGCACTTTTTACATTCTTCGCACAATTTTTTGTAAAACTATTTAGTCTAACATATCCTATACCNNCACTAATATAAGCTGAATATGGGACACTTGGGACAGAAACTTTCTCTCTNTTAAAAGTAACNTTAAAATGTTTTTCTANATGAGGTCTTTTAATNAAGAGNGTTACTGATGTATTTGGNTGTCCTCTTAAAATTTTACTTACATCTTCTGTGGATTTACCTTTAGCACTTACACCATTAATCTCAAGTATTTGGTCNCCCGGAAGTANACCTGNTTTTTGGGCAGGAAAGCCCTCGTATGGTTCAGAAATAACTACATATTCACCAATCTTTGTAATCATAGCTCCAATNCCTCCATATTGACCCGTAGTTTGGAGTTTAAAATCCTCNATCTCAGACTCAGGAATATATTGAGTGTATGGGTCTAGTGATTTCAGCATNGCATCTATTGCTTCTTGCATNAAAATACCAGGNTCTGTTTCGTCAACATAAAAAGTATTNAGTTCTTTGTATATACTAGTGAAAATATCTATGTTTTTAGACGTTTCAAAATAATTATCNGAATAGCTTAANGAAATATAAGANGATAACGCTATAGTTAGAACTAGTATTATAAGTTGGTATTTTCTCTTCATAATTTATTATTTTACTGGGTCATATCCGCTTCCGCCCCATGGGTGACATTTTAAAATCCTTTTTATTGNAAGTTTTAAGCCAACAAATGGCCCGTGCTTTTTAATTGAANCAAGTGCGTATTGAGAACAAGTAGGAGTAAATCTACAGCTAGANTTGGTTAGTGGAGAAATAACCCTTTGATATAACCTAATTATAACTTTTAAAAAAAAAGNGAATACAATATTCATAACTGTGTTATTAAACGNGTTAAAAGTAAGTTTATTTTTTTTTCNATAAAAGAAGAATCANATATTTTATCTTGATTGTAGATTATTCCCAANTTAAGTTGTAATTTTTTTGATTGTAAATGGTNTTTTAGGTCTATACNGTTTAACCTAAAAACCTCCCTAACTCTTCTCTTTATAAGATTTCTATCTTTTGCCAACTTTAATCGCTTTTTTGAAACACTAATTAAAGTTTTGATATAAACATTGTCGTTGTTTGACTCTAGNAACCACACAANNCTAAATGGAGANTCTGTAATTGAATTACCTCTTTCAAANAGTCTATTAATAAGNTCTTCACTACATAATTTTTGTGTTTTTGAAAACTCAAACATTTTTAGGGTTNTTAATCGTTTTGTAATTTTTTANTACTTAGCGTCTAACCCTTTTATTAGCCTCTTTAATATANTTATCGAGAGCCATTAACATAGAAGGGGTTTGTTTGTTGGGAGCTGCAATATCAACTCTCAAACCATTATCTTCAACTGATTTTATAGTAGTAGGGCCAAATACAGCTATTCTTGTTTCCTCTTGCTTAAAATTAGGAAAGTTTTCAAGTAAAGATTTAACTCCCGTAGGACTAAAGAAAACTAAAATATCATATTTAACNTCTGACAAATCAGATAAATCTGANCATGAAACTTTATACATTTGAGCTTTTGTATAGTTTAATCCACTAGCCTCAAGAGATTTATTCATTACATTTTTGAGCAAATCAGANCATGGNAAAATAAACTTAGANTCACTATGTTTTTTCATAATAGGAATTAGGCTNGCAAGAGTTTGTTCTCCTGTGAAAATTTTTCTTTTCCTATAAGTAATAAAGTTTTGCANATANTGAGCAATNGCTTCGGAAACACAAAAATACTTTGTGTAGTCAGGAATTCTCAATCTTAATTTCTCCATCATTCCAAAATAATGGTCCATAGCATTTTTTGATGTGAAAATAACNGCNTCGTGATTTAATATTGAAATACGCTGCTCCTTAAACTCCATAGCCGTAATTTCAGAAACATGCATAAAAGGTATAAAGTCAATTTTTACCTTATGTTTTTTTTCTAATATAGCATANGGGGANTTNCCTTCAGGTTGTGGCTGTGAAATTAAAANCTTTTTAACCTTTTTTTTTATTTCGACCATTNTATAATTTTAATTAAAAAACCCTTTTTTAAGTAGCAATATTGGTGAAATTTCTACAACGCAAAGATACAAAAAAATATAAAAACTAGATATACCAAAAGAACTTCTGCCTATTTTAAAAAACCAAAACATTTTTAATAATAAAAAAAGAATAGTAATTATCAATATNAATGTTAATNTTATATGAGTNATTTCAAAAANAAAANAATGNGAAATTACAACAAGTGGTGTAATTATAAAAGCAAGGGTTTTGTCAAATAATAGAGAGAAAAATATTGTTAATTTAGCAAGATCATTTTGTTTAAATAGNTTGCCAAGCAACACTACNATTATTTTTTTTACTAAATAATAAATAAGTAAAATTGTGAATATCATAATCANTGTGTTTAAGCTAAAAGAAGGGTGTNTTTTTGCTAAAACAAGTGAAAAATTAATAATCATTAGTAAAAATGTAATTAAATTTAGTCTATAAATAAATGCGTTTTCTTCTCTAAGNTACTGGTTAGAATNCCTNTGAGCAATAACACCCATATATAACAATTTAGCATGCTTCCAGTAAAACCCTTTTATGATTGAGACTAATAAAAAGGAAAATAAGATTAGTACAAAAAATATATCTTGAAGACTCATTTAGCAAAAATTATAATAATGGAAACAAAGATATATTATGTTCTGGTCTTTTTATTTAAATAAATTATTTTTGTAAAAAAATATATACTGAATTATGAAACAAGATTTATATCAAGCGCCTGATTATTTTATGATGGACGAATTACTTTCTGAGGAGCATTTATTAATAAGAAATGCAGCAAGAGATTGGGTTAAAAGAGAAATTTCACCTATTATTGAAGAAGCTTGTCAAAAAGCAGAGTTTCCTAAAANAATCATTACNGGATTAGGAGAGATAGGAGCTTTTGGACCATACATCCCTCAGCAATTCGGAGGTTCTGGTTTGGATCAAATTTCTTATGGTTTAATTATGCAAGAGTTAGAAAGAGGAGATAGCGGNGTAAGGTCAACTGCTTCNGTGCAATCTTCTCTTGTTATGTANCCCATATGGAAATATGGAAGCGAAGAGCAAAAAAATAAATTTTTACCAAAACTTGCNACTGGAGAATATATGGGNTGTTTTGGTTTAACTGAGCCTGACTTTGGATCNAATCCTGGNGGNATGATAACAAATATTAAAAAAGAAGGAGATGNNTATNTTTTAAATGGNGCAAAAATGTGGATATCAAATGCTCCTTTTGCAGACATTGCTGTNGTATGGGCAAAAAATGAAGANGGNAGAATCAAAGGNGTTATTGTTGAGAGNGGAATGGAAGGTTTTACAACTCCTGAAACTCATGACAAATGGAGCTTAAGAGCTTCCGCNACNGGTGAATTAGTTTTTGATAATGTAAAAATTCCCGAAAAGAATATATTACCTCTAAAAGATGGATTAGGAGCTCCNTTNTCATGTTTGGACTCTGCTAGATATGGAATCGCATGGGGAACAATTGGNACCGCTATGGATTGTTATGATACTGCATTGAGGTACGCTAAAGAAAGAATTCAATTTGGAAAGCCAATAGCTTCATTTCAATTACAACAAAAAAAATTAGCAGAAATGATAACTGAAATCACAAAGGCNCAGTTTTTAACCTGGAGACTGGGAGTTTTAAGAAACGATGGTAGGGCGACTAGTGCTCAAATNTCTATGTGTAAAAGAAATAATGTTGACATGGCCTTAAATATTGCAAGAGAATCAAGGCAAATTTTAGGTGCNATGGGGATTACTGGTGAATACTCTATTATGAGACATATGATGAATTTAGAATCTGTAATTACATATGAAGGAACACATGATATTCACTTACTAATAACTGGCATGGATATTACTGGTGAAAACGCNTTTAAATAATTTCGTTNTTTCTGATTTTATTTTAATTTATAANTTAATTNTCTAATTNTCTNTTTAGGTGTTTTGAGACAANCAATAGTTCTTTGTAAAAATCCCCACCATACTTNCGAATAATCGCTTGTTTTAAAAAAACAAANAGNGGGAGTTTTAAATTGCTCCCACATTNACANGCAGGCTCACAAATTTTGATTTTNTCATAGTTTATTGCGTCAAAATTTGAATATTCAGTTATTCGAATNGGAAAAAGATGACAAGAAATAGGTTTTTTAAAATCTATTATATTATCATTATATGCTTGTTCAATAGAACATTTAGCAATGCCATTTTCAAATACCACAAAAGAACATTCTTTATTTTTTACTAATGTNGTTGTTAAATCCCCNTCTATGTCAATTACTGTTGGNCCCTCTTTTTCTACTACATCAATACCTTCTTNCCTCATATATGGCTTTATTTTNTTATAGATTTCTTCTAATATNTTTTTTTCAGCCAACAAAAGNGGCGCACCAGAATCNCCTTCAACACAACATGCTCCTTTACAGGAATTTAAGTCACATGCAAAATGATTTTCAAATATATCTAATGAAATTATTTTATTATCTATTTGAATCATGTAGCAAATCTACATAAATAATCTTTTGATTTATTATTTTTGCGTTATGGCAAATTATGAAGACATTTTTAAAAAGATAATATCTCATGCAAAAGAATACGGATATGTATTTCAGTCCTCAGAAGTATATGATGGCTTGGCAGCAGCTTACGATTATGGTCCTTTTGGGGTAGAATTAAAAAATAATATTAAGAACTATTGGTGGAAATCAATGGTAAACATGCATAAAAATATTGTTGGACTAGATTCTGCAATTTTTATGCATCCAACTACATGGAAAGCCTCTGGTCATACTGATGCTTTTAATGACCCGTTAATAGATAATAAAGATTCTAAAAAGAGATATAGAGCAGATGTTTTAATTGAAGATTATATAACAAAAATTGAAGCTAAAATTGACAAGGATTGTGTAAAAGCTGCAAAACGCTATGGAGATAATTATAACAGAAATGAATTTATTTCTACAAATTTTAGAGTTTTAGAGAGAGTTAAAAAAATTGATGCAATCAAAGCAAAAATGAACAAATTTCTTTCTAATAATGATTTGGTCGGTTTTAAATCTTTAATTGAGGAGTTAGAAATCAAGTGTCCTATATCTGGCACGAATAACTGGACAGATGTTAGACAATTTAATTTGATGTTTAAAACAAAAATAGGCGCTACTGAAGATTCATCATCAGATATATATTTAAGGCCAGAAACAGCTCAAGGAATATTTGTAAACTTTTTAAACGTCCAAAAAACTACACGATTGAAAATTCCTTTTGGAGTTGCTCAAATCGGCAAGGCATTCAGAAATGAAATTGTTGCTCGACAATTTATCTTTAGAATGAGAGAGTTTGAACAAATGGAAATGCAATTTTTTGTTCGTCCTGGGGAGGAAATGAGGTGGTTTAAGTATTGGAAAGATTTTAGGCTGAAATGGCATCAGGCTCTCAACATGGGGGAAAACAAATATCGTCTTCATGATCATGAAACACTGGCTCATTACGCTAATGCTGCTGCAGATATTGAATTTAATTTTCCCTTTGGCTTTAAAGAATTAGAGGGAGTCCACTCCAGGACAGATTTTGATTTAAAATCACATCAAAAGTTCTCTGGAAAAAAAATGCAATACTTTGATTCAGAAATTAACGAAAGTTATGTGCCATATGTTATAGAAACTTCTATTGGTTTAGACAGAATGTTTCTTGCTGTATTAAGTCATTCTTTTGTTGAGGAAGAATTAGAGAGTGGTGAAAGCAGGGTCGTTCTTAAAATACCGCCCCCTTTAGCTCCTTTAAAAGCAGCTGTCTTACCGCTTACCAAAAAAGATGGAATGCCAGAAAAAGCAAAACAAATTATACAATCACTTCAATTAGATTTTAATTGTCAGTATGAAGAAAAAGATTCTATTGGAAAAAGGTACAGAAGGCAAGATGCTATTGGGACTCCTTTTTGTATTACGGTAGACCATCAAACTTTAAATGATAATACCGTTACATTACGAGATAGGGATTCTATGACTCAAGAAAGAGTTGCAGAAGACAAGTTATATTCTATAATTTCTAAAAAAGTAAATCTAAAATATTTACTTAATTCTTTCCTTCAATAGTCACAGAAATTTTATCAAAAGTAGCCTCTATTGGAGGTTGAGATTTTTCCACCTCAACCTTGACTTTTTGTACGTTATTTAATGATAATATTTCATCTACAATTTTTTTCGCAGGCACCTCAATCATTTTTGCTCTTATTGCCATTTGCTGTTTGACTACTTCAATTATTTTCACATAATCTACCGTGTCGTTCAAGTCATCAGTTTTTTCTACTTTATTGGTGTCTAAACTTACCCAAACATTCACAACAAAATGACCTCCCAGTGTTGCCTCTTCAGGCAAATGTCCATGATAGGCAAAAATGCGTATACCCTCTACAGTAATCAATCCCATTAGTTTATTTTTTCTATAGCAGTCTCTATTCTTTTTATTGTTTCTTCTTGACCTATTAATGATGCAATATTAAATAAAGAAGGCCCCACTCCAAGTCCTGTTATACAAACTCTAAGCGCCGGCAACAGTTTTCCCATACCTATATTTTTTTCGTTCAAGAAAGATTTAAATTCAGACTCTATTTTTTCAGATGAAAATTTAGATAGCTTCATTAGTCTGTTTTTAAAATCATGTAATAAGCTAGGAGTTTCTTTTTTCCATTTTTTTTGAATAGTTTTTGTNTCATAAGATNTGGGNGCAACAAAATAATATTTTCCTTCTGTCCACATGTCTTTCACAAATGTTGCTCTCTCTTTCAANTGTTCGCATACTTTTTCCACAAAAGTATCTTGAAGCTCTATTCNATTTTNCTTTAATATTACTTGTAAATCTTTTGACAATTCCTCTTTAGGTTTTGCTCNTAANTATTGCTGATTAAACCATCTTGTTTTGTCAAAATCAAANTTNGCTCCAGACTTACCTACCCTTTCNAANCTAAAATGCTTGCATAATTCATCCATTTTAAACAATTCTTGTTGACTTCCTGGATTCCAACCAAGAAANGCTAACATATTAATGAANGCTTCTGGTAAATACCCNCTTTCTCTATAACCCCTACTAACATNTCCATTTTTAGGATTGGTCCATTCTGTTGGAAATACAGGAAANCCTAAGCGATCCCCATCTCTTTTGCTTAACTTACCATTTCCATCAGGTCTTAATATTAGCGGGAGATGTGCAAATTTGGGTATATGCTGTTCCCANCCTAAATACCTGTATAATAANACATGTAGTGGCGCTGAAGGCAACCATTCCTCTCCNCTAATAACATGAGAGATTTTCATAAGATAATCATCTACTACATTCGCTAAGTGATATGTTGGCATTCCATCAGACTTGAATATNACTTTATCATCCATATTATTTGTNTTGACAACAACCCANCCNCTAATAATATCGTTTAATTTTATTTCTTCATTTCGAGGAAGTTTTATTCTAATNACGTATGGTNCTCCTCCNTCAATTTTAGACNGCACCTCATCTTTTGAAAGAACCANNGANTTCTTCATNGANTCTCTTGTNATATGATTATATTGCGGTGCAGGAACGCCTGCGTTTTTCATTCTTTCTCTCATTAAATCAAGGTCTTCGGNTGTATCAAAAGCATAGTAAGCATAGCCGTTTTGTACAAGTTGTTCAGCATACGGCTTATATAGTTGTTTGCGTTCAGACTGCCTGTATGGCCCAAAGTCTCCNCCATCAATAATTGACTCATCAAAATTAATACCACACCACTTTAAAGAATCGACNAAATATTCTTCTGCTCCTTCTACAAACCTGTTTTGATCTGTNTCTTCAATTCTAAGAATAATTTTACCAGAATTTTGCTTAGCAAATAAATAGTTATACAAAGCTGTTCTTACTCCNCCCATGTGCAATGGTCCTGTTGGACTTGGGGCAAANCTCACTCTTATTTTTGACATCTTTTTTTTGATAAATTNNACNCAAAGATATGCTTTATGTATATAANTTTAATGATAAGGNNATAAAATTGTACTTTTGTAAATGTGAAGAATAAAAAGCAAAATATATTATTTGAAAAATTAAATAAATTTATCAAAAAATANTATNTAAACCAACTAATAAAAGGAGGTCTTTANGTCATTTCTATTTTNCTNATTTTCTTTATCCTGTTTTCATCTATTGAATACTTCTCTGCTTTAAATGTACAAGGANGAACCTTTTTATTTTGGAGTTATATTGTTATTTCCTTTTTTATTATTTTAAAATATATCATTGTTCCNTCTTTAAAAATTCTGAAAATTGGCAATACTCTTAGCTATAAGGATGCTGCAAAAATAATTGGAAAACATTTTAAAGAAGTAGATGACAAGTTNTTAAATATTCTTGAGCTNTCAGAGCTTTCAGAAGAAGAAAATGATTTAATAAATGCAAGCATTGACCAAAAAAGCAAAANAATTGAATCAATCAGCTTTAAAAATGCAATAAATTTTTCGTTAAATAAAAAGCAAATTAGATGGATAACGGCTCCTTTAATCATTATTATTCTTTTTTTTNTTTCAGGNAACNAATATNTTTTAACTGAAAGCTCTGCCAGAATAATTAAACACAACACNTTTTTTGAGCCATCACCCCCATTTAAATATNTTCTTTTGAATAAGGATTTAAATTGTATACAATTTGAAGATTTTAAGCTAAANGTCAGNTTAAGCGGANAAGAAATACCTAATGAAGTTTTTNTAATTCAAAATGGCAATAAGTTTAAATTAAATAAATTAGATGNNAACTATTTTGAATTCAACTTTAGGCACGTTAGTTCTAACATCAAATTTCAATTTTTTGCNGGAGGGTACACAAGNAGGCCATATAGTATTATATGCCTNATGCAGCCTAAAATTGTAAATGTTGAAATTGATGTTAATCCGCCGAAATATACTGGCAAAAAAAATGATAAGATTACATCAAGTGGAGATATAGTTATTTATGAGGGAAGTTTAGTNAAATGGANGGTGCTGTTTGAAAACTCACATCAAAATTCATTTATTTTAAATAAAAATATAATTGGACAATCAGAAAAAAANGAATTGCTAATAACAAAAAAAATATTTAGNAATAGTAAATATGCCATATCNACAAAAAATAATAATCAGCTAAGTGATACTCTTTCATATTTTATTAATGTNATAAAAGATGAATTTCCTAAAATTTCATTTGCGCAAAAGATAGANAGCATNAATAANCTCTATTCATTCTCNGGCATCGTTCAAGATGATTATGGATTAACAAAATTAGAGTTTNTTTATGAAAGGGATAGTCTCNCTCTCTTTTCAAAAGAAGTNGANNTTCAAAAAACACATTTAGATAATTTCTTTTTTGTCTTTTCATTTGACAAATTAGAGCTAAATGCTGGAGAAAAAATTAATTATTATTTTAAAATTTGGGATAATGACGGTGTAAATGGNTCAAAGNACACTAAAAGTAAAAGCTTTTCNTATNTTGANCCTACATTAAAACAGCTTAGTGANAAAGNAAATTTAGAGNTNGAAAATATNAAGAGCGGGTTAAATCAATCTATTTCTATAGCTCAAGAAATTAAAAACGANATCAAAGAATTAAATGAACTAATTTTAAATAAAAAAGAGCTTGGNTGGCAAGAAAAAGAAAAAGCAAAAAACATTCTTGAAAAACAAAAAAAGTTAGAAGAGCAAATAGCAAAAACACAAGAACTAAGTACNCAGAANATAAAAACAAAAGAAAAATTAAATTCAGAAATCCTTGAAAAACAAAAACAATTAGATGAATTAATGAAAAATGTTTTTGATGAAGAAATGAANGAATTATTAAAAGAAATGGAGGANTTNTTAAAAGATACAAATAAAGAGCAATTAAAAAATTTACTTGAGGANATTGAAAATCAAAATTTTGACGTTGAAAAAGAGTTAGATAGAGANCTTGAATTACTCAAGCAACTAGAGTTTGAGCAAAAAACTGAAGAAATTTTAAATAAAATTGAAAAACTAAAAGAAGATCAAGAAAAGCTAAAAGAAGAAACTACTTCTGNAAAGAACNACAAAAAAGATCTTGCTNNTAAACAAGANAGTTTAAATAAAGAAATGGGTGATTTACAAGNTGAAATGGATGATTTAAGAGAAAAAAACATGCAACTTGAGAATAAAAATGAGATGCCTAAAACGCAATCTATTGAAAAAAGTATACAAGAAAACATGAAAGAGAGNTCTGATAATCTAAAAAAAGGAAATAAAAATAAGTCAGCCAAATCACAACAAAAAGTAGTTGATGACTTGACACAATTACAACAAGAGCTTGAAAAAATGCAAAAATCTTCATCNGAAGAGCAATATTATGAAGATATGGATGCCTTAAGAAAGATCCTTGAGAACTTAATTAAACTTTCCTTTGATCAGGAAGATTTAATGAATGAAGCAAAGAATATACCAAAAAATAGTCCTGAATTTGTACAATTAGTTCAGCAACAAAAAAAATTAGCAGANAATAGCTTGATTATTGAAGACTCATTATTTGCCTTAAGCAAAAGGGTTGTGCAGATACAGTCAACTATTAATAAGGAGATTTCATCTATAAAAAATAATATGCAAATTGTAACCAAGGTGTTAGAACAAAGACAAATTAATAAAGCANCAGAAAANCAACAGTTTGTTATGACTTCAGTTAATAATTTAGCTTTATTATTGTCAGAAATAATAGAGCAAATGCAGCTTGAAATGCCTCCTTCTAATTGTAACAAGCCTAAAAATTGCAACAAGCCAAATCCAAACTGTAATAAGCCTTCATTATCTGAAATGAAAAAAGCACAAGAAAAATTAATGAAAAAATTAAAAAATGGGAAAAACAAAGGNGATAAACCTGGNGAAAANCAATCACAAATATTAATGCANTTAGCAAAACAACAAGAGCANATTAAAAAGCAATTGCTAGAAATGAGAAATAATCTAACCAATAATCAAGAAAAAAATCAGCTAGATAAGATAATTGAAGAAATGGAAAAAAATGAAAAAGATATAATTAACAATAATATTACTCAAGAAACAATAAATAGGCAGGAAGANATATTAACTAGGCTTTTAGAAGCAGAAAATTCAGAAAGAGAACAGGGNAAAGANGACAAAAGAGAAGCAAATGAGTGGANGTTTGAAATTGATGATNTAACGTTAGAGATGATTAAANATGAAAAACAAAAAAAGAATCAAGAAGAGCTTTTAAAAACTGTTCCATTACAACTTAGTCCATTTTATAAAAAGAAAGTGGACTCTTATTTCAACAGCATTCTAAATGATTAGTTTTCAATATATTAACGAAAACCTGGAGGGGTTAAAAGAAAATAAAAAATGGATAGAAGGGATCGTTTTATCTGAAAATAAAAGCCTAGGAAACATTGTGATTGTGTTCTGTAATGACCAATTCTTATTAGAAAAAAACATAAAATACTTAAATCACAACACCCTTACAGATGTCATTTCATTTGATTATTCAACTAAAAATAAAATACACGGAGATATTTTAATAAGTGTAGAGAGGGTAAAAGAAAATGCAAGGCTATATAATCAAAAATTTTCAACAGAATTAAATAGAGTTATGGCACATGGTTTATTACATTTGCTGGGATATAAAGATAAATCAGAAGAAGACGCTAAAATAATGAGGTCTAAAGAAAATTATTATCTCTCTAAATTATGATGTTAAAAGAAACATATGATGTTATTGTTGTTGGGGGTGGGCATGCTGGTTGTGAGGCGGCGCATTCTGCAGCATCCCTGGGCTCAAAAGTTTTACTGATAACTCAAAATATGGAAACTATTGCTCGCATGTCATGTAATCCTGCAATGGGCGGTATTGCAAAAGGGCAAATTATCAGAGAAATTGATGCTCTGGGGGGTATGTCTGGTATAATTACTGATTTAGCAACTATTCAGTTTAGAATGCTAAATAAAAGTAAGGGGCCTGCAATGTGGAGTCCCAGGGCTCAATGTGATAGGAAAGAATTTGAAAAACAATGGCGTATTGCTCTTGAAAAAAATAATAATATTGATTTTTGGCAAGACACTGTAAACGAAATAATAATTAAAAATAATGTGGTTTGTGGCCTAATAACTAAAATGGGTATCGAAATCAAAGGAAAAAGTGTTGTTCTTTGTAGTGGTACATTTTTAAATGGTATTATTCATCTGGGTCAAAAAAACTATAAGGGGGGGCGAGCTGCAGAACCATCAGCAGAGGGCATAACAAAGCAGCTAATAGACATAGGTTTTACTCACGGAAGAATGAAAACAGGTACTCCGCCAAGATTAGATGGTAGGACAATAAATTATGATAAAACAGAGGAGCAATATGGTGATGAAAACCCTGTAAGTTTTTCATATATGAGTAAAGAAAAAGTTAAAAATCAACATTCGTGTTTTATTACTTATACTAACCCCGAGGTTCATGAAATTTTAAAAAAAGGTTTCGGTGATTCACCAATGTTTTCTGGAAGAATAATTGGAAAGGGACCCAGATATTGTCCAACAATAGAAGANAANATTGAGAGGTTTGCAGAAAAGGAAAGACACCAATTGTTTATTGAGCCTGAAGGNAGAAACACAATNGAGATCTANCTNAATGGATTTTCNACTTCNCTGCCAGAGGANATTCAGATTAAAGCTTTNCANAAAGTNCCTGGATTAGAAAANGTAAAAATGTTCAGNGCAGGNTANGCTATTGAATATGATTACTTCCCTCCAACGCAGCTTAAGCATACTCTTGAAACAAAGCTTATCGANAACTTGTTTTTCTGCGGGCAAATNAACGGNACAACNGGATATGAAGANGCCGCTTGTCANGGTTTAATTGCGGGAATTAATGCCCATCAAAAAACATCTAANAANAAANACTTNATCCTTTCTAGATCTGATGCTTACATAGGGGTTTTAATTGATGACTTGATAACCAAAGGAACAAAAGAGCCTTACAGAATGTTTACATCAAGAGCAGAATTTAGACTGCTTCTAAGNCAGGATAATGCTGATGAGAGGTTAACAAAAAAGGGTTATGATTTAGGGTTGGCATCACAANAAAGACTAGATCAATTTGCTAAAAAACAAGAAGAAACTAACAAGTTAATCTCGTTTTTGGAGAAGCAGAGTGTTAGTCCCAATTCAGCTAACCCTATTTTAGAAAAAAAAGGGTCNGCTAAACTAAAGCAGAAGGTAAAATTAAAAACTATTTTGTTAAGACCGCATATACAAATTAGTGATTTAAAAAAAATAACTGAACTGACTCATTTTTTAAATACAGAAAAGCTTTGCTCAGATTCAATTGAGCAGGCGGAAATAAAGATAAAATATGGAGGGTATTTAAATAAAGAGAGGGAGTCTGCAAAAAAAATGAAAAGACTTGAAAACATTATTATCCCTAAAGANTTTGAGTTCGAAAAGCTTCACTCAATATCAACAGAAGGAAGGCAAAAACTTAAAATGATTGAACCCAAAACAATTGGACAGGCTTCAAGAATAAGTGGAGTCTCTCCTTCAGATATTAACGTCTTACTAGTTTATCTTGGAAGATGAGTGTAGAAATTAAAACANGCCCGGNATGCAGTGGAAAAAGCTTTAGATTAAAANTGGTGTGTAAAGATTATAGTGCNTCCTTAGAAGATTTTAANATTGTTTCATGTGAAACATGTGGTTTTGTTTTCACAAACCCGCGCCCTAATAATANCGANATTGATNGATATTACGANNCTGAAAACTACATTTCACACAGTAATAATAAAAAGGGGTTTTTTAATTTTCTTTACCAAANNGTTAGNCNGATTACAATCAAAAAAAAGGTNTCTATGATTAGAAAGCTTGGCNCAAAAAGNTTACTAGATATAGGGTGCGGAACAGGTGAGTTTCTAAATGAGGCGCAAATTAAAGGGNTCAATGTGTNNGGCATAGAACCTTCAGAGAAAGCAAGAAGNCAGTGCCAAAAAAATTATAACTTAACTGTTAGTGAGTCGGCNAACTTAGAGGAATATAAACNTGNTTCTTTTGACTGNATAACTATGTGGCATGNACTAGANCATATGCCCGATTTAAATAAGCTTATAAAAGAAANACATAGNATAATAAAAAATAACGGAAAGTTAATAATAGGNGTCCCAAATTACAAATCTTGGGATGCTNATTACTACAANCAACATTGGGCAGCCTGGGATGTGCCAATTCACTTCTGGCATTTTTCAAAAGAATCAATTGAAAAGATATTTAAAAAACATGGCTTTATATTNTCTNAAANCAAACCAATGTTTTTTGACTCATTTTANGTTTCTATTTTGAGNGAGGAATACAAAAGTGGTAAAAAAAGATTTATAAAGGGGATTATAGTTGGNGCNATATCAAACATNGTGGGCTGGCTTACAAAAAGAGGTTTTTCAAGCACAATTTATGTTTTTGAAAAAAAGGACTAATTTTAAGCCGCTTTTTAGGCNCTTTAAGCGCCTTTTAACTCTTTNCGGTGGTGTTAGTTGTTTTTTTTGTAAAATGCAACGGTTTTTTGTTTTNNAANCANNTGTATATCAGGGTTTTACANCAAAGTGTGGTTTTTTAGAAAAATGTAAGTAACTTTGTGNTATGATTAGAGTTTTAATAATAATTTGTGTTTTTTTCTGTGGGCTTAATATTAATGCACAATGCACTGCACCAATAAGCCTATATACAACAAATNTNTTTTATTACAGTGCAGATGCTAATTGGACACCAACAACTTCAGATGTTAATTATTATAGAATAAGATATAAAGAAGTNGGGAGCTCTTCATGGCAGTTTATAAATAATATCGACTCCTCGCTAAANAGCAANATTATCTCNGGNCTAAACTCCTTAAGTTANTATGTGTGGCAAATAAAAACTTATTGTGACACTANTAANACNAACAANTCAAGCTGGTCTATTGAAGACACNTTTTATACAGCAACAACGCTTTGCCCAAANACCAGNANTTTATATACCACCAACATAAACTATAACAANGCTCAGGCAAACTGGGACACNGTNAGTGGNGCAGATAGATATAAAATAAGGTATAAAATTTTAGGAACCACNAATTGGTCAAACTTAGGTCCATTTCATCACCCACTAAATAATGCGCTGATTCCCCTGCTTCAACAAAGTACTAGCTACGAATGGCAAGTTCAAACGTTTCATGACACCTCAGCAATACTTGGCTCACTTTGGTCTGAAAGCGATACATTCACGACCGGCGTCTTTGTCCCCGCGCCTTTTAATCCAATTATTAATAACAGCCTAAGTACATTAGAATGCAATGCCACGGCAGACCTTTTTCTTTCTGTTACACAAGCTAATAATGAGCCTGATGTTGGAACAAGCACTATAACTTCTGACAAGGGGTCTTTTAATATTAGTGCGATGAGCTTTGGCGACACCATAGGTTATGCAACAACTACAACCTCAGTTCAAACAATTACAGGTATACTAACGGCTGGTGTTGTACTTGGGCAAAACTATGCAATAATAAATTCTTATGACTCTACAGGTTCCTTAATTGGTTTCTTCTCTATAGAAAACGATAATGGGGGAATAAAGGTTAGCTCAAGCTCCCCTAATGACGGGAATAACTATACCAGTGGCTATGTAAGTAATATTTTTTTAAATAATATTTTTATCAACCCGCCTTTTTCAGGTCCTATGCACTTTTATGTAGATATTAATTCTGAACTAAACGATCAAATAAATTTAATTGACACCATGCAGGTTTGGTGTAATACAACTAACTTAAGCGAACAAACCTTATTAAACAAAAGAATAATTAGTATTGTTGATTTATTAGGAAAAGAAAAAAAACAGCTAGATAATAAGATGTATATAATAAAATATTCCGATGGCTCAACAGAAAAAAGAATCACCATAAAATGAAAAAAATAAAATTTGTAACTCTATTCACACTAACAATACTAGTGTCGATAAACCTTGGTGCCCAAAGCAACAAAGAAATCTTCACAATGTTCTATAATGTTGAAAATTTATTTGATACTATAGATGATCCTAAAACAAATGATAATGAATTCTTACCAGGATCAAAAAAAGACTGGGATACTGAAAAATACAATCATAAAATAAGCCAGTTAACTAAGGTTTTTTCATCAATAAACAATAGTAAATACCCGAATATAATAGGTCTTTGCGAAATAGAAAATAAAACCGTAATTAACGACCTGCTTTCAAATCCTTATTTTGAAAACCATAATTATTCAGTGGTGCATAAAAACAGTCCTGATGGAAGGGGTATTGATTGTGCTTTAATATATGACAACAACTTTGAATTGTTGGATAAAGAGTTTATTAAAATTAAAATCCCTGAAGCCAAAAGACCAACTAGAGATATTGTTTACGCCAAGCTAAGGTTTGAAAAGGAAATAATACATGTTTTTGTCAATCACTGGCCATCAAGATGGGGTGGGGAAAAAGAAACGCAGTACAAGCGAGATTTTACCGCATCTGTTCTTAGAAAACATATAGAAAAAAAAGTGAAAAAGGATGACTTTTTAATAGTTATGGGTGACTTAAATGACTATCCGAGTAACAATAGTGTTCAAAACGTATTAGTACAAGAAAGCCTAACAAATTTATGCAATCTAAAGGACTGGGAAGATAGGGGGTCTTACAGCTGGGACAATCAGTGGGGTTTTTTAGACCAAATTATTGTGTCAAATAATTTTCTAAATAAAGACTCTAAATTGAAAGCTATAGATTTTGATGTTCTAGATGAAGAGTGGATGCTTCACACCAAGCAAAATGGAATACGTGTTCCTAATAGAACTTTTGGAAGAGACAGCTGGTACAAAGGGTTTTCAGATCATCTGCCTGTTTACTTTATATTTAAAGTAGAGTAAAGTCTACTTAACAACCTTTATCTTTCCTTCACTAGGCGGGAATTTTTTTGAAAATTTGTTCCAAAAATCATTTCCAAGTAAATTAGCCCCCCTTTTTTTATGTACGCCAAATACAACATTGTGAACTTCTATATCCTGAATTGTTATTTTGTCAATTAAATAAAATTCAACCTTAGCATAACTTCCATCAGCTATTTTAAAACGAATATGTTTATCTTTTTCCCCTTTTGATGTATAGAGTTTTTTGTAGGTATATTTAGGCAGTTTATTAAAGAACTCTCTAGTCATAGTGTTTCCAGAAGCACCAGTGTCATACATCCAAACATCCTTTTTCCCAGAGATTGTTAGTGGAATAAAATCATGACCTTGATTGCTGATTAACCCTATATCAAAAGAGTTTTTTTCAGTTTTAATATCGTTTACATCGTAAATGTTATCTATTAAAGTACGGCAATCTCCTTTAACGCCCTCTACGTATGAACAGTACTTTATAAAACCATCTTTGTAAGTAATTGTGAATTCCCCATGTTCTTGTCCATCTTTCCAGCAGCCCGATCTTGTTTCTTTGCCAAAATCAATTGTGCCAAAGCCATGAGGCTGATTAAATAAGTTAACACAGCCTGTGTACTTGGCATTATTAAAAATTTCTTTACTCTTTTTAACCTTTTTTTCACAAGGAATATCACAAGGCTCTTGGGCGGTCAAAAGCACAGAAAAGGTTAACGAAAAAATTAAAAGTGTCTTCTTCATGTTTTTTGTTTTTTTTTACAAAAATATATATTTCTTGTGACCTAGGAGGGACTCGAACCCCCAACCGTCAGAGCCGAAATCTGATATTCTATCCAGTTGAACTACTAGGCCAAGAGAAGCAAAAATAATATAAGTTTTAACAATACAATTTTTTATTCTTTAATTAGTTATCTCCCGTGAATGTGTTATTATTGCTTTACGATATGAAAAAGTTAATTCTTCTTTTTTTTCCCCTATATATGGCTTCTCAAGATGTAAGTATTGGAAGCTGGAAAAACTATTTGTCTTATAATTCAGCGGCTCATATTGCTGAAGCAAATAACAAAATATATTGTGTGGCAAGTGGAGGTTTGTTTTATATTAATAAAGACGACTATACTATTAATAGAATGTCTAAAATTAACGGCCTATCAGACTTGGAGGTGAAATATGTTGCTTTCGCTAAGGATGTTAATGTGATAATTGTCGTGTATGACAACTGCAACATAGATTTAATAAAAAACGAGCAGGTCATTAATGTTTCAGATATAAAAAGAAAAGAAATAGCCGGCCAAAAAGAAATCTATAATGTGGCGGTAAAAGAAAATATTCTTTATCTCTCGTGTTCTTTTGGGATGGTTCTTGTTAATTTAGATAGAGAAGAAATTAAAGACACTTACAATATTGGAAACAATAGCGAGATATTTGAGGTTAGAGGGTGTGCTTTCTTGGGAGACTCAATTATAGCGGCGACATCTAGTGGGGTGTTTTATGCTGATATAAACTCTATGACTTTGTCTGATTTTAACAGCTGGAATGTTTTACCCGGATTTTCAAACAGTGTAAATTATGATAATATCATTTGTGCTAATGAAAATATTTATGTTGACACAACTGTTGATATAAAGAGTATTAGTTACAACAATAAATTAATAAAAACATTTGTAGATAAAATAGAGGTTGTTAGCGAAAACAATGTAGCTACCGAAATAACAAGCCCTCTGTTTTCTAATGTCATGTTTGCAATTAATGACAATGAAAACACTATCTGGGTGGCAGACTCTATAAATGGGATATTGAGGTTTGAAAATAACATTTATGTAGAGAGCTTTGTTCCAGAAGGGCCCAAAAGAAATGAAGTATATAGTTTGGTTTTTGCAGGAGGTAAGCTATATCAGTGCCACGGGGGTCATGCTAATTTTGGGGCTAACGCTCTTATAGACGATGGGGTTTCTATAAAAGATAATTATGACTCATGGATAAACTATGATCGATATAAGTTGGGCAATGCAAGGGATATCCTCGAAGTTGGCGTGTGGGGCGAGACCGAATATTATGCCTCTTGGTATCATGGAATAAGTGAGATGAAAAATGGAGAGTTGGTTGTAAAACATGGTTATGCTAATACAAATGGGGTTTTAGACACAACCTATTATTCAAACAATAGAATCCGAATTTCTGACATTAAGTTTGATAAAAATGGAAACCTTTGGGCGATAAGCTCAGAGGTTAATCATCCTCTTGTAGTAAAAACACTTGACAACCAGTGGTATTCCTATAGCATGAACCAAAATCAAGTTGACTTATTTTTTGATGATTTATTAATTGATCAATCTGGAAATAAATGGGGGGTTATTGCTAGAGGGGGAGGGCTGTTTGTTTATAATGATAATAACACATTGGCAAACAATGAAGATGACCAATATAAAATTCTAAATACAAACATAGGTTCGGGAAATCTTCCTTCAATGCAAACATATAGTATAGCAGAAGATCTAGAGGGAGCTATATGGGTCGGTACAGATAAGGGGGTTACCGTTTTCTATAGCCCAGGTTTAGTTTTTTCAGATTTTAACTATGATGCTCAACAAATTCTAATTACTGAAGGGAATTATGGACAATACCTTTTAAGTGAAGAAAGGGTGAAGTGCATTACAGTAGATGGAGCTAATAGAAAATGGATTGGAACGGAAAAGTCTGGCGTTTTTTTACTTTCAAAAGATGGGCAAGAAGAGATTCTTCATTTTACGAAAAACAACAGCCCTCTTTTTTCAAATAACATTGTCGACATTGTGATTAACCCTAACAACGGAGAAGTCTTTATAGCAACAGAAAAAGGATTGATGTCATATAGGTCGGACGCCACAGAAGGGTCTTCTAATCAAGGAAGCACAAAAGTTTTTCCTAATCCCGTACGAGAAAATTATAGTGGTCCTATAGCCATAAGTGGTCTGGTTACTGATGCCAGGGTTAAAATAACCGATGTTTCAGGTGAAATTGTTTTTGAGACAATAGCAAATGGGGGGCAAGCCATCTGGAGCGGTAAAAATAAATTTAATGAAAGAGTAGCNACNGGTATNTACCTTGTNTTNAGCACAAANATGTTTGGTGAAGAAAAAATGGTGAGCAAAATATTATTTATTAATTAGATGAAATACAAAACAACCGGTATTGCGCTAACATATATAAAATATGGNGACACCTCCATAATAAGCAAAATTTTAACTAAAGAACATGGATTACAAAGCTTTATTATTAAAGGTGCAAGAAGTAAAAAATCCAAGAAAAAGATCGTTTTTTTTGAGCCATTTACATTAATAAATATTTCTGCAAATTACAANCCAAAAAANTCTTTGCANTTTCTTTCAGAAGTAAGTGTGGTNGATTCAATTAATTTCTCAAAAAAAAATATGTATAAAAAGTTTATTGCATTTTTTTTAGCNGAGTTAAACTCGAAAACCCTGCAAGAAAGAGAAAGAAATGATTCTTTATTTAAGTTTGTTTGGGGTCGCGCACAAGAGCTGCAACAAGCCTCAAAAATAGAGTCAAATTTTATTTTAAAATACATGCTTGATTTATCAGCGCATTTAGGNTTTTATCCTTCAAAAGACNGTTTTGACCTACCTTATTTCAATCTAAGCGAAGGGTGTTTTGTNGATAAAAATNTTGATGAAAGAAACACTTTGAATAAAAATAAAACATCTATACTNAAGTCGCTAATGNNTAATAGTGANTGTAGCATCATTCAAANTAAAAAAGCAGAAATACTTGAAGATNTATTTTTATACTATCAGCTTCATAATTACAATTTAAGTAGTCTAAAGTCACATTTAGTAATACAAAATCTTAGAGTATGATTAGATTTTTATTNTTATTAATGATAATNTNTNTNCAANGTGGTTTTGGACAAACGGTGATAATTAAAGANAGTTTGTTAAANAANCCTATTACAAATGCAAANATTAGNTCAAATAGTTTTGGGGTAATTAGTAATAGTGATGGAAAAGCAGATTTAAGTTTGTTTAAAAATAATGAGGTGATTGTAATATCACATGTTTCATATAAAANAAAAAATATAATTAAAGAAGCTCTTAGAGATAGTATTATTTATCTAAAANAGATGACAAATATNTTGCCAGATATTGTGCTTACNGAAAACAACAAAACTCCTCTTTCAAAAAAATATCCTGTTTTTACAATTAAACCTAAAGGCGTGAATTTAATAGAAACATCAAGTGCAGATTTGATTGCTAGNACATCTTCTGTTGTTGTTCAAGAAAGTCAAGCTGGNGGTGGCAGNCCTAACTACAGGGGGATGGAGGCNAATAGGTTGTTGTTAATTGTTGATGGGNTCATGCTGAATAATACAATTTANAGAAGCGGNCATGTNCAAAGCTCATCTACGATTAATCCTTTTTTTATTAAATCAATAGACCTTCTCTCAGGCCCTTCTTCTGTTGCATATGGTAGNGGNGCAATGGGGGGNGCGCTNATTTTTAANACNGNAGATCCTATAGACACTAATCAATTAGTTATTAGGCAAATATTTGAAAGCAGNAACAATGCTGTAACAACCAACCTTCTTGGTCGCTACTANTCNAAAAAAATCAGTCAAATAAGTGGNTTTTCTATTAAGTCTGCTGACAATCTTAGAATGGGTAGCAATAGATTACATGGNTATAAAAACTGGGGTAATGAGGGGGGGGCTACACTAAATAATGAGCAGTTATTTACAAACTATTATAAAGCTGATTTTATTCACAAAATTAAATATCAAATTGATAATCGAAACCAACTTTTATCAAACACTCAATTTTCAATTTCTTCTGATGTTTATCGATTTGATAAAATGAATGATTTAGATAATNGCGAGTTAAAATACTTAAAGTGGTATTACGGACCTCAAATACGGTTTTTGCAAAAGGTAGAGTATTTAAGCGGTTACAAATCTTTTTTGTTTAACTCTTATANATTAAGTTTAGCGTATCAAAACATAAAAGAATCAAGACACAAGCAAAAAAGAGAAGATTTGTTTTTAAGCAATCGGTATGAAAACGTGAAGATTTATGATGCTAATTTAAACTTTAACAAGTCTATTGGTGCAAGCTCATTGGTTTACGGGGGTGGTGTGAGGTTTCAAGAGGTTTTTTCTACTGCTTCTCTAACGAGTAACTTCGATACGCTGTTTAACACAACAAGATATCCAGATGGAGGGAGTGATGTAACNGATTTATTTCTTTATAGTCAAATGAATATTCCNATAAACAATTTAATAGATGTTTTTTTAGGGGCAAGGTGGAACGGTGCAACATTAAATGCTAAGTTTAATGAAAGTGTGGTTTTACTAGAAAATGTAGAAAACAAAAATAACTCGTTTGTAAAATCAATGGTATTGTCTTACCAGCCTACTAACGTTATAAAAATTAATTTTGGATACTATAATGGTTTTAGAAACCCTAACATCGACGATATTGGCAAGGTGTTTTCTAAGGATGGGGATAACGTGGTGTTGCCAAATAGTAATTTGAACCCAGAATACAGCAATAATTTTGAGCTAACTATTGATTACAGCTCAAATAAAATTAAAGGCTCTATCCAGCTTTTTCGAACAGAAATTGAAAATGCAATTGTNAGGGAATATGGTGATGTAAATGGTGTTGATAGTATTTTATACGATGGTGAAATGATGAGAATACAATTAAATCAAAATATTTCCAGCGCTACAATAAATGGTTTTAGTGCAAATAGTAATCTAAAATTTTCTCNAAAAATCTCTTTAGAANCAAGCATAAACTATATTGTGGGGGTTGATAATAATAATAATCCTCTTGCACACATTCCTCCNCTAAACGGAAGGGCNTCTATAAATTATAAAAACAAANATTATACTATAGGTCTNTATACAATTTACAACCATTGGAANTTTGCTGAAGACTTTGATGCGGGTGGAATTGATAATTTAGATGAGGCTACTATTGATGGGNTTCCTTCTTGGTACACCTTAAATATAGGATACACACAAAATATAACTNAAAANACGACCTTTATGATGANTNTAAAAAACCTAACTGATGTGCATTATAAAACATTTGGCTCTGGTATTAGTGCTAGTGGNATTAACTTTGTTATAGGTTTAAACACTTCTTTTTAAAATTAAAGATCTATAAAAACTATTGATTATCTTTACACTCATGAAAAAAANTATAATTATTATCTTCTTCTCTATTTTATCAGCTCAAAGNTTTGGTCAGGTTTGGGANGATAATCTTTTAAAAACAAANCCTAACGCTTCTNTTTTTGAAAAATTNANAGCCTTTAAAGAGCATAAAGCAATNTTNCCATANANAAAAGGAAATGGATTCAAGCCTTATGCCAGAAACATGGATTTTATTCTAAAACGTATTAATGACAACTCTTCTTTTAATCCAAATTCATTATACATTGAGTGGCAAAAACAAAAACAAATACATCAAAAAAATGGTGTTAAATCTTTGTCTAACTGGATAGCCAAGGGACCTATAAATACACCTATAATATTATATAACAATAAAAAAAGAGGGAATGGTAGAGTAAATTGTATTGCTTTTGACCCTATAGACCCAAGTATTATTTGGGTTGGTTCTCCTGCTGGTGGATTGTGGAAGTCTTCAGACGGGGGGAATAACTGGACAACAAATACTGATAACCTTCCTGTAATGGGTGTTTCTCACATTGCTATTGACCCGAACAACACACAGATTATGTATATTGTCACAGGTGATGCTATGGCAAGCGATACTTATAGTATTGGTATTTTAAAATCTACTGACGGTGGAGCCACTTGGAACACTACCGGATTAAGTTTTTCTGTTGACCAACAGCAAACAGTAAATAAAATAATTATACACCCTAATTATTCCGACAGTCTATATGCTGTAACCAACTCAAATATTAGAATTAGTGCTGACGGAGGTAATAATTGGCAAATTGTTGGTAGCATTGGAAGGTGGAGGGATATAGAATTTAAGCCTGACAACCCAAGGGTTTTATACGCAGCAAAACAATCTAGTGGTAATTCTCAAATTTTCAGGTCTACTGATGGTGGTGCAAACTGGGCTAATATAAGTAGTGGAATGCTTAGTAGTCGGTACAGGCCTTTGATTGCTGTTACTCCTGAGAATCCAAATGTAATATACGCTTTATTTTCTGCTGCTGATTATGGTTATCACGGGCTATATAAATCATCAGATGCTGGTGACTCATGGGTTTTGCAATCTAATACCCCTAATATTTTGGGGAGGGAAACTGATGGCAATGGGACTGGAGGGCAGTCGTGGTATGATTTAAGTCTGGGTGTCGCTCCTAACAATGAAAATTTAGTATATGTTGGCGGTATAAATTTATGGAGATCTGACGATGGAGGTGTAACCTGGGATGTGGATGGAAGTAGTGGAAACAGTAATAATTATTCCTACATGCATGTAGATCAACACGCTTTAGAGTTTAGCCCACACACAAATATTGCATATGCTGGAAATGATGGGGGATTATATAAGTTTATGTCAAATTTAAACTCCTGGATAGACATCTCTGATGGTTTAGAAATATCTCAATTTTATAATTTAGGTTTGTCAAAGTCTAACCCAAATAAACTTGTTGCTGGAGCTCAAGACAATGGAACAGAAATGCTAACTAATAGTACTTGGGATGCAATTATGGGTGGAGATGGAATGGAGTGCGCTATTGACCATTATGACGAGGATATAATTTATGCAGAATATCAATACGGAGGATTAAGAAAAACTTATAATGGAGGGTATGACTGGGATAATATCAAGCCTGTCCCATATGAAGGCGCTTGGAACACACCATATGCAATGCACCCTGTTAATAGTAATTTACTGGTAATTGGCTATGATGAGGTTTACAAAACCTCAACAGGTGGTGCAATATGGGATTCTATTTCGTTCAATGTTAGCAACGGTCAGGCTTTACGATCTATTGCTCTAGCGGCTTCAGACGAGAACTATATATATGCTGCATCTTACAGTAAAATTAAAGTGACAAAAGACGGTGGGCAAACCTGGACATATATAAAACCTGGTCTTGCTAATTATAATATGACAGACATAGCCGTTTCAACAAATAATCCAGATAGAGCTTGGGTAACATTTTCAGACTATAACAACGTGCATAAGGTTTACGAAACAAATGATGCTGGAAATAGCTGGACCAATATATCTGGAAACAATCTGCCAGCCCTTCCTGTAAATTGTATTGTTTATCAAGGTGGAGCTAATGATGATTTATATATTGGTACTGATGTGGGGGTTTATTATAAAGATAATACTATGACAGACTGGGTTCCTTTCAATAATGGTCTGCCAAATGTAATAGTAAATGAGCTAGAAATACATTATGATGAGGGGACAATTAGCGCAGCAACATATGGCAGGGGGGTATGGGAAAGCCCTTTGAATACTATTTCAAGTGCTAATGACGAGGTTATGCAAAACTCTATCGTTAAAGTTTTCCCTAACCCAGCGCAAAACACAATAACTATTAACACAAAAATGCAAAACATTAACATTTGTGTGTTTTCTATAACTGGACAAAAAATAATTTCTTCAAGAGATAAAAAGATAGATGTTTCCAGTCTTAAAAAAGGGTGTTATATTGTAAGGGTTTACAGCGATAAATTTAGTGCTCAAAATAAATTAATTATAGAATAGCTTCAAACTCTTTTACATGACTTCTTTTTGAGTTAGCTGGATCAAAAACAAAACCAAGACAAACTGTCGTTTTAGATGAAAAACTATATGTTTTAACAACGAAAACGCCACCCATAAAGCCCCCTTCAAGTTTCCACAGTCCTCTGTAAACGTTGTCAGAAATAGAGACAGGAAAATCTTTTTCTATTGTTGCGAATGTTCCCTCTTTTTCTCCAATAAAATGTTTATTAAAAACACTATCTACTTTATATAAAACTTGAGTGGCTAAGTCAGACTCTTTTTCTGTAAAGGAAAAAACACAAATATTTTTTGTCTCTTCTTTATCCGAAGGGTCATAATTAGCCCAAAAAAAATCTTTTCTATTAACTACAACATTATATTTTTTAGGAATTATAATATTTACCTGAAATTTTTCTAAAACAGACTCTTGAATGTCTTTTTGGGAATTCCTAGAAAAAGACTTTCTAATTTTCAGTATTTCTTCCTCTTCTATAGAAAGCTTTAATCTTGTGAGCTCTTCCTTTAGTTTTAGAATGTCATTTTTCCAATAAATTGTAGAAATAAAGTCATCAGTGTTTTCTGTCGTTAAAGGTTTTTTGCTTTACTTGATTTTATATTTATAACCCTTAAGACATTTGTGTTTTTATTTAATGCTTTTGTCACCTCCTTTGGATCATTTGTAATTATAAAAGAAAACAAGGGTTCTTCTTGTAATAGACCCTCTATTGGTATAGAAAAAGTGGTTTCAAGTAAGCTGTCAAGCAAATCATTAAGCATAGAATCCTCAACAAAAAAAACAACTTGTGAGTCCTGAACTTTAAAATCCTGAGTTGTTTCTAAATTGTTTTCTAAGCAGCCAAAAAAAAGCAATACAAAAAAAAGCAATACAAAAAAACTATTGTATTTTTTCAAGTGTTTTAACATAAATAATTAATTTGTCTCCAATATTTAGTAGGGATGTGTTAAGATTATTCCATGTTTTTAGTTGAAAAACACTAACATCAAACTCATTTGCAATTTTGCCTAAGTAATCTCCTTTTTTAACGCTATATATAAGCCTTTCTTCATTAATTAAAACCTCTTTTTTCTCAACAGCATTTATAAATATATAAGAAGATGTTTCGTTTAAGAGAAAATCTGTAACAGCGCTTTTTGGTAAAAATAAATTAGCATTTTTTGGCATAACATCTTCTTTAAATGACGGGTTTAAATCACGTATTAAAAATTCATCTAAACAAAGCATTGCGGAAAGTGTAGAGACGTTAGTTTGCTCCAAAATTGTTATAGTATCTATTTCATAAAAGGTTTGTCTTATTGAGTCTGCGGTAATACCGTGCTCTTGATAAAAACTCATAATATAATTGGTTGCAATAAACTTTGGCACATAGTTTCTTGTTTCTTCTTTTAAGTGAGGGTGTAAATCCCAAAAATTGTAGGATCCAACCTCGTTAATTTTTCGTTGTAAATAACCTGGTCCTCCGTTATATGCTGCTAAAACTAAATTCCAATCACCAAACATTTCGTATAAATCTAAAAAATAATTACATGCAGCTATGGTAGACTTATAAGGGTCTTGTCTGTCATCGACATAAGAAGTGACATTTAGTCCATACTGCTTACCTGTCAAATACATAAATTGCCATAGTCCTGTTGCGCCAGATTGTGATTTTGCTTTTGGCTGCAGTGCTGACTCTACAATAGCTAAATGTTTTAATTCAAGAGGTAGTTTGAATTTATCCAGCTCTCTTTCAAAAAGTGGGAAATACAGATGTTTTATTGATAACATTCTTGAAATAAGAGCTTTATTTCTTCCTTTATAATTATCAATATATCTTTGAATTTCTAAATTGTAATCTAACCCCATTGGAGTCTGTTCATTTAACAACTGTAGCCTCTTGGCAAAAATATTTAAGGTGTCATGTTGGTTTTTGTTAATTAGGTTTTTATTTATAGTGTCTTCAGTTGGTTTAATTACTGAATCTGTATGAGTGAAAGTTGTGTCAAGAGTAGTATTTGCAAGTAAATAATTGACACACAAAAAAAATAATGTAAATAATAAAACTCTCATTTAACAAAAGTGTAAAATTGTTAGAATAAAAAAGCAATATGAGAATACAATTATTAACTACTGTATGTTAACGATTATTAGTAATTTTGCAATAGTATTGTTTTTAATATATTTGTTTTTAAATGAAAAAAGCCAACACATATTTCCAAGGAGAGTTGCTAAAAAATATTAATTATCCAGAGGATTTAAAAAAACTTAAGCCAAATCAGCTTAGTCAATTAAGTAAAGAAATAAGACAATATATTATAGATATTGTTTCTGAAAAAGGTGGTCATTTTGGAGCAAGTTTAGGTGTTGTAGAACTTTCTATTGCGCTTCACTATGTCTTCAATACTCCTTATGATCAATTAGTTTGGGATGTTGGGCACCAAGCGTATGTGCATAAAATCTTAACAGGAAGAAAAAATCAATTTCCAACAAATAGAATAAAAAATGGGTTAAGTGGTTTTCCAAAGAGAAGTGAAAGTGTATATGATACTTTTGGCGTTGGACACGCCTCTACATCAATTTCTGCGGCACTTGGCATGGCGATCGCAAACAAAAATGGAAGCCACAAAAACAAGCAGCACATTGCCGTAATAGGAGATGGTTCTATGACTGCGGGACTTGCCTTTGAGGGTTTAAACCACGCCGGTGCGGAAAAAACTGATTTAATTGTTGTCCTAAATGATAATTGTATGTCAATTGACCCTGCTGTTGGTGCTCTTAAAGAATATTTAACAGATATTTCTACATCAAAAACATACAATAGGGCAAAAAATAAAATATGGAAAGTACTGGGAAGAATAAGCCGGTTTGGACCAAACGCACAAGCTGTCGCTAAAAAAGTAGAGGGGGCAATAAAATCAACTTTGTTGGGTGAAAGTAATTATTTTGAATCTCTGAACTTTAGGTATTTTGGGCCAATAGACGGACATAATTGTAAGAATTTAGTAAGTGTACTTAATGATTTAAAAAATATTCCGGGGCCAAAAATCTTACACTGTATAACAAAAAAGGGGAAGGGTTATAGTCCGGCAGAAAAAGGAAACAGTACAGTGTGGCATGCTCCCGGTATATTTGACAAAAACACTGGAAAATCTATAAAAAGCGGAGGTGTAAAAAGCCCGCCTAAATATCAGGATGTGTTTGGTGAAACCATAATCGAGCTAGCTAAAAAAAAATAAAAATATTGTAGGTATTACACCGGCAATGCTAACGGGGAGCTCCTTAAATAAGATGATGAATGAAATGCCCGAAAGAACATTCGATGTTGGAATAGCAGAGCAACATGCAGTAACCTTTTCTGCAGGCCTCGCAACTCAAGGAAAAGTTCCTTTTTGCAATATCTATTCTTCATTTATGCAAAGAGCCTACGACCAAGTTATTCATGATGTGGCCCTTCAAAACTTAAATGTTGTTTTTTGCCTAGACAGAGGTGGTCTTGTTGGCGCTGATGGTGCAACACACCATGGTGCTTATGACATCGCATATTTTCGCTGCATTCCTAACATGATTGTTTCGGCCCCTATGAATGAGTCGGAGCTTAGAAACCTAATGTTTACAGCTCAATTACCTAATCAGGGTCCTTTTTCGATAAGATATCCGAGGGGGTCTGGCGTGATGACAGAATGGAAAACACCATTAGAGGAAATACCGATAGGTGTTGGGCGCAAACTAAGAGATGGAGATAATATTGCTATTTTATCTATTGGACATCCTGGTAATTTTGTTTTAAAAGCACAAGAACATTTTATAAAAGAGGGATTATCCATAGCTCATTATGATATGAGGTTTGTCAAGCCTTTAGATGAAAAATTACTGCATAATGTTTTTAAAAAATTTAGTAATATTATCACTTTGGAAGACGGTTGTTTGCTAGGAGGTTTTGGGTCCGCAATACTTGAGTTTGTGTCAACAAATAACTATAGTGCTAGTGTAACGAGATTAGGTATTCCTGACAAGTTTATCCATCATGGGACGCAAGACGAGTTGCATCGAGAGTGCAACTATGATACAAAATCAGTTATAAAAACCGTTCACAAAATATTAGAAAAAAAATTGGTTTCTCAAATAGGCTAAAGTGATAATGAGAAAATATATTTTATAAAAATGAATGTAAATAAAATTTTAAACGGAGGTCTACAAAAGGGCTTAGTAAAAGTTAAGGGGTGGGTTAGAAATAAAAGAGGAAGCAAGCAAACATCCTTTATTTCCGTTAATGATGGGTCCACAATAAACAGCATACAGGTTGTTGCTGAAGCAAAAAAAATCTCTGAAGAAACTATAAAAAATATTACAACAGGGTGTTGTGTTTATGTGGAAGGGAGTGTTGTAAATTCAATTGGCTCAGAGCAAAAGTTTGAAATCTTAGCAGAAAAAATAGATGTGCTTGGTCCTGCTGATGTATCTGAATACCCTTTACAGCCCAAAAAACACTCTCTAGAATTTCTTAGAGAAAAAGCACACCTTAGGTTTAGAACAAATACTTTTTCTGCTGTTTTTAGACTAAGGCACGCGTTGACATATGCGATACACAGTTTTTTTAATGAAAGAGGGTTTACTAGTATACATACACCCATTATTACAAGTACTGATGCGGAGGGGGCCGGGGAAATGTTTCAAGTAACCAACCTTGAAGCTTCTGGGTTAAATGCAAAAAACATTGATTATTCTAATGATTTTTTTGGAAAAAAAACACATTTAACTGTTTCTGGCCAATTAGAAGCAGAGTTAGCTGCGCTAGGGCTAGGAAAGGTTTATACTTTTGGGCCAACATTTAGAGCAGAAAACTCAAACACATCTAGACATTTATCTGAATTTTGGATGATAGAGCCTGAGGTTGCTTTTGCTGATTTGAGTGACAATATAGATCTAGCTGAAGAGTTTCTTAAATATTGTATAAACTATTGTTTGAAAAATAATTTAGATGACATCTCTTTTTTAGACAACAGGATGCAAAAAGAAGAAAGCCAGTTAAAAAAAGAAGAGCGCTCAGAGATGGGGCTAATAGAAAGATTAAATTTTGTTCTAAAAAATAACTTTGTTAGGATACAATATAAAGAGGCAATTGAAATTTTAAAAAATTCAAAGCCAAACAAAAAGAAAAAATTTAAATATATAATAAACGAGTTTGGCGCAGACCTACAGTCTGAACATGAGAGGTATTTAGTAGAAAAAAAATTTAAAAAACCTGTTGTCATAACTGATTATCCTAAATCAATAAAAGCTTTTTATATGCGTCTTAACGACGATGGGCAAACAGTAGGGGCGATGGATATTCTATTTCCAACAATTGGTGAAATTATTGGTGGTTCCCAAAGAGAGGAAAGATTGTCTGTTTTAAAATCAAGAATGCGTGAGATGAATATCGAAGAAAAAGAGTTGTGGTGGTATTTAGAGACCAGAAAGTTTGGGACATGTGTTCATTCTGGCTTTGGCTTGGGTTTTGAGCGCTTAATAATGTTTGTAACTGGAATGAAAAATATTCGAGACGTCATTCCTTTTCCAAGAACACCAAAAAATGCCAATTTTTGATGTCTAAACAAAGACTGGAACAAAAGCTGAATTTTTCACTTAGTCCGCAGCAAATACAATTTTTAGGGCTTTTACAAACTCCTGTTGTTTCGTTAGAAAAAAAAATTGAAGAAGAACTAGAAGAAAACCCAGCGCTTGAAGAAGACGAGGAGGAAACTAATTCGCAAAAATTTACAGGAAAACACAACAGTATGGGCTTTGAGGGTTATCAAATTGAAGATAGTTCAGAGTCTCTACAAGATTATTTGAAAAAACAACTTATTGGTTCAAGCTTATTAGACAATGAGCGTTTCCTTATAGAATACTTAATAGACAGTTTAGATGAACAAGGTTTTTTAAGCAGAGATCTTGACTTAGTTAGAGATGATTTACTGATTAATGACAATAAAAAAGTTAATGAATCTGAACTTACAAGGGCCCACAACGCTTTAAAACAACTAGAGCCCTGTGGTGTTGGTGCGGCAAGCCTTCAAGAATGCCTGTTAATTCAGCTTAAAAAAACTAATCCTTTAAATTTAATTGCTCAAAAAATCATTTTAAATCACTATAAATCTTTTAGTAACAAAAATTTTGAGTTATTAATAAAAGAATATAATATTAACAAGACAAAACTTGAAAAAATTTATAAGATTGTAGAGGGGTTAAACCCAATACCGGCAGCCGGTTTTTCAAAAAACACATCATCCGCAAGTTACATTTACCCCGATTTTACCATCTCAACAAATAACTCTGATCTTACTCTTCAAATAAATAAAGGCGGTATAAAACAAATAAAAGTGAGTCGCTATTATGAAAACCTGCTTAAAGAGACAAGTGATAAAAAAACAAAAGTGTTTCTAGCTGAAAAAATTGAAAAAGCAAAGTGGTTTAAAGAGTCAATTAAAAAAAGAGGGCTAACTTTAAAGAAAGTGATGACCGCAATTATTGATTTTCAAAAAAGTTATCTTTTAAGTGGTTTAGAGAAAGATCTAAAGCCAATGAGATTAGTTGATATTGCAAACATTGTTCAGCTAGACATCTCCACTATTTCTAGGGTCAGTAATTCAAAATATGTAGAAACTCCTTTTGGCACCTTTAAGGTAAAAGAGTTTTTTTCCGATGCATATAGAAAGGATAACGGTGAGGTTATTTCTACCAAAGAGATAAAAACACGTTTAAAAGAAATAATAAATACAGAAGACAAAAAAAAACCATATACAGATGAAGAGCTTTCAGAGTTATTGGGGAAAGACGAATACCATATTGCTAGAAGAACTGTCGCGAAATATAGAGAAGTTCTTGGGTTAGAAAATGCAAAATTAAGAAGGCGATTGTAATGAATGTTTATAAGTTTTTCTCATTTGTACTACACCCAATATTTAGCCCAGTAATATTTATTTGTTTAAGTTTCATCGTCATTCCTCAAACAAAAATATCTATAGACCAAAGCTATGGTGTTTTTTTTATTACGCTAATAGGCATTACAATTATTATTCCGTTACTTGGTGTTCTAATACTGCTTAAAAAAAATGTTATTTCCTCATATGAGATGAAGAAAAAGAATGAGCGTTTTGCCCCCATTTTAATCACCGGTATTTGTTATATCTTAGTGTTAACACAGCTCAGTTTAGTCTACATCTTAGACCCACTAATTAAAGCTCAACTTATTGGTGTTGGGGTTATATTATCTGTGGCCTTAATTATTTCGCGATTTTGGAAAATAAGTCTTCATATGCTAGCAATGGGAGGGGGGGTTGGAATAATGATTGGGTTATTTTTAATATCCGTAAAAGGAGGGGGATGGTTGATTGGGTTGTTAATAGCCTCTTTCTTTCTTGGCGTGTGTAGGAAAAAAGAAAAAGCTCATAATAATGTGCAGCTTATAGTTGGTTTTTTTGTTGGACTAATAGTTGAATTGTGTTGTGTTTTATTTTTTAAATAAAATATTTACTATTTCTATTTTTCTTTGTAGCATAGCATTTAAGCCATATATTGAATACTGTTTTTCTGTTATTTTATCATTAATTTCTGTTGGAGACATAGACTCTCCAAAAGGAATTTGAGTGATAATTATTTTTTTTGTATCAAAGTGTTTTTTTAAAGCCCCCCCTTTAAATTCTAATAAATAATTAACCAGACTACTAATTCTACGCTTTGAAAGGTTTAAATTATATGTTTCATTATAAAGTGGGCTAGAATAACCTTTAATTTGTATTTCTATGCATATATCTTTTTGTATTTCATCTAAAAGCTCTTCTAAAAATAAATTTAACTTATTGTAATTATGCCTTAGGCTATCTCGAAAAAATATCTCTGCTTTTTTATTATAGCGCTCATAATCTGATTGCATCAAAAAATAATCTATGTATGACTCTTTATAAGTCTTGTTTGTTTTGGTGCTGAGGGTACAACAATCAGGTTCGTCATTGTGAAAATATAGATTAATTGGCAGGCAGCTTTTTAGATTTGTTGATGGTGTGTCTTGTTGGTTATATTTAAATGAAAATATGTCATTACAACAAAACTCCATGCTTTCAAATTTTGCTCCAGCCCTGTTTGATGAAAAATAACCCGACGTTGAGTTAAAAAAGGTTAAATACATTTCGTCTTGCTTAGAGTTAAGCTTTTTTACAGCCTCTGGCTCTCCCCATAAGTTTAACTCTCCCTCTGATTTATAAATATCAAACCCTCCTTGTCCAGAATCTTTATTTGAAGAAAAATATAGTTTGTTTTCATATTTATTATAAAAAGGTGTGATTTCGTCAAAAGAAGTGTTTATCTGACTTCCAGCATTTATTGGAACTCCAAAGTTTCCTCTTTCATCAATTATTGAAACCCAAATGTCCAAACCGCCAAAACCTCCCTCTCTGTCAGAAACAAAATATAATGCTTTTGTCTTATTATGATTTACAATAATGGGTTGGGTGTTTAAATTTTTATTATAAGAATCCTTAAAAATTTCAACAAAAGATGTGTCTTTGTAATCATCGATATAAATCAGGGTATAATTGTTTGTTGATACATCGGTAACATTTAAAACGACTTCTTTTTTGCTGCCAAAAAATATATTTGCAGTACTGCGGCTAAAAAAGTTATATTTACTAAGACTTGGGGTGTGCCAAGTTCCGTTAATAAAACGAGTTCTGTAAATCTGTGATTTAAGCATGTTATTTTCTTCACTGATTTTTGTAAAATAAGCAAGAGTGTCGTTTATTTTAACAAAATTGATTTCTGCACCAATAGAATTAATATTTGAAGACAAGGGTTTAATTAAAACGTCTTGTGAGAAGAGTATTCTGTGAAAAAAAATTAAAATTAATAACTTGGCTATAAATATTTTGGGCATATTATTTGCTCTTCTTTATTGTTTTTTTTGTTTTTGTTCCATCCATAACTAATTGAAAACTCAACGGCGCCAACACTGTTGGAAGCGTTTCTTAATGACGACGTATTGACATCATATGAAGCTTCAAACTTTATGTTTTTATTTATTAAGCCTATTGCAAAAATTAAGGCGTCATTATATCTATTAAAAATACTTGTTGTTATTTGGATTTCATTATTAATTATGTGATTTAAATGGCATCCTATAATAAATTCGCGGGCTTCTTTCTGTGATGAATAAAATACAGATGGGGTTAAAATATTTTTTGAATTAATCTTTCTTGCAAGGCTAGTATAATAAATAAATTTAACCGGTAACAAAAAGGTGTTGTTTTGACTAAAGGATTGATTTGGTTTATTTATATGATATGCAGAAAAACCAAGCAAAAAAGAGTTTTCCAAATCAATAAAGTTCTGATACGATAAGCCAAGTGAAAGGTCAAGAAAAGATAAAGATTGGGTTTTTAGTGGCTCATCCTGTAGAAAAAAAAGATTAGCATAATTTATACTTTGTTGATAAAATGAAGTTTGAATACCATATAATATAACCCCTTTGTTTATTGATACTTTATTTGATATTGAAATTAACGCCGCACTAGTAGAAAGCCTTGAATCACCAGTTATATCATTTAAAGATGAAATAGCTGCAGAAAAACCTTTGTAAATATTTTTACCCCCATATGTAAATGATGTAGTGCTAAAAGGTGTTGTTACGGTATACCACTGTGACCTTCTTTGTAGTTGAAGTGTGTGGTCGTGTGATTGTATAGAAAAGAATGTTGGGTTAACAAATGAGTGGGAATTATAAAACTGTGAATAATGTATATCTTGAGATGACAATGATGTAATGCTTAAGCCAAAAAGAAAGATGTAAAATATTCTCATTTAATTAGTGTAATATTTCCTTTATGAAAAAAAGATTTTCTTCCAACGCAATCTAATTCAACGTAAAAATCAAAAACTTGTGCGGGAAGAGGTTCTCCATTAAATGTTCCATCCCAGGCAAAGTTTATATCATTTGCCTCATAAACCTTTTGACCTAGTCTGTTAAATATTTCTAATTTAAACTTTGTTACAATATCATCATCTAATTCTATTAGGTAAAAATCATTATACCCGTCGTTGTTAGGAGTAAAAGCTGTGGGTATTTTTATTTTATTTTCATCACAAAAAACGTCCTTAACCACAACACAAACCGAATCCTCTATCGAACAAAGAGGGGTGTCAAAAATTTCAAAAACATAACACTTGCTGGCTGATGGCGAAAATTCTTGAATAACATTATTATCTTGAAAATCTTGCCAAAAAATAATGCTTTCTGTAATTACCTCTATTATTACCTCTTCGCCCCTAAAAATAACAGAATCTGACAACAAAACAGTGTCAACTAATGGATAGTTTATAACCAAGACACTTGTGGAGTCTTCAGTAATACAACCGTCAGTATTTACAACTTGTATAATATAATTAGTTGATGTATCTGGAGCAACCTGAATTATAGATGTGTCATANANAATGTTATTACAAATGTATTGTGTAATTGGNAGGTTTTCGTCAAAATTTACTATTTCTAAGNCCAATGTATCGCCTATACAGATATCGTTAGANAGAATATTTATATCGTTGCCTCTAGANANAACACNTATNCTNTCCAATTGGTAACATTTACCATCNGTAACNTGAATATAAAATGTTCCNGGGTTNTTNACAAGNAGNCCNGAGTTTAAAGATAGTGTGTCTAAAAAGTTAATACTTGATGACCATAAGCAAAATAGCACACTGTCAGAATAAGATGTGTTTAAAAAAACGGAGGAGTCGCAAAACGAAGTGTCNGGGTCAGNTACAAGCTCAAGATCTAAAACATTTANGTTTTGTNTTAAGGTGTCTGTGCAACCTCCNTTTGATATTATTANTTGATACTCTTGANTTGNGTTAATATCTGTGTAGGGNTTTGACACAAATGTGTTNCTTAAGTTTNTCGCTTGGTGNCCACATATANAAAGTTGAAAGATCTCCAAAAGGAGGAAGGCCTATTTGGGNTGATTCATTCACACACTTNGTTACNGGNTCTANNTTATTTNCTGNGTTTGANAAAACATAAACAGGTTTTGATATNGTATCAGCAATATTACATGCGCTATTGTCAGAAACAATTAANACAACANTATAAAGNCCCCCTTGAGCAAATATGTGNGNNGGGTTTTTGTCATAAGAAATATTNCCATCNCCAAAATCCCAAAAATATGTTGCTANATTACTTGCCATAGAGTTATTCTGAAAATAAATTGACGANTCACAANTAATTCCTGGAGATGAAAAGTCTGCTACAACCATAGGAAAGTCAAAATTAAATTTAAAAACAGCATTNTTGCAANTCAAGCTGTTGTTTGTNCTAGAAACTGCGCCTAAATTTGGCTCTATTGGAAAATCAGAATTNCCNCCACANCCNGCACACACGGACTGATAAATAGTTCCTTTTTTGTCAAAACGGCTTGTTCCTCCGTCAACATGTTCATTNCTCTGGCTTCCCCCAAAATATGTTCCATAAACCAAATTGTTAAACAAATTATCTAATACCATTAAATAAAAGTCATTACCATCAGTTGTGTTTTGGTGAGCATCATTTGTAACNGGAAGGTTTAGTGTTGATAAAGCCCCCCCTAAATTTGAGCCCCATCCAGCCAAATAAACTTTATCACAAACGTCAACTAAAAAGGCTGTNGGAGATATGTCTGGTGTCCCCTTTCCCGTNCCAACTACGGTNGACCTTTTAACATCGCTTAANTCTTTATTGAAAACCGCCACAAATTGTCCTGCTCCGGGTGTATAATATGTAGCGTTTTTAACTAAACTAAGNCCTTGAGCTTTTGTTTGCCCAAACAAAAAAACATCNCCATTGTTTCCAACTTCAACAAAATAAGANTGATCNTATGATTCTGTACCATAATATGTNGAAGAAAGTATTTGNGTCCCTATAGATGAAATTTTAGTTACAAATGCNTCTGGATATAACGAGTCTTGCAGTGCGGGTTGATATGCATTATTAAGAANGGGAAANTTNATNGAATTTGTTCCTCCGGTCACATATAANTCTCCTGTTTTNCTTANGGCTAATGAATATATTGCGTCAGCTTTTGATCCTCCTAAAAAAGTACTCCATATAAGTGATGAAAGCTGATTGTCTAGCTTAACGATACAGCCATCNTGTTCTCCCCCTATTTGATTTTGNANAGAACCGATACTAGGAAAATCACTAGANTTTGTGCAGGTTGCTATATATATGTTGTTTTGATCGTCTATATCAATCTCTCCCCTTACCTCGTCAGCATAATTATATTTAAGTTGNCCATTAATATTCAGNCCATCATTGTCAGANCCCCCAATGAATGTNGAGGCNAATAANNCNCCNCCATCTACACTAATTCGTGTTACAAAAATATCTGTTCCTTGTGGAAAATTAACCCCTATTCCAGATGGTGAAAAAGGCTCCCCTCCTTTGAAATCTGTTTGAAAAGCATTTAATGTTACTGGATAGTCTGAAGAGCCTGTGGTTCCAAAAACAAATAACTCGTTTAAAGAATTTACAATCATTGANTGGGGTAGCTCNTCGAAAGCTCCTCCCAAATANGTGGAAAAAATNCGTTGAGTTCCTGTNGTATCNTATTTGGTGATTGCAANATCGGTTCCTGAAGACGAGTTGGCATAATTTAATTGGTATGCTCCAATAGTAGTCGGATATCCTGGGCCAAAAACAGTGCTTCCCGCATATAAAAAACCCTTGTCGTCATATGTGGCTGTGTACCCAAAATTATCTGCTGTACTTCCAGAATAGGTTGAAAACTCTAAAACAGGATCTATAATTAATTCCAANGACTTATTATATCCATCAGGAAACTCAAAAGTTATAACATTTTCTTCTAATTTGTAAAAACAAGNAACCTCCTTCTTTTTTCCGTTNATTATTTGAAATGCAAAAGGCTTGTGTTCCGTGATTAAGTTTACCGAAGTNACACANTTTANCCCNCCANAATNATCAATATAAATNTTTTCAAGGCCATCATACATNATGTTAATTTTANCTGGNTCNGCATTAGGNGCAACTATAAAATCATATTTTAAATTNTCATTAAGTGTATAATATTTTAAATCTATATTGTTATAAAGATTTTNTATTAAAAAAGNCTTAAANGTGCGAATATTGNTGGCCCANTTAGTTTTTGCTCCCANGAAATANTTTTCNAAATAGTTNTCTTGTTTTAAAAAAAAAGTAGAGCAGTTCGTGTTAGAGTTTACAAAAGANACTTTATATGCATGAGCATCTATTGTTAGATTATTTTGTAATAAATCATGCTTTTGCTTTAATTGCTTGGCTGAAAAAAAAGCAAATCTAAGTTGGTTGTTTTCTATAAATAAAGAGCCAGAAGGCACATCTATTTTCGCTAAAACATCTTGGTGGAATTGACCCTTGTTCTCAATAAATAAATTTTGTGAGCTAGCTTGAAAAAATACGCTCTGTAAGAGAATGATAATGAATACCCTAAATCTATATTCGTTAATCTTCATTTACATTTGATTTTCTGTTAACTTTTCTAGAAGTTTATCTTTATATTTTAAAAAACCTATTCTGTTTTCTTCATCAATCGGATCCCCAGGGGGAAGGTTTTGTTGGTATGGATCAACCTGTACGCCGTTTTTCCAAAATCTATAGCAAACGTGGGGTCCGGTTGCCAACCCGGTGCTTCCAACATAGCCTATTATGTCTCCCTGCTTTACATAAACCCCCTTCTTAATGTCTGACTTAATTTTTTGCATATGTAAATACTGCGTGGAATAAGTACTATTATGTTTAACCTTCACATAATATCCGTTATATTTAGTGTAGCTTGCAATTTCAATAGTTCCATTTGCAGTAGTCATAATTGGTGTGCCTGCTGGCGCAGCATAATCTGTCCCAAAATGACCCTTCCACTGTCCTGTAACTGGGTGCTTTCTGTTTTTACTATATCTTGAGCTGATTCTATAATAATTAAGGGGTGCTTTTAAAAATGCTTTTCTTAATGTCATCCCGTTTTCATCAAAATACTCTCCACGATTTCGGTTCTGTTCATAATAAAATGCATAAAAGGGTTGATTTTTGTGTATAAACTCTACAGCCCAAATTTTTCCAACGCCTATATATTTCAGTTTTCCACAACTGTCAATATAATTGTTTTCATAATAAACTTTAAACCTGTCTCCTTTTTGAATTTTAAAAAAATCTATTGTCCATGCATAAATCTCAGAAAGCTCTTGAGATAATTTCTGACTTATATTTTGCTCCGAACAAGCTTCAGACAAAGAGGAGTTTATTATTCCTTGAGAAAGCATGTGCTTCGTTATAACCTCCCTCTTCCCTTCATATACAATTATACTGTCTTTATTATTTACATCAACAACAATATAATTTAACTTATCTTTCTCATAAATAAAGTAACGACCCGTGTCACTTTTTGATAAAACAGTATAATTGTTTGCCGCCTTTAGTTTTTTTTCGAAGTCAAAAATGTTTTTTGATCTTTTTAAAATTTCATCTTTCAAAAAAAACATATTATAATTCGCCCAAATACTTGAAATATTTTCTCCGTTTTCAACATTTTTCTTAAAAACATCAAAAGAATCTAACTGTATGCCGTATTCATAAACAGGCTTTCTTGTTTCTTTGTTTTTTGTTTGTTTTAAGCTAGGCGACTTAGATGGTTTAGGTTTTTCATAATCTATTAAAATAAACGACACACTAAAAACCAAAAACAATAATATAATCTTTAACCCTTTTTGCTTGTCAATTCTTTTTCGTTTATACAACTTTCTCATCCTGGATGTATTTCCTTACTTATTATAATTATACTGAATATTTTTTGCATTAATCAACTCTGCTTTAATCGTGCCGGCCCATATTTCTGTCTCTACTTTTATTAACAATCGATTTTCATCATTTGAAATCCAAACCTTCATCCTTTCTCCGTCTTCAAAAACACGACCTTCTTGCATAATAGGTTTAAAAACCATACAGTCTACCATGCCTATTTTTGTTTCTAACGCCTCATTATACAAATATAAAATGTCTAAATTAAAGTTTTCTTCGTCCATAAAAACAGGAACAGAAAACTTTGTGTTTTTAGTCAGATTTTTGTTGCTAAATGTACGAGCATAAAAAAACGCTGATAACATGTCTTGGGTATTTTCAAATATATTATAAGATGTGTCTTTAACTAATACTTTTAGGTCTTTATGAACAAAATTATAATTTTGTGTTTTTTTATACCCCCCTTCTTGTATGTTTCTATAAAATCTAATAGGCTTAATTGTAGCAGTATCAATATACGTTTCATATAAATCTCTAACCTTAAAAAACAAATCAAAAAATGAAGCTGTTCTTGCCGTGGCAACAACATGAAATGTTGGCGTGTTTTTTAACAAAACCATATTTTTAATTTCCATCTCTGCAAAAGCAACACTTAACCCCTCAAAAGATATATCATACGAAGTATATTCTCCTGTTTTATATGGCAGCTTTTGCTGAGAAAAAATTATGAACGGTATAAATAATAAAAAAATTGTTTTTTTCACAAATTTGATTCTTTATTTATACTATCAACAAAAGAAAGTAAAATTCCCTCACAAAACATATCTGACATAACATGAATACTTATTGGCATCCCGTTGGAATGCTTAGAAATTGGTGTTGAAACAGCTGGGTTGCCCGAAAGGTTGGCCTGAACAGTAAAAATATCTTCAAGGTAAGCTTTTGTAGGATCCGTGTTTTTTTCACCAATTGAAAATGCTGTATGCGGTGTTGCCGGAGAAATAAGCAAGTCATATTTTTGAAAAACTTCTTTGGTTTTATCTTGTATTAATCGTCTTATTTTTAGTGCTTTTGTATAAAACTCTTCATTATAGCCAGAGCTTAACACAAATGTTCCAAGCATAATTCTTCTCTTGACCTCTTCTCCAAACCCATTAGTTCTGGTGTTTTTATATGTAGATTCTAAATCAGTATTTTTTTCACTTCTATATCCGTAGTGAACCCCATCATATCTTGCTAAATTTGAAGACGCCTCAGCTGTACTTAAAATATAATATATTGGCATCAAAACATCAAAGTATGGAAAATCAATCGCGTCAACTGTATACCCATTATCACGCAGTTGCGATATCTTTCTTTCTGTTGCTTTTTTTATTTCCTTGTCTAAAATGTTTAAGTCTAAACACTGTCTAAAATACGCAATCCTTTTGGGTGGTGGGGTGAAAACTGTTTTAGTATATTTTTCAACCTCTAAGTTTGATGCGGTATTGTCAAAACTATCTTGTCCAGACATAACCTCCATGATCAAAGCTGCATCGTATGCACTGTTAACTATTGGTCCAATTTGATCAAAAGATGATCCATATGCAATTAATCCGTGTCTTGAAACTCTGGAGTATGTAGGCTTAAACCCTATCACACCACAAAACGCTGCGGGCTGTCTAACAGAACCCCCTGTATCGCTTCCTAAAGCAGCAAAACAAAGTCCTGCGGACACTGCGGCCGCGGACCCCCCTGAGGACCCCCCAGCAACCTTGCTTGTATCCAGGGGGTTTTTTACTGGTCCGTATTTTGTGTTTTCATTTGCAGATCCCATTGCAAACTCGTCACAGTTTAATCTACCAATAATTATTGCGTCTTGGTCAATAAGATTTTGTAGTGCTGTTGCTGTAAACATTGATTCAAAACCATCTAACATTTTTGATGCCGCTGAAACTTTATGGTTTTTAAAACAAATGTTGTCTTTTATACCAATTACCATACCCGCAAGTCTGCCTGCTATTCCTTTCTCTATTTTTGTGTCTATTAGCTTGGCTCTATTAAGAGCTTCTTGTTCAAAAACCTCAACAAATGTATTTAGGTTTTTATACTTAGATATTCTTGAAAGATAAACCTGTGTTGTTTCTACGCAAGTAGTTTCTCCGCTATTTAGAGCTTTATGTAATTCTGTGAATGTAGAATACGGGATCAAAATAATATATTAGTCATCTTTTTTTTCTTCTTTCTCGCCATCCTTTCCCTTCTTAAATTCACTTACCCCCTTTCCAAGCCCCCTCATTAATTCAGGTATTTTTTTACCCCCAAATAACAATAAAGCGAGCACAAGTATGACAGCTAAACCCCCTCCTCCTATATTTTGTATAAATAATATTGAATTCATATATATAATTTTTGAATTTTGTACAAAATTAGCTAATTTGTTTTAATTAATACAAATATAGCCTATTTGCTTTAATAGGCATTATATAACCATTTAGACGGATCGTTTTTCTCATAACCCTTCCATATTTCAAAATGAATTTCTGTTTTGCTTTCCTCTTCATTGGTTCGTAATATTCCAATATCTTGCTTGGCAAATACTTTATCCCCATTTTTTACACTTACTTCTTTAAGGCCTGAATATACCGTAAAATATTCTCCGTGATTAATCAAGATTGCTTTTCCTTCACCTTTTATTAAAAAAATTCTAGAAACTACACCCTCAAAAACAGATCTAACTCTCGAATTTGGGTTGGTGGCAATATTTATACCATTATTGTGTGTTTGCACATTTTTAAAAACAGGATGTTTTTGTACTCCATAACGACTAACTATAACTCCTTTTTCAACTGGCCAAGGTAATTTTCCTTTGTTTTTAGAAAACTCTTCAGAAAGAGCCTGGGCCTCTGGTGTTGCAGAATAAGTTGTTGTGCTGTTGTTAGCCTTAGCTATCTCCTCTTCAATTATTTGTTTTATTTTAATATTAAGGTCTTCTATCTTTTTTTTCTGATCTTGAAGCTTCTTTTTTATGTTACTTTCTGACTGAATTAAATTATTTATAACATTGTTTTTCTCGACTTTATTTTGGCTGATTCCTTGAAGTTCTTCTTTTTGTTTTTCTAGCAAGTTTTTCTTTTCAGAAAACTGTATTGATAAATTGTCTTTAAGGTTTTGTAATTCTGTTTTTTTTGCAGTTAATTGATTATTAATTTCTTCTATTTTTTGCGCTTGCTTTTTTCTAAATAATACAAGCTGTTTTAAATATAATATTCTTTTATAAGCCTGATAAAAGTTTTGAGACGAAACAATAAAAAGTATTTCATTTGATTGTTGGCTGTATTTATACGCCGCATAAATCATTTTTGCGTACGCATCCTTTGCTTTTTTAAGCTCCTTTTGATACAATTCAATTGTATTATTCGTTTTAACTTCTTCTTGCTTAATTACGTTAATTTTATTGTTTAACTGAGATATCTCCCTGTTTAATGAAACAACATACTGTTCTTTTTGCGCAATTTGTGTGTTTAATATATTTAAATATGTTATTGACTTTTTCTTGTCTGAACTTATTGTATTTAGTAAACTAGTGGTATAGTTAATTTGGGTTTCAAGCTCTGATTTTTGCTTCTCCAGTTCAGACACAGTTTGCGAAAAAACCGTTGTAATAAAAAATAAAAACATGAAAGTCCAACTATGGTATTTCTTCATAGTTTTTAGGTATGTTAAATGAAAATTTTTGGGGTTTGTCAAACTGTATTTTGTTATATTTTGTTACAAAAAAAAATTCCTCAACACCAGACACTTCTACATGTTGTTTGTGTGGCGCTCCGGTTATTTCATCGTAATCAGACAGTGTAATGTTCACTAATATTTTATCATACAGAATCTTAGCCTTTTTTAAGCTGTAGTTCTTTGTGATAACGTAGTGGCGATTTTCTGAAATTAAGTTATATATGTTTTCTTCGTGTTTTAACTCAAAAGACTCGTCATCAGGAGTTTTAACTTCAGTTAAGATAATTTGTTGTATTTGTTTAAAATTTAATTCTATACCATATTTTTTATATATATAGCTCATTGGTTTTTTAAAATAATTTTTATTCAGCCTGTCTATAACAAAAATACTATCTTGAGTAAGTTTACACTTGGCAATCTCCAAGCCAATATTAGACCTAAGCGAAATCCAAATAAGACTGTCTTTTTTAGATTTAATACTAATATTTAGGTCTATTTTTCTATTAGGTGTTGTGATATTTGTTTTTGCATATATATTTAGCCACTCATAATTAAAATAGTTGTTTCTGTCAATTACATTTTGTTTTAATTCCGCTGTATTCTTGGGCATATTTTGGCTTGTCTTTATAGTCATTTGTTTTACACCACAAGAGGAAAATAATATCGCAATTAAAAAAAACTTATTCATAGAAAACACCTTCATTTACCTTTTTATACAAAAAAGGGCCCGCTTCTCCTAAATCAAGTGCCTTTTTCCATTGTTTTTTTGCCGCGTCTATATCTCCAAGTTTATACAAAACATCACCATAGTGCTCTATAATTACGGGGCTTAAATCTCCTCCGTTATTGAGAGCTTTTTCTAGCCAGACTTTTGCGTTTTTATAGTCTTCTAGTTGATAAAGCACCCATGCATATGTATCTTGATATGTACTATTTTTAGGCTCTAAATCGTTACACTTAAAGGACATAATTTTGGCTTTTTGAAGATTTATTTTTCTTAATGAAAGGTAATACGCATAGTTATTTAATACAATGGTGTTTTCTGGGTCCAAAGACAATACCTTTTCAAAATGTTTATCAGATAATTCATGTTGATCTGTTTTGTGGTATGAATCCGCAAGTGACAAATTAACTTCTATTAACAGCTCTTGATTATTAATTATAAAGTCTAATGCATTTTTAAATGAAGCAATAGCTTTATCATGTATTTCGAGTCTGCTATTTGAGACTCCATTAAAATAATAAAACAGGGGGTTTAGAGGAAAGTACTCTAGAGCTAGGGCGCTTGTTTTTAACAAATCTTCAAACTCTCCGCTCTGCGCCTGAATAAACATAACCTGACTCCAAACTTCACTTTTTGATTTGTCCTTCTCTAAAATTTTTAAGTATTGTTCTTTTGCCTCATCAATATCATTATTTGTGTATAAAATATCCGCATAAACCGCTCGAACTTTAACCTCCTCTGGATATAACTTAAGTAAAACATTAGAAAGCTCATATGCTTGATCTGTTATTTCGTTGTTTATGCCGATAAGCCTATAATATGAAATCAAAACACTTATCTTAGTATCTAGGTCTAAATCTAAAGAGCTAAATGCTAGCTTTAAGCACTTATAAGAAGCTTCATTGTCTCCAGACTGCCTATAATAATCTGCAAGGGTAAGCTGTATTCTTCCATTGTTTGGGTCAAGCAAAGAGATTCTTTTAAAAAGCTCAAATGCTTTGTCTTGTTCATTGTTTAAAAGATATAGTTCAGAAAGTATTTCCATCGCCTCTATGTCTTCAGGAAACGTTTTAATCAACAACTCAAGCTCATTAAGCGCCCCATCAAAATCTTTTAATTGTCTATACAAACTGTGTTTTTGCATAGAAAGAAGTTTGTCAACTCCCATTTTTTCTTGTAGCTGGTTATACACATGTATAGCTTTTTTAATTTTATTAGCATATACATACATTTCGGCGAGCATAAAATATAATTGCTGGTTATTTGGCACAATATCTATAAGAATTTTATATTGCTCTGCTGCCTTAATGTAATCACTTTGCATATATAAAAGTTCCGCATAAAGCATAAGGAACCAATAATTTTTTGGTTCTAATAAAATGGCTTGCTCTATATTATTGCTTGATAAAAAATAACGCTCTTGTATCTTATATATTTTTGCAAGCTCATAAAAAATAACAGCGTGGTTATTGTTTACTTCTAAACATCGTTGAAATGCGCTTATTGCCTCTTCATAATTTTCTAATGATCTAGCCTTGAGTCCTGAGAAAAAATAATCTTCAAACAACTTCTTTTCTAAATCGTTTTTAAAGCCCTTTTCTGTATTTTCTTTGCTTTTATTTAAAAAAGCTTGAGAATGAAGCTGAGTGCTAAAACAAAATAATAATATATATATATATATCTTCATTAACTTATACCTGTGCTTCCAAACCCTCCTTCGCCTCTTTGAGAATCATCAAGATGATTAACCTCTAACCATTCTGCCTGTTCATGTTTTGCTATAACCATTTGTGCTATTCTATCGCCATTTTTTATTGTATAATCTTCATCGGAAAGGTTTATTAGTAACACTCCTATTTCCCCACGATAATCAGCATCAATCGTTCCCGGGGTGTTTAATACGGTTATTCCGTGTTTGTACGCCAAGCCGCTTCTTGGTCGAATCTGCGCTTCAGCCCCCTCTGGAAGCTGAATAAAAAGCCCCGTCTTTATAAGTCTTCTTGACATTGGTTTTAAAACAATTTCTTCTTTAGTATTAGCTCTCAAGTCAAGTCCCGCAGAGTTTCTAGTCGAGTAAGTCGGGGTTACGTTATTTGATTTGTTAATTATTTTAATGTTCACAATGTTTTTTTTTTTGCTTTTCTAATATGTATACAAATATCATAAATACTAATAAAAATAACGAATTAATTATTAGATTTAACTTTAGTGTTAAAATTAAAATATAAATAATAAGCATAATGGCTACATAAAGTAAAATTCTATTTTTATCATAAGGTATGTAAAAATGTTTTTTTGCTAAAAAATATGAAGCTAAAACCATACAAAAGTAGCACAAAAGTGTTGTCCATGCTGAACCTATAAATCCCAGTTTTGGTATTAATAATAGGTTAAAAGAAATGGTGATTATGGCCCCACCTATAGACAAATAGGCCCCATATACAGTTTTATCAGTTAGCTTATACCAAATAGATAAATTAAAAAACACCCCAAGTAAAAAGTTGGATAATAGCAGAATAGATAAAACCACAAAACCCCGATCATCTTGCCTGAAATCTGAACCCAAAAAACCAACAAAAAAATCATAAAAGATTATTATAACTAAAAAGATAAACGCCATACATATTATAAAATACTTCATAATATCAGCATATACTTTTTTGTCTCCATTATTACTATTATGTGAAAAAAAGAAGGGTTCAGCTGCAAATCTAAAGCCTTGAATAAACAAAATCATTAAAATAGAGAGTTTGTAAAATGCACCATATAAACCTAATTCTGATGTTCTTACCTTGTTTATAAAAGATTTGGTTTGTTGCGATAATTTTTCATGATTATCTCCGTGATTATTAATTTCATTTAAAATATCAACAGCTTCATGGTTACTTATTTTAGCATTCTTTTTAAAGTCTGTTTGGCTTATATAGTTTTCATAAATTTGTTTGGGGTGACTTGTTTGCTTAATCAGAACACGGTCTAATGTTTCATTTGAAATTCCCGCTAATCCTGCAACTAAAAGGGGTAGGCCATAATAAAACATTTTTTTCCACACATGAGGTTTAAACTCAAATTTAACTTTTATTATTTCAGAAAATAAAAAAACAATCATCAATACTGAAGATATCAGATTGGATATAAATATATACTCTATTCCCATACCTTTAAACCAAATAAAATATATGTTGAGTGTTATGTTTGATAAAATACCTAAAAGTTTAACAAATACAAAACGAGCAGCTCGATCTTGCTGTCTTAATTTAGCAAATACAATTGCAGAAATAGCATCTAAAGAAACAATAATTGCAAAATAATTTATGTATTCTTTTAGAACCCCATACCCTATATATTCTGCAATTAAAGAGGAGTTTAGTGTAATTATAAAAACAAAAATAGATGAAGAAAAAATAAGGGATAATAGAGCTGTACTATAAACCTGCTTTTCATTCTCCTTTTTGGAAAATCTAAAAAACGCTGTTTCCATACCGTAGGTTAAAAACACTACTAAAAATGCAACATATGCATACAACTCAGTCACTACACCATATTCAGATGTTGTAAATAGACGTGTATAAAGGGGAACCAATAAATAATTAAGTATCCTCCCAACGACACTGCTTATTCCATAAATAGCAGTTTGACTTGCAAGTTTTTTAATATTATCCAATATTAGAAAAGTTTGGTTTTCTTTTTTCTATAAAAGCTGTTGTTCCTTCAATAAACTCTGGCGTGGCAAAACAACTCCCAAACTCTATTTTTTCAACCTCAAAACCGTTTGTACCTGGGGTGAAGCCAGAGTTTATGCATCTTATAGATTTTGAAATTGCCATTGGTGAGTTTTTTGATATTTTTTTGGCTATGTTTATTGATTTTTCCATCAAATCCTGTTGTAAACAAACATGATTAACCAAACCCCATTGTTTAGCCTCGTCAGCTGATATCATACCCGCGGTTGCTATCATTTCAAGAGCCTTTCCTTTGCCAACAAGGCTTGCTAAGCGCTGTGTCCCCCCATATCCAGGGATCAACCCCAAAGAAACTTCTGGTAAGCCCATTTTTGCATTTTCAGATGCGACTCTTATATGACATGCAATTGCCAATTCCAAGCCCCCTCCTAGTGCAAAACCATTTATTGCTGCAATTACGGGGGTATTAGAATTTTCTATTACGTCAAATAACTCTTCTTGTCCCTTACGAGCAAGTTTTTCTCCTTCGATTTTAGTAAATGAAATAAACTCTTTTATGTCAGCACCAGCGACAAACGCTTTGTTTTCAGAACCTGTTATTATTATACACCTATTTGATTTGTCTTTTTGTGCATTTATGATCTCTAAACCAAGTTCTTTTATCGTGTTTTTGTTTAGGGCGTTTAAGTGTTTAGGTCTATTAATTGTAAGACAACAAATATTATCTTTTATCTCTTTTATTACATTTTTTTGATTCATTACTTTGTTTTTTTACAAATATATTTATTTGTAATTTAATCATAAAAAAACTCTTTAAAAGAAAAACCGTTGTTTAAAAGTTATATGGGTAAATTAATTGTTTAAAGCCTCGGCCCCCCCAACTATTTCAAGAATTTCTCCAGTAATAGCCGCCTGCCTTGCTTTGTTATATGTTAGTGTTAATTCTTTTTTAAGTTCAGCCGCATTGTCTGTTGCTTTATGCATAGCTGTCATTCTTGCCCCATGTTCAGATGCGTGGGAGTCTAAAACTGCTTTAAACAGCTGTGTTCTTAATGATTTTGGTATTAAATCCTTAACTATTTCTTCTTGTGACGGTTCAAATAAATAGTCCATATTAATATTGCTATTAGTGTTTTTTTCTTCTAGTGGTAAAAAATTTTCTGTCATTACGATTTGTGTTGCTGCATTTTTAAACCTATTGTAAACCAACACAACCTTGTCAAATTTTTTATCAATAAACGCGTTCATTATAAATTCAGCAACATCTTTAACATTATTATAAGTTAAATCAGAAAACAACTCATCAGACTGCTTAACAATGTTAAACTTGTTTTTAGCAAAATGTTCAGATGTTTTTTTTCCTATTGAAAGAATATGTGGGTTGCTTGAAGAGTACTCATGTTTAATAAGCTCTTTTGTTTTTTTTATAATATTGGCATTAAACCCCCCACACAAACCTCTATTTGAGCTAACTGTTACAAAAAGAATGTTTTTTAAACCCCTCTTTTCTGTGTATTTTCCAGTGCTTGGGGTGTCTAAATTAAAACTAAGATTTTCTAATAATTCCGTTAGTTTATTTGAATAAGGTCTCATTTGGGTAATTGCGTCTTGAGCCCTTTTAAGCTTAGCGGCAGAAACCATCTTCATGGCAGAAGTTATTTGCATAGTTGAACCAACCGACGTTATTCTAGACCTTATTTCTTTTAAGTTTGCCATTTCTATTTTGCATATTTTGATGACAACTCTCTTGCAACCTCTTCTAAGGTTTTTGTAATATCATCGGTTAATTTTCCTGCAGCCAAATCGTCTAAAGTTTTCTGATGTTTGGAGTGTAGGAGGCTAATATACTCATCCTCAAACTCCTTGATTTTGTCCACAGGCACATCCATTAATAAACCATTTGTCCCACAATAAATTATTGCCGCTTGCTCTTCTACCCTAAGAGGAGAATATTGACCCTGTTTTAATATCTCTACATTTCTTTTTCCCTTTTCTATCACGGCTGTTGTTGCATCATCTAAATCTGAACCAAATTTTGCAAAAGCTTCAAGCTCTCGATACTGCGCTTGATCTAGTTTTAAGGTTCCCGAAATTTTTTTCATAGACTTTATTTGTGCTGAACCACCAACCCTTGAAACAGATATCCCAACATTAATTGCTGGCCTAACACCAGATAAAAACAAGTTATTTTCCAAAAATATTTGACCATCTGTAATAGAAATTACATTTGTTGGTATATAAGCTGATACATCTCCTGCTTGGGTTTCAATTACAGGAAGCGCTGTCAAAGAACCACCCCCTTTTACTATACCCTTAAGAGACTCTGGTAAATCATTCATTTGAGCAGCTATTTTATCATCATTAATAACCTTTGCGGATCTCTCAAGTAGTCTAGAGTGTAAGTAAAAAACATCTCCAGGATAAGCTTCTCTTCCTGGGGGTCTTCTTAATAATAACGAAACTTCTCTATATGCAACCGCCTGTTTTGAGAGGTCATCATATACAATTAAAGCGGCCCGACCAGTATCTCTAAAAAACTCTCCAATTGCCGCGCCAACTAATGGAGCATAACACTGCATAGGGGCAGGATCAGAGGCATTTGCAGATACTATAACTGTATAATCTAGAGCTCCAGCTTTTTCTAACGAGTCTGCTAAAGCGGCTACTGTAGAGGCCTTTTGCCCTACAGCCACATATATACAAAATACAGGCTCCCCCTTATCATAAAATTCTTTTTGATTAATAATTGTATCTATTGCAACAGCCGTTTTTCCAGTTTGTCGGTCTCCAATTATAAGCTCTCTTTGTCCTCTTCCTACAGGAATCATTGCGTCAACTGCTTTTAGGCCAGTTTGTAATGGCTCGTCAACAGGCTGCCTATATATAACCCCCGGCGCCTTTCTTTCAATTGGCATAGAATATGTTTTTCCCGAAACAGGCCCTTTTCCATCTATAGGGTTCCCCATCCCGTCAAGCACCCTNCCAAGCATTCCCTCTCCTACATTTAAAGAGGCAATCTTGTTTGTTCTTTTTACNGTGTCCCCCTCCTTAATTCCTTTAGAGGGGCCAAGTAATACAACNCCAACGTTNTCCTCTTCAAGGTTTAAAACTATTGCTTGTATTCCNTTATCAAACTCNACNAGCTCTCCNGANTGAACATTAGATAGCCCATAAATTCTTGCTATACCATCTCCAACCTGTAGAACNGTNCCCACNTCTTGAAGGTCTTTGTTTGATTTGTGTCCTGATAATTGTTGTCTTAAAATTGCTGAAACTTCAGCTGGTTTTACTTCTGCCATTTTTATAATTTATTAATTCTGTAAATACAGNTTTTTGTTAAACATTTGTCTTAATTCAGAGATTTCNCTTGCAACGCTTAAATCAAGCTGTTTATCATCTATTCTTATAATTGCTCCCCCAATAATGTTTTCATCAACAACNTCTTTAAGCTCAACNTTTNGAGCNCCCTGTTGCTNAACATATTCAACAACCTTGTNTTTTATTTGTTGNGAAATTTTAGTTGAAGTTGTTATGNTTGCCTCTTGGATNTTTAANTGTTTTTTNTATTGGGTGATAAANCTATGTGAAATTTGTGGTATAAGCGACTCTCTTTTTTTATTTGTAATTATTGTAATATACAATTCGGTCAGTGAACATATTTTNGCATCAAATATTTGTTTTAAAATTTCTAACTTCTTTTTNGANTTTATNATCGGGCTNTCTAGCAACAACCTTAAGTCTTTATTTTCTCTACACACNGAGCCNACAAGCAACATGTCTTGATATGTTTCTTTTAAACACTTTTTTTCTATAGAAAGCTGTATTAATGCTTTTGCATATCTTATGGCTGCTCTTGTTTGTTTCATTTAATTTAGCTCTGTTTCTTTTAAACTTGTTTCTATAAACTTTTCCTGACTATTTTTATCTTTAAGCTCGCTTTTTAACACTTTTTCTGCAATATCAATAGATAATGNNGCAACTGTATTTTTAAGNTCTGTTATAGCCTTCATTTTTTCGTTTGCAATCTGTTCTTTTGCTGAAGACATAATCCTTTCTGCCTCTTCATTAGCCTTTTCTTTTGCNTCGTTTATAATAATNNTTTTGGTTTCTCTGGCNTCTTTTAAAAGAGTGTCTCTTTCTTGCTTGGCTTCAAGAAGCACCCTTTCATTCTCNGCGTTTAGATTTTCCATTTCTGCNTTTGCTTTCTCTGCAGATTCAAGCGATTTTTTTATTCCTTTTTCCCTTTCTTCAACAGCTGTAAGAATTGGCCGCCANGCATATTTTTTTAAAAAAACAATAAGCACTATAAACAATAGTGTTTGCCAAAAGAAAAGACCTAAAGAAAAGTCTGTTATTANTTTTTCCATTTTTTACTTTTTTATTTTAATTTAAAACAATCAAAACCANAAGCAACCCTTNTGGTTTTGATTAGNGGTTTNGNTTTTATAGCGCAAATAGTGCNGCAAAACCAATACCCTCAATAAGTGCCGCCGCAATAAGCATCACAGTTTGTATCTTACCCGTTAGCTCAGGTTGTCTCGCCATTGCCTCCAATGCCGANCCCCCAATTCTACCGATACCAATACCTGCTCCGATTACCACTAGACCTCCACCTACAATTGCTGGAATTTCCATAATTAATTAATTTAAATTAAACACTCTAGTTAACACTTTATATACTTTAATCATGATGGTGCTCTTCTACGGCTGCCCCAAAATAAAGGGCAGACANCATTGTAAATATATATGCTTGTAGCGCACACACNAATANCTCTAAAAGACANAGGGCAAAAGCCAAGCCAAAAGAAAGGGTGCCCCCTAACCAGCTTTGAAAAATAAATATTAGACCCAAAATNCTCATTAANACCACATGCCCCGCNGTCATATTTGCGTAAAGCCTAATCATTAATGAAAAGGGTTTTATAATCGTTCCTAAAAGCTCAATNGGTGCTAAAATCAACTTCATNGGTGTTGGCACGCCTGGCATCCAAAATATATGNCCCCAATAATTTTTNTTTGCTGTAAAGGTTGTGATTAAATAAGTCAAAACAGCCAAAGAAGCGGTTACAGCAATGTTGTTTGTTACATTAGANCCTATCGGTGTTAAGCCAAACAAATTAACAAACCATATGAAAAAAAATACTGTGAGTAAAAANCCCATATACCTTCTATAATGTTTTTCNCCTATNTTTGGCCGNGCAATATCGTCTCGAATATANAAAACAATNGGCTCTAAAAATCTTCCNGCCCCANNTGGTATTGNGTTTTNTNAATAAGACCGNGCCATTTTTGTAAAGACAAAAATCATNAGTAGAGCNCAANCCAAAATTAAAATAACATTTTTTGTTATTGAAAAGTCAATTATTTTTAACTCTTCTCCGTTAGAAAGTGNTGCTTTAATTTTTTCTGATTTTTTNTCTATTTCNTAAGTGCGGTCTTCTANAGTGTGTGTAACACGCTTNTTTTTATCNTTGTAAAATCTAGAAGACATAAAAAAATCTANTCCTTTTTCGCTATAAANTATTATTGGAAGCGGNAATGAAATATATTTTTTCTTTTTGTCTTTCTTGTAATAAAAAATTTTAAATGAATGATTNTCTTTTAAATGATGNTCCTTAAACTCTTTATATTCTGAGCGTACATCTCTATTTTGTTGCTCGTCTTTTGTGTCGCCAGCATAAGATATATTGGCAAATAAAGCTATTAAAAAAACTATTACCGTTGTTGTTTTTATTTTCATATTGTCTTAATGACTCGAACGTCTGCAAAATTAGATATTTATAACAATTTTGAGGTGTGTTTTTGTAATATTTTTAATTAATTTTTAACGTTATTTAAGTTATTTTTTTTTGCCAAAAAAAGAAGTGATATTGTTTCTACCAATAAAGCAACGATGTATGGTGTGAAAAAAGAAAAAAACTCCTCTGTTGTCTGTTCTCCGTCTTCTTTAAATTTCGGTAAAACATAAATAAAAAAGGCTACAAACTTTATCAAGGTCCCTGCTAAAAAATAATAACCCAAATAGTCTTGTTGTGTTTTTCTAAAAAAATAAGCAACATTGTATATTCCCGCAGCAATAAAGGCGTTAATAATATAAAGTGTTAATAAGGTTTCGCTTTCGATAAGTGTGTTGTGTATAAAAAACGAGGTGGTTAAGCTTGTTATTAAAACAGCGTAAAAAACTAATAGTGCGCTATTCATTGAGTATGTTTTTTGCCTGCTTTATAAACATATACATAGATACCACAACTGAAACTAAAACACAAATAGTTGTGTAAATGCTGTTTTCTGTTGTGTTTCTTTCATCTAAATATTCACCTAAAAAAGACCCTAGGTAAATTGTAATACCCATTTGTATAGACAAAGATGTTAGTACTAAATACTTGTTATGCTGTTTTCTCTTTTTGTTCTTTTGGCCCAGCATCTTTTATGTCTTTGATAACAGCCCCCATACTACAAGAGCCCGTAAAGGATGCTCCTGGCTCAATTGAGAGTTTGTTTGTCACAATATCCCCGTTTAATTTCGCTGTAGATTTTAATAGCAAAAGCTGTGTAACTGTAATCTTGGCGTTTACGATTCCGGCTATATCGGCGTTGTTACAAGAAACGTCTCCCTCAATAATACCCTCTTTACCGAGAACAACCTTTCCCGATGTGTTAACCGTTCCTTTTAAAATCCCATCAACCCTAATATCTCCTTTTGATTCAATGTCTCCGGTAACTATTGTTCCCGAGCCAATGGTGTTAATTGTTTCTTTCATAGTTTTTTTTTTGTCGCTTAATTTTTCTAAATGAGAAAACATCTTGTTTTTTTAAGCAAACTTATAAAATTCTTGCGATTATTTTTGTTTTAGTTGGTATAATTTATTGTGAAAAACCTATTGTAACCAACAATGTCTTTGTTGTTGTAGAACCTCCTAAAGTTTTCTGTTGAAATAGAAAAAACACTGTGTTCTGTTTTATTTATTTCGTTTGTTAGTGTTTTTTCCGATAAAAACAAACTTCTATATTCCATTGACTCATCTGCGTTTTCAAAAGATTTGATGATGACAAGATGGTGGTCCAGCCCTAATAAAAGTGAGCTCACCTCAAACAGTTCATTACCTATGCTTTTTATATGAAAGTCTGAAATTAGTGTTTTCAAATATGTCATGTCTACCTCGTTTTTCGAAAGAACTAAAACGATCATGTGTTCTGTGTTTTTTCTATATAAATATGAAGACCCTGTTGTTGCCATCTCGTTTGCCTCTTGAATTCTTTTTGGGTCGTTAATTGACTCTATTAAGTGTGACGCCTGTTGAAAAACCTCTTGATCTTCTTGATTGATTTCGCTTAGTGTAATGAGGGCGTCTTCTTTCTTATTTAAAGAAATTTGTGATAAGGCTTTAATTAATAAAAGCTTAGATTTATAAATGTTATCGTTAAGGGGGGTTGTTTTTGACAAAACCTGATTATGTTTTTTTTGCCTGTAAAGGCCCAAAACTTCTATATATTTTAATGTTTCATTGCTTTCTTGAGCTTGTTCGCTATAGTTAGTGTCTAAAAGCATTTTTGAATACACACTGTTGGGGAAGCGGTTTAAAAGCACTTTTTTTATGTTTTCTTTTTCTTTGGGTTTTTTGTGGTTTTTATATGCGCTGTATAGGCACAATGGCGTGTATTCTTTATCTTTTGGGTATCTATCAAATGTTTCTAAGAAACTTTTTGTGCTTAGCTTGGGTTCGTTTAGTTTTTGAATATATAAAACCCCCAAATTATATAGTGCTTCTTTTATTTTTTGATCTGATTCTAAAAGCTCTTGTTGTGTCTTTGGGATTTGACTTAAATAATATTGTGGGTCTTTTGTGTTTTGTGTTTCTGTTGAAACTGTGTCTTTTATAGTTGTATCTTGGTTGTTGCTTGTGTTTTTTTTATCTTTTCTTCTCCAGTCGTCTTCTAGTTTTCTTGACCCCCATTTCTTTCTAAACTCAGAAAGACCAAAACTAAGGGTTGCCGGATTGTAAAAATACCACTTACCGCCGCTTGTGTTTACACCAAACTGATTGTTTCTTCCGTTCGTCAAACTGTTTTCATATTGAGCCTGTTGCTTTAATCGTTTTTCTTCAGCTATTATGTTTTCTTCAGCTATTATGTTTTGTATAATTTGTTGAACAACTTTTTTTTGTTCTTCTTTGGTTAGTTTAGAAAGAGCTTGTAGGCTGTCTTGAAGCTTTACGGTGTTTAAGTTTAAAACCAGCTCGTTTAAAACCATTTGTTTTTCTTTTGTGTCCTCATACAGCCTGTGGTTTTCGTCCATATATAGGATTGTACTATCGTACAGTGATTGTGAATTATAATATTTTTTTTGATAAAACTTTATCTCTGCCGCCGCTAAAAAAGAAAGTGATTTTTGTGTGTTATTTTCTAAACTATATAAAGAGGAAAGGTTGTAGCTGTTTAGCGCGGAGACAGTGTCTTCATTGTTGATTTCCAACTTAGCAATGGTGTAATATATTTGGTCTAAATATTCAGTGTTTTTTTCATCCTTGGTCATTTTTAAAAGCTCTTCCTTCATTTTTGCAAACCCTTCGTCTCCCTTATCAAGGGTTCTTGCAATATTCATTTTTGCATTAAAAGCCATTTCATATTCCGGGTTAGATTTTAAAACGATTTGATAATATTTTTTAGCCTCTGTGTCTTTATTTTCTAATTGATAAATCTGGGCTAATATATAGTTTAGGCGAACTTTTTTTCTTTTACCGGTAGTTAGCTCTATTGACTTAATTAATTCTACTTTAGCTGAAGAAAAGTTTTTAGACCTAAGATAATAGTCTGCCGAGGTCTTCGCAAGCATTAATTTTATTTTCCTAGACATTTTTTTATAGCTTCCAAGTTCTTCGAGCTCTTTTTTAGCTGAAGAAAAGTCTTGTTTTTCTACATAGCTTCTAAAAAGCCATAATGAAGCGAGCAACTTTATTTCTTCTGAATTATACTCATTCTTTATAAACGAAAACGTCTTAACCGCCTCATCAAAGTTTCCTTTATAAAAGTACGCTTTTCCAATCATCAAATAATTATCATCAATCCACTTACAGTACTCTTTTCCACCTATCTTCATAGAGTGCCTTTGTATTACTATTGACCCTTTTTGTATAGCCTTGTCCATGTATGAGTGTGTTTTTTTTGACTCCTCTAGTTGGGTTTCTGGAAATACATTTAAAATTGTTGTATAGTCATCTTCATGATTTTTGTGTATTTTTAAGATGCCCGACTTTAAACTTTCGTTTCCATTAAAATATCCATTATATTTGGCTGAAACATTGTGATATTGTCGGTTTACCCACGATTTTTTTTTGGTAGAGCAAGAAGAAAAAAACAACAACAGGACTAAAAATATTATTGTTGATGTTTGTTGTTTTAGCTGTAACATAAAGTTAATAAACTGCTTTTAATTAGTTTTATTTTATCTCTATTTAAAAAATATAGCAAATATGCTTATTATTTTATGATATTTGCAAAATTATGTCAGCTAAAAACAAAATAAAAAAACTCCTACAAAAAATAGTTGTTAAGTATCGGTTTGTTGTAATGACCGATGATTCTTTTGAAGAAAGGCTTTCTTTAAAGATAAGTCGTGTTAAGATCCTTTTCTTATTTATTGCGGCAATTTGCATTGGTTTTTTATTTTCTTTTTTTATAATTTCAAACACCTTTATAAAAAGCTATATTCCCGGTATGTCCAAAGAAGATCTTGAAAATCAAGTTATTGATTTAAATATAAAATCAGACTCATTAATTGGTGTTTTAAATTATCAAAAGTCTTATTTAAAAAATATTCAAAACATAATCTCGGGCAATGTTGTTTCTTACAAAGACTCTTTAGAAGAGATGGGAAGCATAAGTTTGGGTGAAATTGATTTTGCAACCTCCACAAAAGAATCTCTTTTGCGCCAAAATGTTGAAGAAGAGGAAAAAGGCGCTTTGTTTTTTAATGAAAACAACAACAATCTTGTTCTTTTTTTCACCCCAATATCGGGTGTTATAACCGAGCGGTTTAACCCCTCTACCCTACATTATGGTGTTGATGTTGTTGCAAAAGAAAACTCTAGAGTTGCTTCTGTTTTGTCGGGAACCATTGTGGTTAGTGACTGGAATCCTGAAACAGGACACTCTATTGGTATTCAGCACAAAGATGGGTATTTGTCTTTTTATAAGCATAATTCTGTTTTGTTGCGATCTGTTGGTGACTATGTAAAAGGAGGGGAGCATGTGGCAATTATTGGTGATTCCGGAGAGTTTTCTTCAGGTTCACACCTACATTTTGAGTTGTGGCAAAATGGTAAACCGGTTAATCCTGAGAATTTTATTTTATTTTAAAATGAGTATAAAGTCTTTTTTAAGTGTTTTTCTTGCTAGACATGTTGTTAGAAAAAACCTTGTTTGGAAAAACAACGCTGTCTTGTGCCAACAAAAAATGATGCGCAAGCTAGTAATGCGGGCAAAAAACACAGACTTTGGTTTAGACCACTCTTTTTCTAAAATTAAAACCTATAATGATTTTAAAAAAAACATCCCCCTAAGAGATTATGAAGGCCTAAAACCTTATATAAATAAAATTATCGCCGGAAAGAGCGGTGTGCTTTGGCCCAACAAACCAATATATTTTTGTAAAACATCGGGCACGACATCCGGGTCAAAATTTATTCCAATTACAAAAGAAAGTATGCCGTTTCATTTAAAGGCGGCGAAAGACGCTATTCTTACATATATACTCGAATCAAAAAACACAAACATAGTAAACGGGAAAATGATTTTTTTACAGGGGAGCCCTGTTTTAAAGCGAACCGGAAATATTTTAACAGGCCGCCTTTCTGGAATTGTTGCTCATCACATACCCTTTTATTTAAAAAAAAACCGCCTCCCATCATATAAAACAAACTGTATAGACGATTGGGAAAGTAAAGTTGATGCAATAGTAGAAGAAACAATTAACAAAAAAATGTCTGTTATTTCAGGTATTCCACCATGGGTTCAAATGTACTTTGAAAAACTTCAAAAAAAAAGCGGAAAACTAATTGGCGATTTATTTCCTGATTTTGATTTATTTATTTTCGGTGGCGTTAACTACGAGCCATACAAAAACACTTTTGAAAAATTAATTGGAAGAAAAGTAGATGGCTTAGAGCTTTATCCTGCTTCTGAAGGGTTTATTGCCTATCAAGACTCTCAAAAAGAAAAGGGAATGTTGCTTTGTGTTAATCATGGTGTTTTTTATGAATTTATAGATGTTAACGATTTTTTTGACAAAAGCCCAAAAAGAGTTGATCTTTCGGGTGTTAAAACAGGTGTTAACTATGTTATAATACTAAACACAAACGCTGGTTTATGGGGGTACTGTATTGGAGACACTGTGAGGTTTGTTTCAAAAGATCCATACAGAATTATTGTTACAGGTAGAATAAAACACTTTACATCAGCCTTTGGAGAGCATGTTATAGCTGAAGAGGTTGAGCGCTCTTTGAAAGAAACTCTATTGATTTATCCAGCAGAAATTAAAGAGCTTCATGTGGCCCCACAGGTTAACCCAGAGAAGGGGTTGCCTTATCACGAGTGGTTTATAGAGTTTGAAAAAAAGCCTGACGACCTAGAGGGTTTTAAAAACTCTCTTGATGTTTGTTTACAAAATAATAACAGCTATTATCGTGACCTTGTTTCGGGAGGTGTTTTGCGTGAACTTAAGATTACCTGTGTTGGTAAAAATGGTTTTATAAAGTTTATGAAAGAGGCGGGCAAGCTTGGAGGACAAAACAAAGTTCCTCGACTAGCTAATGACAGAGAAATTGCTGAAAAAATAAATTTATATCGTGAATAATAACGTAAAAAAAATTGCCATTCTTGGCTCTACAGGGTCAATAGGAACCCAGGCTCTTGATGTAATATCTAAGCACAAATCTCTTTTCGAGGTTGAGGTGTTGACCGCAAATAACAATGCAGATCTTTTAATTAAGCAGGCAGAACAGCACAACCCAAACTTTGTGGTTATTTGCAATGAAAAAAAATATCCCGATGTTTTTGCGGCTCTTGATAAAAAAGGAATTAAGGTTTTTTGTGGGGCGAAATCTATTGAAGATGTTGTTGAGTCAGAAAGTATTGATATAGTCCTTACCGCTCTTGTTGGTTACTCTGGTTTAATGCCCACCATAAAGGCTATTAAAAACGGGAAGCGCATTGCTTTAGCAAACAAAGAAACTCTTGTTGTTGCTGGAGATTTAATTACAAAAATGTCTTTAGAGTATGGGGCTGAAATTATACCTGTAGATTCTGAGCATTCTGCCATTTTTCAATGCCTTGTTGGGGAAGGAATAAACCAAATAGAAAAAATTTTTTTAACCGCTTCCGGGGGGCCTTTCAGGGGTTTAGACGCTAGTCAGCTTAGGGAAATAACAAAAAAAGAGGCTTTAAAGCACCCAAACTGGGATATGGGCGCAAAAATAACAATAGATAGCGCTACACTGATGAACAAGGGGCTAGAGGTTATTGAGGCTAAGTGGTTGTTTGATTTAACGTCTAGCCAAATTGAGGTCGTTGTACACCCACAGTCAATTATTCATTCTGCCGTTCAATTTGAAGACGGTTCAGTCAAGGCGCAGCTTGGCCTGCCAGATATGATGCTTCCAATACAATATGCGCTAGGTTTTCCTAAAAGAATTAAAAATAGATTTGAGCGGTTTTCATTTTTTGACTACCCGGAACTTACGTTTGAAAAACCTGATTTTAAAACATTTAAAAATTTAAACCTTGCATACTTAGCTATGGAAAGAGGGGGGAATGCTCCTTGTATTTTAAATGCCGCAAATGAGGTTGCCGTAGAAGCTTTTTTGAAAGACAAAATCGCTTTTTTAAAAATGCCTGATTTGATTGGTAATTGTCTAGAAAAAATTAATTTTGTGGCAAATCCCTGTGTTGAAGACTATGTTGAAACAGACCTTCAAACAAGGGCGCTTGCAAAAAAAATAATATCGAATGGAAGTAATTTTAATTAAGGCTGCACAACTTATTTTAAGCCTCTCAATACTTATTGTATTGCATGAGCTTGGTCATTTTATACCCGCTCGACTGTTTAAAACTCGTGTTGAAAAATTTTATTTGTTTTTTGACCCCTGGTTTTCTGTTATAAAGAAAAAGATTGGGGATACCGAATACGGTATAGGCTGGCTTCCTCTTGGTGGATATGTTAAGATTTCTGGAATGATTGATGAAAGCATGGATAAAGAACAGATGGCTAAACCCCCAAGGCCATGGGAGTTTAGGTCTAAGCCTGCCTGGCAACGCCTTATCATTATGCTTGGAGGGGTGGCTGTTAATTTACTTCTCGGAATTTTTATTTATTCAATGATTTTATATACCTGGGGGGACCCTTATATTGCAAATAAAGACTTAAAAAACGGTCTTGTTTGTTCTAATTTTGCTAAAGAAATTGGCTTTAAAGACGGGGACAAAATATTAAGCATTGATGGTGAAAAAATAGACCGGTTCGACTTTTATAATAAAATTGTAAAAACAATGGCTGTAAAGGATGAGGGTTACAGTGTTATGGTGGAGAGAAATGGGGTTATAACAGAGGTTAAAATTGGTGACAACTTTATTAAACACCTTAAAAATAAAAATGTTGGCCCATTATTTGCTCCAAACAGTTTGCCTGACAATCAGCTTATTGTTAAGTCTATAGAAAAAAACTCAAACGCAGAATCTGCTGGGCTTTTAAAAGGAGATATTATTGTTTCCGTTAATGACCTTGAAGACAAACACCAGGGGAACTTATTAATTGCAGAAATAAATAAAAATAAAAATAAAAATATTTCTCTTGGTGTAGAGCGGTTAGGCGCTTTGTTATATTTAGATGTTCTTGTAAGCAAGGAGGGAACAATTGGTTTTGTGGTTGAACAAGATGCTCTAAAAAGCTCACTAGATAGATTTAGTTTATTTGGCTCTATTCCGGCTGGATACGAGAAAACAAAATTTGAACTAGAAAATTATATTGCGCAGTTTGGGTTGCTTTTTAACTCTAAAAACGAACTGGGGGGTGATGTGGGTGGTTTTGCCTCCATAGGTAACATGTTTCCTGAAAAATGGAACTGGAGAGTTTTTTGGGAGCTAACTGCTTTTCTTTCTATCATGCTTGCTTTCTTAAATCTCCTTCCTATACCTGCCTTAGACGGGGGTCATGTTGTGTTTTTACTATACGAAATTATTGTTGGAAAGCCCGCTCCTGAAAAAGTGATGGAGTATGCGCAAATTGTTGGTTTTGTTTTGCTTATGGGCTTAGTTTTATATGCGAACGGTAACGATATAATAAAGTTTTTTTAACTCTTTGCTTGTTTAATCATCTTTAAAGTTTAACTATATTTGCTTGATTAAACTTTTATAAAAAACACAACATGTTTGATAGTCTAGATACAAATGGTTACATTTTAATTTTTGCCTCAACTATAATAGTCTCTTATTTTTTTAATTCTTACTCTAAAAAATCGGGGATTCCTGCTGTTTTACTGCTAATCGGACTGGGTGTCGTTGTAAATCTTGTTGCGGGGGGTTGGAATGAAAGTTTTACGGAGCTGTTAAAACTACTTGGTACCGTTGGTTTAATTTTAATTGTTCTAGAAGCAGCACTGGATTTAAAACTATTGAAAGAAAAGTTCGGTGTGATTTTAAAGTCCTTGGCTGTTAGTATTGTTGCTTTAGTTGCAACCTCTTACACCGCTGCTGGTTTTATATCTTTGGTTATGCCTGATTTTTCTCTAACAACAGCCCTTTTATTAACCATCCCCTTATCTATTTTAAGTTCTGCTATAATTCTTCCATCTATAGAGGACTTAAAAGAAAATAAAAAAGAATTTCTTATATATGAAAGCACTTTTTCAGATATTGTTGGGATTATCTTTTTTTATGGTGTTTTGGGGTATGTGGGGTCAGAAGACACAGGAAACGTGCTGCCGGAAACATTTAAGGGCTTGCTGCTCACTGTTGTTTTTTCCGTTGTAATATCATATATTCTTGTGTATATTTTTCAGCACTTAAAAGGACACGCAAAGCTTTTTTTATTAATCTCTGTTCTTTTGTTTTTATACGCGGTTGGAAAAATAAACCACTATCCGGTTCTTTTAATTATTCTAATTTTTGGTTTAATTTTAAATAATTATAAATTGTTTTTTACTGGTGTTTTTGAAGGCCTAGTAATACCTGAAAGGGTGGAAAGGATTTTATCTGATTTTCGCCTTGTAACAGTAGAGTCTGCTTTTGTTGTTAGAACGTTTTTCTTTATTTTATTTGGGTGGTCAATTGTGTTCTCTGATTTATTAAGCTTTAAGGTTATAGGTATTGGTATCGTTTTAATTATTATTATTTATCTTATTAGGGCTCTCGTCTTATTGGTTTTTGGAAGAACCTTTAGTTTAGAAAAAATCACCCCAGAGGTTTTTGTTGCGCCAAGAGGGTTAATAACAATTCTTCTCTTTTATAAAATACCTGATAGCATAAAGGGTGACAACCCTAATCTTGATGGAATTTTGCTTTTTGTTATTTTGTTTTCTTGTCTAATAATGTCTTGGTCTTTGATAAAACAGAAAAAGAAAGACGCTTTGGCTGAAGAAGAATTAATTACTTCTAATGATGAAAACGACCCTAATAATTTTAATTTAGAAACAAATATTGAACACTCTGGTGAGGATGTTGTTGATGAGGCTTAAGTGTTATTCTTTTCTTCTTTGGTAATACCTTTCTTTTTGTAGATTTGCAAATCAAATTAAAACAGCTATTATGATAAATATTAAAAATACCCTTTCATTATTAAAAATAGATGAGGTTAACAACGGTTCCTCTGTAGGTAGTTTATCTTTTGGAGATGGCTCAAAAATAGATTCTTTTTCTCCTGTTGACGGAAGACTTATAGGTTCTGTCACCTCTACTACTAGTGAAGAATATCAAAAAGTTGTTAAATCAGCCTCTTCTGCTTTTGTTTTTTGGAGATCTGTTCCTGCTCCTAAAAGAGGTGAGATTGTTCGCCAGTATGGTGAAAAATTAAGAGAGTATAAACAACCTCTTGGTGAGCTTGTTTCTTATGAAATGGGCAAATCATTACAAGAAGGCCTTGGTGAGGTTCAAGAAATGATAGATATCTGTGATTTTGCTGTTGGTCTTTCAAGACAACTTCATGGTCTAACTATGCACTCTGAACGCCCTGGGCATAGAATGTACGAACAGTATCACCCTCTAGGTGTTGTTGGAATAATTTCTGCTTTTAACTTTCCTGTTGCTGTTTGGAATTGGAATACTGCATTAGCTTGGGTGTGCGGTGATGTTTGTATTTGGAAGCCTTCTGAAAAAGCTCCTCTTTGTGCTATCGCTTGTCAAAATATTTGGAACCTTGTTGCAAAGGAAAACGATTTGCCAGACGGTATTTCTTGTTTAGTTAATGGTGACTATGTTGTTGGAGAAATGATGACTTCTGACGATAGAATCCCTCTAATTTCTGCAACAGGGTCAACTAGAATGGGAAGAATTGTTGGCGCTGAAGTTGCAAGGAGGTTTGGTAAATCTTTATTAGAGCTAGGAGGAAATAATGCAATAATTATTTCACCAAATGCAGATTTAGATATAACTATCATTGGTGCACTTTTTGGGGCTGTTGGAACGTGTGGACAAAGATGTACTTCAACTAGAAGGTTAATTATTCATGAGTCTGTTTATGAAGATGTAAAAAATAAACTTGCTTCAGCATATACGCAGTTAAAAATAGGAAATCCTTTAGATGAGAAAAATCATGTGGGACCACTAATTGATAAAGATGCTGTAAGAATGTATTTAGAAGCTATAGAAAATGCAATAAAAGAAGGTGGTAAAATTGTTGTTGAAGGAGGCGTTTTAGAAGGTGACGGTTATGAGAGTGGATGTTATGTAAAACCTGTTATTATTGAAGCAGAAAATCATTTTGAAATTGTTCAAGAAGAAACATTTGCTCCTATTTTGTATTTAATAAAATATTCTACCTTGAATGAGGCTATTACTCTTCAAAATGGGGTTAAGCAAGGGCTTTCTTCCGCAATTATGACAAAGGATTTACGTGAAGCTGAAAAGTTCCTTTCTGCTTCTGGAAGTGATTGCGGTATAGCAAATGTTAATATTGGTACTTCAGGCGCAGAAATTGGTGGTGCTTTTGGTGGTGAGAAAGAAACAGGAGGAGGAAGAGAAAGCGGTTCAGATGCATGGAAAATTTACATGAGAAGACAAACAAATACGATTAATTACACTTCTGATCTACCCTTAGCGCAAGGAATAAGGTTTGATCTTTAGTTTTTATCAACTTTTATTCTTTCTTCTCTGTTTGCTAATTCCCAAGCTGTTAAAAAAACAAGCCTTGTTATTGTTTCTATTTTATTAAAATCTATTTTTTCTATTGTGTCTGTTGTTTTGTGATAATCATCATGTATACCGTTAAAATAAAAAATAACCGGTATATTGTTTTTAGCAAAATTATAGTGATCTGATCTATAATAATATTTATTTGGATCTTCTTCAGAATTAAAGGTATAGTCTAGTTTTAATCTAATATGTTTTTTATTAACCTCTTCACTTATATCGTGTAGTTCTTGGCTTAACATGTCTGAGCCTATTAAATAGACATAGTCAGCAGTATCATTATAATAATCTAAACGACCTATCATATCTATATTTAAATTAGCTACCGTCATTTCTAAAGGATATATTGGGTTTTCTGTATAATGTGCGCTTCCAAGAAGTCCTTTTTCTTCTCCTGAAACAGGCATTATGAGAACTGATCTTCTTGGTCCGTTTCCTTCTTTTTTGGCAAGCATAAAGGCTTCTGCTATTTCTAATACTGCAGATGTTCCAGAGCCATTATCATCAGCACCATTAAATATTAGTGTGTCGTGCTTACCTAAATGATCATAATGTGCTGTAATCATAATTAATTCCTCTTTTAAATCTGAACCCTCTATGTATCCTAAAACATTTTCTCCTTTAACTAATCTTCTTTTTGCAAACAATGTTGTAATAAAGTCTTCTTCACAGTCTTCACAGTTATATTTACAAATATGTCTTTCAGATTCTGTTTCAAATTTTTGATAGTAGGTGGTATCTTTATAAGGGGGGATCCCTATGTTTATAAAATGATTTTTTATATATTCAGCTGCTAGTTTTTGTCCCTCTCTTCCTGTTTCCCTTCCCTGTAGGGAGTCTGAAGCTAAAATAGTTAAATGTTTTTTTAAGTCTTCTACTAAAATTGTCTTGGAATAACGTATGTTATTCTGTGCATAATTTACAATTGGTATAAAAACTAATAGTGTTATCAGTTTTTTCATTTACTATTCAATTATCATAAAAATTAACGCTTCATTTGACGAGTTGATAATTAATCCTGTTTTATATTCTTATACTTTAATATTTGCAAACGTTATTAAACCGTCCTTTCGTGTATTTTTTATTGCTTTTTTTGTTGTTTCATTAAATTTATTTCCTTTATTTGAATAAGTAACCATACCTTGACTGTTAAAAAAAATTACCTCGTAACTTAATACTTTATATGATCCTTGCTTGCTATGAGCAGTCAATCCTTGTGCATTAAGTAATAGATCTCTAGTAACTTTATAATTACTTTCTTCAATACCATATGCAGTAACTATTACTTTTGAAATATCATCTACATATGCTGGTGATTGGGCTAGTAAATTTAAACTTAGTAAAAATAGAATTGTATTTAAAATTGTTTTTTTCATTTTTTTATTTTATTTACTCTTCTTTCGTGTCTTCCTCCTTCAAAATTCGTTATTAAAAAAATATCAACTATTTTTTTTATTTCTTCCCAACTTAAATGTCTTGCCGGTATAGTAAGAACATTTGCATTATTATGTAGTCTTGCTTGTTCAGCAATATGTGTGTTCCAACAAAGAGCAGCTCTTATTCCTTGATGTTTATTAGCAGACATATTTATTCCATTTCCAGTGCCACAAAATTGTATTCCAAAATCACTTTCTTTTTTTTCTACACTTTCTGCTAGTTGATGTGCGAAATCTGGATAATCAACACTTTCTAAAGAAAAACAACCAAAATCTTTTGTTTTATTTCCTTTTTCTAGTAAATAGTTTTTTAATTGTTCTTTATGTTCAAATCCTGCGTGATCACAAGCTAATGCTATTTTCATTTTTCTTTATTTAACACTATGTTAATATTTAATTTATTTTATCTAGTATTTATAATTTTATTTATTAATATTAAATAAAATTATTGTTAATAATTTGTTGTTCAATTAATCATAAATAAAATTGTATTTTTTTATTTTTTTTTAAGCATTAATATTTTTTAAAAGTCAATATTATTATTGTTTTTTTTCAATTTAATTATAAATAACTTTATTAACTTTTTTTTTAGGTAAATTTAAAATTATTTATTAATAATTAGTTTTTAATTTAAATATTAACAAACATAATATTATTGTTAGTAATAATATTATTTTTATGATTATCAATATTTTATATTCATAATTAATTTTATTAAATGTTAATTTGTTTTTATAAATTATATTTTAAAATTTTTATTNATTTTTTTTTNAACTAAATTAACAAGTCATATTAATTAAATATATTTTAATTATAAAAATTAAATAACAAGTATTATTATAATTATATCAAAAAATAAAANATTTAAAAAATTAAAAATATTTTAATACTTTTATAGTCTAACAATAACTAAANAATAATGAAATTTTTTAATACACTTCTTTTANCAATTGTCTTAATAAACTTAAATGCACAAGTAAATTGNATTGATACTAATTTAATAGATCCAACTGTTATTTGNCCACAAGTNTATGATCCTGTTTGTGGTTGTGATACAGTTACATATTCAAATGATTGTTATGCACAATATACTGGAGGTGTTACTTCTTGGANACAAGGNCCTTGTTCATCAGGAAGTCCACAACAAATANCNGTNTGTGATNATTTTGATTCATATAATAGTGGANATCCTATTGCAGNAACTTCTTCTAGTTGGAATACTTGGGGAGAATTAATGAGTGGATTAACAGCTCCTTTTGCTGATGATGCAAATGTATCTACTACAATGAGTTACAGTGGTGATTATTCTTTATATTTTGTTGATGGAACAGGAAGTGGAGGACCNCAAGATATTGTTTTAATATTTGATACTACACANAATATAACATCAACAACATCTTTATCAACACCATATACAACAGGACATTTTAATTTTTCACAAATGATGTATATTGTNCCTGGNAGAACAGGATATATAAATTTCCAAGCTGAAAATNTTCCAGGNATTCAATGGGCATTAGAAGTAAATATAGATGCTAATGGAATTATTTCAATGACTAATACAAGCGGNACATNTGCAAGTGGTAATTGTCCAATAGGATCATGGTTTAAGCTAGAATTTGATATAGATTTATCNAATAATATATGGGAGTTGTTAATTGANGGAGTNTCTCAAGGNTATTTTTCTAATACTATTAATCAAATAGCATCTNTAGATCTTTTNCCAGCAGTAAATTCAGAATATTATNTAGATGATGTATGTTATTATTATGATCCAAACCCAGTAGTTTTAGANGTTTTAAANTTAGCTGTNTCTAATATTAACACTNTTTCAGGATTAACAGGACAAAATAAAAATCCTTCAGTTGAAGTTATTAACTTAGGNGCAACNCCAATAAATTCTTTTGATATAGATTTTAATTATAANGGGAATACAATAACCGAAAATATATCAGGAATAAATTTAACTACAGTATCAAATTATCAAGTAAATTTTACAAATACAATTAATTTATTATCNGGAAGTAATCCTTGTGAAGTTATAATTTATAATATAAATGGATTATTANNGGATGANAANCCAAGNGATGANACTTTGTATAGTCAAACAGAAGCAATAAATCCAGCAGCAAATAAATTAGTAGTAGGAGAAGAGGCAACAGGAACNTGGTGNGGTTGGTGTCCAAGAGGANCNGTAGCNTTAAATTGGATGGATAATGATTATGAAGGATATTGGCAAGGAATAGCTGTACATAATGGAGATATGATGGCAAATGCAGATTATGATAATGGAATGGCAAGTGTNATAAATGGATATCCAAGCGGAATAGTTGATAGAGGAGCAGATATTGACCCTGCAGATTTTGAAGAATATTTTTTACAAAGAATAGTTATTGAACCAAATGGAATAATAACTAATGGAGCAGAATTAGTTGGAAACACATTAAAAGTAAATTTAACTGTAAACTTTCAAAATTCAGTAACAGGAAATTATAAATTAGCNTGTGTNTTAGTAGAAGANTCAGTAACAGGAGTAGGCTCNTCATATTATCAAGCAAANAATTANAGTGGAGGNTCTGCAGGATCATTAATAGATGTTGATGGAACAGACTGGGCNAACAAACCTTCAAGTGTTCCAGANTCTGAAATGATATATAGACATGTAGCAAGAGGAATAGCTCCAACATTTTTAGGAGAAAACNTATCAAGTACTTCATATTNTNNTGGAGACGAAGAAACGCTTTGCTTTGAATTTACATTAAATCCAAACTGGGATCAATCACAAATACATATAGTTGGNTTACTTTTAGATAATTCAAATATGATAGATAATGCATCTTCAACAACTATTAATTCAGCAATAAATGAGGGTTATACAGAATGTTTAACATCTGTTATAGGNTNAGAATTAAACGGTCCAGATCAAATAAATATNTATCCTAANCCAGCAACAGAAAGTATTTTTATATCAAATATTAAAGAAGAAAAAATAAATTTAANCATTTATGATATACAGGGTAGAATAGTTTTAGAAGAAACTATTTATGAAAACCAAAGTATTAATATTAAAAGTTTAGNAAAAGGAGTTTATCAAATAAAATTAGAAGGAAATAAAACNATAGAAACACGAAGATTTATAAAAGAATAATTAAACTAAAATAAAATCAAGTTGTTTTTTTTCTAAATCTGCATTTTTTATTTTAATTTTTACTTTTTGTCCAAGTTGAAAAGATTTTTTTGTTCTATAACCTACAAGAGAAAAAGANTTTTCATNATAATAATAATGATCATCTTTAATACTACTAACTTTAACAAGACCNTCACAACTATTTTCAATTAATTCAACATAAAAACCCCATTCTTTTACACCGGAAATAAANCCACTNTAAATACCCCCAANATTTTGTTTTAAAAANTTAACCTGCATAAATTTAATAGANTCTCTTTCGGCTTTTGTTGCTGCTAACTCCATCTCTGAACAGTGTTTACAGTATAATTCAAGGGAATCTTTATCAATAGTATCNTTTTTAGAATCATAGTTGTTTAATAATCTATGAACNATTAAGTCAGGATATCTTCTAATAGGGGATGTAAAATGAGAATAATAATTAAAAGAAAGACCATAATGACCTATATTTTTTGAAGAATATATAGCTTTAGCCATAGACCTAATAGTTAATGTTTCTACTAATTGCTGTTCTGTTTTTCCTTTTACCTCTTTAAGTAAATTATTTAGAGATTTTGAAAGATTTTTTTTATCAATTTTATAACCAAACTTTTTAATTAGTCTATTTAATGAAGATATACTTTCTTCATCAGGAACATCATGAACCCTATAAATAAAGGGTTTTTTTAATGAAGAGACATGTTTTCCAACAGTTCTGTTTGCTAACAACATAAATTCTTCTATTAGTTTATGTGTAGAAAGGGGTTTTTTAAAAAAAACATCAACAGGATTATTGTTTTTGTCAAGAATAAAACTTACCTCTTTGCTTTCAAAAGAAATAGAACCATTTTTTTCTCTTTTATCTCGTAATTTTTTTGCTAAATTATTTAACAAAGAAAGCTCAGACAGAAAAGAACCAGAATTATTAACTATTATTTCTTCTGCTTTTTCATAAGTAAACCGATAATCTGAGTGAATTACAGATTTACCAATTTTATAATTAATAACTTCTGCTTTTTCATTCATTTCAAAAAAAACAGAGTATGTTAATCTATCAACATTTGGCTTTAAAGAGCAAAGGTCATTAGAAAGTAACTCAGGAAGCATAGGCAAAACTCTATCAACTAAATAAACAGAAGTCCCTCTTTTATAAGCATCTTTATCAATAGCAGAACCTTCAGGAACAAAATGAGAAACATCTGCTATATGAACACCGATCTCCCAACTTTTTGAGTTTATTTTTTTAACAGAAAGGGCGTCATCAAAATCTTTTGCTTCTTTAGGGTCAATAGTAAACGTAGCGATATCTCTTACATCAATTCTTTTCTTTATTTCAGAAGAAGAGATTTTTAAAGAAAGACCTTTTAAAAAACGTAAGTTTTGTTGAGAAAAAGATGTAGAGAAGCCATAATCATAAATAATAGAAGAAATTTCAGATTCATGATCGTTTTTAGAGCCAAGAATTTTTATTTTTCCCCCAACGGGATTTTTGTTTTTTTTGTTCCAGCAAGAAACACTAACAACAACTTTTTTATCTAAAAAATCAGAAGTAACAATTTTAGGGGGCAAAAATAAATCAAAATAAACATTTTTATTGTCAGGAATTAGAAAAAAATTATTGGAAGAATGGTCAATGGTACCAGAAAAAACTTGCTTTTTTCTTTTAATAACCCGTTTAATTTCGGCGTGTATCTTTTTTTTAGACTTAGGATAAAACTCTACTTCAACCAAGTCTCCCTGTAAAGCAAAACAACAAAACTCTTTATTTATAAAAAACTCATCTTTATCATTAATTTCAATAGCAATACCGCCACGGTTATTTTTTTTAACGACGGTGGTAATAGTTTGTGACACAGAACTTAATTTATAAGACCCCCTGCTGATTTCTGTTAATAACCCGTTTTTTGCAAGTTCTGAAAGCACGTTAATTAAAATTAATTTTTCACCCTTTCCGCTTAGTTTTAAAATTTTACTAAGCTGCTTATAATTAAGCTTTTTGTGGGGGGATAATTTAAATATATCAAGAGAAAGCTTCGCAAGTTTTTTTTGAGATAAAACACCGCGACGACTTTTTGTTAATTTTTTGTTTTTTTTCATTGATTTATGCCGTAAAAATAACAGTATTTTTACCGACATGTACAAATTATATAAGAAACATTTATTTGTTATTATTACTGCGCTCTTTTTCTTTTCGTGCAAAACACAAAAAACGTTCAGCGGAACAGAGCAGCTAGACTGCCCAAACCATGAATCAACAATATTAGTTTCAGAAAAGAAAAAATCGAAATGGAGGCTTATTTTATATAAAGACGGAGAAAAGGTTTGGGGTAAAAATAAAAGAGGAAAAAGCAAGCTTTTTAAAAATGATTAAAAAATTTAAAACCCCTATCTTTTTAAATTAGAAATAATATCATTTGTAAAAATTGTATCTCCTTTTATGTTTAAGCGCCTATCGTTATAATAAAAATCAGTTTTTTAATATGTCGTGTTTAAATTATTAAACTCAATAAAGCTAAAAACTATTAAGAGTAAACGTTTTTTGATATAGGATCACTAATAAGCAAACAAAAAGCCTACAAGTGTAGGCTTTTTGTTTTTAAAGCTCCCCCTCAAGGACTCGAACCTTGGACCCTCTGATTAACAGTCAGATGCTCTAACCAGCTGAGCTAAGGAGGAGTGTTTTGTAAAACGGCCGTAAAAATAACACAAAGGATCAAATAATAAAATATATTTGCAAAAAAATCTTTATGAGCCTTTTAGTTGTCGGAACAGTTGCTTTTGATGCGATACAAACACCTTTTGGAAAAACAGATAAAATTGTTGGTGGTGCGGCAACATATATTTGTTTGTCGACCTCAATTTTTACAAAAAACATTAACTTAGTTTCCGTTGTAGGTGATGATTTCCCTAAAGAAGACATTAAAACCTTAAACGCAAAAGGTGTTAACACAAAAGGGCTTCAAATTAAAAAAGGAGAAAAAACTTTTTTTTGGTCTGGAAAGTACCATAACAATATGAACTCGCGAGACACAATAGAAACACAATTAAACGTCTTAGAAGATTTTGACCCAATCGTTCCAAATGAGTTTAAAAAATCTGAGTATTTAATGTTAGGAAACCTTATGCCCTCAGTTCAGAAAAGGGTTTTAGATCAAATGGACAAGAAACCCAAGCTTATAGTCTTAGATACAATGAATTTTTGGATGGATCATTTTATGGATGACTTAAAAGACGCTTTAAAAAATGTGGATGTTTTGACAATCAATGATGAAGAAGCAAGACAACTTTCAGAAGAATACTCATTATTACAGGCATCAAAAAAAATTTTAGATATGGGGCCTAAATACTTGATAATTAAAAAGGGAGAGCATGGCGCATTTCTTTTTAGTAAAGACCAGGTTTTTTTCTCTCCAGCACTTCCTTTAGAAAGTGTGCTTGATCCAACAGGAGCAGGAGACTCATTTGCCGGCGGTTTTGTTGGCTATTTGGCCAAAACAAAAAATGTTTCTTTTGAAAACATGAAAAGAGCAGTTTTATACGCAACGGTAATGGCGTCATTTACTGTGGAAAAATTTGGCACAGAAAATTTAAAAATGATAACAAAAGAAGAAATAGATTGTCGGTTAAAACACTTAAAAGACATGTCGCAAATTAGTTAACAAATTAAAACAACCGCCCACCATTAGATTCTTTTTCATACCAAACATCTTTTTCAAGAACTGTTGATTCTGCTGCAGAAACAGCCAAAACATCACACCGATTATTTTCTTTGTTATTTGCGTGTCCTTTAACCCAAATAAATTTCACCTGGTGTTTTTTGTAAACAACAAGAAATCGCCTCCATAAATCAGGGTTTTTCTTTTTATTAAAATTGTTTTTATACCACGAAAAGACCCACTTTTTTTCTATCGCATCAACAACATATTTAGAGTCAGAATAAACAGTTATTTGTGCGTTTGGCTTTTTTATATGTTCTAGCGCAACAATTACAGCAAGCAACTCCATTCTGTTGTTTGTTGTTTTTTCAAACCCACCACTTATTTCTTTTCTGTGTTCGCCGCTAATTAAAACAACACCATATCCCCCTTTGCCAGGGTTTCCTTTTGCGGCCCCATCAGTATATATTTTTATTGACATTTTTTTAGAATTACGGACTCTATAATTTTTGGATAAAACTCTAGCTCTAATTTATGAATTTTTTCTTTTAGCTCTTTTGTTGTTTCTTCTTTTTTAACAGAAATAGATTTTTGAAAAATTATTTCCCCCCTGTCATAATCATTATTTACATAATGAATCGTTATCCCGCTTTTTGTCTCTTTGTTTTTTATCACAGCCCTATGAACGCGTTCCCCATACATCCCCCTACCCCCATACTTTGGTAGTAAAGAGGGGTGTATATTAAAAATTTTATTTGGATATAAAGAAACAATGTCTCTTGGGACCTTTATTAAAAAACCCGCTAAAACAAGATAATCGAATTTTAAACGCTTAAATAAAGAATTAGGGTTTGAGACATTAGAAAAATCCTCTTTTGTTACAAAAAAACACGGAAGCCCAATTTTTTTGGCTCTACGGGCTATATATGCCTGTTTGTTGTTTGTGCAGAAACAAACAATTGAAATCTTTTTGGAGCCTCTAAAATAGTTGTAAATGTTTTCCGCGTTACTTCCATTACCAGAACCTAAAATAACAATCCTTTTCATGATAAAAATAGTTTTATTCAAAAATAGTATAAACATACTTATGTTAATAGAGAAAACAGGAAAGTTTGCAAATTGTTTATTTTATGTATTAATTTGCGAATTATTAATCAAAAAAAGAAAAGTTATGTCAGATGTATCAGAAAAAGTTAAAGCAATTATTGTTGACAACCTTGGTGTTGACGCAACAGAGGTTGTTAATGAAGCAAGTTTTACAAATGATTTGGGGGCCGACTCTTTAGACACAGTAGAGTTAATCATGGAGTTTGAAAAAGAGTTTGATATACAAATACCGGATGATAAGGCCGAAGCAATCTCAACAGTTGGGGATGCAATTTCTTTTATTGAGGCAACAAAATCATAAAAAATGAAAAGTAGGCGTGTTGTTGTTACCGGAATAGGTGCTTTAACGCCTATTGGAAACAACCTAAAAAGTTATTGGAAATCACTTGTTGCTGGAAAAAGTGGGGCAGGACCTATAACACACTTTGACGCATCAAATTTTAAAACACAATTTGCCTGTGAGGTAAAGGATTTTGATGTAACAGAATTTATACATAAAAAGGAAGCAAGAAAGCTAGATAAATTTAGTCAGTATGCAATGGTTGTTGCTGACGAGGCTTTTGTAGACTCAGGCATTAATTCTGATCAAATAAGGCCAGAAAGAGCAGGAGTGATTTGGGGCTCAGGTATAGGCGGCATGGAGACTTTTTTTAAAGAGTCTGTTAGTTTTGGTACAGGGACAGGCACACCAAGGTTTAACCCCTTTTTTATTCCAAAATTAATTTCAGATATTCCCGCAGGACACATATCTATTAAATATAATTTTCAGGGTCCAAATTTCACAACTGTTTCAGCCTGTGCTTCTTCTACAAATGCTTTAATAGATGCATATAATTATATAAAATTAAATAAGGCAGATGTTTTTATTGCAGGAGGCTCCGAAGCGTGCGTTTTTGAGCCAGGCATAGGTGGTTTTAATGCAATGATGGCTCTTTCAACAAGAAATGAAAATCCCAAGAAAGCATCAAGACCATTTGATAAAAACAGGGATGGTTTTGTTATGGGAGAAGGAGGGGGCGCCCTTATTTTAGAAGAATATCAGCATGCAAAAAAAAGAGGGGCTAAAATTTATGCTGAAGTTGTTGGGGGAGGCCTAACTGCTGACGCGCACCATATTACAGCCCCCCATCCAGAAGGCCTGGGTGCTAAAAACGTAATGAGGCAAGCTATTGAAGAGTCGGGTATAGATTTAACAGAAGTAGACTATATAAATGTTCACGGCACCTCAACCCCCTTGGGAGATATAGCGGAAACAAAAGCGATTATAAGTCTTTTTGGTCAGCACGCGTATAATTTAAATATAAGCTCAACAAAATCAATGACAGGACATCTCTTGGGCGCAGCAGGTGTTGTTGAGGCAATAGCAACGATAATGGCTGTAAAAAACAACATTATTCCCCCAACAATTAATCACGAAAGAGCTGACCCAGAAATAGATTCAAAACTAAACCTAACATTAAATAAATTTCAAGAAAGAAATGTAGATTATGCGCTAAGCAATACATTTGGTTTTGGCGGGCACAACGCATCAGTCTTGTTTAAAAAATATAAAGATTAAGCTTGTTTAAAAACCTCATATCAAAGTTAAAACGAGAAAAAAACAACACAGGGAGTTTGTTTTTAAATAACAATAACAACAAACCAAACTATGTTAAAGCGTTTATACATAAGTCGCTTGAGAACACTGAACACAACGAAAGATTAGAGTTTCTTGGAGACTCGGTTTTATCATTAATTATAACAGAAATTCTTTTTCACGAAAACAAAAGTAAAGAGGAGGGTTTTTTGTCAAAAAAAAGATCAAAAATTGTATCTAGAAAACATTTAAATATGGTTGGAAAAAAAATTATTCCAGAAAAACAAATACAAAGCGCGTTAAAAACAATACCCTCTAATATTTTTGGAAATACGCTTGAGGCTATTGTTGGAGCAATATATATAGAAGAGGGATTTAAAGAAGCTAAAAAGTTTGTAAAAAAACATATTTACAAGCCCGAATATTTTGATGGTTTTAAATCTAAGGATTTTAAGAGCGAGATTTTAAAAATCAGTCAAAAGAAAGGATTTTCTGTAGACTTTATAGTTCATAATACAAAAGGGGTCGAGCATAAAAAACAATTCACAATAGATCTTTATATAAATCAACAACAAGAAACAAGAGGTGAGGCGGGTTCAATAAAAGAGGCAGAGCAAATTGCTGCAGAAAAAGCAATAAATAAGTTATTTTTGCACAAATGAAAAAACAATATATTTTAAATGAGCCACAAGAGTTTGAATTTATTGCCCTAGCAATAAATAGTCACAGCAAGGGTTATAGTCTGTGTTGGTCTTTAAATAAAGAGCTAGGACTAAACTTTGAAAAAAAGAAAGATCACTGCGTTGCCAACAAAATGTTTTTTAGCAAATATTCTTCTTTTCATTCAGAAGGAGGGGCCTATCAACTTCTTTCAAACAGATCAAAAGAAGGATATTTAATTTCTTCATTAAAACAAATAGACTATTTTTTAATTATTGGTAAAACAGTGTGGAACAAAATTAAAAAAGAACTTTTAAAAAAACTTAACAGTATGAATAACATACTTTTGGTTTTTGAACTTGAACTAAACAAAATATTACACGCAAACAGACTTATAATAAATGATTAGAAAAACAAAAATTATAGCAACCATAGGGCCGTCAACATCTTCCAAAGAGGTTTTGAGAAAGCTAATTTTAAAAGGAACAACTGTTTGCAGGCTTAATTTTTCTCACATTTCTCACGAAAAAGCGAAAGAAACAATTTCATTAGTGAAGGAAATAAACCAAGAGCTACAAGCCCACACAGCAATTTTGGCAGACTTACAAGGACCGAAAATAAGAATCGGAGACTTGTTAAAACCAATAAGACTAAAAAAAGGACAAGAAATAGTTTTTACAACTAGAAAAACAAAAAATAAAATATACATAAAATACCCGCGTTTTGCAAAAGATGTAGAGGCAAGGGACAGGGTATTAATTGACGACGGAAAACTTGTTTTAGATGTTCTTTCTACAAACAAAAAAGATCAAGTTGTGTTAAAAGTAGTTTTTGGGGGGGTTTTAAAATCAAGAAAAGGGGTTAATTTACCAAATACAAAAATATCACTACCCTCAATAACAAAGAAAGATAAAAAAGATCTTGATTTTATTTTAACACAAAAAATAGAATGGATTGGCTTGTCTTTTGTTAGAACCCCAAAAGACATAATAGATTTAAAAAAAATAATTAAAAAACACAAACAAACACATAGAGTAATAGCCAAGATTGAAAAGCCAGAGGCGATTAAAAATATAGATGAAATTATTAAAGAAGCAGACGCGATAATGGTTGCTAGAGGCGATTTGGGAGTTGAGGTGCCACCACAAAAAGTTCCTGTTTATCAAAAAATGATTGTAGATCGGTGTATTTCAAACGCAACACCGGTTGTTATAGCAACACAGATGCTAGAAAGTATGACCAACAATCCAGCGGCAACAAGAGCGGAAGTAAATGATGTTGCAAACTCGGTAATTGACGGCGCAGACGCACTAATGCTAAGTGGAGAAACATCTGTTGGAAAACACCCGTTAAAAGCAATAGATACTATGCGTAAAATAATAAGAGACATAGAAAGCAGTAGGCATAGTATTTCAAAAAACAATGATGAAAAGTCGCTTATAGATAATGGAAGGTTTTTAAGCAACGCGGTTTGTCTTAATGCCACTAATATTGCAGCAAACACTAGAGCAAAAGCTATTATAACAATAACTTATTCTGGATATAACACAATAAAAGTTTCTAGCTTTAGGCCTCAGGCGTTTATATATGCATTTACAAATAACCACACGATTTTAAATACACTTAGTTTGGTGTGGGGGGTTCAGGGGTTTTATTATGAGGGGGGCGCCACAACAAGTCAGAGTATCGAAGACACTAAAAAACTTTTAAAAACACAAAAACATTTGAAAAAAGGGGATGTGGTGGTCAACATTGCAAGTATGCCGGCTAGAGAAAAAGGCATGACAAATATGTTAAAAATAAGTAAAGTTTAATAAAATGAAAAACAAAAAATTATTGGCAGAAATATGTGAGGTTGCTGGAGCTCCAGGACACGAACAAAGGGTAAGAGAGATTGTGTTAAGAGAGGTTAAAAGCCTTGTAGATGAAATAAGGATTGACAACATGGGAAATGTTGTGGCAATTAAAAAAGGAAAAGAAGACAAGAGGGTGATGGTTGCGGCTCATATGGACGAAATAGGATTTATAGTCACCCATATTGATGACAAAGGGTTTATTTATTTTCACACCCTAGGAGGGTTTGATCCCAAAACACTAACAGCTCAAAGAGTTATAATACACGGTAAAAAAGACGTTGTTGGTGTAATGGGCAGCAAACCCATACACCTAATGAATGCTGCTGATAGGGCAAAAGTACCAACAATTAAAGACTTTTTTATTGACACAGGAAGATCAAAAAAAGAGTTAGAAAAATTAGTTTCAGTGGGAGACGCGATTACTAGAGAGAGAAAAATGATTGAGATGGGTGATTGCCTGAATTGCAAATCGCTAGATAATAGAGTTTCTGTTTTTATATTAATCGAAACATTAAAAGAATTAAAAACCCCACCATATGATGTTTATGCTGTGTTTACTGTTCAAGAAGAAATAGGTATTAGAGGGGCAAATGTTTCTTCAATGGATATAAATCCAGATTTTGGGTTTGGATTAGACACAACAATTGCTTTTGATACACCCGGGTCAACAAAGCAAGAACAGGTTTCGGCACTTGGAGAAGGGGCTTGTATAAAAGTAATGGACTCATCAACGGTTTGTGATTACAGAATGGTAGCTTACATGAAAGACGTTTCAAAGAAGAAAAAAATAAAAACACAGTTAGAAATATTACCCGCAGGAGGAACGGACACAGCCGGAATACAAAGAATGAACCCTGGAGGAAGCATTGCTGGCGCAGTGTCAATTCCAACGAGACACATTCACCAAGTAATAGAAATGGTACACAAAAAAGATATAAGAGACTCTATAGACCTGTTAAGACACTGTATTGAAAACCTAAACACCTATGATTGGAGGTTTAAATAAAACACTCGCTCTTTTGTTGATTTTTCCCATGACTGTTGTAAGCCAGGAGTTTGATATAAAAGAGATAGACTTAGATTTTAATGATATAAAAACCAGCAATTATTTTTCTTTAAATTTTATTTTAAAAAACGAAAAGGCAAATCAGTTGTTTCAAAAAACTACAAATCAAATAAAATCAGAGTGCAATTATTATACAGCGGAAGGTGAAGCAGTGTATAACTCCTGTCCTAAATCACAATACAAAGGGAAAACAGGTTTTTATATTTGTGAAAACAGCGGGTTTTATAAGAATAAGGATAGATTTATAGTGAAGAGAATTGTTTTAAAAACCTTACGTCATTTTCAAAAAACAACCGTAAGTCTGTAACACCATATTTCAACATTGCAATTCTTTCAATTCCCATACCAAAAGCAAAACCCGAGTGTTTTTTAGAATCAATGTTACAGTTTTCCAAAACATTTGGATCAACCATTCCGCACCCTAAAATTTCTAACCACCCGGTGCCCTTAGTTATCCGATAATCAGACTCATTTTTTGACCCCCAATAAATATCTACCTCAGCTGAGGGTTCTGTAAAAGGAAAAAAGGAAGGGCGAAGTCGAATTTTAGTTTCTTCACCAAACATCTCTTTAGCAAAATACATAATTGTTTGTTTTAAATCGGCAAAACTAACGTGTTCATCTATATATAAACCTTCAATTTGATGAAAAAGACAGTGGGCCCTTGCAGAAACAGCTTCGTTTCTATACACTCTTCCTGGAGAAATTGTCCTTATTGGAGGCCGTACACTTTCCATGTGCCTTACTTGTACAGATGATGTATGTGTTCGCAATAAAAGGTCGGGGTTGGCTTGTATAAAAAACGTGTCTTGCATATCTCTAGCGGGGTGTTCTTTAGGCAAATTTAGGGCAGAAAAATTATGCCAATCATCTTCTATTTCGGGCCCCTCAGATACTCCAAAGCCAATTTTTTTAAAAACACCAACTATTTGATTTTTTATTAACGAAATAGGATGCCTACTTCCAAAAGAGTTTAGTCCTACAGGTTTTGAAGTGTCTATATTACTCTTTTTAATTACCTTATCAAAAGTGTTTTTGTGAGAATTGATTTTTTCCTGAACAGCGTTTTTTAAATTGTTTATTGCTAGACCAGCACTTTTTTTGTCCTGGGGGGTGGCCCCTTTTAAATCACTAAACAAACCACCTAAAACCCCTTTTTTACCAAGATATTTTAACCTAAAAGCCTCTAGCTCTTCTTTTGAATCTGGAGAAAAACCATTTACCTCTTTTAGCAATTTATCGATTTGAGTCAACATTCTAATAATTTATATATCTTTGTTTTTATCTATTACAATACAAAGAAACAATAAATATGCTAAATAGAATTTTTAAACCTGTAATATTAGTGACACTTGTTATTTCAACAGTGCTTACCATTGGGTCTTGTCAAAAAGCAAAAGACACAGTAGGAGTTGTTGTTGTAAAAGATTCTAATGGAAATTTGGTTTCTGGGGCCACGGTTGTATTGCACTTAGATAGTCTTGCAGAAAACCAACAGGGAAGCCTTTATAATTCGAACTTGCGAAAAACAGACATAACAGACGCAAGTGGGAGGGCAGAGTTTACTTATGAGTTAGAGGCAATTCTTCAGGTTTCTGTAACAAAAACCCAAGGAAATAATACACTCACAGGTTCTAATGTTATTAGATTACTTAAAGAAAAAACAGTTACACAGGAGGTTAGAATTAATTAATATAATTAATAATAGCTTTTTTAATAAGGTTCTCTTGTTCCTTTTCATTTAAGTTTTTAATTGCTTTAAGCTCTTTATAGTGAGGCCACCCATCTTCGTCAACACTAACAAATTGATAATACCCAAAACCACTAAGAAGCCTACATGTTGCAACGTGTAGGACATTTAGTTTTTCTTCTCTACTAAACCTCTTTATACCAAAATTAAGCTCTTGAATTCCGATTAGGTATAATATTCCTTTTAGCGTCATTTCATCGTCAAATTGTTTTTCCAATCGCGCTACAAGACTTTCCCAATCTTTATCTAAATTATTCATAAAACAAAAATATAGTTTTTTAATATCTTTATTGCCATGAATTATATTGATGTAATTATTTTAACAACAGGTGTTTATTTTTCTTTTTTAGGATTTAAGCGCGGTATAATAAAAGAGATTTCAGCTTTTTTAGCCCTTTTTTTAGCAGCCTACATAGCAATTTTTTTTTCACAACAAATTAATAATTTATTGGATAACCTGAACTTTTTTAATGACAATCTAGTTCCGGCAATATCTTTTGCGATGTTTTTTATAACAACTTATTTTATTGTAAAAGCCTTTGGCTCTTTTGTTGACAAGTTTTTCAAAATAATGGCGTTAGGTCTTTTTACCCGTCTTTTTGGTGCAATTTTTGGCGCTTTAAAATCACTTATATTGTTAGCTTTTATTTGGTTTGTAGTAGACTCATATTATTCTGTTGAAGAAAACATGAAAAAAGAGTCCCAGTTGCTCACCTACATAGAAAAAACACTGGAAATAATAAGTTCTAATGCAAAAAGTTATTCAGATAAAGATTTTAAGGCTGCAATACCGGGCAATTCTTCTCCCTCTAAATAACTAAGCATAGCCCCACCGCCAGTAGAAATGTAGGATACTTTTTTGTGAAGACCAAGCTTTTTAATAGCCGCGACCGAATCTCCGCCCCCAACAATAGAAAAGGCGCCTTTTTTTGTTTGCTCACATATAGCCTTGGCGATTAGTTTTGTTCCATTACTAAAACTATCCATTTCAAAAACACCCATTGGGCCATTCCAAATTATAGAGTTAGACCCCTTTATACATTCTTCAAACAATTTAATAGATTCTGGACCAATATCCAAACCCATATAANCAGNATCAATNTGTGAAATTTTTGAAANATAANTTTCNGAGTTGTTTTTATATTCTTTTGCGTTAACAGAGTCTAATGGGATNAAAAGNTTNACATTTTTTCTTTTNGCAATTTGTATTATTTCTAANGCAACANNTNNNTTNTCTTCTTCCAGAATAGANTTACCAACANTNCCNCCCATTGATTTTNCAAAGGTATAAGCCATNCCNCCCCCAACGATTANATTNTCAACNTTGTNTAGAAGAGATTTTANAACCTCAATNTTACTTGATATTTTTGCNCCNCCAATAATTGCNGTGAGAGGTCTTTTAGGATTTAATATNGCCTTTTCTAAAAAATTAATTTCATTATTAAGNAAATAACCACNGTATTTGTTTTNTGGAAAAAAAGAGGCNATTGTATACACAGAGCAATGTTTTCTATGTGATACGCCAAAAGCGTCGTTAACAAAAACATCNCCATANGCNGCCAATTTTCTTGCAAATTCAACGCTACCCTCTTTCTCTTCCTTATAAAAACGCAGGTTTTCNAACAAAAGAACATCTCCAGCTGACATGCCGCTTATTATTAAATTNTTTTTTTCAGAAATACAATCATNACTAAATAAAACATTTTTGTTTAATAATAAAGAAAGTCTTTTTGCCACCGGTTTTAAAGACATTGATAAATCTTGTCCTTTTGGGCGCCCAAGGTGAGANATAATTATGANTTTTGCTTGNTCAGAAATAAGCNTTCTAANTGTTGGTAGNGCAGCAAGAATACGCTCTTCNTCAAGGATNNTTTGATTTTTATNAATCGGAACATTAAAATCAACTCTTAACAAAACCCTTTTTTCTGATAAAGAAACCGTGTCNATATTTTTCACAATGCAAAAATAGAATAAATACTAAAAATCAAAGCAAATTATTTAAATTTACAGAAATTAAAACATAATGCTTTTTAGCGAAATACCAGGAAANAAAGAAANAAAAACAGAATTAATAAACACTGTTAAAAANAANCGCATTAGCCACGCNCAGCTTTTTTATGGTNAAAAAGGTNGCGGTCAATTNGCNTTAGCAATTGCTTACGCAAGATATATGAATTGTGAAGAGAGACTTGAAAGCGATTCTTGTGGNTTTTGNAAATCATGNATAAAATATAAAACNATTTCTCACCCAGACCTCCACCTNGTNTTTCCAGTAATTAAGCAAAACAGCNCCGCNNTGNCCATAAGNGANAGCNTTGTTCATANTTGGAGAGANTTTGTATTACAAAACCCCTATCTNTCTATANCCGACTGGNTNTCNCNAATANCAAANGANAAAACNAAAAANAAAACAGGTATAATTTATAAGGACGAAGCNANNTCNATTCATAANAAGATANTTCTTAAAAATTATGAATCAAAANATAAAGTCGTNTTGTTTTGGATGCCAGAAAGAATGAACAGAGAAATGGCTAATAAAATTTTAAAAACAATAGANGANCCCCCAGAAAACACTGTTTTTTTATTTGTTTCAGAACAACCNTCNGAAGTTTTACCCACAATATATTCAAGACTTCAAAAAATTCAAATTTATAAGTTTACAGAAANAGATATCCATCAGTATTTTAAAAACAAAGANATAAGTAAAGAGCGATTGAGTGAATTACAACTTATTACNGGNAGAAACNTNGGNAGAATTAAACAATTAATNCAGCAAGNATTAGATGAANTNTGTTTTTTTGAAGANTTTGTGGAGTGGATGAGGATTATATACAAGNCAGATTTGATNAAANTCGNCAANTGGTGNAANGAAANTTCATTTAAAAACAAACAAGAACAACTATTNTTTATATCNTATTCAATTAAGATAATTAGNCNGTGTTTGNATTTTAATTTTTCTACACAAAANCNGGCTNTTGNCAGCAAAAANGAGCAGGNTTTTATTNAAAAATTTGCCCAATTTATTCATNAAGAAAATATTTTTATGATTGTGANNGAGCTAGAAAAATCANATTATTACCTAAAAAGAAANGNAAATGCAAAAATCTTATTTTATTCTATTTCTTTAAAAATGTTAAAATACTTAAAACTAAAGCGTAAATTTGTCGATAAACAACAAANAAAATGAGTTGCGGAACAGGAGATTGTAGTACATGTGAAGTNTCTGAAAACAGGGGNTGCGGNGTAAGTTCTGTTTTTGACTGGTTGTATCAANTAGANNCNAAAAANTCCAACCACCAACNATTGATAGAGGTTCAATTTAAAGGAGANAGAAAGGGTTTTTATTCNAANACCGAAAACCTTAAGCTTAAAAANGGNGATTTTNTAGCTGTAGAGGGAGAAAAATCAGGNCATGATATTGGNAAAATAACAATTATTGGAGANTTAGTTGCCATGCAAATGGCAAGGAAAAAANTTGACACACAAAAAACACCATTAAAAAAAGTATATCGANTGGCTACAGAGAAAGACATAAANACATGGAAAGAGGCCGTTGAAAAAGAAGATTTNGTTCTTGAAAAAGCAAAAAGAATAATACAAGAGCTTAAGCTTGATATGAAACTTTCAGANGTCGAGTTTCANGGAGACAACACTAANGCGGTATTTTATTACATAGCTGAAAGTCGNGTAGATTTTAGGGAGTTGATAAAAAAATACTCAANACAATTTAAAATCAAAATAGAAATGCGCCAAATAGGAGCAAGGCAAGAGGCAGCTAAGATTGGNGGAATTGGCAGCTGTGGAAGAGAGCTTTGTTGTTCAACATGGATGACNGAATTCCCCCCNGTTTCAACAAGTGCAGCAAGATACCAACAACTATCAATAAATCCTCAAAAAATTTCAGGCCAATGCGGAAGNCTTAAATGTTGTTTAAACTTTGAGCTAGACGGATATACNGAAGCCCTGCNGCACTTCCCAAGCTCAAAGATTAAATTAAAAACGAAAGAAGGAGAGGTAAAGTTTGTTAAANTAGATGTTTTTCAAGNNGNAATGTATTACTTTAACCCNCTTAACCCNGCTTCAGATTTATTAAAAATTAATGTTCAATCNGTTCAACAANTAATAGAACTAAANAAACAGGGAAANANTCCAGANAGTTTTNCNGACTTTATAGAAAAAACAACNGAAACAAGCCCTAATCTTGAAAANGTTTTAACNGAGCAAAGTTTACACCGTTTTGACAAAAAGAAACAAAGAAAAAGNCCGGAAAGAAGAAAAATATTTAAAAAAAATAAAANAAAAGCATACCAAAAACGAAAAACAAAAAATGTTTAGAATAGCCTTANTTTTTATTGTTTCTTGTTTTTTGTCTTGTTCNAGCNCAANACACGANGAATACAAAAGGTTTAAAAATGANACTTGGCATGCAGACAGNNTCTTAGTGTTTGAATATTTTATAGAAGANACNACGAAAGCATATAAATTAGATTTANCTATTAGNTATACAACAAATTATAAGTTTCAAAACCTATTTCTTTTTTTATCTGAAAGCGTGGTAGACACATTAGATATAAAATTAAAAGAAAAAGANGGTANGCCAACAGGAAAAGGTTTAACCGATATAAGAGANATAACNGTGAATATTNCTGACAAGAAAACATATNAAAAGAGAGGNNAATATATTTTAAATNTTGAACAAGCAATGAGANACGGGAAGCACGANGTNATATCAAATTTACAAAACATAAAAGATGTGGGTTTAATNATTAGTNCTTNTGAGTAAAGTGCAAAAAATATTAATATGGTTTTTGGTTTTAAGNCCGTTTTTGATACTTTTTAGNGTGGTTCAANTAACAGCCTTCGGTTTTTTTGGGCCNCTACCCTCATTAGAGGANNTGGATAATCCAGAAAANAATTTAGCAACACANNTTTTTTCTGAAGACGGGGTGAGACTTGGAGAGTATTATTTTGAAAACAGAAAATCATGTCAATATAATGANCTACCCCAACACTTAATAGATGCCTTAATCGCNACAGAAGANGTGAGGTTTGAAAGTCATTCNGGNATTGATGCCAGGTCACTNCTTAGAGCTATTTACGGTGTNGTAACATCAAAAAAACAATCGGGAGGAGCAAGCACAATTAGTCAACAATTAGCTAAANTAATGTTTACAGATCAACCNAGNTCGGGAGNTGATCGTGTTATGCAAAAAGNAAAAGAATGGGTTATATCAGCGCAGCTNGAAAAAAGATACACAAAACAGGAAATAATTTTAATGTATTTAAANAANTTTGATTGGATAAANAATGCTGTTGGAATNAGNTCTGCAGCACATATTTATTTTGGTAAAGANCCAAAANACCTAAACATCCAAGAATCNGCAATGNTAGTAGGNATGCTNAAAAACCCAAGTGCATACAATCCATTATCACCTAATAAAAAAATTAAAAACGAAGCGCTAGCAAGAAGAAACATGGTTTTAAGTCAAATGTTGAAATATAATTTTATAACAAAGAAAACATATGAAGATTTAAAAAAAACACCAATAGGTATAAATTATCACAGTCCTTTTCATCCAGATGGAAAAGCAACATATTTTAGGGAATATTTAAGAGGGGTTTTAACAAATTGGTGTGCAAATAATTACAAGCCAGACGGCTCGCCATACAACTTATACACAGATGGCCTACAAGTTTACACAACAATCAACTCAACACTCCAAGGTTACGCTGAATTAGCAGTTACAGAACACATGTCGACACTTCAAAAACAGTTTAATGGTCATTGGCAGGGGCGTAAAAACGCCCCATACCACAATATTGACGACAAACAGATAAATGCAATATATAACCAAACAATAAAAAGATCGGAGAGATATAAAAAGCTTAAAAAAAGGGGTGTTCCAGATGATATTATAATGTCTTATTTTACCGACTCAACATATACTATGAATTTGTTTTCTTGGAAAAAAGACTCAACAGGATCCCCTACCGCCGGAGACACCACAATTACAAACATGACCCCACTAGACTCTATTAAATATAACAAAATGTTTATTCACTCTGGAATGATGAGCATGGACCCTAGAACAGGCTACGTTAAGGCGTATGTTGGAGGAATTAATTATAAAAATTTTCAATATGATCATGTTACCCAAGGAAAACGCCAGGTTGGCTCAACATTTAAACCGTTTTTATATGCTTTAGCGATTCAAAACGGCTTCTCCCCATGCGATGAGATTTTAAATGTTCCGGTAGTTTTTAACAAGGAAGAATGGGGTCTAAATAAAGATTGGACGCCAGAAAATTCAGGTGATGATTATGAAAACCTCCCAATAACACTTAAATTTGGACTTGCTAATTCTATCAATACAATCACAGCATACATTATGAAGCAGATAGGCCCCCATGCTGTAGTTGATTTAGCAAAAAAAATAGGAATCAAGTCAGAGATATTACCCGTCCCCTCCTTGTGCTTAGGAACATTTGATTTGTCAGTTTATGAAATGGTGGGGGCCTACTCAACATTTGTAAATAAAGGAGTCTGGAAAGAGCCAATTTTTATAACTAAAATAGTAGATAAAAATGGTGTTGTTTTAGAAAGTTTTGTTCCTAAAACTCAAGAAGCAATGAGTGAGCAAACAGCCGATATTATAGTTAGAATGCTACAAAAAGTAAAAGATGGAGCATATAGCGAGGCGGCTCAAGTAACACTTGGAACAGGTGTGAGGCTTAATTATAAATATGGTTTTAAAGACAAGGACATGGGGGGAAAAACAGGAACAACTCAAAACAATTCTGACGGGTGGTTTATAGGAATTACTCCAGAATTAGTAACAGGAGTCTGGACTGGTTGCGAAGACAGGGCTGCACACTTTAGATCAACAACCCTTGGTCAAGGCGCAAACACAGCGCTTCCAGTTTTTGCAGGATATATGCAAAGGATATATACTGATTCTACATATCAAAATTCAATTACAAAACCATCACGATTTAATATATCTAAAGAGATTGATTTAAAATTTAATTGTAATGAAACTAATTTAGATTATGATAACACAGAAGAATTTGAATAAAAAAACAAATGATAAATAAAAATGTAAAAACTATAGAAGAGGCCTTAGCGGGTGTAGATTCTGGAATGACCTTTATGTTTGGGGGATTTGGTTTATCTGGGATCCCTGAAAACATAATAAAAGCGCTTTCTAAAAAGGATATTTTTCAACTTACTTGCATTTCTAACAATGCAGGAGTTGATGATTTTGGATTAGGTCTTTTGTTAAAAAGAAGACAAATAAAAAAAATGATATCTTCTTATGTTGGCGAAAACGCTGAGTTTGAACAACAAATGCTTTCAGGAGAATTAGAAGTTGATTTAATACCTCAAGGAACACTAGCGGAAAGGTGCAGGGCAGCAGGAGCTGGTATACCAGCCTTTTTTACACCGGCCGGATACGGAACAGAGGTTGCACATGGAAAAGAAGTTAGAGAGTTTAATGGAACCCCACATATTTTAGAAAAATCTTTGTCAGCTGATTATGCATTTGTAAAAGCATGGAGGGGGGACACGGCTGGAAATCTTATTTTTAAAGGAACAGCAAGAAACTTCAACCCATTAATGGCTATGGCAGGAAAAATAACGGTAGCTGAAGTAGAGAAACTTGTTCCGGCTGGAGAGCTGGATCCGAATATAATTCACACTCCTGGAATATTTGTTCAAAGAATAATTAAAGGAGAGCAATATGAAAAAAGAATAGAACAATTAACGGTTAGAAAAAAAATGTAATGGCGTTAGACAAAAACCAAATAGCTCAAAGAATAGCTCAAGAATTAGAACACAACATGTATGTTAATTTAGGAATTGGAATTCCGACCCTTGTAGCAAACTATATCCCGAAAGATATTGATATAGAATTTCAATCAGAAAATGGTGTTTTAGGAATGGGACCCTTTCCTTTTGAAGGAGAAGAAGATGCTGATATGATTAATGCTGGCAAACAAACAATAACAACACTTGATGGAGCCGCGCTTTTTGACTCTTCAACATCATTTGCAATGATAAGGGGTAAGCATGTACACCTTACTGTTTTAGGAGCAATGGAGGTTGCGCAAAATGGTGATATTGCAAATTGGAAAATACCTGGAAAAATGGTTAAAGGTATGGGGGGCGCAATGGACCTTGTTGCCTCTGCTGAAAATATTATTGTTGCAATGATGCATACAAACAGGGCTGGCGAAAGTAAAATATTAAAGCAGTGTACACTTCCGATAACAGGAGTAAATTGCGTAAAAAAAGTCGTAACAAACTTAGCGGTTCTTGATGTGTCAAAAAACGGCTTTCAACTATTAGAAAGGGCCCCAGGCGTATCTGTTGAGGAAATAGTTAAAGCATCTGAAGCTGAATTAATTATAAATGGAGAGGTTCCGGAAATGAAGCTAACAGTTTGTTAGAGCAGTGTGCTTGAGCCAACAAAAAGCAGAGTTAGTCCCAAAATAACGAGGTATAGAATCATTATAACACCATAAAGCTTAAATACGGATGCTAAATTTGACAATCCACTTTCTAAATTTTTTAGGTTATCGCCTTTAAGATAAACAGATGTTTCTTTTGAAAAATCATATAAATATTTAGCGCTAAAATAATATAATACAAGGCCTATTGCCATGCCAAATAAAGCGGCTGGTCCGTCGCCGGTTAGATCTCCCTCTAGCAAGGAATATAATATAAAAAAGCAACCAATACCAAAACCAATATAAGCAAGTACACCAAAAAAGCGCCCCCAGTATGCTAGTTTTTCTAAAGGCCCTTTTAATGTGTTTAAATTAGGACCCTTATCTACTTCCCCCATGTTAATCTCTTGTGTTTTATTAAAATCTTGTTCCACTTTAAACCTCTTGTTTATTTATTTTTGCATCTCTTGTTTTTAAGTGTTTTTTAATATCATCAAGCTTACCTTCAGGGATAGCATCAATAAGTTTTTTTGTATAATCTGTTTTGGGACCACTATAAATTTGGTCTGCATCACCCATCTCTTCAATTACACCACTTTGCATTACAACCATTCTATCACTCATGTATTTAACAACAGAAAGATCATGAGAAATAAATATATATGTTAAGCCATAATCTTCTTTTAACTCATTTAATAAATTCAAAACTTGAGCCTGAACAGAAACATCAAGAGCAGATACAGATTCATCACAAATAATAAATTTTGGATTAACAGCTAACGCTCTTGCAATACCAATTCTTTGTCTTTGGCCTCCAGAAAACTCGTGTGGATACCTGTAAAAATGAGAGGGGTCTAAATTTACCCTTTTGAGCAGCTCTTCAACTCGTTTTTTTCGCTCATCATCATTATTTAAGATGCCGTGAACTTGCATCGGCTCCATAATTGCATTTCCAATTGTCATTCTTGGATTAAGCGAAGAGTATGGGTCTTGAAAAATAATTTGAACCTCTTTTCTAAAAGACCTAAGTTCTTTAGCGTTCATATTTATAACATCGTTTCCTTTATATATAATCTGCCCTTCTGTTGCTTTTTCTAGCTGTATTATTGTCCTACCTATTGTAGTCTTTCCACAACCACTTTCCCCAACCAAACCAAGGGTCTCTCCAGGGTATACATCAAAAGAAACATCATTTACAGCTTTTACAAAGCCTGTTGTTCCACCAAAGAAACCCCCTTTTATTGGGAAGAACGTTTTAAGGTTTTTAATTTGTAATATTGCTTTTGTTGAAAAAAGTTCTTTTTGCTTGTTTTCTCTTACTTTTTTTGGAATAATTAGTTTTTTTGTAAAATCAGAGACGGATATACCGCTGTCTATAATGTTTCCAGAATCATCTAGCTGCATAAAATCAGAAACTGTTGGTAAAAATTTATAACGATGTTCTAAAGGGGGCCTGCACGCTAAAAGCCCTTTGGTATAAGGGTGTTGTGGGTTTTTAAAAATATTCCAAACGTCTCCCTGTTCAACAACCTCACCCTTGTACATAACAACAACTTTATCAGCTAGCTCAGCAATAACCCCTAAGTCATGTGTAATAAACATTATACCCATCTCATTTTCTTTTTGTAATTGCTGCATGAGCTCGAGAATAGTTTTTTGAACAGTAACGTCTAGGGCTGTAGTTGGCTCATCAGCAATTAGAACAGAGGGCTTACAACTCATAGCCATTGCAATCATTACCCGCTGTTTTTGACCACCTGAAATTTGGTGAGGGTAAGAATTAAAAACTCTTTCAGGCTCAGGAAGTTTTACACTATTAAACAGTTCAATCGTTAGTTTTTTTGCTTCTTTTGCTGTCATTTTTTGGTGCAACATAATGGCCTCTACAACTTGATGCCCACAGGTAAAAACAGGATTTAAAGAAGTCATAGGCTCTTGAAATATCATTGCCAATTCATTGCCACGATAGCCACGCATCTCTTCAATTGATAGCTTTAGCAAATCAACAACACCCTCATCTTTTTTGTGAAACAAAATTTCTCCACCACTTATCTTTCCAGGCGGGCTTGGTATTAAGCGCATTGCAGAAAGCGATGTCACAGATTTACCAGACCCAGATTCACCAACAATACCAACAGTTTCACCCTTATTTAATGTAAAACTAACATTATTTACAGCCTTTACGACATTTCCTTCTGTGTGAAACTCTGTTACTAAATTTTTAAACTCTAATAATTTTTTCATTCTATAATCTTGTTTATGGTGTTAAAAATATGGTTTTTTGGTCAATATATAGAAGTTTATTGTAAGTATTGTTAGAACGAAGTTAGAAAAACATTTCTAGAGCCCCGTCAATATACTCATACAAATCCTTATGATGACCATTAGGAAGCTCTTTACTTGATTTTTTCCCCAGCCTAACAATTATCATGTTTTTTTCAGGAATACAGACCATATATTGACCTAGGTGACCTCTTGCATAAAACACATTATTACCCTTGTATTTTGTTGTCCAAAAATGATAACCATAACTTGTGTTTTTTAATCCATTTTTATCTACAAGTTTAGCAGGAGTAATAGCTTCTTTAACAAAAGAGCTATCAATTAGTTTAATATTATTATAAACCCCTTTGTTTAAATATAATCTTCCAATTTTAGCAAAACTTCTAGCATTAGAGTTTATACAACAAAAAGCTTTTTCATCTCCATTTTCATCAACACTCCAGGTTGCTGATTTAGAAGCGCCAATAGGAATCCAAAGCTTTTCAGAAAGATAATCGCTTATTGTTTTGTTAACAGCTTTTTCTAAGATAAAGGATAAAATTTGCGTACATGAACTATGATATTTGAACACCCTCCCTGGGGGTTCAATACTTTTGAGAGGCAGGATTAAATCTTTTAAATTATCACCGTAATAAGCTTCGGCCGCCTGCCCTATGGGGTTGTAATAATTTTCATGCCAACCAAGTCCAGAACTCATTGTTAACAAATCTTTGATTGTAATTTTTGACTTTGGCTCATCATTGAATTCAGGTAAAAAATCTCCAACTTTTTGATTTACGCTTTTAATATACCCTTCAGTTATAGCAATACCAATTAATGTTGCAACCCAGCTTTTAGCCATCGAAAACGAGTTGGACAAACTTTCGGAAGAATATCCGTGCCAGTATTTTTCAAAAAAGATACTATCATTAATGATAACCAGAAAGGCTACACTTTGGTTGTCTGAATGTAAATCAACAAGGTTCTTCGGCAAAACCGTTTTATTATAATTGTTTGAAACTAACCAGTTGTGTTTTTCACCAGCTTTAATATCATTGCTTTCAAAGTGAATAAAATCATCTATATATGCAGAATTATATCCTTTTAGATAAGTAACAGAAACAGCCTTATACAACCAGGTTTTACCACTAATTAATATTGCTAGGTTTACTAAAACAAGAACAAACAAAAGAAATTTAATTATTTTTTTCACTTTTACACAAATCCATTTTAAACAAAACTTCTAAATTTTTTTTTAATTTAATTTTTACATCTTCAAGGTTTTGTTTTTCTCCCAGCTCTTTTTGCATAGATGTGACATTTTTTCCAAGTATACCACATGGAATAATATTTTTAAAAAAAGACAAGTCAGAATTAACATTAAGAGCAAATCCATGCATTGTAATCCACCTGCTTGATTTTACACCAAGNGCACAGATTTTTCTTGCGTTTTGCTTGCCGACATCAAACCAAACCCCAGTCTCTCCATCAGATCTTTCNGGCTCTAAACCATATTCTTNAAGTGTTAAAATAACAGCCNCCTCTAANANNCGGAGGTANCTCCCAATATCTGTAAAAAAATTATCTAAATCTAAAATCGGATAACCAACAATCTGTCCAGGGCCATGATAGGTTATGTCTCCACCTCTATTTATTTTNTAAAAAGCAGCCCCATTTTTTTTTAAAAAATGTTCATTTACAAGTAGATTANTTTTATCTCCATTTTTACCAAGAGTATATACATGNGGATGCTCACAAAACAACAAATAATTTGTTGTTTCTTTTAAGNTATTATTTTTTCGATTATTGGACTTAACATCAAGTATTTTTGAAAANAAAAACTCTTGATAATNCCAGCATTTTTTATAGTCGATCAGACCCAAATCTTCAAAGAANACTTTTTTATTCATTATNTCTTTGAAAGCTCATGCTTAAGAAAGTTNATCACATCAATTTCTACTGCNTCAACATTGTTTAAAACAGATAAAAACCAACTAACCCAGTCTCCAAAATTAATGTGATANAATGTGTTTTGGATTACAGAATTTCCTTTGCTCCAAACCTCGTTGATATTGCTCGAATATTTAAAAATAATCTTTTGTNCTAATNTNAATTCTTGTTTGATTTTTTTCCAAATCNCAATTATTTCTTAAAAAAATAACCGCTAAATCTTTTGTGTTAANTCTCCANCCCAACAANTCATTATGATTCATTTCAGGAATGGTGTGATGCCAAGCNANCATTTTACTGTTTTCATTTANTTGTTGACGAAATCTGATTGCAGCACCTTCAAAACCACTTGCAACATAGATTACAGGTGTTTTTCCCTGAATNTTNTTTGCCAGTCTTGAAGCTTCTTTTTTGATATTGTTTTTTTCTTTTTCAAGNAGNNTTATCGAATCATAAAAATCTTTTTNCCAATCAAAATNTATAATTTTATAGTGTTTNAATAAACAAAACAAAANCGTAAAAGAATANCCAAACATTGCCCTAGGNGGATTGCCTGAAGGTATNGTTATATGATTATAGTTTTGGTTTTTGGCAATAGNTTTTAACTCTCCTCCTGACGTAACAATTGCAATNTCACAATTCTTAATTATACATTTTTTTAACGCGCTTATTGTTTCTTCTGTATTTCCAGAGTATGAACTAACAATAACTAGAGTNTCTTTATTAACAAAANCAGGAATTTCATAATTTTTAGTNGACAAAACAGGAACATNGCATCTAGNANCAATAATGTCTTTTACAATGGTCCCGCCTATACCCGACCCNCCCAANCCAACTATTAAAACGCTATTAAAACGCTTGTTACTTTTTTGTANTTTAGANTTTTTTGCNATTTCAAGNGCCTCCTTTAAATGATTAGCAAAGTTTTCTATNTAGTCAATCATTTTCATTTAATAATGTTTTTTTAAGATAAAAAGAAGTTAAAAATACGAAATAATAGNATAATAGAATTTCTATCTTTGCAAAAAATATTTTATATGCAAAACTCTATTTCAGAACAAGAAAAAATACGACGAGAATGTTTAAATAAAATTTTAGAACTCGGNATNGACCCATATCCAGCAGAGATTTANNAAGTAAACACCACTTCAGAAAAAATCAAAAAAAANTTTAATNNANATANNGAATCAGAAGTTGTTNTTGCGGGCAGAATNATGAGTAGAAGGATTATGGGCAAGGCATCATTTATAGAGCTACANGACAAAGACGGAAAAATACAGGTATATNTTAACAGAGATGAAATTTGCNAAGGTGAAGATAAAANCATGTACAATGTGGTTTTTAAAAAGCTNTTAGACATAGGAGANATAATTGGCATAAGAGGCTCTGTTTTTAAAACACAAGTTGGAGAAATNTCCATAAAAGCCAGTAATATNAAATTGTTNGCAAAATCTTTAAGACCACTTCCTTTNCCAAAAAAGGATAGTGAAGGAAATATTTATGANGCATTTACTGATGCCGAAAAAAGATATAGACAAAGATATGTTGACCTAGTTGTAAACCCCGAAGTNAAAGAAGTATTTATTAAAAGAACGAAGATTACGAACACAATGCGGTCTTTTTTAAANAACAAAGGTTATCTAGAAGTNGAAACACCTATTTTACAGCCAATTTATGGAGGNGCGGCGGCTNGGCCGTTTAAAACANACCACAACACGTTAGATATAGATCTTTATTTAAGAATTGCAAACGAACTATATTTAAAAAGGTTAATAGTTGGNGGNTTTGATGGCGTTTATGANTTTTCTAAAGANTTTAGAAATGAGGGAATGAGTAGGTTTCACAACCCNGAATTTACTCAGATGGAATTATATGTCGCTTATAAGGATTATGAATGGATGATGANTTTAGTAGAAGAAATGGTGGAGAAAGTAGCCCTTAATCTTTATGACACAACNGAGGTTAAGGTNGGAGAAAACATAATTAATTTTAAAAAGCCATGGAAAAGGTATNCTATGTATGAGGTAATAAAAGAATTTACAGGTGTTGACATATCNACAATGGAAGAAGANGAGCTAAAAGAAACCGCAAAAAAAATGGGGGTTATNGTGGATAAAAGCATGGGAAGAGGAAAGTTAATAGATGAGATTTTTGGGGAAACCTGTGAAGCAAAATTAATACAACCAACATTTATTACCGATTACCCAATAGAAATGTCTCCTTTGGCAAAAAAACACAGAAAACAAAAGGGCTTGGTAGAACGTTTTGAGGCCATTTGTAATGGTAAAGAAATATGTAATGCCTTTTCGGAGCTAAACGATCCAATAGACCAACGGGTACGTTTTGAACAACAACTAGAGCTAGAAAAAAGAGGGGATCAAGAGGCAATGATTTTAGATGATGATTTTGTTCGAGCATTAGAGTATGGGATGCCACCAACCGCCGGTCTGGGTATAGGTATTGACAGGCTTACTATGATTATGACAAATTCTAAATCAATACAGGATGTCTTGTTTTTTCCACAAATGAAACCAGAGAAAAACCAATAAAATGGATATAAAAAATACAATTTCATTGTTAGAAAAACATGAGGTTAATAGCGAGGAGCTAGAACACCTTTTGTTAGAGCGAGAAGTTAATGAAGAAGTCAATTTTTTACTTATAGATGTAAGAGAGGAAGATGAGTATAAAGAAAAAAGAATAAAAGGAGTGGATTATTTAATCCCACTTTCAAATTTTAAAAAAAACATATCAATAATTGAAGACAAAAAACATATACCGATAATAACTCAATGTCGAATTGGTGCTAGGTCGGCCACAGCTCAAAACCATATGCATTTATGGGGGTTTAAAACAGTTATCAACTTGTCTGGAGGCATAACATATTATAAAGGAGAGGTTATTTAAAGATTAGCCTTGTTTTTGTTTCTCCAACCAAGCTTACAACATCTTCTCTTTTTGCACTAAACACCTTTTTAGTAGAACCAAAATGACTTATTAATACTTGAACTGTTTTTGGCCCGATACCAGGAATATCTTCTAAAGAGCTTTTAAGTGTATTTTTAATTCTTTTTTTTCTGTGTTTTTTTATTGCAAACCTATGACTTTCGTTTCTTATTCTTTGGATTAGCTTTAGACTAGCGGATCTTTTATCAAGATAAAGCGGGATTTTGTCATTAGGAAAATATATTTCTTCAAGTCTTTTTGCAACAGAAATAATCGGTACGCTTCCAGTTAGATTTAGTTTTTCTAAACTTTTTAAAGCAGAATTTAATTGCCCTTTGCCTCCGTCAATTATAATTAGATTGGGCAACAGCTTTTTTTCAGTTAACGCAGCCTTATATCTTCTATAGATCACCTCCTCAATACTTTGAAAATCGTTTGGTATTTTGACAGTTTTTATGTTAAAAAACCGATAGTCTTTTTTACTTGCAATACCATTTTTAAAAACCACACAAGAGCCGACGGAATGAGCCCCCTGTATGTTTGATATATCAAAACACTCAATATGTTGAGGGGGCTCTTTTAGTCTTAAATCTTTTTGTAACGCGACTAAAATATTTTTTTTACTTGCTTTTTCTTTTTTAACAACACTAGCATTTTGCTTGTTGCTTTGCATAATACGGGCGTTTTTTAGGCTTAATTCAACAAGTTTTCGCTTATCACCAATTTTAGGCTTGCTAATATTTAAATCACTAATTTTATTTTTAAAAACAATAGAAGAGTAAATATTTTTAGAAGTACTTTTGTATTTGTTTCTTGTATCAATTATTACAAGCCGTAACAATTCTTCATCGGTTTCATTTAATTTTTTATTTAATTCAACACTTTGTGTTTGTACTATACAACCCCCAATAACTTTCATATAATTAATGAATGCGCTTTTTTGGTCTGAAATGATTGAAAAAACATCGACGTCATTAATTTTGGGATTAACAACAATTGATTTTGCCTGATATGTTTTCAACAATTCTAATTGTTGCTTAATCATTTCGGCTTTTTCAAACTCTAAATTGTGTGAATAGACATGCATTTTTTCTTTTAGCTCATTAATTACCAATTGGATTCTACCACTTAGAATTTTTTTAATATGCGTTATTATTTGTAGGTAATTATTTAACTCTTCTTCTGAGTCAACTTTACGTTTAAGAAAAGAAAAAGGAGTCCATCCATTTGCATAAAAAATATCTGAGAAAAAACTCAGCAATGCCCTTACAACTTTTGAAGACACATATGGCCCATAATACTCTCCTATATTTTTTTTAACGGTTCTTGCCTGGAATATTCTTGGTAACTTTTCATTGGAGACACATATCCAGGGATAGGTTTTCCCGTCTTTAAGTAATATATTATATCTGGGCTGGTGCTTTTTTATTAGGTTGTTTTCCAGAAGCAAAGCATCCATTTCTGTATTTACCACAACAAAACTAATTTTCTCTATTTTATCAATAAGAAGACGAGTTTTAAGATTTACTTTACTTTTATCATTTTTAAAATATGAACTGACTCTCAATTTTAAACTTTTAGCTTTTCCGATATAAATCACCTCTTCATTTTTGTTGTAAAACATGTATGTGCCAGGCTTTTTGGGTAAATTATTTATTATACCTAACAAATGTTTTTTTTTCTTCAGTTTATCATGCATTTTTAAACTTTTATGTGCTAATCCTTGTCACTTAATTATAGAAAATTGTTAAAGTTTTTTTTAGTGGCTTGTAAATATAGTATTTTTGAGCTCTTAAATAATAAAATGAAAATAGCAATTATTGGAGCAACAGGCATGGTAGGGCGAGAAATCCTAGATGTTTTGCCCGAGTATAAATTACCTATTTCAAAGTTGATTTTAGTTGCGTCAAAGAGGTCATTAAATCAAAAAATTCTGTTTAACGGAAAACAAATAAGAGTTCAGCCTTTAAATGAAGCCCTCTTAGACCAAAAAATTGATATTGCACTTTTTTCTGCTGGCTCAGAGATTTCAAAAAAATGGGCTCCAAAATTTGCAAAAACTGGTTGTAAGGTAATTGACAACTCATCATATTGGAGGATGTCTGATAAGCACAAATTGATTATTCCAGAAATCAATGGGAAGCAACTATTACAAAGCGACATGATAATAGCTAACCCAAACTGCTCAACAGCACAGCTTTTAATGGTACTTTCTCCCCTTCACATGAAATATACAATAAAAAGGGTAATCGTATCTACATATCAGGCGGTAAGTGGAACAGGAAAAAAAGCGGTTAATCAGCTACAAAAAGAACATGAAGATGTAAATGTAGAGAAAGCATACCCACACAAAATTTTTCAAAATATTTTGCCTCACTGTGATGATTTTACAGAAAACGGATATACAAAAGAAGAAATGAAGCTGACTAATGAAACAAAAAAAATATTAGACAAAAACATAGATGTAGTTGCTACTGCCGTTCGTGTACCAGTTGTTAGGGGGCATTCTGAAAGTGTAAACATTGAGTTTGATAATGCTTTTGAGATAGATGAGTTAAGAGAATGTTTAAAAACAAGCCAAGGAGTAGTTGTTTTTGACGACCCAAACAAAAACATTTATCCTACGCCATTAACAGCAGAAAAAAAAGACGAGGTATTTGTTGGGAGGCTTAGAAGAGATTTTACTAAAAAAAATTGTGTTCAAATGTGGGTTGTGGCAGACAACTTAAGAAAAGGAGCTGCAACCAACACAGTACAGATTGCAGAATATTTAATCAAAAAAAAACTGTTTTAAATGATAATTAGCCATAAGCATAAATTTGTTTTTGTCGGTTTACCCTTCTCTGCTTCCTCTGCTATTTCAAAGGAGCTTCACCAAATGTATGAGGGACAGGCAAGGCTATCAAAACACTCTTTGTACCATGATTTTGTAAAAAGCGCATCAAAAGAAGAGTTAAATTATTTTGTTTTTGCAGTAATAAGAAACCCAATGGAGGTTGTTGTAACTGTTTATGAAAAAATGAAAGCAAATGCTAAAGGAAACTTCACAAATCCAAAGCTTTTTTCTGAAAACGGTGGGCACATTACAAAAAAACATAGAGAAAGATTTAATTATATACACCAAAATAACGCAACCTTTCAGCAATATTTTGTTCGTTATTTTAATAAGCCCTACGATAATCTGGTTAGTCTAACAATAGATAGTTGTGATTATATAATAAGATACGAAAACATTGAAAATGATTATGTCGAAGCATTAAAAAAAGCAGGGATAAATGAGCCTAGACAACTTCCTGTAGCCAATAAAACAGTGGGAAAAAAGAGTGACATGCTTTCTTATTATACAGATGGGATAAAAGACCAGGCTATTTATGTTTTTGCCCCTTTTTTTAAAAAATATAACTATCATTTCCCACAAAAATGGGGAATTATAAAACCATCAATAAAGAGTCTTTTATATTTTGAAGCGTTTTCTATTTTAAGAAAAATTAATTATAAATATTTTAAAAACAAATCAGAGAAGATTGGTTTAGAAGGAACAATATATGGAGATATTCAAAGACAAGGAGTAAAAAAAACTAAAACTCTTTTCGATAAAAAAGAATAAGCATAAACAGACCAATTGAAATTCCCGCATCAGCCAAATTAAACACGGGCTCAAAAAAAGTAAAAACATTATCGTAACCCTCCAATAAAGATAAAATAGTTATATCTGAAAAAGGAATTGGTATAGCCATCCATTGCGGCAAATCAATTTGAAAAAGATTAAAAGAAAACATATCTACAACCTTACCTTGAAAAACAGAAGAATACCCCCCCTGGTCACTTAAAAATTTTGCAGGCTCTTCTTGATTTACAAGCCAAGGGTTGTGAACCTCACTTTCGTTAAAAACTACTCCATAAAATGTAGAGTCTACAATATTTCCAACAGCCCCTCCAATAATCAGCCCAAGGGCAATTATTGCACCATTAGAAAGCCGTTTAATTATTTTTTTAATATAGTAAATACCAGCAACCACAACAAGTATTCGAAATAAAGTCAAACCAATTTTTGTGGCCACACCAGATTCCCCCAAAAAACCAAAAGCGGCCCCGTTATTTTCTAGAAACTTTATAACAAACCAGTCTTGATTAAATACTTTAAATGATTCGTTAATCAGCAGATTAGTTTTAACCCAAACTTTTAAAATTTGATCTAAAAAAACAAGTGCTATTGATACAAAAAATAATTTTTTCAAAATAATTTATTGGGCATTTTTTGCCTCAATACTAAGTGTTGCATGAGGAACAAGTCGCAATCGTTCTTTAGAAATTAACTTGCCAGTAACACGGCAAACACCATATGTGCTATTTTCAATTCTAATTAATGCATTGTGAAGACTTCGTATAAATTTTGCCTGCCTTTCAGCAAGCTTAACATTTTCTTCTTTGGAAAGAGTTGTAGAGCCCTCTTCAAACGCTTTAAAAGAAGGGGAGGTGTCTTCTGTTCCATTATCAGAGTCGTTTGCTGTTGCTGCTCTTAAAATTGCCAAATCTTCCTGGGCGCTTTTTAGTTTTGCTAAAATAATTTCTTTAAATTCTTCCAGCTCTTTAGCTGAATATGTAGTTTTTTCTTTCATATTTATCTTTTTTCTAAAACAACGTTCACCTTTAAATTTTCAATTAAATGAATTTCAGTCCCCTCATTAAACCCCACCTCTTTAAAATCCACGTTTAAAGCTAAAGTTTCCTCACAAATATAAGAGAAATTATTTTTAATTGCTTTAGTTAGCAGGCGGTTTTCTTCTACACTAATCGTTATTTTATCAGTAACCTCTAAACCACTTTCTTTTCGTAAATTTTGTATCCGATTAATAAGCTCTCTTGCTAAACCTTCATTTTTTAACTCTTCCGTTATTGTTATATCTAGAGCTACGGTTATATTTTCATATGAACTAACGCTATAACCCTGAATGTCGTCTGTTGTTATTTCAAAATCACTTATAGCTAATTTTATTTCAGGGCTAATTTTATAAAACCCATCCTTTTCTAATTTTTGAATATCCTCAAAATTAAAATCAGCTATTGTTTTTGAAATAAAATTCATCTTTTTACCATATTTTGGCCCAAGAGTTTTAAAGTTTGGCTTTATTTTTTTTCTTAAAAATGTTGACGTTTCGTCAATTAACTCAATATCCTTAATATTTAATTCATGTTTTAAAATTTCAGAAATATTTTCAATATCTTGTTTTGTTTTATTGTTTAATACGGCAATTATTATCTTTTGTAATGGCTGCCTGACACGTATTGATTCTTTTTTTCGTAAAGACAGAGCGATTGAGGTAATTTTTTGCGCCAATCTGATTCTTCTTTCCAAATCATAATCAATATATTTATCCTTTACACACGGGAAATCAGAAAGATGAACAGATTTAAACTCTTGTTTAGAATACCCGTTGATATCTTGAAATAACTGATCCATGTAAAACGGAGCAATTGGAGAAGAAATTATCGCGATATTTACAAGGCAATCATATAATGTTTGGTAGGCGGCTACCTTTTCCATAGTGTATTTGTCTTTCCAAAATCGCCTTCTACTTAATCGCACATACCAATTACTTAATTTGTCAATAACAAAAGCTTGTATTAGGCGAGCAATAGAAGTCGGCTCATAATTATCATAATGCTCCTCAACTTGTTTTATTAAAGTGTTGAGCTCAGAAAGAATCCACCTATCAAGCTCGTTTCGGTTTTGTATTGGGACTATCTCTTCATTACCATTAAAACCATCAATGTTAGCATACAAAGCAAAGAAGGAATAAGTATTGTGTAAAGTTCCAAAAAACTTTCTTTGTACCTCAATAATACCGCTGTCATCAAACTTTAAATTGTCCCAAGGCTGAGCATTTGAAATCATATACCACCTTGTTGCGTCTGCCCCATATTTATTTAAAATACCAAAGGGGTCAACAGCATTACCTAATCTTTTGGACATCTTATTCCCATTTTTATCCAAAACCAAGCCATTTGAAATCACGTTTTTATAAGCAACAGAGTCAAACAGCATACTAGATATTGCATGTAGGGTGAAAAACCACCCTCTAGTTTGATCAACACCTTCTGCAATAAAATCTGCTGGAAAGTTTTTTTCAAACACATCCTTATTTTCAAAAGGATAGTGCAACTGAGCATAAGGCATTGCCCCAGAGTCAAACCAAACATCAATTAAATCCACCTCTCTATACAAGGGAACTCCATTTTTTGAAACTAAAACAATGTTATCAACATAGGGCCTGTGTAGGTCAAAAGAATTGTAGTTTTCATCTTTCATATCTCCCTCAGAAAAATTTTTCAGCATATTTTCTTTCATAAATCCAGCAGCGATAGACCTTTCAATTTCTTTTTTTAACTGCTCTACAGAGCTTATACAAATTTCATAATCGTTTTTTTCTGATTTCCAAATAGGAATTGGTATTCCCCAGAAACGCGATCGAGACAGATTCCAGTCTACCAAATTCTCTAACCACTTACCAAAACGCCCTTCTCCCGTAGAAGCAGGCTTCCAGTTAATAGTTTTATTTAGCGCAATCATTTTATCTTTGAACTTTGTGGTTTTAATAAACCAACTATCCATTGGGTAGTATAAAATTGGCATATCTGTTCTCCAACAATGTGGGTATGAGTGTTCATACTTTTCAGAGTGAAAACAATATCCTTTTTCTTTTAAATAAATTACAATTTGTATATCAGCTGACAACCTAGGTTTTTCTTCTTCTTTTTCGTAATATTCGTTTTTTACATACATGCCAGCAAAATCAGTAACCGATTTTATAAATCTTCCTTGTTTATTAACTAAAGTTAAACTACCTATACCATTTTGTTTTGCCACCCTATTGTCATCAGCCCCAAAACTAGGCGCCATATGAACAATTCCTGTTCCATCTTGTGTAGTAACAAAATCACCTAATAAAACCTTAAAAGCATCACCATCTGTTGGTTGTTCATATTTAAAAAGCTGTTCATACATAACACCCTCCAACTTTTTACCATTAAATGATCCTAGTATTTTATATGGTATATTTTTATCACCCTTTTTATATTCATCAATACTAAGCTTTGAATTTTTATCTGGAAAAAACTTATAAGCTAGTTCTTTAGCAATTATAACCGATATTTTTTTTCCCGTATACTGATTAACAGTTTCTATTAACATATAGTCAATTTTCGCACCAATAGCAAGTGCAGTATTTGAAGGCAATGTCCAAGGGGTTGTAGTCCAGGCTAAAAAGAAAATATCGTCATTAGTGTAAGAAAAAAGAAAGCCTGAGCACTCATTTTTAATTATTTTAAATTGCGCCACAGCAGATGTGTCTTTTACATTTCTATAGCAACCGGGCTGATTTAGTTCATGAGTACTTAGACCTGTTCCTGCTTTTGGTGAAAAAGGCTGTACGGTATGACCTTTGTATAGCAGGTTTTTTTCGTGNAACTTTGAAAGGAGCCACCACACACTTTCAATATATTTGTTTGTATATGTTATATAAGGTTCATCTAAATCAACCCAATAACCCATCTCTTTTGTTATATCCTCCCAAGAANTTTTATATTGCATAACATTAGAGCGACACGCATTGTTATATTCATTTATGGATATTTTGGANCCGATATCATCTTTATTAATACCAAGTTCTTTTTCTACNCCAAGCTCAACNGGAAGCCCATGTGTATCCCAGCCAGCCNTTCTATTAACCCTANACCCCTTAAGNGATTTGTATCTACAAANAAGATCTTTTAATGTCCTTGCAATAATATGGTGAATNCCAGGCAATCCGTTTGCAGAAGGAGGCCCTTCATAAAAATTAAAAGGTTTTTTATTGTCCCGATTTTCAACACTTTTTTTAAAAGTATTATTTTCCCCCCACAGCTTCAAAATATTTTTNTGAGCNTTTACAAGGTNAAGTTTTTTATATTCTCGAAATAAANNCATTTCTACAATGAAATTTNGGGCAAATATAGTTTTTGCAATTTAGATAAACAATTACAAAGGAAGAATAAAATTTGGATTACCTAACAATTATTAATTCGGAAATTTTCTGATGTTTCCAACCNTCAAAATCTTGATAATAAATCTCACAAATATATAATCCCATAGGGACCTCATTNCCTGTTTGATAATGAGCNCCATCCCATCCTTTTTGACAAGATAAATCATTAATATTGGATGTAGAAAAAACTAGATTACTAAATCTGTCATAAANATTTATATAAAAAGTGTTTTTTCTTATTCCATTAAACTGTACGCAGAATTTATCATTAATTCCGTCTAAATCAGGCGTAAAAGAGTTAGGAATATAAATCCAATGNTCATCCGTAATAGAAATCAATTTTTGANNTGTATCAAAACAACCCTGATTATCCTCAACTATTAATGTAACCTGATATATAGCTATTGAATCAGCAAATGTATGATAAGGATTTTGTATTGAATAAGTTGAATTGTCTCCAAAATCCCAAGCCCAATTAACAATACTTCCTGTTGACTTATCAATTGCTTGNGAAGAGGTGTATATTATAGACAAAGTATCAGGGTTTGCCATAAAATCAGCTNCNGGAGGNNTAAGNGTAGTAACATAAGCTTCNCCGCTTGTAACACCCATTTCATTNGCATCAACATAAGAAACTAAATTATAGTTTCCTGGTGTTTTTGTTTTTATTACGTATGGATTAATAGANGTTGTAATTGGAGATTGAGCCTCCCCATTAACAGAATANANAAATGTGTATGGNCTTACACCGTTAAAAAAGACACTTACCTCGGCTTCTTCTTTNGAGTTTTCACAAATAGTNTCNTTGCCAGANATAAATGCAGAGCTATAAGANATATTTAGTGTTATAGTGTCACTATAAAGCCCGTAAAATGAATTATTCANTGCNCCTCCATTTAACATAGTATTAAAGTTTGTGCTCCANGANGCAAAACTNTAGTCAGGGTCAATACTTGGGNTAAGAGTATTTAAATCATCTATATATACATTNGTAGTATANGGAAANGNGTTGATNTTAACACCATTTATNTTTATAGATGTATTTGTGCCGCTAGGATTTACATTNTAAACNATAATAGGTTTTTGATATAAATTTAGTCTTATNGTGTCNNGCCCAACAACATCAAAAGAAACANTTTCTGTTAGNGTAGNGGGTAAAATNACACTACTATCNGACTCCCAATATTCAAAACCATAATTNGGATCAATTACAGGGTCTAAAGTAACATTNTCATCAACAAGAGGAGAATCCATATAAGGGAAAGTGTTTACAATATTTCCATTAATNTTAATNGATGTTGTTGTTCCNGGTGGAAAAATGTCGTAAACAATATCTTTAGTCTCTCCAAAATAAGCTCTTATAATTACATCATCTTGAAGGTCTATCACCAATGTGTCAACATCAGGATCATAAANNTAAGGGGTNGANGAAACCACCTCCCAATGACTGAAGTTACCACTTTTCACTTCAAAAGGNAGGTCAATNCCTCCAAAACGTTCGTCTAGAAAAGGAGTATTAAAATTATTAATCAAATTGTTGTTGCTCATCTCAATTTCACCAACACCAATAATTTCAACGGTTACATTAAAAATTCCTGTAATTGCAGTATCACAATCAACAAATCCCGAATTCATACTNTCACATCTTGCTAAAATAAAATTTCTTAAATCAGTTACATTGTTTTGCCAACCAGAATATGAGCCACCCCAGGTTGCAATTTGTCTAGGCATCTCTGGATCAATTACAGCGATCATACTATCAAGAATATGTATCATATATGTACAAGAAAGTGGGCCATTTGCTAAGTCTTGCCATCTATTTATATAGTCATCATGGAATTCTTGGTTGGTTAACATTTCATTCCATATAGGAACATGCCCCTGCCCACCAGTGTTNCCNAAGGTNCTAGGNTCACATGGTTCTGCGTTAGGATCAGAACTTGGNATTCCAGTATAATTAGTACCATGGTCAAANGTATTATCCATATCCCAAAGNGTATACCNCCATTTCTTTTTTTCTCCATCAGGGTCCATNCCNCTCCACCAAGCTGTATTCCAATTTAACCAATCTTGACATACTACATATGCGTTTAATAAAAAATAATCAATTAAACTACCCATATTGTATTCGCTTTTTGCTTGTAAATAGTTTGCCTGAATAGACATTGGGTTATTATCTACAAAGTCAACAAAATTATCCCAATCTGTTTGTGCATTTGGAGCGCCATATTCAGTCCAAGTNCCNCCCCATGTTTTTAAATATTGCAAATTGTTTTTGTCTTGATCATAATAATAATCTGTAAAATCATGGTCGTCTACTTTTTCTCTAACCTCATATACCCCCCAATAATTACCATTTAAATAAACGATACAGGATTTGGTTGACCGCTCATCAAGTCTAAGATCGCCAAGTTGAGACAAGTGATGAATATATGCGTCTCTAATGTGTGCACCAGAACCTCCATAAGAAAAAGGATAATTATCATTTGCCGCTGCTTTAACTATAATTCTTTGAAACTTATCTCTATCTTTTGTATCAAAAACCTGATCTTGTAAAGCATGATTATATCCAAACTGATCCCTCATTATATAATCAAATCCTCTTTGGTCGTAAGCCCAAGAATCATTTCCGTGCTTATTAAACTCTCCAGTACCCTTGTCAATCAGCACACCATTTTGATCAAACCATTCGATAGTACCTCTTGGCTCTAATGCCGGTCCTCCCCACCAGCCCCCACCAGTAGAAAGAACACCATCTTCGATTAATAGAGCTACACTATCTCCAGAAATAGAAAGAATAGGGATGGTGTGTGTGTCGTTAATAAAAAAGGTGTGATAATCAATAAAACTTGGAGGTATATTAGGGTTTGAGCTATAAGCAATAGCTTTTAAAACCGTTGTATTATTTATATTAATGGGCGTAGTAAATACTGTAGAAGTATTGTCAGGAGAATCACCGTTAGTTGTATAGTATATAGTAACGTTTGAATCAGGAGAGGATAAAGAAACACTTATACTGCCGCTATAATAACCGCTAGATTGAGAAAAGACAGGTGTTGTAGCATACTCTTCAAGAGCATTGATGTTGCTTGAGTTTGGAGTGCCTCCATTTGCAAAAACACTCCAGTTAGTAGAGCCATCTGTTTCTCTTCCTCTAGAGTGGGAGTCTTGATGAGGGATAACATTTACCGAATCTTGAAAGACCATATTTATATCACTTAACAATAGCGTTTCATTAAGTTTAGTTTGTGTAATTTTAAAATTACTATGCGCATTTCCCCCAACAATTTCATCTCTACCAGAGCAAAAAACAATTACAGTACCGTTAGCAGGAATTATTAAAGATGAAGTAAAACTCCATTTGGTTGGGTTTGCGGTTTTGTCAGTTAAGAACCAACCATTTAAGTCAATAGGATTTGCGGTTGGATTATATAATTCTACCCAATCTTCATACTCGCCATAATTATCAGTATATGCAGCATAATTAGCCGCAGAATACTCGTTGATTAATACTTGACTGCTACTTTTTAAGACAAAAAAAACACAAAATAATAAAACCCAATTTCTTAACATATATGCAAAAATACAAAATACTTATGTAATAGACAGATAATTAGTTGTTAACAGATTATTAACTTATGCATTTAGATGATTTTCGAGCAAACAATTTTTCTAATTTTGTTTTTTTATAATACAATGTCAAATAACATCAAAAAAGATCTGTTATTATTTAACGATTTAATAAACTCTTTTCTTGAACAAGAAAAACACACACCTTCAAATTATTATATAGAGCCAGAAAACTTATATAAAACGTTAGATATAGGTTTAAATGAGAATCCAATTAAGACTGAATTTCTAGCGGCAATATTAAAAGAGTTATTAGAAAAAACTCCAAAATCATCATCTAAATTATTTTTTAATCAGCTTTACGGAGGAAGACACAGTAAAGCTGTTTTGGGAGATTTACTAGCGGTTTTTTTAAATAATTCAATGGCTACTTATAAAATTGCAGGACCTCAAGTTGCTGTTGAAAAAGAACTATTATCACAAATTTATAAAATCATAGGATATGGTAAAAACGCAGGAGGCACAATCCCAACAGGGGGTAGTATGTGTAACTTTATGTCCTTAGTGTTAGCAAGAGATAGGGCACTGAAGGACCCATCACAAGATATTTCAAAATTAGTTGTATATACATCTGAAAACTCACATTATTCTATATCAAAAAATGTTTCTTTATCTGGTATAAAAAAAGAAAATATAAGGTATTTAAAATCGGATAATTTTGGCAAAATAAAAATAATTGACTTTAAAAATCAGGTTTATAAAGACATACAAAGAGGCATGACTCCCTTTTATTTAAATGCAACAGCAGGAACAACAGTCTTGTGTGCATTTGATGATATTTTGGAATTAGCACCAATTTGCAAAAAAAATAATATTTGGCTGCATCTTGATGGCGCTTTTGGAGGCACTGTAATTTTTTCAAAAAAATATAGGTTTTTAGTAAACGGCATAGAATTAACAGACTCTTTTTGTTTTAATGCACATAAAACATTAGGTGCCCCTATTAGCACCTCTATTTTAACCATAAAAGACAAGAAATACTTATATGAATCTTTTGATACTAGTGCAGAATATTTATATCAAACCCATGATGAAAAATTTAATTTAGGACACACGTCTTTTGAGTGCGGAAGAAGAAATAATGCCCTTAAATTTTGGACTTTATGGAAGTCTATAGGTAGAATAGGAATTGAAAAAATTATAGATAAAGAGTTTAAAATAGCTGATGTTGCAAGAAATTACGTTATAACCCACCCTGATTATACGCTTTATAGCTTTAAGAACTCTCTATCAGTATGTTTTAACTATAAAAACTTTGATCCAGAAGACTTATGTAAAAAATTATATGAAAAAAATAAACTTATGATAGGCTTTGGAACGTTTAAAAGCACAAAGTTTATTAGACTTATTACGATTAACTGCCAAAATTCTGAAAAAGAAGTTTTAAATGTTTTTAAAATTATTGAAGATTTTGTAAAAAAGTTTAACGAGAGTTTAAAAACTGTCAAAACAAAAAAATGAAACAGGGAGCTATTATAATTTTAGCTTGGCCAGAAGGAATGGTTAGAGCGGCAGGCTCCTGGTATGATAAATTATTAGCTAAGAACGGAAAATACAGAGTGGGGCACTCAGCTATAGTAATAATAGATTATAGTATAAAAAAATCATATTATTTTGATTTCGGCAGATACCACACCCCAAAAGGATACGGAAGAGTTAGAGATGTACAAACAGACCCAGATTTATCTGTCATAGCACCAGAAATTAAAAATGGAAAAATAATAAATTTAGAATGCATTTTATTACACCTTTCAAATATGAAGTCAACACATGGAGAGGGAAAAATGTATGCATCAATACGAGAAAGAGTAAATGTTCAAAAGGCTTTTTTTGCAGCAAAAACGCTTCAAAAAAAAGGCATGATTAGATACGGCCCATTTATAATAAATGGAACAAATTGCTCTAGGTTTGTTGCCCATGTCGCAAAGGCCTCAACAACCTCTATTAGAACAAAATTAAGACTAACATTTCCCTTCTGCATAACACCATCTCCTAAAAGAAACGTAAGTATTATAAATAATAATTATTTTATTGTAGATGACTTTAATTGCAAACAAGTGCTAAAATCCAAAATAGTTTCTTATTTTTCAAGCATTGAAAGCATATGAAAAATAAACCACAAAACATTTCAAATAAAGCACAAATAATTGAAGGTATAGGAGCCAGTTCTTGGTTTACTATTGTTAAAGAAAAAAATTATTTTAGAATAGAAAGATTTTCAATAAAAGGAGAGAAGGAATGCTCAAACAGGTTTAAAGTAAAACCAGATGGTTTTGAAATAAATAAACCATATAGGTTTACATATCTCTCACATTGTCAAGAGTGTACTATACTACAAGAAAAAAAAACATATAAATTTTATAAATATGAAAGTTAAAGTATACGGTGCTGATTGGTGTTCAGACTGCATAATTGTTAAAAATTTTTTTAATTCAATAAAAATGAAATTTGAATATATTGATATTTCAATTGATGAAAAAGCTCAAAAATTTGTTGAAGAGGCCAACCAAGGGAAAAGAGTTATTCCTACAATAATTATCAACGGAGAAACGTATATAAACCCATCAATTAGCGAATTAAACAAATTAATTAAATAATAAAAATATTTTATACACAACGTAAAAAAAACTAAATGAGCGAACTGATTAAACATGAGTGTGGAATAGCGTTATTGCGATTATTAAAGCCATTAGATTTTTATAAAAAAAAATATGGCACTGCATTATATGGTCTTAATAAAATGTATCTTTTGATGGAAAAGCAGCACAATAGAGGCCAAGACGGAGTTGGCATAGCCAATGTAAAATTAGATGTTGATCCTGGCCAAAGATACATAAGTAGAAAACGCTCCATTGCCACAAATCCACTTCAAGACCTTTTTAAACATGTGAATAGACGATTTGTTGAGTTAGAAAGAAACAATCCACAAAAATTAAATGATTGTAAATGGATGAAAAAAAACCTTCCTTTTACTGGTGAATTATTTTTAGGACATTTAAGATACGGCACTTTTGGTGAAAATACCATAGAGCAATGCCACCCATTTTTACGTCAAAACAATTGGAAGACAAGAAACCTGGCATTAGCAGGAAATTTTAACATGACAAATGTAGATGAGTTATTTCAGCAGCTTGTTGATATAGGTCAACATCCCAAAGAAAAAGCAGACACGGTTACAATATTAGAAAAAATTGGCCACTTTTTAGATGAAGCAAATGATAAAATATACTATGATAATAAAAATAAATACTCAAAAAAGCAAATTACAAGAGTTATAGAGGATTCGTTAGACATACAGGACATTTTAATTCAGTCTGCAAAACATTGGGACGGGGGGTATGTAATCTGCGGCTTGCTAGGACATGGAGATGCATTTGTTTTAAGAGACCCTCATGCTATCCGACCTGCATTTTATTATAAAGATAACGAAGTGGCAGTGATTGCTTCTGAAAGACCCGTTATACAAACAGCGTTCGGCACAGAGTTTAATAAAATTAAAGAAATTAAAAGAGGTCATGCCCTTGTTATAAAAAAAGACGGAACTATATATGAAAAACAAATATCTAAACCGCAAAAAAGATCTGCCTGTTCTTTTGAAAGAATTTATTTTAGCAGAGGAAACGACAAGCAAATTTATAATGAAAGAATACAATTGGGGATTAAAATTTTCCCAAAGGTACTTAGCTCTATTGATAATGATGTCAAGAATACAGTTTTTTCTTATATTCCAAATACTGCTGAGGTTTCTTATTTTGGGTTAATAAAAGGCTGTCAAAGCTATTTAAATGAGATAAAAACCAAAAAAATATTGGCTCTTGGAGCAAAGGCTAGTGAGGAGGAGATATCAGAAATTATAAAAATATCTCCTCGAGCTGAGAAAATTGCAATAAAAGACGCAAAGCTTCGCACCTTCATAACTTCTGATGAATCGAGAGACGATCTAGTTGCTCATGTTTATGACATAACATATGGAAAAGTAAAGTCAACAGATAATTTGGTTATGATTGATGATAGTATTGTACGCGGAACAACATTAAAGCAGAGTATTTTACGTATTTTAGACAGACTAAACCCAAAAAAAATAATAATTGTATCATCAGCTCCTCAAATAAGATATCCAGATTGTTATGGTATAGATATGGCTAAAATGGGAGATTTTATAGCTTTCCAAGCTGCAATATCATTGCTAAAGGAACGAAACCAAGAAAGCATTATTGATGATGTTTATCGACAATGTAAGCAACAAATGACACTGGATAAAGAAAAAATGATAAACTGCGTTAGAGAAATATATAAACCTTTTTCTACAGATGAAATCTCACACGAAATTAGTAAACTTTTAACACCAAAGGAAATAAATTCACCAGTAGAAATTATTTATCAAAGTATAGAGGATTTACACGATTCATGTCCGAACAATACAGGTGATTGGTATTTTACAGGAAATTATCCAACACCTGGAGGGAACAAAGTTGTTAACAAGTCTTTTATTAATTACATTGAGGGAAAAAATAAGCGAGCTTATTAACCCCCCCCCTTCGTAATACTAACAGGCGCTATTTTGACTGATTCTCACAACTAATTGCCCGGAGATAACCCCAAAACATCATCTTAATTTTCAGGGCCTCCTTCTTCGAGGTTTCAGTTGGTCTGGTCATATCCTTTTTTTTCAGTAGTATATACATTTCCCCTCCACCAAAACTTTACATTTTTTGATGACCCCCATTGTTTTACAGCCAGGTCAAAAGCAGAGCTAAATGAATGTATATCCATTACAGGAATGAGGCTGCCAAGATATTCTTTCATTGCTAGTTCCTTCACAATAATATTTGGGTCATTGGCTGCGTTTTCCATTTCTGCAGCAAGCAACTCTTCAGCAGACATTTTTTCTTCATGCATTGGGGCTATTGTCATCTCATTTATTAAGTGACCTGCACCGGCATATTTATCTATAATAAACATAATATACCTAATATCAACTGAGATAGTTCTTTGAATTTCTTTTTCAAAAGCTATATCTCCACTCATAGCTTCCCAATTGCCATCAAATGCTGTGCCGACTAGCTCTCCCCATGCATTCATTACAGGAGAACCAGAGTTCCCTCCAGTTATATCGTTGTTAGAAATAAAGTTGACCCTTAAATTACCATCTTTATCAGCATATCTGCCATAATCTCCGTCCTCATATAACTCTTTAAGTTTTTTAGGAACCACAAATTCTTCGTTGGTAGAGTCTTCTTTTTGTATTACCCCATCAATAGTAGTGTAGTAATCATAGTGCATGGCTTCACCAGGATTATAGTCACCGACAGTACCATATGTTATTCGCATCGTCGAGTTTGCATCAGGATATAAATTCTCATCACTATTCATTTCTCTTAGGCCAGCTATAAATAGTCTCTCACCTTCTTGAAGCTCCTCTCTTACAATAAATCTTGTTGAAGATATTTCTTCCATATATTTCTCTTCAATAGAAACCATAGTTTTATAAATTGGATCACGAGCTAAAAGTATTGAAGAAGGTTTTTCTAAAAATTTAAAAAACTTTTCTTTAGATGTAAATATTGACCGTTTATATACATTTTTAGCATACCATTCAAAATCGAGACTTTTAAAACCAAAAAGCTGGTTTTCTATTCTTTTAAAAACAGAAGCGTGGTGTTTTTTGGGAACGTTATAATAATACATCTCTAACATTGCAGCAAACAACTCTTCGTCTAAACTACTATTATAATCTTTGTAAAAATCGTTCGCTTGTTCTTTAATTTTTCTTATTGCAATTTTTCTCGCTTGCTCTTCTTTTGGAAGAGCTTTAATTTCTTCATTCATCCACCAAGACCACCCCATTAATTCTGCACCCCCAAAAATCGCCTCATTTAAATATATTCTTGTAAGCTCTNTAGCTTTGTTTGTTCTATACGCACTCNNAATTAAATCTAAGGCATGTCCATATTTTTCCTCCCTCAATGAATCTTCTAAAACCCATGATGTAAAATNGTCTTCAATAGATTTTTTCTTATCATAAACCTTCATTGATTTTAANCCTTTCGATTGCCCTATATAATACTTCCAATAATTTGATGTACTAGCATATTTGGANGCATATTGAATTTTAGTTTTTTTATCAATANCCATTGCCGCTTTCATGATAGCTAGTTTCTCAGATCTTATGTCTACAATTGTNGGGTTAGTNATTTCTAGAGCNTGCTTAATNCCATATGATGTTAAATAGCGATCTGTTGAGCCTGGGTAGCCAAATATCATACTATANTCACCATTTTCTACNCCTTGNAGTTGGATTGGTAAATGGTGTTTTGGAGCGTAAGGCACATTATCTATTGAGTANTCAGCAGGTTTCCCATCAGNCCCNCAATAAATTCTGTAAANAGCAAAGTCACCCGTGTGTCTTGGCCACATCCAGTTGTCCGTNTCACCACCAAAGCTNCCAATTGATGATGGAGGAGCCCCAACAAGCCTAACATCACTAAATGTTTCATATGTAAACANGTAAAANTCATTTCCTGCATAGAAAGACTTGACGACTGCNTCAAAATGTGTNCTATCTGTTATTCTANTTGTAATAGANNGGGAGACCTCTCTAATTTTCCTTCTTCTTTCCNTTTCAGTCATTTCATCAGAAAGGTGTTCTAAAANTTGCCCGGTTACGTTTTCAATATTAANTAAAAAAGAAGCNGTTAAACCATCATTAGGCAACTCATCCNCTCTACTCATAGCCCAAAACCCATTTTCTAAAAGATCATTGCTTAAAGAAGAATGTTGCTGTATATCATCATATGCACAATGATGATTTGTTAACATAAGCCCTTCCGCAGAAATCATTTCACCAGTACATGANCCCCANCTTAAAGATACAATNGCATCTTTTAATGACGAATTNTTTATGTCGTATAAATCCTCTTTAGAAAGTTTTAAGCCAAGTTCTTGCATCTCTTTTTCGTTAACAGCATTTAAAAGTTGTGGTAGCCACATCCCTTCATCAGCTACACTTGANANNGAGAAAATTAAAGCTACGTAAATTGAAATTAGTCGTTTTATCATTTTTTTGTTTTTAATTTGTACAAATTTAGACAAACCAACNNAANCTATATGTATATGATNCTTCATTTAATAAACAAAAATGTTAACAANAATTTAGTATAATTTTGNTATCNGAAAATGGAAAANAATAAAAAAACAAGAGTTAATAAATTTCTTTCTGAAATAGGNTATTGCTCAAGAAGAGAAGCTGACAAACTNATTGAGCAAAATAAACTNAAGGTTAACGGAGNNGTNCCANAAATGGGNACAAAAGTTTCTGAAAATGATGAAATAACAGTTGATGGAATACAAATAAATAAATCAATACGTAAACAAAAGATTTATATTGCTTTTAACAAGCCAAGAGGGGTGGTNTGCACAACAGATACNAAGAGAGANAAAAACAATATTATAGACTATATTAATTTTCCNCAAAGAATTTTTCCAATNGGAAGACTAGANAANCCNTCTGAGGGNCTAATTTTTTTGACTAATGATGGTGATATTGTAAATAAAATTCTAAGAGCAAGAAANAGTCACGAAAAAGAGTATGAGGTCTCCGTTAATAAACCGGTAACAAAAGAGTTTATAAAANTAATTCAAGATGGAGTCCCCATTTTAGATACCGTTACTAAAAAGTGTAAAGCAAAACAAACAGGTAAAAAAACCTTTAAAATTATTTTAACTCAAGGCNTAAATAGACAAATAAGAAGAATGTGTGAGTATTTAGGNTATGAGGTTAAAAGGTTAAAAAGAATAAGAATAATGAATATAAAATTAGACCTAAANACAGGCGAANACAGATTTTTTAAATCNAATGAGCTTTGNAAATTACAAGAGCTTTTNGCTCAATCATCAAAAACTTTTGATGATAATTTTTAAGTGTTNAAAAACTAGCTTNTTANAGTTGAGACTTAATNCTATCCCAAAGTTTTTTTCTTGCAATNAAACATTCAANAGCGGTATCTTCAACTTCTTTCCANTTTNTTTCATCATTTCCGCACAAATCTGAAACAAGCTGAAGTGCTAGCGGGCCATGCTCGCCTCCGTCAAGCTCAATNTGTCTCTCNAAATAATAAACAAATTTATCCAGTTTATTTTCATTGTTATANTCCNTAACTATAGCTGAAAACATATCTGGAATTAAATCTTCTCTTCCAAANGTAAAAGCTGACGCAATTTTATGAGGNTGTTTACTNTTTATAATACTAAAGGTTGTTTGAATAAATGNGTCTATAGCGGGNTTTACACTTGGGATGTTATTTGTTTTAGCANTANCTACAAAACTTTCAACAGNTNTTGTGNTTGCNCCACATTGCTTCATTGCATCTAAATACATCTCATAATGAGAGGCAGGCTCACCCTCTTGATCAACATCACTTTCTTCTTCTAAAACNATACTATTTATTAGNCGTCTAATTTTNGTGTCNCCTATTGGNNTCCAGGGAGANGANGTNCAAGTTAAAATNGACTGNAAAGATTTTAATAAACACATAAAATCCCACACAGCNTAAACATGAGANTCCATAAGAGTAGCGATGTCGTTAATACTATTTAAATTTTTATACAGGTCGTGGTCTACAATTTGCTTTTTATACCCTTGTATATTTTTATTGATTTCGATAATTTTTGGGTTCATTTTTTTCTTTTTTTATAAACTGGGACTGCTGAACAGGCCTCACCAAACATTAAACTAATTACATTAGGTTGCAATTTTTTTGTAATTGCAAGATACAAATCTTCACACAAAGGAACTTCTCCACAACCCTTTATTATAACCTTTTTATTTGTATATTTTGATCCGTCAATTTTATTAATCCTTTCTAGCATTAATTTTTGAAGGNCTGTTTTTTTANTGCCAAAATAAANNTTNTTNGAAAANCCGTTTANGGANGAGGCAATCAACATATANGCCCACATNGGAATAATAGANTGAGAGCTNCAAAATACAGCAACGANTTTATTTTGGTGTTTNNTAAAATCATACTCTTTTANAGATTTNCTAAAATCTTTTTCTTTTAAAANCANCCCTCCAAACAAAAATTTTTTTATGTCAAACTCATCAATTAGGACTCCTTTAGAGAAATCAGAAAGATCAATTGTTATTAACCCACTTTTTGCAACTTTATTAATAATTTCTNCAGTCATATNACAACATTCCTAATTCTAATTTTGCCTCTTCACTCATCATTTCTTTTGACCAAGGCGGCTCAAANACAATCTCTACTTTAACATTTTTTACATCATNTAATGATTTTACCTTTTCTTCAATTTCTANNGGNAGACTTTCAGCTACAGGACAATTTGGAGAGGTTAGAGTCATGATAATTTTCACATCACATTCATCACTAACCTGCACGTCGTAAATTAAGCCAAGAGCATAAATGTTAACTGGAATTTCGGGGTCATATATTTCACAAATTACCCCAACAACATCTTCACCTATTTTTTGTAATTCTTTTTCTGTTTTCATAAGCTTAATTATTGTATGCTAATGCATAAATTTTCATTTGTTTAACCATTGATGCTAATCCATTTGCTCTTGTTNCNGATAGCTGCTCCTTCAANCCAATNTTATCTAAAAAATCTAATTTTGANTTTATTATATCTTCAGGNTTTTGATTGGAGAGAACACGCAACAANAANGCNACGATACCTTTAGTCATAATAGCATCACTATCTCCATGAAAAAAAAGTNGANCATCNTTTANCTCNGCATGTANCCANACTCTACTTTGACAACCTCTTATNAGGTTTTTTTCNACTTTATGTTTTTNTTCTATTGGCNCTAACTCTTTACCCATATCAATNATATATTCATATTTNTGCATCCAGTCTTCAAACATATTGAACTCATNTATNATTTCTTGTTGAACNTTATTAATGGCGNGTCATATTNTTATGATAACATTTTTTTTGCTTTTTTAATNGCATCTATACATATNTCAATNTCTTCTTTTGTGTTATAAACAGCCAAAGAGANTCTTGCTGTNCCAGGAAGATTAAATTTGTCCATAATAGGNTGAGTACAGTGATTNCCCGTACGAATAGCAACACCCATTTTATCTAAAATTAGCCCTATATCATATGGATGGATACNTTCTANNATAAAAGAAATAATAGCTGATTTATTTTTAGCATTTCCATATATTTTTAATCCATCTATTTGTAGTATTTTATCTGTTGCATAATTAAGNAGCTCTTCTTCGTGTATTTTAATNTTTTCTAGACCTAAAGAAGTAATAAAATCTATTGCNGGCTTAAAACCAACTACNCCCGCTATATTAGGAGTGCCTGCTTCAAATTTATGAGGCAAACAAGCATAAGTTGTTTTATTAAANCTTACATCTTGTATCATTTCCCCCCCCCCTTGATAAGGAGGCAGCATATTTAATAATTCTTCCTTACCATACANTACNCCAACACCNGTTGGACCATATAGTTTGTGGGCGGAAAAACAATAAAAATCTACATTCATTTTATTTACANGTAATTTAAAATGAGCNGCAGCTTGNGCTCCGTCAATTAAAATTTTTGCCCCTACNTCATGAGTAAGATTAATTATTTCATTAATTGGATTTATTGTGCCTAAAGTATTTGAAATATGNGAAATAGCAACAAGTTTTGTTTTTTTAGTAATAAGTTTTTTTAATTCATCTAATGAAAGCTCTCCATTTTCATCAATTGGCACCACTTTTAAATTGGCACNACTTGCTTCGCAGCANAACTGCCAAGGAACAATATTGGAGTGGTGCTCCATTTCAGAAATAANAATTTCGTCACCAGGCTTTAATATTGATCGATATCCANTTGCTACTAAATTTATTGCATCTGTTGTTCCTTTAGTAAAAATTATTTCGTGTTTATGNTTAGCNCCAATAAATTTCTGAATAGTAGCGCGAGTTTCTTCAAATTTATCAGTGGCTAAGCCACTCAGATAGTGNACNCCTCTGTGAACATTTGCGTTTTCAGTAGNATAATANTTATTTAACGNGTCTATTACTGATTGATGTTTTTGGGTTGAGGCTCCATTGTCGAAATATACTAAATTATGACCNTGAACTTTTTGGNTCAAAATTGGGAAANATTTTCTTATTTTGTGTACATCAAACATTTATGAAAAATCTAAATCAACATCTAACTTTTTGGCAACAAGATTTTGACAGAATTTTTTTAATTCGGCAATAGAGATNTTTTCAACAACCTCTGANGCAAANGCATATGTTAAAANGGCTTGAGCTTCTTTCTTTCTAACNCCTCTNCTTCTCATGTAAAATAGCGCCTCATCATCTAGTTGACCTATTGTACAGCCATGACTNCANTTTACATCGTCAGCATATATTTCTAACTGTGGTTTACTGTCAATAGTTGACATCTCGCTAAGTAGTAAATTATTATTAGACTGAAAAGCATCAATTTTTTGGGCATCTTTTCTAACCATGATTTTNCCNTTAAAAACACCTTTGGAGTTNTCTAANTATATNCCTTTATACATTTCGTTACTTCTNCAATTTGCTTTTTTGTGATCTACAAATGTGTGATTATCNGCGAATTGATTTTTATCTAGCAATGANATTCCAGACATATTACTTTCGCAATTTGAACCATTTTGTTTGAAATTCAAATTGTTTCTAATAAANCCACCACTAAATATTAAAGTATTGACCTCACAAACAGAATCTTTNTCTTGAGAGACATTTGTGTGATCGATTAATGAAGANAAGTCGTGATTATTTTGAATTTTGNTGAACTCTAACTTGGAGTTTNCTTCACAATTAATCTGNGTAAAACTATTGATAAANGTTCGAGATTTNCTTAAATCAACCACCTNCTCAATAAANTTCACACTTGCNCCTTTATCTAAANTTATAAAATTACGATATTGTCCAAAAATTTGNNCCTCAGAGTTAAAAAACAATATTTCGATAGGCTCATCAACTACTGTGTTTTTATCTATTTCAATAGAGNANCCTGAATTAGCAAGACTGAAATTTAAATTAGTAAGAGNTGTAGACGTCTCGTNTTCATATTTTTCGCGTAAAATATCATTAGAAATCTTAACCCCNTTTATTTTAGGGCTATTAACNAATANNCCNTTGTGAAAAATAATTTTATTCTTAAAGCCTAAACTATATTTTTGAATGANTGANGATTCAATNNTTNNNCNATCCTCNNTNTTTTTANNNGTTTTGAGATAATAAATAGTCNTCNTTAACAACNTTTTTTAATGAAGTGTATTTCCACTCNTCATTATNAGTTGATGGAAATCCTTTTTTAACAAATGAANCAAATGCTTCTTTTTGTTTTAATNGCAAATCAAGCTGGTTGACATGGTNCTTTAGNTTTTCTATAAGACTCACNACNATTGTTTTTTNGTTATCCATTCATANCCNCTTTCNTCAAGCTCCATTGCTAATTCTTTTCCNCCGGACTTNATTATTTTGCCGTCATANAAAACATGNACANAGTCAGGAANAATATACTCTAANAGNCTTTGGTAATGAGTGATAANAANGGTTGCGTTATCTTTATTTTTAAGCTTNTTAACACCGTTTGCAACTATTCTTAANGCATCAATATCAAGACCGGANTCTGTTTCATCAAGAATAGAAAGCTTTGGTTCAAGCATNGCCATTTGAAATATTTCATTNCTCTTTTTTTCTCCGCCTGAAAACCCCTCGTTCATATTTCTAGAAAGGTAACCTTGTTTGATACTCAAAAGCTCCATTTTTTCACGCATCATTCTAAGNAAATCTTTTGTCGGTAANGGAGGCAAGTCCATAGCTTTTCTGCTTTCACTTATAGATGTNTTGATAAAGTTAGAAACAGATATTCCAGGNATTTCAANAGGATACTGAAACGACATAAAAACACCCTTNTGGGCTCTTTCTTCAGGNGCAAGCTCTAATAAATCTTCTCCATTAAAAGTAATTTCACCNCCTTCGACCTCATATTCTTCTTTTCCTGCAATAACTGAAGAAAGGGTNCTTTTNCCNGANCCGTTNGGCCCCATAATAGCATGNACCTCCCCAGCATTTACTTCTAGGTTTATNCCTTTTAATATTTNTGTTTCTTCNATACCTGCGCTTAAANTTTTTATTCTTANCATATCNATANNNTTTANATTAACCTACAGANCCTTCNAGGCTTATTTCTAATANTTTTTGAGCNTCTACNGCAAANTCCATTGGAAGNTGGTTGAGAACATCTTTACAATAACCATTNACAATTAAAGCAATAGCCTCTTCAGTACCNATTCCNCNTTGATTACAGTANAAAATTTGATCCTCTCCAATTTTTGATGTAGTCGCTTCGTGTTCAACNTTTGAGGAGTTGTTTTTTACCTCAATATANGGAAATGTATGNGAACCACANTTATCCCCCATTAAAAGAGAATCACACTGAGAAAAATTTCTTGAGTTTTNAGCTCCTTTTGCAATCCTNACAAGACCNCTGTANTTACCATCTGAGTAACCGGCTGATATNCCTTTAGCTATTATTGTNCTTTTAGTGTTTTTNCCTAANTGNATCATTTTAGTGCCAGTATCTGCTTGTTGNTTGTTGTTAGTAACTGCNACTGAAAAAAACTCACCAATTGAATTATCNCCTTTTAAAATACATGATGGGTATTTCCANGTGACAGCAGANCCTGTTTCNACTTGAGTCCAAGAAATCTTAGAGTTTTTGTGGCAAATNCCTCTTTTTGTCACAAAATTAAACACACCTCCATTTCCGTTTTTATCACCAGGGTACCAGTTTTGCACTGTAGAGTATTTAATCTCTGCATTATCAAGAGCAACAAGCTCAACAACAGCGGCATGTAATTGATTTTCATCCCTCATTGGAGCGGTGCACCCCTCTAGATAACTAACACTTGAGTTTTTGTCTGCAATCAGTAACGTTCGTTCAAACTGCCCGGTTCCCGCTTCGTTTATTCTAAAATATGTAGAAAGTTCCATAGGGCAATCAACCCCTTCAGGAATATAACAAAAAGATCCATCTGAAAAAACAGCTGAATTTAATGCAGAGAAAAAATTATCTCTAACAGGCACTACGCTTCCTAAATATTTTTTGACAAGCTTTGGGTGTTCTTTTATTGCTTCAGAAATAGAACAGAAAACAATTCCCTTTTCAGCTAATGTTTCTTTAAATGAAGTTGCTACAGAAACAGAATCCATAACAACATCAACAGCTACATTCGCTAATTTTTTTTGCTCGTCTATAGAAATACCAAGTTTATCAAATGTTTTTTTCATTTCTGGGTCAAGTTCATCTAAGCTATTTAAAACAGGTTTTTGTTTTGGAGCAGAATAGTAAATAATATCTTGATAATTAGGTTTTTTATATTTTATATTAGCCCAGTCTGGCTCTTCCATTTCAAGCCAAGCTTTATATGCATTTAAACGATATTCCAACATCCATTCCGGCTCGTTTTTTTTTGCGGAAATAGTTCGAATAACATCTTCTGATAAGCCCTTTGGAATTTTATCTGATTTAATATCAGTAGTAAATCCATACTTGTATTCCGCCGATGTAACTTCTTCTAATAACTCTTCTTCTGAGAGTTTATTTTTTTCACTCATATTTGTTAAAATTTAAAGGGAGAAGCTTTCGCCACATCCACAGGTTCTACTAGCGTTGGGGTTATTAAATACAAATCCTTTTCCATTCAATCCGTCAGAAAACTCAAGAGTTGTTCCCACTAAATATAAAAAGCTTTTTTTATTAATTAATAGTTTAATTCCGTTATTTTCAATTAACTCATCCTCTTTGTCTTTTGAGTTGTCAAACACTAATTTATAACTTAGTCCTGAGCAGCCACCAGTTTCAACACCAACTCGCACATATTTTTTATCATCACTTTCTTTTGACAATAAATCAAGTAATCTGTTTTTTGCGGATTCGCTGATATTAATCATTTTTATTATTTAAGTATCAATATGCAAATTTAGCAAATAAAGCTTGTATTTATATATCTTTGTTGTATGAATATTATGCAAAATAAAAGCTTGAATACAACAAAGGTTGATGTGTTAGGTGAGTTTGGTTTAATAGACCATTTAACAAACGACATAAAAATTAAAAATAAAAACACAATATATGGTGTTGGAGATGATGCAGCAGTTATAAAAGCTGGAGCTAATCAATTTTTATTAAGTACTGACATGCTGGTTGAGGGAATACACTTTGACTTAGCTTATGTACCATTAAAACACTTAGGCTATAAATCTATATCCGTAAATATATCAGATATATGTGCAATGAATGGAAATGCTAAGCAGGTTGTGGTTTCAATTGCTGTTAGTAATAGATTTTCTGTAGAGGCCATTGATGAGTTGTATGCGGGAATAAAGCTAGCATGTAGTAAATATGACGTTGATTTAGTTGGGGGAGACACTACATCTTCAACTACTGGATTGGTAATTAGTGTTTCTGTAGTTGGCGAGGTAGATAGGAAAAAAATCACTTATAGGAAAGGTGCAAAAATTAACGATTTAGTAGTTTGTACAGGTGATTTAGGTGCCGCATACTTAGGCTTACAAATCTTAAATAGAGAAAACAAGATATTTAAAGAAAATCCAAGCATACAGCCAGACCTGACTGGCCATGATTATATTTTACAGAGACAACTAAAACCTGAACCACCAGTAAAATATATAGAGATTTTAAACGAAATGAATATTATTCCTACATCAATGATAGATATTTCTGATGGCCTGTCTTCTGAAGCGTTACATCTATCAAAATCCTCTTCATGTGGTATTACAATTTATGAAAATAAAATACCGATAGACTATACAGTAATGAATTTGGCTCAAGAATTTAATTTAAATCCAATTGTCTGTGCACTTAGTGGGGGAGAAGAATATGAGTTATTATTTACTGTTGATCAAAAACATTATAACAAACTAAAAAAAGATCCAGACTTTACAATTATAGGATATGTTAATGATAAACGTGAAGGAAATAATTTAATTGCTAGTGACGGAAGTGTACATGAATTAACAGCGCAAGGATGGAACAGTATCAGTGCAAAAAAATGAGCGCTATTCTTCTGAAGAAATAGAGGCAGAAAGATATTCTTTATTCATTTTAGCAATATATTCAATAGAAATTCCTTTTGGGCATTCTATTTCACAAGCACCAGTATTTGTGCAGTTTCCAAAACCCTCCTTATCCATTTGCGCCACCATGTTTTTAACTCTTTCCTTTCGTTCAACTTGTCCTTGTGGTAAGTAAGCATACTGAGAAACTTTTGCAGAAACAAAAAGCATAGCTGAAGCATTTTTACATGTTGCAACACACGCTCCACAACCTATGCATGCAGCAGCATCAAAAGCTTTGTCAGCATCGTTCTTCTCTATAGGTATTGCATTAGCATCTTGTGAATTTCCAGACGTATTTACTGAAATAAAACCACCAGCATGTTGTATTCGATCAAATGAAGACCGATCAACAACTAAATCTTTAATGACAGGCATTGCTTTTGACCTCCATGGCTCGATGTATATTGTGTCACCATCATTAAACATTCTCATATGCAATTGACAGGTTGTAACCCCCCTATCAGGGCCGTGAGCTCTTCCATTTATATATAGAGAACACATCCCGCAAATTCCCTCTCTGCAGTCGTGGTCAAATGAAATGGGTTCTTTGCCCTCTAAGATAAGATTGTTGTTTAATATATCTAACATTTCTAAAAAAGAAGAGTCTTCCGAAATCCCAGATACTTTGTAATCTTCCATTTTACCTTTAGCCTTTTTGTCTTTTTGCCTCCAAACCTTAAGTAATAAGTCCATATAATATTATTTATAGCTTCGTTGTTTTAATTCAATATCATTAAACTCTAATTTTTCTTTATGAAGAATGGCTTCTGAGGGTTTTCCGGTGTATTCCCATGCAGAAACATGAGTATAATTTTTATCATCTCTTTTTGCCTCGCCTTTTTGCTCTCCATCAAGCTCAACAGACTCTTCTCTAAAGTGCCCGCCACACGACTCATTTCTCTCTAGCGCATCCTTTGCAAATAACTCCCCTAGTTCTAGTAAATCGGCAACGCGCCCTGCTTTTTCAAGTTCAGAATTTAAGCCATACTGATCACCTGGAATCCTTACATTTTTCCAAAATTCATTTTTTAATGATGCAATATCTTTAATTGCTTTTTTTAAACCTTTTTCATTTCTTGACATCCCTGCATATTCCCACATAATTCTCCCTAGTTCTTTGTGAAAAGAATCAACAGTTTTATTTCCCTTTANATTCATCAGCNTATTAATTCTTTCTTCAACATNTTTTTCAGCTTCTTCAAATTCTTTTGAATCAGTTGAAATNGGCCCNGTTTTAATTTCATCTGCTAAATAGTCACCAATAGTATAAGGAAGAACAAAATATCCATCAGCCAGGCCTTGCATTAAAGCTGATGCACCCAGCCTGTTTGCTCCGTGGTCAGAGAAGTTAGCCTCTCCAATACAATAGCAACCAGGAATAGTTGTCATTAAATTGTAATCTACCCATACTCCNCCCATAGTGTANTGNACAGCNGGGTAAATCATCATTGGNGTTTTGTATGGGTTTTCTGCGACAATTTTTTCATACATTTGAAACAAATTACCATACTTAGCTTCAATTATTTNCTCNCCAAGTTCAATTATTTTTTCTTTACTAGGTTTTTGGATGCGNTCTATAGCAGCCTGTTGTTTTCCNTACCTTTTTATAGCAGATGCAAAATCTAAATATACCGCNTCTCCTGTTTTNTTGACTCCAAAACCTTTGTCTATTCTTTCTTTTGCAGCTCTAGAAGCAACATCCCTTGGAACTAAATTTCCAAAGGCNGGGTATCTTCNTTCTAAATAATAATCTCGGTTTTCTTCTTTAATATCAGTTGGTTTTAATTTTCCAGATTTTATTTTTTCTACATCTTTCANNNTTTTTGGAACCCAAATTCTTCCATCATTTCTTAAGGACTCTGACATAAGTGTTAGTTTTGACTGATGATCTCCNCTTCTTGGAATGCATGTAGGNTGGATTTGGGTATAGCAAGGGTTTGCAAAGAAAGCACCTTTNTTATGTATTTTCCATGCNGCAGTAACATTTGANCCCATGGCATTTGTTGATAGAAAAAAAACATTTCCATATCCTCCACTAGCAATTACCACAGCGTGAGCCGAGTGGCGTTCAAGNTNACCTGTNACCAGNTTTCTTGCAATNATTCCTCTTGCTTTACCGTTAACCTTGACTAAATCAACCATTTCGTGTCTATTATAGGCAATNATTTTTCCTTTTCCAATCTGTCTATTCATTGCNGAATAAGCNCCAAGTAAAAGTTGTTGGCCNGTNTGACCTTTCGCATAAAAAGTTCTAGAAACCAAAACNCCACCAAAAGACCTGTTATCTANAAGACCACCATACTCTCTTCCAAANGGAACNCCTTGAGCAACNCATTGGTCAATAATGTTAGAGGANACCTCNGCTAGTCGATAAACATTNGCTTCTCTTGANCGATAATCACCTCCTTTTACTGTATCATAAAATAATCTGTAAACAGAATCNCCATCATTTTGATAATTTTTAGCAGCATTAATACCACCTTGAGCAGCAATAGAGTGAGCTCTTCTTGGGGAGTCTTGATAACAAAATGTTTTTACGTTATANCCAAGCTCAGCTAATGTTGCTGAAGCAGANCCCCCTGCTAANCCNGTNCCCACAACNATAANATCAATATTTCTTTTGTTTGCTGGATTTACAAGTTTAATATTGTTTTTATGATTTGTCCATTTATCACCTATATCTCCTTTTGGAACCTTTGCATTTAAAACTCTTGAGTATTTATGTTGTTTTTTAGACATCTAAATTAAATNTGAAATGAATAATGATACAATGCAATAATAACATATCCTAGCGGAACAATAACTGCATACATATTGCTAATAGTTTTGATTTTTGAGGCATACTTATTTTTTTTAAAACCAATGGATTGAAATGATGATTGAAAACCATGCAATAAATGAAGTGATAAAAAAATAAAAGAAACACAATAAATTATAACCCTCCAAAGATCATGAAACTTGTGTTGCAATTCTTCATAATACCTNTCAGGGCTTTCAGGCTTAAAATCGACATATTTATATTTTATTTCTGGNACCCAAAAGTCATAAAAATGCAANCCAAGAAATAACATAATCATAATACCTGTGATTATCATATTTCGACTCATCCAGCTAGANTTTTCAGANGGATTATTGTAACTATAATTAATTGGTCTTGAACTTCTATTTTGATATTCAAGATACATTCCCATAATTAAATGAAAGAATACACCAAAGATTAAAATAGGCTGCANTATAAATTGTACTAAAAAGTTAGTCCCCATAAAATGAGANGCCTCATTNAATAANTTNGGNCTGATTACAGAGAAAAAGTTTATGGTTAAATGTTGCAACAAAAAGATCATTAAAAAAACTCCNGAAAGNGCCATCAACACTTTTTTTATAATTGAAGAAGCAGTTTTTTTAGTTTCCATTANAAATGATTTTTTTTGCAAAGATACTGTAGAATTTNTAAACTTAGACAATAAATTTTTTAGAAAATTANAATTCAGAATCATTATAGATTATATTTGAATTTCTTTTCTTTGTTAAAAATTAAGATTAANNATGAAGTATACNACNATNGANTCNNNATTATTTATTAAAAACAGACAACTTTTTAGNNAAAAAATATTAGAAAACAGNACCTCAATTTTTAATTCCAACGATATAATGCCNACCAACGCTGATGGGACTATGCCNTTTAGACAAAACAATGATTTGTTTTGGTTAAGCGGNATAGACCAGGAAGAAAGTGTTTTGGTTGTTTCACCGNACCACCCGAACCCGCTAATGAGGGAGGTGTTATTTTTAAAAGAAACTAATGAACATATTGCTATATGGGAAGGGGCAAAACTTACAAAAGAGCATGCTCGNAATAACTCAGGAATAAAAACAATTTTTTGGTTAAGCGAATTAGATGAAAAGCTAAACAGAATAATTGCTCAGACTGAAAATATATATTTAAATAAAAATATGCATAGNCGNTCTGCATCTCANGTTGAAACAAGAGANGATAGGTTTAGANCTNTGATNNCTAGTAAGNACCCTGANAAAGAAATTAAGGAGGNTGCTCCAATTATGCATGAACTTAGNTCAATTAAGTCACAATTAGAGGTTGACTTAATNCAAAAAGCATGTAATATNACAGAAAAAGGTTTAAGAAGAATTTTACCAATAATTAAGCCGGGAATAATGGAGTATGAGATTGAAGCNGAATTGATACACGANTTTTTAATTAATAGATCNAAAGGTTTTGCTTATCAACCAATAATTGGCTCAGGANTTAACTCATGTGTTTTACATTATATTGAAAACAACAANAAATGTGAAAANGGNGANATCTTATTGATGGATTTTGGAGCTGAATATGCAAATTATGCTTCAGACCTNACCAGAACGGTNCCTGTAANNGGTCGTTTTTCAGAAAGACAAAANGCAGTTTATAGTTCTGTCTTACATGTAATGAAGGAAGCAACAAATATGTTAAGGCCAGGNACAATGTTTNCAGATTTCAATAAAGAAGTTGGGAAAATTATGGAGTCAGAATTAATTAAGCTTAAACTACTAGACAAACATGATGTTCAAAAGCAGAATCCAGAAAANCCNTTGTATAAAAAATACTTTATGCACGGCACATCTCATTATTTAGGTCTAGANGTGCATGATGTTGGAAGTTTAAATTGGCCAATAAAANCAGGTATGGTTTTCACNTGTGAACCAGGAATTTATATTTTAAAAGAGAAATTAGGNGTCAGACTNGAAAATGATATATTTATNTCTGANCANGGACCGCAAGANCTAATGAAAAACATNCCAATTGAAATTGAAGAGGTNGAGACNTTGATGAATAGNTGACTTTAATTATTATTCACCACANCCNTCCACATATAAGATTTCAAAATCAGAAACNACAANAATATTTTGGCTGGAATTCATACCATTTCCTATGTAGCCAGTCATCGCAGATTCCATGGGAAAATATTCTATTTCACAAATATCCAAATATAAGTTAGTTATTTCATCAAGGTTTTCTTTTTCAAAGATTAAACTGTATTCTTTTAATGTTTTTTCATCTTTAAAAATATGTTCGCCATCACCATATATCCACCAACCTTTGTATGTGTTGGTTTCATGACTCTTCACATGTTCTGTCTTGACCAAGATTGCCCCTGCCTTACAGGAAGACAAAAGAATTATAATTAAAAAATTTAATATAATTAAAGAATGTTGATATGTGTTATTTAATATCATTATTTATAAAAATTCATTTCATCAATATATTCCCACGCTTTTTGAGGCATTAAGTATGAAACATTTTTTTTGTTTTTAATAGATTTTCTTATAAATGACGCAGATATTTCCATTTTAGGCACGCCATCAATTATATGGATGTTTGAAGCCTTTATATTGTCAATCTTAAACTTAGGTCTTGGGTACAAATATATTGCGTAATTGTCTAAAATTTGGTTATAATTTTTCCATTTATGAAGGGTTTTAAAATTGTCAGAGCCCATAATTATTGCAAACTCATTTCCCGGATATCGCTCTTCTATCTGCACTAAAGTGTCAATTGTGTATGAAGGTTGTTTCATTTTAAATTCAATATCAGATACTTCTAGCTTAGGATTATCTTCTATCTCTCTTTTAATAATCATTAACCTATGATGTTGATCAAGAAGGGACGCCTTTTCTTTTAAAGGGTTGTGTGGAGAAACAATAAAAATAACTTTTTCTAAATCGGTAAACTCAACAATGTAGGAGGCAATAATTTTATGCCCAATGTGTAAAGGGTTAAAGCTTCCAAAAAACAGTCCGATCTTCATTTTATTTTTGAATAAATTTAGTTACAATTTTTTTTGTTTGCATACAAGCAAGATTAAACTCATCATTAATTATAATTTTATCAAATTCATCTTTTCGCAACATTTCTTTTTTTGCATTATCAAGTCTTATATTTAAACTTTTATCAGATTCAGAACCTCTTTTTATTAATCTACCTCTCAAAACATCAAAAGAAGGAGGCATAATAAAAATAGCTAAACAATTTTTCCCGTACATCCTTTTAAGATTTAATCCACCAACAACATCTACGTCAAATATTGCGATTTTATTTAAATCCCAAATTCTATTTATTTCACTTTTTAATGTTCCATAAAATTGATTTTTATATACCTCTTCCCATTCAATAAATGCATCTTCTGCAATTTTTTCTTGAAAACCCTTAATTCCAAGAAAATAATAGTCTTTTCCATTTATTTCACCTTTTCTTTTTTGCCTACTACACGCGGAAATAGAAAAATTAAGACTCGGTACTTGTGTTAATAAATCACGTACTATAGATGTTTTTCCCGCTCCAGATGGAGCGGATATTACAATAAGCTTTTTCATTAAGCAATATTTAACAATTGTTCTTTAATTTTTTCTAATTCATTTTTCATTTCAACTACTGTCTTTTGGATATTTACTTCTCCTACTTTTGACCCAATTGTATTTATTTCACGGCCAATCTCTTGTGATATAAAAGCAAGCTTTTTTCCTTTGGGCCCTTTAATAGAAAGAGTTTCTTTAAAATATTTAACATGTGCCTTTAATCTAACCACCTCTTCATTTATGTCTTGTTTTTCAAGATAGTAGAGTAACTCTTGTTCAAAGCGCGATTTATCATAAAGACCGTCTAGGTTAAGTAGTTTTTCTTTGATTTTTTCTTTTAACACATTAATTTTTTTATTTGCCAAGTCAGGAGTTTTTTCTAAATAATTAGAAATATTATTTAGCCTCTTTAAGATGTCTTTTTCTAACTCCTTCCCCTCTTTGCTACGAAAAAGGATTAAATTATCTAATGCTTTTTCAACACCTAAGTATATATTTGACCAACTTTTCTCATCTAAGCTTTGTGTGTTTTTAATGATTGCGTTTGGAAGTCTCATTAGTGTTGATACAACGTTATGATTTTTTGAAATATTTAAATCTTTGTTTAATTCTAAAATTTGTTTGTAGTAATTTTTTATCACAGAAGAATTTATTATGTGCTCAGAGGAGCTTTTTGTTAGATCAACAAAAACGCACACCTCTACCTTGCCGCGAAATAGTTTTTTTGCCAATAATTTTCTAACAGCTAGCTCTTCATGCTTATAAACAGCTGGCATTTTAACGGAAACATCTAGGTGTTTTGAATTCAGAGATTTAATTTCAATTACAACAGTTGAGTCATTTATAGTTACTTCGGACTTACCATATCCGGTCATTGACTGGGTCATCTTTTTTTTTTTGCAAATTTAGGAAAGTTTATCTTTTGGTCTGTTCTGCTGACTTACTAAATAAACACCAATAAATATAATTAATGCAGCAATAACCTTTTCACTGTTTATTTTGTCTGCCCCCCAGAATATAGCAAACGAGCTAGCTAAAACAGGTTGAAGATAAATATAAGTGCTTACAGTAGTAGGGTTTAAATTTTTTAAAGCGAAGGCGTTAAATAAATAAGCAAGAAATGTTGTGCAGAATACAACAAAAACTACTTGTAGAAAAATTGTTTGAGGCATTGTATTCCAATTTATATTAGAAAGTTCATTATATCCAAAAGGAAAAACAAAAAGCATGCCAAAGCCAAAAACATATGTTAAGATTGTTATAGGATTATACTTGGCCATAAGTGGCTTTACAATCACTAAATAAAAAGCATAACTTGAAGCATTAATAAATACCAATATGTTGCCCGTCCTGAGATTATTTGACAAGTCTACCTCACCCTTATTAAGAATTAATAACCCGGCTCCTAATAAACCCAAACAAACACCAAATATTTTTTTAATTCCAAAACTTTCTTTTAATACAAAAAAAGAAATTATAATAACAATTATAGGATTTACTGTCATTATAATTGAAGCATTTATAGGCGTTGATAAATTTAGCCCTTCAAAAAAAAACAACTGATTTACTGCAACTCCGAAAACACCACACATAATTAGTCTCAACAAATCTTTTGATTCTAATTTTTCACGAATAAAGATTTTATAAATAAGAAAAAAAAGAAAAAAAGCACCAATAACTCTTAACAAAATAAAGCCGGAAGGCGGAATATACACAGGCATTACATCTTTAGCAAAACTATAATTTATTGCATAAATAAGGTTGGCAAAAAATAAAGATATATGAGCTAAAATTATTTTAATCAACGATAGTATTTTTAAGCAAATTTAAAATTTATCGTATAAGTTTTAATATTTTTGCTTAAATAAAACTAATGATATGAAATTTGCTACAAAAGTTATTCATGCTGGTCAAAAAGCAGACCCAACAACAGGAGCGGTAATGACTCCGATTTATCAAACCTCAACATACATACAGTCGAAACCAGGAGATCACAAGGGTTATGAATATTCTAGAACCGGAAACCCAACAAGAGCAGCACTAGAAGCTAATCTTGCGTCTTTAGAAAATGGAAAACACGGATTATGTTTTGGAAGTGGGCTGGCAGCTATAGACGCGATATTAAAACTACTATCTCCAGGAGATGAGGTTATTTCAACTAATGATCTTTACGGGGGTACTTATCGGATATTTACCAAAATATTTCACAATTTCGGTATAAAGTTTCACTTCATAGGACTGGATGATTTATCTAAGATAAAGTCATGTATTAATAACAAAACTAAAATGATTTGGTCGGAAACACCTACCAACCCCATGTTAAACTTATGTGATATAGAACGTTTAAGCCTGATTGCACAAGAAAATAATTTGTTGTTAGTTGTAGACAATACTTTTGCAACACCATATTTACAGAAGCCATTAGATTTAGGCGCAGATATTGTAATGCACTCTCTAACTAAGTATATCGCAGGGCATTCAGATGTTGTTATGGGAGCTTTAGTTTGTAAAGACGATGTATTAGCAGATAAGCTAGCTTTTATTCAAAACTCTTGTGGTGCAGTTCCGGGCCCAATGGACTCTTTTTTAGTTTTAAGAGGTATCAAGACTCTGCACTTAAGAATGGAAAGACATTGTAAAAATGGTAAAGCCATAGCTCATTTTTTAAAAAACCACCCTAAGGTTGGCGATGTTTATTGGCCTGGATTTAAGCAGCATAAAAATCATGGTGTTGCAAAAAAACAAATGCGCGATTTTGGCGGCATGGTATCTTTTAATCTTGTAGGAAACAAACTTGAAGATGCCGTTACTTTAGTTTCAAACACAAAATACTTCACACTCGCCGAAAGTTTAGGAGGAGTAGAGTCTTTATGTGGACACCCGGCAAGCATGACACATGCAGCAATACCAAAAGAGGAAAGAGAAAAAACGGGGGTGTTAGATTCTTTAATAAGGCTCTCAGTAGGAGTTGAAGATATAGATGATTTAATTTCAGATTTAGAATACGCATTAGATAAAATTTAATTGAAAAAGCTTGCAATTATAACAGGAACAGGTAGAGGTCTTGGAAAATCTTTAGCTTTAAGTTTGATAAATCAAGGCTATACTGTTTTTGGATATTCTAGAACAAATAAGATTAGTAGCACTTTTTTTCACTTTAACAAAATTGATTTGGGCGACCCTTTTCAGGTAAAAAAGATAAAGTTACCTTGTTTTGATAAAGACTTTGAAGAAGTTGTCTTAATAAATAATGCTGCAACTATTGGTAAAATTTTACCAATAACGTTAAAATCACAAGATGATATTATTTATGAATATAATTTAAATATAATAGCCCCATCTTTAATATGCAGTAATTTTATTTCTAGTTATACAAATAGTAAAAAAATAATTATAAATATAAGTTCAGGGGCCGCAAACCATCAAATTGCATCATGGAATAATTATTGCGCTTCAAAATCAGCACTTGATATGTTCACCAAGGTTCTAGAGGAAGAAAAACATAAAAATTTAAAAGTATTTTCTGTCTACCCTGGTGTCGTGGATACTACTATGCAAAAAGAGATTAGACAAGCAAAGCCTAAATTTTTTCCGCTATTAAAAAAATTCTTAAATTATAAACAAGAAAATAAATTAGAAAAACCAGAAATTGTTGCCACAAAAATCCTCTACATCATTAAAAACTCACATAAAATTTCGAAAAATATCGTGTCAGTAAGAGATATAGACTTAAACTAAGTTTTTTGATCATAAATCCCACAAAAAAAACCCTAAACTACTGACTTTCAGTTAAATAGAGTTTGTTGTAATTTTTAACAAGTTTATGTTTAAAAAGTATCGTTTTTTTCAATAAATTTTACCTTTCAACCACCTTTAAAGAGCTGTTTTTCAATATATTAGAGATCTTTCTTGTTTTCTTTAAATCAAAATTTATAAAAATAATGAGTTTTTAATATTTATTGGATATCATTTTTCTTCAATCAAATTAAATTCTAGTTTTGAGGCCATATTAACCAAATTTATTTTTATTATGGACAATGTATTTAAGTACTTTAATGGATTTTTTAAAGGCCTAACGGGATTGATTATGACTATTTTAGGTTTAGGAATTGCAGCAACATTTCTATATGGTCAAGAGGCAATAGCAAATGATCTTAATATTGATGTTATCAGTAATATTACTGGAGTTATCAATGGTTTAGCAACAGAAGGTTTTGTTGGNCTAATTGGTATTTTAATTGTTTGGAACTTAATCACAGCTAAGTAAAATAGCTTTGANAAATTAATAAAATAGCCCTGCTTAGATAAAAGTGGGGCTATTTTTTNTNTTAAATTTTGAAAATTTAAANTTTAAAACTAAGTTTGACACAATATAANTATATGGAAAAAATATTTACTAAAATCATAGNGTATTTAAAAAAATGGATAGANCTTTCTCTTTATTTTTTATGCTTTGGTGTTATTGTGCAATTATTAATTGATGACACAATATTAGGATGGAATCCTGTTGGNAATATTCAAGATGCNGGCTCTTCTTTTATAGGTGTTATTGCAATTATTTTACTTTATTTACTTTTTGTAAANAAAAGNTCTTAATGGGCTTCAAGCCAATTATTCCCCNTNCCAATATCAANNGTTAGCGGAACACTCAAAGTAACAGCACTCTCCATACCTTTTCTTATGATATCTGTTACTTCCTCTATTTCTGATTTATGTATATCGAAAACAAGTTCATCGTGCACTTGAAGTAGCATTTTAGACTTAAACCCCCCAGCTGTTAAATCTCGCTCAATATTAATCATGGCGACTTTAATTATGTCAGCTGCAGAACCCTGAATTGGGGCATTTATTGCATTCCGCTCAGCTATTGCTCTAATCATACCATTTTTAGCATTAATGTCTTTAAGGTATCTTTTCCTCCCCATTATTGTAATAGTATATTCTTTTTCTCTTGCCTCCTCTATTGATTTTTGCATATATGTTCTTATTTGAGGAAATTGTTCAAAATAATTATCTATAATATTTTGAGCCTCTTTTCTTGTTACTCCAATGTTTTGCGCTAAACCAAATGCAGAAATACCATATATTATTCCAAAGTTAACAGACTTAGCATTAGAACGCATTTTTCTATCTACATCTTTTAAGTTAACGTTATAAACCTTGGCTGCGGTTACAGAATGAATATCAATGCCATTTTTAAAAGCCTTAATCATCCCGTCATCGTTACTTAATGCCGCCATTAATCTAAGCTCGATTTGTGAATAATCAGCAGCGACTAAAACAAAATCATTATTTTTTGGCACAAAAGCTTCTCGTACTTTCATTCCCATTTCACTTCTTATTGGAATGTTTTGCATATTTGGGTTAATTGAAGATAGTCTTCCCGTTGAAGTAACAGATTGGTTAAACGTTGTGTGTACTCTTCCAGTAGTTTTTTCAACCAATTCAGGTAAAGCGTCAACATATGTTGAAAGAAGTTTTTTGATACCTCTAAAAGTTAAAATCTCATTAATAATTGGATGAGCATCTTTTATTTTTTTGAGCTCCTCTTCTGAAGTAGAGTATTGCCCTGATTTTGTTTTTTTTGGTTTTTTACTAAGCTGCATTACATCAAACAAAATTTCGCCTGTTTGTTTTGGAGAAGAAATATTAAACTTATTTTCNGCCAGGCTGTGTATATTATTTGTAATTATTTCAAGTTTTTTTGAAAGATCTGTACTTAATGAACTTAATAATTTTTGATCAATTGCTATGCCCTCTAACTCCATTTTTGCTAAGACCTTTAACAAAGGAATTTCTATTTTTTCAAACAAAACAAGCATGTCATTGTCCTTCATTTCTTTTTCTAATATTTTATAAATTTTAAAAAGACACAATGACCTTTCACAGGAATAATTTACTTGTGAATTAATTGTTAAATCAGCAAAAGATAATCTTGTTTTTCCCATACCCAACACCTCATTTTCATCAGTAATACTTAAGTTAAGGTAATTTTCAGAAATAAGGCTAAACGAATTTCTTGAGTCTGGATGCAAAAGATAATGAGCAATTTGTATGTCGAAAAGATTAGATTTTATATCAACTCCTTTTGACATAAATGTTTTGAATAAACTCTTTAAGTCATATCCGATTAATATTATTTCTGGATCTTCAAAAATCGGTTTAATTTTTGTTAAAAGATCGATGTTATATTTAAAGAAGTATCCATTTTTATTGTCAAATGATATGGCTAACCCAATAATTTCGTCAATTAGATTGGTACTTTTATTTGAAATTAATTGTAATGAAAATTTTTTTTCTTTTTTAATATTTTCAAGAATAAATTGAACTTTCGACTCTGTCTCAACGGTTTCAAAATTTGAATTTTTTAATTCACTAATTTTTTGTGTTGTTATTTCATTAAATAAGTCAAATTGTTTTTCATTTGCAGAGCCATATTCTTTACTTGATAAGCTATTTTTATTTAATGTAGTTTGATTTTTGCTACCTGTCATTCTTGACAAGAGAGTTTTAAATTCTAACTCATTAAACAGCTCTTCTAGCCTGGGTTCATTTATAGATTGATATTTAAAGTGGTCCTCATTAAAATCAATTGGCACATCTGTTATAATGGTAACTAGTTTTTTACATAACATACCTATTTTTTCAGAAGACGAAACATTATCTCGCATTTTTCCCTTCAACTTATCTGAGTTTTCGAATAAACCCTCCATACTTTTGTATTCTTTAAGAAATTTTTGTGCAGTTTTTTTTCCAATACCTGGTATTCCAGGAATATTATCTGCAGTATCCCCAACCATGCCTAAATAATCGATAACCTGACTTACTTTTTCTATATTAAAGTTTTGAAGCACTTCTTGCACCCCCCAAATAGTTGTAGGTTGCCATTTATTACCGGGTTTGTACATAAAAATGTTTTCAGACACTAATTGAGCAAAATCCTTATCGGAGGTCATCATATAAACGGTATAGCCTTTTTGCTCAGCTTTTTTTGCTAAAGTACCAATGACATCATCTGCCTCATAACCGTCTTTGAAAATTTTTGGAATATTAAAAGCAATTAAAAGTTTATCAATATATTTGATGGCGTCTCTAATACCTTCCGGCATAGCTTCTCGGTGTGCTTTATATTCAGGATATTCAATATGCCTTTCTGTGGGTTTATTTGTATCAAAAACAACCCCAATATGAGTTGGGTTTTCTTTTCGAATTAACTCATTAAGTGTGTTTACAAAGCCAAAAACAGCAGATGTATCAACACCTTTTGAGTTGATTCTTGGGTTTTTTGCAAATGCAAAATAAGCTCTATATATTAGAGCAAAACCGTCTAAAAGAAATAATTTTTTTTCATTTTTCATCTTGTTGTAAAAATACAATTAATAACATTATTTAATTATTTTTACTCTCTATTAATTTAGAATGAATAAATCAGATAAAAGACTTTTCATAAATGCTTTGGTATTTCCTTTTTTATTTATTGTAATAATGTGGGCTGTCAAATTAATTGAAATACAATTTGATTTACAAAATATTATTAGAGAATTCGGTGTTTCACCAAGAGAACTTTCTGGAATTAAGGGAGTTTTATTCGCTCCGTTTATACATAAAGACCTATTACATTTAAGTAATAACTCTTTACCAATTCTTATACTTGGCTGGTTTCTTTTTTTTAGTTATAAAAAAATAGCTAATGAAATTTTTTTATGGTTGTTTTTAGTATCAGGACTTTGGCTTTGGGTCATTGGACGCCCATCTTTGCATATTGGAGCTAGCGGTGTAATTTATTCTCTTGCATCATTTTTGTTTGTCAGTGGAATAATAAGAAAAAACCCAAGACTTTCCTCTATAAGTTTAATCGTTGTGTTTTTATATGGCTCAATGATTTGGGGTGTATTTCCGACTAAGCCCACGGTTTCTTGGGAAGGTCATTTGTCAGGATTGGTAAGCGGTATTATAGTTGCTATATTTTTTAAAAATGATGGGCCTGCAAGAAAGAAATATCAGTGGGAGATAGATGAGGAACATGAAAATACAATCGTTAATCAAAAACCCGAAACAACAATTACTTATACAATAAAAAAAGAAGATAAGTAAATTGTTTATGATGTTTTAAACCATGCTCTTTCATGTAAATAATAGAAAATAAATTTTATTATTCTATCCAATACTACTAATCCCGTTGCCCCCTCCTTAGAAATTGGCTCTAAACCTATCAGCGGTGGGAAAAGTGTTAACACAAAATATGTGGTAGTCATTGCTAATATATTCCANGTTAAGGCTTTTATTAAATGTNTTTGATTNTTTGTTTTTGTCATTTTTTAATAATTGAGTAGGANACAAATATATTAAGATTCTAATTTTAATCTTATAATGTATTTTGTATTAAAAAATGTANTTTTGTTATTGAATGAAAAATATTAGAAACTTTTGTATAATTGCTCATATTGATCACGGCAAGTCAACTNTAGCAGACAGNCTTTTAGAATTTACAGGAGCCGTNTCAGAACGAGAAGCAGAAGCTCAGCTTCTTGANGANATGGATCTTGAAAAAGAAAGGGGAATTACTATNAAAAGTCANGCNATACAAATGGAGTATAGNTTTAATAATATTAACTATAGNTTAAATTTAATAGANACGCCGGGCCATGTTGANTTCTCCTATGAAGTTTCTAGATCCATTGCNGCATGCGAGGGAGCATTACTTATTGTTGATGCGGCTCAAGGAATACAGGCTCAAACAATATCCAACTTATATTTAGCATTAGAGCACGAGTTAGAAATTATACCNATATTAAATAAAATNGACNTGCCTTCAGCAGAACCTGAGGTTGTTANAGATCAAATTGTAAANCTTATTAGTTGTTCTGCAGAAGAAGTTATACCAGTAAGCGCAAAAACAGGAGAAGGAATAGAGTTAATATTAAAGGCAATTATAGATAAAATNCCCCCACCNANNGGAGATATTAATGCTCCACTTCANGCNATGATATTTGATTCNGTATATAATACATTTAGAGGAGTAGAGGGATATTTTAAAGTNGTAAGNGGTAAGATTACAACAGGACAAAAAGTTAAGTTTATGGCNACNGGNAAAGAGTATCATGCTGATGAAATTGGAGCATTGAGACTCAAACAATTTCCTAAACAAGAATTGTGCGCAGGAGAAGTTGGTTATATTATTTCAGGTATTAAAACAGCTACAGAGGTNAAGGTCGGNGANACAATCACCTCCGTAGAATCACCAGCAAAAGATGCTATTAAGGGNTTTGAAGAGGTTAAGCCNATGGTTTTTGCAGGAATATACCCAGTTGACACAGAAGATTTTGAAGAACTNCGTAATTCAATGGAAAAGTTACAATTAAACGATGCTTCTTTAACTTTTGAGCCTGAATCATCAGTTGCGCTTGGATTTGGNTTTAGATGTGGTTTTTTAGGNATGTTGCATATGGAGATAATTCAAGANAGATTGGAGCGTGAATTTGACATGACAGTAATAACAACNGTCCCAAACGTTTCTTACTATGCGTATACAAAAAAAAATGAAACATTAGAAATACATAATCCATCAGATTATCCAGATGCNAGTATTCTAGATAGGGTTGAGGAGCCATATATTCGGGCACAGATAATAACAAAATCAGATTTTATCGGACCGGTAATGAGTTTATGTATCGCAAAAAGAGGAGAGCTTATTAATCAAATTTATTTNACAACTGATAGGGTNGAATTAATTTTTGAAATGCCTTTGGGTGAAATTGTTTTTGATTTTTANGACAACTTAAAATCAATCTCTAAAGGATATGCATCATTTGATTATACNCCNATAGAGTATCGCCCATCTGTTTTGGCAAAGCTAGATATACTTTTGAACGGAGACCCTGTTGANGCATTATCAGCATTAGTACATAAAACTAATTCATATAGCTTAGGAAAGAAGTTATGTGTCAAATTAAAAGAACTTATTCCAAGACAACAATTTGATATTGCTATACAATCTGCTATAGGTGCTAAAATAATTTCAAGAGAAACAGTTAAAGCACTTCGAAAAGATGTAACGGCAAAATGCTATGGTGGAGATATTTCTAGAAAAAGAAAANTACTAGAAAAGCAAAAAAAAGGTAAAAAAAGAATGCGTCAAGTGGGNAACGTTGAAATTCCTCAAGCNGCTTTTTTATCCGTTTTACAATTAAATGACTAATAATGGGAAGAGCATTTGAATTTAGAAAAGCCAGAAAAATGAAAAGGTGGTCTAAAATGGCTAAAACATTTACTAGAATAGGNAAAGANATTGTAATTGCAGTAAAAGAAGGGGGGGCTAATCCAGAAACAAACTCAAGATTAAGGCAAGTAATGCAGAATGCNAAAACAGCAAATATGCCAAAAGAAAATGTTTTGCGAGCTATAAAAAAAGCTAGCGATAAGGATACGGNTAATTATGAAGAGNTATCTTTAGANGGTTATGCGGAAAATGGAATAGCGATATTTGTTGAATGCGCAACTAATAATAACAATAGAACAGTTGCNGATGTTAGNTCTTATTTTAATAAGTGTAATGGAACTTTAGGTACAAATGGGTCATTAGATTTTATATTTGATAGAAAAGGAGTNTTTACCATTGAGAAGAAAAAAATTAATATGGATCTTGAAGANTTTGAAATGGAGTTAATAGACAGCGGTTTAGAGGACCTCGAGCGAGACNATGATAAAATCAATATATATTGTGATTTTAAAGATTTTAATAGTATGCAAGTAAAAATAGAGTCTTTAAATATTGAAGTTGANAGTTCAGAATTACACCGGATTCCTAATAGTGTTAAAAAAATTAAAACAGAACAGGCTATATTTGTATTAAAGCTGTTAGACTTATTAGAAGAAAATGACGANGTCCAGCAAGTTTTTCANAATATGGAACTAACAGAAGACATTTTAAANTTAATGGAAAAAGAATAATAAGAGTATGAATATATTAATATTAGGAAGTGGAGGTAGAGAACATGCTTTTGCTTGGAAAATTGCACAAAGTAGCAGTTGTAATAAATTAATTATTGCNCCAGGAAATGCAGGNACAAATAAAATAGGCANCAATATTAATATCAATATTAATGATTTTAATGCAGTTAAAAAACTAGTTCTAGATGAGTTAATAGATATGGTTTTGGTAGGCCCAGAANCCCCTTTAGTAAATGGAATATATGATTTTTTTCAGCAAGANGAAGACCTTAGAAAGGTNTCNATNATTGGACCATCGGCTAATGGCGCAAGATTAGAGGGCAGCAAGCAATTTGCTAAGGAGTTTATGCAGCGACATAACATACCTACAGCAAAACACAAAACNTTTACTAAGGAAAATATTAATGAAGGATATGATTTTCTTGATTCACTACATAGTCCATATGTTCTTAAGGCAGANGGGCTNGCNGCAGGAAAAGGAGTNTTAATATTAAANAACCTNAAAGAAGCAAAAAAGGCGTTAAAATCTATGATAATTGATGCAAAGTTTGGAGAAGCTTCTTCTAAGGTTGTTNTAGAAGAGTTNCTTCATGGAATAGAGTTATCAGTTTTTGTAATTACAGATGGAAATACTTATAAGATATTACCCACAGCAAAGGACTATAANAGNGTNGGAGAAANAGATACNGGTTTAAANACAGGAGGCATGGGNGCTGTTTCTCCTGTTCCTTTTGCAGATAGATTTTATATAGAGAAAGTAGAGCGAGAAATAATAAAACCAACTTTAGAGGGGCTAAAAAAAGAAAATATTGTTTATAAAGGCTTTATATTTTTTGGGTTGATTAATGTAAATGGCCAGCCAAAAGTAATAGAATATAATGTTAGAATGGGTGACCCAGAAACAGAAGNAGTAATCCCTAGAATTAANTCAGACCTTTTAAACCTNTTTAAAGGAATAGATGATGGCACTTTTAGTGAGAGAGATTTGCATATTATTGANGACACTGCTGTAACTGTTATGCTTGTTTCNTCGGGATACCCCAANTTATATCAGAAAGGNAAGTTTATTTCAGGNTTTGATCAAGTTAAAGACTCATTNTTATTTCATGCAGGAACAATNGGTGACGCTAAAATCAAAACAAATGGAGGNCGGGTTATTGCCGTNACAGCAATTAGCAAAAAGCATGAGGGAAGCAAAAGTAAAAGCTTATAAAGATGTTGAAAAAATTAATTATGANGGGAANTTTTTTAGAAAAGATATAGGTTTTGATTTATGATTTTGCATGTTCTTCGTTATTTTTTTTGTGTTTAAACATTTCTATAGTCCANACAACCAAAAAAACAAAAATNACACCTATATAAAAATAATTAATAGTATTACCAATAGATTCTACAACNCCAAAAACTATCTCAAANAAATCACCTATACTATAAAANATATTTTTCATAAATTTAATTTANTTTTACAATAACAAANGTAAAGAATTTTTTNATTANAACATTATGTTTTTGAGACATCTTATAACTCCCAAACCATCAATATTATTGATTTTTGGTTCTTTCTCTTTGATTTTTGNAACCATTCCNCTTATTAAATTTGACTTAGAAGTTGTTTTTTTTCANACATTTTTNCCTTCTTTGATTGTNCTTTTTTTATCATTAACAATTCCATTTTTTTTAAGTATAGGTTTAAATAATCTTATATATGAAAAAAACATAATTAAAAAGGAGAACNTTTTAATAGCNTGGGTTTTTATTCTCACAAGCACTCCATTTGTAAACANTGTTGAATTATGGATTNCTTCANNTGCAGTTTTGTTTATGACTANGTTGTTATTCTCNTCNTATCAAAAAGANCAACCGTTTAGTTCTATTTATAACNCNTCTTTTATAATAGCACTTNTNAGCCTTTTTTTTCCTNGCCTAATTATATTATTATTATTATTNNTNATTAATGCAATTAATTATAGTCATTTTAGTTTGCGAATTTTGTTAATAATTACACTTGGNTTTATAACGCCATATCTTTTAATTTTTATTTTTTCATNCTTGACAAACTTGACATTTATAGAGCNTAATTTTTTTAATTTAAACACTNTTTCATTTTCAAAAATAAACANNCTTCACTCTTCAAAAAAAATATGGCTTTTTGTACTATTTATTGTTATATGTTTNTCTTTTANAGAGATNTTCTCTTGGCTATATAAAAAAAGNATTAAGTCAAGAAAAACATTTAAAACCTTAATTTGGTTTTTTTTAATTTCTGTTATAATTTCTGTTTTATACGGNGCGGAGTATCTATANTTNNCTATACTTCCTCTTTCTGTAATTATTGCAAATTATTTTGTTTATTCCAAAAAAAGAAGATTAGCAAACGTATTATTTTGTTTGTTTTTAATTACTTCTTTATATTATAGATATATGATTATATATTAATGTGTAAGTTTGCACTTTAATTTATTAATTATGAAATTTGGAGTTGTAGTTTTTCCTGGNTCAAATTGTGACATGGACATGNTTTATGTGNTAGAAAANATCATGAAANAAAATGTTGTTAAANTGTGGCACAAAGAAACCGATTTAAAGGGTTCGGACTTTATTATTTTACCAGGAGGCTTCTCTTATGGNGATTACCTAAGGTCTGGTGCAATTGCTAGATTTTCACCAATTATGAANCAAATAATANGTTTTGCTAATTCAGGCGGTTATGTTATGGGAATCTGTAATGGGTTTCAAATACTAACTGAAAGCGGTTTACTTCCGGGAGCGCTTTTACATAATACATCCCACAAGTTTATCTGTAAAAATATTCATTTAAAAGTTAGCACAAAAAANACTTTAATCACTAATTGTTTTGAAGATAAACCNGTGAAAATTCCTATTGCTCACGGAGAAGGCCGGTATTATGCAGATAAAGANACTTTAAAATTATTACAACAAAATGATCAAATCTTGTTCAAATACTGNGANAAGGAAGGAAATATTAATGAAGAATCAAATCCAAATGGCTCAGCAAATAATATAGCAGGAATTTGCAACCAAGACAGGAATGTTTTTGGCATGATGCCTCACCCCGAAAGAGCGGCAGACAAGGAGCTTTCGAATCAAGATGGTAAATTGCTTTTTAATAGNATTTTACAGCTTANAGTNTAAACAGCACAGCTATAATTANANTTCGAAGAANCTTAATTCTTATTTAAAATTGACAAGAAAACANANGTCATTTATCAGCTTTTTTAACNATTGNGCNCTCCCCNCATATACATATTTTTTAATTAAANTTNTTAAATCAATTTGTGTTTTTTTTTTAACAATTAAAGTTGATAAATTATTATGTTTTTTTTTTGTTCAAAATAGGCTTTTTAAATTATAAATTAAATATTTGTAGTGTTGTTTATCAATTTATTCCTCTTGCGAAATAGATGCTGATAAATAGGAGGTAGAGGAGTCCAATTTTTATTAAAATACATNTTTAACTGTTTGTTAGCAAACCATTGTTGAAAAAGAGTTAAGAGATAGTGTTTATAAATCTTGTTAAGTTGTAAATTAGTTTTTTTAATAATCTGATTAATTTTTAATATGCANATAGAACAAATTTTTAAGAGAAATCACGCCAAAATGCCNTTTCAAATGGAAAAGATTACGGAAGCGGTTTNTAAGGCAATGATATCNGTAAAAAGTGGAGAGTTAAAGGACGCAGAAGAAATTGCTNAACAAGTACANAGCANCTTGTTAAAAAGGAANAAAGANATTCCTAATTATGTTCCAAATGTTGANGAAATACAAGATTTAGTGGAGCAAACACTTATGCAAAGTCAGTTTTTAGATGTAGCCAAGGCATATATATTATATAGAAATATTCAAACCAAAAAAAGACAAAGAAATATTTTTGAAAGAAGAATGACTTTAAAGCCGTTTGAATATCCTGAACTATATGAATATGTGCCCGCAATTAGGCATTCATACTGGATACATACAGAGTTTAATTTCACNAGTGATATTCAAGANTTNAAAACACATTTGTCTGATGNAGAAAGAANTGCAATAAAAAATGCTATGCTNGCTATTTCNCAAATCGAAGTAGCCGTAAAAAACTTTTGGGGAGATATTTATCATAGAATTCCAAAGCCCGAAGTTGGTGCTGTTGGATCAACCTTTGCTGAAAGTGAAGTCCGTCACACTGATGCATATTCCCACTTATTAGAAATACTAGGTCTTAATGCTGAGTTTAAAAATTTAAAGAAAAACCCAGTGATAATGAAAAGAGTTAGGTATCTTGATTCTGCATTGGTAAGTTCAAAAAGTGAAAATGACAGGCAATATACCGAGTCAATTTTATTATTTTCATTATTCATAGAACATGTATCATTGTTTTCACAATTTTTAATTATCATGGCTTTTAATAAACATAAGAANATGTTAAANGGAATTTCTAATGTTGTAGAAGCTACTTCCAAAGAAGAACAAATACACGGTGATTTTGGAATAGACTTAATCAAAATTGTAAAGCAAGAAAATCCAGAATGGTTTGACGTAAAGTATGAATTTAAAATTCAAAACATGTGTAAAACAGCTTATGATGCAGAAAGCTCAATTATTGATTGGATTTTTGAAAAAGGGGAAGTTGATTTTCTTCCAAAGGCTCAAATTAAAGAATTTATTAAAGATAGGTTTAACAGGTCATTAGAAAGTATTGGGGTACAAAAAGTTTTTGAAACAGACCAACTTTTACTAAATGAGACTGAATGGTTTAATGATGAGATAATAGGCACAAAGCATGTTGACTTTTTTGTTAAAAGATCTATCAATTACAGTAAGAAAACACAAAGTATAACCGCACATGATTTATTTTAAGATATGCAAGATATAAAGAAAGATTTAACTAAAGAAGAAAATTTAAATACCAATAAAGCTGCGTCAAATTACGAGTATTTACTAAATGCCAGAAGTTCTGCTTTAAATGCACAAAAGAAAAGTAATGATTTTAAATGGCTTACAGAACATAGTAGAAGTTTTCTTGCGGCGGGATATGTTCCTGAAGGCGTCATGCCAGAAACTAGAATTAGGGAAATAGCCGACAGAGCAGAAGAAATTTTAGGAGTTAAAGGTTTTGGAGACAAGTTTTTTGGCTATATGCAAAAAGGATACTTCTCATTATCATCTCCTGTTTGGTCAAATTTTGGTAAAAAAAGAGGCTTACCTATTAGCTGTTTTGGGTCAAACATTTCAGATGACATGGGGAATATTTTATATACTCAATCTGAAGTAGGTATGATGTCAAAATTAGGGGGGGGGACCTCAGGTTATTTTGGTAATATTAGGCACCGTGGAGCTAGTGTTAAGGATAATGGAGAGGCTTCGGGATCTGTACATATAATGCAACTCTTTGAAACAATGGTTGATGTAGTTAGTCAGGGCTCTGTACGCAGAGGCAGGTTTTCACCATACTTACCTGTTGAGCATAAAGATATAATGGAGTTTTTAGATATTGGAACTGAAGGAAACCCTATACAGGAGTTAACTCATGGAGTTTCTGTAACAAATGAATGGTTACAAGAAATGGTAGATGGGGATATGGACAAAAGAGCAATTTGGGCAAAAGTTCTACAAAGAAGAGGGGAGATTGGCTACCCATATATTTTCTTCAAAGATAATGCCAATAATGGAGCCCCTGAGGTTTATAGAAAAAACAACTATAGTGTTAATGCAAGTAATTTGTGTACAGAAATAATGCTTCCTTCTAATGACAAGTGGTCATTTGTTTGTTGTTTATCATCTTTAAATGTTTTACACTATGAGGATTGGAAAGAAACAGATGCAGTAGAAACAATGATTTTTTTCCTGGATGCTGTAATCAGTGAATTTGTAGAAAAATTAGATGCTTATAAAGACTCTGAAGATCTTGACGATCAACAAACGTTTTTGTTTATGCAAAGAGCGTATAATTTTGCAAATGAACATAGAGCTTTAGGGCTTGGTGTTTTAGGCTGGCATTCTTTTCTGCAATCTAAAATGTTATCATTTAACAGCCAGGAAGCATTTAATCTCAATAACGAAGTGTTTAAGTTGATAAAAGAAAAATCATACAAAGCATCAGAACAACTAGCGGACATGTTTGGAGAGCCAGAAGTTTTAAAAGGTGTTGGTAGAAGAAATACAACATTAAATGCTATTGCACCAACCACATCATCAGCTTTTATTTTAGGCCAAGTTTCTCAAGGAATAGAGCCTATATGGTCCAACATATATGTAAAGGATATAGCTAAAACAAAATGCACAATCAAGAATCCTTTTTTAGTTAAATTATTAAATGAAAAAGGAATGAATACAGATGAGGTTTGGAAAAATATAAGAGACAGAGATGGTTCAGTGCAGCACTTAGATTTCTTGTCAGCAGAAGAAAAGGATGTATTCAAGACCTATGCAGAAATTGATCAAATGGATATAATTTATCAGGCAGCAACCAGACAAAATCATATTGACCAGGGTCAATCTGTAAATCTTATGGTACACCCCAATATGCCAACTAAAGATATTAATAAACTATACCTTACAGCCTGGCAGCTAGGTTTAAAATCTTTATACTACCAGCACAGTATGAATGCTGCCCAACAATTTAAACAAAACAAGGAATGCGCTTCATGCGAAGCATAAATTTGAAAGTTGCAAAATATTTTCTTGTTTTAACTCTATATAGTTGTGCAAATATCATTATGCCCACTGGCGGCGAAAAAGACACTCAATCTCCTAAAATAGTAAATACAGCAATTATTAAGGGAGACCAAAAAATCACTATAAAAATTGATTTTGATGAATATATTCAAACAAATAATTGGGAACAAAACTTTTATATTTCACCGCCGTTAAAGAAGAAGGTACAAAAAAATATTAAAGCAAAATCCCTGATTCTAAAAATAGAAGACACATTATGTAAGCAATCAACATACAGCATTTGTTTAAATTCATGTATTAAAGACAATAATGAAGGAAATATATTAACAGAATGTTTTTATAATTTTTCGTTAGNCACGCAATTAGATACATTTTCTTTNGGGGGNTGTTTNCAAGAAGCATACACTTTAGANTCAATTGAATCAGCGGCAATTTTACTTTATGATNNAGANANTCATGATTCTTTAATTTATAAAATCCCACCAAATTTCATTGCTAAGACTGATAAAAATGGATATTTTAATTTTTCTAATTTNGATTCTAATANATATCAAGTCTTTGCTCATCAAGATTTCGAATACAAATACTCTAATAGTAAAAAAANAGCATTTTTAAATTATACAATTAATGCAAAAANAGACAGTTTTGTATCGCTTTACGCTTTCGAACCCCTATTGCAAAACAATATAATTTCAGACAGTATTTCAAATATAAAAAAAGATATTANTGATAAAATAATTAAAGACTCATCTCANTTTTTAGAANAAAACNACGGNAATCTTGANTTAATTATAGATNAAATAAATCCCTGTATAATNCAACTNATTANNAATGAANAAGTTATAAAAGAACTTAANTTTTCTACAGGACCATATATNATTAAANATATTCCACCAGCAAATTATAGAATAAAGTATATTTATGACATAAATAATGATGGCAAATGGAATACTGGCAATTTGGAAGAAAGAGTTCTTCCTGAAAAAGTCATTTATTANCCAAATGAAGTAAANATAAGAGCAAATTGGGATCTAGTGTTAGACTGGTCTATTTTATAATAAAATCATCCTGATCTTTTAAAAAGTTCATTTGCCTTCTTTTAAGCTTTAAATCTTTNCTTGANAACTGAAAGCTAAAAACATTTTCTATATTTTCTTTAGCATCAAATATTTTATTNCCNAAAGCATCATAAGCTTTAGACTTNCCNTTAAAAGGTATATTATTTTCATCAANACCNACCCTGTTNACACCAATAGTATAGGACTGGTTTTCTATTGNCCTCGCTTTTAATAACGNGTCCCANGCATCAATCCTTTTTGTTGGCCAATTTGCTAAATATATTAAAACATCATAATAAATATTGTTTCTAGANAAAACAGGAAANCTTAAATCATAGCATATTAGTGGGCAAATTTTCCANCCTTCTATNTCTATAATTGTTCTTTTTGTTCCTGCGGTTAANAATTTTTCTTCTTTTGTTAAAGAAAACAAATGTCTTTTATCATATTTAAAAATNTCTCCATTTTTCGAAACCCATATCATTCTATTATAAACTTTATTTTTTTCATTAACCATTAAACTTCCAGCNATAGCACTATTTTTTTCAAGNGCNATTTGCTTCATCCANGTTATAGTTTTACCNGACATTGNTTCTGACAAATCANTAGANCTTGGACAAAAAGCAGTATTAAACATTTCAGGAAGNAAAATAATATCCGAATTNTTAATNTTGGAAATTAAATTTGTAAAGTGACTAAGGTTTTTNTCTTTGTTTTTCCAAAATATTTTAGACTGGATTAATANAATATTTAGCTCGTCTTTCATAAATNAGTCAAAAATAATTTTTTTCTCTACACTTCCGTCNTTAAAAATACTTATAATAATATCATGTTTGCTCAAGTTAGTTTGACGGCCTAGCANGTCTAATGATTTAATTAATTTTTTNTCNAAAATATTATCTTTAATATGTGTTGGTTTTAATGGTATTNTAAAATCAACTATGACCGGAAAATGATCTGAAGCCGTTTTGGTGTCATTCCAAAANAAATTATTTTGTGANAGNAATAAAGGNCTCATNTGTTCNGTAGACATAATAAATGANTTACTTACAGACATGACACTATTTGTNTAAAAAACAAAATCTANTCTNCCAGGAGGATAATCTCCGATNGAAGGGTAACTNTTATCCCANGTGTAAGCAATNNTTTTTTCATTAAAATAGCACACTTGATCTTTTAAAGGNGTATTNTCCCAGTCAGGNAAACCACCATTGCCAAACATATTTGTATCNGAAATAGTNCCGTTTATAATTGTATAGTATTGCTGTGAATAGCCAACCAAATTCATATCACCAGAAAANGATATAGGTGTGTTNATTGGAAGATNAACANCACCNCCNACTGTTTTAGCNTCATGAATAAANGCAATANCNGCGTCAAAATTTTCTTGCCTCCCTTCATTATTACCACAACATGGNGGGTGTGCATTTATAATTAAAATATCAGATAAATAAATATTATCTGGTAAATCTATTAGTTCCGCATTAATTCTTGTAGAAATTTGCCAAGAATCAATAGACGGGTATTTTGATATNGTTAAATTTCCAGTATTTAAATCTGTNAAAATATATGGGTAGTTANTATAATTTGAGTCTAAAAAAGCAACNACATCGCTATANTTNGTATTGCCGCACTCTTGATATGTAATAATGTCAGCATCAACAACNTCAAATATTCTCTGATGCTCATCNTTACGACTATTNCTTTTAAGACCATTACTCAACACATTATAGGTCATAATTCTTAAATCATTANTNTTGTTTTTTAATAAGTCTATTGTGTTATAATTTACAAAAGAATTGTCAAATACATATGTAAATACTGAGCCATTGTCAGGCATTATATCACCCCCAAGAACCTCTTTTATCGAAATAGAGATGGTGTCTGAAAATAATTGTCTATTTATAGCAATTTCAAACTCGTCAGAACTGTAGGTAGGTAGNGGAATAATATCAAAATCATATAATGAAAGAGTGTCAACANTTGGAAAATTGGTGTCATCCCATATTAATTTATCAAAAAAATTTATTCCGAACTCTGAACCAATATTATTGGTGTAATATCCTGTNGAGGGATTGTTATCGCTATCAATATTTATTATAATNTTTGAAGGNNTTATAAATTGTTCTGTTAANTCTATTTCNTGNTCACATTTAATTNTAATATATAAATACTCATTGTTATTACATACACTAAAAGANAATAAATCTACTCCTTGTGTNTCAAATANGNTGTCAACATAATTNTCATTAACAGAGNTCCANTCATCAAAAAANCCATCAATTTTAATATTATTTTGACCAAAAGAAATATTAAAATAAAANAACAACAAAAACATTGNAGAAGCTATTTTTTTCATAATTAACAGTCTTTAGTTTTAGCTTACTATTTNTTANAANAATTATTGTAGAACAANCTTGTGATTCAACACCCCATCATTAGTAATGATTTCTAAGAAATACACTCCACTGGATTTGCTTGATAGGTTAAAGCTTGTGTTATAANNTCCTAAAAATTGTTCTAGATTTTCAATCAAAGTAAATTCTCCAATCATNTTTACAATTCTAACATTTAAATCTTGCCTTACCTCACTAATAAATTCAATATTAAATATACCTTCAGATGGATTTGGATAAATTTTAAAATTTCTTAAACCAAACTCTTGAATAGAAACATTTCCACAATTGGCTTCACAATCAACTAAAGAGTTGTATTGACCTAGACCATTACCTGGATCAAAGCAAGTGCCTCCATCACAATCCCAGCTTGGCGCTATACAATTACTTTGACAAGCTGCTAAGCTGCTGTACTGTCCGTTTCCTGTACCTGGGTCATAACACCCGCCTTGCCCATCACAATCCCAACTTGATGAAGACACTCCTTGGCAAGGAGTTTCTACTTCAATATCATAATAAAAATAATAATAANCATAAGGAGCGCTTGAAGCGCTTGAACTTGTAATATTTATTGCTGAACCAATGTNATAAGGATAACTTGCACTAGCNTTATTTCTATATAAACCTACATTTTGCAAAGCTCCTTGAGCAACACCTAACTGCATATCATTTCCAATAGGAACTTCAAAGTTTAAATCAATTATCTGCTGACCAGATGANACATTTAAAGTAGTATCATCAATAACTGTACCAACACTATTTCTTAATTCGAATGTTATAGTATTAGAAGCTTCAGANTAGANAGTAGCTGACCTAATAATACATTCTTTAGTNGCATCAAAATTTAGATGCTGGTCNCCATAAAAATAACCTCCAGTTCCAAAAGTATTATCAACAGCCCCACCTGAAGCTATTGTCGTATTAGCACTNGCATCATAATTAGAAGCACTAGGNTCTGTACACCCTAATANAGGNGCNACACAAGAGCCATCATCATAGCAAACTAGAGGGTCAAAATTAACGGCAGTAGGATCCATACANCCTGCAACGTAACAACAAGAACCATCATTAAAAGTAGCTATNGGAGAATAGTTATANGCTGNNTGATCAGTACAACCATANCCAGAACAAATACTATTTATAGCTTGAGCATTAACCGCAACAGCTCGTCTTCCTTTACCATTATTTACTTTAGCACTAACTGAAAACCAACTCTCTGTAGTATTAGGGTTTGGGTTAATAATCCATACGTTGGTAGTATTTGTTGTATATAATGAATCCATATATTTCTGACCTAACATACTGACTTCATAAGATGTTGCTCCACTAACTGATGACCAACTAACATTAATTGAATCTGGNCATGGCCAATAAACAGAAAGATTAGNTGGAACACTAATNATGCTAAAATTATTAGTACTTTCACTAACACTNTTTCCTCTTGAAATTCTAATCTTAGCTTGGCTTGTAACAGAATTTGGAACNTACCATGGATAAAATGTCTGAGAACTTGAAATGTTAGTNCCTATAGTATTCCACGTTGCACCATTATTTAGAGAATATTCAAGNGTGAAGGTCATNTTATTATCTATTGCATCCCATCTNATTGCTTCATACTCAAAAGGAACAAATCCTTCTCCTCCTACAGGATAAGTTAACTCAACATCATCATTAATAAACTCATATGAAACAGAATATTCCTGAGGNCCATATGGAATAGCACTCCCATTTACATATAAAGTATAATTACCTGGTGATGGNTTATNTATAACAATTTGTTCCATATTATTCAAATTATCTGTNCCAGTTGTAGCATATTGATCCAAAGAAGAAGAATTAGCACTAGAATTTAATACAAATGGATANTAATTCACTCCNNTTGATGAGCTCATAGANATATTGATGTTATTTACAAGNGATACATTTGCTGAAGGNCTACCTTCTTTATCATGCCAATACACCATTAATTTTAATTGTGATGTNCCATTAGGNACATTAATTATATGGCTNTTGGTAGCACTTTGAGAAATAGAACTATTAATGTAATTTGATGATTCAATCAACTTGAGTGCTCTAAATGCATTAACAACTCCCCAACCATGCTTAAAATCTGGACCGGGATTTCCAATATCATCAGCAGAATTTAATAAAATACACTTCATCAAAGCTGAAGGGGGGTTACCTCCAGAATTATATTCTTTGTAGGCTTGATAAAGCTGTGCCATAACTCCAGAAACACCTGGACATGCCATTGATGTTCCAGAAATTGTATTGTAAGTATAATTAGGATAGGTAGAATATACATTTGTACCTTGTGCACAAATATCAGGCTTAATNCTTCCATCNGCAGCTGGNCCTCTACTAGATGANGAAGCTAAAGAAGCTGAATAATCTAAGTTNCCGACTGCAATAACATTTTTTGCTTGCTTATGTCCTCCGGTTATATTTCCCCAGCCTGCTCCCGCTCCATATCCACAATTAGAACTACCATCATTTCCTGCTGAAAAGACNTGAATTAATGAAGGATAAGTATTTAATTGCTCATCCAAATCACTAGCTAATGACGTNTAGCCAGCATTACAACCATTTCCATAAGAAGCAGATGTAATAACAACATCATAATTAGTATGTAGGCTAGNAACATTTTGATAATAATTATTAGTAGAATAGCCCATAACATACAAAAAAGCACCATCAGCCATACCTCTTCCCTGAGGNTCTAAATTTCCNGCCCCCATTATTGTCCCAGAAACATGATCTCCGTGACTATCATTTGAACTAGAACTACAACTAAAACAAAATTGTTCATCTACTCTTCCTTTCCTGTCTATATGTGGTTCAACATAACCATCGTCATGCATCATAATATTTACGCCTTCACCATTATAGTTTCTTCCATTTGAATACTCTACATTAATCACATTAGTACGATGTAATGTCCTACCAGTCATATTTTCCATTGTTGGTGGAGGATCAATAGGTTCTATATATGAAACTGAAGCTAGATTTGCAATAGAGTCTAAGTTAAGATCATTAATAGCTATAGTAATGGCATGCGATTTTTTATTTATTTCTTCTACATGTTCATAAAGACCCTCTATTTGTATGAGNGCATCCTCTAAATTAACATCACTGTGTAATAAAAGTTTTAAATATAAAAATCCATTTTTCATACTCCATTCTGGATATGTTTTTTGCTGTAATTTAGGATCAATTTTATACTCAGCACGTAATTTATTAATTGATTTAATTTTATAATTTCTTAAATCATCAATATTTATTTTATTATGTATTTTAACTACGAATATATTTTGTGGCAAGTAATATAAAAACTGTATACCAAGATTAATAATATCTTCTTTTTGTTTTTCAGTTGGTAATTCATCAAAAAAAATCATTCGATATGCATTATCTTGAGATATTGTTAAATCGAAATCTGTATCAACTGTAAAATTTCCAGATTTAAGTTCAAATGAGATTTCTTGTACTTCTTGTGAATACACAGAAAAAAAAGAAAATAGTAATAATAATATAAAAGTATTTTTTGTCATATTGCAAAAATAACTAAAATCCATATCAATAAAAAAAGTAAAACTATTTATTTCTATATGTTGATACTTAATATATCTGAAAAGCGTGTAGTGTAGCAAGGCGACAGTTTCTCTTGTTGTAACTTCCATTTTCTATCAAATCCTTGTGCTGCTAAACGAATTTTATCCCTACCCATCAACATATTAATTTTATCAATCGAANACATTAATTTATTTCTTTTTTTTCTATTAATAGTGTCAAATAAAGACGTCTGAACTTCTTTTGNTGAAACAATATTTTGTACAATAACTCCAGCTTTTTTATAAATACACTTATCTCTATAAATATTTTTCAATGCAATATTTGCCTTACTGACAATTTCAAAACTATCACTAGTGGGTGTTTGAAANTTTAATGTTATATATGGATAATGTTGTAGAACATTTGGTTTATAACGATTTGTCATTAAAAAAACNGATACCTTATAACAACACCCNGCCTCCNTTCTTAACTTAATAGCACAAGTATTGGCAAAATTACTAACAGCTTGTCTAATAATATTATAATCGTTAGTCTCCTTTCCAAATGAACGTGNTGTACAAATATTCTTTTTTTTATTTTTTTTGAATTCTAATTCATAGCATATTTCCCCCCTAAGTTCCTTTTGCAAGCGTACTCCATTAATAGAAAAGTTTTTCCTTAACCAGTCTGTATTTAAATTACGAAAATCTAATGCAGTATATACTCCATATTNTTTTAATTTAAAAGCATTTTTTCTTCCAATNCCCCACACATCTTCAATAGNTAAATATTGTAAANANCGAACAATATCACTCTTTCTCAAAATAAATACTCCNTCTTTAGTAGATTTTTTTGCAATGTGATTAGCTACCTTAGCTAATGTTTTAGTAGGGGCTATTCCAATAGAAATCGGAATACCTGTCCACTTCTTAACTTTTTTTCTAATTGACAAAGCTCTATCAAAGCTACAAAGATCAGAAAAATCTAAAAATGCTTCATCTATAGAGTAAATTTCTACTCTACTAATCTCAGATTTTAAAGTATTCATTACTCTTTCTGAAAGGTCACCATACAAAGCAAAATTTGTAGAAAACACATGAACTTTATGCTTTTTAAACAACGATTTAATTTTAAAAGCGGGCTCACCCATTTTAATATTTAATCCTTTAGCCTCATTACTACGAGCAATAACACAGCCATCATTGTTAGATAAAACTACAATAGGTTTTCCTTTTATCTTTGGATTAAATACTCGCTCACAAGAAGCATAAAAATTATTACAATCAGCTAATCCTATCATATAAAATGATGTATTACATGTGCTACAACACCAAATAATTCAAAATCCATCTCCTCGGTGATTTCAATTGGTTTATAATTTTTATTCTCTGGCTGTAAAAACATTTTATCCTTGATTTTTTTTATCCGTTTTACAGTAAACTCTCCATTTATGTTGGCAACAACTATACTACTATTTACGACCTCTAATGATCTATCAACTACTAATAAGTCCCCACTTTGAATACCAGCTCCTAACATGGAGTCACCATTAACTCTAATATAATAAGTTGCTGATGGATGCTCTATTAATAAATCATTTAAGTCTAATTTAGAATGCATATAATCCTCTGCAGGAGAAGGGAAACCAGCAGAAACACCTCCTTCGTAAAAAGGAACAGCTAACAACTTTAAAGATGTAGAACTATAAAAAGTTAAATGTTTATTTTTATCTAATAATTTAATATGCATAAAACAAAATTAAGCGCTATAAAATTATTAATTTATTATCACTAAAAAGACATATGTTAATAAATAAAAAAATCACACTTTATTTTTTTTGCATAACTTTTTAAAAAGTTAATTATACCTAATATTTAATTTTTATTATGTTTTATTTTATTTTGTATAATTTTTTAATTTAAATATTATACATTTTTGTATATTTGCCAAAAATTAAATTTTATGAAAAAAAGTACAATAACATGCGACATGGAGGGGAGAATACTTACCATGAACGAAGGAGCTGAACAAATATTTGGCTACTCAAAAGAAGAACTAATTGGAAAAAAAAGAGTATCTATTTTTTCACCCGGAGAAATAGTACTTCAAAACGTTGCTGGATGGCTTGAAGAAGCAGTAAAAAAAGGAGAATACGTGGGCAAAACCTATTTTATAAAAAAAAGCGGAGAAAAGATTAATGCTAAGATAAGGATTACTCCAACATTTGCTAATGGAAAGAAAAATGATCAAACTGGATACTGTGGAGTAACAGAAGTAATAAATGAAGAAATTGATGTTCCAATTAATTTTACAACTAAACTAATTAAAGGGCTGGCAATTACGAGAATGCCGTTCACATCCGCTTCAATTCTACCTATTTTAGCAGTGGGCGCATACTTTGCTGGAGTAAGTGATGGCTTGTTTAATATTTTAAACTTTGTGCTTTGCATATTCGGCGTACTTATTGCTCACTTAGGAGTAAATGTTTTGAATGATTATTTTGATGTTAAGGATGGTACAGATGAAGAAAACAGTGATTATTTTCAACAAATATCTGGCGGCAGTAGAGCTATTGAATTAGGCTTAATAACACTTCGAGGAACAAAAAAACTTGGCACAATATTAACACTAATAGCTATAGCGATTGGAGGATTAATTCTATTATCTACTAATTCTGCAAATATTACATCAGTAATATTAATTGGATTAACTGGTTTATTCTTAGGATACTTTTATACAGCACCTCCTCTTAGACTAGTAGCAAGAAAAGGTTTAGGAGAGCTAACAATTTTTTTAGCATTTGGACCGCTTATTACACTTGGAACAGCTTTTGCAATATTTAATGGAGACTTAGCTAGCACACAAGAACATTTGATTAACTGCCTTTATATCGGGATACCTATGGGCTTATTGACAACAAATATTTTATTAATAAACGAATTCCCAGATATGAAAAGTGATAAAAAAACAAATAAAAACCACTTAGTTGTAACATTCGGTAAAAAGAAAAGTAGATGGATATATCTAATTATTTTATTACTTTCTATAATTTCAACATATATTTTATCAAACAAAGTCGGAGATTATTTAGTGCTTGTTCCAGCTGCAATAATAGCTATATTTGGAGGGTACATTTTTACAGTTCTTTATAAAAAATACAATACAAGAGAATTAGTAAGTGCGAATTGGGGAACAATTGCATTACAAGCAATATTCTGTATAACCATATGTTTAACTTTAATATTTTAAAATGTTTACAAGCAAAAAATGCGCGCCATGTCAAGGAGGAATACCTCCGCTAGAAAATAAAGAAATTACTAATTTTTTAGATTTAGTGCATTCAGAATGGAATGTAATTGAAGAAAAAAAAAATTGAAAGAGAATTTAAATTTTCCATGTACCTAGATGCAATAAAATTCACTAATAAAATCGCTGAAATTGCAGAAATTGAAGGACACCATCCTTACATTCACATAAATTTCAAAACAGTAAAAGTGATTTTATTTACACACAAAATTGATGGTCTACATGAAAATGATTTTTTAATGGCAGCGAAAATTGACTCCATTTACAATTAAAAAAAAGTTTTTATATATTTGAAAAACTTAAAAGTATATAAAATGAAAAAAACAATACTATTATTAATTACGTTAACACCTTCATTAGTATTTAGCCAGTGTGTCTCAGGAGATTGTCAAAATGGATACGGTACATATTATTTCACAGGAGAATGGGAAGGAGACACATACATAGGAGAATGGAAAGACGGAAATATGCACGGTTATGGAGTATACACTTGGTCTGACGGAAATATTTACAAAGGGGAACATAGAGACAATTTAAGTCATGGATTTGGAAGTATGTATTATTTAAGGCCAGGAAAAAATCAAGGAGATGTTTTTCATGGAGAATATAAAGATGGTAAAAAAAATGGAATAGGAACATACATTTGGAGCGATGGAAAGGGTGATGTATCATATTACATTGATGGCAAGGAGATAAAAAGATTATGTGATTTTGAAAAATAATACCATTAGATGAAATATTATTTAAAAAGACCGAAGAATACTTCGGTTTTTTTATATACAAAAAACGGGAAAAAATCTTGCGAAAGTCATTAATATTGGAATGATAATTACTTGTCTTTTCATAAGATTATTTTAAGTTTATTTGTACACACAAACATAAAGAAAATTCATAAAAAATAAAAAACGAGAGACAATCATAAGATTATCTCTCGTTAAGTACCCGGGACGGGACTTGAACCCGTACGGACAAATGTCCATTGGATTTTAAGTCCAACGTGTCTACCAATTCCACCACCCGGGCAGTTTTTCTAGAGCGAGTGATGGGATTCGAACCCACGACCCTCACCTTGGCAAGGTGATGCTCTACCCCTGAGCTACACTCGCAATTGGGACGCAAATTTAAATAAATAGAATAAAGGTAAAAATTATTTACCTAATATTTTTTTAATTTCATTTAACTTCATTAATGCTTCAACTGGTGTTAGTGTATTTACATCTAAATCCATTAACTCATCCCGCATGTTTTCTAAAACTGGATCATCCAGTTTAAAAAAACTTAACTGCATATCATCCTTTTTCATTTTACTGATATCTAAACTGATTTCATGCTTTGAAGATTCCAATCGTTTTAAAACTCTATCAGCATTCAAAATAATCTTCTTAGGAACTCCAGCCATTTTAGCTACATGAATACCAAAACTATGCTCACTACCTCCACGCTTCAACTTTCTAATAAAAATAATATCATTTTCTATTTCTTTAATAGAGACATTATAATTAATTATACGACTAAACTGTTTTGACATTTTATTAAGCTCATGATAATGAGTTGCAAACATTGTTTTAGGCTTGAATTTATGTTCATGCAAATACTCAGTAATAGCCCATGCAATTGAAACTCCGTCATATGTACTTGTCCCCCTTCCTATCTCATCTAATAAAACTAAGCTTTTTTCTGATAAATTATTTAAAATGCTAGCTGTTTCATGCATTTCCACCATAAATGTTGATTCTCCCATTGATATGTTATCAGAAGCCCCAACTCTAGTAAATATTTTATCTACTATACCAATTTCAGCAGATTCTGCTGGTATAAAACTACCAATTTGAGCCATTAGCACTATTAAAGCTGTTTGCCTTAAAAGAGCAGATTTTCCAGACATATTAGGACCAGTTATCATCATTATTTGCTGAGTATCTTTATCTAAATAAATATCATTTGGAATATAAGACTCCCCATCTGGTAACTGCTTTTCAATGACCGGATGTCTTCCTTGTTTGATAGTTAAAGAACTACTTTCATTAATGACTGGCTGCACATAATTAAATTTATTNGCAATTAAGGAAAANCTTAATAAGCAATCTAATTTAGATATCAAANTNGCATTTATTTGTATTGGTTTTATATATTTAGANATATACTNNATTAAATCAGCATAAAGTTGATTTTCTAATACTNANATTCTCTCTTCAGCATTTAATATTTTTGATTCATATTCCTTCAACTCTTCTGTAATATATCTCTCNGCATTAACTAAAGTTTGCTTACGTATCCACTGCTCAGGAACATGGTCTTTATATTTATTACGCACCTCTAAATAGTATCCAAAAACATTATTAAATGAAATTTTTANCGAAGTTATTCCTGTATTTTTAATTTCTCTNTCTAAAAGGTTTTGTAAAAATTCNTTACCTGATTTNTGCATTAATCTTAAATCATCNAACTCTTTNGAAACCCCCTCCTTTATNACATTACCTTTATGTATAAAAGCAGGAGGATTNTCACTTAACTCTTTTTCNATTTTTNGTCTTAAAGANTTACATGTATCTATNTTTGATGCTATCTTTTTAAATATNTTATAAGAAGANTTGTTNCAAATANCCTTAACAGTATNNAGCGCCAATAAAGCATCTTTTAANACACCACATTCTCTAGGGTTTATTCTTAATGTAGCTACTTTAGATATCAATCGCTCCAAATCACCTATGATTTTGAACTGCTCGATGAATTTATCTGAGATATANTCCTCATTAATTAACCTATNAACTATTTCATGTCTTTGATTTATTTCTTCAGTGTTTTTTAATGGAAGTGAAAGCCATCTTCGAAGCATTCTACTTCCCATGGCAGATTGAGTTTGATCAAGAACATCAATTAATGTTATAGCGTTCTGGTTTGGAGAATGAAAAAGNTCTAAATTTTTCATTGTGAAACGATCCATCCATACATATTTNGTTTGTTCAACTCTACTTAAACTTAATATATGATTTGTTTGATGGTGTTCAGTTTCTTTTAGATAATGTAACGCAACACCACCAGCAATAATTGCATCTGACAAATCTGAAATACCAAATCCTTTTAAGGTTTTTGTTCCAAATTGTTTCGTGAGCAATTCATTAGCATAATCTGCTGAAAAAACCCAGTCATCTATCATAAANGAACAATAAGAATCGCCAAAATCTTTTTCAACTTTTTGTCTTTTGTTTTTTTGATATAAAATCTCTGAAGGAGAAAAACTNTGTAACAATTTATCAATATAGTCTTCATTTCCTTCAGCTACCAAAAATTCACCTGTNGATATATCTAAAAATGATATTCCTATATTCTTTCCATAATAAATTGACGCTAAGAAATTATTTTGTTTGACTTCTAAAGTAAGGTCATTATAAGAAACACCTGGAGTTACAAGCTCTGTTACACCTCTTTTGACAATACCTTTTGTAAGCTTTGGATCTTCGAGCTGATCACAAATTGCAACTCTTTCTCCTGCTCTTACTAACTTNGGNAAATATGTATCTAATGCATGATGAGGAAATCCTGCTAGCTCTATATTTGAATCACCATTATTTCTACTTGTAAGAACAATACCTAANATTTTTGANGCCTTAACTGCATCTTCACCAAAAGTTTCATAAAAGTCTCCCACTCTAAATAACAANAANGCACTTGGATGCTTCGCTTTAATAGCATTATACTGCTTCATTAAAGGAGTAACTTTTNTAACTTTCTTCGATTTCAAAAATTTATTATTTAATTTTGTAGCAAATATAAGTGATGCGCAAGTTAAAAAACGAAGATTTACAAAGAATAACTATAGAGCAGTTTAAAAAAATTAAAAAAACACCTATTACNGTNATTATTGACAATGTGAGAAGCGGCCTTAATGTTGGNTCAATATTTAGAACTGCTGATGCTTTTTTAATTGAAAAAATTATTCTTTGCGGCATTACCACCACNCCACCACACAAAGAAATAAGAAAAGTTGCTTTAGGATCAACTAATAGTGTGGATTGGGAATATGAAAAAGATACTGTTGTTGCTATAAATAAATTAAAAANACTTAACTACCATATTGCTGCAGTAGAACAAACTGATAATTCAATAAAATTAAACAACTATCAAAAATGCAATAAACCAATAGCTATTATTTTTGGAAATGAAATAAATGGAGTTGNTCAAAACGTTATAGATAATTGCGATTCTGTTATTGAAATACCACAGTATGGCACNAAGCATTCATTAAACATTTCTATTGCATGTGGNATTGTAGTTTGGGATCTATGGAAACAAATTAACAACTAGTTNCTAATTTCAAAATCAACTCGTCTGTTAATATATAACNTGTCATTATATATCAAATCTTGCTCTTGATTATTTAAGGAATTANNACCTAAATGAAGGGGNTCTTCTTCCCCTAAGCTTTTAGCAAAAAGCCGATCGACACTTAGATTAAAATTTGAAACTAAATAATCAATTACTGCATTTGCTCTTTTAAGTCCCAATTCTTGATTATTACTATTACTACCAAGATTATCNGTATGACCTATTACATTTAATTTTAAAAGTTTATTGTTTTTTAACAAAATTGCGATNGTNGCTAACTTGCTTTCATTAGAAGTATTTATTAATGTACTTCCTAAATCAAAATAAATAGANGGAAACGAAACTATACCCTTTGCTGAAAAACTATGATCAATNCTAATACCAAATTGGTTTACCATAGATCCTATTGGTGTATTTGTTTCTAAATCTTTGCTATTTGGNACACCATCATTATCATCATCAAACTCAACTCCATTATTATCTACTATGGCTCCTCTGTTTGAAAATGGATCTGCGTCTCTATAGTCTGGAACATTATCCATATCTACATCTAATGATTTTCCAGCCCCATCAACAGCAACTCCTATGGGGGTGCTAGAATCTTTATCAAAAGCATCAGCAACACCATCATTATCAAGATCCTNAGTAAANCCCTNAATTTCTACATTTAAACTNGAAACATTTTCTTTAAGAACATCTAANGGACTATTCCATTCATTNTTATAAGCATGATTCCCAATATTAAAAGTACATCCAAAAGAAAGAAAAGCCAAATTATCCGTTTTATTTTGAGTGCTCATTATTGAAGCATCCCATTTATCNCCAAATGCATTTCTAATTGCATAATCAATATGTAAATTAANNTTATCATTTAATTTATAATCAGCNCTTAAACCAAAAATATATACNGTTTCNGTAGTCTGNCTAAAAAAAGGTTTTTTTTCTGTTCCATAATCTGTATCAATTGTATTATCTCCTTCATCTGAATAACCATAACTATATATATAACTATNGGAAAANAAATTTCTTCTCACAGAACTAAAAACATTATACCCTAATCCAAGTTTAGCAAACAAATTGANATTATTTGACTTTGAGTANTGAGAGAAATAAGACATCATATTATCTAGATTTATAAATAATTGCAAATCAATCTCACTAAAATCAGCCACAAATTTATCTCCTCTATCTTCATAATTATCATAAGGNTCANAAACATTTAATCCCATATATTGGTCTNCTCTTCTTAAACCAGCAAATTTTCCTTTAACTAATTCAATTGAAATTGAATAAAGTGGATTNATTCTCTTAATTAAACTTAATGAAGCAGCTGTTCTCAATTCACTAAAATCNCCAATTTCTTGATATGCTGGATAATGATCATGTTGAGTAACATCCCCCTTAAATCTTGTAAAACCATAATTTAATCCCATTTTCCAACCTTGAAAAATTTTGGAATTGGTATTTAGTATTTTAGGACCGTTTAATTCTNANTTAGNATTTAAATTATTATTCATTANATCGGCAATATTGTCTTCCTGTGCATTAAGGGAAATTGAACTAACATNAAAAAACAAAAAGGAAATAATAAAATATTTTTTCATAAGATTTAAATTTANATACATGCAAATCTAATTAATTGTTTCTACATCNTAAAATTACTAACAATTAATGTGCATAAACTAGATANCTATATAATAAAAAGGTNTTTTATTTGTTTAAATTTGCATCAACTATTAATAAATNAACTAAAAAGAATGAAAAGAATATTTTATATNCTAGTAGCATCAGCAGTATTAAGTGCTTGTGGACTAGAGCAAATGGCAAAAAAATATGATACAACAAGCTTTACAACAACACCCCCTACATTAGAAACACATGCAGGAAAGGTTGCGCTTTCTTTTGAAGCTTCTTTTCAACCAAAATATTTTATAAAAAAAGCTACTGTTGACTTCACACCTGTTCTTGTATATGAAGGGGGAGAAACAGCTTTTAAAACAATAACTGTTCAAGGAGAACAAGCTACTGGAGGAGAGGCTACAATTTTTAATTCTACAGGTGGGAATTTTAGTTACTCAGACCATATTAATTACTCTGATGATATGGTTAACTCAAATTTAGAGCTTCGAGCAGTAGCGAAACTAAAAGATAAAGAAAAAATATTAGGCCCGGTAAATATTGCTGATGGGGTAATCGCTACATCAACTAGAGTTTTAGAAAACTACGACTTAGCAAATCAAAATGATGGCTATGAATATGAAACAATTCTTGAGAAAACCGCAACAATTTATTTTTTAGTAAATCAGTCAAACATTAGGACAACTGAAAAAAGTGATGATGATATTAAAGAACTAAAAGAATTTGCTAAAAATGGATACAAAACACATTCTATAGAAATTGTTTCATATGCTTCTCCTGAGGGAAAAGTGAACTTAAATGATAATGTTTCTGAAAAAAGAATGACAAGTACATTAAATTACACAAAACAACTTCTTAGATCTTTAAAATTTGACGGTGCAAGAAATAATGACTTATATACTCTTACTTCTGTTGGAGAAGATTGGATGGGATTTGAAAATCTAGTAGATGCATCTAGTATAAAAGATAAAGGAAGAATCAACAGAATAGTAAACTCTATTGAAGATGTTGAAGTAAGAGAGCAGAGAATTAGAGATTTAGCTGAAGTTTATGATGCTATTGAGGATGATATCTTACCACAACTAAGAAAAGCAACAATTATTATTAGATCCTTCGAGCCAAAAAGAACAGATGAAGAAATTGCTTCTTTAGCGATAACAAGTCCTGAAGAATTAGATATAAAAGAATTATTACATGCTGCAAATCTTGTTTCCGATAACGAAACTGCAATCAGCATATATACTAAAGTTGTAGAACTACACAATGATTGGAGAGGACACAACAACACAGCATGTCTTTATATTATGGCAGGAGATTTGACTAAGGCGACTGCATATTTAGACAAAGCCGAAGAAATAGGTGGAACACAAAGTGATATTTTAGCTAACCGCGGAATAATTGCTGCCCTAAAAGGGGAATTAGATAGAGCTCAGAAACTATTTAACGAAGGAGGAGCTTCAGAAAAGAATCAAGCTATTCTTGACATTAAACAAGGAGAATACGCAAAAGCTGCTAGATTCTATAAAGGAAATAATTCATATAATGCCGTATTAGCTAACATACTTAACGGAAATTATGATCTTAGATGTGAAGATAATTACATAAACGCTATTGCAGCAGCTCGAGAAGGAAATAANAATGAAGNAATNNAANATCTTNNACAAGCAATAGA
>PAHN01000010.1:491030-567118 GCA_002711125.1 Flavobacteriales bacterium
ATNATNCGNTANAAAATGGAAGCNGCTAATGATTTAGAATTTNTCAACCTTCGTGAAAATGAAGAGTTTAAGAATTTAATCAATTAGTAAAACTTANATACTTAAAAATTAAAACAGNTTCNTANGAAGCTGTTTTTTTTTACATAATAATTTTATTTATAATACTTTATGATGAANACCTATATCATACTTATTGTTNATTACCTCTTTNATNGAATCATATACATCTTTTTGCTTAACAAAATCAACGTCTGAAACATCAAGCATAAGNACAGGAAAATGATGCTGTTTTCTTAAATAGTCAAGATAATTATNCTGAATATTTTCTAAATACTTATCTGAAATATCTTGNTCAAAATCNCTTCCTCTTTTAATAATATTTTTNCTTAATCTTTCTATACTTGAGTATAAATAAACNACTAAATCAGGACTNGGNANTGAAGAAAAAATAATTTCAAAGAATCTATTAAAAAGTTGNCNCTCATCATCNTGAAGATTATTTTGGGCAAATAATTTTGATTTCACAAAAAAATAATCAGAAATCTTTTGTGGCTGAAANAAATCTTGTTCTTTATTACTTTTAAGTTGATGATATCTTTCNGCCATAAAAAAAAGNTCTAANGGGAATGCATTTTTTTCTGGTTCNTTATAAAATTTAGGTAAAAAAGGATTNTCAGCAAATTTTTCTAAAATTAGTCTTACATTATAATCAGCAGCTAACATTCCNGCTAAAGTAGTTTTNCCGCTGCCAATATTCCCCTCAATGGCAATATGATTATANNGCATACTCAACTACATTTTCGGTGTCTTTTGATTCTTCNAANAAATCAGCAACTGTTTTATTATACTTTGGATGNATNTGNTCTGNAGCTATTTCATTTAANGGAATTAAAACAAAATTTCTTTCATGCATATGCTTATGAGGAATACATAAANCAGAAGTTTCTATAATATCATTATTAAAAAATATAATATCAATATCTATCAATCTCTCNCCCCATTTTTCTAATCTAACTCTACCTAATTCATTTTCTATATCTTGNAAAACCNTTAATGAATCTTCAGCAGATAAAGATGAATGAACNTCAAGTATTTGATTTAAATAGTTCTTCTGNCCGTCTACTCTCCANGGATCACTTTCATAAATTTTAGAACTAGANACAACTTTTCCTNNTTTTTCATTAATCAAATTCATAGCATCTTTGATAAGCTGNTCTCTATCNCCCAAATTACTTCCTAATTGTAAAAAAAGTGTATTCATCATTTAAAAATTAATCAAATATAGAAAGAAAGAAANAACTTAAAAATTAAAATNTTGTATTTTTATCAACTAAATTTANATGTNTATGAAAGCNTTTTTTAAAGGTGTACTTATTAATATATTAGGAACGATTGTCTCTTCAATAATATTCATATTAATTTTANTAGGTATTATTAATTTGATTATNCCNGACAATGATGTTGTAGTGGAAGAAAATAGTGTTTTAAAAATCAATTTATCAGATATTAATGTAGTTGAAAGATCGTCTAACAACCCTNTTGATGAATTAAATTTAACAGGAGGTAAATCCGAGTCTATTGAATTAAAAGAAATACTAGATANTATTGAAAAAGCTAAAAAAGATAATAATATTAAAGCGATTTATATTAACACCTCTTTTGTTAATGCAGGATTATCTCAAATTGAAGAAATTAGAAATAAGTTATTAGAATTTAAAGCATATAAAAAACCCATCATTGCATATTCTGAAGTATANTCACAAACAGCATATTACTTAGCTTCTGTTGCAGATGAAATTTATTTAAATCCTGCAGGNGTTATTGAATTAAAAGGNCTTTCGATATCTCAAATGTTTTATACAGGANTATTAGAAAAACTTGATATAGANATGCAAATAATTAGACATGGTAAATTTAAAAGTGCTGTAGAGCCTTTTACTCTTAGTAAAATGAGTAATGAAAATAGAGAACAAATGTCATTATTAATTAATTCGTTATCAAAAAACATTATTTNAAGTATTGCTAAAGAAAGAAANTTACCTATTAATCTAATAAATGAACATACAAATAATTTAAGTCTNGAAAATGCTAAAAGCTGTCTTGAACTAGGNTATGTTGACGGACTTCTTTATCAAGATCAGGTAGAAAAAAAGCTTATTTCTATTTCTAAAGGAGAAAAATTAAATTTAATATCTCTTGAAAAATATAATGAAGTTAAAGATAAAAGCAAAAAAGTTAGCTCTAATAAAATAGCGATTATTTACGCAACAGGAACTATTGACTTAGGAAACGGAGATGAGACAAGTATTGGCTCAATTACAACTGCTAAAGCAATAAAAAAAGCAAGAGAAGATAAAAATGTAAAAGCTATTATATTACGTATAAATTCAGGAGGAGGNAGTGCTTTAGCATCAGATATAATCTGGAGAGAAACNCAATTGATNAAAAAACCATTTGTAGTATCTATGGGNGATTATGCAGCTAGTGGAGGATATTATATTGCATGCGAAGCTGANCATATTCTTGCCAATCNAACAACACTGACTGGATCAATAGGTGTNTTTGGAATGATTCCTAACTTACAAAATTTCTATAAAAATAAACTTGGAATTACAATTGANACCGTAAATACACATAAATCTNCNGACATGGGTATTGATAGAGCANTAACAACATTTGAAAGAAAAAAAATTCAACAAGGAGTAGAAGAAACGTATAATACTTTTATATCAAAAGTAGCTAAAGGAAGAAATATGACCACAAATGAAGTTGATAAAATTGGGCAAGGAAGAGTTTGGAGNGGATATGATGCAAAGTCAATAGGACTTATAGATTCCTATGGNGGATTAGAAGAGGCAATAAATATTGCATGCAATTTAGCTAAAATTAAAGACCATCAAATAATATCTTTGCCAAAGAAAAAAGATTTATTACAAGATTTAATGCTAAAAATTGGAGAAGATGCAACAATCTCAAATTTATTAATTCAAAAATTAGGTGTTANTAGTAAANTAATTGATCCAATTGAAGATTTACTACAGCAAGATAAAATTCAAGCAAGAATGCCATACATTATTGAGTTAAAATAAGGTTACTTGAGATGAATCCTGAATATTAAANTCNACAATAAAACCTTCGTGAGAACGNACGTTAAANACTCTATCTTGATCCAAGATTAAGTATTGACCTTTGATNCCTANCAATNTGCCTTCAATCACATCACTTTTTTCAAGTTTAACACTTTTTATTTTAACAGGGTATTTCTTGACGGGATACTTTATTTCAGTAATAGTGTTATCAGAAGAAATATATTGTTGGAGTTGTGATGGAACATGTGGAATAAGTTCACTCTTAACTTTTANNAAGTCAACAGGATTAGGNTCTCCTGAAAGCATCTTTCTCCAATTAGTGACATCTGCAACAAAAGGTTTTAAAGCAACCTCAATATCACCAGANAATCTTCTNTTTGGAACNTCTGCTAATAAAATAGCTTGACTAGCTCCCTGATCCATCCATCTAATCACCCCCTGAGTACCTCTTGTTATTCCTACCTTAATACCTGAAGAATTTGCTAAATAAACATAATGTTTTGTNAGTTGAAACTCTTTTTCCCAAGNAAGATCTCGCTCTTCAATACCAAGNTGAGCAGTACAAAGCTCTGGTTTAAAGATTGACTGTGATGCAAGTGGNGATTCCCAATAACATTTATAACAAAAGCCTGAGCTTCGATAAAATTTCTTCATCTTTNTCCCGCATGAACAAATNACTANACCTTTCCATGAAATTTTTATTCTCTTNNCTAAGTAATCATTCATTANGTNATTAACACCATGAATATTTAGATTATAGTTTACAACATCTAATAATTCAGTCCTCATTTTTTTTAGTGAATCTGTCAACATTATTTTGTATTTTTCAGCCTTTAAAATTACAAAATTGGCTAACTTCTCTGTTAAAAANTCNATACTTTCTTTAGTAATACAGAAACGTATTAAAAATATTGATAAATTTATNGATAAGCCNTTTGATTGTCAAAACGAAATCTTTAAATATTTAATCAAAAAAGGTAAAAAAACATCATTTGGAAAAGAACATAATTTTGATAAAATTATAGATTANAACACTTTTAAAAAAAACATTCCAATCAGAAAATATGAAGAACTAGCCCCATATATAAATAAAATAAGAAATGGAGANAATGATNTTTTATGGCCTGGTAAAATAAAACGCTTTGCTAAATCTTCAGGAACTACAAATAGTAAAAGTAAATTTATACCAATAACTGATGAATGCTTACAAGAATGTCATTTTAAAGCGGGAAAAGATATGCTGGCATTGTATGAAAACAACTTTCCTAAAAGCGATTTGTATAATGGGAAAGGGTTAATGCTTGGAGGAGCTTTAAATAAATCTTCAAAAGAAAAAAATCAAGAAGGAGATTTATCTGCAATACTATTAAACGAATTTCCATTTTGGGTAAGCTATCATAGAGTGCCAGATTTAAAAACAGCACTTATGAAAGAATGGGATGAGAAATTAAATAAAATTGCTCATCAAGCAATGAATGAAAATATAACAAGTTTAACAGGAGTACCATCATGGATGCTTATATTACTAAAACGAATTTTAGCATTAAGTGGAGCAAAAAATATTTCAGAATTATGGCCTAATTTAGAACTATATATGCATGGCGGAGTTAATTTTGAACCATATAAAAAACAATTTCAAGAGCTAATCCCAAGTAAAAAAATGAATTACTTAGAGAATTATAATGCTTCAGAGGGGTTTATTGCTGTTCAAGATCAATCTCCATCAGAAGGTATGCTTCTCATGTTAGATTATGGGATTTTTTATGAATTTCTTGACATGGAGAAATACAGACAAGGTGAATTAGATACAATCAATTTAAAAAATGTAGAATTAGGTAAAAAGTATGCATTAATTATGTCAACAAATGCAGGTCTTTGGAGATATATGATTGGAGATATTATAGAGTTTACAAGTATTTCTCCATTTAGAATAAAAATTTCTGGAAGAACTAAAAGCTGTATCAATACCTTTGGAGAAGAACTAATGGTTCATAATACTGACCAGGCAATCAGTGAAGCTTGCAAAAAATATAATTGCTCAATTAACGACTATACAATAGCTCCTATTTTTATTGACAAAAAATCAGGAGGCCATCAATGGTTTATTGAGTTTGAAAAAAAACCTATTGATATTAAATTATTTATGATAAAAATAGACAAGATACTTAAGCAACTTAATTCAGATTATGAAGCAAAAAGAACAGACGATCTTATTTTAAAATTTCCTGAAGTTATAGTTATTGAAAATAATGAGTTTTACATATGGTTAAAACAAAACAATCGTCTTGGAGGGCAAAATAAAATTCCTAGACTTAATGAAAGCAGAAAAATTGCTGAAGAAATAATTACTATTAAAAATAAGTTTTCAACAAATTTCACTACTAATAACAATTAACATACATTTAAAATAATTCTTTTTTTATTTTAGTAAAAAAATTAAAAAATGCATATAGCGATTGCTGGAAATATTGGGTCTGGGAAAACAACTTTAACTACTAAATTAGTAAAACATTATAAATGGGAAGCACATTACGAAGATGTTGAAAACAACCCCTATTTAAATGATTTTTATAAAGATATGCAAAGATGGTCATTTAACTTACAAGTCTATTTTTTAAATAGTAGATTTAGACAAGTTATATCCATTAAAGAAAGTAATAAAAGTTACATTCAAGATAGAACAATATATGAGGATGCAAAAATTTTTGCCCCAAACCTACACCATATGGGGTTAATGAGCACAAGAGATTTTGAAAACTACATGGAAATTTTTAATCTTATGGACGGCTTCATTGATGGTCCAGACTTACTGATATATCTTAGGGCTAGTGTCCCAATTTTGGTTGAACAAATACAAAAGAGAGGTAGGGAATATGAAAATAGTATCAGATTAGATTATTTAACTAGGCTAAATGAGAGATACGAAGCTTGGATTGGCGAGTATGATAAAGGAAATTTACTTATAATAGATGTTGATGATTTAAATTATGCAGAAAAAGATGAAGATTTAAGTAAAGTAATCGAAAAAATAGATGCAAAAATAAATGGTCTTTTTTAAAATATTATATATGGCATAAAAAAACCGAGAATACTTTCTCGGTTTTTTTTTGAATCTAATTGCAATCCTCAGAAAGTTTTCTTATAAGCTCTATCATCTCATTTCTTTCTTTCCCTTCGGGATACTTTTTTTCAATTTCTTCAGTATATGTATCACAATCACTTAATATTTCAAGATATGGGCATGCACATTTTTCAACATAAATTTCAGCATCTTCTTGCATTGAAGTACTAGAATGCTCAGAAGAGTTACTAGTATGAGCGCCTAAAATTGGTGCTACAACTAAACCAATTAAACAAGTTAATTTAATCAAAATATTCATTGAAGGCCCTGAAGTATCCTTAAAAGGATCTCCNACTGTNTCACCCGTAACAGAAGCTTTATGCGCTTCCGAACCTTTATATGTCATCTCTCCATTAATTTCAACTCCTGCCTCAAATGATTTTTTAGCATTATCCCANGCACCTCCTGCATTATTTTGAAAAATTGCCCATAGAACACCACTTACAGTTACACCTGCCATGTACCCTCCTAACATTTCAGCAATTTCCTTNTTATCCATTCCAAAAATCATAGGAACGAATGCNATAGCTANNGGGAATAAAATGGTCATCAAACCAGGGGCCATCATTTCCTTTAANGAGGCTTTTGTAGATATATCAACACATTTATCGTANTCTGGNTTTCCCTTTCCTTCCATAATACCTGTAATCTCCTTAAATTGTCTCCTTACCTCATATACCATTTCCATTGCTGCTTTTCCGACAGCATTCATTGCAAGNGCAGAAAAAACAACNGGAACCATCCCTCCTACAAAAAGCATAGCTAATACAGGAGCTTTAAAAATATTTATNCCATCAATTCCTGTAAATGTTACATAGGCAGCAAACAATGCTAAAGATGTTAAGGCAGCGGATGCTATTGCAAAACCNTTTCCAGTTGCAGCTGTAGTATTACCAACTGAATCCAAAATATCTGTTCTTTCTCGNACAANAGGATCTTGTTCGCTCATCTCAGCAATTCCACCTGCATTATCAGATATTGGCCCAAANGCATCAATAGCTAACTGCATAGCTGTTGTTGCCATCATAGCAGATGCCGACATCGCAACACCATAGAATCCTGCAAATTCATAAGAAGCCCAAATTGCTCCAGCAAATAATAAAACTGATGGAAAGGTAGATATCATACCAGTAGCTAAACCAGAAATTATATTTGTTGCAGCACCAGTGCTAGATTGTTGTACTATTTTAAGTATAGGCTTTTTACCNAAACCTGTATAATACTCTGTTACTGATGAAATCAGTCCACCAACTACTAAACCTACTAATGAAGCGTAAAATACATCCATAGAACTAAACTGNTGCATCCCCTCTCCAAAAAAGTTCATAACCATTATTTCGGGAAGCATGTAAATTGTTAAAAAATAACTTGAGATNGCAACTAATATTATAGAAGTAATATTNCCTTTATTTAATGCTGCCATGACTTTACTCTCTTTCGCATCGTTATCTTTAATTTTAACTAGCATAGTTCCAATTGCAGAAATAATAATTCCTGCACCTGCAATTGCCATGGGTAATAGAATTGCTCCATTAACAATCCCTCCAACTTGTTCAAAAGCTGTACTTGCCATATCCTCTATTAAATAATAACCAAGTAACATCGCTGCCAAAACAGTAGCAACATAAGATCCAAATAAATCAGCTCCCATACCCGCAACATCACCTACATTATCNCCCACATTATCAGCAATTGTTGCTGGATTTCTNGGNTCATCTTCAGGGATATCAGCTTCTACTTTACCCACTAAATCTGCTCCAACATCAGCCGCTTTTGTATAAATTCCACCTCCGACACGAGCAAATAATGCTATTGACTCAGCACCCAATGAAAATCCAGCGAGTGCTTCTAAAGTAATCAACATAGCATTTTCTTCTGTTGCAAAATAATTATAAAAAAAGATGAAAAAACCTGTTAAACCAAGGACAGCTAATCCTGCNACNCCTAGCCCCATAACAGTCCCTCCACCAAAAGATATTTTTAATGCTTTAGGCAATGATGTTTTAGCTGCTTGAGTTGTTCTAACATTAGTNCTTGTAGCAATCTTCATTCCAATATTACCAGCAAAAGCAGAAAAAACAGCACCAAAAACAAAAGCAATAACAATCATCCAATGTGTAGTTTCNACAATTGTTGATACCATAAAAAGTAATGCACTAACAATTAAAACAAAAATTGATAATAGTTTATACTCTGCTCTTAGAAAAGCTAATGCTCCTTCATAAATATGATCAGAGATTTCTTTCATCTTCCCATCTCCCGCATCTTGCTTCATAACCCAAGACCTTTTCAGTAACATATATATTAATCCAACTATTGCTAATACAGCTGGNATATAAATCATAAATGATTCCATCTTATTATAATTTTTAATTAAACTTATTTTATAAAAACGGATGCAAAAATAGTCTTTTTAAATAAATCAAATATTAGATAGACAATTAATATTCACAATATTATATTTATGGTAATATAAATAATTCTATTTACAGCATTTTATCTAAATTTGCTTAATTAATAACTTAAACAAAAAAAAAAATGAATATTTTAGTTTGTATCAGTAGTGTACCTGATACCACAACAAAAATTAATTTTTCAGAAAACGGAAGTAAATTNGATTCTTCAGGNGTNCAGTTTGTAATTAACCCATATGATGAATTTGGATTAACAAAAGCAATAATGTTAAAAGAAAAACATGGGGGCAAAGTAACTNCAATAACTGTAGGAGAACAGNCTGTAGAACCAGTTATAAGAAAAGCTCTTGCAATTGGTGCAGATGAAGCTATAAGAGTGAATATGTCTCCTCAAGANAGTTATTCAACAGCAGTTGAAATTAGTAACTACATTAGCGAAAANCAGTTTGANCTTATNATATGTGGCAAAGAATCTAGTGATTATAACGGTGGAGTTGTTGGAGGGATAATTGCTGAACTAGTTAAANATCCATTTGTAAATGCGTGTAATGGNCTAGANATATCAAACAACATTGCAAANCTCGATAGAGAAATTGATGGTGGAAAAGAAACTCTTGAAATAGACTTACCATTAGTAATAGGAGGACAAAAAGGATTAGTTGAAGAATCCGAGCTTAGAATTCCTAATATGAGAGGAATCATGCAGGCTAGAACAAAACCACTTTTGGTATTAGAACCAAAAAATAATGATTTGTTAACTGAATCAATAAACTTTGAAAAACCAAGTGAAAGAGGTGATTGTAAAATTATTTCTTCTGAAAATATATCTGAATTNGTTTCATTACTTCAAAATGAAGCTAAAGTAATTTAAAAAAAAAAATGTCAATATTAGTTTATACAGAAAGTTGGGAAGGAAAATTTAGAAAAAGTACATTTGAAGCTGTTTCATATGCAAGTGAAGTAGCGAAAATGCTGTCAACAAACGTTATTGCTGTTTCTTTTGGAGAAGAAAGTGAAGAAGAACTAGCAAAACTAGGCAATTACGGAGCTGAAAAAGTATTTGCTTGTAATAAAATTGAAAAAGGAGATAGTGAAACAACAAGTAATTTCTTAGCAGAAAATAGCGTTGATGCTAATATTATTGTATTTGCATCAACAAATACTTCTAAAATGATTGCTTCAAGACTTAGTGCAAAAATTAAAGCTGGTGTAGTTTCTAATGCAATTGAATTACCTTTAGAAGTAAGTCCTGTAACTTTAAAACGCAAATCTTTTTCAAGTAAAGCAATTGAAAAAGTAAAAGTTAATTCAGATAAAGCAATTATTTGTTTAGCTTCAAATTCTTTTGGAGTTATTGAAAATAAAAAAAGTTGTAATATAGATAAAAGAACTATAAGCATTTCTGAAAATATTCGATGTAAAGGGCAAGAAATTACAACTGGAAAAGTGTCTTTAACTGAAGCGGAAATTATTGTTTCTGCTGGTAGAGGACTTAAAGGACCTGAAAACTGGAAGATGATTGAAGATTTAGCTGGCCTTTTAGGCGCTGCAACTGCATGTTCCAAACCTGTTTCTGACATTGGATGGAGACCTCATGATGAACATGTTGGCCAAACTGGTAAAGCTGTTTCTCCTAATCTATATTTTGCAATAGGAATATCTGGTGCCATACAACATTTAGCTGGAGTTAACTCTTCAAAAGTCATGGTTGTAATAAATACTGATCCAGAAGCTCCTTTCTTTAAATCTGCAGATTACGGAATAGTAGGGGACGCATTTGAAGTAGTACCTAAATTAATTGAAGAAATAAAAAAAATTAAATAATTTGGAGTTTATTCAACTTGATATTGCAGCCATCAAACAAAGTGATTCTCAAAACAATGCATATGTATTGATACTGAATGAATTAACTGGCAAAAGACAATTGCCAATAGTAATTGGTTGGTGTGAAGCTCGCTCTATTGCAATAGCTCTTGAAGGCTCTTCTAAACCAAATAGGCCATTAACGCATGATTTATTCAAAAATATTGGAGATAAATTTAATTTAACTGTTCAGAAAGTTGTTATTCACACATTAATTGAAGGCATATTTCATGCCTCTTTTTATTGTAAAAACACTAGCACGGGTAACGAAGAAGCTATTGATGCAAGAACTTCGGATGCAATTGCAATTGCATTAAGATATAAGTGTCCTATTTTTACATATGAAGATATTCTGGCAAGAGCAGGAATTATTATCAACAGCTCAAAACAACAAGATGCATCTTTTGAAATTAAGGATAAGAAAATTGAAAAATCAAAAAAAATTGCTTCACTTAGTATCAAAAAACTAAAAAATTTATTGAATATTGCTATAGAAGATGAAGATTATGAAAAAGCCTCAAAAATTAGAGATGAAATAAAAAAAAGAGAAAAAAATAAATGAAAAAATTATTAGTTATCATCTCGTTACTTTTTTTCTCAAATTTAAATTTATTTTCAATAGATATTAAAGGAAAATGGCTTTTTGAAAGTATTAAATACACAAAAGATTCAAGTGATAAAAATTTAATACCAATAGCTAATGGAGATTATATGCTCATTAATGAGGATGGAACTTTTTTATATGAATTAAAAGATGCAAAAAAATATGAAAAAGGAAGATGGGCTCTAGATTCAATTACACTCGACCTTTCCTTTTATTATTTAAATAAAAGATTATCAGGTGAAAAAGCTCCCGATTATCAGGAAGTCTTAAACATTGACACTATACGTACATATAAAATAAAAGTTGAAAAAGATCATTTAATTCTTTCTGAAAATAAAATCAATTACACATTTATCAAGGATACCAAACAAATTAACGAGATAAAATCGCCACAACCTTCAAGCGGATTATCAATCAACTCAATCTTAAGAGGGGTATTAGGAATTTCAGCACTGTTATTTATCTCATTCTTATTTAGCAGAAACAAAAAAGCTATCGACTGGAGCTTAATTGGTAAAGGTTTAATAATTCAAATAATTTTTGCGGTTCTTGTTTTAAAAGTACCTTTTGTTTCTTCATCATTTGAATTTATTGGGAAAATATTCACAAAAATTATTTCTTTTACTCAAGATGGTACCATGTTTTTATTTAGATCATTTAGTAGTGGTGTTATTGAATCTCCACTAATGAATTTTGTAGTGATGATATTACCCACTGTAATATTTTTTTCCGCTCTTACATCTTTATTTTATTATTGGAAAATCATCCCAAAAATCATATATGGTTTTGCCTGGATGATGAAAAAATCTATGGGACTTTCTGGCCCGGAGAGTGTAGCGGCGGCTGGAAATATATTTTTAGGTCAAACTGAATCACCTCTTTTGGTTAAACCTTATTTAAATAAAATGACGATGTCTGAAATTTTATGTTTGATGAGCGGAGGTATGGCTACTATAGCTGGTGGTGTTTTAGCTGCTTACATTGGTTTCCTTGGAGGTGATGACCCCACACAACAAATAATGTTTGCTAAACATTTACTAGCAGCCTCTGTAATGTCTGCTCCAGCAGCAGTTATTGCAGCAAAAATATTATGGCCGGAAGAAGAAAAGTTTGAAACAAAGATTGAGCTTTCTAAAGAAAATATTGGAAGTAATGCTTTAGAAGCAATATCTAAAGGAACAACAGACGGAATTAAGTTAGCAGTTAATGTTGGGGCAATGCTGTTAGTATTTATTGCTCTAATATCTATGTCTAACTTTGTACTTCTAAAAATTGGACAATGGACAACTATAAATTCTTTAATAGCTGAAAACACGCAGTATTCTGAGTTATCTTTAAATATGATTCTAGGTTATCTAGGAGCCCCTTTAGCTTGGCTAATGGGTGTATGTAAAGAAGATATGTTTCTTGTTGGACAATTATTAGGAGAGAAAACTGTATTAAATGAATTTGTAGCTTATGTCTCTTTAGGAGAGATGAAAAGCGTAGGAGCTTTTGTAGAATATAAATCTATAATTATTGCCACATATATCTTATGTGGCTTTGCCAATTTCGCTTCTATTGGAATTCAAATTGGAGGAATAGGAGCTCTTGCTCCATCAAGAAAAAGAGATTTATCTAAACTTGGTTTTTTAGCATTAATAGCAGGGACATTAGCGTCATTATTTACTGCAGTAATTGTGGGAATGATTATTTAATTTTATGTATAAAGTCATATTGATATTACTATTATTTTCAAATTGCGCAATTGGTCAAATTCGTACTATTTGTTCTAATCTTCCAGAAAATTTAATTCCAGAAAATGAATTAGTGGAATGTGGCTACCGTATTTGCGAGAAAGATGATAAGAGTTGGGAGGATTGTGATACAATTTATAAATACTGTTTAAATAATGAGCCTTATACTGGTGTGACTTTTGCTCTAAGTTCGTCATTGGACTTCCCCTATAACTTTAATAGATTAAAAGTATATTCAAATGGTTTTTTATCACTTATGATGCTATATGATAGAAAAGAAGGACGGATTGATGAAAGCATAGGGTATATTCAAGGGTGGGAAAATCCTATATGGGGTAATATTGATGCTTGTCAAGAAGCCCCTCCAACTGAATATTTTATATATTGGGATAATGGAAACATAAAAGAACATGGCATGAAATATTGTGATGAAAAAATTGGTCTAATTTCTGAGTATGACGAAAAAGGAAATATCCAAAAAATAACTTACTATCCTTTCAAAGGCCTTGCAGGAGAAATAACTGAAGATAAAATTACTACTCCATACTACAACTATGGAGAAATATTTAGAAGTATAGTTTTTGACCAAAAAGGTAGAGGGAGCTATTATATAAAAGAAAAATAAATAAAATAAATGAGACAATATTTAGATTTAATGGATAAAGTGATGCAAGAAGGCACACTAAAAGAAGATAGGACAGGAACAGGAACAAAAAGTATCTTTGGTCATCAAATGCGATTTGATTTATCTGAAGGATTCCCTTGTATTACTACTAAGAAGCTACATTTAAAGTCTATCATCCATGAACTACTTTGGTTTTTAAAGGGAGATACAAATATTAAATATCTTAAAGATAATGGAGTTCGTATTTGGGACGAATGGGCCGATGACAAAGGAGACCTTGGTCATGTGTATGGATATCAATGGAGAAGCTGGCCAACACCAGATGGCAAACATATTGATCAAATTCAACAAACAATAAATGCATTAAAAAACAATCCAAATAGTAGAAGAATTATTGTCAGTGCATGGAATGTTGGAGAAATTGATCAGATGGCTTTACCTCCCTGTCACGCTTTTTTCCAGTTTTATGTAGCAAATAACAAACTATCGTGCCAGCTGTATCAAAGAAGTGCAGACATTTTCTTAGGTGTCCCTTTCAATATTGCTTCATATGCCCTACTCACTATGATGATAGCACAAGTTTGCAACCTTAAACTCGGAGAATTTATACATACTTTAGGTGATGCCCACATTTATACAAATCATTTTGAACAGGTTAAACTTCAATTATCAAGAGACTGTAAAAAGTTACCAAAAATGAAAATAAATCCAGCTGTAAAGGATATCTTTGATTTTAAATTTGATGATTTTGAATTGTTTGATTATGAATATCATCCACATATAAAAGGAAAAGTAGCAGTATAATGGCAAATATAATTGTTTTGGGAGCAGGTTTAGTTGGTGGTGTAATGGCTAAAGATTTAGCACTTACTCATGATGTTACGTGTGTAGATATTTCACAGGAAAATTTAGCCAAATTAAATGGTATAAAAACTATATGTGCAGATATTTCAAATACAACAAAACTAAAATCATTGATAGCAGATTTTGACCTAGTCATTGGAGCAGTTCCTGGTTTTATGGGCTATAAAATGATGAGAGATGTAATTGAATCTAAAAAAAATATTGTTGATATTTCTTTCTATCCAGAAGATCCTTTTGGGCTTGATGAATTAGCAAAAAAAAATAAAGTTGTTGCCATAATGGATTGTGGAGTTGCTCCTGGCATGGGAAATATTATTTTTGGCTACCATGATCAGAATATGGAAATAACTGATTATGAATGTTTAGTAGGGGGACTACCTGAAAAAAGAGAATGGCCATATGAATATCAAGCTGTATTTTCTCCAATTGATGTAATTGAAGAGTATATTAGACCTGCTCGATATGTTCAAAACTCATCTGTAATTACAAAAGAAGCTCTTTCAGATACTGAATTAGTGAATTTTGAAGAAATAGGAACATTGGAAAGCTGGAACTCTGATGGCTTAAGGACATTAATAAAAACTATGTCTCATGTCCCAAATATGATTGAAAAGACATTAAGATATCCTGGTTGTGTTGAATATTTAAAAGTTCTAAGAGAAAGTGGATTCTTTTCGTATGATGAAATTGATGTAAAAGGTAATAAAATCCGACCAATAGACATGACTGCAAAGTTATTATTTCCAAAATGGAAAATGCAAGAAGGAGACAAAGACTTTACTGTTATGAGAATAATAATAGAAGGACTAGAAAATGAAAAAAAAGTACAATATCAATACAATTTATTAGACAGATTTCAAGATAACACTATATCTATGGCAAGAACTACTGGCTATACATGCACCGCTGTAGCAAATTTAGTTATAAATAAAAAATATAATCAAATAGGAATCTCACCACCAGAATTTCTTGGCAATCATTTTAAATACATAAAAGAATATTTAGAAAAAAGAGGGGTTATATATAATATGATAAAAAAATCATGATAGTATCAATAATAGTTGCTGCATGTGAAAATAATGTCATTGGTAAAGACAATGATCTTATCTGGCATCTCCCGACAGACATGAAGTTCTTTAAAGATACTACAAAAGATCATCATGTAATAATGGGGCGTAAAAACTTCGAATCTATACCTCATAAATTTAGACCTCTTCCTAATAGAACGAATATCATTATTACCAGAAATAAGAATTATTTTGCAAAAGATTGCGTGGTAGCGAGCTCTATAAAAGAAGCAATAAATATTGCGAAAAATAATAATGATAAGGAGCCATTCATTATTGGAGGTGGAGAAATTTATAAACTAGCATTGGAAGAAGACTTAGTAGATAGAATATACCTCACTAAGGTACATCATAAATTTGAAGGAGATACATTTTTCCCAAAACTAGGACCCGAATGGATAGAAAAAAATAGAGTTAAACATGATGTTGATGAAAAACACAGATACAGCTTTAGCTTTTTAATATTTGAAAAAAATAACTAATTTTACGAAAAACATATGAAATACTTTAGCCTCATATTTAGTCTCCTAATTATTCTTTTATATTCTTGCAAAGAAGATGAAGTTATTTTAAATCCAGAGCTCAATAGCACTCAAGCATCACAAGATAATCTAATAGCAGAAAGTATTTTCAATGATGTATTAAGAATTGTTGAAAATGGAATTTCTAATAATAAGACACAAAAACAATATCCACAATATACTCTATTAAATAATGACACATCAAATATTGATACACTATTGATTAATTTTGGAAGCACCAATTATCTATATAATAATAAATTAAGAAAAGGAATAATAAATGTCACCTTTTCTGGTAATTATAGAGATTCTCTTTCTGTTATCACTACAACTTTCGATAATTTCTATATAAATAATAAACTGATTCAAGGAGAAATGATTGTGACTAATAATGGAAAAAATAGCAATCAAAATTTATGGTTTAATATTGATGTCAATAATGCTAGTATTAACACTCAAAATGGTGTTATTAATTGGCAATCAAATAAAATAAGAGAGTGGATTTCGGGAACTGAAACATATTTAGATCTCTCAGACGATATTTATAGGGATACAGGTTTATCTAATGGTAACGCTGCCAATGGAAATACGTTTAGCATGCAAATAATAGACCCATTGCACATAGATTTAAGTTGCTTACCTTCTTGTGTAATTACTAGTGGAAGTGCAGAAATAAATCCTGATGGCTATCCTTCTAGAATTGTTCAATACGGAGATTCTACATGTGACTGCAATGTAGATGTTATAATTAATAATGAAAAATACCCTTTAGTAGTAGAGTATTAACTAAGCAGCATCTAATTTAGAAAATGACAGTTTAGAAATCTGATTTTTTGCATATGCTGCTGTAATCTTTATTTCTTTTTTTGATTCTTCTGAAGGGGCTTCATACATCAAATCTAACATAATTGTTTCGCATATAGACCTTAGCCCCCTTGCGCCTAAATTAAACTCCATAGCCTTATCTACAATAAGATCAATTGCTTTTCGATCAAAAGTCAATACAACCCCCTCTATTTCAAATAATTTCTGATATTGTTTAACTAATGCATTTTTGGGTTCAATTAAAATTCTTTTAAGGGCTTCTCGATCAAGAGGATCTAAATAAGAGACTACAGGCATTCTTCCAATTAATTCAGGGATAAGACCAAATGCTTTTAAATCAATAGGAGAAACATATTTTAAAAGATTTTGTGAATCTAAATCATTTTCTTTTATTGTTCTAAATCCAATCGAACGCGTATTCATTCTCTTTGAAATATGTTGCTCTATTCCATCAAAAGCTCCTCCACTTATAAATAAAATATTATTTGTATTTAACGCTATCATTTTCTGATCAGGATGTTTTCTTCCTCCTTGAGGTGGAACATTAACCACAGTCCCCTCTAAAAGTTTAAGCATTGCTTGTTGTACTCCTTCCCCACTGACATCTCTAGTAATTGATGGATTATCACTTCGACGTGCTATTTTATCAATTTCATCAATAAAAACTATACCGCGCTCCGCCTTTTTAACATCATAGTCAGCAGCTTGTAACAGCCTTGTTAGAATACTTTCAACATCTTCTCCTACATATCCCGCTTCGGTTAAGACTGTTGCATCTGCGATACAAAATGGCACATTTAATAATTTAGCTATAGTTTTCGCAATTAATGTTTTACCTGTTCCTGTCCTACCAACCATAATAATATTTGATTTTTCAATTTCAATATTATCTTGATCTTTTTCTAAATGAAGAATTCTCTTATAGTGATTATAAACAGCGACAGAAATTATTTTTTTCACATCATTTTGTCCAATTACAAAGTCATCTAAATAAGCATTTATTTTCTTTGGTTTAAGTAACTGAAACTCCTCAAGGAATGATTTTTTTGCAACAATATCTTCTTTTACGATTTCATGGGCTTGTTGAATACATAAATCGCAAATATGTGCAGAATGACCGGCTATTAAAATATTCGTGTCTTGTTTATTTTTACCACAAAAAGAACAATGAACTTTTTCAGATTCTGACATTATTTTTTTCTCTCTAGAACTTCATCAATCATACCATATTCTTTTGCCTCATCAGCAGTCATCCAGTAGTCTCTGTCGCTATCAGACCAAACCTTATCATAATCTTGGCCAGAATGCTTTGCAATAATATCATATAACTCTTTTTTGAGTTTTTTAATCTCATTTGCTGTTATCTCAATATCAGATGCTTGTCCCTGTGCTCCACCAAGAGGTTGATGAATCATGACTCTTGAATGTTTTAAAGCACTTCTTTTAGATTTAGCCCCAGCACATAGCAAAACAGCACCCATAGATGCTGCCATCCCAGTACAAATTGTTGAAACGTCAGGATTAATATATTGCATTGTATCATATATACCAAGCCCTGCATAAACACTTCCTCCAGGAGAATTCAAATAAATTAAAATATCTTTTTTTGCATCAACAGATTCTAAAAACAAGAGTTGTGCTTGAATTATATTAGCAACGTAATCATTGATGGGTACACCTAAAAAAATTATTCTATCCATCATTAATCTTGAAAAAACATCCATGCTTGCAATATTCATTTGTCTTTCTTCAATAATGGTAGGCGAGATATAATTACCATAAACTGATTTAAATTCAGATAGATGCAAACTACTTATTCCTTTATCTTTAGTTGCATATTTTTCAAATTCCTTTGAGTAATTCATATTAAACATTTTTATTTTTTTCTTTTGCTAATTTAACAAAATCATCATAAGTAATACTTTTTTCTTTTAATTTGAATTGTTCTTTGTATACACTTAATGTTTTTTCATCATAAAGATGATCATAAATCTTTTTCTTTTCTTTCTCATTTTTTAAAACATTATTAGCTATTTCTAATAATTGCTTATCATCACCCTCAGGCTGACCATACTGCTTCATTTGAAGCTTTATCATTTTTTTAGCATAATCAATAACCTCATCCTCAACTACTTTAATTTCATATTTTTTTAAAATATTATTTTCAATTAATTGCCACTTTAGACTTTTAGAATACATTTCATATTCTTTTTCAATTTGCTCCATTGTTATTTTTTTATCGGATGTTTTTATCAACCAATTTTTAAGATAATCATTGGGTAATTTAAAATCAAACTTTTTCATTAAAAAATTCACAACATCATTCTTTAACATTCGATTACTTTCACTGTCAAATTGTAATTGTGCTTCATCTTTAACTTTTTGTTGAAATTCCTTTTTTGTTTTTACTTCTCCTTTTCCGTAGACTTTATCAAATAATTCTACATTTAAATCAGCAGGTTGTAATCGATTAATATTTTTTACTGTAAATTTAAATTCATCTGAATCTAAATTTTCAACATTATTTTGATCTACAGCTAGCATGGCAGATAAATCAGAAATATTAGAGAAAGCGGTTTTAATATTTAAAGAGATTTCATCACTAACTTTTAATCCCAAGAACATTTTTTTCATCTTATCATCTTTGATATAGTCCATTGAAACAGTTGCTTCATTAGAAATCCCATTCTTTAATATATTACCACTAGAATCTAATTGTTCAATAATACAAAAAATCAAATCTCCGTCAATAGATTTGGTTACGCTACTCATCTTTCCATATCTTTTTGCAATATCATTACAATAATCATCTACTATTTTATTCTCTACTTTTATTTTATAATAATCGAGTTTATCCTTTTGTGTAATATTAATTTCCATTTTTGGAGCAATACCAACTTCGTATTTAAAAATAAAATCCTGAGAATTTTCCCAATCTATATTATTTTCAATAGGAAGAGGTGAACCTAAAGTTTCAATTTTTTGTGTAGAGATGTATTTATATAATTCTTCTTGAATTAATTTATTTATTTCATCAATTAAAACAGGCTTTTTATATTGTTTCTTAATAATTCCCATTGGAGTTTTACCCTTCCGAAACCCAGGTATTTGAGCTTTTTTCCTATAATCTTCTAAAACTTTATTCACATTATCAACATAATCTGATTCTGTAACTTCTACAGTAATTATTATGGTTTGATTTTTTGAGTTTTCTGTTGTAATTTGCATATGGCATTTTTTTGGCGTGCAAAAATACACTTATTTATATGATAAAAAGTAAGATGTGATATGAAAATTGAATAGTTATTTTAGTTAAAATAAGGAAAAATTGTGCGGGTGAAGGGAGTCGAACCCCCACGCCTTGCGGCACTAGATCCTAAGTCTAGCACGTCTACCAATTCCGCCACACCCGCATATCGACAAAGATATTATTTTTTAACATTAATGCATAAAATCAACTTTAAAGATTTTATTAAAAATAAAAAAAAGTAAGTTTGCAAATAAATTTAATTTAAAAAAAATGAGTTTAACAATTACAGGAAAATTAAGCAGAAAATTAAGTGTTGAAAGCGGCACTTCTAAAGCAGGAAATGAATGGAAAAAGCAAACATTTGTATTAGATACTGGATCTCAATATAATCCCGAAATATGCTTTCAATTGTTTGGAGAAGAAAAAATTGAATTGCTAAATCATTATAATGAAGGAGAACAAATTAAAGTTTCTTTTAATTTATCTTCTAAAGAATATAACGGGAGATATTTCCATAACATTGATGCATGGAAAATAGAAAGCCTAGGTAATGATTCATCAGAAAATGTAGAAAGCCCTACTGAATTTAACACCCCCTCTTCTGATGATGATGATTTACCGTTTTAAATGATAGATCAAAAAAATAGCTCAAAAAGCATATTACCTGCTCCATTCACAATTGCGGTATTATTAACCTTTTTGACTATTATTCTAGCTTTATTTGTTACAGAACCTAAACAAAAAGGTAGTTATTTTTTACAAATTTTATCCTTTTGGGAACAAGGGATATGGAACTCCAAATTATTAGAGTTTGCCATTCAAATGATGTTAATGTTAGTTCTTGGACATACTCTTGCATTAAGTCGACCAATCAACAACTTAATATTTAAAGTAATTAAATATTGTTCAAATACTGCAACTGCCGCTGCTATTATTACATTTTCAACCATATTAGTGTCTTTTTTTAATTGGGGTTTGGGATTGGTTTTTGGAGCAATCTTTGCAAGAAAAGTTGGAGAATATGCCAGTAAGAATAATATTACACTAAACTATCCACTAATCGGAGCAGCAGGTTATTCAGGAATGATGGTTTGGCATGGCGGTATTTCAGGCTCTGCTCCAATAAAAATTGCTGAGGAAGGACACTTTTTAGAAGAAAAAATGGGAGTGATATCTCAAGCTGAAACAATTTTTTCCAACATGAATATAATTATCTCTATTATGTTACTTATTCTCGTTCCTTTAATTATGTATGCTGTAGGAAAAAGAAAAAGTGGTAAAATAATTAACCTCGAAACTGATAAAAAAGAAAAAAAGGAACTTGAGGAAATAACTGGTGTTGAAAAATTAGATCATAGTAAAATATTAGCATCAATTTTTGGCGGCATCATTATCTGTTACATTCTTTATAAAACTTTTATATTACCTGAAAAACCTTCTTTAAATATTATAACACCAAATTATATTAATTTAATATTATTTGGTTTATCAATACTAATGCATCAAACATTTGCTAATTTTTTAAAATCCATCCAACAATCTATTGGGGGGACCTCGGGCATATTAATTCAATTTCCTCTTTATTTTGGAATAATGGGAATTATGAATCAATCAGGTCTGGTTAATATTATGTCGAGTTTTTTTGTTACAATATCTAATGAACACACCTTTCCTGTTTTAACTTTTTTTAGCGCTGGAATTGTAAATATTTTTGTTCCAAGTGGAGGGGGACAATGGGCTATACAAGGACCTATTATTGTAGAGGCTATACAAGCTTCAAATTTCAATACAAGTATTGAAAAAAGTGTAATGGCACTTGCATATGGTGATCAAATCACAAATATGCTTCAGCCCTTTTGGGCCTTACCTCTTTTAGCAATTACTGGTTTAAAGGCAAAAGAAATATTACCATATACTCTGATTTTATTTTTCATTGGAACAATAATATTCATAAGTGGATTATTATTATTTTAGTTATTATTTGTTTTTTACATCAAAAACTTCTCTTAGTCCATTTCCTAATAACATAAATGCTAAAACATAAGACATAATAGCTAACCCAGGAATAATAGCTAAATAAGCTTTATCCATTATTATATAAGAATAATGGTCTTTAATCATATTACCCCAGCTAGCTACAGGAGGTTGTGCACCTATACCTAAAAAAGAAAGTCCTGATTCTATTAAAATAGCTGAAGCAAAATTAGCAGCTGAAATTACAATAACAGGACCTATAATATTAGGTAAAACATGTTTAAATATAATTCTAAAAGATTTGTAAGCCAAAACCTTACCTGCTTCAATATATTCTAGCTCTCTTACTATTAAAACCTGACCTCTAACGACTCTTGCTACTTCCACCCACATTGTAAAACCAATAGCTATAAAAACCTGCCAAAATCCTTTGCCAAGTGCTAATGTAATTGCAATTACCATTAATAATGTAGGAATGCTCCAAATTATATTAACTAGCCACATAATTACATCATCTATTACTCCTCTATAATAACCAGCTATTAATCCAAGAGTGATACCTATTATTAAAGAAATAAATACTGAAATTAAACCAACAGAAAGTGAAATTCTAGACCCATGAATAATCCTGCTCAAATAATCTCTTCCAAACTTATCAGTTCCAAGCCAAAATTTTTGATTTAATATTTTATAATCACCACTATAATTTAATTTTTTATTAGAACCATATTCAGAATAAACAATAATGTCTTTATTTAATTTTTTATAGTAATCTATTGGGATTCTTTTATAATTTCTCTCAGCTCCTATAAAAATTGATTTCACAAAATTATTTTTGGTTTGTTGCTTCAAAGGAATTTGCAAAAACATGACTTCTGTCAATGGTTTTTTTTTTGAAATTTGAATATGCATCTCATTGGCGTTTGGAGAACTATCAGGACTTAAAACAACACTAAATAAGGCAATAAAGAAAGAAAGAAAGATATAGCACAGTGAAAAAAAAGCGAGTTTATTTTTCTTTAATTTATCCCAAGCTATTTTATTTAATGATGTATCTTTCATAAAACTATCTATATACCCTTCCTTTCCACTCAAATGGGTTGTAAAAAGATAAGCAAACAATAATTACAATATAATAAGAATATAATAATTCAAAAGGTAAAATAAATTTCGCTAAATCAATTCTTTTAAAAAATTTAAGTGCAGGAAAAATTAATAAAAAATCTACTATAAACTTTATACCAAAAAATAGCAGAAAATTCATAAAAAATAACCAACTAAAAAAAGACAGTATTGATAAAAATACAAAGGTCAAATTAGTTAAAAAGATCAAATAAGATACATAGTTGGTAGCAAAGTCTTTATAAAGAGTACTTTTTGAAGCCCATCTTTTTCTTTGATTTACAAAAGAATTAAGTGTTGGTTGACCATCTGTTGTAACAATAGCATTATTGTCTTTTGCAAAAACAATAGATTTATTATTTCTAGATTTAATACTATGAAGCAAAAAAACATCATCTCCGCTTGGAGATAGACTTTCGTTAAAATCATTGAAGTCTATAAAAGATTTTTTTCTATATGCCATATTTGCCCCATTACAAAAAATAGCATTATTAATACCGATAGACCCTGCTCCAGAAATAACTAATGAAATAAATTCTAAAGACTGTAGCTTATGAAATATTCCTGTTTGTTTTTTATAAACAACGGGGCCTGAAACTAAATGTACTTCAGTATTCTCAAAATAAGCCACCATGCTTGAAATCCAGTTCATATCAAAACGACAATCTGCATCAGTTGCTAAAATAATTTCTCCTTTTGCAAGTTTTACTGCTTTTATTATTGCTGTTTTTTTTCCATGCTCATTATCATTTAAATCAATTACTCTTAAATTATTTAATTTAGAATTGTTTAATAATGAGAGAGTACTATCAGTAGAATGATCATTTACCAAAATAAACTCTATACTATTATTACAATAATTTTGAGCCTGCAAAAATTTGAGTAAATTATTAACATTTTTCTCCTCATTTCTTAGTGCAATAACTACACTAACAGAAGGAGTAAATGTTATTTTCTTAAAAGAATTTATTAGATTCCATCCAATTTTGTAACGAATAATTAGTAAAGAATATGCTAATAAAATTATATAAATAATAATTTGCATTATGTTCTAAAAAATCTAAGAGTAAAAATAAATAGAATACCAATTAATGCTGGTATAACTAAATTAATTATCCACAAACAAAGAGTAGCTGATAAAATACCTATTGAATTATTTGAAACTAAAGTGAATAGATATAACGCAACTGAACCACGTATACCTATTTCAGTAATTGCAATTGTAGGAATTATAGAAATAACAAATAACATAGTGGAAGTTAAAATCATTGAATTAATGTATGATACTTCAACTGAAAAAAGATTTAACAGAATAAAAAATTGAGCTGTAAAAATCATATATCTACCGGCTGAATATAATAACACTTCTAATAGTTCAGATGAATTATAAAATGAAAATACATTACTATACTTAGAAAATCTATTTAAAAATTTAAACTTAGAAAGAAGAACTGTAAAAATTGAAGTATTTAAAAATAACATAATTAATAGTGTACTCAATAATATAACAACAAACAAAATAATAGGATAAGAAAATTCTAATTCAGTTAAAAACAAATCATATGATGGCATTAAATTAGGCAACAACAAAATTGCTATTAAACCTAAAATTATAGTTATTATCAACTGTGCCATTGACCCTATAACAGTAATTAATATACCTTGGATTCTATCCGCATGATTTAAACAAAAAACTCTTCCACCATATTCTCCAATTCTATTTGGTGTAAAAGAAGAAATCGTTATTCCAGAAAAAACAGCTCTTATTGATCTTTTGATTGAAATCTTTTCAATTTTAGAAATTAAAAATCTCCATTTTAAAGCTTCAATAAACCAATTTAAAAACATTAAAAAAATAACTAAAACTAAAACTAAATAATTCTCTTTTAACATTAAAAAAATATTATCTAGATCAAATTTCTTAAAACTAGAGTTTGAATTTAATTGCTCAAATAAAAAAAATAATGCTAAAGCAACAATTGATATCTTTAGTATGAAGCTAATAGTTTTTTTATATTTCATTGATTATGTTTGTATACAAATATAACAATTGCAAACTGATAAAATCATATTAGGTATTGACCCAGGGACCTCCATTACTGGATATGGATTAATTCATATAAAAAAGAGAGAAATGATTATGATTCAAATGGGAGTTATTAATTTATCAAAGTTATCTTCTCATGAACTCAAACTAAAAAAAATATTTGATCGAACTTTAAACTTGATTGATACATATAGTCCAGATGAATTAGCAATAGAAGCTCCATTTTTTGGAAAAAATGTGCAATCAATGTTAAAGCTTGGAAGAGCACAGGGTGTTGCAATGTCTGCTGCACTATATAGAGATATTCCAATTTTTGAATATGCCCCAAAAAAAATAAAAATGGCAATTACAGGAAAAGGGACTGCAAGTAAAGAGCAAGTCGCGTTAATGTTAAAGTCAATACTTAAAATAAATGAAATGCCGAAAAACTTAGATGCTAGCGATGGGTTAGCAGCAGCTGTTTGTCACCATTTTCAAAGAAATAATAAAAATAAAAATAAAAATTATACCGGTTGGAAATCATTCATTCAAAATAATCCAAAAAAAATTAAATAAACTTTTTAATTTTTTCTGTTATTTCAACCATATTATCATGAGTTAAAGATAATTTTTCTTTTTCAAAATTAACATCAGAAATACTATTTGTCGGAATCAAATGAATATGAGCATGCGGAACTTCTGTTCCTATAACGGAAATACTAATTCTTTGACAGGATATAGCTTTTTTCATAGCTAATGACACTTTTTTTGCAAAGCTGAAAAGTTTTATGTATTGGGGATCTTCGATATCAAAAATATAATCTACCTCTAACTTAGGAACAACAAGAAGATGACCATATGCGATTGGATTTATATCTAAAAAAGCAATATGCTCATTATCTTCAGCTACTATATAGGCCGGTAATACTCTATTAATAATTTTAGTAAAAACACTTGACATTATAATGCATTTATTTGCATTATTTTAAATTCAATTACTCCACTTGGCACCTCAATTCTAGCCACATCTCCGACAGATTTACCCATCAGTCCTTTTCCAATTGGAGATTCAACCGAAATTTTCTTATTTTTTAAATCAGCTTCTGATTCAGAAACAATTGCATATTTCATTTCCATTCCATTCTGTAAATTCTTGATTACAACTTCTGTTAATAAATGTACAGTGGATGTATCTGTAATCTTATCTAAAACTCTTGAATTTGCTATATCATTTTCTAATTTAACAATCCTAGCTTCAAGCAAACCTTGAGCCTCTTTTGCAGCGTCATATTCGGCATTTTCAGATAAATCTCCTTTGTCCCTAGCTTCTGCAATTTGATTGATAATATTAGGACGATCAACTGATTTAAGTTTATTCAATTCAGATTTTAAATTGTCTAAACCTTCTTGTGATAAATATATTACACTCATAATAATGTTTTAATAATAATACAAAATAAGAGAAAATTAACTTTTAATTTCTAACAGTTAGAAGAGAAGAATTATAAATTAATTCGTGCTCCAATAGTATGTGATCCTTGAAATGGATCAGTATGCCTATAAGAATAATCTAAACCAAATGTTGATCCATTATCACCCATTGGTAATTCAATAGTAAAACCACCTGATGGACCTCTTAACGCAGTTGTTCTAGTACTTGGTGTACGAATACCCTCTTCATAGGTATAACCTAAACGTAACATTAACATATCTCTATAAGAATACTCACCCCCAATTCTATATTGATCTTTTTGAAAAGAATTAGAAGTAAAGGTTCCCGCTCCAGTTATTCTATGTCTATTGATATTGATATCATATGACATACCTATATTTAATAATGCTGGAAGCTCAAGTTCGGAAGACCTTTGTTCCACTGTCATTTTATAATCATCTTCATCGCCTACAAAACCTCGAAAAGAGAGACCATCTCCACTGAAAGACATTCTTGGACCTACATTTTTAAGAGAAATACCAAATTTCAAGTTATCAGTAGAACCAGTAACGTATTGTATTCCCGCATCTAAAGCAACTCCACTAGCTCCTACATTTGATATCTGTTCTGAAATAACCTTCATAGTAACTCCTCCATATATACTATTAGAAAATATTTTTGCATATGATAATGCCATATTCATAAATTTAGGGGCATATGTTCCTATACCTCCATCTGGCAAATCCACTGTTGTAATTTCAATATTTCCAAAGTCCATACTCATTACGGCAAATCCTAATGCACCTGACTCTCCAACTCTTTGAGATATACCAAATGAACTTATATTACTAACTGCATGCTCAGTACTAAACATTTTACTACCATATTGCAACCATGATGTTTGAGAAAAAATTAACTCTGTCTTTTCTGTAAAAGCTAAACCAGCAACATTAGAATATATACCTTCTAATCCTCGAACACCAGCAACATTAGACCCACCCCACCCAGAAGTACGAGCCCAAGGATTTATTAAAAGTTCTGATGCTCCTGCCTGACCAGCTCTTTGAGGATTACCAGCAAAACTGTGACTAATAGTAAAAAGTAAAAAATAAAAAACTATAATTACTTTTCTAATATTATTAATTTGTTTCATATCTATTAATGTTTTTAAAAATCATTTATTATAATTAGAAAGTATCTAAATCTATAGGTCTCAACGCACCAAACCATTTTATAACTTTATCTTTCTCAACATATGCTTTTGCATCTGAATCCCATAATTTAGCTCTAACATGTATCATATATAGACCCGATGCAATTGGTATACCAAAATCGTTTTTTAAATCCCAGTCTATTGATGTCATATTATCGTCCTTACTTAATGTTCGTACTAAAGTACCCGAAACGGTAAATATTTTTACAGTAGCTCTCTTTGGCAAGTTCGTAATTTTAACTCTATTATCTAGCTGATTAACTTCATATGAAGAATATCCATAATANGGATTTGGCACTGCATTAACAGACTCCATAGCATCAATTGCTATATCAATATTAGAAAGAGGAACTATACTTTCTGTACTAAAATTATAAGCCGGATTAAAACTATTCAAAGAATTTGCTTCTATTACTCTTGCTTTAGTTGATGTAGANCCACTTAAANTAGTTGGCCCATTTGCAACAAAAGAATCTCCAGGCTCATAATCTATTCCATCATATNTAACCTTTTTACCTCCCCATGTGGTAGCCGCATTTTCATAAGCCACAACATATGTATTNCCAATAGTTAAAGGCATAGTTTTATCTAAAATTTGATTAGAAAAAACACTTTCATATTGTTTATATGGCTTGGTTACACGTANNTTAATAGTAGCTTTATTTGATAAGTTCAAAGATCTTCCAGGTGCTAACAATGTAGAACCTACCCATGTTACATTCTTAAAAACTGCCCATTTTCCTTGNAGTGTATTTGCAGAAAGNAGTGCATATATCCACTTTGACTCATCATAGTTAGGAGGAAAATCACAATTAGCAATATCATTAATATAATCGTCAGTTCCTTTAACCCAAGACTCACCTTTAACAACATATATATAATGCTTTCCTCCAAGAAGATAATTTCCTCCTGAAAAACTTTGACCATCATATGTTGGGAAGTCATCTGTAATTAATTTTCCNGTTGGGTTCCACAACATATCATTACCATTTTCTGANGTTTGCCATGAATCNTCAGAAAAAATAATATTTAATCTTTCACCAGTTTCTATATCAATTGCATATCCAGGNAACCAACCAAGNCCATTAGTTCCACTTCCATCAGGATTTCCTTNTTTATCNACAGATGGAGAGTTTCTTAATCCCATTTTTGACTGTCCTCCTATAGATAATGCTGGATCATCCTGAGCTTCAACAACACATACTCGACTCCAAAGAGNTGTATCATCAGTTATTACAATATCTANAGAATTNAAATTTTCTAANTTAGCTAAATTNGTTATCGANCTTTGAAGACCAGGACCNTCATTAAAATATGATGCATATCTATAAGGGGCCCAAGTTCCTCCTGNCCATTCAAAAGAACCAAAAGGNGAGGCAACTACATTATTTTGAATAACTGCACTCTCAAAAATCCCATTCGGATCCTCAGTACCGTTTCCATAATCNCTTAATTGACCATCATTATCNTTNGTATATGANCCCGATCTAATCCANTTAAATCCCCANACACTAAAAAATGGAGANTCNTCATCTCTATCTGCAATACCNCTTAACCATCTATCATTCATATCATCNAACTNAATTGTTCCAGATATTAATCCATTATTGTCAATATTGGTAGGGTCNGCACCTGGATTTTGTGCTTGCTCAACTCTAACNTTTAANCCTAAACTAGAAATATATTTTTCTGATCCTATTGTTATATCATCATCTGCTGAAGNAATTAANTTCCCATTATCAAAATTAATTAANTCCCATCTTCCATAAGACTCTACAGCTCCCGAGGTTGTTAAAGAGGGATTCATTAATTTAAATGTAAAATTACCTNCTGGAATTTTGAGAGGATCAACCACAGTTATTGANACTGGGCCTTNACCTTGNTNATATGTTGGATTAAGACTTCTATGCTCTTCAGAAGATAAAATATCAGCAATAGTTTCTTCAGTTAGTTCAAGNGAAAANCCTCCATTTCCTTGACCTTCAATTCTTGTAATTTCAACACCTTCNCCATANGNAGCGGNTGTTGTTGTTCCAGTAGACTCAATAAAATGAGGTATTGCAGAATAAACTTGTATATTTCTTCGTCCTGAAATATAAGGCTGATTTCTTCCATCATAAGCAGTATCACTTACATCATATGGAGAAGCATTTTCTTCAGCTCTATTATATCCATATGCTAAAGACATAAAATAATAAGTTTTATGATTAATCAATCTTGTATCTCCTAAAGCAAANTTATCATCTGTTATTTGAAAAGANTACTCAACACCATTATCTACCGATCCAATTACACCTTCACTTANTGTAGAAGCNACCTCTTCAATAGGTGTATANACACCTAANATAGGATCTAAATAATGATTAACGATACCCTTTACATCATCCTTGATATCTGTTCTGTAAATAAGTCTTGCCTTATCTGGATCAGACAAATCAGTTACAGAAACTGTTTCATCTCTTAACTGATATACTAAATAGCCTTGGAATTCATAGTTAGGNGAATTAGCTAAATTNTACGGTTTAGTAATATAAGGGTCCTTCTCTNAATAAGANTCATCTATATTATTTGAGGAACCACTATTAGATAATGTNAAAATTAATTCTTTATCAAGTTCTCTAATATTTAAATCAGGAGCATCNGGACCATTAAGAATATTAAAATTATTATCAAAAAGAGCTTGAGCCTCTCTATCATATATCTTCAATAACTGTATTGAGGCTGTTTGACCACCTGACTTTGCTCTCGCCCATACAACTCCAGTTGTTATAGTATTAACTGCACCAGGNTCTAGAGTAAATGGNCCTGCAGATTGTAAAAATCTTCTGTCTGCAGGCACATTACCAGCAGTCACCTCTGTCCATTCCTGAGCTGGAAANTNAGCATCTGAAGTACCTGGAAACATAAAATTACATTCTGTAGTTGTACTTCCTGTCCCTCCTCCATGACCATCACCNCCATATGTCATAGGTACATTATCCTTCCAAATTCCTCTTAAATAGTTGTAAATATCTGTACCGCTTTCAGGATTTCCNGTAACAGTAAAATCATTATTGTAATAAACAAATTTAGACATTATAATTTGCTCAGTTAAAAAAGAAGTATCACCAGGAGAATTAACCAATGTATCTATTTCATCAATAAGACCATCTCTATCATTGTCTAAACCATCATTTAAATCAGATAATGGTCCTTGAAAAAAATCAACTCCTATTGCTGGTGGATTAAACCCATATCCTTGAGCTCCTTCATCTTCAGCATCACCGTTATAGCAAAACCCTAACCCTAAACTTACATCACAACCAACATAATCATCAAGATAATAACCAAGATCAGGATCAACCCATTGACCAAAATAAGTATTATTTAATGGTAAAGTGGATCTATTTATAACTTTATANTTATAAAAAGTCATATCGTTNACTTCATTATCAGATGTAAAGCCAAATGCCTGAGCATGTATTTCTANTCCTAAAGGCTCTGCCTCTGTTTCAGTATGTATATTTCCTTTATCATTGAAAATCCAAAATAATGTTTGATCACCAAAAAGTTTAGCATTATCATTTGTGCCAGTTATATTATAGTCAGGATAATCTCCATCATAAGGTTCGTAAAGACCATTACCGTTTAAATCAAAGAATGGAGCTAAAAACTCGTCTTGTCCCTGTGCAGGGTCACCATGAGCTGGCCATTCTAGTATGGAGTTAGGGATAACGTAAGTTGGATCTATTCCAAATCTTGCAACATATTCTTCAACTTCAGATCTCTCAAGTTTAAAATGTTTATCCCATTTATTACATTCTTCAGCAGTTATAGTTGCATTAGAAGTATTTAATGGCCCAGGCCAAAAATCATTTCCTGATTGACGATATGTCATAGCCGCAACCTTTAACTGACCACCATCATCTACACCCCCAATCCAAAGAGCTCCTGCAAACATTGAATGTTTATTTCCTCCTTTTGGTATTTCATATCTAGCATCCGATAAGTTCCACCACATATCTCCACCCGCCATGATTGTTGTTCGCACATTATTAACATCTAAATCAGTTTGAGAAGTTGATGGACTACATCCAGCTGCAACTTTTGTATTTACTACAGATGTGATATTTGGATTCTCGACATTCTCTTTTGAAAAAACCGAAAGAGACAAGAAAACCAATGATAGTGATAGGATTTGTATTACTTTATTATTCATAAAAACTTTCTTTTTTTAATCTTAATTAATCTATTTTAAAATTGAAAACTAATTCCAGCCCTCAGCATTCTAGGNAAACTATAATGATTTGGATTATTNACTGCAAGTGAATAGAGGTATCTAAAAGANTCTGGATCATTTTTTGCAGCAATAGCATTTTGTGCAGCAGCAGATGTTAAGTATCCATCATCTTCTGGATTTCCAGTAGCACGATATGTACTNATTATATTTTTTGCATCTAATAAATTCTGNACNTGTAGATAAACATTTAAAAANGAACTTTTNTTTTTNTTCCACTTAATTTCAAATTCTTTATTAACCTTCATGTTTACACGAAATTGCCAAGGTAAACGTGATCCATTTAAACTCCCCTCAAGTGTTGAACGATCATTAATTCCTGAAGCAGCTTCTTGAGTAATNTTTGACTGTTTTGAATAAGGAGTNCCAGAACCAGCAGATAATGTAATATTAGCNCCAGCATTTTGAAAAACTTTAGAACCAAACCAAACTGGACCATTATAATCTTTACCCTGTCCATATCTATAATCTACAGAAGCAGANATNGCATGTCTTTGATCNTATGATAATGGAATTGTTGTTCTTAAATTTGGTTGACCTGTCTCTACCAAACTTTGTCCAGATGTTGCAGATGAACCTGTTCCATCAGCAAACTGTAATGTATAATTTGCTGTTAACTGAACATTATTAGTTCTTCTTAAGTCATAATTAATAGACATTCCTTTTACAGTCCCAAAGTCAATATTACCATAAGTATAATACTGAGCTGGATACGCCGACAAGACACTTGTTCTTTGTATCATATCTCGTAACTCTTTATAAAAAGCTGAGATTTTTAATGCAGATTTTAGGGATAAAGTTGTCGCAAAACCTAATTCATAATCAACTGTCTTTTCNGGCTTTAAATCTGGATTATTTAANGTTGCTCCAACGTTATCTGCCATAAATAAATAATCTACTGGCTCTAATCTATTNCCTTCTGGAGGTCTTTGTGTTAAAACATCATAATGTGCAAAAAACTGAGCTTCATCAGAAATAGGAAACGAAAATGCTATTCTAGGCATAAAAACAACCTCAGGNGTATAATCCTCAAAAGCATCCATAGTAACCNNCCCTGATTTAGCATTGCTAGGATTTATCAAATATGGTGCAATTTTACCCCCTGCTGCTTCCGCTAACAANGTAGGGTCTGAAATTTGAAGACCATCAGCGTTATACCATATATCACCATCATTATTTCTGTATCCAACAACTGCTGATGGATTTTCAATATCATCAACATATACNACATAATCACCTGAGATAGTAGNNGGTATACTAGTAGCATTCATAACAGATGTGTTAGCATCAGCAGTATATGCTGTATANAATAAATGTTGATCTCTTAAAACTTGTTGATTCGCATCATATCGATCAACTCTTAATCCAATATTAAATATTAANTCTTCTATAGCAAACTTGTCCTGTACATANCCCGCAGTATAAATAGGATTAAAAGGAGCGATTAATCTATCGCTTCCNTCTTCAAAAAANTGTGATAGTGTTGGTGTTTGATCAGGTTTGTTTCCATAAATATCATATCCGTAATAATAAANATANGAAGACCCGTTATTTAAAAGTTCATCAGCACTAAATAANTCTAAAGAATAAATATCAGGATTATAAGAGTCAATATCTATAAACTCTACTGAATTTTCTGCTAGACCAAGTAAATTACGTAGATTTCTATCAAAATCTGATTGTTCTTCAGCAACATAAAGCCTATCGTAAAGAACAGTATCTTGATAAATATCATTAACAATAAGTGGATTTGGATTTGCTAAATCTCTTTCTAGTATATGCTTATTAGCTTGTTGCCTCATAAGAGACCATATTGATCTCCAAGCATTAAATTGCCAATAATAATCTTCTCTTTGCTCAAATTCAAATCCAAAAGAAAATTCATGTGATTTTATATCAGCAGATCCTGAAGCCTTAAAACTTAACTGTGTNTTTTCTTGCTTAACTGAATATCCGTACCATGAACCATGATTNCCAAATAATGAATAAACACTAGCAGGGTCCTGACCATTAAGTAANCCTTGNCCTTGTAGATCAGCTGCTGTTCTAATTATCCCATCATTAGANGCATCGATTCCAAAATTAGCCATAGTTCCAGACTGNTAAGAGTTAATCCCATACTGAGAAAACANATCATAATATGCTGACGTATAGTTAACCAAAGAAGGATTAATAGTNCCTGNNTCAAAAGTAAATAATGTATCAGCCCAACCGCTTAATATTTGNCCTGTGAATATTTGTCCTGTTGCTGAATCAACAGCTATCCCGTCTTGAAAGATAGGNGCTTTATAGGTTTNGAATTTACCAACATAACCGTAGTGAAACAAATTATCTCCATGATTTNCATCANCGTAAGTATANCTNTTATTAGTNTAGTCAGCTTGAATAGTAAAAAAAGCATTCTTTATAGTAGATGCACTTTCATCTGAATTTGACTCATCTGAGCCAAATTTTTGTGTTAACTTTCCAAACAATCGATAAGTTGTTTGAGATGAATTTCTATTATCTTCCCATGAAAACATAGATCGCCAAGATGAAAAATCATTACTTTTTCGAGCATAAAAAGACCCCCCTAAAGACAAAAATGTATTCTGAGCTGGTTTAAAATCAAGTTTTCCAGAAAGATTAATTCTTTTTTGATTGGTATTTAACTTTGCTTCAACCAATTCAAAATCACTTTCACGAAGAAATTCAGATGTACTTAAAAATCCTGCTGCTGCATTTGGAGCTATAACAAAAGGGGTTTCTCTTAAATCAGATAAAATATTATCTTTTACTTTCCACATTCCTATAGCAGATGGATCAGTATCATCAATATCTCTATATTCTCCTGAGAAGAAATAACCTAAAATCGAACTTCCTTTAGATCCGTCTGTATTTGTTTTCTTTAATATAGGCCCAGATAAAGAAAGGCCTAATAAATTGTAATTGTAATCATCAAACAATGAAGATGTTTCATACTCAAACCCCCCAGAAATTTTATTAGAAGGCCCTTTAGTTGTTACAGAAATAATACCACCAGTAGCGTCTCCATACTTCGCTGGAACCCCTCCCGTTACAACTGTTATTTGCTCAATACCAGATGAAGGAACTCCAATTGCTCCTCTAACCTTAATGCCATCAATATAATACTCTGTAGCATCTGAACGAGATCCTCTCATATTAACAGCATCACCTTCGTCCTGCTGATATATACCTGCAGTAGTTGAAGCGATAGATGCAACATTTCTTGTTGGTAAAGCGACTATTTCTTCTGAAGTTTTTGTTTCACCAGATAAATTATCTTTATCTAATAGCGGCTTTTTATATTCAATAATTTTTACTTCGCCTATTGCAACACCCTCCTGTAATTTTATATTTTGAGGTGTAATCTTATTTGCAGAAATAATAACACCTGTAATTTCAACCGTTCCATATCCAACATATGTTGCTTTTACTGTGTAATTTCCTGGTTCAAGAGGTTTAATGGTATAATTCCCATCAAAATCTGTTGTAGTACCTCCTATAAGATTACCATTTTTTTCTGCAACAACATTAGCAAATGGTATTGGCTCTCCAGTCATTACATCTACGATATTTCCTTGTAATGTTCCTGTTTGCGAATAAGCAAATGTAAATAAACATACAAATGCAACAAGTAAATTAAATCTTCTCAGCATAGTTTTATTATTAAAGTTTGTAAAGATATAAATCTTTTATAATTTGCAAAGTTAATAGTCTCATTTATTTTAACTAAAATTGCAATAGAATGAAAAAGATTTTATTCATATATTTTGCATATTGTTTTTTTACATCTTGCAACAATCAAGAAGATTTTATTCAAAACATATACGTAAATGAATTTATTGATTTAAGCTTACCACAATATAGCGAAATTAATATTACTGGAAATGCTATTTTTATTGAAGGAGGAGTTGAAGGAATAATTGTGTATAGAGATGTTGGTGAAACTTTTAAAATATATGATAGAAACTGCAGCTATGAACCTTCCTCTATATGCGCAAAAATAGATTCAATTTCTTCTGGAATTGCATTTTGCGGATGCTGTTCTTCAGCTTTTTTAATTAATAGCTCTGGAGAAGCAATTAACGCTCCAGCAATACTTCCGTTAAAAGAATACCAGTGGAGTTTTAGCAATAATATTTTGCAGATTTACAATTAATCTAGTTTAACAAGTTTTTTTCGAATTCTTGTATTATTATATATTATATCTAAATAATAAACACCATTGGATAAATTAGAAAACTCCTCAAAACTAAGCCGATAAAAACTGAACTTATCTTTGACCATTTTACTAGCTAATTCTCTACCATATATATCCCTCAATATAAATGTTGTATTTGAAAACTCAATATTTTTTAAATAAACATTTAAAGAAGTAGTATTTACCAAAGGGTTAGGCCCAACAGTGATTAAATTTTCATAAGCTATTTCATTGATAGAGACAAAAGGACTTAACAAAACAGATACTGATGAATATTGACATCCAAATGTGTCGGTAGCTACTATATAATATTCTCCGCTTTCTGTAGCAGGAAAAAATGATTGATTTGCTCCATTGATTATTCCCGTTGAAACACTATACCACTGCAAGTTACTATACAAAGCAGAATCTAACATCCATGCCGTAGACCCATTGTCATCAATTAGAGGTTGGTAGCTAGAATCGCAAATGACAACAGAAACCTGGGATGAGCTTGAACCACAACCATAATCATTAACTAAAAGTAAAGAATACAATCCAGAAACAGTTGGATTTAAAAAGGTGTCTGTTGCTCCCGGAATAGGACTATTATAATAATACCACTGCATTGCTATAGTGTCACTGTATGTAAAAATAATATTATTCAGAGTATCATATGTCAAGTTAGCAGGCGCAGGATAATCATAAACATGTATCGTATCGCTTGATGAAATAATATTTGCAGGCACTTCCATTACTGTGTAATTAAGTGAAAGCCCTCCTCCATTAACAGAAAATGTACCCGCTTGCTGTACTGGTGTAAAAGTAAAGGAACCGCAATCTTCAGTACTTGGGAAAAAAGGGATATCATCATTATCATATAAAGAAATACTTACTGATTGGCCTGTCAATTCCAATGGACTAAAACTATTAATTGTTAATGGAAAATTTTGAGTAATATAGTTTCCGCTTGTAACTTCTTCTAAAATTCCAGATGGTGTAGAAACAGTGTAGAAAAAATCTGGATCACCATATAACCCTCCGTCAGCACAACTTCCAGAAACAACCTCGATGCTTTCTAAAAAATATGTTGCATTTGTTTGAACTGCAAAATACTCAACAATATAATCACCTGGTTGATTATAAATTTGGGCGGCAGGCTGAGCCATTGTACTAGAGCTTCCATTACCAAAATCCCAATAATATGATAACATTCCAGTATTATTATTTGTAAAACTAACAGTAACTGGATAACAACCATTTGCATTTGTCATCGCAAATCCTGCATTAGTGGATGAAGATGTGTCTGGAATAACACTGAAAGGCAATGTAAAAGAAATATTTTCGGTTCCAGTTAATGCAGACAAACTATGTGTAGCAACCAAATTTACTTCTACATCATAATATCCTGGCATTAATGCATTTCCNGATATNTTAACACATCCATATTGTGANACAGTTGGATCATANTGACAACTTNANGANGNATTGTTACATTCCCAAGTTAATCCTAAAGGAAGAGATATNGATGTTATATGATAGTCTTCAAAAGTNACATTAACACCNGAAATATTAGTATCTAAAGGAAGAAAAAANGTCATATCTTGNTCATAAAATTGCCCAATATANGCATCAGGAAGTGTATCAGGATCAAGTCCNTAATTTGCNCCTACAGGATAATAATTATAATCTATTACGCATTGTGCCNTTCCCGTAGTNAANAGNAAAAGAAAAGGCAAAATCATTAATAATTTNTTCATAGTTGTAATCTTATGTCGCAATAATACATTATTTTGTTTAAAATGACAANATTGAATGTGGCTTTAAAATTTACTGTAGCAAAAAAGATNAAATTTAATACCTATAATATTCAGGCTTATAAGGNCCTTCAACTTTAACTCCGATATACTTTGCCTGATCANGCCTTAAAGTTTCTAANTCTACTCCAATTTTTTCTAAATGAAGNCTAGCAACCTTCTCATCTAAATGCTTTGGAAGCATATAAACTTTATTNTCATAATTTTTTGAATTANTCCATAACTCTATTTGTGCTAAAACTTGNTTTGTAAATGAATTAGACATAACAAAAGAAGGGTGACCTGTAGCGCAACCTAAATTTACTAATCTGCCTTCAGCTANNAAAATAATATCATGATTATTGACTGTGTACATATCTACCTCTGGNTTNATTGTGTTTTTAGTATGCCCCCAATTTTTATTCAACCAAGCAACATCGATTTCATTATCAAAATGACCAATATTACATACAATGGCTTTATCTTTCATATTCTCAAANTGACGNGCCTGTATAATATCTTTATTTCCAGTNGTNGTTACAATAATATCTGCATTTTTACAAACATCATCCATTCTTTTCACAGCAAATCCGTCCATNGCAGCTTGTAGAGCACAAATTGGATCAATTTCAGTAATAATAACTCTTGCNCCTGCACCTCTTAGTGAAGCAGCAGACCCTTTNCCAACATCTCCATAGCCTGCAACAACAGCAACTTTTCCTGCCATCATAATATCTGTAGCTCTTCGAATAGCATCAACTAAAGATTCTTTACAACCATATTTATTATCAAATTTTGATTTAGTAACAGAATCATTAATATTAATCGCCGGTATAGGTAAAGTCCCTTTTTCCATTCTTTCATATAATCTATGAACTCCTGTTGTAGTTTCTTCTGAAAGTCCCTTTATATTATCAANCATTTCAGGAAAACGATCAAGAACCATGTTAGTTAAATCTCCCCCATCATCTAAAATCATATTTAATGGCTTGTNNCCTTTAAAAGCNGTTAGTGTTTGTAAAATACACCAATCGAACTCATCCTCATTCATTCCTTTCCATGCAAAAACTGGAACTCCAGTAGCAGCTATTGCTGCTGCCGCCTGATCTTGAGTAGAAAATATATTACAAGAAGACCAAGTAACNTCTGCNCCAAGNTGTATTAATGTCTCTATTAAAACTGCAGTTTGAATNGTCATATGNAAACAGCCTGCTATTCTNGCCCCTTGTAATGGCTTTGTGTCGCCAAATTCTTTACGAATTGACATTAGACCTGGCATTTCTGCCTCAGCTAATTTAATTTCTTTTCTTCCCCACTCTGCCAGTGATATATCTTTAATCTTATAGTTCATTGTTTCTAGTTCCATGTTNTTTATATATAGTCTGCAAATATANGTATATTTATTANTTTTGTAGCTATTAAAATAGAGATATGCCTCTTTTNAAAAACATTAAAGAAAACAACTGNTTAATAGGTATTTGGGAGCTCTCAGAAACNTTAGATCATTTTAAAAAAAAATACAACAACTCTGTTATNAAAAAAATAANTAGTGACAAAAGAAAAAAAGAAATATTAGNNAGTANANTTTTATTAAAAGAAATNAATCCTAATATAAAAATTACACATAATAAATATGGNGCTCCAACAGTTGGAAATGGTAAGTTTATATCAATCTCTCATTCAAAAAGATTTATAACAATAATTTTAAGTNCAAATAAAGTNGGAATAGATGTTCAAAAGGTAAACTTCAAAGCTTTAAAAGTTGCATCAAAATTTATAGATTTAACTAAACACNAATCATTANGTAAAGANAAAGCAACATTAATTTGGTCATGCAANGANTGTATTTATAAGTGGCATCAAAAAGGATCAGTTAATTTTTTAAATGATATTAAAATACAACCTTTTGANATGAGAACAAAAGGAGAAATAAAAGCNGATTTTAAAAATCANNAGCTCACTTTATTCTACAGAAAATTACAAAAGCATTTTTTAGTGTATGTTTGCAAATGAATTACGAAAAGATGACGCTTTATAACAAAATCATAGAAGATAAGAAAAAGAATAAAAAAACTTTTGCTNTTTTAGTAGACCCTGATCGTCAAGATAAAAAACAATTGATNTCAGTNGTTGANAAAGCCAACAAAGCTGAAATAGATTATTTTTTTGTTGGAGGAAGCTTACTGACAAATGACAATTTAGATCTTTGTATTAGTACTATCAAGAAGAATTCTAACATACCGGTTATTTTATTTCCTGGAAACGCAATGCAAGTAAATAATAAAGCAGATGCAATTCTTTTCCTTTCATTAATTTCTGGAAGAAATGCTGANATGTTAATCGGAAAACAAGTCATTACAGCTCCAATATTAAAAAAATCAAATCTCGAAATATTATCTACAGGNTATATGCTTATCGATAGCGGCAAGCCAACTACNGCATCATATATGAGCAACACAACACCGATTCCGCATGATAAAAATGAAGTAGCTACATGTACTGCTATGGCAGGTGAAATGCTGGGACTAAAAATGATTTTTATGGACGGAGGAAGTGGAGCGATGAATCCAATTTCAGAAAAAATGATTAAATCATGTAGTAACACTATTGACATCCCACTTATAACAGGAGGAGGCATCAATTCTGGAGAAAAAGCAATTAATAACTGTAAAGCAGGAGCAGATATTATAGTTGTAGGAAACGCAATTGAAAAAAATGAAGATTTAATCAAAGAAATTGCTCAAGCAGTACACCACTTTTAAAGGAAATTAACAATCAACTTTTAAGTACTGCAAATGCCTATTTTGTAATCATTATATATTTTTATTACATTAGCCGCAAATAACCATAACTATAATAAAACTATGAAATCATTAGAAACAACTTTAACATGGATTTTACTTCCAGCATTTTTAATATTTGCTACAAGTTCAATTATTTCTACAAAAAAAGCTAACGATGAAGAAAATAAAAAAGTACAAATGGAAGAAGAAAGAGCTGCAAAGTTTATAAATGTAGAAGTTAATCATGACGGAGACCCAAAAACAAATACCAAGAAATTGTTAATAGAAGCTACTGGAAACGATGAAGATAATTTCGCATACACATGGGCTCAAATAAGTGGTGAAAATGTCAACTATGAAGGAGATAGTACCAATTCAATTAATTTTGATGCTACTCCAGGAGAATACGAATTTACTGTAACTGTGACTGATGCTTATGGAGCAACAGCTGCGGATACCGTTTCAATTAAAGTTAACCCTGAGCCTAATGCCCTACCAGAAGTATCAACTGAAGTGTATGAATGGATTGAAGAAATAAATGAAACAGATGATGTAGCGTCAGAAAACGATGATACTGAGTAATAAATTTTTCGTAAAACTTTAAATTATAATATAATTTTATAAGCATTTTTGGTGGAAGAGATTAGTCTTTTTTTAAACTCTATTGATTTCAACTGGAGTTGGATTGAGACTGTTGCTGTTGCATTTTCAATTTCTTATGTCGTTTTAGCAGCCAAAGGGAATATTTGGTGTTGGTTTTTTGCTATTCTTAGTGTAAGTATTTATATCTTTTTGTGCTATGAAGCAAAATTATTTGCTGAAACTATTTTACAAATATTTTATCTTATAATGGCTTTTATAGGATATTTTACATGGATTAATTCAAATAAAAAATTTACCGCAAAACAATTATCCATTTCTAATCACATACTTATAATTTTTTCTGGAGCTATCATAACATTTTTAATTGGATTTTATCTTGCTACTTATACTGAAGCCAAAATGCCAATTATAGATTCATTTACCACATGTTTTTCTATAATTGCAACATTTTTAGTAATAAAAAAAATATTAGAAAATTGGATATATTGGATAATTATTGATTTGGTTTCAATATATATATATTTCAGCAGGGATCTTCACTTAACATCTTTACTATTTTTAGTTTATACAGTCATTGCAATAATTGGATACTTTAATTGGAAAAAGAAATTACAGTATGACTAAAATAATTTTCACAGGCCCTGAAAGCAGTGGAAAAACATATCTTTCTTCTTTTATTAGTCAAAAATACTTTTTGCCATTAGCATCAGAATTTGCAAGAGAATACTTGACAAAAATAAATAGACCCTACAACCAAAATGACTTGCTATTTATTGCTAAAAAGCAACTGAAAAAAGAACAAAACAATATCATACTTGATACAGATCTAATAACAATAAAAATATGGAGTGAATACAAATATGGAATATGTGAGAATTGGATACTTGAACAGATCTTACATCAAAAGAACGAAAATCGAATATATATTTTATGTTCCCCCGATTTCCCTTGGCAACCGGATCCATTAAGAGAGCATCCAAAAAACAGAGATGAAATTTTTAAAATATATCAATCAGAATTAGAAAGCTTAGGTTATAAATACTATATATGTGAAGGAAAAAAGAAGAAAAGAGAAGAAGAAATAAAAAATGTAATTTGTAGTATTTTGAATTTATAACACAAAAATATTTTTTTATTTTTGTGATGTCTTAAATCGGGGTGCCCAAAAAGGCTGAGATTACACCCATTGAACCTGATCTGGTAATTCAGAATAGGGAAATGAGTCAAAAATGTATAACACAAGTAAAAACCTCGTCTTACTTGTCAATAAACAGAAATAATGTTTTTAAAAAACTGCTTTAAGTCAATAATATACTTATTGATTTTCCCTTCAATTTGCTTTTCACAGAAATCTAATGATTCGATAAGTATAAAAAAAGAATTATCAGAAGTTAAAATACATGCAATAAAAGCTGGTAAAACAACACCAGTGGCTTTTACAAATATTTCTAAGAGTGAAATAGAAAAAGTAAACTTAGGACAAGATCTTCCTTATTTAATTTCATTAACTCCATCGGTTGTATCAAGTTCAGATGCTGGAGCAGGAGTTGGTTATACTAATTTTCGGATAAGAGGTACTGATGCTACTAGAATTAATGTAACTATTAATGGTATTCCATTAAACGACTCAGAAAGTCAAGGTGTTTGGTGGGTAAATATGCCCGATTTTAGTTCTTCCTTAGATAACATTCAAATTCAAAGAGGAGTAGGTACATCAACAAATGGAGCAGGTGCTTTTGGAGGCTCAATAAACTTAACTACCAATAAAATTTCTCAAAAACCATATTTTTTAACAGAGAATACTCTTGGAAGCTTTGCAACTTTAAAACACAATATCAAGTTTGGAACAGGACTTATAAACAGTAATTTTACTTTTGATGGAAGACTTTCAAAAATTAGCTCGGAAGGATATATTGATAGAGCAAGTTCAGATTTACAATCTTTATATTTACAAGGAGCATATTTTGGGACAAGAACATCTATTAAAACAATAATATTTCATGGACATGAAAAAACCTATCAAGCTTGGAATGGTGTTCCTTTAAATTTCTTAGATACTAACAGGACTTACAATTCATACACTTATGAAAACGAGATAGATAATTATCAGCAAACACACTATCAACTACACTTTAACAAACAAATCGATGAGAAAACTAGTTACAACATTGCAGCTCATTACACACATGGAGAAGGGTATTACGAACAAGAAAAATTAAATGAAAGTTTAGCAGACTATGGGCTTAATGATATAATTTTATCATTAGATACTATATCCTCTTCTGATTTGATACGCAGAAAATGGCTAAATAATGATTTTGGAGGGGTTACATACTCATTAATACACAAAATGGAAAATATTGATTTAGTTTTAGGTGGCGCTACTAATCATTACACAGGACAACATTATGGCAACATAATTTGGATGCAATATGCATCAAATTCTCAATTGGATTATCAGTATTATTGGAATAAAGCAAATAAAATTGATTATAATATGTATGCAAAAGCTGACTATAAGTTTTCGAAAAACACCAATTTATACTTAGATTTACAAAGACGTAATATAGAGTATACTTTTGTAGGTCCTGATGAAAATAACAATATGTTTGATCAAGAAGTAAAGTTATCTTTTTTTAATCCAAAATTTGGTCTTTTTCATAATATAAATACCGATCAATCTTTTTATATTTCATTTGCTGTTGCGAATAAAGAGCCGAACAGGAATGATTATGTTGAAAGCACTCCAAACTCAAGGCCCAAGCACGAGACTCTTCACGACACAGAAATTGGTTATAAAAAAGTAGGAGAAAAAATGAATATTATTATTAATTTTTATAATATGAATTATGACAACCAATTGGCTTTAACTGGTAAAATAAACGATGTTGGAGCATATACAAGAACAAATATTGATGAATCTTATAGAAGAGGTGTAGAAATTATGGGTTCTTTTAAACTAAATCAATCATTATTATGGTCGGGAAATTTAACACTTAGCAAAAATAAAATTATAGAGTATAATGAATATGTTGACAATTGGGATACATGGGGACAAGAAGAGATAAACCACAAAAATACGGACCTTGCTTTTTCCCCAAATTTAATATGGAGTTCATCATTTAATTACAAAATGAATCAAAATGCAGACCTTGAGTTTATTAGCAAGTATGTAGGCGAGCAATTTATAGATAACACATCATCAAATAATAGAATGTTAGACGATTATCTTATTAATCATTTACGTATAATCTACAATTGGAAAAATAAATTGTTTAAACAAGCAAAAATTACTTTGCAAATAAATAATCTTTTTGACAATGAATATGTAAATAATGCTTGGGTATATCGATTTATTTCTGATGGATATGACCCAAGGTCAGATGACCCTTATGTAAATACTGACAGTGAGAGAGGCTATAATATGGCGGGATATTTTCCTCAAGCAACCAGAAACTACATGCTAGGTATTACATTAGGGCTATAAATTTATTTCTGACAAAAAAAGCTAAATGTAAAGGCTTTTATTATTTTTGTGGAAATTTAATAAAATGCAATATAACACAACCAAAGATGCACTTGTTATGCCTGAATATGGCAGGCATGTTCACAACATGATAAATCATGCTATATCATTAAAAGATAAAAAACAACAGCAGGAATGTGTTGATTCAATTATTAAATTTATGGGTCAAATGAATCCTCATTTACGTGATGTAAAAGCATACACACATAAACTTTGGGACCATTTACATATTATGTCAAACTTTAAGCTAAATGTAGATTCCCCTTATCCAAAACCTGAAATGCAAAAGCTTTATAAAAAGCCTTCTAAAATGGAATACCCCTCTAATAATATTCGCTTTTCATATTACGGAAACACAATAACATCTATGATTAAAAAAGCAATAAATATGAAAAATCCGGAAAAAGAAATTTTAACCGGAATGATTGCAAATCAAATGAAAAAATCTTATATTCTTTTTAACAAAAGTTCAGTTGACAATAATGTTATTAAACAACATCTAAATCAACTATCAAATGGTGAACTTAAGCTGTCTGATGACTTTGAGTTCATCAGGTCTGCTTCCATAAGGCAAGGTAATGGGAAAAAGTATAATGGGAAAAAGAAAAATTTCAAAAAGAAAAAACAAGTAAATAAATGACCACATTTAAAGTAAAAGGAGGTCGTAAGCTCAAAGGAGAAATTTACCCTCAAGGTGCAAAAAATGAAGCTTTACAGGTTTTATGTGCTGTTTTACTAACTTCTGAGGAGGTAGTGATGAAAAATGTGCCAGACATCATTGACGTAAACATTCTTATCAATTTACTTAAAGATTTAAATGTTAAAGTAAAAAAAATTGATAGCTCAACATACAGCTTTAAAGCCGAAAATGTGAATATTAATTATCTTTCATCAGAAGAATATAAAAAAAAGAGTAGTCGTATAAGAGGATCCATAATGCTAATAGGCCCTCTACTTGCGAGGTACGGCAAAGGATTTATTCCTAGACCTGGAGGTGATAAAATTGGTAGAAGAAGAGTTGATACTCATTTTATTGGTTTTGAAAATTTAGGAGCAAAATTTATTTATGATAATAAAAATGAATATTACGAGGTTAATGCTAAAAAATTAAAAGGTGCTTATATGCTATTAGATGAAGCATCTGTCACTGGTACTGCAAATATAATTATGACTGCCGTAATGGCTCAAGGAGAAACAATTATATACAACGCAGCATGTGAACCATATATACAACAACTATGTAAAATGCTAAATTCAATGGGAGCAAACATTACAGGTGTTGGATCAAATTTAATAAAAATACAAGGCGTCAAACTTTTATCTGGATGTACTCATAAAATTTTGCCTGACATGATTGAGATTGGATCTTTTATTGGTTTAGCTGCTCTAACAAAATCAGAAATTACTATTAAAAATGTAGAGTATCAACAACTTGGAATAATCCCTAATGTTTTTAAAAAATTGGGGATTAACATTCAATTAAAGGGAGATGACATTTTTATTCCATCACAAGAAAATTATGAAATAAAGTCTTTTATTGATGGATCAATATTAACTATATCAGATGCTCCTTGGCCTGGATTAACACCTGATTTACTTAGCATTATATTAGTAGTAGCCTCTCAAGCAAAAGGGAGCGTACTAATTCATCAAAAAATGTTTGAATCTCGATTATTTTTTGTAGATAAATTAATTGATATGGGGGCACAAATTATTTTGTGTGACCCCCATAGAGCTACTGTAATTGGATTGAATCAAAAATTTAAATTTAAATCTACAACAATGTCATCACCTGATATTAGAGCAGGTGTTTCTTTACTTTTAGCAGCTCTTGCTGCTGAAGGTGAAAGCACAATTCATAATGTAGAACAAATAGATAGAGGATATCAAAATATTGACAAAAGACTAAATGCTATTGGAGCACAAATTAAAAGAATCAACTGATAAAATGAAAAAAATACTTACACTTTCATTACTAATCTGTGTAATTGGAATACAATGCCTTTCTCAAGAAAGCAGAAAAGATCAAAAAACGGGACTTAAATATGGAGATATTGCTCCAGAACTTGCCTACAAAAACACAAAAGATAAAATAATGAAATTGTCTAGTCTAAAAGGAAAATTAGTTTTAATAGAGTTTTGGGCTAGTTGGTGTGGGCCATGTAGAAAAGAAAATCCTAATATTGTCAACGCATACAAGAAATTTTCATCAAAAAAATTCACCAAAGGAGAAGGTTTTGAGATATATTCTGTCTCTTTGGATAAACAAAAAAATGCATGGAAAAAAGCAATTGAAAAAGACAATCTTATATGGAAATATCATGTTTCAGATCTTGGAGGCTGGGATTCTGATGGAGCAGACATCTATAATATAAGATCTATTCCAAGTAATTTCTTAATTGATGGAGAAGGGAAAATTATTGCTCGCAATTTAAGAGGAAATGATTTACATCTTTTTTTAGAAAAACTAGTTAAATAAACTGTCAAAATGTCTTGTATTTTACTATGGCAAAGAACTTGCATTAATATAAAATAAATATTAATTTATGAGTGATAAGAAAAAAAAATCAAAAAAAAATAATTCGAAAAAAGACAAAAATAAAGATGTTAAGGAGTCTAAAAAACTTTCTTTAAAAGAGTTATTGGAGATTGAAAAAGATAAAAATATTAGATTATTTGCTGAGTTTGATAATTTTAGAAAAAGAACAGCAAAAGAAAGGCTAGATTTATTTAGTACTGCAAATCAAGAATTAATCACTAATCTTCTTCCTGTGCTTGATAATTTTGAAAGATCAATAAATGCTAATAATTACTCTGATGAAGATGGTCCTGTACTAATTTTCAAGCAATTAAAATCTGAATTAGAAAAAAAAGGATTAAAGGAAATTGAAAGCCCAATAGGAAAAACATTAGATACAGATTTTCATGAAGCAATTACAAATATTCCAGCACCTTCAAAAAAAGAAAAAGGAAAAGTCATTGATGTAATCGAAAAAGGATATATGTTAGGAGAAAAAGTATTAAGATATGCAAAAGTTGTTATAGGAAATTAAACAGAAAATGGCAAAGAGAGATTACTACGAAGTATTAGGTGTTAGTAAAAATGCTAACGAAAAAGATATTAAAAAAGCATATCGAAAGTTAGCTATTAAGTACCATCCTGATAAAAATCCAAACGATAAAGCTGCGGAAGAAAAATTTAAAGAAGCCGCAGAAGCATATGATGTACTAAGTGACCCTAATAAAAAACAAAGATATGACCAATTTGGCCATGCTGGAATGGGAGGGGCTGCTAGCGGATTTGGAGGAGGAATGAATATGGATGATATCTTTAGTCAATTTGGAGATATTTTTGGTGGCGGTTTTAGTGGATTTGGTGGCGGAGGCGGCAGAGGAAGAAGGGTTATAAAGGGATCCAATCTCCGTATAAAAATTAATCTAGTATTAAAAGATATTTATGAAGGTGTTAAGAAAAAAATAAAAGTTAACAGATTAGTTAACGCAGATAATGTTAGTTTCAAAAATTGTCCTCATTGTAACGGAACAGGTCAAATAACAAGAGTGACTAATACTATTCTTGGTCAAATGCAAACCGCATCAACATGTCCACACTGTAATGGAACAGGAAAGATTATCGATAGTAAGCCAAAAGAAGCTGATTCAAATGGCCAAATAAAAAAATCTGAAACCGTTGAAATAAATATACCAGCAGGTGTAGAAGAAGGGATGCAACTAAAAGTAAGTGGTAAAGGAAATGCTGCTCCATTCGATGGAGTAAATGGAGATTTAATTGTTCTTATCAATATTGATGAACACGAAGCCTTAATTCGAGATGGACAAAATTTACATTATGATCATTACATTAGTTTTGCTGATGCTGTACTAGGAGGTGATGCTCAAATACCAACAATTGATGGTAAGGTAAAAATAAAATTAGAATCAGGTATTCAAAGCGGAAAAGTATTACGATTAAAAGGTAAAGGCCTCCCTTCTGTAAATAGTTATGGAAATGGAGATCTCTTGATACATATAAATGTATGGACACCTCAAACTTTAAATAAAGAAGAAAAAAAATTCTTTGAGAAAAGTAAAAACTCAGACTCTTTTACTCCTAATCCAAGTAAAAAAGATAAAACTTTCTTTGATAGAGTAAAAGAAATGTTTGGCTAGTATTAAATGACAAAAAATATTCTCACAGTCAAAGATGTAGTAAAAATGTACGGAGATTATACTGCTCTAGAAAACGCTAATATATCTGTACCTGAAGGCTCAATTTATGGGTTACTTGGACCCAATGGGGCGGGAAAAACAACGCTAATGAGAATTATCAATCAAATTACAGGCCCCGATAGTGGTGAAATATTTTTTGATAATGAAAAATTAAATAAAAACCATATATTTAAAATTGGATATATGCCTGAAGAAAGAGGTTTATATAAAAAGATGAAAGTAGGAGAACAAGCACTTTATCTAGCTCAATTAAAAGGAATGCGGCAGCATGAGGCAATTGAAAAATTAAAATTCTGGTTTGAAAAATTAAATATTATTAATTGGTGGGATAAAAAAGTAGAAGAACTGAGTAAAGGAATGGCTCAAAAAATTCAATTTATAGTTACAGTTGTACATGATCCAAAACTATTAATTTTTGATGAACCTTTTTCGGGATTTGACCCTATAAATGCAGCAATTATTAGAAAAGAAATAATAAATCTGAGTAAAGAAGGAAAAACAATAATCTTTTCAACTCATAGAATGGAATCTGTTGAAGAAATTTGCGACTACGTAGCTTTAATAAATAAATCCAAAACAGTACTTGAGGGTCCAATTCAACAAATAAAAAATAAATTTTCCAACAACACCTATTTAGTCCAATTAGAAGAGCCTTTATTAGAGGAAAATAATTTATTTAATTTTCTTCAAAAAGATAGCTGTTTTTTTCAACTTTCTTTAAAAAAAGGCATATCTGCAAAAGATGCCCTAAACCACATTAATAAAAAACATAACATTCTATCATACAAAAAAGAAATCCCAAGTATGGAAGAGATTTTTATAAAAGCTATAAAAAATGCATAAGATTTGGCTTGTTATCAAAAGAGAATTTCTTGTAAGAGTACGCAAAAAATCATTTGTGATAATGACTTTTTTAGGACCAATACTTTTAGCCTCCATTTTAATTTTACCTATATACTTGGCAAATAATAGTCAAGAAAAAAGAAATATCGCTGTTGGCTATCAAAAAGATTTCCAACTTGAAGACAATGAATTATTAAATTTTGTAACTATCCCTCAAAATGAAGTTGATAGTGTAAAATTTAACATTAAAGATAGTCCATACTATGCTTTATTAATAATTAGAGACAACACATTTTCTTTGTACTCAAATCAACAAGTAACATTAAACGTTACAAGTGAAATTAAAAGACAAATTGAACATATTTTAAAATTAAATAATTTAAGATCGCTTGGAATTGATAATGAGACACTTAAAATCGCTGAACAAAAAATTAATTTAGAAACAAAAATTATAAACAAAGAAGGAGAAAGCACTAACTCCCACTCTGAAGTAAGCACTGGGATTGGTTTTTTAGGAGGCATATTAATCTACATGTTTATTTTTATGTATGGTACTATGGTAATGAGAGGTGTAATTGAAGAAAAAACAAGTAGAATAGTAGAAGTTATGATATCTTCTCTGAGACCATTTCAACTTATGATGGGGAAAATTATTGGTGTGGCATTGGTAGGTCTAACTCAATTTTTACTTTGGATAATTTTTACAGTTGCTCTATCAGCTTTAGCAGAACTGGTATTATTAAATGATGCTTTCTTAGCTACAAGTAGTGCAGAAAATCAGTCTATAATTATTACTCAGATAAAAAGCTTTACATCAGGAATAAACTTAATACAAATATTTTTATCCTTTTTATTCTACTTTATTGCAGGTTACTTGATGTATAGTTCATTGTTTGCTGCAGTTGGTTCTGCCGTAGATGCAGAAGCAGATACACAACAGTTTATTCTACCAGTGACTCTTCCATTGATTTTGTCATTTATACTAATTCAACCAATAATGGATAATCCCGAAGGCTCTTTAGCTTTTTGGCTGAGTATTATCCCCTTTACTTCACCAGTCATAATGATGGTACGGCTTCCCTTTGGAGTAGAAAATTGGGAAATAATATTATCCATGACCATATTAGTAAGTACATTTATCATTACGACATGGTTAGCTGGCAAAATATATAGAATAGGTATATTAATGTATGGGAAAAAAGCAAATATTAGAGAACTATTGAAGTGGATTAGATACTAACTTCTGTAAAAAAATCAATTTTTCACAATTTTTTCTTAATTTTTACAAAAACGAAGTATTTTTTCATAAAAATTTTAGAAAATTTGTTAATATTTATACATCTGATTATCAGGGTCTTATGTATTGTTCTAACATTTAAATGTTAAAAAGAGTGCTTTTTTGTAGGGTTCATTTGTGAAAGAGGTTTATCTTTGCACCCGTATTAACCAAATTAAAATAAAATGAAAAAGAATTTACGAAATTTGTTAGCTGTAGGTTTAGGGCTAATAACAACTGTTGCTTTCGCGCAAACATGGGATGTTGATTCTAGAACAAGAATGGACATGTCTGATGCAAATGGCGATGGTAATCAAGTAAAAAGCACAGACCAAAGAGTTACTCTAAGTGCAGACTGGGAAGGTGATGGTTACAATATTCACGTTTCTTCTGATGTAAACTATACATTAGGTATGAACTCTGACGTTTCTATGAGTATCTATGAGGCTTACGCTACTGCGGACTTCATGGGAGCAACTTTCGGAGCAGGTCGTGTAGCACTTAACATGGGTTCAGGAGCTTTAATGTCATCTAATGACTGGGCTGCAAACAGAACTACATGGGAAGGTTTAGGATTTAACTACAACATGGATATGGCTAACATCTGGTTAGGATACCACAGACAAAATGATGGTACTGGTGGAGATGATGGTGGTAACATGTGGTTAAATGCTGCTGGTGAAATGAGCGGATGGAACTGGAACTTCTTATACATGACTGAAGAAGGAGGAACAGATAATGCTGCTACTGGTATTGATGTTAGTGGAGAAGTGATGGGAGCTGGAGTAATGCTTTCTATGAACACTGACTACAACGAAAATACTATGAGAATGATTGGTCTTTCTTACGAGGCTATGGATAACATGAGCATTAACGTTTCTCAAACTGTATATAGTGAAGATGGTGATTTCCATATGCACGGTACTAGCTGGGACGGTTCTTATGGTGTAACTGGTAACCTTGGATATTTATCAGCTGGTTCTGAAAATTTATCTTACGGTTTAGATTACAACATGGGTGATCTTACTTTAGGTGCTCAAATGCATAACATTACTAACACGTTAGATGAGAACGTTGACAGATCAATTACTGAGATTTCTTTAGGATACTCTTTAAATGACAATGCTGGATTAAGCGTTTCTATGGCTAATGAAGATGATGTAAAATACATGTGGATGACTTTAAATGTAGGTCTATAATAAGTACAACCACTTTTTAAATAAAAGAGCTGCTAATNTTAGCAGCTCTTTTTTTTNTNAAAAAAACCTAGCAACTAACAAAATATTGTTAAGAAATCTGCTGTATTAATTAAATATAATTTAAATAAGGTTTAGTATCTTGCGGNCATTATTAACTTTTTAAATATTTAAAAAAAATGAAAAAATTATTTTTATCAGCATTTGTTGCATTATTTACTTTTGCAGCATCTGCACAATTCATGGTTGTTACAACATATGATGGCGACCAAGAAGAAAACATGGATAAAATCACCGCTAATATGGGGATTGGATACATGATGGGNGACTTTACAGTTGGCCTAATGAAAGGAAATCATGANCACGTTGANGGTGAAGACCATGACGATGATGCTTATGATTTATGGGCACGTTANAGCNTAGNTTCAGTAATGTCAGGAATGGACGGTGCTTATGCTGCATTACAAATGCCTATGGAAGATGGGTCAGACAATATGCAGATAGGTGTTGGATTTGCTTTAAATNTATGGAACGGACTATATGTTGAGCCAAACTACATGATGCCTGTNAGTGAAGATGANAATGGAGATAGAGAAGGNTCTTTTAATTTTGGTCTTTCTTATAGATTCTAAATAGAATTTATTTCTAAAAAACTAAAAAAGCCAGTATTTACTGGCTTTTTTGTTTTGCAACAATTTNCTTTGCTTTGTTTAGCGCTTTATCNATACCATCTACTTTACTNCCNCCNGCTGTAGCNAAAAANTTTTGTCCTCCTCCTCCTCCATNAATTTCTTTAGCAATTTCTTTAANNAAAGAAGAAGCNTNNATNCCTTTTTCNANTAAATTATCGGAAACTAAAACTGTTAAAAGTGCTTTTTTATTTTGTTTAGATGCTAATATCATTATTAAATTATGTTCTTTTCTAAATTTAAATGATAAACTTTTCATTTCATTAGAATCCATATCAACAACTCTAGAAACTAAATTTATTCCATTAATATTAATNGATGAGTGCAATAATGTTTTGGCTATANTTTCCAAATGCCCNNCTTTTAAAACCGCTAACTTTTTTTCTAATTCTTTATTTGAATTAATTANTTGTAAAATCGCTGATTTAAGATCTGTACTTTTAACTAAAGTAGATATATCTTTTAATGTNTCTTCTGTTTGATTGAAATAATTTAAGGCATCAATTNCTGTAATAGCTTCAATTCTTCTAANTCCTGATGCAATTGACCCNTCTGAAATAATTTTAAATATTCCAATTTCNCCACTTGCATTAACATGAGTCCCTCCGCAAAGNTCCTTTGATTTATCAAACTGCACCATTCTAACNACATCATTATATTTTTCACTAAAAAGCATCATAGCGCCCATTTCTTTAGCTTGACTTAACGGTAAGTTATTATGNACTTCTAATTGAATATTTTGTAAAATTTTNTCATTTACATCTTGTTCTATTTTTTTTAATAATGAAGTCTCGATTTTAGCAAAGTGTGTAAAATCAAAACGCAGACTCTTTGAATTAACTAATGAACCTTTTTGAATAACATGNTCTCCTAAAATATTTCTTAAAGTTTGATGTAGTAAATGAGTAGCAGTATGATTTCTTGAACATGAANCCCTAAAAGTNGAGTCAACAACTGCAATAAATTTAGCAGATAAATTTTTAGGCAATTGATCAACATAATGAATNATTAAACCATTTTCTTTTTTTGNNTCAATAATTTTAATACTTTCTTTTTCGTTTTTGATAACACCTATATCCCCAACTTGGCCCCCTCCTTCTGNGTAAAATGGAGTTACATTAAATACTAGTTGATACAATGTGTTATTTTTAGATACTACATTTCGAAACTTAGTTATAATCACCTCCACTTCAGTAATNTTATAACCAACAAACTCTTCTATATCATCTTCAACTAAAATTTCCCATTCTCCAGTTTCAACTTGGCTTAAATTTTTTGATCTTTCTTTTTGTTCTTNCATNTANGANTCAAATTCTGCTTCATTAAATCGCATNTTAGANTCAGCTAAAATTAAAGATGTTAAATCCTTTGGGAATCCAAATGTATCATACAATTCAAAAACCTGTTTTCCNCTAATTAAATCATTAGTAGTTAATTTTATTTGTTCAATTCTTTTGAGNCCTAATTCTAATGTTTTTAAAAAAGACTCTTCCTCTTCTTTGATTACATCNATTATTAACGTGTTTTGTGACTTGAGCTCTGGAAAACACTCTCCCATATTTTGAACAAGAATATTAACTAATTTAAATAAATATGGCTCTNTTATNTNTAAAAANGTGTATGCNTACCTGACTGCTCTTCTTAATATTCTNCTTATAACATAGCCTGCTTTTGTATTTGAAGGCAACTGTCCTTCGGCNATTGAAAATGAGATAGCTCGAATATGATCAGCNATAACTCTCATAGCAATATCTTGCTTATTANCCAAACCNTATTGAATNCCTGAATATTTTGATATTTCTTGTATTATTGGTTGAAAAATATCTGTATCATAATTAGATTTTACACCTTGCATTATCATTGCAAGACGCTCTAACCCCATACCTGTATCAACATGACAAGTAGACAATTTACTAAGTGTTCCATCAACTGCTTGATTAAATTGCATAAANACCAAGTTCCAAATCTCTATAACTTGAGGATGATCCTTATTAATTAATTGCGANCCGCATTCTTTTTTTCTTTCAATATTTTCTCTNTTATCGTAATGAATTTCCGAACAAGGNCCGCATGGACCTTTTACTCCCATAATCCAAAAATTATCATTAAAACTNCCATTTAATATACGATTTTCAGGTAGATATTTTTTCCAAATATTAAAAGCNTCATTATCTTTTTTAAATTTATTGTCACTTGTTCCTTCAAAAACAGTAACATAAATTCTATCAACATCAAGATTACATTTCTCTATTAAAAATTCCCACGCTAAGTCAATAGCTCGTTCTTTAAAATAATCACCAAAACTCCATGAACCTAGCATTTCAAACATAGTATGATGATATGTATCATGCCCAACCTCTTCTAAATCATTATGTTTTCCAGAAACACGCAAGCACTTTTGAGTATTGGCGATATTAAAATCTTCTGTTTGNGCTTCTCCAAGAATAATATCTTTAAATTGATTCATNCCNGCATTAGTAAACATCAAAGTAGAGTCATTTTGCATAACCATTGGAGCTGAATCTACAATCTTATGTCCTTTTAAAGCAAAAAAGTCAAAAAAAAGTGTTCTAATATCGTTAACCTTCATCCTATTTTTTTATTTAAATNTATCTTAATTNATTAAAAATGAATAACTTAANATTTTTAAACGTATTAATCATGCAAAATAACTAAATTTGTNCAATTATAAAAAGTATGGCTAAAGTAAAATATTATTACGACACTAGAACTTTAAGTTATAAACGAATTGAACTTAATGCAATTCAAAAAGCTAAAAAAGGNTTTTATTATATTTTNAGTAGTTTTATTTTAGCTATTGTAATCATTNGTTTTTACAACTATTTTTTTGATAGTCCTAAAGAAATAAGACTAAAGAAAGAAGTCCAATTTTTATCATCCAATTATAAAGATTTACAAACAAAAATGTCTCACTTAGAACTTGTTATANACGACATGCAGANGAGAGATGACAATATTTATAGAGTAATTTTTGAAGCTGACCCAATACCAAATTCCATAAGAAAAGCAGGATTTGGAGGAGTAAATAGATACGAAAAATATCGAGGATATAATACATCNGAATTGGTNACTATTACTGCNAAAAAAATTGACCAAATAACAAAACAGTTATATATTCAATCNAAATCGTTTGACCATATAATAGAATTAGCANAAAATAAATCNGAAATGCTTGCAGCAATTCCTGCAATACAACCAATTGANAATAAAGATTTAACAAGAATTGCTAGTGGTTTTGGNNNTAGAATTCATCCAATTTATAAAATTAGAAAAATGCATTATGGAGTAGATTTTACCGCTAAAACAGGTACTCCAATCTATGCAACTGGAAATGGTGTAATTGAAAAAGTTACTTATGAGAAAGGATATGGNTATCATTTAGTTATAAATCATGGCTATGGATACAAAACATTATACGCACACCTTANAGATTTAAACATCCATAAAATTGATGAAAATGGAAATAAAANTACAACAAAAATAAAAAAAGGAAATGANGTAAATAGAGGAGATNTTATTGGACATGTAGGTAATACTGGTGTTTCAAGCGGACCTCATTTGCATTATGAAGTTATAAAAGATAATNTTAAAATTAACCCAGCTAAATACTTTTTTAATGATTTATCNCCTAAGCAATTTGAAGAAATGCTAGAAATAGCNTCACAAAAAAACCAATCNCTTGACTAATGAGTAGTTTAAATAATCATTCAGAAAAANTNTTTTTTAAAATAGGTGAGGTTGCAAAACAATTTAATGTAAACATATCTGCTATACGTTTTTGGGAAAAAGAATTTGATATATTAAAACCAAAAAAAAATAAAAAAGGNAACAGGTTATTTACCCAAAAAGATATGAAAAACCTAAAAATTATTCATCATCTACTTAAAGAAAGAGGCTTTACAGTTGAGGGCGCTAAAAAAAAAATTAAAAGAAAATAAATCTGATACAATTAATAATGTAGAAATAGTNAATCACCTTAAAGACATAAGAAAATTTTTAGTTCAACTCAGAGAACANCTATAAGTTAATTTAATAAATNCTTTNANAACATCTTATGCANAAAATTAAAACATTTATTAAATATATCCAATATCTTGTAACGGCAAAAGATTATCATAGTGCCCATAGTCCTTTTTTATATAATTTTATAATAAATGTTATTAATAAAAAAACANAGAAACCGNATTACAATAAAATTGAAATAATCAGACACGATTTANANAAATCAGATGAGNGTATAAANATCACTGATTTTGGAGCNGGAAGTCATATTAACAAAGNTAAAAGAAGAAAAATCAAAGATATTGCAAAAAATTCTTCTAAAAATAAAAAGTTTGGTGAGTTAATTTCCAGAATTAGCGAATATTTCNANCCNAAAACAACAGTTGAGCTAGGNACCTCTCTTGGGATTAGNACACTGTATTTATCTTCNCCTAATCCAAAAGCAACATTATATACNTTAGAGGGATGCCCTGAAACTTTAAATATTGCAAAAAAAAACTTTGCAAAAGCAGGGGTCAAAAATATTGTTCCAATTNTTGGNGANTTCAACTATTCTCTTAAACCATGCCTTGAAAAAATAAAAAATGTTGATCTAATNTTTATTGACGGTAATCATCAAAAAAAACCAACAATTTCATATTTCGAAACTATTTTAAAATACTCAAATAATGAAACAATTTTTATTTTTGATGATATTTATTGGTCATCTGGCATGCAANANGCATGGAGGTATATTAAATCNCACAAAAAAACAACATTAACTATTGATCTATTCCATTTAGGAATTGTTTTTATAAAAAAGGAACTTAGTAAAGAAAATTATAAAATAAANTTTTAAAATGAAAATTTANACAAAAAAAGGAGATAAAGGATATACCCAATTACTGGGNGGAACTAGAGTTACAAAAAACAATAAAAAATTAGAATGTTATGGNACACTAGATGAACTAAACGCATTTATTGGAAATTTATATGATGAAGATATTAATAAAANACAAAAAAATATTTTACTTATANTTCAAAATCTTATATTTAATATTGGAAGTTGTATTGCTTTTGATAAGAAAAAAAATAAAATAGATTTACCAGAAATATCTAATGATGATATTCATATATTAGAATCTCAAATTGATAATATGGAAAAAAAATTATCTCCCCTAACTAATTTTATTTTGCCTTCTGGACATCCTAATGCCTCAAAATGCCATATTGCCAGAACAGTCTGTAGAAGGGCTGAAAGAACTTTAGTTTCATTATCTGAACATGAAGAGATAAACTTTTTACACTTAAAATTTTTAAATAGACTTTCTGATTACTTATTTGTTTTAGCTAGATATATATTGCTTGAAGAAAATAAGAATGCTACTGAATGGAAAAAAAAATTTAAAAATGAGGATAAATAAATAAATAATATATTTTTGCAAAAAGTAAAAAAAGAAAAAAATGTATTGGACTTTAGAATTAGCTTCAAAATTAGAAGACGCACCATGGCCGGCTACAAAAGAAGAATTAATTGATTTTGCTATTAGATCTGGAGCTCCTATGGAAGTAGTAGAAAATTTACAAGAGCTAGTTGAAGAAGAGCCTGGAATCCAATGGGACTCTATTGAAGATGTCTGGCCAGATTACCCTACTAAAGATGATTTTTTCTTTAATGAAGAGGAATATTAAAAATTAAGATTTTTTCACTTTATTTCTTTAAAATTCGGATATTTGTTTATATAAATTATAGTTAATTTAAAATGGGTAGTTTTTTAAATATTTTAGGAAAATTATTTGGAAACAAATATGAAAAAGATATCAAACAAATAAATCCTATTGTTGATCAAATAAATTTAGAATTTGAAAAAATCAAAAAATTAGACAATGATCAATTACGTGACAAAACGATTGATTTAAAAAAACAAATTCAGGATTTTATTTCTATTGAAAAAATAGAAATAAAACAGCTAAAGGAAAAATCAATATCAAAATCAATATCAACTCAAGACAAAGAAGAGATTTATAAAAAAATAGATGCGTTACAAAAAACAGTTCTTGAAAAAACAGAAGAAATTCTTAATAAAATATTACCTGTAGCATTTGCCGTAATAAAAGAAACAGCAAGAAGATTTACTGAGAATGAAACTATTGAAGTAATAGCTTCAGAAAATGACAGAAAATTAGCTGAAACAAAAGATTTTATCAATATTAATGAAAAAAAAGCCATCTATCAAACAAAATGGAATGCCGCAGGCACAAATATTAAGTGGGAAATGGTGCATTACGATGTTCAGTTAATTGGAGGAATTGTGCTTCACCAAGGAAAAATTGCTGAAATGCAAACTGGTGAGGGTAAAACACTATCCGCAACCCTTCCTATATATTTGAATGCATTAACTGAGCTTGGGGTTCACCTAGTAACTGTAAATGATTATTTAGCAAAAAGAGATGCCGAGTGGATGGGGCCTATTTTTCAATTTCATGGAATGAGTGTCGACTGTATAGATAACCATCAACCAAACTCGAATGAAAGAAGAAAAGCATACCTTGCAGATATTACATACGGAACAAATAATGAGTTTGGCTTTGATTATCTTAGAGACAATATGGCAAAAAGGCCAGAAGACTTGGTTCAAAGAAAATTGCATTACGCTATAGTTGACGAAGTTGACTCGGTATTAATTGATGATGCAAGAACACCTCTTATTATTTCAGGCCCAACACCACAAGGAGATAAACACGAATATAATGACTATAAACACAAAATTGAAAATCTTGTAAACGTCCAAAGAAAATTTGTCACTTCAATTATTGCAGAAGCAAAAAAACTAATTTCTAGTGGAGATAGTGAAAAAGCAGGAGTAAATCTTTTAAGAGCATTTAGAGGGCTGCCAAAAAATAAAGCTCTCATTAAATTTTTATCAGAAGATGGTATAAGAGCACTACTTCAAAAAACTGAGAATTTTTATATGCAAGATCAAAGCAAAGAGATGCATAAAATAGATGCTGAACTTTATTTTGTGATTGATGAAAAATCAAATTCGATTGAACTTACTGAAAAAGGCCTAGAGCTCATGTCTCAAAACATCGAAGATAAAAACTTTTTTATACTTCCTGATGTTGGTGCAATTATTGCTGATATTGATAAATCTAATAAATCTACAGAAGAAAAAATCAAAATAAAAGAAGAAACATCTAGAGATTTTGCTGTNAAAAGTGAAAGAGTACATACAATAAATCAATTACTTAAGGCGTACACGNTATTTGAAAAAGATGTTGAATATGTTGTAATGGACAATAAAGTNAAAATTGTTGATGAACAAACTGGNCGTATAATGGATGGAAGAAGNTATTCTGATGGTTTACANCAAGCAATAGAAGCNAAGGAAAATGTTAAAATCGAAGCAGCAACACAAACTTATGCTACAGTTACATTACAAAATTATTTTAGAATGTATGATAAACTTTCTGGAATGACAGGGACGGCAGAAACAGANGCAGGTGAATTTTGGGAAATATATAAATTAGACGTTGTAGCAATACCAACNAATAAGCCAATAATACGAAAAGATAGAAATGATTTAGTATATAAAACAAATAGAGAAAAATATAATGCTGTAATTGAAGACATAGCAGATTTAACAAGTGCTGGAAGNCCTGTTCTTGTTGGNACTACTTCNGTAGAAATATCNGAACTATTAAGTACAATTCTAAGAAGAAGAAAAATAAAGCATAATGTTCTTAATGCAAAAATGCATAAAAAAGAAGCTGATATAGTAGCAGAAGCNGGNGAAGCAAGTTCAGTAACAATTGCAACAAATATGGCTGGNAGAGGAACTGATATTAAACTTTCTGAAGAGGTAAAAGANGCTGGGGGATTAGCAATTATTGGAACAGAAAGACATGANTCAAGAAGAGTAGACAGNCANCTCAGAGGAAGATCTGGAAGACAAGGTGATACNGGGTCTTCGCAATTCTATGTNTCTTTAGAAGATAAGTTAATGCGTCTATTTGGCTCAGAAAGAATTGCCAAACTAATGGATAGAATGGGTTTACAAGAAGGTGAAGTTATACAACACTCCATGGTTAGCAAGTCAATTGAAAGGGCTCAAAAAAAAGTTGANGAGAATAACTTTGGAACTAGAAAAAGATTGCTTGAATANGATGATGTTATGAATCAACAAAGAGAAGTTATTTANAAAAAAAGAAGAAANGCCNTAAATGGAGAAAGAATTTCTATTGATGTNTTAAATATGATATTTGACACATGTGAAAATATAGTAGAAGAAAATTTTGAAATAAAAGATTTTGAAAATTTTAAGATTGANATTGGAAGATTATTAGCNATTGAAAGTCCTGTTTCAGAAAATGAATTNTCAAGTCTCTCGCAAGAAATAATAGTAGAAAAAGTATTCAAAAAATGTTATGAATCCTATCAAAATAAATCAANTATTATAGCAAAGCAAACTTTNCCAGTTATTAAAGAAATATTTGAAAATCAATCAGCTAAATTTGAAAATATTGTTATCCCATTNACAGACGGTTTAAAAACATTACAAGTTGCAACTAATTTAGAAGANGCACATAATTCTAAAGGAGAAAATATAGGAGAAGCTATTGAAAAAAGTGTAACTCTTGNAATTATAGATAANATTTGGAAAGATCATTTACGAGAAATGGATGACTTAAAACAATCTGTGCAAAATGCTGTTTATGAACAAAAAGANCCTCTTTTAATTTATAAATTTGAATCTTTTAATCTGTTTAAAAACTTAGTTGAAAAAATAAATAAAGATATTGTNTCTTTCTTACTTAAAGCGACATTACCTATTAAAGCAAATGCAGAAGAAGCAAAAGATATAAGAAATACAAATACAAATCTTCAAACAAGTAGACCTGAAGCAGTAANAACAAATACAAATAGAAGACCTCAACAAGCTCCTAAAAGAGCTCAACCTGTAAGTGTAAAAAAAGAAACAGGTAGAAATGAAAAAGTAGCAATAACAAATGGCTCTGAAACAAGAGAAGTAAAATGGAAAAAAGCTAAGCCTCTTATAGAAAGTGGTGAGTGGACAAGGATATAATATCATGTTTTATTTGTTTACAAGATTTATATTTTATAAAAATCTAATNTTAATAGTACTTAGTATAANTTTTATTTCATGTANTATTNAAGATAATTTTNAAACAAATTTTCCAAATAATGATTTTGATAAAAATCTAGCTGGTATAGCTCCAATATATTCTCAAAAAAAATATTGGGCTGAACATCCAGAAANAAGTTCTTCTTTTGCTCTNTTACCNAAAAACTATATAGANACACAATATAATCAANCACCTGACATAGATGTTTTTTATATACACCCAACACTTTATACATCTGGAAACANATGGAATGCAGATTTAAACAATAAAAAATTAAATCAAAAAATAAAAAATACTGCAATTAAATACCAAGCAAGTGTATTTGCTGGAATTGCAAATATTTATGCTCCACATTATAGACAAATGCATATACATTCATACTCAGATNTGAAAAATGGCTATNAAGCATATGATTTNGCTTATANTGACGTAAAAGATGCATTTNTATATTATTGGAAATATCATAATAAATCCAAAAAATTTATTCTAGCAGGACATAGTCAAGGNACAAATCATGCTGAAAGATTATTANAAGAAATCATTCTGNAAAATGATAGTATAAAAAACAAGCTTATTATAAGCTANCTTCCAGGAATGCCAATTTCTAAGTTGAATCTCTTAATAAAACCATGTAGTTCTCCATCAGAAATAAACTGTTTTCTTTCATGGAGAACATTAGCAGAAAATTATTTTCCAGAAGACTGGTCAAATTCAGATAGTATTTCATGTATTAACCCTATAACATGGATGTCAGATTATACAATATCAAATAAAGAAGATCACCTGGGTATACTATTTAAAAATCATAAAATATTATATCCAAAATCAGTAATTGCATACAAAAAAAACAATGTTGTTTGGGTTAAACCTATCAAAATCCCATTTGCTAACTTTTACAAAATGAAGAATTATCATATAGCTGATTATAATTTATTTTGGCTAAATATTAGAAATAATTTAAAGTATCGTTTAAAACAAAATGGATATATATAAAAGATGTAAGTGGTGCAATAGTGACCCTGTTTATATTAAATACCATGATGAAGAATGGGGAGTGCCAGTATTTAATGATAAAAAATTATTTGAAGCATTAGTTCTTGAAACTTTCCAAGCAGGCCTTAGCTGGATAACTATTTTAAAGAAAAGAGAAAATTTCAAAATAGCATTTGATAATTTTGACGCACAAAAAATTTCAAAATACTCGAATGAAAAACTAAATGAATTAGAAAAAAATAAATTAATTATTAGAAATAAATTAAAAATACATGCAACTAAAAACAATGCTATTTCTTTCCTGAGGATACAAAAAAAATATAAAAGTTTCTCCAAATTTATTTGGAATTATACAAATAACAAACCTATTATAAACAAATATAAAGATGTAACTGACATCCCATCAAAAACAACTCTTTCATCTAGAATAAGTAATGATTTAAAAAAGTATAATTTTAAATTTGTCGGGCCAACAATAATTTACGCATATATGCAAGCAATTGGATTAGTCAATGATCATACGATCAATTGTTTTAAGCATAAAACAAATAATTTATGATTTTGTTTGCTGCTTCTTTTTCTTTTTAAGTTCTTCCACTGCAATTAAACTACTTTGAATTTGCATTTGTAAATCACCAACATTATCTGGTGAATATGGCATAAAAATTGTACTATTATTATTATCTCCCAATTTTGAAACAGTTTCATAATGTTGAGTCATAAATAACATATTCATGACATCCTGACTAGTTACATGATCTTCCATAGCAAGCTTAACTTCCTCAACAGACTGCTTTAATCCATTTGCAATTGCTATTCTTTGTTGTGCTATGCCTTCACCAGCTAACCTCTTACTTTCAGCATCGGCTTCTGCGGCAGCTACAACTCTTATTTTCGCAGCTTCCGCTTCTTCCTTTGCAGCTTCTTTCATTCTTTTTGCCGCATTTATTTCATTCATAGAATGTTTTACTTTAGCATCAGGGTCAATATCTGTAACTAAAGCCTTGATAAAATCAAAACCAAACTGTCTCATAGTGTCAGAAAGCTCATTTTTTATGGCTAAAGCTATTTTTTCCTTTTCAGCAAACACATCATCCAACTCCATTAGAGGGACTTCAGACCTAATAGAATCAAAAACATAAGATTGTATTTGCTGTTCGGGATTATTTAACTCGTAAAAAGAGTCTTTCACGCCTTCTTTTGCATCAATAATGAAAAACTGAACTGACACAACAATTTTTACAAAAACATCGTCTTTAGTTTTTGTTTCTACTTCAACAGGAAGCTCTCTTACTCTTAAATTTACATTACCAGCAATTCTGTCAATAAATGGAATTTTTACATGTAATCCTGCCTTTGAAACTTTATTAAATTTCCCTAAACGTTCAATAATAACTGCATTTTGCTGTTTAACCATATAAAAAGTACCTCTTAGTAGAAAGAAAAGCCCAAGTAAATAAAATATATTCTGTATTTGAAATTCGTTTTCCATAATTATTATTTAAAATATCTAAAATCTTGATTGTTTTTTATGTTTTGTAAAGAATTATAAATTAATCTAATTACATTTTCAACATCATTTTTTGCAACACTTTCAACAGTGGTATGCATGTATCTGAGTGCAAGAGAGATTAAAGCTGATGCAACACCTCCATTAGCATATGCAAACGCATCTGTGTCTGTTCCTGTTGCTCTAGAAGCAGCTATTCTTTGAAATGGAATTTTATTTTCTTTTGCTGTATCAATAATAAGATTTAGCAAATTATTTTGAACAGCTGGACCATATGTTAAAACTGGACCATTACCACATTTTGTATCTCCTTGTTTTATCTTATCTATCATAGGAGTACCCGTGTCATGACAAACATCTGTAACAATAGCAACATCTGGTTTTATTGACTCAACTATCATTTGAGCTCCTCTTAAGCCGACCTCCTCTTGTACAGAATTTGTAATATACAAACCAAAAGGAAGTTTTACTTTATTAGTATATAATAGACGTGCAACTTCAGCAATCATAAAGCCACCAATTCTATTGTCTAATGCTCTTCCAACATATTGTTTTTTATTCAAAATAATAAAATCATCTTCATAAGTAACAACACATCCGACATGAATTCCTAACTTTTCAACCTCTTCTTTATTTTTAGCCCCACAATCTAAAAATATATTGTCCAATTTTGGGGCCTTTTCATTACTTAAAGTTCTCGTATGAATTGCTGGCCAACCAAAAACAGCTTTTACCATACCTTTTTCAGTATGAATATTAACTCTTTTTGAAGGAGCTATTTGATGATCTGAACCGCCATTTCTTCTTAAATAAATAAATCCATCTTTAGTAATGTAATGTACAAACCAAGAAATTTCATCAGCATGCGCTTCAATAACTACTTTATATTTAGCTTCCGGGTTAATTACTCCAACTACGGTCCCATAGGTATCAACAAAATGTGAATCAATATATGGCTTTATATAATTTAACCACATTTTCTGGCCAGTACTTTCAAATCCTGTTGGAGATGGATTATTAATATATTTACGTAAAAATGATTCCGATTCTTTAGTTATAATTCTATTTTTTTTCATTTGTACTATTTATTATTAAATTCATTTATACCACATTCTATCCATTCTTTGAATGTTTTAACATCAGGGGTATATCCTAATGGATTAGTTAAAAGACCCCTATCAGGACAATATAAAACATAATATGGTTGAGAAGAACTCATGTATGTAACAGCTTGTAATGTACTCCATTTATTTCCAACTGTAGTTAATTTTTTCTTTTTAGTACCTCCATCAGATGTTGGCACTAAAACTTCTTCTGGATTAGAAAGTAATGTTTTCTCATCTACATATAACTGACAAAAGACAAAATTCTCTAATAACTCTTCAATCTCAGGAAATACATTCTCTTCCATTTTACGACAATTTACACATGCCCAGCCAGTAAAATCAATAAAAACAGGTTTGTCTTGAGACTTTGCGTAATCAATTGCCTCCCAATAATCATAAAATACTTGGTGCTCTGCTTCAGAATGTGTATAACTGTAAGTTAGTGGTGGCGGGAAACCGCTTAAAGCATTATGCTCCCACCAATTAATTTTTGATCCAAATAATCCAGGAATTAAATAGATTGTAAATATTATGAAAAGTAAAATAAATCCATAACGAATTTTTGAAATTTTAACAATTTTTGAGTCATGAGGAAATCTAATTTTTCCGAACAAATATAAAATAGTTAATACACCTACAACAAACCATAAAAGAAAGAAAGTTTCTCTTTTTATTAACCCCCATTGTTCAACCATATCCGCGTTTGAAAGAAATTTAATAGCTAATGCGACTTCTAAAAATCCAAGAACAACCTTTACTGAATTTAACCAACCTCCAGATTGAGGAAGAGCGTTCAAGAGTTTTGGAAATAAAGCAAACAATGCAAATGGAAAGCCTAAAGCTAAACCAAAACCAGTCATTCCAACTGTTAATTTAGCCGCCACCATCTTAAATTCAAATCCCAATAGACTTACTGTAGTCACATCTCCTCCCAATGTCCCTGCAAGTAATGATCCTAAAATGGGACCCGTACATGAAAAAGAGACAATTGCCAAAGTTAAAGCCATAAAAAATATACCTATTATCCCCCCTACACTTGATCCTGAGTCTGCTTTATCTCCCCACTTACTTGGCAATGCAAGATCATAATAACCAAAAAAAGAAAAAGCAAAAAACATAAAAATCCCAAAAAACAATAGATTTAACCACGTATTAGTAGAAATTTGATTAAGTATTTCAGGATCAATATTTGGCATCAAATGGAATGGGATACTTAATAAAAAATATATCAGCAAAATGAAGACACCATACATAATTGCATTAAATGTCCCTTTTCGTTTATTAGCTTTTGTGAAAAAGCTGACGGTAAGAGGGATCATTGGAAAGACACACGGTGTAATTAAAGCAATTAATCCTCCTAACAAACCTAAAACAAAAATTTTCCATAAAGTTTTGTCAGTAGAGCTTATTTCACCACAATTAGCTGAAGGATTTTTAAGTTCAACCAGTGGATCCTTATATTTTTTAGTATTAATAATATCCTCATTTGTTATTGCGGACTCTTCTTGCTTACCTAATGAGATATTTTCATTATAATTTATTGTAAAATTAAATTGATAGGGCATTGGAAAAACACATTGTTCGGCATCACATAGCATATAATTTATTTCACCACTAATATTAAATGGATCAGAGGATAAAATGTTAATCTGTTGCCTAAAAACAGTATTTTTTTTGTAATATTTTAAAGTGTCATCCCAAATAATATCATAATCTTTTATTGGTGACTCCTCTAAAACACTATCAAGTCGTACAAATAAATCAGAATCAAAAAAAGTAAATGATGTAGGGACCGGACCATCATCGCCATAATACTGACCTGTATACTGGGAATAAAGATGCCACCCTGAGTCAATTTTTGCATTAAACTCTAATTCTACTAGGTTTTCAGAAATTTTATTTTGAGTAAACGTCCACTTTACAGGGTCTAATATCTGACCTATAGCACTTAAATGGGGCAAAACAAAAAATAATATAATTATATATTTTTTCATGACTTTAAATTTGTTTTTTCAAAAAACTACTCACTGTTCTATTTTTACAAAAATAAAATAGAAATAACAAAACAACAGAAATGTTCAACTTTATTTTTTTTATTATTAATTTTATCATTTATACAAGACTATTTAAAAAATTAAATAACCGTCTCACTTCATAAAGAGTTTAATAATTTTACGACATAAATATTTTTTGTAAAACTTGTAACTCTATATCTATCATCAATTCTATTTCCAACAATCCAGATAATATCATCTCCAGAGCACAATATCCATTGTCTTTGTTTTTCTAAAATAGAATATTTTTGATCAATAAAAAAATCGCTTAATTTTTTAAAATTATTCATTCCTAATGGCTGAAACCTATCTCCTTTTTTCCATTTTCTTAATTTAAGAGGAAATGATAATTTGTCAAAATCTAAATTTGCACAATTAATATTATATTCTACAGGCTTATTTAAAATCCTTAGTGACATTGAAATTGGATAATCAATTAGATTTTCTGAAATTAATATATCTCTTTCAGCTTCTAGTTCTTCTATCTTTTCAATAATAATATATTCTCTATCTATAACTAACTGATAATTTTTGGAATAAAATATCTTTCCACTTTGTGATTTACATGCTTTTATTATTTTATCAATCTGTGTAAAACCATATTCTGAAAAAATTTCATGCATAATAGCCTCAGAGTTATTCAATTTAAGTAGATTTTTAATATCAACTTTATACGTTTCTCTTTCTTTAAAAATTAATTTTTGTTTTATCTGTAAAATATTTGCATTAATTATTTTATCTATAGAATCAAGATTTGAAATATTTTTTTTCATAATTTTATTAAACTCTGGATTTATATCTTTTAATACTGGTATTAAATTATGACGGATTTTATTTCTTAAATATTTAATATCTCTATTACTACTATCTGTACGATAATCTGCATCTATTTCTGCTAGATGAGATTCAATGTTTTTTCTTGATAAAACAAGTAGTGGTCTAACAATATTACCAGCTTTTGGCTTAATACTTGTCAGGCCCTTTAACCCTGTTCCTCTTAAAAGATTAATAAAAAAAGTCTCTATCTTGTCATCATTATTGTGTGCTACAACAATTTTATTTAAATTATATTTTTTTAATAATTTTTCAAACCAATCATATCTCAAATTTCTTGCAGCCATTTGTATGGAAACTTGATTTTTTTTAGCATATTCATTTGTATTAAATCTTTTTCGGTATAAATTAACATTATGTTGCTTAGCTAAAGATTTTATAAACTCTTCATCTTCTATTGATTCCCTTCCCCTTAATTGAAAATTACAATGAGCTAATTCTATGTGATAATCTAATTTTTTTAAAATATAAAATAAGCAAACACTATCTGCTCCACCACTTATCGCTAATAACAATTTATCTTTTTTAGTAAATAATTTTTTTTCCTTAATATATTTCTCAATTTTATCAATCATTTAAATGAAGATTTAAAATTTCTAAAATTGGCTTTATTTTCACTATACATTCTTCATATTCAGCAACTGAGCCTGAATTAATAGTAATTGCACTTCCAACAGGAAGAGAAAGATATTTTTTGGTAGAACAATATAAAATTGTTCTTATAATGACATTAAAGTCAAAATCCAAATTAGGATTAATATAACCTACTGCACCTGAAAAAAAACCTCTTTTAAATGTCTCAAATTTCTCAATTAACTCCATTGCTTTGATTTTTGGTGCACCAGTCATAGAGCCCATCGGAAATGTTGATTCTATTACATCAACATAATCAAAATTACTATCTAAATTAGAAGTAACAGAAGTAATCATCTGATGGATTCTTTTAAAAGAAAACACAGAACATAAATCGTCAACTTTAACGGAAGATTTACTAGCTGTTATTGACAAATCATTTCTAACTAAATCAGTAATCATGATATTTTCAGCAATATCCTTTCTACTTTCTAATAACATTTTTTTTAATTTATCATCCTCTCGCTTATTTAAACCTCTCGCTGTAGTTCCTTTTATTGGTTGAGATAATATTTTATCACCTGTTTTTTTAATGTATCTTTCTGGGCTTGATGAAATGATATATTTATCCTTAATTTTCATAAAACAAGAAAATGGCATTTCCATTTTTTTGTTTAAATGCCAAAAAAATGCTTCAGGAAAAATATTTATATTATCTGCAAAGTATTCCTGACAATAATTCATCTCATAAATGTTTCCTTTCTTAATATGCTGCATTATTTTATTAATCTTGTTAAGATATGATGCTTTAGAGTCTCTACTTTTTAAACTAATAGATTTCTGCTGTATTTTTAATTTATCAAATTTAAGATTCAAAATAAAATTATCACATTTTTCTCGACAATCATAAGTGTGTACTTCTAAATAATCATTCTTGTATAAGAGAACATATTTTGGACAAAAGAAACATAAATTATCTACAGAAAAATTATCTAAATTATTGGAGGAAAGAGTCTCAATTTCATTTTTCAAGTCATATGACAGATAACCAAACAACCAATCATTTTTAGAATCAGAGAATTTTCGCATCTTGTTTAAAGAGTTTTTATTAGAAGCTATCTTAGAAATACATCCTACAGCTGCAATAATGTTATAATTTACATACTCTTTAGGAAGTGATTTTGCTTTTTTATTTGAATTAGATGTAAGAATACTCACAAATTGCTCTTTTTTGGATGCATTTAGTAGTCCAACAAGTAATTTTCCTTCGTCAAAAAACTCATATTTAAAAATATTTCTCATTATGCAATAATAAAAAAAGAAAAATCAAATTATTTTATAATTTTGAAATATGAAAAAATTCATATTAATTTTTCTAATACTTCCTTTTATGTCTATTTGTCAAGTTGACACAATTAATAATACAAACAGTAGTCCTAATAGCGATATATATGAGTTAGTGTCAAAATATAAAAGAATAATAAAAAATAAAAACACAAATTGGAAGTTACAAATCAAATTTACATCTAAACGTAGCGATATTGTTCCGTATAAAATAAAATTTAACAATCTTTACCCTGAAATCTCTACATCAATAATTTTTGAATCTCCGTACTACAAACTTTTGGCAGGTGATTTTAAAACCAAGAATGAAGCATTAAAAATTAGAAACATAATAAAAACTAATTTTCCTGCAGCGCACCCTATTAAATACGAAAATTAGTAAATAAAAAATAACCTATTTTAATTTTCTTTTAACTTCAACCTCTTCATAGCCTTCTATAATATCACCAACTTTAATATCATTATAGTTTTCTATTGATAGACCACACTCATACCCTTTTTTAACCTCATTTACATCATCCTTAAAACGTTTTAAAGACGATAAATTACCAGTATACACTACCACTCCATCTCTAATAACCCTAACACCTGTATTCTTAGTTAAAGATCCATCAAGAACCATACAACCAGCAATAGTTCCTATTTTAGAAATTTTAAAGATATCTCGTACTTCAATATTACATACAATTTTCTCCTCTAAATCAGGAGAAAGCATCCCTTCCATTGCTAATTTTAGTTCTTCAATGGCTTTATATATAATTGAATAAAGTCTAATATCAATTTGCTCTTGCTCTGCTAATTTTCTAGCTTTTAAGGAAGGTCTTACCTGAAAACCAATAATTATTGCATCTGAAGCTGCAGCTAACATAACATCAGATTCAGAAATAGGACCAACTGCTTTTTGAATAATATTTACTTTTATTTCATCTGTAGATAATTGTTGAAGTGAATCAGAAAGAGCCTCGATGGAACCATCAACATCTCCCTTTACTATAACATTAATTTCCTTGAATCCTCCAAGTGCAATTCTCCTTCCAATTTCATCTAAAGTAAGATGCTTTTGTGTCCTAACATTTTGTTCTCTTTGTAACTGTGCTCTTTTTGTAGCTATTTTTTTTGCTTCTTGCTCGCTTTCCATAACATGAAATTTATCCCCAGCTGTTGGAGCTCCATCAAGTCCTAACAAAACAACAGGTGTAGATGGGCCTACTTTATCTTGGGACTCCCCTCTTTCATTTAATAATGCTTTAGCTTTTCCAGAAAATGATCCTGCTAGAACATAATCTCCAATTTTTAATGTTCCTGTTTGAACTAATATTGTAGATAAATATCCTTTTCCTTTATCTAATGAAGCCTCAATTACAGTCCCCTGAGCTAGCCTATTAGGATTTGCTTTTAAATCTAACATTTCTGCTTCTAATAAAATCTTATCAAGAATTTCTTTAACTCCTTCACCTGTTTTAGCAGAAAGATCTTGTGATTGATATTTCCCTCCCCAATCTTCTACTAAAAAATTTAGTTCAGCTAATTCTCCTTTTATTTTTTCAGAATCAGATGTTGGTCGATCAATTTTATTTATTGCAAAAATTATTGGAACACCAGCAGCTTGAGCATGACTGATAGCTTCTTTTGTTTGAGGCATAACTCTATCATCTGCTGCAATAACAATGACAACTATATCTGTAACTTCAGCTCCTCTTGCTCTCATTGCTGTAAAAGCTTCATGTCCTGGTGTATCAAGAAAAGAAATTCTTTTACCATTTTCAAGTGAAACTTCATATGCTCCAATATGTTGAGTGATTCCTCCACTCTCTCCAGCAATTACATTAGTTTTCCTAATATAATCCATCAAAGAAGTTTTTCCATGATCTACGTGTCCCATTATAGTTATAATTGGAGCTCTTGATTGCATATTGTCTTCAGAATCAATTATCTCATCTATAGATTCTTGTACATCTGCACCAACAAACTCAACATTATACCCAAAATCTTCTGCTAACATTTGAATTGTCTCTGCGTCAATTCTTTGATTTATACTTATCATCATACCTAATCCCATACAAGTTGTTACAATATCTGTAACTGATATATCCATCATGCTCGCTAATTCACTTGCAGTAGCAAATTCTGTAATCTTAATTGTTTTTGTTAAAGCAGCTTTCTGTGAATTTTCTTCTGCAACTTGTTCTCTATGTGCTTGTCTCTTTTCCCGTCTGTTTTTTACTGATGATGTTTTTCCGGAATTTTGTAATTTAGCAAGAGTTTCTCTAACTCTTTTCTGAGCTTCTTCTGCAGATATTTCAACAACAGGAGACTTTTTAGTAAATGGTTTTTTAAATTTTTTTGGATCAATTTTTTCTTTTAAAATTCTATTTCTTTTCTTTTTTGGCGGTGATACACTTTTAAATTTATCTAAATCAATTTTTTCTCCAGTTTGTTTGATTCCTTGTAACTTTTGGGATTTAGCTTTAATTAAACTCCCATCATTATTATCAGAATTAGTTTTATTTTTTTCTGAATTATTTGATTCTTTTTGAACTGCTTTGTTTACTTTTTCCTCTTCTACTTTTTTCTTCCTCTCATTCTCTATTTTTAATTTTTCTAACCTAGCTTCTTCTGCCTTTTTTTGAGCTTCTTGTTGTTTAATAATCTCTTCTGCTCTAGCTAATTCTTGTTCTTTAGCTAATAACTCGGCAGATAATTTTGCTTTTTTTTCTGTGTCAAACTCCCCTAACAAATCCATATAAATATCATGAGATACTTTTGAATTAGGTTTTAAATCTTTGATTCCCTTAGACTCTAAAAAACCAAAAATTCTATCAATACTAACATTAAATTCTTTAACTAATTTATTTAATCTTACAGTTTCTTTATTTGACATAATATGAAAATTTAATTTTTATTTAATCCTCGAATTCTGCATTTAAAACCTCCAAAACATTTTCAATAGTCCCTTGTTCTAAATCAGTTCTAGATACTAACTCATTTACAGATAAAGCAAGAACACTTTTAGCAGTATCACAACCAATTTCTTTAAGACAATCTATTACCCATTCTTCTAAAACATCTGAAAACTCATCAATAGCCACATCATCTTCTATGTTATCTGTGTCACGATAAACATCTATATCATATCCTGTAATTTTTCCCGCTAAATTGATGTTATGGCCTCCTCTACCAATAGCTAATGAAACCTGATCTGCATCCATATAAACAGCAGCTCTCATTTTATCATCATCCAAAGTTACAGATTGTATTTTTGCAGGTGATAAAGCTCTACTAATAAGAAGTTGTTTGTTTTCAGTAAAATTGACAACATCTATATTTTCATTTCTTAATTCACGTACTATTCCATGAATTCTAGAACCTTTGACACCAACACACGCTCCAACAGGGTCAATTCTATCATCATAAGACTCTACAGCTACCTTGGCTCTTTCTCCAGGAACACGTACTACGTCTTTAATAGTAATAATTCCATCAAATACTTCTGGAACCTCTTGTTCAAATAATCGCATAATAAACTCTGGCGCAATTCTAGACAAAACAATATTCGCTTTATTATTTTTCAAATTCACCTCTTTAATGACAGCTCGTACATTTTCTCCCTTCTTAAAAAAGTCTTTTGGAATTTGCTGGTCTTTTGGTAAAGATAAATCATTTCCTTCATCATCTTGTAAAAGAATCTCATTTCTCCAAATTTGATATACCTCTCCATGAATTATTTCTCCAATTCTATCTTCATATCTTTTCATTAATTCATCTCTGTGTTGATCGGATATTCGAGCCATTAAGTGTTGGCGTATTGATAACACTTGCCTTCTTCCAAATTCTGCATCAAAACTTACTTGCTCAGATACCTCTTCACCTATCTCATAATCATCTTCGATTCTTAATGCCTCTGATAGAGATATTTGTGAAATAGGGTCTTCAACTGAGTCATCTGCTACCACTGTTCTATTCTTCCAAATTTCTAAATCCCCTTTATCAACATTAATAATAACATCAAAATCACCTTGTTCATCGTATTTTTTTGCTAAAACTGATTTAAATACATCTTGTAAAATATTCATCATTGTTTCTCGGTCAATATTTTTAACCTCTTTGAATTCTGAAAATGATTCAATTAAATTTTCTACTTCCATTTTATTTTAAGTTTAGTTTCTTTTATTTCGTTCTCAGGTATAATTATTTCTTCTATTATATTATCCTTTTTAGTTCTTTTTTGCTTTTTTATTATCTCTATTCTTAATTTATTATCTTTATAAGATAAAATTTTACCACTTTTTCTTTTCCCATTAATTAATAAAACATTAACCAAATTACCTATATTTTTGATATACTGTTGCTCAACTTTAAAAGGATTATCTAGTCCTGCAGAAGATACATTTAGCTCATAATCCTCAATATCTCTATCAAAATGTTCTTCAATAAATTTAGTTATTTTAAAACAATCATCAAATTTTACTCCATCCATCTTATCAAAAGATAGTGATATAACGTTTGATGTAGATACTTTTAAATCTACTAGAAAACCACCAATATCATTTATTTTTTTCTCTGCTACCTTTTTTATTGCTATATCATTAATCATAATAGAACCCAAAAAAAGAAGAGGCTTGTAGCCTCTTCCAATTCATTCTCAGATGCAAATATAATGAGATTTATTAAATATTATCGTTGCAACACTACTTTTTTATGTATTATTTGATCTTTAGTCTTAATTTTAAATATATAAATGCCGGGTGAATATTTACTTAGGTCTATTAAACTAACATATTCTCCAATAAATTCCTTCTTGTGATCTTCAAATATCATTTTACCATAGGGATCTATCAAAGATATTTGATAATTATTAAGCTCTGTAGATATAAAGCTAATATTAATAAATTTATCTGTTGGATTTGGATATACATTTAAATCAACAAGTGTATTAATATTTTCTGCAGTTATTCTATTTGTGTTATTTGTTGTAAAATACTGCCAACTCGTCCAGGATGAATTATTAGATCCATTAGCGCTACATAAAACTCTTACTTTCCATTTATAAGTTGTCCCTGGATTTAATGAAGATATTGAATTGATGTTAGTATTTACCGTATCTATTATTTTAGTATTCCATGGCGCTCCATTTTCTAAATACATAACTCTATAACCCCATGCTCCAGTAACAGCATCCCAAACTAAGTCTGCAGCTGTATTAGTAATATTTAATTCATCTGGGTTAGTAGGAGGGACACAAGGGCTAGCTGTTGTAAATGTCTGTGTAGAAGACCATGAAGAAACTGAACTACTATCCGTAGAACATGCAGATCTAATTTGCCACTCATAATCAGTAGATGAAGTTAAATTCAACTTCTCCTTAGAAGTACCAAAT
>PAHN01000011.1 GCA_002711125.1 Flavobacteriales bacterium
AGATATGAGTAAGGAGGATTTCCACCACTGATTATATTCACTGTAGCAGATCCATCGTTACCTCCAAAGCAAGTTGCGTCTTGAGTAGATGTATTAAATATTAATTGATCTGGTTGATCTATTGTTATAATTACTGTATCAATACATGAACTATTATCTGTTATAATACAATAGTATATTCCAGTGCTTAATGAGTTAGCACTTGATCCTGAAATATTTAATATATTCCATTGGCTATCATACCAATCATAAAGAAATGGTGCATTTCCACCATTTAATACGTTTATTTCAGCTTGACCGTCAAAACCTCCAAAGCAAGTTACATCTTGAGTAATCACATTAACTAATAATGAATCTGTTTGGTCAACTATAAAGTATTCTGAATAAATACACCCATTAGCATCTTCAACCTGCAAGCTATATGTTCCTGCTGTTATGTTATTTAAGTCTTCATCATTTGATGTAAAACCATTAGGTCCAGACCAATTATAAATATATGATGGTGGATTATTATATGGAGTTCCACCACTAGCTGATATACTTATTGTTCCAGTACTGTCTCCCCAACATTCAACATCAGTTACTACTCCTGTTGCAAAAGGATTTGGCAATATTTCTATTGTATCAGAATGGGTTCCAGAACAATACGTTCCATTTATATCCATTGTAACTACAAATACTCCTAATTGATTGAAAGAATAAACAAGATTTGTATTACTATAACCATCTTGATACTCTGTATGTATTATATTTCCTAAAATATCACTGATGGTCCAAGTAATATAATTTGGATCAGCAGGGGAAGGGGGATTTAAAGTTGATTGATTCCATATTGTTGTTGTATAAGTATTTCCGTTTAAATATTGACATTGACCATTAATATCTGAAAATAATGCATTTTGTTCACAATCAACTCTAACATTAATTGGTATTGAGTCAGTACAACCCATAATATCAGTAACAGTAAGTTGTGCTGAATAATTCACAAAATCAATATTATTACAATCAGGATCATACTTATGTTTAATAGTATCACTATTTAAACTATCTGTAGTTAAGCTAGTTCCATCACCAAAGTCCCAGATCCACTCTTCAATCGGATTTCCTAAACAACTATCAGGAGGTATAATAGAATAATATGAATTATCATAAAATGATGTACTATCAGGTGTACACACAACGCTTGTACTTACACTTGGATTTGGAAGATCATATATTATAACTGTTTTTTCAAAAACTTTAGAACAATTATTTCCATCGGTAACTGTTAAACTAACATTATATGAACCACATGATGAAAATTGGTGACTAGGGTTTGGGTCATCACTGGTATTATTTATTCCAGAATTAGGGTCATCAAAATCCCATTCATAAGTAAAATTAGAATCACCTGCAGGTACATTTACATGTATTGTATCTGGAAATATGCTGCAGGTATCAATTCTTGTATATGCTGAATCAGCAAAAACTAATCCATCAGTAGAAAAGAAAACTGAATCTCCATCACAAATAGATTCATTATGCGTAAATGAAACATTAGGTTTTGGATAAACTGTTATTATTGCACTTGTATCTGAGGGAGGTAAGCAATATGCATATGCTTCAAGTGTTACTGTATAAATTCCTGGTAGAGGATAAGAATAAGCAATATTAGGAAATGGATTGAAACTATTACTTGGATCAGTAATTGATATAGTTGTTAATGGAGTACAATCACCAAAATCCCAGTTATAATAAACAACTGTATCATTATCCTGAAATGTGTTACCAGCACATCCTATTTCAGAATTATTTTGAAAAATTGCCGTATCATCTTGACAGATCGGTGTGGTAATTTCAATGGCAGCTAAAATAGGGTCATTTACACTTTTTGTTGCAATTTTTTCGTTATTACCGCAACCACCACTAATTACTGTATGAATTTTATATTTTTCATCAACACAATCACATGAATTATCGTACCATGTTATTTCTAGAGCAGCAACATCATTAGATGCATCTTGTGGATTTGGTTGAATTAGTGAAGGTAGGTCAGAATAGTTCCAAATAATCGAGTCAACATCTGCATTATCTCCTGAAAAGGGGATATTTTGACAATAAATATACCAATATATTGTGTCAGATGGTCCCATCTCTGTTATTGGATTCTGATCTATTTCAGGCCAATATATAGATGGACTTGCAGGAGCATTAATTAAAGAATCATAAGTACATCCAGGTGAAGCATAATCAGGAATTGCAAAAACACTTCCTGTAGGAAAAGTTAGTCCTAAACTTGTTATTTGATTATAATAGCTTACTGCACATCCTGATATAGAATCAATAATTTCAATTTCAATTTCAAATGTAACAGGTCCCTGATAATTTATAATTGGATCAAATGTATATTGAACAAAATCAGTATTTAGAAAATCATTATTATCAATAAACCAGTTATATGTGTAGTTGGTATCTGTATTAATAATTTCAAAATCAACAATTGTTTGTTCGCAGAATTGTATTACACTATCACTTATACTATAGCTTTGAGTATTTGTATTATTTGCAGTCGGTATAATAACTAATTCTGTATTTATTATACAGCCACTTTCATCTGTAATCAATACATCTATAAAAATAGAGTCTGTATCTATGATTTGATATGCTGTGCCATCAATAGTAAACCCTCCAATACTAAACTCATATTGAGGATTGGTGCTGTTTTGTATAAAGCTATCTAATTCATCATCTAAATTTATTGTATTCCATTGGCAATCATATAAATATATTGGATTTGTAATACTTACCACTCCAGGTGCTATTGTTATGGTATCACTACATAATGTTTGAAAGGATGGGAAATCTATTATATTAACAATATATGTTCCACTTGGTATATTTTGCCAAGTAAATGAGCTTGTTGGAGGCCATCCTGAACTAGTTATATTATTACTATTAGTATCAACAATATTTATTATTACATTTGATGTATACGTAAATGTTATGTCATTACCAGCTATTAAACAAGTATCATTAACATTATTGTTTAAATAATAATCTAAATCACATGAAGATTGTGCATGTGAAAAATAATTAATGATTAAAAAAAATATAAATATTACTTTTTTCAAAAGAATTATTTTAGNANATAAAANTAGAAAAAAATAGCCCTAANNTTAGGGCTATTTTNTAATTGTTNATAAGTATTAAAAAGTTATTCNANAACTAATTTTCTTTTAATTGAAATATTATTTGACTTAATATCTACAATATATAAACCCTTTTCAAGTTTTGATGTATTTATNTTAATAAGATTAGTNCTAAAATCTTTATTTAATACTTCTTGACCATTTAAGTTAAATATAGTAATGTTATCAATTTCACTAGCATAATTAACTATGTTCAATGAATTATNACAAGGATTAGGGTATANCTTAGTTGATGAATTAATAACTTCGGANATATNAGTTGATCCCCCAAGTCCAAGAGCTACATAAATTCTAGGGTTTAAATAACCTTGAATTGTATCAATATATGCTTTACCTTTTGTTTCAGACATGTCTGGATTTCCTAGTATAGCATTTGCAGCTCCATATCCNGCAGGAGCACCATTAATTGCTTGAAATAANTGATCATATGCTGCATTATCCCACCAGTCCCAAGGAGCTCCTTCNTCTTCNGGCATCTCACCAAAAGCATTTGGTGTTGNTGATGGAGTAGGAGTTTGAAANACATATAGNCCTTCATAACCANTGTTATTTAANTTAGCAGCAGTAGTAAAATCATCACTTAGTCCAGCATTTACAAAAACATCATTNTTTCCGTACATATTACTATAATGAGCAACTGTTCTACTTCCCATAACTTCTACNACGAAGTCTCCAGTAGTTGGAACAATTACATCACCAGTATCTATNGGAGCATATTCATCATTTTCACAGTGAAATGAAACAATTGGNACATCTCCAGCTTCTAACCAAGAAATNTCAGCTAGTGCACCACCTAGGTTAAATGCCATACTAATATCTGANCTATAACCAACATTATTTGGTAATGCGAAAGGAGCCATTACTTGATTACCTGAAGTATCTAAAANAGGGTTNCCAAGNGAATCAAAAACAGGCATATATCCCATATCTGTNCCATCGATATTNCCAAAAACTTGAGGTATCACATATGGCATTGGATTCGCAGGNTCTGATAAATCTAGAAATTTTGGAAGATATAATTCAGCNGTTGTATCTAAAGTAGCAACTCCAAGAGAGAGATATCCNCCAGTTCCGTGACCTCCTAATACAATTTTAGAACCATCAACATTATATGTATTTCCATTTGCTTCATCTTGTCTAATAAATCTTATAAGTGATCTTGCATCTTGAATACTTCTATATGCTGCTTGTATAAGAGTTGAAGTNCTTGTATTTTGATCAGTAGATGTTGGGTTCCATCCTTGTCTGTTTGTCATTGCTATTGCAACATATCCTTTTTTAGCCCATCTAGTACATTGCTCAACGATAGCTAAATCAGTTTTACTTCCAGTTGGTTGACCATTTANTACNGGAGGTAAAAAGCTTCCTGTATGAGCAAGTATAATTACTGGNCTATTAGAAATAGTATCTCCATCTGGCTCATATAAGTCAAATGTAAGATCCATAGCTGCNGGAGGAAGTCCTTGTAAAACAGGTAGNATACTAATATTATTAGCATATACTATATCTGATGTAACATTTACATTAGTAAAAACATCATCAAGATATCTTGTTTGTCCATTTAAATTTAAGACTAAACTAGCGAAGAAAATTACTAGAATTGATTGTAGAGTTTTTTTCATATTATTTTTTTATTTAGTTAGANCGGCAATATTACGTAAATTATTTTACATTAATAAGAAGAGAGCAGTATATCATNCGTCCAATANATGGNCCTCCATATACTTCGTAATGATTGTTGTTNAGTACGTTTGATGAACCAATTTTTAAATCTGCATTAAGCTGAATTAATTTTTTACTTATTTGAATATCAACAACATCATATGATGGTACTATACCAGTAAATTGAGGTGATCCTTCAAATATAAACTCTTCAACCCATTTATAATTAATACTGAGTCCAAAATTTCTTAAATAATTTTTATCTTCTGAGAGATGAATANNTCTACCAACTAATCCNAAATTAAATTTGTGTTCAGGTGTATTGTAAGCNGGTATAATNGGGTCNTCTGTTCCTNTTTCATTTAATTTATTCCANGAATAGTTNCCATTTAGAGAATANTTAGAATGAAAATAATAATTTAAGCCAAATGATGCCCCCTGTGTTGTAACTNTATTACTTGCATTTGCCGCCATTCTATATGCNTGAATTGANGGTAGTGCTATTTCATATGCACCAGTAATTGTGTCATCAACTATAGTATTAAATTTAGCACCAATTTTATAACCAATAAAATCTTTATACGTTGAATAATAATAATTTGCATCAATATAAACTTTATCAAATAATGTAGTTCTGTAACCAATTTCAACAGATTTNACCTTTTCAGGTTGAATNGGCTTTATGCTAAAGAAAATTAAACTGTCTTTAGATGGAGATGCAGGTAAATAATAATTTATTAATGATTCAATAGTCACCAAATTTTCATTGTAATCAACCCCATGACCTTCTAAATTTCCAATTAATATAGCTCTTCCTGCATTATAATAAAGATATTGATCTGCTAATGTTGGATTTCTGATAGCNGAAGCGAGCGATAGACGAATTACATCTTTCTCATTTGGTTTATAAACAATAGANGCTGCTGGTGAGAAGTTAAGATTAAAATTTTCATTTTTATCAGCTCTAAGTGTTGCACTAATCTTTATTGCTTCACCAAATAGATTTGATTCAAATCCNGTATAAGCACCAAATTCGTGATTTAATATTCTATCACTAGTATCTAAAAACAAACTGCCTTTTGTGTTGGGAGCATATTGTCTAAAATTTCCTCCAACTTTTATATTTGCTATATCATTCACTATTTGATATTCAGAATGTATATGATTTAAAGCTGATTTATCAAAAAATCCGGTACCTCCCTGAAGAGCTGTTTTTGAAGTTATTTCTTCAAGAGCGTTTCTAAATTCTTCTGAACCTGGTTCTAGTCTGTTACTTTCAAGGTCAGTTAGACTTCTTACTTCGTTATGTGTTGCAATAATAAAATCTGTATTAGCATTAATTACAGAGTCACTCATAACCATCCATTCATTAATATCTATTATTTCACCATTAAAGTACCAGTCAGATTCAAATGTAAGAGGGTTAAATATAAGAGTTGGAGATGACCAGTTTATATCACTCCAATTAAAATTATCTCTCCAATTGTTTTTGTAATCTGTGTACCATTCTTGGTTAGGGTTACTTAAAGGTTGGTTATAATTTTGTAATTTTAAAGCTGTAAACACTGCATCATATGAATCACCTGCATCTTCTTTAGTTCGATATGCCCTTACAAAAAACTTATCTTTTTGAGATATTTCTATTTTATTTTGCCAAAACTGAATGTTTTTTAAGCTAAATCTATTGTCACCTTGGTAAACAGTTGTGCCAGTACTATAATTAAATGAATAAATTAATTCAATATTTGGTTTTATCATGTAATGAAGAGAGCTTTGTGCTTTAAGGTTTTTAGTATTATAATCTACTATATCTTTTTCTAAATATCCAGTTCGATGCCATTTTTTTAAGCCAGGATGCGTATCATAGTTTTGATTAAAATCTCCTGTAATATCATTTAGGTTTCCATCACTATCTTCATCTCCATATCTATTCACGGCATCATAGCCTCCTGGGTTATTTTTTGATGTAGTTCCATCTACAGCAGCCATATTATTTGCTTCCCAATCAAGTGCTTGCATGTAAGATACATTAAGCTTGTAAGCAAAAAGGTCTTGTCCACGATTATTAGTATACTTTTTAGCTAATCGAAATGAATTTTCAAATAAATTTCTACTTCCAAATTTATATTGTATTAATAATCCAGGTTGAATAAATGGACTTATAGTTTTCATGCTGATAACTCCATTAAAGGCATTTGGTCCATAAAATGCAGAGCTTGCACCTTGTATTATCTCTACCTTCATAATATCTAATTCTGAGGAGCCAAGAAAGTTTCCTAGTGAAAAATTTAATCCAGGTGATTGATTATCTATACCGTCAATAATTTGCAGTGATCTAACAGGAGAAGTACTGTTAAATCCTCTAGTATTTATAACTTTAAATCCTAGGCTAGCCGCTGTTATATCTACTCCTTTTAATGCTCCTAATCCATCATAGAAATTACTGGAAGGTGTTTCTTTTATTGCAATCATATCTAGAGATTCAACAGTAAGCGCAGCTTCCTTTTGTTTTTCGGTTATTCTATTATCAATGATTTTTACTTCTTTAATTTCTTTACTTTCTGGAAATAATTTAATTAGTAATGGATTATTTAAACTAATTAAAATTTCTTCATTTTTATATCCTAAATAACTAATATTAAGGGTTACAGGTAATTTATTAATATTTATATTAAATTCTCCATCTAAATTTGTTGCAGTACCAATATTTGTACCTATAATATTTATATTAACCCCAATTAATGTTTCGTTTGTTTGTCCATCTATTACTTTACCGCTAAGATTAAATTGCGCAAAACTTGTAAATTGTAACACAACAAAAAATATAAGTAAAAGAATTTTCATAAAGAATTTTGTAGGTTCGCAAATTACAAATAAATATATTATGAATGTTATTTTTTACAATGGTGATTTCATAGATGAAAGAAAAATAAACATATCATTTAATAACAGAGCATTTAATTATGGTGATGGTTTTTTTGAAACAATAAAGGTTATTAATTCAAGGCCATTTAATTTAAATACTCACTTAAATCGTATAAATTATACAGCAAAAATTTTAAATTTTAATAAAATAGATGTTAAAAGCATAGAAAATAGATTTTATAAGATTATTACTTTAAACAATATTACTCATGGAATTATTAAATTACATATTAGTAGAGTTGAAGGTGGATTATATTTGCCAAATTCAAATAATTTTGATATTTTGATTTCAATCAAAAGTGGTAACGCTTTTCAAATTAATAAACCTATTAATTTGTGTTTTTATAAGGATTTGTTTAAACCTAATCATGAATTATCAAATTTAAAGTCTCTGAATTCATTAAGTTATGTTTTAGCTGCAATTTATGCTAAGAAAAAAAAATTTGATGATGCTATTTTATTTAATTCAGATTCTAAAATAATTGAAACTAGTAATTCAAATATATTTATAGTTAATAATAAGAATATATATACTCCACCATTAAAAGATGGATGTCTTAATGGTACAATGAAAAATTGGTTAGAAAATTATAATGAAATTAAAGAAAAATCATTAACAGATTATGATGTTATTAATGCTGATGAAGTTTTTATTTCTAACGCAAGAACTGGTATTACCTCAGTCAGAAAGATAGAGAATACAATATTTAATAATATTAATTTAGCAGATAAGTTGCAAAATAAGTTAATTAATTTAAGTTAGGATTTATAGGGAGATTTGACCAAATTGCGTATTGCCCACCCTTTTTCTTCGCTATTTTGCTCCATAATTCAGAATTTGATTTTTGCATACATACTTTAGTAGATGAATCATCTAAAATCCAACTTTTTTCTTTTATCTCATTTTCTAACTGATCTTCGTGCCAACCAGAATACCCCATAAAGAATTTAATTTCATTGTTAGAGATTTCATTATTGTTGATCATCTTTTTAACAATAGAGAAATCTCCTCCCCAGTATAACCCTTTATTAATTCTAATTGAATTTTTAATTACATTACCAAGTGTATGGATAAATTGTATTGCATTTTGTTCTACTGGTCCACCAATATATAGTTGAAAATCACTTTCTTTGATACCATCAATTATCTCATGTAAATATAATTTAGTTGGCTGATTAACAATTAGACCCAAGGTCTCAATTTTTGAATGGTACGTAATTAAAATTATACTTTTAAAAAATCTTTTATCATTAATTAAAGGTTCTGAAATTAATATTCTTCCACTTTTGAGATTTACCATATTTAGAATATCTTTGTTTTATATTACAAAAATACATTGTTTGATTTATGGATCTAAAAAATACCAGAATTAATTATACTAAAAATGAAATAAATTATAATGATATTTATGATAATCCTTTTGAATTTTTTGTTGAATGGATAAATGAGGCTTTTTTAAATAATTGTTTAGAACCAAATTCCTTTGTTTTATCAACTATTGAGGATAACATCCCCACATCTAGAGTTGTTCTTTTAAAGAACATAGACCACGATGGTTTTGTGTTTTACACTAATTATGATAGCAGTAAATCCAAACATATTTTAATTAATAATAATGTTTCCTTAAATTTCTTTTGGCCTGAGTTAGAGAAGCAAGTTAGAGTAATTGGAGCTGCTTATAAGATAAATGATAATGTTTCTGATGAATATTTTGCTAGTAGACCAAAAGAAAGTCAACTTGGTGCTATTTTAAGTGAACAAAGTAAAAAGATAGATTTTAATTATGATTTTAATAGTAAACTCATTATGTTACAAGAAAAGTATAAAAATAAAGATATTAAGCGACCTCTTAACTGGGGTGGATTTAAAGTAATTCCTACAAAGATTGAATTTTGGCAAGGAAGACCATCAAGATTACATGACAGACTTTTGTATAAATTTAAAGAAGGTAAGTGGGATAAATCAAGGCTTTCGCCATAATTTTATTTTTTTGTCTTCTTTTTAGCTTTTGAATTAGCTTTTTTAGGTTCTTTTACCTCAATTATATTAGAAATAGCTTTTTTAGGTCTTACTACTCCAAAACTTCCTTTAAATATTTTACCTCTTTTTGTTTTTTTATCTCCTCTTCCCATATTTTATTTTTTTCAAAGATATAAATTATTTCTTTTTTAAGTTATTTATGAATAGCTCTTCTATTTTCTTTGAGGAAGTGATACTTTTTTTAAGCCACTGTAACATGATTTTTTCTTTTTCTTGATTTGTTAATTTCCAATTAAAATTTGATTTTCTTAGTTTGAAAGTTAAATGTTGTAGACAGAGTGCAACTGAAACAGAAATATTAAAACTTTCTGAAAATCCATATAACGGAATTTTAATTTTTTCATCTGCCATATTTAAAGCGATTTCACTACAACCATCTCCTTCAGATCCAAATAATAGTGCATTTTTGTTTGATATATTTAAATCATAAAGTGTTTTGGCTTTAGCGTGAGGTGTTGTTACAATAATTTTATATCCATCTCTCTTTAGTTTATTGATTGTATCCTTTGTATTTTGTTTTTTTTGGTTATATCTATATAATGATATCCATTTCTCAGAACCAATTGATACGCTAGGGTCTTGATTAAATAAATTATTATTCTCAATTATATGTACATCTTGAATTCCAAAGCAGTCAGCTGATCTTATTGATGCAGAAATATTTCTTCCTTGGTAAATGTTTTCTAGAACTATAGTTATATGTTTTGTTCTTTCTTGAATTTTTTTTTCAAATAATTCTCTTCTTTCATCAACGATAAATTCATTAAAATGATTAATTAATTTTTTATTAAGATTCATGTAATTCTAGATTTATCACTAATTTTATAACCACTTAAAAAACTTTTTATAGTCATTGGTTTCTTACCTTCAATTTGAAGATTTTTTATTGATAATATTCCATCAATTGTATTTATATAGAAAAAAGATTTGTTATCAGTTTTAAAATCTAATTTTATATCCATTTTATCCTCAAGAACTTCAGTTAATAATAACTTAACTCTTTTTCTTTTTAAATTATCGTCTTCAATTACAAACCATGCGCATGGACATATAGAAACATTATTCAATATAATATTTTGATTTATTAATGGTGATAAACCTCTAACTAAATTATGAATATTTCTTGCGGATTCTTGCCAGTCTATTTTACATATTTCTTTTGAAAGTTTTGGAGCTTTAATATTACTGTTAGGATTTTCCTTGTAATATAATGTCGATTTATTTTTTTCTAGAGTATTTAAAGTTTTAATTAATATTTTCTTCCCAATTAAAATTAAATTTTCATGTAACTCAGCTGCTGTTATATTTGATGTTAAACTTATTTTTTCTTGAAATATTATTTTTCCTGAATCTACTTTTTCATTTAAGAAAAAAGTTGTTACGCCCGTTTCATCTTCACCATTAATTAAAACCCAATTTATTGGTGCTGCTCCTTTGTATTTTGGCAGTAGTGATGTGTGAAGATTTATAGATCCTTTTAAAGGCATGCTCCAAATTATTTTTGGAAGTATTCTAAATGCAACAACAACAAATAAATCTGCATTATAAGCTCTAAGCTTATTTATAAATTTTGAACAATTTAAATTTTCAGGTTGAAGAACTGGTATATTATTTTGAATACCAACCTCTTTAGTTTCACAAAAACTAATTTTTTTTCCTCTTCCTCTCTTTTTGTCCGGAGGGGTTACAGTAGCTATTATGTTAATATTTTTTTTAACTAAATATTTTAAAATTTCTGCTGCAAATCTAGGTGTTCCAAAGAAGATAATTTTCATGTTACAAACTTATATATTTTAAATTATTTGATTTGTTTTTTTAAATTAATGCAAATGTCACAAATCCCACATTCCTTAGTAATTTTTTCATTAAAGTATTCAAGTATAAATTTATTTCTACATTTTTTATCTTCATTAAAGTAATTAATCATGATTGATAAATTTTTATAATCTATTTTTTTTCTCCTTTTATAAGACTCATAATCCAATTTAATATTTTCTATATTTAATCTAGGTTGTAGAAAAGAAATTGTTGGCAAGCTATTTGCTTTCTTATATAATAATATTTCAAGTTTGTCAAGTCTTATTAATAAATCTTTAACTTTTTCTTCACTTATATTCAATTCATTAGCAATTTTTTTTTCATTGATTCTACTATATTCATTTATTATATTCTCATGCTTTCTAAGTAAAGTTTGAATTATTGGATCATATTGTTTATTGATGACTTGAAATTTATATAAATCTGCATGCTTAACATTCATTTTAACTCTTGAATGAATATTACTTTCTAAATTAATTTTTAGTAGTTCATTTTTTTCTAAATGTCTTATTGTATTATACAGTCTTATGATTTCTATTTTGTATCTAAAACAAAACTCTTGTAAATTAAAAGCTAATGCAATATTTGGTTTTTCATTTATTGCAACATTGAAATAGCTTGCAATATTTTCATAAGTCAATTTAATTTCATTAATATCAGGGTATTTTAAATTAAATGTTTTTTTTTGTTTTATAATGTCATTTTGATTCGCAAGTAAAATTGCATATGCTTTTTCACCATTTCTTCCAGCTCTTCCAGCTTGTTGGAAATATTCTTCCACTGTATGTGGTAAAAAAAGGTGAATTATTAGTTTAACATCTTTTTTATTAATACCCATGCCAAAAGCGCTAGTTGCGACAATTATTCTAGTTTGATTCTTTGACCAATTGTTCTGTACCTCTTTTTTTTTATTATAATCTAATCCTGCATGATAATATTCTGCAGAAAAATTATTTTTTTTCAATAAATCACTTATTTCCTTAGTCTTTTTTCTAGTATCAACATATATAATTACAGAACTTTTAATATTATTTAAAAGAAATATTATTTGATTTTCTTTATCATTTGTTTGATTTATTTTAAAGGCAATGTTATTTCTTATTAATGAACCTTTTATTAGATTAGTTTCTTTAAATAGTAAATTTTCTTGAATATCTTTTGCAACTTCTTTATTTGCTGTGGCAGTTAATGCCAAAATAGGAGCGTTTTCAACTTTTTCTCTAATTATTGCAATATTTCTATATGCTGGTCTGAAATCATGTCCCCAATCTGAAATACAATGTGCTTCATCAACTGCAATTAGATTTATATTCATTAATGTAATTTTATCCATTAATAATACATTTTTTAGTTTTTCGGGTGTTATGTATAAAAACTTTACGTTCCCATAAATACAATTATTTAATATTCTTTCTGTTTCATTTAATGATATATTACTAGTTAATGCATGTGAAATAAACCCTTTAGCATTTAAATAGTTAATCTGATCCTGCATAATTGAAATTAGTGGTGAAATTACTATACAAATACCTTTATTAACCAAAGCGGGAATTTGATAACATATTGTTTTTCCACCTCCAGTTGGTAAAATTGCAAGTGTATCTTTACTTTTAAGTATATTATTAATTATTTCTTCTTGATGAAGTCTAAATTTATTATACCCCCAATATTTTTTTAAAATTTCTAATGAGTTCATTTAAACCAAAAATACAAAATAAAAGCTTGGTCTTTGTATGAAAGGTAGTTTGTGTAATAAATTATAATTGACTTGCAAGAAATCTTTCTGCATCTAGTGCAGCCATACATCCTGTGCCTGCTGATGTTACTGCTTGCCTGTAAACATGATCAGCTACATCGCCTGCAGCAAAAACTCCTGGTATTTTTGTTTTTGATGTTCCAGGTTCTATTTTTAAGTATCCATTTTCATCCATATCAAGTTGACCTTTAAATAAATCTGTATTTGGCTTGTGTCCAATCGCGACAAAGAAACCTGATGCAGGAATTATTTTTTCTTCACCATTTATATTATTGAAAGCTGTTACACTTTCTACACCAATAGTTCCAGGTTCTCCATTTATACTTTTTGTTTCGTAATTAAAGAGTACTTCTAAATTATCAGTATTAAATACTCTATGCTGCATTGCTTTTGATGCACGCATTTTATCTTTTCTAACTAACATAGTTACTTTTGTACATAATTTAGCTAAGTAAGTAGCCTCTTCAGCAGCTGTATCTCCTGCTCCAACCACGACAACATCTTTTCCTTTATAGAAAAAACCATCACATGTTGCACAGGCTGAAACACCATAACCATTTAGTCTTTTTTCATCTTCAATACCTAACCATTTTGCTGATGCTCCTGTTGCTATAATAACAGTTTCTGCTAAAACATTAGTAGATTCATCAATTTCTATTTTAAATGGTCTTTTTGAAAAATCTACTTTTGTAACCATTCCCCAACGTGTATCAGTACCAAAACGCTCAGCTTGAGCTTTAAAATCTTCCATCATTTCTGGTCCAGTAATACCGTCTTTATATCCTGGGTAGTTCTCAACATCAGTAGTTGTTGTTAATTGTCCACCTGGTTGTAAACCTTGTATAACTACCGGTTTCATATCTGCTCTTGCAGCATATATTGCTGCTGTATATCCTGCTGGTCCAGAACCTATTATTAATGTTTCTATTTTTTCCATTTTATATTATTTTTATTTAAATATGTCTGTTATTTGAGGTGTAAACGGTTCAAATATGACTGTATCTTGTACAACAGGAACTTTATAATATATTGCACCATATCCAGTCCATACTCCAAGACCACCGTCTATGTTACTTACCAAATTTAATGGTTCGGAAAAAGGGTTTCCTCCACTAGCAGAAGCTCGTGATAGTCCTCTCCAAAATTTCATTGAAGGTTCATCAATTTGGCAAAATTTTATAAGTACAATATCATTTTGCAGTGTTAATACTGTACCATCATCACATTCTTTCGTATGAGTTATATTATAGCTTCCATTAGGAAATCCTCCATTCTCAGGAGGTTTTGGGAAAAATGTTTCAAAGCTTGTTCCATTAAATAATATATCTGAACCAGCATCTAGTAATTTAAATGAAAAATCAGGCTTACTAATTATATTGCATTTATCTTCTTCTTTTTCATAGTGTTGAATCATTTTACTTCTTACAAGAATATTATTTTGTATACTTCCATTATCAGTAAACCATCCTCGAATTTCGTATTTATATTCTTCTTCTGCTAATGTATCTTTCTCTACCCATAAAGAGTCAAGTGGTGTTGAAAATGGAATTATGGTTTGTGAAGTGATAATTTCATCATTATAAATAACTTCAAGAAAATACGTTTTACCTTCTTCACCAATAAATTGGCCTGATCCAGATAAATCTGTATATACTGAGAACTGATTAAGTGGAGGAGGGGCGGGTATTGTGTACTCTTCAAGTATTATAGAATCTTTAGATCCATCATCATTATATGTCCATACTTTAACTTCAGCATCTTTAATAAATAAATTTTGATATGTATTAGAATCTATTGGTTCAAAGTAACCTTGGTTTTTTGATAAAATTATGTAAGGAGGAAAACCATTCTCAATTGCACCTTCAACAACAACCTTTTCTTGAGATTGAGGTAATTCGAGTGTTATTTCTTCTTGACATGAAATAAAAATTGCTAAAAATAAAAATATACAGTTTCTCATCTTTTAAAAGTTAAAATTCCAAGTTACAGAAGGAAGTATTGGGAAAATTGATACTTGATAAGCTTTTGGAGTTATATTTCCATTCTGAATGTTTCCTGTTTCCCCTTCAGGAGATTCTAGAGCAAAGTAAATAAAGTATGGATTTTTTCTACTATATACATTATAAATTGAAAAATTCCAGGAAGATTGGAATCTTTTTCTTTTCTTTGGAGTATACGTTGCTCCAATATCTAGTCTATGGTAAGGTTTCATTCTATAACCATTCCTTGATGTAAATTCTGTATATACATTTCCTCCAATAGTATATCTTTCAGTAGGAAGGGTAATAGAATTTCCAGTAGCGTAAACAAAAACACTACTTAATGTCCATGATTTAGAAAGCTTATGTGTTGCTGTTATAGACAAATCGTGCCTTCTGTCGTATTTTGCAGGGAAGGGTTCTCCATTATTAACTTCATCAAAGTATCTTGTTGTTTTAGAAATAGTATACCCAATCCAACCGGTTGTTTTTCCTTTATTTTTTTTAACTAAAAATTCTGCTCCATACGATTCCCCTGTACCGAACACAAAAGCATTATCACTGCTAGAATTTGTGTTGTCTTCTGGGAGGACCCCTTCTTTATATTCTATTAGGTTGGTCATGTCCTTATAATAGGTTTCTATAGATGTTTCATACATATTATCCTGAAGATTTTTAAAAAATCCTAATGCAAATTGCTCTGAGAATTTTGGTTCAATAACAGCAGAGCTTGGTACCCATAGGTCAGTAGGTAGGCTTACACTTGATGTTGAAGCTAAATGAATGTATTGATAATTTTGTGTATATGCTCCTTTGACAGAAGTTGTTGGGTTAATTTTATATCTAAAAGATAGTCTTGGCTCAATATTTCTGTAATTATCATCATTTCTATTAAAATCATTTCTTATGTAATCTCGAAAACTTATATATCCACTATGTTGAAATGATGAATAGCGCAATCCAGCGTGTATCTTAAGAATATCACTTACTTCAAAATCATCTGAAAAGTATATGGCCCCTTCATTAGAATACTGCTTATAAATTTCATCAGGTTCAAAAACAACTTCACCAGATCTTCCTGATGCATTTCCTGGTGTAAATTCATGATACGTATAATTTGTACCAAATTTAATTGTATGTCTTTGGTTTGGTTGGTATAAAAAATCAACTTTAGTATTCCAATCATTAATACCTGAGAATATTTTAAGCTCAAATTCCTGTTGAGCAATATTAAATTCAAATCTATAGTCAGAAAATATTAGTGATGTATTCATGAATAATTTGTCGTTAAACAGATGATTCCATCTTAAAGATGTAGTAGCATTTCCCCAAGGTATTTCTATACCTATACCATTTTCACTATTACTAAAATTAAATACATCTCTTCCAAAGTATCCACTAAGATAAAGTCTGTCCTTATCAGATATTCTATAATTAATTTTTGTAGTTAAATCATAAAAATAATAGCCAGAACCACTAAATGCATTATCCTCTGGCATAAAAGGTTTAGATAATACATCAACATATGTTCTTCTACCTGAAATAATAAAAGAGCTTTTTTCTTTTTGAACAGGGCCTTGTAAAGTTAATCTAGATGATAGAAGACCTATACCGCCATCCACTTCATATTTTTTATTATTTCCGTCCTTCATCGTAATATCTAAAACAGAGGATAGTCTTCCTCCGTATTCTGCAGGCATACCACCTTTTATTATGTTAATATCTTTAATTGCATCAGCATTAAAAACAGAAAAAAAACCGAAAAGATGCGCTGCATTATATACAACAGCCTCATCTAATAAAATTAAATTTTGATCTGGACCACCACCTCTTACGTAAAGTCCTGAATTTCCTTCACCACCAGATTGGATTCCAGGTAATAACTGAGCAGATTTTAAAACATCTACTTCACCTAATATCACAGGTAATTGCTTTATATTTTGGACTTCAATTTTTGCTTGACTCATATCAGAACTACTAATATTTTTATCTAATTTTTCTCCTGTAATAGTAATCTCTTCTGTTAAAATTGCATCACTATCTAAAGAGATATTTAATCTAATATTTTTGTTTAAGTTGATTTCTTTAGTAATATTTTTGAATCCAATAAAAGAGTATATAATTTTATAGTTACCTTCATCTAATGTTAAAGAATAAAAGCCATACTGATTACTAGCCGTGCCTTTAAAGGATTCTTTTTCATATATAGATACTCCAATAAGATTTTCTCCTGATGCATTATCTTGTACATATCCACTAATTGTAAATTGATTTTGCCCAAACATAGCAACAGAAAAAAAGACAGATAAAGCTAAGCTAAAAAGTAATCTCATGTTATAAAAAAAATGATTTGCTAAAATACCAAAACAAAATTCAATTTTAAAAAGATAAATACAATAAATTTCTATTTAATTAACTCAATTGTTTATTACTTTAAATTTTGTTAATTTTACAGAATAATATTAAATAATTTTATATGAAATTTTTTTACATATTGTTGCTTTTTTTATCTAGTTTTTTATTAAATGCTCAAAATGGATTATTAAATGGAACAGGAAGTGCGCCAAATTTTACAGTTTCTGATGTTTTATATGGTGATAATCACGAGCTTTATAATTATTTAGACAGTGGATATGTTGTAGTTTTAGATTTTCTAAGTATTACTTGCGGACATTGTATAATGCATACGCCAGGAACAATTAATTCTTATAATACAAACGGACCAAATGGAAATAATACTGCTAGATTTATTGGTTTAGAGGTTAATAGTTCAACAGATAGTTTGGCAGTATTAAATTATATTAATAATTATAACATTGATTTTCCAATTGCCAATGATATATTACCTTACATGATTAATTATGAGATGAATTATACACCTACTTTTTATGTTATATATCCGGATAGAACATATACTACTATATGCTATAATTGTGTAACTCCTACTTCTGCATCTCAGATTGAATATTTATTAGATAATGCAATCTCCGCATGGCCTCCAATTTATGGATGTACAGACCCAACAGCCACCAATTATGATCAATTAGCTAATGTTGATGACGGAAGCTGTAATCTTACTTCATATACAATTAAGACTATTGGAATGTCATTTTCACCAGATACAATTGTGTGTGATGTTGGTGATACAATTAATTTTATTTTATCATCAAGTCATAATGCTGTTGAAGTTGATTCTTCTACTTTTGTTACAGGTGGGAATACTTCAAATGGAGGTTTTGTTTTTGGTTATGGTGCAACAGGAAACTTTATTCCAAATAACGTTCAGACATATTATTATGTTTGTCAACCGCATGCTTCATCTGGAATGGTTGGTGTTATTATAGCAAATAATTATGGTTGTACTGATCCAGTAGCTGTTAACTATGATGTTATGGCTAATGTTGATGATGGCAATTGTGATTACTCATCATATACAATACAAACTCAAGGAATGTCATTTTTGCCAGATACAATTGTGTGTGATGTTGGTGATACAATAAATTTTATTTTAGGACCCGGTCATAACGCTGTTGAAGTTAGTGATTCTACGTGGCTTTCTAATGATACAACATCATTAAGTGGAGGATTTAGTTTTGGATATGGTTCAACAGGATATTTTATTCCAGATAACTGTCAGGCTTTTTATTATGTTTGTCAACCGCACGTACAACAAGGAATGAAAGGCGTGGTAATTGCACATTTTCCGCCAATAGATGGGTGTACAGATTCATTGGCTTTAAATTTTGACTCTTTAGCTAATTATGATGATGGTACTTGTTGTTATATTAGTGGCTGTACAGACTCTTTAGCTATAAATTATGATGCTTCAGCTTGCTTTGATGATGGATCTTGTATAATAATTGTTTATGGTTGTACAGGACCTACTTATTGTAATTATAATCCACTAGCAACTCTTGATGATGGTTCATGTTCAGGTTGGGCAGGATGTATGGATCCATCAGCAGATAATTACAATATGTATGCTAACTGTAACGATGGTTCATGTACATATTCTAATCCATGTGTTGAAGGTCCAATCACAGGATTATTTATTGATGGTATTATCGATGATAGAGTAAATGCTAACTTCGATAACATGAATACATATGACGCTAATGGAAACCAGGTATGTAGAGTTGACCAGATACGTATTCAGTACCGACCAGTTGGCACTAGTGCATGGTCTGCTAAGAATATTGCTTCTCCTGTTGGTTATGATTCCTATACAGGAATTTGTAACAGTACACAGGCTACTATGAAGCCAATCAGAAACTTAACACTTGCTACTACGTACGAGTGGAGAGTTAAGGTTTGGTATTGTAGTGGTGGTAACGGTGGTTGGGTAGATGGTACTCCATTTACTACAGCTGACGAGTGTCCAAACGTTGCAAACTTTACTGCATACGGAGCTAATCCAACCAAAGC
>PAHN01000012.1 GCA_002711125.1 Flavobacteriales bacterium
TTGCAGGGTAGCTACGTTCGGATGAGATAAGCGCTGAAAGCATCTAAGCACGAAACTCATCTCAAGATAAGATTTCTTTTAAGGGTCGTTATAGACGATGACGTTGATAGGTCATAAGTGTAAGTGTAGAAATACATTCAGCTGAGTGATACTAATTACCCGTAGACTTTGAAATTATATATATATATTCATTACGATTTATGTCATAATACTAAAAATATTATGGTGACTATAACGCTAGGGTCCACCTCTTCCCATTTCGAACAGAGAAGTTAAGACTAGTTGTGCCGATGGTACTAGAGTAATATCTGGAAGAGTAGGTAGTTGCCACCCTTTAAAAAAAATCCTAATTCATCTGAATTAGGTTTTTTTTTATTTAACTTTTTGTTAGATAGTATTGTTTTCTAACCAATGATCTATGTTTTCAGCAACTTCTTTAAATACTTTCGAATTAAAAGGAGATTTTATATTTGCAATTTTTACTAGATCTAAGAATGACATTGATCCGCCAGCTTTACATAGCTTCATATAATCATTCCATGCAGATTCTTTATCTTCTTGCATTCTTATCCAAAACTGGAATGCACATATTTGTGCAAGAGTATAGTCAATATAATAAAATGGCATTTCATAAATATGAGCTTGCTTCTGCCAGAAACCACCATTTTTAAGAAATTCAAGGTCATCATAATTTTTTCCTGGCTGGTACATTCTCTCTAGCTCTAACCATTGTGTTTTTCTTGCTTGAGGTGTTGCTTCCGGATTTTCATAAACCCAATGTTGAAAATGATCAACAAGAGCCCCATATGGTAAGAAAGCTAGCGAGCCTGCTATATGTTTAAATAAAAACTTATCAGTATCTTCTTTAAAAAATAAATGCATCCAATCCCATGTTAGAAACTCCATGCTCATAGAGTGTATTTCACAAGCTTCATATGTTGGCCATAGATATCTGTTTACAGGTTGTTTTCTACTTTGATAACCTTGAAATGCATGTCCTGCCTCATGAGTTAGTACTGTTACATCATGATCAGTTCCGTTAAAGTTCGCAAAAATATAAGGTCTTTCTAATGAAGGGAATGAAGTGCAAAATCCCCCACCAGCTTTTCCGGCTCTATTCTCTAAGTCCATTAGCTCTTCATTTACCATCATATCAAAGAAACTTTTTGTTTCTTTTGAAAGTTCAGTGTACATTCTATTAGCTTGTTTAACTTGAAAATTAACACCTCCTTTGGGTTTTGGATTACCTTCTTTAAAATAAAGGGTGTCATAAATAAACATATCTTCATATCCTAAAATTGCTTTTCTTTTTTTATTTATTTTTTGAACTAAAGGAACAATATATTTTACAATTTGTTTTCTATATTCTTCAACTTCTTTAGGACCATAATCCGATCTATTCATATTTAAATAGCCAAGTTCTATAAAGTCTTGAAAGTTTAATGCTTTTGCCTTTTCATTTCTTATATGAACTAATTTGTCAAAAATATCATCTAATTTATTTTTATTTTTTTCAAAAAAATTATCTAAAAGTTTATATGCTTCTTTTCTGGTTTCTCTATTTGTTTCTTGCATAAATGGAGATAGCCCAGTAAGATTTAGAGTTTTACCTTTATATTTTATTTCTGCGCTAGCAAGTAAACTTCTATATTCATTTTTAAGTTCATTTTCTTTCTTCATTAATGGTACTAATTTAGGATCAAATGATTTTAATTCCATAGATATTAAATTAAAAAAATGTTTACCAAATTTTTCTTCTAATTCCTTTTTAAAAATAGAAGCATCAATTGCTTTTGTAAAAAGATTATCAATTTCGGAAATTTCAGGATTTATTTGGTCATAAAAATTGTTTTCATCAATTGCTTTTTTAGATTTTGTGTCTCGTGAAAAGTTTAAATTTGCGATACTAGAATANGTGTAGTATTCCTTTTGAATTTTTTGATATTTCTCTATTATTATAATTTGTTCTTCTGAAGAAATTGCAGTATTAAACTTTTCAATCATAGATTTTACTTCCTTTTCAATTGATTTAACATCAATTCTTTTATATGGATATTGGCTATATTTCATTTTTTTGTTTTTGTTTTTTATCTCCTTTGATTTTTACTTTAATTAAGCCTGCATTTTGTAAAATATTGTACCATTGAATAATTTTTTTTATGTCAGAAATATAAACTCTTTCTTCATCATATTCTGGTAAAATACTTTTAAAAAATAGTATTAATTCATTTTTAGATATTTTATGTGAAATTGTAGCTTTATTTTTTTCCTTTATAGCAATTTTCTCAAAAACATCTGCTAAAGGAATAGTATCATTGTGTGTNTAAACACCAATTTCTTCTAACATATTAGCTGGGTTATGAGAATAAATTGGACTTCTTTTATTTTCAANTATTGATTCTACTATAATTGTTGATTTCCCTTTTGAAATAACTTTATAAAGACCTGATTTTCCAGAAACATGTAAAATTCCTTCTAAATTCATATATATTTTTTTTGCAAATTTAAGTTTTTGACTTGATAAAAAATACATATTTTCTAAAATAAAATTCTTAATATTGGACTTTTATTATGATAAGTATTTTAAAATTAAAAAATAAAAAGCAGGTTTTTTCATGGGCATTATATGATTTTGCAAATCAGCCATTTACAACCATAATTGTTACGTTCATATATAGTNTTTTTTTTGTTAACGAAATAGCACTAAATGAACAGTATGGAACAACAATGTGGAGTTATGCCATTGCTATTACAGCTATAGTTGTATCTTTTTNATCTCCTATATTAGGAGCTATTGCTGATTCAGGTGGATACAGAAAGTTTTTTTTAACTCTATTTACTTGGATTACTTGTTTATGTTCTGTGTTTTTGTTTTTTCCTCAAAATGGTCAGGTGTTTTTTGCGCTTACTTTGTTTGTTGTTGCNAATATTTGTTTTGAATTGTCAGGAGTTTTTTGTAATTCTTATTTACCTGATTTATCCGATAAAAAAAACANGGGAACTATTTCGGGTTTTGCCTGGGGTTTAGGTTTTATTGGAGGTTTATTAGCATTATTTTTATCNTTTGTACTTTTTGATTTAGATTCGTTAGGTATTAGAAAAATTAATATTTTAGTTGGTGTTTGGTTTTTTATTTTTTCTATTCCAACTATTGTATTTTTAAAAGATAAAAAAAGAAAGAAGTTTTCAAAATCTCATTTTTTAAATTCATTTACTACTATAAAAAATACATTTAAAACAATTTCTCAATATAAAGTTATAACACAATTTTTAATATCAAGACTTTTTTTTAATGATGGATTGGTTACAATCTTTGCTCTTGGAGGTGTTTATGCTAGTACTACTGTAGGATTTACAAATCAAGAAGTAATGTATTTAGCCATTATACTAAACCTTGCAGCTGGAATTGGATCTTTTGTATTTGGATTAATTGAGGATAAAATAGGTGTTGTAATAGTCATTAGACTAACATTAGTNGTTTTAATAGCNGCAACATTAATTGCTTTTATAGCACCAGAGACTAGNTATCCTAAGGAACTATTTTGGTTTTCAGGTATTTTACTNGGTTTAATGGTTGGCCCAAATCAATCGTGTAGTAGATCTTTAATGGCTCAGTTGACCCCACAAAACAAAATGAATGAATTTTTTGGATTTTATGCTCTAACAGGAAAGGCAACTTCTTTCATAGGACCTTTACTTTTTGGTGTTATTACATCTTTTTTTAATCANCAAATTGCTTTATTAGTTGTTATTTTTTTATTTTTTCTGGGATTTATATTNTTTAATAAAATTCAATTTAAAGAAGAATCTTTCATCAATTAATAATTTCTATTTTGTTATTTAGTAAACAATTAGTGTACTTTTGTATTATATTATGAAAAAATACTTTTTATTAATACCGTTTACTCTAATTTCATTTTTCTTGCATACTCAAGANTTAAGCTTTACNAATCANATCACAATTAGTAGTGGTAGTGATGGNTATGGTAGACCAAGAGTAGCATTAATTAATGATNATNATCCAGTAATAATTTTTAGAAACAATACTGTTCCAAAGACAATAAAAATGGCTCGNTGGAATGGAGTCNATTTTGATTCTGCATATGATATTACAAATATAGGTGTAAACCCCTCTTCTCAAGATGGGCCTGAAATTGCTGTAAAGGGAGATACAGTTTATATTGTTTTCTCTTCATCTGCCACAAATTATTCATCTATTATGATGATTCGTTCTTTTGATGGAGGTATATCTTTTTCTGATACAATAAGAGTTTCTGAAAATTCACCTCAACAGATTTGTAGAATGGGAAATATCGCAATTAATAAGTATGGACACCCAGTTGTTTCTTACATGAAATATAGTTTGAATTTTTCTAATCCTAAGCAAATGGTAAGGACATCCAATGATTATGGATCTACATTTAATATAGCTGTAGAAGCATCANTAAACGCATCTTCCGAACCNTGTGAATGTTGTAAAAGTTCATTGATTGTAAATGATGAAAATATATACTTANTGTTTAGAAATAATGAAAATAATAAAAGAAATAGTCATATTGCTAAATCTAATAATAATGGTGTTTCATTTGATTTTGTTAATGATATTGATGATTTTGATTGGATTTTAAATGCATGTCCAGCATCAACTACTAATGGTGTTGTTTATGGGGACTCCCTGTTGATAGTGAAAAAAAGTGGAGCAACTGGAAATAATGAAATTGTTTTGACTAATGTATCTCAAGCAACTTTAGATTATAGCTATAATATTAATATTGACTACATTCCAACGATAACACAAAGACTACCAGAAATATCTAACAACTCAGATTCTATATTTATTGTTTGGGAAGATAATAGAAANGGAACTCAAGATTGTTTTTTAAGTTATTCTTTAGATGGTATTACAAATCTAAGTAGAGGTGAAGTTTTTACAGATACTTTTTCTATGGGACCTAAGTTTTTNCCTCATGTTTCCTTTAAAAATGNAAATATTCATTTAGTTTATGTTGATTATATTGAAAGTAGTATTAAGTATGTAAANGGTTTTTTTACAAATTCAACATACATTTCTGAAGTTGGAAGAAAAGATNTTAAAAATTTANATTTTGATATTTTAGGAAGGAAAAATAGAAACTCTATTTTTAATTTTTTTAAATAATATCAATTTTTTTAAGATATTATTTTTAAAGAATAATTTTATATATGAAATTTGACGTAGCAATAGTTGGAGGAGGTATTGTTGGATTAGCTACAGCATATCAATTACAAATTAATTTCCCTANTTTAAATTTAATAATTCTTGAAAAAGAAGATGAGTTAGCCTTTCACCAATCAGGAAGAAATTCTGGTGTAATTCACTCTGGATTATACTATAAAACAGGAAGTATGAAAGCTAAAAATTGTGTTCATGGAAGAAATCTGCTAATTGATTATGCCAAAAAAAATAACATTGAACATGATATTTGTGGCAAACTGGTAGTTGCAAATAATTTAAATGAATTAAAAANCCTTAAACAACTTAAAATTAATGGAGAAAAAAATGGCTTAACAAATTTAAATATATTAGATTCAAATCAAATAAAAGAAATTGAGCCNTATNTTGATGTCTTAAGCGCATTACATGTGCCAGAATCAGGNATAATAGATTATAAAAAAGTAACTAAACATTTTGCAAAAGATATTTTGAGTATAAATAATAATAGTTGTATTANGTTNTCATGNGAGGTTTTAGATTACAAAGAAGAGAATATNAAAACTAATATTGGTAATTTTAAAGCTAGAAATATTATTTTTTGTGGAGGACTTTTTGCTGACAGATTAGCAAANAAAGATAAAATAAAGCTTACTATGAAAATTGTCAGCTTTAGAGGGGATTATTTTAAACTTAAAGACCACTGTAAATTTAAAGTTAAAAATTTAGTTTATCCAGTGCCAAATCCTGCCTTTCCTTTTTTAGGTATTCATTTAACAAGAATGACTAATGGGGACATTGAGTGTGGCCCTAATGCTGTATTTACTTTTAAAAGAGAAGGTTACAAAAAAACAGATTTTAATTTAAAAGATACGTTAAATGATCTTTGTTTTANAGGAACTATGAAATTGTTTATAAATAATTGGAAATTTGGCTTAAAAGAATATCAAAGAGCATTCTCAAAATCTTTATTTTTGNANGAGTTAAATAAAATGNTNCCTTCATTGGGAATAAACGATATTGAGAAAGCNAGAAGTGGTGTTAGNGCAATTGCATTAGAGCAGAGTGGNCAAATAGTTGATGATTTTAAAATAATAAATAAGAGAAATAATATTCATGTTTTAAGCGCACCTTCACCTGCAGCAACAGCATGTTTGGCAATTGGTGAAAANATTATGCATGAAGCTATAAAACATTGTAAAATATAAAAGATGCTTAAATTTTTAGGTCTACTTTCTAAAAAAAAGAAAATAAAATCAAAAACAACTNTTTCAATTTTTGTAAGTGTTTTAAGAAATGTAATTTTAGAAGGATTTATTGAAGTTAAAGATTTTATAAATAATAATAATAANTTAGAAAAAAGCCCCAATTTAAAAGATANTGATATTGAGTGGTTTAANGATGTTGTTTTTCTAGCAAATTTAAGTTTACTAANCAGATATTTTGAGGATAATGAAGTTNTTCATTTAAGAGCATTATTNTTAGATGAAATTTATAAGGATTTAGAAAATGATGCTAATCATTTAGCAATTGAAAAATTTCTTAATTATGAAAATTATTTTAATGAATTATTAATTAAGCATGANTCACCTATTTTAGCTATGGTTTACGCNCTATTTGAAAAGTATGATATAAATAATTTTCAGGGAGANTTGTTTAGAAAAAAGAAAAAACCAAATCCAATTTTTATNANTGAACTAAAAAATGTTTTACGTCATTTTATATGGAACTGGGATGACTATTTAGAAAAAAACAAATTAGATTTTGATTAGTTTTTTTAAATTATTTNANTCCTAAATAATTTTGAGGNGTAATNTTTTGAAGTTCCTCTTTAATANTTTCTTTTATTTCAAGCTGATTTATAAATTCAGAAATACTTTTAGCATTAATAACTGAATTTTTTCGTGTCAGTTTTTTTAATTCTTCATANGGNTTAGGATACCCNTCTCTTCTTAATATTGTTTGTAATGCCTCTGCAACAATGGCCCAATTGTTTTCTAAATCAAGTANTATTTTTTGTTCATTTATCATTAGCTTATTTATTCCCTTTTCAAGAGAATTTAATGCAATCATAGTATGAGCAAAAGGNACTCCAATATTTCTTAATANAGTACTNTCAGTNAGATCTCTTTGTAATCTTGAAACGGGAAGTTTCTTTGATAGAGTTTCAAAAATACCATTNGCCATTTCTAAGTTACCTTCAGCATTTTCAAAATCAATTGGATTGACTTTATGTGGCATAGCAGAAGATCCAACTTCTCCTTTTTTAATNTTTTGTTTAAAGTAGTCCATTGANATATATGTCCATATATCTCTAGAAAAATCAATTAAAATAGTATTNATNCTACAAATATTGTGCATTAGTGCAGCNAAATTATCATAATGCTCAATTTGTGTAGTATTTTGCTGTCGATCAAGTGCAAANNCATTTTTAATAAAATCATCAGCAAATTTTTTCCAATTAATACTACTGTAAGCTATATGGTGTGCATTAAAATTNCCTGTAGCACCACCAAATTTNGCGTTATAAGGAATAAAATTTAATAATTTTATTTGCTTTTCTAATCTTTCGACAAAAACTTGAATCTCTTTNCCCATTCTTGTTGGAGAAGCTGCTTGGCCATGAGTTCGCGCTAAAAGAGGNAAATCCTGCCATATTTCAGCTTTTTCTTTTAACATTTGAATTATTATCTTTATAGATGGNGTGAAAACTTTTTCCATAGCATCTTTAATAGAATTTGGTACAGCTGTATTATTTATATCTTGNGATGTTAGNCCAAAATGAATAAACTCTTTAAACTCTTTTAAATCTAATTCATCCATTTTTTCTTTTATGAAATACTCAACTGCTTTTACATCATGATTAGTGATTTTTTCAATATTTTTTATTTTTTCTGCATACTCTATTTTAAATTCTTTGTATAATTTTCTTAAATCAAAAAATTTGTTTACTGGAAATTTTTTTAGTTGTTTAATAGGNAGATTACATAAAGCAATAAAATATTCTACTTCAACCTTTATTCTATACTTTATTAATGCAGATTCAGAGAAATAANTTTGTAATTCTGATGTTTTTTCNATGTATCTTCCATCAATGGGNCCAACTGCAGTTAAAGGGGTTAAANTCATATTATNTNATTTTATATTAACTTTACAAAGTTAAAAATTTTANNGTATTNAAAATCTTATTATACTTTACNAACAATTNATATTTTCTATNATAGANATTATCTTTTAATATATTTTATTTANTGATAAAAATTTCTGCTGTTTCTTATCTTAATACATCTCCTTTTATTTATGGAATTGAAAAATATAATTTTAATTTTGATATTAATTTGAGTTTAAACTATCCCTCTGAATGNGCTAATCTCNTAATTAATAATNAAGTTGATTTNTCTTTANTTCCTNTAGTAATTATTTCAGAACTTAAAACCCCCTATATTATTTCAGATTTTTGTATTGGGGCTAATGGGAAAGTAGATACAGTATGTTTATTTTCAAATGTGCCAATAGAAAAAATTGAACATATTTANCTTGATTATCAATCTAGAACATCTGTTNTGTTATTAAAATTACTTATTAAGGAATATTGGAACATANANCCTAAGTTTAGCCNNCTAGTTTGTGGTAATGAGTCNTCTATNATTAATAATGAAGCTGTATTGGTAATNGGAGACCGNGCTTTTGATTTATTTAGTAAGTATAAATTCTCTTTTGACTTATCATTAGCATGGAAAAATATGACTGNCTTACCATTTGTTTTTGCGTTGTGGGTGGCAAATAAAAAATTGCCATTTGATTTTATTAATTCGTTTAATAAGGCATTAAATTATGGATTAATGAACCGAAANAAAAAATCTTTTTTAAATAATATAAAGTGNCCAAAAGATATTAATCCTAGCCATTATTTGACAAATCGAATTTGTTATAATTTAGATGATGATAAACAAAAAGCAATGAAGCTTTTTTTAAGTAAAATATAACTATTTTTTATTTTTTTCTTTTTTGTCTTGCTCTCATTTTTTGCTCTTGTTTTCTTTGTATTTCTTCTAACTTTTTTTGAAAACTTGATTTTGGTTTAGCTGGCTTTTTTTTATTTTCTTCAATTTTAGCAAGAATTGCTTTTTCGTCAACAAATTTTTTCATGAAAAATTGTTGAGTCATTGTAAACATATTTGCTAAAAAGTAATAGTATGTTAATCCAGCTGCATAATTATTAAAGAAACCGAGAAACATTATTGGCATTAAATACATTATCCATTTCATTTGAGGCATTTGGCTAGAGCTCATAGATGAATTCATTCTAGTATATAATAGAGTTGAAACAGTCATCATAAGTGTAAATAAACTTACGTGATCTCCATAAAATGGAATATTAAAACCTAATTCTAGTATAGAATCATATGCTGAAAGATCATCTGCCCAAAGGAAACTTTTTTGTCTTAATTCAATCGAAGAAGGGAAAAATCGAAACATTGCAATGAGAATAGGAAATTGAAAAAGCATCGGTAAACAACCACCCAAAGGATTTACACCAGCTTTTTTGTAAAGATTCATTGTAGCTTGTTGTGTTTTCATTGGGTCTTTACCTTTATTTTTTTCATTAAGCTTGTCAATTTCTGGCTTAAGAACCTTCATTTTTGCTTGTGATAGGTAAGATTTATATGTTAATGGAGATAAGATTAGTTTAATCATAATTGTAAGTAAAAATATAATTAGACCAAATCCATAACTTTCAAAATTTTTATTTAAAAATGAAAATAAAGGAATTATAAATTTTTTATTAACCCAAGTGTCGATACCAATGTACCCTAGATCAATAATTTCTTCATAACTTTTTGAAAAGCTTTTTAAATTTTTTAATTCATTATAATCATTTGGGCCAAAATAAAATTGATAGCTTAATCTATCTTGTCTTGTATTGTTAAATATTAATCTGAAGTTTACTGAAAAATCGTGAATAAAATTTGCCTTTTCACTTTCTAAATTATTATTTGTTTTTGATGATAATTTTGTACCAACATCAAAGCCATTTTTGGATATTAAAATTGCACTAAAGAATTGTTGTTTTAATGCTACCCAATTTATTAAATCATCTTCTTCGACTTCTGTTTCATCATGACCAACATATTCAACATCATCATCTCCTTGGATTTGGTAATATAGCCATGTTCCTTGTTCTTGCATGCTTTTACTTTTTTCAAGATTTGGTGTTTTCATTTGCCAATCAAGAGATAAAAAGTTTTTGTCATTTGGGATAATTTCATTCATACCCAGCATGTTGATGTCAAAGTCAATCAAGTACTTATTATTCTTTGACAACTTATAAAAAAACTCAATATAGGTGCTGTCATTTTCTTTAAGTTGCATAGATAGACCATTTTCATTATGAACAGCATCAAAATAAAAATTGCTTGTTTGATAATTTTTAATTTTACCTTTATAATTTGCGAAAAATTGTAAATTAAACTTAGATGCATTTTGAACAAATAAATCAAGCTTTTCTTGATTATATGTTTGATATTCTTTTAAAAAAGCAGAAACAATTCTTCCTCCTTTGTTTGATATAACAATTTTTAATTTTTCATTTTCTAAAGAGTGAAAAGTTTCCTCCCCTTCTATTGAATTTGAAAAAAAAGAATTATGAATTTTAGTCTTAACAATTAAATTACTACTATCTATATTTTGTGATTTTTTATCTTTTGTAAAATCATTATCATTTGATGTTATTTTTTCATTTTGACTTTTACTATTAATGTTTTTATCCTGAATTGGTTGTTTTTGTGATGTGTTGGTTGATTCGCTATTAAAAAAGAAAGTGTTAAAAACAATCAAAATAATTGCCATCAATAAGAAGCCAATTAAAGAATTTTTATCATAATGTTTCATTTTATGAAAAGTTATTTGTTATTTATACATGCCTCAACAAATCCGCAAAAAAGTGGATGAGGTTTGTCCACAGTGCTTTTATATTCTGGATGAAATTGAACTCCAACAAACCATTTGTGATTCGGGATTTCTACCGCTTCAACTAAATTATTTTTTTGATTAATTCCACTAGCAATTAGACCATTTTTTTCTAGTTTTTCTAAATAACTATTATTAAATTCATATCGATGTCTGTGTCGCTCTGAAATATTTGTTTTTTTATAAGCATTGTAAATATTAGTCTTTAGTTTTAGTTTACATTCATATGCTCCTAATCTCATTGTTCCTCCTTTATTTTTTAATCCTTTCTGTTCATTCATTAAATCAATTACTGGGTGTTTGGTTTTAGAATCCATTTCAGTAGAATTTGCATTTTTTAAACCAATTACATTTCTGGAAAATTCAATCACAGCAGTTTGCATTCCTAAACATATACCTAGAAATGGAATATTATTTTCTCTAACAAATTTTATCGCTAATATTTTACCATCAATTCCTCTGTCTCCAAATCCTGGTGCAACAATCAAACCATTTAGATGATTTAATTTATCAGATAAATTTTTCATACTTACTCCTTCTGAATCAATCCACTCGACATTTATTTTACAACATTTTTTAGCTCCAGCATGAATTATTGATTCAGATATTGACTTATATGCATCTTGTAAAGAAACATATTTGCCAACTAAGCCAATAGTAATTTCTTTTTTTGGATTTTGTAATCCATTTAGGAATTTTTTCCACTTTAAAAGATTAGGTGTTTTATTGCATTTAGTGTTTAATTTTTTTAATACTATTTTATCTAAACCTTCTTTTTGCATCAAAATTGGCACTTCATATATTGTTTTAGCATCAATTGATTGAATTACAGCATCTTTTTCAACATTGCAAAATTTAGCAATTTTATGTTTTATTTTCTCATTAATTGCATGCTCTGTACGACAAACTAAAATATCTGGTTGAATTCCAGCTTCTAATAATGTTTTAACAGAATGTTGTGTAGGCTTAGTTTTTAATTCTGCAGCTGCAGCTAAAAATGGCACAAGAGTCAAGTGAATAAATATGGCATTATTGTCAAGTTCCCATTTTAGTTGTCGAACTGCCTCAATATATGGAAGAGCCTCAATATCTCCAACTGTTCCTCCTATTTCTGTAATAATAAAATCAAAATCTTTTTTTTCTTCTAAAATTTGTATTCTTCTTTTTATTTCATCTGTAATATGGGGGATGATTTGAACTGTTTTCCCTAAGTAATCCCCTTTTCTTTCCTTCTCGATAACGGTTTGATAAATTCTACCAGTTGTAACATTATTAGCTTGTGAGGTAGAGTGATTCAAAAATCTTTCATAATGACCAAGATCTAGATCTGTTTCTGCTCCATCATCAGTAACATAGCATTCACCATGTTCATATGGATTCATTGTTCCAGGGTCAACATTGATGTAAGGGTCTAATTTTTGTATTGTAACTGAATGCCCTCTTTCTACCAATAATTTACCAAGAGATGCAGAAACAATACCTTTTCCAAGAGAAGATGTTACTCCACCAGTAACAAATATATATTTTGTAGAAGAATTCGTCAAATTTCAGTGCGCTTTTGTTACTGCAAAAATAATATTTGTGAGCAATTAAACTAGGAATCAAAAACAATTATTTAATTTAAATTAAAAAGTAATACTAACACCTAAACTTGGCATAATCGGAAGTTGATTAACTCTTTCATATTTTATTCTATTAAAATAAAATATATTTTCTCTATTGTAAGCGTTAGTAATAGAGGCCGTTATATCTATATTAGTTTTGTTATTTAATGTAATGTTTTTAGAAATTGACCCATCTAATCTATGGTAATAAGGTAGTCTTCCTTCATTTAAATTTGCATATTCAATACCTAACTCTCCATTTGATGAAGTATAGTCTGTGTTGATGCCATTTGAAAACGTTATATTTTCATAAAAACCTTGGGTTTGTGTAAATGGAAATCCTGAACCAAGATTCCAACGAATATCTATTTTCCAACTTTCATTTTTGCCAAACTTATATGAAGATACAAGATTCACATTATGTCTCCTGTCGAAATGAGGTGAGTAAGTAATTATGCCATCATTTCTTGTAATATGACTCAAAGAATAAACAACCCATAAATAAAGATTTTTATTTTTATATTTTACAAGAGCATCAATTCCTTTAGCAATACCACTTTCAATAATAAACTCGTCATCTAAATTTGACGTCATATTTCTATTAATATTTGTTATTTGTGTAAAATCTTTAATGTAACCTTCAAGTTGAAAATCAATATTATAACTTATATCATATTCTAAGCCCGCTATTAAATGTTGAGCTTTTTGAAATTTATGTTTATATACACTTCCGTCTTCTCTATCTGGAATTTCTTCAGGAGATGATATAATTCCCGTAAATAAATTTACAACGTCTTGATCAGATGTGGTACTTAGAATATTTTGAGAATATAAACCTGTTGCCAATTTCAGTCTAATTTTATCAGAAAGATTATATTTAATTCCTAATCTTGGTTCAGGAGACAGTCCTAATGTATATTTTTGAATTCTAATTCCGGGTTCAATAATAAATCTTGTGCTGGTGTACTGATAATTTAAATATGCAGAAAATTCTGAAGTGTTTTCATTTTGTTCTATTGGAGAATTAACAGAGTTATAAGTTCGAAATTCTGTTGAAAATCCGTGAATGTCAAATCCGTATTTTAATTTTCCTTTGGGTAGAAAATATGAAAAGTCAAATCCCATATTAAATCCTTGAATACCACTTTTTCTTAACGGAGATTGCTGTTCATCAAGTGATATGTTATATGAAGACCATGCAAAGTTTCCTTCAATTAAAACGGGAGAACCAGTTGGAATTAAAATAAATTCTGATCCTATTCCTTTAGATTGCCAGTTTAATTTTGAAACTTCATAATCTACATTATCTAAAAAGTTAAACCCAAAAAGACTAATTTTTGATCCATTTTTACCATTTGTTGATATTTTTCCATAAACATCTGTATATGAATACGGTAGGCCTTTTTTATCAAAATATAAAATTGGATATTTATAAAATAAATCAGAGCTTTTGTCTAAATATGAAGTTTTACCTGAAAAAACAAATGATGTATTACCAGATTTTAAAACAGGACCTTGGGCTAATAATTTTGCTCCAAATGTATTAGCAGTGATTTTTCCGCCAAATTCTTTTTTATTTCCGTCAATTGTTTTAATATCCATAATTGAAGAAATTCTTCCACCATATTCGGCATTAAATCCTCCAGTATATACATCAGTATTTCTAATTATATCAGAGTCAAAAACAGAAAATAAACCAATTGAATGAAAAGGACTATATATAATCATACCATCTAATAATACTTTGTTTTGTATGGGAGAACCTCCTCTAATATAGAGTTGTCCACCTTGATCTCCTGTAAATACTACTCCTGGTATTACTTGCATGTATTGAGCTAAGTCGGGTTCCCCTCCAATTGTGGGAACCATTTCTAAATCTTTTTTACTTATTTTAATTGTGGCCACCTTTACTTCGGTTTTCATTTCTTCTCTTTCAGCAGATATTTTTATTTCATCAAGTTTTACACTTGATTCTTTTAACTCTAAATTTTGACTTAGGATTTGTCCATTTTTCAAAGTTATATTAACTTTAGAAGAGTCATAACCTAAATAGGAAGCTATAATTGTATATTCTCCGGACTGAACTTTTGAAATATTATACATTCCATTAACATCGGTGGCAGCTCCAATTGATGTTCCTTTTAAAAAAACATTGCAGAACATTATTGGCTCTCCACTTTCTTTATCGTATACAAAGCCCCTTATATTTCCAGTTTGAGCAAAAATATTTGAGCAAATAAAAATTAAAGAAATTGTTAATAGTTTTTTCATATAGTGAAGTAGCTTGCAAATATAAATAAACAAAAATGTTTTATGCGTGTAAAATTTTGAAAATAAGCTCTTGTAGAAGATGATTTTGAGTAAAGGATTTGTTCATAACCCCTTTACTTTTTAAATCATATTCTTTAAGATATTCAATTATTTTAAAAATTTGTTTTTTGCTATAATTATTTGCACCTTTTTCATATTGATTAATAAAGTATGGATTGATTTGTAAAACACTAGCTATGTTAGATTTACTTTTGTTTTCTGTAAAGTGATATGTTAATAGTTTTTGAAAAAATGAAAATAGACTTCCAATAATGCTAACTATATGATAATTTTTTGTGTTTTTTGAGAAAAATTGGATGATTTGATTTGTTTTATAGATATTTCTTTTTCCAATTTCATTTTGTAGTTCAAAAATGTTAAAATCTTTACTAATTCCTATATGTAATTCTATATCTTGATTAGAAATTTTTTTATTTTTGGGAACTACAAGCATCAATTTTTCAAGCTCATTTGCTATTTTTGATAAGTTAGCTCCAATGTGTTCTGTAAGTATTGCAATTGCATTATTTTCTATTTTAAACTCTTTTTTGTTTAAATAATTTAGTATCCATGTTGGTATTTGGTTATCATAAATTTTTGAACTTTCAAATACAATAGTTTTTTTATTAAGGTTTTTGCCAAATTTTTTTCTTTTGTCTATAGATTTTTTCTTGTATGCAATTACTAAAACAGTAGTTAGTTGTGGGTTATCAAAATAAGAATCAAGTAATTCTATATTTTTTAATGATTGCGCTTCTTTAATTATCACAAGCCTTTTTTCAGCACCAAAAGGAAATTGTTTACATTCTAAAATGATTTCTTCAATATTTGTGTCTTTACCGTAAAAAACTACTTGATTAAAGTCTCTTTCTTCTTTTTTAATTAATTTATTACTAAATTCATTACAAAGTTTGTCAATATAATAAGGTTCTTCGCCAACTAAAAAATAAATTGGACTAGTTTTTTTATCTGTAATATCTGCTAAAATATCCTTATAATTCATTTAATTTGCTTGATGAGATTTTCTAAACTTAACTTTCCAAATATAAAGCTTAAAACTAAATTAGTTAATGGTATATCGGAAGTTTTTGATGTTGTTAGAAATAAGTACGTAAAACTTACACCAGAAGAGTGGGTAAGGCAACATTGTATACATTATTTACATAAGTATAAACAATACCCTTATGGATTGATGGCTATTGAAAAAGTTATAAAATATAACAGAATAAGTGTTAGAGCAGATATTGTTATTTATAATAATTTAGCAGAGCCATTTATGATTATTGAATGTAAATCTCCAAATATAAATCTTTCAAAAGACACATTATATCAAGTTGCAAAATACAACTCAAAACTATGTGTTAAGTATTTATTGTTAACTAATGGACATTTACATTTTTGTTGTGAAGTTAATTACAAAAATTTAACAATAAATTTATTAGAAAATGTTCCAGATTATAAAAGCCACTAATAAAGCACATTAACTATGCCAGTTTTACTAAATGGCCTTTTGTCATTACCAATAATATCTATTTGATAAGAGTAAGTTCCTTGAGGTACTAATTTGCCTTTAAAATATCCATCCCAATATTTGTTAATTTCTAATGAACTAAACACTTTCTCTCCCCAAGAATTAACAATTACTATGCTGAAACTTTGTATTTCACTTCCTTGAATCACAAATAATTCATTATGTTCGTCACCATTAGGCGTAAACGTATTAGGTATATGTAATATAACTCTAGGTATAAAACTGATATATGCATTTTCTGAAATAGCAGAACAATTATTAAAATCCTCTACAATTACATATGTTGTAAGAGTACTATCAGCTATCAATATTTCATTTTGAGATAATAAAGAAGAGTCGTTAAAATTAAACCATGAGATGTTTTGATAATTTCCAACGTTTAACTCAACTGTTTCTGATGAGTAAAGTTCATAAGAAGATGGTTGTATAATTGGATTTGGAAGGGGATTAACATTTAAATTATGAATTTTATTTGTATCATTTTGACAATTAATATCACTGATTGAGGAAATGTAATAAGTTGTATTAACTGTTGGGCTAACCATAAAACTTTCAATATTATTATTAAAAGCTTGAATAGTGCCATTTAAATCCACATTATATGTAGGATTCCCGTTCATTTCTAGTGTTATTAATGTAGAGTCACCAAAGCATATTTCATTAGTTCCACTAATATTTACAGTAGGAAGTGGATTTACATCTATTTGAATACTGTCTTTACAACTTGTAATGCCATCACTTATTACTACTGAAAATTCAGTGCTAGTGGTAGGAGATACTGTTATACTAGTTGAATTTTGACCTGTAGACCAATTAATTATTGTATTAGGCTCAGTTATATTTAATGTAATTTCATCTGTTTCACATATAGTTGTATTACTCTCAATTATATCGGCATTTACTATTGAAACATAAACTGTGTCATCTCCTTCACACCAACCCTGTGTTGCTTCTAGTATATAATTTCCAGATTGATTGACAATTATGGATGAGTTAGTTTCTCCATTACTCCAAATATAAGAATCTAAATTAAGATCTGCATTAATAACTACATCTGATGTACAGCTTTTTATAGTATCTAAGAGCCCAAGAGATACTATTTGGCCAGTGGTATTATCAATAAAAATTGTATTAGTTGCAGATTCTGTTACTGTATTTCCGTTACAATTTGTGTATGTAATTTCAGCAGTAAAATTATCTTGAATTTGTGTGCATACATTTAATAATGTGTCTCCAAAACCCTGTGAAACCCCATTATTATCAAACCATTCGACAGTATAGTTTGGATTACCATCTGGGGTAAAACGCCAGGCTTCCTGACTTGTATTCCATGGCCCAGTGTTTCTGTTTGCAGGAAAAACTCCTTGAGTGGCTCCAATATTTTGGATACCAATTAAAGCATTTCCTGAATTCCATGTTGCACATGTTGGTTTATCATTTATATATACTTCAATTGCGTTAGTTGTTTCATATATTACAATTTGTTGTGTTGTAAGTAAGTTATTGCAATTATAATGTGCTGTGTTACTGAAATTAACAACAAAAGTTCTACAAGGGGCATTTCCAAGAACAGCATAATTAATATCACCGGTAACAGATGGGTCAATATCATGATATGCACCGTGAATTGCATTTTGATAAGGACCACCTATTGTTGGTGAAGATGGTATGCTAGCAGAAAACTGCCAGTTACATGTCATGTTTGCTAAACTAATATCAAATGATATTACTCCATTTGCTCCTATGACTAGCTGATTATAAGTATTTCCGTAAAAACAAAAGTCAAATGGTATTGCAATAATATTTGAAAAAATATCATCTGTTCCTACAAATGCCGATGTTCCTCCAGTAAATGCATAAGGTGGATTATATGGAATTGAGCTTACAGAGTATGTAGATGTTTCTCCAGTTTGAAGAAATTCAGCTACCAAATCTACACATGGATTATTACAATTAACTGTTTCATCATCTACTTGTATATTCGGACAACCAGGTGCTTGTCCTATCAAGGAAAATGGAATCAGAAAAACAAAGAAAATTAATATTCTCATATTATTACAAAACTACAAAATCTAATAAATAGAAGAACTTTTAAATAATAACAATTTTCTTTTAAGAAGAATTATCATTTAACAAGTTTATCAATTTTATGCACACATTTTTTCTTTGGGTGGAGCAAATTTCGTTAGATTTACTCCAATTATAGCATTTTCGTATTCTTGCATATTTGGAATTCTTCCCAGTATTGCTGAAAGTACAACTACAGGTGTAGATGCTAATAATGATTCACCTTTTTTTCTATCTGCATCAGCTACAACACGTCCCTTAAATAAACGTGTAGAAGTTGCCATTACCGTATCACCTTTTTCAGCTTTTTCTTGATTTCCCATACAAAGATTACAGCCTGGTCGTTCTAAATACATCATATTTTCATATTCTGTTCTAGCTGTATTTTTGGGTTTTTTATCATCAAATTCAAATCCAGAATATTTTTGTAAAATTTTCCAATCACCCTCATTTTTTAATTCATCAATTATGTTATAAGTTGGTGCTGTTACAACTAATGGAGCATTAAATTTAACTTCTCCGTCTTTTTCCTCTAAATTTCTTAACATTTGTGCAACTATTTTCAAGTCTCCTTTATGAACCATGCATGATCCTACAAAACCAAGGTCTACTTTTTTATTCCCTTCATAATAAGATAAAGGCCTTATTGTGTCATGAGTATATCTTTTAGAAATATCTTCATTATTTACATCAGGATCAGCAATCATTGGTTGAGCAATCATATCTAAGTCAACTTCAAATTCAGCAAAATACTTTGCATTATAATCTGGTTGTAAGGCTCCCTTTTTTCCACTTCGAATTTCTGAAATTCTATTATTTGCTTTATTTATTAAACCTTGTAAAACTTTTTTGCTGTTATCCATTCCTTTGTTGATCATGTTTTGGATTCTATTTTTTGCAATTTCTAAAGAATCAATAAGGATTTTATCTTCAGATATACATATAGAAGCTTTTGCTTTCATCTCTGCAGTCCAGTCAGTAAATGTAAAGGCTTGGTCAGAAGGAAGTGTTCCAATATGTACTTCAATTATTCTTCCTTGAAAAACATTTTCACCATCGAATCTTTCTAGCATTTGAGATTGTGTAGCGTGAACAACATCTCTAAAGTCCATGTAATCTCGCATTTTTCCTTTAAATGTAACTTTTACAGATTCTGGAATAGGCATTGATGCCTCACCCGTAGCTAAAGCTAATGCAACTGTTCCAGAATCAGCTCCAAATGCAACTCCTTTAGACATTCTTGTGTGTGAGTCGCCTCCAATTATGATAGACCAATCATCAATGGTTAAATCGTTAAGCACTTTATGAATCACATCAGTCATTGCATGATATTTCCCTTCTGGATGTCTCGCAGTAATTAAACCAAAATCCCTCATAAACTTCATAAGTTTTGGTATATTATTTTGTGCTTTAATATCCCAAACTGATGCTGTATGGCAGCCTGATTGATATGCCCCGTCAATAGTAGGTGCAATTTTAGTAGCAGCCATAGCTTCAAGCTCTTGTGTTGTCATTAAGCCCGTAGTATCTTGAGAGCCAACAATATTAACTTTGACTTTAACGTCTGAACCAGCATGTAATATCTTGCCTTTTTTAACTCCAACAGCATTTTTGTTAAAAATTTTTTCTACGGCAGTTAATCCTTGGTTTTCATGAGAAATCTCTTTAGATGTTGCAAATACTGGTTTAACATCAATATCTAATATTTGTGAGGCAAGTGCTTGTAGCTTTTTACCAAAAACTACTGCATATGACCCTCCTGCTCTCATAAACTCTATTTTTTGATTAGTGAATGAATTAGAAATATCACAAAGTTCTTTTTCACCATTAAGTAATTTTTTAGTTTTAGTATTGATTGTTAAAACAGTACCTGTTTTAACAGAATAAATTTCTTCTAGAACTGGATTTCCTTCATTATCTAAAATGTTTTCACCATTTTCTTTTTTTTGTTTTTTCCAATTTTTTAAATCAATACCAATACCTCCTGTTACACTTACTGTAGTAAGGAATATTGGAGATATACCATTAGTTCCTGCAACTATTGGTGCAATATTAACGAATGGAACATATGGGCTTGCTTTTTTTCCAATCCATAATGCTACGTTATTTACTCCTGACATTCTTGAAGAACCAACTCCCATTGTTCCTTTTTCTGCAATTAACATTATTCTTTTATTTGGATGTTTTTTTTGTAAATCAACAAGATTTTGTTGTTGCTTAGAATTATGCTCAAACATAGATTTCCCATGCAGTTCTCTGTCTGATCTTGAGTGAGCATCACTTCCTGGAGAAAGTAAGTCAGTTGAAATATCACCAATTCCAGCAACATAAGTTACAACCTCTATTTTTTCATCAATTTCAGGTAGTAAAGTGAAGAATTCCGCATTAGCATAGCTTATAAGAATTTCTTTTGCAATTGGATTGTTATTTTTATATGCTTTTTTTAGACGATTTGTATCATCTTCATATAAAAAGACTTGTTTTTTTAGAATGTTTGCTGCTTTTTTTGCAATGTTAATTTCATCACCTAATACCAAGTCTAAAAGTTTTTCAATTGAAGGGCCTCCTTTCATATGAGAAAGTAACTCAAAAGCAAAGTCGACCGATATTTCTTCAATAACATATTTTTTTAGAATAATATCTTTTAAAAATTCAGCTTTCGTTTGAGCAGCACTTGTAGTTCCAGGTAAAACATTATAGATAAAAAAGTTTATGGATTCTTTTCTATGTGGGTGATTTTTATCAATTATTTGATTAATAATTACTTTCAGTAGACCTGAATCTTCTATAGGTTTTGGATTTAGGTTTTCTTTTTTTCTCTTCTCAATTTCTATTAGGTAATTATTATATATCATATGATTATTATCCATTGTCTACAAAAATAAACAATTTAATAAAAGAATAAATTATAATAATTATGATTTTAAAAAATTAGAATCAATAAACACTATAATAAAAAATTACTTAGCTAAAACCTTGAATGGGATAGTAGTACTTACTGACCTGTTTATCCTAATTTCTGCTTCGTAATCTCCTAGTGTTTTAATTTTTGGTAGTTTAACAAATTTTGCATTTATTTCGATACCATCTTTTGATATAGCTTCAGTAAACTGTGACACTTTAATAGATCCAAAAAGTTTATTTCCATCTTCAGATACATTAGCTTTAATTACAACTTTTAAACTTGATAATTTATCAACAATTTTGTTTGCTTCTTTAATTTCTTCCTCTTCTTTTTTTGCTTGTTGTTTTAATTTCTCTTGTAATGATTTTTTTGCAGATTCTGTAGCTAAAATAGCCATGCCTTTTGGAAATAGAAAATTACGAGCGTATCCATTTTTAACAGATATAATTTCATTACAAAATCCTAGTTTTTCTACATCTTGTGTTAGTATGATTTCCATAAGTTTATTTTAAATTGTCAGCTACGTAAGGAAGTATAGCAATTTGTCTAGCTCTTTTAACAGCAATAGCTAATTTTCTTTGAAATTTTAAAGAATTACCAGTTATTCTTCTTGGCAAAATTTTACCTTGATCATTAAGAAATCTCATTAAAAAATCAGCATCTTTATAATCAATATATTTAATACCCATTTTCTTAAAACGACAATACTTGTTATTATTTTTAATTTCAATATCAACTGGGTTTAAATACTTTACATCAGTAGTAGCCATTTATTTTATGCTTTTTTGTTATTACTTAATTTGTTTCTTCTTTTTATAGAGTATTCTAGCGCAAACTTATCTAGTTTAATAGTTTTCCATCTTATAACTCTTTCATCTCTTTTGAATTCAACTTCTAAGTTATTTATTAATTTTCCTTCAGATACAAAATCTAATAGATAATAGAATCCAGTTTTTTTCTTTTGAATGGTATATTTTAGTTTTTTTAAACCCCAGTTTTCTTCGTGGTTAACAGTACCCTTATGTGTCTTAATAAAAGAAACAAACTTATTTACTGTTTCCTTTATCTGATCTTCAGATAAAACGGGATTCATTATGAAAACAGTTTCGTAATTGTTCATGTTACTTATCTTAAAGTTAATAATTTTATGGGCCGCAAATTTAATAAAAACATTCAATCTATTCATAAATACTTGTTTTTTTTAATTTGACATATTAATTTAGGTGTTTTTTATAATTAATAATTAGCTTTGTCGATGTAACTTTTTTTAATAATTATATGAGTAATTTTATTGTTTCTGCAAGAAAATATAGACCTAACTCTTTTGATACTGTTGTAGGACAAACGTCAATTACTTCAATTCTTCAAAAATCAATTGAATCTAATCAATTAGCGCAGTCTTATTTGTTTTGTGGTCCTAGAGGAGTAGGTAAAACAACTTGTGCACGTATTTTCGCAAAAGAAATTAATAAATTTAATAATAATGCTGATTTAGTAGATTTTTCATTCAATATATTTGAACTTGATGCAGCATCCAATAATTCTGTTGAAGATATAAGAAATTTAACAGACCAAGTTAGAATTCCTCCTCAAGTGGGTAAATATAAAGTATATATTATAGATGAAGTGCATATGTTATCTCAGTCTGCATTTAATGCTTTTTTAAAGACTTTGGAAGAGCCACCTGCACATGCGAAATTTATATTAGCAACTACAGAAAAACATAAAATTATTCCAACAATTTTATCAAGATGTCAGATTTTTGATTTTAAAAGAATAGGAGATGATGATATTGTTGAGTATTTAAATTTTGTTGCTAAAGAAGAAAAAATAGAAGTTGATGAAGAATCTTTAAGATTAATTGCTCAAAAATCTGATGGAGCTATGCGTGATTCATTGTCATTATTTGATAGACTGTGTAATTGGTCTGAAAGATCACTTTTGTATAAAAGAGTTGTTAAGTTATTAAATATACTAGACTATGATTATTATTTTAAAATAACAGAAAAGTTGTTAATACAAGATTTTTTTGAAGTATTAAGTATTTTTAATGAAATTCTTGAAAATGGATATGATAGTCAGGATTTTATTATTGGCTTGGCAAAGCATTTTAGAGATTTATTAGTTGCAAAAGATACCAAAACAGTGATGTTATTAGAGATGGGTGCGGATTTACAGCAAAGATATCTAAGTCATTCTCAAGAATTTAGTATTAATTTTTTACTAACAAGTTTAAATATTAGTAATGATGCAGATATTAACTATAATAAATCTAGTGATCAAAGATTATTAGTTGAGTTAATGTTGTTGAAAATGTCTTCTTTAAATGAAATTTCTGATAAAAAAAAAACATCAATTAACAATAAAAAAGTATTAAATGAAGAAGTTGAAGATGAAAAAGACACACAAAAAATAGTTAAAAAAGAAGACAGTGTTTTAGATAAACAGGCAAACATCGCAAAGGTCAATATTAATCTCGATGTGAGAAAAAAACCATCAACTATTTTAATTAATTCTAATCAACAAAATAATGATAATTCAGAAAAAAATCAAGAAAAAGAACAAGTTTTAGAAGATTCAGATTTTACAGAATTAGAAATGCGAGATATATGGATTAAATTAATTGAATATTTTAAAGTAAGTGGAAAGTCAAATATTTCACTTGCTCTAGAAATTCATGCTCCTAAACTATTACCAGACAATATTATTCATTTACTATTAAGCAATTCGGCTCAGTTAGAAATGATTTTAGAAGAAAAACATGTTATTTTAGATTATTTAAGAAAAAATCTAAAAAATAAAAATATTGAAATTACTACTGCGATATCAAAGAATTTGCAGCAGAAGAATCCTTACACCAATAAAGACAAATTCAATAAGATGGTAGAATCAAATAAACATTTAGAGGTTTTAAAAAGGAAATTATCTTTAGATACTGATTTCTAGCTATACAATATAAAATTATTATTTTTTAAAGTAGTATAATGATAAAATTTGATAATCAAATAAAAGACCCAATAAATACTAAATTATATACTTTAGATAACGGCTTAAAGGTTTTTTTATCAAGAAATATCAATGAGCCTAGAATACATACTAATATTGCTGTTTGTGTAGGTAGCAAGCATGATCCTAAAGGCTTAACTGGTTTAGCTCATTGTGTAGAACATATGTTATTTAAAGGGACAACCTTGTATGGGACTACCAATTATTCTGAGGAAAAAAAACTATTAAAAAAAATTGAAATTCTTTATGATAAACATAGATTGTTATCATCTATTGACATAAAAAAAAAGAACAAAATATGGCAAAAAATCAACGATATATCATTAGATGCTGCAAAACTTGCAATTCCTAATGAATATGACAAAATGCTATCAGCAATAGGTGCAAAAAATACAAATGCTTACACATCCTTTGAAAGAACTGTCTATATTAATGATATTCCTTCTAACCAACTTGAAAAATGGATTAAATTAGAATCAGATAGATTTAGATTTCCAGTTTTTAGACTTTTTAGTACAGAACTTGAATCAATCTATGAGGAAAAAAACAGATCGCTAGATAGTGATAGTAATAAGCTATTTGAGTCTTTATTCGAAGGTCTTTTTCCTAAACATCAATATGGTCAACAAACAATTCTTGGTTCTATAGAAGACTTAAAAAATCCTTCACTAAATGAGCTTTATAAATTTTTTAAAAAATATTATGTCCCAAATAATATGGCTATTTGTTTATCTGGTGATTTGAATTATGATAAAACATTTAATTTAATAAATCAATATTGGGGAGATTTAAAGAGAAAAAAACTTCCAAGCTTTAATGTAATAGATGAAAAGCCAATCTTAAAACCTGTTAAGAATACTGTATTTGGCCCTCAATTTGAAAGACTTTATTTAGCATTTAGATTAGATGGGGCTAATACTTATGATTCTTTAATGATTTATATGGTTGATATGATACTTTCCAATACATGTGCTGGTTTAATTGATTTGAATTTAAATCAAAAACAAAAGTTAATTGAAGCGGGAAGTTTTCCATATGTACTTAAAGATTATTCAGTTCACACTATTTATGCAAGAGCAAAAAAAAACCAATCTTTAAATAATGTAAAGACATTATTACTAGAACAAATAAATGAAATTAAAAAAGGGAATTTTGATGACTGGTTGCTTGATGCAATTGTATTGGATTTTAAATTAAATCAGATTAAAAAATATGAAGATAATAGTGGTCTTGTGAGTGATTTTGTTGATGCATTTACTCTAGGTATTTCATGGAAAGATTATGGTAATCAAATTAAAAGAATTGAGAGTATAAAAAAGAAGGATGTAATTGATTTTGTTAATTCAAAGTATAAAGATAATTATGTTGTTGTACATAAAAAATATAAAGATGAAAAAAAATCAACATCAGTTTTTACAAAACATGTATCATCATTTTGTATTAATCCAAATATTCAGTCTTTATATTTTAATTCTTTAATTTCAGAAAAAGTAAAAAATATTAATCCAGTATTTTTAAATTTTAACAAAGATTTAACTCATGATTTTGTTGGGAAAATCCCATTAGTATATAAAAAGAATATTGATAACAAAAGATTTATTTTAAGCTATGTTTATGATGTGGGAAAAGATGATGATAAAAATTTGCCTTTTGCTTTAGATTATTTTATGTTATTAGGGACAAAAAATGTTTCTTTAAAAGAAAAGGCACAATTTTTATATAAACTAGGATGTGAAATTAATGTAAAATGTTTAGCAGATAAAGTTGAAATTAAGTTATCAGGTTTGTCTAATAATTTTCAATCATCAGTGTTGTTTCTTGAGCAATTACTAACTAATATTATCGAAGACGAAGATGTTTTATCTAATTTAAAATTGAATACTCTGAAGAAAAGATCTGATGATAAATTAGACAAAGAAGTTATTCTTTGGAAAGCTATGGTTAATTATGCAAAGTATGGTTCAAATTCTTCATTTACAAATGTATTAACTAATAATGAACTGAAGAATATTAAATCGAAAGAGCTAATCACTTCTTTAAGAAAGCTAATTAAATATAATCATAAAATATATTATTATGGGCCTGAAAAAAGTCATATAATATCAGCTAAATTAAGAGAAATTCATGATACCAGTGATAATTTTTTGTCATTTCGGAAAAGGAAAATATTTAAAGAAAAAAATATAAAAGATAAAATTGTGTATTTTGTAGATTATAATATGAAACAAGCTGAAGTTATAGTGCTTTCCAGGGGCTTTAAATTTAATATTTCAAAACAACCTTTAATTAAATTGCATAATGAATATTTTAGTGAAGGCATGAATTCAATTATTTTTCAAGATTTACGTGAATCTAAAGCTTTAGCATATTCAGTATATGCCTCTTTCCTATTACCAGAAAGAATTGATAATTTTCATTATTTTGTAAGTTATTTAGGCACTCAAAATGATAAATTATCAGAAGCTCTTTCTTCAATATATTCATTACTTGATAATATGCCTTGTTTTGAAAAAAAATTAGAAAATTCTAAAGAAGCAGTAAAGCAAAAAATTAGAAGCGAAAGGATTACAAGATTTTCTTTAATTAAACACTATGAAAAATTAAATAAGTTAAATATTAATTATGATATAAGAAGAGATATATATTCATCTATCGATCAAATTGACATGTTTGATTTACAAAAATTTCATAAATTAAACATTAGTAATAAAAATAGAAGTATTTTAGTGCTCGGTTCTTTAGAAAATATAGATTTAAATATTTTAAAGCGATATGGTCGTATTGAACATTTATCTTTAAAGAAAATTTTCGGATATTAATTTAATTAAATAATATGTTAAATAAATCAAATTCAATAGTTTACACAATAACAGATGAAGCCCCAATGTTAGCTACTTATTCGTTGTTGCCAGTTATTAAAGCATTTGTTTCAAAAGCAGACATAAGTATTGAGATTAGTGATATTTCTTTAGCTGCACGAGTTTTGTCAGCTTTTCCTGATTATTTGAAAGAAGACCAAAAAATCACAAATGATCTTGAAGAACTTTCAAAATTAGTGAATTCATCTAACGCTAATATTATTAAACTTCCAAATATTTCTGCATCAGTGCCGCAATTGAAGTCAACTATTAAAGAATTAAGATCAAAAGGATTTAATTTGCCAGAGTATCCAGATGAGCCTCAAAATGAATTAGATTCTCAAGTTCAAGCTAGATATAATAAAGTTAAAGGTTCCGCAGTTAATCCTGTTTTACGAGAAGGTAACTCTGATAGAAGAGCTCCAAATTCAGTAAAACAATATGCTAAACTAAACCCACATTATATGGGTAACTGGTCTTCTGATTCAAAAACACATGTTGCTACAATGAAAAATGGTGATTTTTTTCACAATGAAAAGTCATGTTTGATTAAAAATGATTCTGAGCTAAAAATTACCCTTGATGCTAATGATGGTTCTTGTACTTTACTTAAAGAAAATATAATGATTTCTTCTGATGAAATTTTAGATGTTTCTATTATGTCTAAAGATAATTTGATTGATTTTTTAAACAAAGAAATAAATTGTGCTAAGAATAGTGACATTTTATTATCAGTGCATTTGAAAGCTACTATGATGAAAGTTTCTGATCCAATTATTTTTTCTCATGTTTTAGCGGTTTTCTTTAAAGATTTGATAAATAAATATTCATCTACTTTTAATGAAATAGGTGTCGACTTTAAAAATGGTTTTAGTGATCTTATAAATAGAATTCAGAATTTACCTAAAAGTACTCGAGAAGAAATAGAGCAAGATATAAATTATATTTTATCAAATGGACCTAGTCTAGCTATGGTAGATTCGGACAAAGGTATTACAAATCTTCATGTTCCTTCAGATGTAATTATAGATGCTTCTATGCCTGCGATGATTAGAAATTCTGGAAAAATGTGGGATAAAAATGGTGAACTAAAAGATACTAAAGCTATTATTCCAGATAGCTCCTATGCATCCGTATATTCTGCTGTAATAGATTTTTGTAAAAAAAATGGAGCATTTAATCCATCAACTATGGGTACAGTTTCTAATGTTGGTTTAATGGCTCAAAAGGCAGAAGAGTATGGTTCACATGACAAAACATTTGAAATCACAAAGCCAGGAACAGTAAGAGTTCATGATCAAAATTATAATTTAGTTTTTGAACATAAAGTCCGCAAAGGAGATATTTGGAGAATGTGTTCGACAAAAGATAATGCAATTAAAGATTGGGTTAAGTTAGCAGTAAATAGAGTAAAAGCAACCGGTTGGCCTGCGGTTTTTTGGTTAGATGAAAATAGAGCACATGATGCGCAAATCATCAAGAAGGTCAAAAAATATTTAATGGATTACGATTTAAAATCTCTTGAAATAAAAATATTATCTCCTTATGAGGCCTGTCAATATACACTTGAGAGAGTTAGTGATGGTATGAATACTATTTCTGTTACCGGTAATGTGTTAAGAGATTATTTGACAGATTTATTTCCAATTATAGAATTAGGAACATCTGCTAAAATGTTATCTATTGTACCCTTAATGAATGGAGGTGGTTTATTCGAAACAGGTGCTGGGGGATCAGCACCAAGGCACGTACAACAGTTAATTGCGGAAGGTCATTTAAGATGGGACTCCCTAGGTGAATTTATGGCTTTAGTTGTATCTTTAGAACATTTTGCAGAAGTTCATAATAATAAAAAAGCAAAAATATTTTCTTTAGCATTAGATTCTGCAATTGAAAAAATTCTAAAAAATGGAAAATCTCCCAAAAGAAAAGTTGGTGAAATTGATAATAGAGTTTCTCATTTTTATTTGGCAATGTATTGGGCAGAAGAATTATCAAAACAAAATTCAGATAAATCATTAAAAATCATTTTTTCTAATTTGTTCCAACATTTACATAAAAATAAAATAGATATTATTAAAGAATTAAATGTTAGTCAGGGATTTAAGCAAAATATAGATGGTTATTATTTCCCTAATAAACAACTACTAACTAAAGTCATGAGGCCAAGTGAGCTTTTTAATACAATTGTTGATAATTTTTAAATTACACTAATTTAAATAATTGTTGTAATAAAAAAATAACTATTATTTTTTTGTATTATTGTTTTTAATAACAATTAAAAAATATAAATTATGGAAGATTTAAAAGAAAAAGCTGATCAATATAAAGATCAATTTATGAGTAAAGCTGCATCAGTCAATCAAGGAAGTGTGTTTTTTACATTTAGTAATCCTTTTACAAAATCTATTGACGACGGTACTATTTTTACTAAGTTTACTGGACTGATTTATTCGGCAGTGGCAATAATATTTTTGTGTTTGCCATTTTATGTTTTATATGAAGGATTCGATAATAATATATTTGATGCTCCATTTAAATATGTTTTATTAGCTATTGTATTTTTTGCTGCATTTACTTTTTGTTGTTGGGTTAGTTTTCAAATATTATTTAATAGAAAAAATCAGTTTCAAGGATTAGATAGGAGTAGAGGATATGTTGCAACTTCAATAGCAGCAAATGTTGTTTCTACTTTTGGTGAAATTTTAGCTGTATTTTGGGCTGTAATAGGAACAGTTTTTTCTGTTTTAGCACTTATTTTTGATGATGCATCCTCATTTACTAGTCTACTTGGTTTTGAGGGAATGGGTTCTGCTATAGTAGACGTGATTTATTTCCCAATTACTGCATTTTTAATTTTAGTGTTTTTTAGATGGGCAGCTGAATTAATAGTTTCATTGGCAGATATTGCAAGAAATACAAGAAGATAAATATTTTTATGTCTAAATATCCGAAGAACAAGATTATTTCATTTATTGCGGTCTTAATTATGTTTATATCTTGTTTTCTTCCGTTATCAAGTTATTCAATAAATATTTTTGAATTAGCGAAAGTAACAAAGTTGTATTTTATTTTGATTTTGCCTTTAGTTGCAGTTATTTTATTTCATTTAATATACTTAAACTATTTCAGGTTAGCCAGAATTGTTTTTGCAATAATATTATTTCCTTTTTTTGTATCAATATTATATTTGATGATAATGGTTGAAATAAAAATCGAGATGTTTAGTATGATAGGAATAGGTTTTTATTTAATCTTACTATCTTTAGTTTTAGGAATTGTTTTTTCTAAATCTGATGATAGTAAGATTTTTTTTTGTGATAAAAAAAATATTCAAGAATTTTAGCTGATTAAAATATTTTTTATAAAATATTTACTTCAGGCTCTATTTGTATTTCATAATTTTCCATTACTTTTTTTTGAATTCTCTTTGCAAGATTTAATATTTCTTGACCATTAGCCCTTCCATAATTTACAATCACTAAGGCTTGTTGTTTATGTACTCCCGCATCTCCTTTTCTATAACCTTTTAAGCCTATATTTTCAATCAACCATCCAGCTGAAATTTTTATTTTTTTATTAGGTAGTTTAAAGTAAATAATTTCAGGAAATTTTTTTTGCAGTTTTATAAATTGAGAATTACTAATGATGGGATTTTTAAAAAAGCTTCCACAATTTCCTATTTTTTTAGGATCAGGAAGTTTTTTTTCTCTGATTTTTATTATAGTATTTGCAATATTTTTTGGTGATGGAGAAAGTTTTAATTTCTTCAATTCTAATTCAATATTACCATAGCTAATATTATTAATTGGTTTTTTATTAAGTTTAAAATTAACTTTCGTAATTATAATCTTGTTTTTTAATTTATTTTTAAAAATAGAATCTCTATATTTAAAGTCACAATCTTTATTTTTAAAATTATATTCTTTATGTGATTTTAAATCTATTGTATGCACACTAATAATACTGTCTTTTGCTTCCATGCCGTATGCTCCTATATTTTGTACTGGACATGCTCCAACAGAGCCGGGAATAAGTGCTAAATTTTCAATTCCAGAAAGGTTTTTTTCTATACTCCACATTACAAATTTATGCCAGTTTTCCCCACTTCCAACTTCAACGATAATATGGTCATTGTTTTCTTTAATTATTTTTATTCCAGTTATATTGTTTTTTAATATTAATCCTTTATAATCATTTGTAAATAAAATATTTGATCCTCCTCCTAAAATAAATGATTTATTGTTATTATATATACTAGAATTTAATATAATTTTAAGTTCTTCAATATTTTTAAATTCAGAGAAAAATTTAGTTTTAACATCAATTTTAAATGTGTTATAGTTTTTTATTGAGATATTTTCTTTGAACATTTATATTGTATTTATATCAACTTCAATTATACCTTTGTCAACACATTTAATTGTTCTTGCTTTATGTTTTTTAATGATAAGATAATCATGAGTTGCAATAAAAACCGTGGTTCCTCTAGAACTTATTTCTTTAAGTAGTTGAATGATTTTGTCAGATTTTTCTGGGTCAAGATTTCCAGTCGGTTCATCTGCTAAAATAATTTGAGGTCTATTTAGTAATGCTCTCGCAATAGCAGCTCTTTGCTGCTCACCTCCTGATAATTGATGAGGTGTTTTGTCTTTCACATTTTCTAAATGCACGCTTGTTAAAACTTCAGAGATTCTTTCATTTATTTCCTCCTTCTTTTTCCAGCCAGTGGCTTTTAAAACAAATTTTAAATTTTCATATATTGTTCTATCAGTCAATAATTGAAAATCTTGAAATACAATACCCAGCTTTCGTCTAAATTTAGCGATAGCTTTATGTTTTATTTCATTGAGGTTTGTATCTGCTATAATTATTTTCCCGCTTGAAACTCTAATTTCTGCGTATAATGTTTTAAGTAGTGAGCTTTTCCCACTTCCAGTGTCTCCTATTAGATAAACAAATTCTCCTTTAGAAATATTTAGATTTAAGTTTTCAAAAACTTTATGTTCATTTTGATATACACTTGCATTTTGTATTTCAATAACATTATTATTTATTTTTTCTTGAAAATTTGTGTATTTTTCCATATGGTATCTTTTCTAAAACTTTAGTTATTTCATTTTCATATTTATCTAAATTACTTTTTTTTAGTCCTTGGGTAATTTGATTCAATCTAAAATATGCAATAAGTGTCATGTTGTTATCTCTAATTTGCACAAAATCAGGTATTTTAGTAGTACCTTTAATTTTTAATATATAAAGCATTAAGCAAATTAATATATTTATTATCTTCTATAGACACTATAAAATTAATATTTGTTAAAACTTCCTGTTCACAACTTTGCAAAATTATATTTACAGACACGTGTTTATTTTTTAACTTTATTTCATTATTTAATTAAAAATGAGGAGGTATTACTATTTGTTTTTTTTTGCTTGCTTTACATCTACTTTAATCTTTTCACAAGACCAACAAATTATTGAGCAAGCAAGATTATTATTTGAAAACAAAAAATATAGCGCAGCGCAATCTGTTCTTTCACAGTTGACTAATGCAAGTAGAACACCAGAATCAATGTATCTTGATGCTCGATGTTCTAAAGAACTTTATATGAGTGACGCAATTGCATTATATAATGATTTAAACGAAACCTTTCCTAACAATTTATACGAAAATACAGTTTATGGCGATATTGCTGATATTTATTATAGAAACAAAAATTATATAAAATCTATTCAATATTTAGAAAATGTGAAGCACTTATCTGATGAAAACACTTTTAAGTTAGCATATTCTAATTTTAATATTGATTCATTAGAAAAAGCTCAATACTTTTTTTCAAAAATCATGAATACCAAAAGCAAATTTAGTAAACCTGCTAAATACTATTATGCATATATTTCTTATGAAAAAAAATTATATAATTCAGCATTACAGAATTTTTTAGAATTAGAAACTGATAAAAACTTTGGAAAAATAGCTCCCTATTATATTTGTCAAATTTATTTTTACAAAGAGGATTATCAAAATTTAATATCATATGCACAACCCTTATTACAAAATTTAATACCAGAAAGGAAAGAAGAAATATTTAGATTGTTGGCTGAAGCATATTATAGAACCGAAGATTATAAAAATGCAATAACTTTTTTTCGGAAGACACAAAATGAAGATAAAAATTTAGATCCTAATATGTCATTTATGTTAGGCCATTCTTTTTATAATACTGGTCAATATGAATACGCTATTTTAAATCTTGAAAATGTAGCGTCTGCTTCTGATAGTATTTTGCAATTTGTATATTATTATTTAGGAGCAAGTTATATTAAATTTGAATATTATACTTATGCATTAAATGCATTTAAAAAATCCGCAAGTTATGATAATAATCTAGCAATACAAGAGGATGCTTTATTTAACTATGCAAAATTATCATATCAGCTTAATTTGCCTTTTGATAATACTTTTAATGTATTTAAAACCTATTTAACATCTTCTGAAAATGCCGAGAAAAAAGCTTATATTAATTCATTAATGATTAAAATGTTTGAGTCTACAAATATGTATTCAAATGTTTATGCTTTGCTTATAGATTTGGATACTCTAAGTATTGAACAAAAGAAATCTTTACAAAGAGCTTCATTTTATTTAGGACTTGAACAATATAATAAGCAAGATTTTAAAAAAGCAACTTTATATTTTAGAGAATCTATTAAACATTCTTTTAATGAACAATTTACTTATTTAAGTAACTTTTGGTTATATGATTGTCTTTATAACTTATCTGATTTTTCACAAGCAATTGAAGGCTACAACAACCTTCCAAATACGTCAAGTAAGTATCTGTCAGATTTTAAGATTTTAAAGAAATATAATTTAGCTTATTCTTATTTTAAAATAAAAGACTATCAAAGTTCTGTTAAATGGTTTAGGTCTTATTTAAAAGCTTCCAAAGACAGTATGAGAATAAATGATTCTTATTTAAGGCTAGCTGATAGCTATTTTATGTTAAAAAAATATAGTACTGCTCTTAAATATTATCAAAAATCTACATCTATCAATCTTTTTGATATAGACTATGCTCTATATCAATCTTCTGTTACAGCTAGTTTAGTTAATAATGATCTTAAACAATTGAATTGTTTAAATAATTTAGTTTCTAATCACAAAAATTCAACATATTATTTGTTAGCAGTTAAAGATTTAGCAAACTATTATAAAGTTAATTCAAATTTTGAGTTTGCAAACAAATATTATAAAATTTTAATTGATTCATCTAAAAATAGAGATTGGATTGCAGATGCATATTTGAGTGTTGGTAATATCTTACTACAACTAGATAGTATTGATCAAGCAGTTTTTCAATTTTTAATAGTTGTTAATAATTATGCTGATACAAAATATTTTAAACAAGCTCTTTCTTCTTTACAATTTTCTTATTCTCAATTAGACAAAATAGATGATTATATTGCCCTAATAGAATCGTTACCTGAGTATAATATAACAGTATCAGAACAGGATTCTATTTTATATAATTCTGCGTATATTAAATACATAGAAAAAGATTATGTTTCGGCAAAACAATCATTTGAAAAATATTTAAATCGTTTTGAGAAAGGAATATTTCATGATAAAGTTTTATATTATACAGCAGTAAGCTCTATAAATCTTGAAGATACTTTAAGTGCAATTTCTTATTATGAACGAATTCTATTAGGAAATTTTTTTAATAATTATAAGGAGGAAGCTTTAATTTTTTTATCCAGATATTATTTTAGTAAGAATGATTATCAAAAATCTAACGTTTTTTACCTTGAGTTGCAAAAAATTGTTTCATCTAGTTTAATTAAAAGAGAGGTGATAATCAAACTTATGCAAGGATATGAAAATATTGATTTGATTCAATCATCACTTTATGCTGAAAAAGTTTTTGAGTTAGAAAAAGTTGATGTTTTTTTGCTTAGTAAGGCTACTTTGATACTTGCAAGAAGTGAATTTAATTTAGGTAATTATGCGAAATGTAAAAGCACATTTTCTAAAGTAAAATCTTATAAAATCAATGATCATTCCTGTGAGGCAATGTATTATGTTGCATATCTAAATTATTTAGAGGATAGTTTAAAATTATCAGAAGAACAAATATTTGACTTAGTAAAAAAATATTCTAATAAGTATTTTATAGCAAAGAGTCTTATTTTATTAGCGGATATATATATAGATTTGAATAAAACTTTTCAAGCTAAAGCGACTTTAGAAAGTGTAATAGATAATTATAAAGGATTGGATTTAGTAAATGAAGCCAAAAGAAAAATGGAATTTATTATTGCTAAAGAAAAGGAGGATGCTATTCAACAAAAAAAAGAACAAACATTTATTGAAATAATGGATGATGATTTTGATTATGAAATTCAGGAAATAGATGAAAATTATGTAGTTGAAGGTTTGAATCAAAATAATATTGTTAATGATAGTATAAATATTAATATAAATATTTTAGAAAATGAATTTGAATAGTTTTTTATTTTTTATTTTGTTTTTTTCATATTCAGCTTTTGGACAAAATATAGAAACAACAGAGATTAATATTTTAGAAGACTTTACACCTAAAATAGTAGATGGGAAAAAAATAAATGATAGAGCTGAATATCATGATTCCTTATCTTCAGATAGATTGCAAAAATATGAGTTTTTTGAGTTTACTTTACAGTCTAATTATAAAACAAAACTATTAGCACCTGCAACAATTAAAGCCCCACTATTAACTAAATTATATTCTAATAGTATTTGTTTTGGTTTTGGTAATTATTGGAAAACAAAAGCAGATATAATTTATAATAGTACTCGTTCAATAAACAAAAGTTATGGTATTCATTTTCATCATTATTCAGATAAATATTTGCCAGCTAAGAACAGTAAAAATAGTATGAATGCTTTCTATAAAAGAATCTACTCATCCAATATATATAAAATAAATTTAAGTTATAATAGAAGAACTGCTTTTTATGAACAAAATCGATCTAGTTTAATTAAAGAGAATTTTAGAAATAGATTTGCTCTCACAAAATTATCACTTAATATATATTCTAATAAAAATATTAATAATAGAGTTAATCATAACACAAATATATTTATTTCTGATTTTAATGAATTTTCTGAAAATCATTTTCATGCTAGTTCTAAGATTAGAAATCTATTTAAAAATCTCCCAATCACAATCAGAACTCGCTTTGATTCATATTTGAATTATAATTCAAATTCTTCTTCTTTTAAATCTTCAAATGTTAATTATTTTGATTTCTCACCAAATTATGCATTAAATAAGTATGATATAGATATGAGTTTAGGATTTAATTTTGTTTTTAAATCTTTAGGGTCAAATTTTTATTTAATGCCTAATGTTAAATTTTCTAAAGAATTAGTAAAAGATATTATTATAATAGAAACTGGATTTCTACAGTCTCACATTAAAAATAGTCTTCAAAGAATTTCAGCAATCAATCCATATATTCATTCATATGGAATGAATCAAAGTATTGATGACGCTGATAAATTTAATCAAACTTTGAACTTTACTAAGGAGAACAAATTTTATTTTTCATTAAGAAATATTTTGAGTGAAAATGAAATACTAAAAACTTCTTTTGGTTATTCTAGTATATATAATTTCATGCATTTTATAAGATTTGATAATCCTTCTTACTCAAGATATGTGTCTAATTATATTGACTTAAGTCAATATAATTTAGATGTTGAGTATTTTAACAAAATAAATAGTTTGTTAAGTTTAGAATTTACTTGTGGAATTTACAAATGGAATAAAGAGGTTTTTAATAAGCCAAGTTTTAAATGTGATTTGCAAACGCCTATAGCTTTAAGGAAAAAAATTAATATTATCCCTTCAATTCTATATTATAGTAAAAAAAGATTTGTAGCTAGTTCTATTAATCAAATAGCAACTCCATATGTATTTCAAATAGATCAAGAGGTAGGCCCTTATCTATATGTAAATTTACTTTTAGAGTATAATTATTCTAAATATCTTTCAGCTTTTTTAAATTTTTATAACATAACTAATAACACACAAGATCTTTGGTTAGGTTACGACGAGCAAGGTTTAAATATACTTTTTGGAATTCGTACTTCGTTTTAAAAGTTATCAACTTTATGTTGAAAAAACAGTAATTTTTATATAGTGTTTTAATTATATAAAAAGTAGTAAATTGTATATTTGTTATAAATAAATATTTTTTATATGAGTGAAGAAAATAAAAATTACAGTGCAGATAATATTCAAGTTCTTGAGGGGTTAGAAGCCGTTAGAAAACGACCTGCAATGTATATTGGAGATGTTGGTATTAAGGGTTTACATCATTTAGTTTATGAAGTCGTAGATAATTCTATTGATGAAGCTTTAGCAGGTCATTGTTCTCATATTGATTGTTTTATAAATGAAAATAATTCTATTACAGTTAAAGATAATGGTAGAGGTATTCCTGTTGGGATACACGAGAAGGAAGGGAAGTCTGCTCTAGAAGTTGTGATGACTGTCTTACATGCAGGAGGTAAATTTGACAAGGGTTCTTATAAAGTTTCTGGAGGATTACATGGCGTTGGAGTCTCATGTGTAAATGCTTTATCTTCTAATTTAGATGTTAAAGTTTTTAGAGAGGGTAAAATTTTTCAACAAGAATATAGCATTGGTGTACCTAAATATGATGTTAAAGAAATCGGTTCTACTTCAGAAACTGGTACTCATGTTACTTTTCAACCAGATACTAGTATTTTTGAAGATACTGTTTATCATTTTGATATTTTAGTTGCTCGTTTAAGAGAATTGGCTTTTTTAAATAAGGGTATTCACCTTTCAATAACTGATAAAAGAAGAAAAGATGATAGTGGTGCGTATATCAAAGAGTCATTTTTTTCTGAAGGAGGATTAAAAGAATTTGTTACATTTTTAGATTCAACACGAGATTCAATTATGGATGGAGTGATTCATATAGATGGAGAAAAGGATGGTGTTCCAGTTGAAGTCGCAATGATTTATAATAATTCATACACTGAAAATATACACTCTTATGTCAATAACATTAACACTCATGAAGGTGGTACTCATTTATCTGGTTTTAGAAGAGGTTTAACACGAACTTTAAAAAAATATGCTGATGAATCTGGATTACTAAAAAAAGTAAAGTTTGAAATTTCAGGTGATGATTTTAGAGAGGGTTTAACTGCTGTTATTTCTGTAAAGGTAATGGAGCCACAGTTTGAAGGACAAACTAAAACCAAGTTGGGAAATAAAGAAGTCACATCCGCAGTGTCTCAATCTGTAAGTGATATGCTTACTTATTACTTAGAAGAAAACCCAGATCAAGCAAAAAGAATTGTACAGAAGGTTATATTAGCTGCTACTGCAAGAAATGCTGCGAACAGAGCTAGAGAAATGGTTCAAAGAAAAAGTGTTTTAACTGGTTCTGGTTTGCCAGGCAAATTATCAGATTGTTCTGAAAAAGATCCTACAAAATGTGAAATTTTCCTAGTGGAGGGAGATTCTGCAGGAGGCACAGCTAAACAAGGAAGAGATAGACATTTTCAGGCTATATTACCTTTAAGGGGTAAAATTTTAAATGTAGAAAAAGCAATGCAGCATAAGGTTTTTGAGAATGAAGAAATAAAAAATATGTTTAAGGCGTTGGGTGTTTCAATAGGAACTGATGATGATTCTAGAGAGTTAAATTTACAAAATTTACGATATCACAAGATTGTAATTATGACTGATGCTGATATTGATGGATCTCATATTGCGACTTTATTACTTACTTTCTTTTTTAGATTTTTAAAACCACTTATAGAAAAAGGTTATGTATATATAGCAACGCCACCATTATTTTTACTTAAAAAAGGAAAAGATCAAAGATATTGTTGGGATGAAAATCAGCGTGACATGATGATAAAAGAAATGAAAGGAGGTAAAGACGTCAATGTAAATATTCAAAGATATAAAGGTTTAGGGGAGATGAATGCTTCTCAACTTTGGGATACTACTTTAAATCCTGAACAAAGAACACTAAAACAAGTTACGGTTGATAATGCAGCAGAAGCTGACAGGGTATTTTCAATGTTAATGGGTGATGAAGTTCCACCAAGAAGAGAGTTTATTGAGGCTAATGCAAAATATGCAAATATAGATGCTTAAAAAAATATAATTAAATATTAAAATTATGAAAGTTACTATTGTTGGTGCAGGAGCTGTAGGAGCAAGTTGTGCAGAATATATTGCAATCAAAGATTTTGCATCTGAGGTTGTTTTACTTGATATAAAGCAAGATTTCGCAGAGGGCAAAGCAATGGATTTAATGCAAACGGCTTCTTTAAATGGATTTGATACTAGAATTATAGGTACAACAAATGATTATTCTAGAACAGCTGACAGTCATATTGCTGTTATAACATCTGGTATTCCTCGAAAACCTGGTATGACTAGAGAAGAATTAATAGGTATTAATGCTGGTATCGTTAAAGATGTGACACAGAATTTATTAAAATATTCTCAAAATGTTATTCTAATTATTGTAAGCAATCCTATGGATACTATGACTTATTTAGTTCATAAGCTAACAAATTTACCTAAAAACAGAATAATTGGAATGGGGGGGGCATTAGATTCTGCTAGATTTAAATATAGAATAGCGGAAGCAATTCCTTGTCCTTCATCAGATATAAGTGCAATGGTTATTGGTGGACATTCTGACAAAGGGATGTTACCATTAACTCGGTTAGCAACACGAAATAGTGTAAGAATATCTGAATTTTTATCACAAGAAAAGTTGCATGAAATTTCAGAAGCTACAAAAGTTGGCGGAGCTACATTAACTAAAATGTTAGGAACATCTGCTTGGTATGCTCCTGGAGCTGCTGTAAGTAGTCTGGTTCATTCAATTGCATGTGATCAGAAAAAAATATATCCATGTTCTGCTTTACTTAGTGGAGAGTTTGGTTTATCAGATTTATGTATAGGTGTTCCTGTCGTGTTGTCCAAAAATGGTATTGAGAAGATTGAAGAAATTTGTTTAAATGAGGATGAGTTAGAAAAACTTTTACTTTCTGCTGAAGGAGTTAAAGCAACAAATTCTTTGTTAAATGATTTAAATCTATAATATTTTTTCTAATGCAGTTGGTTAAATCATAAAACTTCTTATTTTTGCACCCCTAAACTTTTAAATAATGAAAAAAGATTTACATCCTGATAATTACAGATTATGTGTATTTAAAGATATTTCGACAGACTTTGCAATTTTAACTAAGTCATGCGTTGAAACAAAGGATACAATTAANTGGGAAGANGGTAATGANTATCCATTATTTAAAATGGAAATATCTTCNGATTCACACCCTTATTTCACTGGTAAAGCTAAATTAATTGATACTGCAGGAAGAATTGATAAATTTAAAAACAAGTATAAGAAGTTTAAAAAGTAAAAAAAAATATATTAAATTCNAAGCCCANATATATGGGCTTTTTTTATTTAACTTTGTAAGCATATGAATTTAATATTATTTGATAAAAATCATTCTAACTATTTACCACTAAGTTTTACTAGACCTATATCTTTTTTTCGAATAGGAATCTTAACAATTANAGAAAAATGGCAGTTTTATTANAATTCNGTTTCTGTAAAGACAGAAGATTATTTGTCATACAAATTTAAAANAAATCTTGAAGACGATAATTTATGGGTGGATTCAAGTATTTTGCCGTGTAAAGAGCTTATTACTGAAGTTAATAATCTCAGGCTCGGAGAATCTTTAGTNCATNANGGAGAGGTAATTGCTTTTAGAAATAAAACTTTTGATTATGTGAAATTGAATATTATAGAATCACATTCATTATTTTCTTCTGTTGAATCTTTAACAGATATATTTAATTTAAATGAAAATGAAATCATAAATGATTTTGAAAGAATTAAAANANATAAAAACTCAAAATATTTAAATAGATTTATTGATTTGTATAGCTCCAATGTCAAAATAGGTGATGGAGAAATTTTNATTGANGATGGAGCTATATTAAATAATTGTACATTAAATACAAGTAATGGTCCTATTTATATTGGNAAAGATGCTGAAATAATGGAAGGCTCTTTAATTAGAGGTCCATTTGCTATGCTTAATAATACTGTTGTAAAAATGGGAGCTAGAATTTATCCAGGTACAACTCTAGGNCCATTTTGTAAAGTNGGAGGAGAAGTGAATAACTCTGTTTTNTTTGGGTATTCATCAAAAGCCCACGATGGTTTTTTAGGAAATTCTGTAATAGGAGAATGGTGTAATTTAGGNGCNGANACTAANAATTCAAATTTAAAAAATAACTACATTAATGTAAAATTATGGAATTATCAGTNTGAAAAATTTANAGATACAAATTTNCAATTTTGTGGTTTAATTATGGGAGACCATTCAAAGTGTGGTATCAATACTATGTTTAATACTGGAACTGTNGTAGGAATTGGAGCTAATATTTTTGGTTGTGGTTTTCCAAGAAATTTTATACCATCATTTAGTTGGGGAGGTTCATCTGGTTTCTCAGAGTATAAATTTTTAAAATTTATTGATTCTGTTGAACGAGTATTTAAAAGGAGAAATNTAAAAATTAATCAAGTTGAAATAGATATTCTNAATCATATCTTTGAAATTACTAAGCGATTCAGAAATCAATATTAACTGACAAAACGGCATTTTTCTTTTTGGCACATTAATTGCATCAAATTTAAAGTGNAAAACATAAAATTATGAATAAAGATGTTAAACTTTCTANAATAAATCTATCAGATTTATTAAATGAAGANGCAGAATTTTTACCTCTGATGAGTGATGAGGATGAAGCTAAGATATCNAAGGAAAATGCACCGGATATANTACCGATTTTACCNNTAAGAAACACTGTTCTTTTTCCTGGTGTTATTATTCCAATTACTATAGGNAGAGATAGGTCTGTTAAATTAATCAAAGATGCCGATAATGGAAATAAAATGATTGGAGTTGTCGCACAAAAAGACTTTGATATTGAACTACCAGAAACTACTGATTTACATAAAGTTGGTACTATAGCAACAATTTTAAAAATGTTGAAAATGCCTGATGGNAATATAACTGTTGTAATTCAGGGTAGAAAACGTTTTGCTATTGATCAAATGATTCAAGATGACCCATATTATAAAGCACAAATAACTGAGTTNTTTGAATTAAANCCTGATTCGAAAGATGAAGAGTTTATAGCATTAGTTTCATCAATTAAAGATCTTTCTTTAAAAATAATTGATGCCTCACCTAATATTCCAAGCGAGGCTGCTATAGCTATAAAGAATATAAAAAATTCATCTTTTGCAATCAANTTTGTTTCTTCNAATATGAATATTAGTTTGACTGAAAAACAGAAATTATTAGAAGAAATAAATTTGAAAAAAAGAGCAGTCTTGGCATTGGAGTTATTAACTAAAGAGTTTCAAATGCTTGAAATGAAAAATAAAATTCAATCTAAAGTTCAGACTGACTTAGATCAACAACAAAAAGAATATTATCTAAATCAGCAAATGAAAGCGATTCAAGAGGAATTAGGNGGGACAGGNTCTCATAAAGAAGTAGAAGAAATGAGAAAACAAGCTTCAAAAAAAATNTGGAGTAAAGAAATCAGTATNGCATTTGATAAAGAATTAAAAAAATTACAGCGTATGAANCCTTCTATGTCGGATTATGCTGTTCAAAGAAGTTATATAGAATTAATTTTAGANTTACCNTGGGATGAGGTAACNAAGGANAAGTTTGATTTAAAAAAAGCAAAACAAATTCTTGATAAAGATCATTTTGGTTTAGATAAAGTTAAAAAAAGAATTTTAGAATATTTAGCAGTTTTGAAATTAAAAGGAGATATGAAATCACCTATACTTTGTTTATTTGGTCCTCCTGGAGTTGGTAAAACATCACTTGGGAAATCAATAGCTGAAGCATTGGGTAGAAAATATGAAAGAGTTTCATTAGGAGGATTAAGAGATGAAGCAGAAATTAGAGGTCATAGNAAAACNTATATAGGTGCAATGCCAGGTCGAATTATNAANTCTNTTAAAAAAGCTAAGTCATCCAATCCTGTTTTTGTTCTAGATGAGATTGATAAAGTTACCNGAGACAGTCATGGNGACCCNTCATCTGCTTTGCTTGAAGTACTGGATCCTGAACAAAATGAAAATTTTCATGATAATTATTTAGAATTAGATTATGATCTTTCTAAAGTNATGTTTGTAGCCACAGCTAATAATTTAGCTTCTATTCAGCCTGCTTTACGAGATCGTATGGAAATTATAGAAATAAATGGATATACTATTGAAGAAAAAGTNCAAATTGCAAAGAAACATCTNTTGCCAAAACAACTTTTNNTNCATGGAGTAGATAAAAAATACTTTTCAATATCTGANGTTAATATTGAAAAAATTATAGATCAATATACAAGAGAGTCTGGAGTTAGAAGTTTAGAGAAAATGATAAGTAAAATGATTAGAAATGTTGCAAAATCGATAGTTTTAAANGAAAATTTTGATGTAAAAATATCTTCAGAAACTGTAGAGAAAGTATTAGGGCCTCCAAAATTTGATAGAGATAGATTTATAGANAATAAATTAGCGGGTGTTGTCATAGGNTTGGCATNGACTTCTGTTGGAGGTGATATTTTATTTATTGAAAGTAGTTTAAGTAAAGGAAAGGGAAAGTTAACTATAACTGGTAATTTAGGTGCAGTAATGAAAGAGTCAGTAACTATTGCAATGGAATACTTNAAGGCTCATGCAACTGANTATAATNTGTCATNTGAAATTTTTGAAAAATGGAATGTTCATGTACATGTTCCAGAGGGNGCAACACCTAANGATGGTCCATCAGCNGGAATTACAATTTTCACTTCTCTTGTTTCTTCATTTACTCANCGTAAAGTNAAAGAAAAAATTGCTTTGACTGGAGAANTAACACTTAGAGGAAAAGTACTNCCAGTNGGAGGNATTAAAGAAAAAATATTAGCGGCTAAGAGATCTGGTATTAATGAAATTGTTTTGTCAAAACAAAATAAAAAGGATATTTTAGAAATAAATAAAAATTATATTANAGGTATGAAATTTCATTATGTTGATAATTTAAAGCAAGTCATTGATATTACTTTACACTCTNAAAAAGTNGAAAACCCTGTAATTATTTCATGACAAATCAAACATTTAAATAAATGCAATATNAATATGTTTTAATAATGTTTTTTTTTGCTTTTAACTCNTTCGCTCAAAATGGAGGNAANNGTNTTTTTTTATTTTCTAATATCGAACATTCACCTAGAGCANAAGCTTTAGGNGGNGGTGCAATCGCAATTTACGATAATGATGTTTCTTTGNCATCNAATGTNCCATCATTATTAAANCATCANATGGATAATCAAATTNCCTTTACTTATGGTNATTATTTNTCTGATATTAATTTAATTTCTTTTGCTTTCTCAAAAGAGTATAAAAAAATAGGATTTGTAGGATTTTCATTAAAAAGTATTAATTATGGAGAATTTGAAAGATTTAGTAACGATGGATATTATGAAGGAGTTTTTTCCGCTAATGATCAAATTATTACATGTGGTATTGGTAGAAAAATAAATGAAAAATTATCTTTTGGGTTAAATTTTAATTTTTTAAATTCATCATATGAATCATATAATGCACAAGCTTTAACTTCTAATATAAGTGCAAGTTATTTAAATAAAGAAAAAAAATTTACTGCTTCTTTAATAATAAAAAATTTGGGCAGACAAATAAATAATTATACTTTTAATTCTGAGTCTATTAATCCTGAAATACAATTAGGTATATGTAAAGAGTTAAAATATTTGCCTTTTAAGTATCATTTAACTTATACAAACATAAATACTTTTGATATTTCATCCCCTTTTAAATTAGCATACCAGACTAATGTTCAGACAGGTCAACTTGAAATTAAGCAAGAATCTATTGCAAAAACTTTTTTAAGACACATTATTATTGGTGGAGAATTAAACCCATATAAAAAAAGTTTATTTATTAGAGGGGGGTTTAATTTTCAAAGAAGATTTGATATGACAGATATTTATTTGCCTTCTGCAGTTGGTTTTTCATTTGGAATTGGTTTTAGAGTGTATCGTTATTATTTTGACTATAGTAGGTCGTTTTATCATTTGTCGGCTATTAATAATAATTTTAGTATTACAACGAATTTAAGTAATTTCGGATTCTAATGAGTTTACCTTTTAATATAGCAATTGATGGTTATTCTTCTTGTGGCAAAAGCTCTATTGCTAAGAAAATTGCACAAAAATATCATATGCGATATATTGATAGTGGTGCTATGTATAGAGCAATAACACTTTTTTTTATGAAAAAAGGTGTAATTAAAAATAAAAATATAAATTATGAATTATTAGATAAATTAATTACAAATATTCATGTTGATTTTGTTTTTGATATGGAAAATAAACGTTCAAAAACATTTTTAAACAATGAAAATGTTGAAGATGATATTAGAAGTATTGATGTTTCTGAAAATGTTTCTTTAGTTGCTAGAATAAGTAAAGTTCGAAAAAAATTAATTGCTATGCAAAAGAAAATAGGACTATCCAAAAATATTGTAATGGATGGGCGCGATATTGGAACTAAGGTTCTTCCTAAGGCAAAAATTAAATTATTTGTGACTGCTCAAGTTGAAATTAGAGCACAAAGAAGATTGTTGCAATTGAAAAATGCTGGATCAGAAGTCTCATATGAAAAAATTCTCAATAATTTAAATGATAGAGATAGATACGATATAAATAGAAAAGAAAGTCCTCTAGTTAAGGCACATGATGCAATTTTACTTGATAATACTAACATGAATATAAAAGAGCAAGATGTTTTTATTGATAATTTAATTAGAAAATTTTTATGAAAATAACAATTGACACGCGTTCTGGTTTTTGTTTTGGGGTTGTTTATGCCATCGAAATGGCAGAATCCATATTAAAGGAAGAAGGAGTTTTATATTGTTTAGGGGATATTGTTCATAATAATAAAGAAGTTGATAGATTAAACGAGTTAGGTCTAGAAATTATTAATCATGATGATTTAAAAAACCTTAGGGATTGTAAGGTTCTGATTCGAGCTCATGGTGAGCCTCCTTCAACATACGAATTAGCATTAAAGAATAATATTCAACTACTAGATGCTTCATGTCCTATTGTTCTTAAGTTACAACAGCAGGTGAAAATTGGTCATAAAGAACTTAGAAATATAGATGGTCAGGTAGTTATTTATGGAAAGGAGGGGCACGCAGAGGTAATAGGCTTACTTGGCCAAACAAACAATGATGCTATAATAGTTGGATCTTATGAGGATTTAGATAAAATAAATTTCAAAAAACCCATATACGTGTATTCTCAAACAACAAAAAGTCCAGCTGCATACAAAGACATAACTTTAGAAATAGAAAAAAGAATCAAAAAAGAGTCAAACAATGATATAAAATATATTGTGAATGATACTTTATGTAGACAAGTAACGGGTAGAGAAAGACAGTTGAAGCAATTTGCAAAAGAAAATGATGTTATAGTGTTTGTTAGTGGCAGAAAGTCTTCAAATGGTAAATTTTTATATAAATCCTGTAAGCAAGAAAATGTTAAATCTTATTTTATTTCTGATAAGGATGAGTTAAAATCAGATTGGTTTATTAATTCGAAAACAGTTGGGATATGTGGTGCCACTTCAACACCTAGATGGTTAATGGAAAGTATTGAAAAATCAATACATAAAATTGTAAAATAGTATATTTTTAAAATTAAAATTGTAATTTCGCAAACCTTTTTAATAATGGATATAAGGAATTGAAAAGGTATAATAAGTTAATTTAAATAAGAATTTCTCTTAAAGTAACCATTTTTCCTTATAAGCTTTAAGATACAAAAAATGACAAAAAATGTCAAAAGACACAAAAGAAGCTAAAGAGATGGAATCGACTTCAGAAAAATCTAATTCAAATAAAAAGCCTACACAGAAAGCTACTTCAAAAAAGACTACTACAAAGAAGGTTGCTGAAAAGAAGACTGCTACAAAGAAGGTTGCTGAAAAGAAGACTACTACAAAGAAGGTTGCTGAAAAGAAGACTACTACAAAGAAGGTTGCTGAAAAGAAGACTACTACAAAGAAGGTTGCTGAAAAGAAGACTGCTTCAAAGAAGGTTACTATAAGTGAAAAATCTGATAAGGCGAATACAAAAGACGAAAAAAATAAGCTTGAATTATCTGATATTAATAATATAGATGAAGATCAGGTAAAACCAATTATAAATAAAGTTTCAACTGTTAATTCTAAAAAAGAAAATGAAGATCCAACAGGAAAATTTGATTGGAATCAAGTTGAAAATAATGATATATATTCATCTAAGGAAAGAGAAGAATTAGAAAAAAATTATGATGCAACATTAACGCAAGTTCTAGATAAACAAGTTATAGATGGAGAGGTAGTAGCTATCACAGATAGGGAAGTTGTTATTGATATCAATTTTAAATCAGACGGTGTTGTTTCTTTTAATGAGTTTAAGTATAATCAAGAGCTTGTAGTTGGAGATACCGTAGAGGTTTTAGTTGAAAAACAAGAGGATAAAAATGGACAGTTAGTTCTTTCTCATAGAAGAGCAAGAGTATTAAGAGCATGGGAGAAAGTTAATGTTGCTTTGGAAACTGGAGAAGTTGTTAATGGTGAAATTTTAAGTAGAACTAAAGGAGGAATGATTGTTGATGTTTTTGGTATCGAATGTTTTTTACCTGGCTCTCAAATAGATGTCAAGCCAATCAGGGATTATGATGAGTATGTTGGTAAAAAAATGGAGTTTAAGGTTGTTAAAGTGAATGAAGCATTTAGAAATGTTGTTGTTTCTCATAAAGCCTTAATTGAAGCTGATTTAGTTGTGCAAACGAAAGAAATTATGGCTAAATTAGAAAAAGGTCAAGTTTTAGAAGGAACTGTTAAAAATATAACTTCATATGGAGTTTTCGTAGATCTAGGAGGGATTGATGGCTTGATACATATAACTGATTTATCTTGGGGTCGTATTTCTCATCCTGAAGAAGTTGTAAATTTAGATGAAACTATTAATGTAGTAATTCTTGAATTTGATGAAGCAAAAAGTAGAATTCAGTTAGGTTTAAAACAACTTGGAGATCATCCATGGGACAATTTAGACTCTAATTTAAAAGTAGGAGATGAAGTTGAAGGAAAAGTTGTTGTGGTTGCTGATTATGGAGTTTTTGTAGAATTACAAGCAGGAGTTGAAGCGTTGTTACATGTTTCTGAAATGTCTTGGTCAACGCATTTACGATCTGCTAATGATTTTTATAAAAAAGGTGATAATGTGAAAGCTCAAATATTAACCTTAGATAAAGAAAGTAGAAAGATGTCTTTAGGTGTTAAACAAATGACACCAGATCCATGGCAAGATATTGCTGCAAACTTTCCTGTAGGATCTAAGCATAGTGTGTTAGTTAAAAATTTCACTAATTTTGGTATTTTTGTTGAGCTGGTAGAGGGAGTTGACGGATTAATACATATTTCTGACCTTTCATGGACAAAAAAAATAAAGCATCCAGCGGAATTCACACAAGTAAATGCAAATCTTGAAGTTGTTGTTCTAGAAGTTGATACTTCAAACAGAAAGATTAGTTTAGGTCATAAGCAACTTGAAAGTAATCCATGGGATGAATATGCAAAACAATTTGTTGTTGGTAATGATTATGATGCAACTGTAACAAAATCTTTTGATAAAGGCCTATTAGTTTCATTATCAGATGAAGTAGAGGCATTTCTTCCTAAATCTCACGCAGAAAAAATTGATGGTTCATTAATTACAGAAGGAGAAATATTAGCATTTAGAGTTATTGAGTTTTCAAGTGAAAATAAAAAAATTGTTGTTTCACATTCTGCTACTTATAAGGAAGTTGTAAAAGAGCAAAGAAGAAAAGATACAAATCAAAAAAAGAAAGTCATGAAAAGATTAGAAGATGAAAAAAAGCAATCCACTTTAGGTGATTTGGATAGTTTAGCTGCTCTAAAAGATAATTTAGAATCGTAAATAAATTGAAACCCCAAATTTTTGGGGTTTTTTTTTGCTATGTTTGTCAGCATGTTAAATGAAAGAGAAATACTTGACCAAGATTCAATCCAATTAACAATTGAAAGATTGTGTCATCAGTTAATTGAAGCTCATAAAGAATTTAATAATACCGTTATTATAGGGGTACAGCCAAGAGGGACATTTTTAAATAATAGAATTATAAAAAAACTTAAAGAAATTAACTCGACAATTAAAATTAAGTCTGGAAATGTAGATATTTCTTTTTATCGTGATGATTTAATGAGAAGAGCAAAGCCAATTGTTCCAGAAACTATGGATATTGACATAACATTAGAAGACAAAAAAATTGTTTTAGTAGATGATGTGTTATTTACTGGTAGATCGATTCGCTCTGCTATCGATGCTGTTATGAGTTTTGGACGACCAAAATCTATTGAATTGTTGACATTAATTAATCGTCGTTTTACAAGAGATTTACCTATTCAGCCGAATTATGTTGGTAAAAATATTGATGTAATGGATTCTGAAAAAATTATTGTTGAATGGCAAGAAATATCTAAAACAGACAGGGTTTTAATAAAGAAAATTTTATGATAAATAACTTATCATCAACACATTTACTTGGCATTAAATATCTCACTACATCAGATATAAATTTGATTTTTAAAACTGCAGATAATTTTAAAAAAATTATAAATCAACCTATTAAAAAGGTTCCGTCACTTAGAGATATTACTATTGCTAATTTATTTTTTGAGAATTCTACAAGAACAAAACTTTCTTTTGAGTTAGCCGAGAAAAGGCTTTCAGCTGATATTATAAATTTTTCATCATCTAACTCATCATTAAAAAAAGGAGAAACTCTTTTAGATACAGTAAATAATATATTGGCTATGAAAGTTGATATAATTGTATTAAGACACCCTAATCCAGGTTCTGCAGTTTTTCTATCAAGAAATGTTGATGCTAGTATAGTTAATGCTGGAGATGGTACTCATGAACACCCAACACAAGCATTACTTGATGCTTTTTCAATTAGAGAAAAATTTGGAGAAGTTAAAGGTAAAAAAATTGTTATTATTGGCGATATTTTACATTCAAGGGTTGCTCTTTCAAATATATTTTGTTTGCAAAAACTTGGAGCTCAAGTACGTGTATGTGGTCCTTCTTCTTTGATGCCCAAGTATTTAAATTCATTAGGTGTATTACATTTTTCAAATTTGAGTGAAGCTTTAAAATGGTGTGATGTTGCAAATGTTTTACGAATACAACTAGAACGTCAGGATGTAAATTATTTTCCTTCGCTTAGAGAATATGCAATGTCCTTTGGTGTTAATATGTCAGTTTTAAATAGCTTGTCAAAAGAAATTACTATTATGCATCCTGGGCCAATTAATAGAGGTGTTGAAGTAAGTTCAGATGTAGTAGATTCTAATCATTCATTAATTCTGGATCAAGTTGAAAATGGAGTTGCAATTAGAATGGCTGTTTTATTTTTACTTTCTAGAAAAAATATATAAAAAAATGAATATTAAAGAAAATACAATAGTTTTTAAAATAGATAATGAAAATAATTTTGCGGATTTTAATGCTAAAAAAAATGTTACAAATTTTATAGCAGATTTATCTGGAATCAGCTTAGATGTAGCAGAAAGTATTAAAAATAAATTCATTACATTTGACAAAACTATTTCAGAAATTAATGGTTCTTTTGTAATTGTTTGTGATTTTTCATTTGATGAAAACTTAAATATTGTTCCTACTTTACAAGAGGCTTATGATTATATTGAAATGGAAGAAATAGAAAGGCAATTAAATTTAAAATTTTAAAAAATAATAATATGAAAAAAAAACTACTGATTTTAATATGTGTATTTGCTAATTTTTTCGTTAGTGCGCAATGTGTGCCTGACTCACAATTTACAGCACCGGGAATATATCCTGATACTGCTTTAGGATTAGATGATGCTATAGTAGGTCAACCATATAATCAAGTTATTACTATAATTACTCCTTTAGATACTAGTGTGGAATATAATGGCATTCCAATACCAGTTACTATTGAGTATATTGAACTTACAAGTTTTAGTGGATTGCCACCAAATTTTGCTTATGATTGTTTAGCTCCTAATTGTATTTTTGATGGAGGATCAACGTCTTGTGCAGTTTTATATTCTACTTCAGATCCAACTAGTGCAGATATAGGTTCATATCAGTTAATTATGACTACAACTACAAGTGCTGACGCGGGTTTAGGAATTCCAATTACACAAGATGATATTATAGACTATTATTATTTAGATATAGTTAATACTACTTCAACAATAAATTATATTGATAATACAACTTTTGAGCTAAAAGATATTCATCCTAATCCGGTAAATGATAATGCTAAGATTCAGTATGTTCTCGGTACAGATAATGAAATATACTTTGCATTACATAATTTATTAGGTGAAAAAGTCGAATCAAGACTAATTAAATCACAAAGAGGAGTTAATACATTTTATGTTAATGTATCCAATTTAACAGAAGGAATTTATTTATATTCGATTACTAATGGTGATAATATACAAACTAAAAAAATGATAATTAAGCATTAATGTCATTTAAGTTAAATATTTTAGGATGTAGTTCAGCAATTCCTACAATTAATAGAAATCCAACCGCTCAGTTACTAAATGTAAATGAGCGGTTTTTTTTGATTGATTGTGGCGAGTCAACGCAAATTCAGCTTCGTAAGTACCAATTAAATTTCCAAAGAATAAATCATATTTTTATTAGTCATTTACATGGTGATCATTATTTTGGGTTAATAGGCCTTATAAGTAGCATGCATTTACTTGGAAGAAAAAAAGAATTACATATATATGCACATGAAGAGCTAGAAGAAATTGTTAATTTACAATTAAAAGCTTCAAAGACTGAGCTTAATTATCCTCTTTTTTTTCATCCTTTACCTGAAAACGAATCTTTAATAATTTTAGAAGATGAGAATATAAGGGTTTCAAATATTATATTAGATCATTCGATAAAGTGTTGTGGTTTTTTATTTGAAGAAAAGAAAAGTCCAAGAAAAATACTTGCTGATGCAGTTGAAAAATATAATATTCCTAATACAAAAATTAATGGTTTAAAAAATGGTGCAGACTGGATTAATGATAATGGAGAAGTGGTTAAAAATAATCTTTTAACAAAACCTAATAACTCTCCATATAAGTATGCTTATTGTTCAGATACTAGATTTAATAATAAAATAATAAAACAAATTAAAGAGGTAGACTTATTATATCATGAAGCAACTTTTATGCACGATTTAATTGATAGAGCAGAGCAAACTGGTCATTCTACAACATTACAAGCTGCTCAGATTGCGAAAAAAGCAAATGTAAAAAAGTTATTAATTGGACATTTTTCTCAACGTTATAAAGATTTAAATGATCTTTTAATACAAACAAAAAAAGGTTTTTCAAATGTTACATTATCATATGCAGGATTAGTGATAGATTTTCAAGATATATAGAGTTTATTTTTATTGGTATATTTGCATATTTATCACGGATATGAGAAATGTCTTAATTTTTGTATTTATACTAAATTCTTTTTTAGTTAAATCGCAAATAATTGCTGATTCAATAGTACCGAATAATTGTTATAATGATGGTGCCATTTTTTTGGATGTTCTCTCTGTTTCTCAAATTGGAAATTGGTTTTATAATGATGATTTACTTGGCTGGGTTAATGCATCTACAATCAATGATATTCAATTATCAGTTAATTCTGACACTTTGATTACACAAACTTGTGGAAGTTTTAAAGTAGTAGTTGCTGGTGATACATCGTTTTATTATATTTCATGTCCACTAGGTTCAAGAGGATCTCATTCAAATGTTCAATGTTTTGGTGATAGTACAGGTTTTCTTAAAAGAGTAGCTCACTCAGGTGCCCCCCCTTATCTTTATGAATGGTATAAAGATGGTTTATTTTTTTCATCTGGATTTAATGATACAATCTTTGATAACTTAACTGTTGGTTTTTATAAAATCAAATTTACTGATTCCATTGGTTGTAAAGATTCTATATTAACTAATATTATATCACCTTCTGAAATAGTTTTAGATACAATACAAATAAATAATATTAATTGTAGAGGTGTAAACTCTGGTAATATAATTTTTTCTCCAAATGGAGGGAAAAAGTTTATGTTGGGGGAAGCATATAATTTTTATTTAATTAATTTAAATACAAATGACACAATTTCATATATAACAAGAGATAGTATTTCATCAAATATCACATTTCAAAATACTCCATATAAAATTACTTTAGATAGTTTATATGCAGCAAATTATCATTTAAGTATAATTGATACTTTTGGTTGTTTTTTAAATTATAATCTTGAGCTAATTCAACCAGATCCCTATCAAACATATGCTTCTACTACATTCCCATTAATTTGTGAATCAGATAGTGGTTATTTAATGATTGATAGTATAACAGGAGGAGGTAATATTAATTTTGGTTTTTTTTATGACATTAATTTAGGACCATATGGAGATTCTTTATATGTTCCATCTGGATGGTATAATATATATATAGAAGATTTAGATTTTAATTGTATTGATACTGTTCCTGTAAGATGTTATGCTCAGTATGAAATTNATGTGTTTTCTACTATTTCAATGGNTTCATGTTTTGGAAGTAATNCAGGNAGTNTTATAATTGATTCTATNACAGGAGGAAACTACCCATATGATATTCAGTGGGGAAGTNTTGATAATTTAGCTCTTGGNGCAGGTGTTTATGATGTTAATATTGTNGATTCNATNGGNTGTGTTCATGAAGAATCTTACACAATAAATCAACCAAATCAAATTATAGTAGATGCAATAATACAACCTTCATCTTGCTATGGACAAAGTGATGGAATAATAACTATTGATGTTTATGGTGGAGTTGGACCGCTAAGTTATTATTGGTTAAATGGTACAGGAACAGCCGATTCACTCTATTCTCTATCAGATGGAATATATACACTTATTGTTTCTGATTCTACTTCNTGCATAGATACATTTAATTTTGTTTTAGAATCTCCCGAATTACTTGAANTAAATTTGAACGCTGAGGANACATCTTTACTTTGCTTTAATGAGTTAACTTTAATTGACCTTAATATTTTGGGAGGNACATCTCCNTTTAATATTATTTGGAGTGATGGTGANACAAGTTTACAAAATGTTGTAAATGCNGGTTTATANCAAGTTCAAGTTACAGATGCAAATGGGTGNATTNCAAATGAAAGTATCACTATTACTCAACCAGATTCTTTNAGCTTTTTAATTGAATCATCAAATATGACATGTANCCAAGGGGGGNCAGCTACAGTTATTGTNANTGGAGGNACATCACCGATTTCATNCCTTTGGAATACTGGNGATACAACAGCAAGTATTGATTCTTTATTTGAATNAGTATATTGGGTNTTGGTTACCGATTCTTGTGGAGCATCTTATGTTGATTCAATATATCTANATCCTTATATTTTAGAAACNGTTGTAGTATTTAACGATTTAACACATAATGCTGAGATTGAGATAACTGAGACATCATCTAACGGGCCTTTTGATTATTTATGGATTAATGTNTTTGGAGATACAATNGGAANCAATATAAGCTCACCTGTTTTATGCGAAGGNACTTATTTTGTTGTCACCACTGATCTTTTAAATAATTGTTCATCTATGGATACTTTGTTAGTTGAATTTGACTTGCCAAATGGAATTNTTGATATTACTACNACAACTGTGTATGCTGATAGCGAGTTATGGGATCTTGGACCTTATACATATCTTTGGAGTAATGGNGAAATAACTCAACATGCAGANATATGTCCAGGAAATCANTGGGTTGAGGTTACTGACNATTTTGGATGTTTAGTAAGACAAGACTTTACGATTGATNATTTACTAATTGTATTAGATCCAGCCAACTCTATTATTGAGTGTAATTTAGAAAATTTAGATGTTCAGTTAGAAGCTTCTGCAATTGGAGGTATTGAACCTTATACATTTGAGTGGTGGAATGGNTTAAATATAAATCCAATNAGTGTAGGTATTAGTCCTGGTGATTATTATGTTTCTGTTATTGATGGTAATGGATGTCAGGANGATACTTCTTTTGTAATTGCAACGATGANATCAGATTGTATTCCTAATGTNTTTACCCCAAATGGAGATAATACAAATGATACTTGGAGTTTAGAAGATACTTTTTTATATGANGATAGTGAAGTTAAAATTTTTGGTCGCTTTGGTAAATTAATTTTTCAATCTGTTGGATATACAAAACAATGGGATGGGACAAATTTGCAAGGGGAAAATGTTCCAGAAGGAGTTTATTTTTATATTATTGATGTNGGAAACGGTTTTGATCAAATAAAAGGTACTGTTACAATTTTGAGATAAATTCTATAATTTCTTTTGTTTGGTGACTTTCAAACCACTGAATTTCTTTATCTTTTTTAAACCAAGTGATTTGCCTTTTGGCAAATCTCCTTGTGTTCATTTTAATTTCATTTATTGTTTTTTCCAAAGTCGTTTCATGTTTTATAAAATAAAATAACTCTTTGTAGCCAACTGTATTTAAAGCATTTTTATGTTTATAATTACTTAAGCTTANAACTTCATCTATNAAACCGTTTTGTATCATTACATCAACACGATTATTTATTTTANTATATAAATCTTCTCTACTGATTTTTAAGCCTATTTTAANTATTTTAAATGGTCTTTTTTTTATTTTCTTTGAATGAAAGGAAGATAATCTTTTACCTGTTTGATTAAAAACCTCTAATATTCTTAATAGTCTTTGAGGATTTTTAAAATTAGGATGTTCTTTTATTTTTGGCTCAATTTTCATANCTTCATTTTGTAGCCATTTTATACCATTTTCTTTGTATTTTAAATTAATTNTTTNTCTTACTTCATTAGATATTTTGGGAATATTATCCAATCCTTTACATATTGCATCAATATATAAGCCTGAGCCTCCAACTAANATNATTTTATTGTATTTTTTGTGTAANTCTTTGATTTTATTTATAGCGTCAANTTCAAATCTTCCTGCATTATAATCATCTTTTATACTAAGGTGTTGGATAAAGTGATGACGAATTTCTTGTTGTTCTTGAAAAGAAGGTGGAGCAGATCCTATTTTAAGTTCCTTGTAAAATTGTCTTGAATCGCAAGATATTATTTCTGTATTTATTTTTTTTGCAATNTCAATACTGACTTTTGTTTTACCTACTGCTGTTGGTCCTANTATAAATATTGCATATTTATCTTTTTGCATTCTAAATTAAATATTGATCTTCNTCATCATAAAATATATCATCTGAANTTTCAGANTCATTTTCTGATTTGAAAATTATTTCAGGAGCTTTTTTNGGCATTTCTCCAACAGAGTATATAACTTTTGTCTCTTCAGTTTCACTTTTAGATGTTTTTTCATATGTAACTAAAAATCGCCACATTTTTAAAAAATCGTATACATATATGAGTTGATCATTTATATTACAAAATGCAGATTTTATTTTAATATTGCTCATTTCTATGTTTTCATTTTCATCAATNTTGAAAAGNGGAATCTCTTNCTTTAAGTCTAATTTTTCATTTGTAAAATAAAATGAAGCCATTTGATTTTGATCTAAATTTAGTGATTCTACAATTTTATTATGTAAAATATATAANTTAGAATCNTCANATATNTCAATTTTTCTGATAATATCTTNTTCGTGTTCTAAATGTATTTGAATTATATATTTCATTTTTTAAAGAATAAATTTAGTTTTTCAGCTTTTTTAATCATATACGCAAAAGCTTCTTCTTTATCATTTTTGATTTTTCCATCTAAAATTGCATCTTTAATTGCATTTTTTATTATGCCTATTTCTTTCCCCTCTTTAATATTAAATGTTTTCATAATTTCCATTCCATTAATTGGCGGTTGAAAATTTCTAATTTGATCTTTTTCTTCTACAACTTTTAATTTTTTTCTTACAAGTTGGAAATTTTGTAAATAACGTTTGATTTTATTTGGGTTTTTTGATGTTATATCTGCATCACAAAGAAGCATAAGGTCATCAATATCATTACCAGCATCAAAAAGTAATCTTCGAATAGCAGAATCTGTTACTATTTTTTTTGATAATGCAATAGGTCTTAAGTGAAGCATAACAAGCTTTTGAACATATCGCATTTTTTCATTTAATGGTAGTTTTAGTTTTTTAAATATTTTTGGAACCATCTTACTTCCAACGAATTCATGAGAATGAAATGTCCATCCTTGTACTTTGTCATATTTTTTTGTTATGGGTTTAGCAATGTCATGTAAAATTGCAGCCCATCTTAGCCACAAATCATCTGATTTCAAGCTTATATTATCAAGTACCTTTATGGTATGATCAAAATTATCTTTATGCTCGTGTTGTCCAATAGTCTCAACTCCTTTTAATTTAACAAAATCTTGAAAAAATTGATGTAGTAAATTTGTTTCAAAAAGCATTTTAAAACCTAAAGAAGGAGTCTTAGAAAGTATTATTTTATTTAATTCTTCAGTGATTCTTTCTTGCGATATAATTGATAGTCTTTCGCAATTTTTTTTTATGGCTAAATATGAGTTTTCTTCAATTTTAAAATTTAATTGAGTAGCAAATCTTATTGCTCTTATCATTCTCAAAGGATCATCATGGTATGTTTTATTTGGATTTAGTGGTGTTTTAATTTTTCTTTCTTGTAAATGTTTTTTTCCATTAAATGGATCTAAAAGTTTACCATAATTATTTGTATTTAAATTAATATACATAGCATTAATAGTAAAGTCTCTCCTTTTTTGGTCATCCTCTAAAGTTCCAGTTTCTACAATTGGCTTTCTACTAGTTTTTCTATAAGATTCTTTTCTGGCTCCAACAAACTCATAATTTTCTCCATTAATTGTTATTAAAGCTGTTCCAAAATTTTTATAGATACTTAGCTTAGCATTTTTGCCAATTTTAGCATATACTTTTTCGGCTAATGTAATACCACTTCCGATGCATACAAAATCAATATCTGTTTTTTGTTGTGTTCTATTTAGTAGTAAATCGCGAACCCATCCTCCAACAACATATGTTTGATAATTTAATTCATCACTTACTGTTTGAATTATTTTAAAAATAGGTTTTGAAAGTTCTTTAGAGCAATTCACTATCTAATTTTTTGAAAGTTACCATCTTTAGTTAAAAAAAATATTCTTGAAGGTTTTGTCATTAACTTGTTTGTACACAAATCTACTATATAATCTACATTTTTTTTTATCTCTTGTGAAATTTCTGAAAAATTATTTGCATGTTTTGTGCCACTTATATTTGCAGATGTAGATACAATTGGTTTTCCAAATTTTTTAATGATATTCTTACAAAATTTATCATTTGTTAATCTTATTCCTGCCGATCCATCTTTTCCTAAAATTTTTTTACTTAAAATTTTTGCTTGAGGATAAATTATTGTAGTTGGTTGTGAACTAATATCAAATTTAGGTATTAACCCTGTAATTTGTTTAAGTTGTTGTTTACTATGTACTAAAGAAATAAATGCTTTGTGATCAGCTCGCTGTTTGATTTTGTATATTTTTTCTACCGCTTTATCATTTGTAGCGTCACACCCAATGCCCCATATTGTATCTGTAGGGTAAAGAAATACACCCCCTTTATTTAATGTTTGCAGAACATTTTCTATTTCAATATCAAAGATATTTTTCGATTCCATTTTTACATTTAATAATTTTTTCTTCAATAACTTTTTGTAAAATCCCATTATTTTCATCTAGATTTTCTCTAGAAGAGGACTTGTGATTTAAATGAAATGTTATTGCATTAAATTTAAGTTTTCTTTTTTTTAAATTATTATTAATTAATCTTGCAGATAGCTCTGTGTCTTCTTTTCCCCAGCCAGTGAGGCTTTCATTATACCCATTAACTTTAATAAAATCTTTTTTGTAAAAAGAAAAATTACATCCTCTAGTTCCTTTTAGGCTTTTAGAATCGCTACTAAATATTTTAGAAAAAAAAGGGCTATATAGCATGTTAATTCTATTTTTAATTTCTTTATGAAAAAAAGAAAATTTAATATTTGATTTTAGAATACATTTTTGCGTAAGATGTTTTCCAATAAATGAGCGACTTCCATGAATAAATCTATTTATTTTTTTGTTTCTTAAATGATCTTTTATAAAGTGTTTGTGAAGTAATATATCTCCATCTATTTGGATAATATATTCTCCACTTGATTTTGCTATAGCTTTATTTAGAACAATTGTTTTTCTAAAGCCTTTATCTTCGTGCCATATATGTTTAATATTTAGCATTTTTTTATACTTTTCAATTATTTTCTTAGTACTATAGGTAGAGCCATCATCTGCAATTAAAATTTCATCAGGAATTTTGCTTTGATTTTTTACGCTTTTTAATACCAATTCTAATGCTTCTGGCCAGTTATATGTAGAGATAACAAGAGAATTTTTCATTTATATATTTTTGTAGACTTTAAATAGATTATTTGCGATTTTATCATCAGAAAATTTTTGTGCAAATTTAATTCCATTAATTTTCATTTTTTCTCTTTTATCTTTATTCAAATAAAGACTCTCTATAGATTCTTTAAGATCTCTAACTGATTTAGAGTTTACATATATTGTATCTGGACCACCTGCCTCCTCAAAACACCCTCCTTTTGTTGTAATAACAGGAGTTTTTGAATAAAGTGCTTCAATAATTGGAATACCGAATCCTTCAAAAAAAGAGGGGTAAACCATCATGTCAGCTGATTGATATATAGCAGGTATATCATTGAAGCTAACATTATTTAAAATAAAAACTTTTGAATTTATTTTATTTTTTTTGATGTATTCTAAACATTTTTCCTTGTAGCTTTTACCATTTCCTATTACAACTAAGTTAATGTTATTAATTTTATTTACTGCTTGCAAAAGACTCATTAAGTTTTTTCTTTCTTCTATTGTGCCAACATAAAGAATAAAGGATTTTGGTAACTTGTATTTGTTTATTATTGCTTCTCTTTCTTTTTGCATTAATTTTGATTTGAAAATTGTGTTACATCCTTGATACACAACCTTAATTTTCTCTTCATTAATTGAAAAAAAATCAATAATATCTTGCTTAGTTTGTTTGCTAATTGCAATTATCTTATTAGCTCTTTTGCACGAAGATTTAAATTTTTTATAATATATTTTTCTGTCTACAATATTAAATAGTTTTGGGTATCTTAAAAATATTAAATCATGAATTGTTACAACACTTTTAATGTTTGTCTTTTCGATTCCAAATGGAATTTCATTTGAAAGCCCATGAAATAAATCTAGATTATTACTTATTAGATTTTTTATGCAGCCGTAGCTTCTCCAATATGATGAAAATAGTTTATCTTTAATAGAATGAGGTGCGCAAATCTTTATATTTTCATTACTACTAAAATTTACTCTTTCATTTTGAATTAATTTTGGTGTAAATAAAAAATATTGATTATTTTTTTCATAATGACTTAATATGTTAATAGTATCTCTAGAGTAGTTTCCTAGACCTGTATTATTAAAAAACGCTCTTTTTGCATCAAAACCTATTCTCATTATACAGCTACATTATAATCACGCAAAGCATTGTTTAAAGATGTTTTTTTATCTGTACTATCTTTTCTTTTACCAATTATTAGAGCACAAGGGACACCATAATTGCCAGCAGGAAATTCTTTATTATATGTTCCAGGAATTACTACTGAGCGTGCTGGAATAATTCCTTTAATTTCATTAGCCTTGTTATTTGTAACATCAATAATTTTTGTGGATGCAGTAAGTACAACGTTTGCTCCAAGGACTGCTTCTTTTTCCACTTTGACTCCCTCAACTACAATTGATCTGGATCCTATAAACACATCATCTTCAACAATGACTGGAGATGCTTGAACAGGCTCTAGTACACCTCCTATTCCTACTCCACCAGAAATATGAACATTTTTTCCAATTTGAGCACAAGATCCTACAGTTGCCCATGTATCAATCATTGTCCCTTCATCTACATAAGCTCCTATATTTACGTATGAAGGCATTAAAATCACACCTTTTGAAATATATGATCCATATCTAGCTACTGCATTTGGAACAATACGTATTCCAAGTTCTTTGTAGCCATGTTTAAGTTTCATTTTGTCATGATACTCAAAAGGCCCCACGTCTATGCTTTCCATTTTTCTAATTGGGAAATATAGTATAATAGCTTTTTTTACCCAATCATTTACTATCCAATTTTTTCCGTTTGGTGCAGCAGGGCGTAATCTTCCTTTGTCAACTTCTTCAATAATTTGATTTATACAATTAATTGTTTTCTCATTCTTAAGTAAAGCTCTATCTTGCCAAGCATTTTCAATAATTTCTTTAAATTCATTCATAGGGCAAATATAGCATAACTTAGTAGAATATAATTTAATGCTAAAAATGTATATAATTTATATTAGGTCTTTATGAAACTTCTTTTTACTCATATCGTAAATTAAATTAAGCAATATTTTAGAGACTAAAAATCATTTAAAATGGTTAAAAAAAAACATAAAAATTTTTTTATTTTAATATTTTTTTTATTAGTTTTACTCCCAAGTTTACGACAAAAACTACAACATATATGATTAAATTTTACTGTTTACAGGTAATGCCTGCGTGTAACTCTTACTCTTTTTGGTTTGGGTTTTCGTCGTTTTTTTTAGGTAAATCAGCCATTGTGTCTTATGCATAATGGCTTTTTACATATAATTAACCTTTTATTAATTAAAACTTGTATTATGGAAACAAAACAAAACAAGACAAATCCTAGGAAAATCTTAGGTTACTTAATGGCTTTTGCCATGGTATTTTTCTCATTTGGTGCTTCTGCGCAATGTGCATATGATGAGGTAACAGTTACTTTGTATGATTCATACGGAGATGGTGGTGGACAAATCACTGTTGANGGAAATGTTCTTACAAANACTGGAACTTCTAANTCTATGGTTNTTTGCGTTGATTTATCAGGCTGTGTTGACATAACTTACGCTTCAACTGACTCTTGGTCTTATGAAAATTCATGGGATGTAGTTGATGCTTCTGGAGCTGTAATTGCTTCTGGAGCTGATGCTNNTGGTCAGATGGGTANTTGTGGAACNCCTTGTACAGATGTAACAGTNACACTTTATGACTCATACGGTGATGGTGGAGGTATGATCGTTGTTGGAAGTGATACTCTTACAAATGCTGGTACTTCTAACTCTATGATGGTTTGTTTAGATTTATTAGCATGTACNGATATTCTATATACGTCAACTGACTCTTGGTCTTATGAAAATTCATGGGATGTAGTTGATGCTTCTGGAGCTGTTTTAGCTTCTGGNGCTGANGCTAGTGGTCAAGTTGGTGCTTGTGGAGGATCTGCATGTACTTTAGATGAGGTAACAGTTACTTTGTATGANTCNTACGGAGATGGTGGTGGACAAATCACTGTTGATGGAANTGTTCTTACAAATACTGGANCTTCNAACTCTATGGTTATATGTATNGATTTATCTGTATGTACAGATGTTATTTATGCAGCTACTGATTCTTGGCCTTATGAGAATTCATGGGATATAGTTGATGCTACTGGAGCAGTTATTGCTTCTGGAGCTGATGCTTCAGGAAATGTTGGTGCTTGTCCAGTTTATGGATGTACTGACCCTGCAGCAACAAACTATGANCCTGCAGCAACAAATGATGATGGATCTTGTATCCTTTCATGTACTGCTGCTCCGTACACTCAAAATTTTGATGCTGGTGTTGTACCAGCTGATTGGACAAACAATGGTTGGACTATCGATTTATTAGGTACTCCTTCTTTTAANACTGGTCCTTCTGATGATATTACAGGTGGTGGATACTACATGTTCTATGAGACATCAGGTGTGCCTCAAAGTCCAATNACATTAACTTCATTATGTTTAGATGTGTCTTCATTGACATCTCCNGCATTATCATTCTACAACCATATGTATGGTNCTNCAATGGGAACTTTAGAAGTTGCNGTTAACGGAACTGTTGTGTGGTCNCAGTCTGGTGATCAAGGANATCAGTGGAACTGGGCACAAGTAGATTTATCTGCTTATGCTGGAAGCACAAATATTACTATTGAATTTATAGGTACTGNAGGTACTTCTTNCNNTAGTGATATGGCAATTGATGAAGTTTCTGTAGATGAGTTCNTTACAGTTGATGGGTGTACTGATCCAAATGCTTTAAANTATGACCCAGCTGCAAATAATGATGATGGTTCATGTACTTANTGTACAGACAACTATTTATTACTTACTTGTAATGGTGGTTCATTCCAAGGTGANGTTTCTTGGACGCTTGCAAACTCTGCAGGTGTAATCGTAGCTTCAGGTGGAGCTCCTTATTCAGCTATGGCATGTTTACCAAATGACTGCTATACTTTAACTATGGCTGATTCATGGGGTGATGGATGGAACGGAAACGTATTCGACATGTCGTTAAACGGTGTTTCTGTTGGTTCTGCTACTTTAGCTACTGGTACTGCAGGTACTGCTGACTTCTCAGTTGGTGTAACTTGTCCAGTACTTGGATGTACAGATGCTACAGCTGTAAACTATGACCCAGCTGCTAACACTGATGATGGTTCATGTCAGTACGCTTGTACTGCAGCTCCTTACTGTGAAAACTTTGATTTAGGAGTTGGTACATGGACTAACAACGGATGGATTAATGATGCATTTGGAACTACTTCTNGTAATACTGGTCCTACGGANGATATTACAGGTGGTGGATTCTACATGTACTATGAGACATCTTCAGGATATTCTCCTACAGTAGATATCACATCTGAATGTTTAGATATTTCTTCATTGACAAACCCAACTTTATCATTCTACAACCACATGTATGGTGCTACTACTGGTACTTTAAATGTGTATGTNAATGGTGATACAGTATGGACTATGTCTGGAGATCAAGGTAANCAATGGAACTGGGAGCAAGTAGATTTATCTGCNTATGCTGGTGGTGACATTGTTATTACTTTCGAAGCATTCTATGGTGGTTCATTCACTGGAGATATCGCTATTGATGAAGTTTGTGTAGATGAGTTCTTAGTGATCTCAGGATGTACAGACGATCAAGCTTTAAATTATGATCCAACTGCTAACACAGATGATGGTTCATGTTCTTACTGTCCTGGTACAATGTTAACTTTAAACATGTANGACTCTTTTGGAGACGGATGGAATGGNGCAACATTTACTGCTACTGGTNCTAACACTGGTACTGTATTTGGACCTTACACTATAGCTACAGGAGCTTCTGCTGTAGAAATGATGTGTATGGATGACGACTGTTACTCTATTACTGTTGGTGGAGGATCTTGGGATTCTGAAATCTCTTGGGATATCACAGATGCAAACGGAACTGTTTATGCTTCTGGTGGTGCACCATTTAGTGATCAAGGTGCTTTAAGTGTGAACGTTACTTGTCCTGTTTATGGATGTAATGATTCTACTGCACTTAACTATGATACATTAGCAACTGCTGATGATGGTTCTTGTGTGTACCTTTGTGATCCTTATGTTGCTTCTGCTTCAGTTGATAATGCTCCTTCTTGTAATGGTGCATTCGACGCTGCTGCTACTGTAACNATTTCAGGTTCATTTGGAAATGACTTCTGGTTATGGGATAACGGTCAAACTACATCGACTGCTACTGGTTTAGCTGCAGGTACATATNCTTGTACTGTAACTGACTCGGTTAATCTTTGTACGTCTACTGTTACTGTAACTGTTGATCCAACTCCTGTTATTACTATTGTTGGAACTACTTTTGATGCAACTCCTGGTAACNCAAATGGAGGTGTTGACTTAGCTGTTTCAGGAGGTACTCCATGTTANAATGGTGCTGCCAATACTTTAGCAGGTNCTCCTAATACTACAACGCAATGGGCGTCTAACGTATTTGATGTTACTGCAACATCTGATTTACAGATTACGTCTATTGACCAGCCTTCTATGGCAGGTGTAGGTACTGCAAATGTTTACTACAGATTAGGTTCTGGTGCTGGATTTGAAACAGACCCTACTGGATGGATATTAGCAGGATCTGCTTCTATGATGGCTAANGTAACAGGAGATATGTCAAATATTCCAGTATCTATTAACATGACTGCAGGTCAAACAATCTGTATTTATGTTGAAGGTGTTGGTGTAAACTGTGTATTTGGTGCAGGTGCTGACTCAACGTATAACTCAGTTGTTTCTTCTGATGCAAACCTTTCTATAATTTCAGGTTTTGCAACAGGTGGAGCTCCTGGAGCTGGTACTACTTATCCTAGTGCTGGTTCATATGATTTTGGAGGTAATATAAATTACTCTTTATCTTCATATACTTATGCTTGGTCTACAGGTGCAACTACACAGAATGTTACTGGTTTACCATTAGGTCCAGTTTCTGTAACTGTTACTGATTGTAACGGATGTACAGCAAGTGGTTCTTGGTTTATCTTAACAAACTATGTATACGGTTGTATGGATANTTTAGCATCTAACTATGATGCTAGCGCAAATACTCCATGGGATCAAGATACAACTGGAGCTACAGCTCCTTGTCTATATGACGGTTGTACTGATTCTTTAGCAACTAACTACGATGCTACTGCCAATAATGATGATGGTTCATGTACTTACTCTTGTATGTACTACGGTTATGANGATGAGTTAACTTTAACTTTCACTCCTGACTGGTNCTCATCTGAAAATTCTTGGTATGTTATAAATGCAATCACAGGTGATACAGCTATGGCTTCACAATCTTATGCAAATGGAGGAGCTATTGATGTTCAAACACTTTGTGCTAATGCAGGCTGTTTCTATATAGACGGATATGATACGTTTGGAGACGGTTGGGGAGGTGGTACTCTTGATGTAGTTGACAATGCAGGAAATCTGCTTACGTCATTTACAGTAGGATTTGGTACTTACGCTACTTCACCAATATTTAGTGTAGCTGGAGCTAATTGTGGCTTAGGTTGTACTGATACTGCATATACAAACTATGATGTAAATGCTGTAATTGATGATGGATCTTGTTCTGATTCAATTGTAGGATGTACAGACCCTGCAGCGAGTAACTATACTCCATTCTCAAATTATGATGATGGTTCATGTTGTTANGACAACTTAGTAACAGTTACTGTTGGTGGTGGTTCATTCTTAAGCGAAGTTGGCTGGTCATTAATTGATGGTTCAGGTAACGTTGTTGCTTCTGGAGGAGCTCCATACGATGCAGATTTATGTTTACCTGATGACTGTTATACAGTTAACATGACTGACTCATGGGGTGATGGATGGAATGGTAGTATATTTGAAGCTACTTCTGGAGGTGTTGTTATAGGCTCTGGAGGATTAACTTCTGGTTCTGCTGGTTCATTCACATTTGCTGTTGGTTCTGCATCTTGTGATGTTTACGGATGTAGTGATCCTGCTGCAGATAACTATGATGCTACAGTTACTGTTGATGATGGTTCATGTTGTTATGACAACACTGTTGNTGTAACTACAGGTATAGACTACTTCGGTACTCCATACAACTGGTCATTTAATGGTCAGGACTGGACTATGACATTACTTGGTGATACTACTCCTGCACTTGTTGGTTCAACAATCTACGGAGGAACATCAACTGGTGATGATGCAACAGGATGTTTACCTGATGGATGTTATGAATTTGTAGCTAATGATGCTAGTGGATGGATTGGTGCTTACTGCTGGTTCAACATTAATGGAACTCAATATGATGGTTCTGCTAATGGAGGAGCTTATGGTTTACCAATTAGTTTATTAGTTGAAGTTGGATCTGCTTCATGTCCTGTATTAGGATGTATGGATTCAACAGCTTCAAACTATGACGCTTCAGCAACTCAAGATGATGGTTCATGTACTTATCCTTGTACTGACAATGAGATAACGTTCAACATGTACGATTCATGGGGTGATGGATGGAATGGTGCTACATACACTATTACAACTGTACCTGCAGGAACTGTTGTTGCAACAGGTGGATTAGCTACTGGTTCTTTTGAACTAGGAACGCTTTGTTTACCTGATGGATGTTATAACATTACTGTTGGTGGAGGAACTTTTGATGGAGAAATCACATTTGATTTTGACACTACATTAGTTGCTGCTCCAGCTGGAAGTTATGATGTTTATGTTGGTTCAGGTGGTCCTTGTCCTATCTTAGGATGTATGGATTCAACTGCTGTAAANTATGATCCTACAGCTACTTTAGATGATGGATCATGTATTTTAGCGTGTCAAGCGGCTCCATATTGTGAAAACTTTGATGCTGGTGNTCCAGCTNATTGGACGAACAATGGATGGACGTTAGACGCNNNNGGAACTACTTCATCTNCAACTGGTCCTAGTGACGATATTACAGGTGGTGGAAACTACATGTACTTCGAGACTAGCTCACCTGTTGCTGCTGGAGATCAAGTTTCATTAACTTCGTTATGTTTAGACATATCTTCATTAAATACGCCTACATTATCATTCTACAATCATATGTANGGTGCTTCAACTGGAACTTTAGATGTTCTAGTTAANGGTACTTCAGTATGGTCAATGTCTGGTGATCAAGGTAACCAGTGGAACTGGGCACAAGTAGATTTATCTGCTTATGCTGGTAGCACTAATATCACTGTTGANTTTGTTGCTACGGCAGCTGCTGATCCAGTTTCTGGATTTGTATTCTGGGGTGATATAGCTATTGATGAAGTTTGTGTAGATGAGTACCTAGTAATTGATGGTTGTACTGATCCACTTGCTCTTAACTATGACCCATTTGCAAATAATGATGATGGTTCATGTAACTACTGTCAAGATACTTACAGTACTTTAACAGTAGGTGGTGGTTCATTCCAAGGTGAAGTTTCTTGGACTCTAACTAACTCTTCAGGTACTGTTATCCTTTCAGGAGGAGCTCCATATTCTGGTTCTTTATGTTTACCAGATGATTGCTATACTTTAAGTATGGTTGATTCATGGGGTGATGGATGGAANGGTAACACGTGGGATGCACCTGCATTAGGAGTATCATTAACATTAGCTACTGGATCTGCTGGTACTGCTGACTTTACTGTTGGTACTGGTGTTTGTCCNGTATATGGATGTACTGATACTGCTGCTGTAAACTACGATGCNTCTGCTGATACTGATGATGGTTCGTGTGACTACTTAGGTTGTACTAACCCTACAGCAACAAACTATGATGCAACGGCTACTATAGACGATGGATCTTGTGTGTTTGGCTGTACATTAGACGAAGTTACTTTAACTATGTTTGACTCTTATGGAGATGGTGGTGGTATGATCACTATTGACGGAGTTGACTATACATTATTGACTGGGTACTCTAACTCATGGTCTAATATCTGTATTGATTTATCAGGATGTGTTGATATCATCTATACAGCTACAGACTCATGGTCTTATGAGAACTCATGGGAGATAACAGATGCTTCTGGAACAGTTATTGCTTCAGGAGGAGATGCTTCCGGTCAAGTTGGTAGTGGATGTGCTGTATATGGATGTACTGATCCAAACGCATGTAACTACGACGCTTCAGCTAACACTGATGACGGTTCGTGTTTAACTGCGTATGGTTGTACAGATCCNGCTGCTTACAACTACGATGCTAACGCTACTTGTGACGATGGTTCATGTGTGGCTGTAGTATTAGGTTGTACAGATCCAGCTGCATGTAACTACGATGCAAATGCTAATACTGATGATGGTTCATGTTTAACTGTATATGGTTGTACAGACAATACACAGTTTAACTACGATCCTTTAGCAACTTGTGACGATGGTTCATGTATTCCATTTACTTATGGATGTACAGATCCTNCTGCATCTAACTACAACTCGTCAGTAAATACAGATGATGGTTCATGTATTTACTTAGGTTGTACAGATCCAGCTGCAGATAACTATGACGCTACAGCTACTGTAGACGATGGTTCATGTACTTACACTGTTGTATCTGGTTGTACAGATCCAGCTGCTGATAACTACGATGCATCTGCGACGCAGGATGATGGTTCATGTACATATTCTAATACATGTCCTGAGGGTCCAATTACTGGATTATTTATTGATGGTATTATCGATGATAGAGTAAACGCTAACTTCGATAACATGAATACATATGACGCTAATGGAAACCAGGTATGTAGAGTTGACCAGATACGTATTCAGTACCGACCAGTTGGTACTAGTGCATGGTCTGCTAAGAATATTGCATCGCCAGTAGGTTATGATCCTAACACAGGAATTTGTAACAGTACACAGGCTACTATGAAGCCAGTCAGAAACTTAACACTTGCTACTACGTACGAGTGGAGAGTTAAGGTTTGGTATTGTAGTGGTGGTAACGGTGGTTGGGTAGATGGTACTCCATTTACTACAGCTGACGAGTGTCCAAACGTTGCAAACTTTACTGCATACGGAGCTAATCCAACCAAAGCAACATTTGATTGGGATGCTTCGAATGGAGTATATGACTTTGTTAGAATTAAACTAAGAGTTGACAGTATTTCTAACCCTAGTGGTTCAGACTGGACTTTAGCCGGTGGTTTTGGTGTACCTTATGGTACAAACACTAAGAACAAGAACGGTTTAGTAGCAGGTGAGACATATAGAGGTCAGGCACGTACATGGTGTGATCCAAATGGAGGAGCTTATAACTCTCTTTCATGGACTCCAATTGTTACGTGGACTCAACCAACTAATAGGTTAGAAGGTGGAACAGCGATCAACAACTTAGATGTTTATCCTAACCCATCGAGAGATGTATTTAATGTGGCGTTTACGTCAGAGGAAGTACAGGATCTTGAGGTTAGAGTAATTAGTGTTGTTGGTAAGATTGTTTACACTGAGAACTTACAACAATTTGTTGGTGAGTATACTAAGTCAATTGACTTGGCTACTTATACTAAGGGAGTTTACTTCTTAGAGATTACAACTAATAATGGTGTAGTTAATAAGAAGCTAATCCTTCAATAAGAAGTAGTTTAGTTCTTAATATGAAGAGGCCCGAGTTTTTTACTCGGGCCTCTTTAATTTTTAATCAACGATTAATGTTTTGGNTTTACCTTTAAGTTCGATTAAATAAATNCCCTTANTCAAGTTAGAAATATTAATTGTTTCTGTTTCTGATNTTTTTTGTTTTCTTTTTACAATCTGTCCTTTTAAATTGTAAATTTTAATTTCCCCGTTAAATATTGATTTAATACTTATTTTATCTTNGTTTGGATTAGGGAATATTGTAAATAAAATTTCATTAATATTATTACTATATGAAATAGTAGANTCATTTAATATAGAATCACTACTAAAGTATGAAATTCCACCAGCCAGATTTCCTATAATCATATCTNCCTTGTTATCATTATTAATATCTTTTAAAGTAATAGCAGATTTTCCACCATCCCAAATATTAGAAANTGTNCTATTTACTTCNAAAAATTGACCATAAATATTATTTTCAATATTTGAAAATTGATAAATATTNCCACTATAACTACCAACAAAAAGCTGATAAANACCATTACTGTCATAAAGAAATGGNTTNCTNAATCCAGTACTTATATAAGATTGATCTACATCTATACCACCCCAATTTTCAATTATNGTATCAAAAAGAGGGNTNTTTAANGAGCCATTATTTGGAAGAAAATTGATTGTTCCATCTTGTTCACCTNTAATGATATCTGTNAAACCATCTCTGTTAACATCAATTAGTTGAGGATGAGCAAANTGNCCTATGTCTATATTTTGAAAATTTGGATTAGATAATTGAAAATTACCGTTACCTAAATTTGTAAATAAATGTAATTNNCCATCAGCATCNCCTAAAATTAAATCTTTATTACTNTCTCCATTAAGATCTCCNAATGTTGGGCTTAAATTTAAAGCAGGTATATTTAATGATACATTTAGATTAATAGAGGATATATTTAACCANTTTCTATCAACAAGATCAAATGAAGGGATAGAATCATTTCCTGTGTTTTTTAATAAGGCTAAAGATGAAGTAGGGTCATTATTAACATTATGNTANCCATAATTTCCAATAATTAAATCNTCNAGTCCATCATTNTTATAATCATAAAATACTGGAAATGCAGAAGTGCCAAAATCTAGCATGTCAGACTGTAAAAAATTTTTTTGTATAAAATTAAAGTNTGGTTGATTATTTTGTCCGTTATTCTCATATAACCAGCAGCTTTCATAATTTTCTGAATTATTCTGACTGTTTGTTGTAACTATTAAATCTTTNANTCCATCATTCGTAACATCAAGNTAATAACCNGCAGGAAANCCTTNTANATTTGTTGCTAATGTATTATTAAAATTTTGAGGGAAAATNGAGTCAACNTCTATCATAAAAGCATTTTGATTATCTCCGCCATTTATTAAAATGTTAAGATTATTATAACTTATATCTCCAAGAATTATGTCTTTATCATTATCATTGTCAATATCGATTGCAAGAATAGTTGATCCAGCATGTTTTTGTTTAGTATTATAATNATTATTTATCTGAGGACATTGGCAGTTTGGACAATTTAATATATATGAATTTAAGCCTTCATAGAAAAGGCCCCAGCAACTTTCAGAGAATTCAAATATTAATGAATCACAATGACCANATANTTCCATAGATTGATTTTTATGATATTCTATAAATCCTCCAAGAATTGAAAAAGTTAATANATCTAGGTCNCCATCATAATCTATATCAGCAANTGCNGGTATATCAACTGGACTAATATATATATTAAGAAAATTTGNCCCATAATNACTTAATAATAATTGAGTTATTTCTGNNAATTCTAAACTCNTGTTATTTGANGTATTTAAAAAAACAGCCATTCCNCCAGATGAATATGTGAAAATNTCATTTTTTCCGTCACAGTTGTAATCTCTCATAAGTATCCAGTCGTGTATTGTNGGGAAATNATTTCGGTATTGAGGAGCATAAATATAATTTCCNTTATCATTGATGTATGGATTTAATTTGTTTCCTGATTTGTCAAAGACAATTANATCCATTATTCCATCTAAATTCAAATCAATTTCTGAAAATTGTCCTGAGTTTATTCCACCATCAAGGGGNGATTTATATATTAATCCATTTTCAGTAAAAGTTAAAGATGTATCCCTGTTTAAAATCATTTGGGCATAAACAGTNTTTATNAANAATGATATTACTAATATGATATTAAATATTATTTTCATGATTTTTTTGTGTAAAAATAAGCTAATATTTTTTGTGTAAAAAAAAAATAAATGTANCAATAGTATTTTTATAGTTTCACTTTATTGCATGAGTAATTGTATTATTTGCTTTATAATCTTATATTTGCCGACTTTTAATCAGATAATTTAAGATTATGCGTGAAAGAAATGCTATTAAAATTTTTGCAATACTTTTTGCAATAGTNTGNTTATATCAACTATCATTTACTTGGGTTGTAAATAATATNGANGAAGATGNAGTTCAAGAATCTATATATAAAAGAAATGAAGAAGCCAAAATTATAGAACGTGATCGTTTGTTATTGTCAGAGGNNCTTGAAAAGGATTCAACTCAAGCTTATNTTGANTCATTAACAAATGAGTTAGATAAAGATAAATATACNAATACCGATGTTTATCTTGATAATTTTCAACAAGATNTAGAACGCAGTTACTTAGANTCTAAAAGNTCAGAAAAAGTATTTGGACCCTATACACTTTTACAGTGTCAAAAAAGACAATTAAATTTAGGTCTTGATTTAAAGGGGGGGATGAATGTTACATTAGAAGTTATGGTTGTTGATGTTCTTAAAGCATTAGCAAACAACAGNACAGATATNAACTTTAATAAAGCTCTCAAAAATGCTTCTAAAAGACAAACNGANGGTAGTGATGATTATCTTACATTATTTGCTGNTGAATACGAAAAATTATCTAAAGATGAAGGCTTAGCNATTATTTATTATGCACAGCTTAAGAACAAAGGTTTGNGTCTTGATGCTTCAAATGAGGAGGTAATTGAGGTTCTTAGAAAAGAAATTGATGGCTCNATTGATAGGACNTTTAATACATTGAGAACTAGAATNGATCGTTTTGGAGTTACACAACCTAACATTCAAAGATTAGANGCTGGAAGNATTTTAATAGANCTTCCNGGAATTAAAGATACAGAACGAGCAAAAAAATTATTACAAGCTGCTGCAAAATTAGAATTTTGGGAAACATATAGNTATGCGGATTTATATCCATATTTAATAGANTCAAATTCTTTAAATATTGAAGGTNTTGAGTCNGTATTAACNCTTTTACCTCAAAAAATTAATAGAAATCAGAATGGACAGCAAATTCCTGCTTTAGAATTTGAAGTGAAAGTNGAAGACACTTCTAAAATTAATAAACTTATTAAAAATCCAGATTTNTTAAAAGTATTTAAAAATGCTGGNTTAGATGTCGTTTTTGCATATAATTTTGAAGANAACGGACAAGAAAATAATCCAACAATTGATTTANTAGCGTTAAAGCGTAATAATGATGTTAGAGGTAGTATACAAAATCCAAGTGGTTATGCNAAAGTTACTTCACCAATGAAAGGAGATGTAGTAACTGATGCNGTTGAAGAGATNGATGGNNAATCNGCTGGNGTTAGTATGCAAATGGATAGNAGAGGTGCNGGGCAATGGAGAACATTTACAAAGGCAAATATAGGAAAGCCAGTAGCAATTGTTTTAGATGGTGTAGCGTATTCTTGGCCTAATGTTAATACAGAGATTGAAGCTGGTAGGTCATCTATTACAGGTGACTTTNCGTTGGANCAAGCCGAGGATTTAGCAAATATTTTAAAGACTGGAGAAATCGCAGCTCCAGCAAAAATTATTAATGAAGCAATAGTTGGTCCTTCTTTAGGAGCAGAGGCNGTTAGTTCAGGAATGTCTTCATTTATATATGCNCTTATTATTGTNNTAATTTATATTGCNTTNTATTATGGTAANGCAGGNTTAGCTTCTAATGTTGCTTTATTGGTNAATATCTTCTTTATTTTTGGTGTTCTTGCATCATTGGGNGCTGTTTTGACNCTTCCTGGTATTGCTGGAATTATTTTAACTATCGGTATGTCTATTGATGCAAATGTACTTATATATGAGCGTGTTAGAGAAGAGATGAAAAANGGTAANGGNATTAAATTAGCAATCAAGGACGGATATCAAAGTGCATATAGTTCAATCATTGATGCTAATGTGACAACACTNTTAACNGGTATAATATTATATACTTTTGGTACAGGGCCTATAAAAGGGTTTGCAACAACTCTTATCATTGGTATTTTAACTTCATTGTTTGCTGCAATATTTATNACNCGTTTAATTATTCAATCAAGATTAGATAAAGGAAAAAGTATTTCTTTTTCAACTAAANTTACTGATGGAGCTTTTAAGAATATAAATATTGATTTTATAGGNAAAAGAAAAAGATTTTATGCTTTATCTTTAATTATTTTGGGTATAGGTATTAGTTCTCTTTTTACNAAAGGNCTTCATTTNGGNGTTGATTTTGCNGGAGGAAGAACNTATGTCGTTAGATTTGATAAGCCTGTAAATAATGAGGAGGTTAGATCCTCNTTATCNAAATTNTTTGTTGATGAAGAGGGNTTGAGTTATGCTCCAGAAGTAAAGACTTTTGGAAANACCAATCAAATAAAAATTACAACATCTTATNTNATAGATAACAATGACAAAGAAGTTGANAGTATCATTACTCAAAAACTTTATGAAGGNTGTAAGTTTTTATTATCTGAATCNTTTTTTAAAGAAGATCAAATNGNATCTATAGATAAAGAGATAGAGGAATTAAGGAAAGATGATAATAAGCANGAAAAAACNGAATAAGATANAAGNTCTCGAAGATGAAAAGGAAAAAATACTTTTAGAAAAATTCAAGAAACAATATGTTCAAAGTTCTGAGAAAGTTGGNCCTACAATTGCTGATGATATTAAGCAGTCTGCAGTNTGGGCTGTAGTTTTTTCTCTTATTNTAATTTTTGTNTANATACTTATAAGGTTTAGAAAATGGCAATTTAGTTTAGGGGCGGTTCTTGCTGCTTTTCATGATGTTATAATTGTTCTTTCTTTATTTTCTATATTTTATGGATTATTACCTTTTTCACTAGANATTGATCAGGCTTTTATAGCTGCTATTCTAACTATTATTGGTTATTCACTTAACGATACGGTGGTAGTTTTTGACAGAGTTAGGGAATATTTAAATAATAATAAAAAGAAACAAGTAAAAGATATAATGAATGGTGCTTTAAATTCCACTTTAAGTAGAACAATTAATACATCTTTAACTACTTTTTTTGTTTTATTAATTATTTTTATTTTCGGAGGAGAGGTTATTCAAGGGTTTATGTTTGCATTAATGGTTGGTGTTCTTGTTGGAACATATTCCTCTTTGTTTATAGCATCACCAATTATGCTTGATACAATAAAGAAGGAGAGTACTAATAAATAATCTCTTTATTTTAATAATTATTAACTCTTGCATTAAATAGGTTTTTTTATTTTTGTTTTATGTTATTATTTATTGGAGGAGCTGAAATTGTTATAGTTTTACTTTTTATTATTATGTTTTTCGGTTCTAAAAAAATTCCTGAAATAGCAAGAGGAATCGGTAAAGGTATTCGAGAAGTTAGGGATGCTTCTAATGAAATAAAAAAAGAAATACGTGAAAGTGCCAATTCTGTTAATGACGATCTTGATTTAGAAAAATGATTACTGCATTTTTTTTAATTTTAGGATTTATTTTATTGTTTGTTGGAGGTGAATTATTAGTTCGAGGTTCTGTTTCTTTAGCAGTCAAAATGAAAGTTTCTACTCTTGTTGTTGGTATGACAGTAGTTTCTTTTGCTACATCAGCACCTGAATTGTTTGTTAGTTTAAAGGCAGTTTTTAGTGGAAGCGGTGATATTGCCTTGGGTAATTCTATAGGATCAAACATTGCTAATCTTGCACTAGTTCTTGCAATTACAGCAATACTTTTTAAAGTAAAAATTCCAAGTAAAGTCTTATCTTTAAATTATCCTTTGATGTTTATCGCATCTTTGGTTTTAGCTTTAATTCTATATTATTTTAAAGGAATTCCAAGTTATGTAGGTTACTTATTTTTTTTATTATTAATAGTATATGTTTTAATTTTAATCAGAGATGCTCGTGATACTAATTTTGATTCAAAATATGAAAAAAATGAATTAGTAGATTCGAAACAAAATCATAAATATTTGAATAGTATTTTAATGATATTTTTTGGAGTTTTTCTTTTAAAATATGGTGCAGATTTTTTAGTTACTTCTTGCATGGATATTGCTAATTTTTTTGAAGTTCCAGAAAGGGTAATTGCTGTAACTATTGTCGCTATAGGCACAAGTGTGCCAGAACTTGCTGCATCAATTGTTGCGGCATATAGAAATGAAGATAGTTTAGCCATTGGAAATCTTATTGGCTCTAACGTCTTTAATATTTTTGCTGTCCTTGGTCTTACGGCTTCGATTAAATCAATCAATATGATTGAACAAGCATTATTGTCATTTGACACAATATGTATGCTTTCAATAACAATTATTTTAGGTGTTTTAATATACTTTAATAATAAAAAGTATTTGTTTAGAAAAGAAGGATTATTGTTATTTTTCTTGTATATACTTTATATATATTTTACTTTAAATTAATTGTTTTAATAAATTGTTAATAAATCAGTATTTTTCTAAATACTGTAATGTTTGATTGACACAATACTTTTAGTTTATTTGTAATAAATAATAATTTTAAATTACAAAAAAAAAATGAAGACTAAGTTAGAATATATTTGGTTAGATGGATATAGTCCTACGCAAAACATGAGAAGTAAAACTAAGGTTGTAGAAAATTTTGATGGTAACTTAGATTCTTGTCCAATTTGGGCATTTGATGGCAGTTCTACTAAACAAGCCGAAGGGAATTCTTCAGACTGTCTTCTTAAGCCTGTAGCAATTTTTCCTGATCCTGTTAGAGAGAATGGTTTTTTAGTGATGACTGAAGTGTTAAATGCAGATGGTACTCCTCATGAATCAAATGCTAGGGCTCGAATTGAAGATGATGATAATGATTTCTGGTTTGGTTTTGAACAAGAGTATTTTATAATGGATGTTGAGACTCAGCTACCTTTAGGCTTTCCTATGGGAGGTTATCCTGGACCTCAAGGGATGTATTATTGTTCAGTTGGTGGTAAAAATACACATGGAAGATCTTTTGTTGAAGAGCATGCTGATCTCTGTATTGAAGCAGGAATAAATTTTGAAGGAATTAATCAAGAAGTAGCTTGTGGTCAATGGGAGTTTCAGTTATTTGCTAAAGGAGCTAAAAGAGCTGGGGATGAATTATGGGTTGCAAGATATTTGTTAGATAGATTAACTGAGGACTATGGGTATTATATTGAATACCATCCAAAACCTGTAAAAGGTGATTGGAATGGTTCTGGAATGCATGCTAATTTTTCAAATTCTACTTTGAGAGAATGTGGCTCTCAAGAAGTATATGAGAAAATATGTGAAGCATTTCGTCCTGTTGCGAGTGAGCATATAGCTGTTTATGGAGAGTATAATGATCAAAGACTAACAGGTCTTCATGAAACAGCATCAATAAATGATTTTAGTTACGGTATTTCTGATAGAGGGGCGTCAATTAGAATTCCAATTATAACTGTAGAAAAGGGTTGGAAAGGTTGGTTAGAGGATAGAAGACCAGCTTCAAATGGAGACCCTTACAAGATTGCAGGTATAATTGTTAAAACTGTTAAGTCAGTTTAGTTACAGCTCTTAACAATTATTTTTTTATAATTCAATTTTTTGATTATACTTATTTATAAATTATTGTATATTTTTACGAAATATTAAAAATATTATTCTCATGAAACATAAAATTTATTTATTAATAGCTTCTTTATTTTTGGTTGTGTTTTCATTTTCTGATTTATACAGCCAAAAAAATCGTAAAATGAAAAAGGCAGATCAAGCGTTTGAACTAGAACTATATTCAGAAGCAATTGAATTATATAAAAAAGCCTACAAAAAAACTAAGGATAAGAATTTAAAGGCTGAAAATATTTTTAAACAGGCAGAATGTTACAGATTATCTGGTAAAATCTTGCAAGCTTCGATTTATTATGAGAGAGCAGTTTTTATGAATTATCATGATGCAATTGCAATTTTTAATTATGCAGAAGTTTTAAGAATGCTTGGAAAATATGAAAAAGCTCGTGATCAATATGTTGATTACATACAGAAAACATTAGCTGAAGAAAAAATGAGCAAAGAAGAAATAATGAAATTAGCTTCTGACGATGCTCGACACATTAAATTTATTAAAGGAGAGTTAGGCTTGAGATCATGCGATTTTGCATTAAAATGGAAAGATCTTCCGACAAGATATAGAGTGAAATCCATGCCTTTACTTAATTCAAGATATAATGATTTTTCTCCAACTTACGGGGATGGAGATTATTCTAAATTATATTTTGTTTCATCTAGAGAGGGTGATCTGTCAAGTAAAATTGACGGCAGAACAGGTGAATATTTTTCAGATATATGGTTTACTACTTTCAACAAAGAGAGAAATTTTTGGTCAAAACCCTCTCTTGAAACACCTCCAATTAATACAACAGGAAATGAAGGGCCAATTCATTTAAATAATAGAGGGACGATAATGTATATTACGCAATGTAAATTTGAGAAAAAGAAGATTTTAGGTTGTGGTATTTATGTGTCTGAAAGAAGTGGTAGAGATTGGAAAGAAAGTAAATTATTACAATTAAAAGTTGATAGTAATACTGTTGGTCATCCTACATTAAATAAAGATGAAACGATAATAATTTTTTCTGCTGATTTACCAAATGGATATGGTGGAAAAGATTTATGGATTTCAAGAAGAGGCAAAAGAAATACTTGGAGTGAACCACAAAATCTAGGTCATCTTGTGAATACTGCAGGAGATGAATTATTTCCTTTTATTTTAGAGGATGATGAAGGTAAAATAACCATATATTTCGCTTCTAATGGGCATATTGGAATGGGTGGTTTAGATATCTATAAGACTACAGAAAATAACATTGGTGCTTTTGTTTCTCCAGTAAATTTAAAGTCTCCAATAAATTCATCTGGAGATGATTTTGCAATGATTGTTGAAAGTGGTCAAGAGCGAGGATATTTAACATCTAATAGAGAAGGAGGTTTTGGAGGAGATGATATATACCAATTTGAGCTTGTCGCATTAAATTTATCAATTCAAGGAATTTTAACTGATGCAAAAACTGGTTCCATAATGACAGATGTAACTGTAAAGCTTGTTGGTAGTAATGGAACTACAGCTTCTGTTAAAACAGATAACACAGGTAAATATTCTTTTCCTTTAGATCCGTTGACTTCATACGAAGTTATTGTTAATACTGAAGGATATATAACACAAACTGTGAAAGAAACAACTGAAGGGATAGAAACAGATAAAATTTTAATAGTTGATATAGCAGTTGATCCACAGAAAAAGGAAGTAGTTTTACCAATAGTTAATTTTGACTTTAATAAGTATGAACTAAATGAAGAATCTATTTTAGCTCTTAATAAATTAGCTGAAGGCCTTATGGATAATACTAATTTTATTGTTCAAATTACTGGACATACAGATGATATTGGTTCGCAATATCAAAATAAAAGGTTATCTCAGAAAAGAGCAGATGCATGTTTTGATTACTTGGTTTCAATTGGCGTTAATCCTGGTCAATTAATAACTAAAGCAATGGGTAAAAATGAGCCATTTGTAATTGAAGTTGAAGATGGGAGGTTTAAAGTTGGAGATGTTCTTACAGAATCTTATATTAGAAAAATTAAGTTTAAGAAAAATAAACAAAAAGCCAATAGATATAACAGAAGAGCTGCTTTTAGGATTATTAGTAAAGAATACAATACAGTTGTTGAGGATAATTAATTATTCATTTTAATAATATATAAGCGTCCTATTTAATAGGATGCTTTTTTTTACAGTTATGATTAAAGATAGATATAATGGTCGAGGTGTTTCTGCAGATAAAGAAGATGTTCATGGAGCAATTCGTAAATTAGATAAAGGTCTTTTTCCACATGCATTCTGTAAAGTTGTTCCAGATTATTTATCCGGAGATGATGAATATTGTTTAGTTATGCATGCTGATGGTGCTGGTACTAAGTCATCTCTAGCTTATTTATATTGGAAAGAAACTAATGATCTAAGTGTTTGGAAAGGTATTGCTCAAGATGCTCTTGTTATGAATATTGATGATCTTTTATGTGTTGGGGCTGTTGATGATATTATGCTTTCTTCCACAATTGGACGAAATAAAAATTTAATTAATGGAGATGTCCTTTCAGCTGTGATTAATGGAATGGAAGATTTAATAGAAGAGTTTAAATCGTTTGGTGTTAATATTATTTCTACAGGAGGTGAAACAGCTGATGTTGGAGACCTTGTTCGTACAATAATTGTAGATTCTACTGTAATTGCAAGAATGAAAAGAAATGATGTAATTGATAATTCTAAGATATCCGATGGAGATGTTATAATAGGATTATCTTCATTCGGAAAGGCTAATTATGAGTCTGAATATAATAGTGGTATTGGTAGTAATGGTTTAACGTCAGCAAGGCATGATGTTTTTAATAAATCCTTAATAGATAAGTATCCTGAGAGTTTTGATTCTAAGATTCCTGAAAAATTGGTTTATTCTGGAAGTAAAAGCCTAACGGAATCTATAGATTCACTAGAATTAGATGTTGGTAAGTTAGTACTTTCTCCTACTCGAACATATGCTCCAGTAATAAAAAAAATAATGGAAAAATATAGGTCTAAAATCCATGGCATGATTCATTGTAGTGGAGGCGCTCAAACAAAGATTTTAAATTTCATTGAAGATTTACATGTCATAAAGGACAATTTATTTGAATTACCTCCTGTTTTTAAACTAATTCAAGCAGAATCAAATACTAATTGGGAAGAAATGTATAAAGTGTTTAATATGGGTCACAGAATGGAGCTATATGTTCCACTTGAAGTATCAGAGGAGATTATATCTATATCTAAATCATTTAATGTTGATGCACAGGTTATAGGAAGAGTAGAAAGTTATAAAGGAAAAAAGTTAACTATTAGTTCTGATTTTGGAACATTTATATATTAATTATGCTTGATAAACTTAGCGCAATTCATGATAGATACTTAGAAGTGGAAAAGTTGATATCTTCTTCAGATATTATGAATGACATGAAAGCATATGTTCAGTTAAGTAAGGAGTATAAGGATTTAGAGCCGATCATTAAAATATATAAGGACTACAGAGATTTAATATCCAATATAAAAGAGGCAAAACAAATTTTATCTGAATCAGATGATTTAGAAATGAAAGAGCTTGCAAAAATAGATTTAGATGAAAATTTGCCTAAAAAAAATAAAATGGATGAGGAAATTAAAATATTACTTATACCTAAAGACCCTGCAGATTCCAAAAATGCAGTAATGGAAATTAGGGCAGGAACAGGTGGTGATGAAGCATCTATTTTTGCTGGAGATTTATATAAAATGTATACCGCTTTTGCTCAATCAAAAGGCTGGAAAACAGAATTGGTTGATTTTTCTGATGGAACTTCAGGAGGTTATAAAGAAATAATTTTTAATATAATTGGTGATGATGTTTATGGTCAATTGAAGTTTGAATCAGGAGTACATAGAGTGCAAAGAGTGCCACTAACAGAAACACAAGGAAGAGTTCATACATCTGCTGCGACTATTATTGTTTTACCTGAAGCTGAAGAGTTTGATGTAGAATTAAATCAAGCTGACATACGTAAAGATACATATTGTTCTTCTGGACCAGGAGGCCAGTCTGTAAATACAACATACTCTGCAGTGAGATTAACACATATACCAACAGGAGTTGTTGCTCAGTGTCAAGATCAGAAGTCTCAACTTAAAAATTATGACAAAGCATTAAAAGTATTACGTTCGAGAATTTATGAGCTTGAACTACAGAAGAAGTTAGATGAAGATGCTAAACACAGAAAAACAATGGTTTCATCTGGAGATAGGTCCGCTAAAATTAGAACATATAATTATCCTCAAGGAAGAGTTACAGAGCATAGAATTTCTCTTACAAAATATAATTTACAATCTACAATGGGAGGTGATATTCAGGAGTTTATTGATGAACTTCATTTAGCTGAAAATGCTGAAAAATTAAAAACCGGAGGTTCAAATGAATAAACAAAAATTAATTGAACAGATTAAACTTAAAAAATCTTTTTTGTGTATAGGCTTAGATACTGATATTAACAAGATCCCCAAACACTTATTGCAGTATGAAGACCCTGTTTTTGAATTTAATAAATCTATCATTGATGCAACAAAAGATTTTTGTGTTGCATATAAACCCAATATTGCATTTTATGAAAGTATGGGAAAACAGGGGTGGCTTTCATTGCAAAAAACTATTGATTATATCCCTTCTAATATTCTTACAATAGCTGATGCGAAGAGGGGAGATATAGGTAATACATCAAAAATGTACGCTAGATCTTATTTTGATAATTTAAAATTTGATTGTATTACTCTTTCTCCATTTATGGGATTTGATTCTATTTCACCCTATTTAAATTATAAAGATAAGTGGGTAATACTTTTAGCCCTAACTTCAAATCAAGGTTCATTAGATTTTCAAAATACTAAGTTGGCAAATGGCTTACATCTTTTTGAAGAAATTATAAGGGTTTCTAAAAAATGGGGTTCTTCTAAGAATATGATGTATGTTGTTGGTGCAACTAAAGCTACAAGAATAAAAGAAATTAGAAAGATTATACCTAATCATTTTTTATTGATTCCTGGAGTGGGGAAGCAAGGAGGAAGTTTGTATGAAGTCGCACAGTATGGTTTAAATTCTGAGTGTGGTATTTTGATTAATTCTTCAAGAAGTATTATTTATGCAAGTAATTGTGCAAGTTTTGCTGAAAATGCAAAAATTGAATCAAAAAAAATACAACAAAATATGTCTAACTTATTATCTGATTTAGGCTTTTTAGAAAAATAGTCTATAGCTAATATAACCAAATAACTCGTGTATTAATTCTTCCCAAACTTCGATAGCACCAGATTGAGGTATAAATAAATAATCTAATCTAATTTTTGTGTTTGAATTTGTATAGTCAGTAGCAAAGTAATCTATATCAATACCGGCTTTATTAAAGCAAAGCTTAGCTCTTTTCATGTGTATTGCAGATGTAATAAGTAAAAAATCACCTTCTTTGAAATTTTTATTCAAAATTTTCACGGAATTAAATGCATTTTCTTTGGTATTTCTTGATGTGTTTTCTATTATAATATCTTGCGGTGGAATATTATTTTTTAAGAGGTGATTTTTCATTGATTCTGCCTCCTTATATCCATTATTAAATAACATTCCATTTCCACCGCTTAATAGAATTTTCTTTATTTTTCCCTGTCGATATAGTTGCTCTGCATATATTAATCTATCTACGTGTTTATTAAAGTTATGTAATTGTTTTTTAGAGTCATAATTTGAGACACCCCCTAAAACAATTCCAACATCGTAATTTTTCTTTAGTTTTATTCTTTTGCTTTCCCAAATCTTAGAACAGCTATCTGCAAGAAAACTATTCGTTAAAATATAAAATATAAACAGAGTTGTTATTAATATTTTTTTTCTGTTTGTTTTAAAAATTATTGCTGCTATAATTAGTAGTATTAACCATGTAGTTGGTTTAATTAAAAATACAAGTATTTTAGAAAATAGATAAAACATTTTGTAAATAGTTAAATATTTTTGTGCTAATATATATATTATCTAAAAAATGATTAATTTGCAGGTCTACACATTAATTTATGATACGATTATTAAGATTAGTATTTGAAAAGAGGTTTTTTGGTGTAAGCTCTTGGTGGGGTGACTTACTTGGTGTAAGAGTGTCATTTGTTAGGCTTGTTTTTATTTATGCAAGTTTTGCAAATGCACTTACTATATTAGTATATTTGATGATGATATTTATTCTAAAAATAAGATATCATTTTAAATATAAAAAGAGAAGTGTATTTGATTTATAAGATATGGGTGATTTACAAATTATTTTAACAATAATATTATTAATTATTGAAGTTGTTGCTTTTGCTTGGTTAATTATTGATATTCAAAAATCAAAAAAAAATCAAGCCAAAATTATAGAGCTTGAGCATCAAATTCTTAAAGTAGAAAATTCTATTATGGATCTTGAAAAGGTAATCGTAGATAAGATTGATGTTTTAATCAATCATCAAAAAATTAATAAAGATTAATTTGATGAAAATTTTAATAACTGGAAGTAATGGTCTTCTTGGGCAAAAACTTATTAATAAATTAAAATCTGATAGTTTTTTTAGTTTAATAGCGACATCAAAAGGGCAAAATAGGGTTCAAAATAGAAAAGGTTATAAATACTTTAATTTAGATATTACAGATAATTTTGCTGTTTCGAATATTATTTTTGATATACAGCCTGATGTTGTTATTAATACAGCAGCGATGACTAATGTTGATTTATGTGAAGACCAAAAAGAAAAATGTGATGATTTAAATTGTAATGCTGTTGGATACTTAGCAAATGCATGTTTAAGTGTAAATGCTCATTTAATACATATTTCGACAGATTTTGTCTTTGATGGTAAATCAGGACCATATAAAGAGGATGATGTGCCAAATCCGCTTTCATATTATGGTATGTCAAAACTTAAATCTGAACAGCTTCTTTTACAACATAATGTTCAGTCTACAATTTTAAGAACAATTATTTTGTTTGGAGTTGCTGAAGGTTTAACCAAAAGTAATATTGTTTTATGGGCAAAATCTGCTTTGAAAAAAGGAGAAGAAATTAATATTATAGATGATCAATTTCGAGCTCCAACTTTAGCTGAGGATTTGGCAGATGCTTGTATATTTGCTGCAATGAAGAAAGTTACTGGAATTTACCATGTTTCGGGAAAAGATATTATGAGTATTTATGATATTGTTGAAAGAACTGCAAAATATTTTGGGTATTCTTGTAAAAAGTTAAACAAAATTAATACTAATGATTTAAATCAAAAAGCTGAAAGACCTAGAAAAACAGGTTTTATTTTAGAAAAGGCAATAAGTCATTTAAAATATAATCCTCATTCATTTGAAGAGTCTTTATCAATTATTGAGCAACAATTAAAAAAACAATTATGAAGAAATTTTTATTATCATTTTTTATTATGAGTCCTTTTTTGACACTTGCGGAAGGTATGGATAAAAAGATTAATGATCAGTTTATGCCAATTGCAACAGATTGGGAGAATTTTGTTCTTACTACTATAAATATTGGAGGAATAGATATCCCTATAGTGTTACTTATTTTAGTTTTTGGTGCAACTTTTTTTACAATTTATTTTTCTTTTCCTGGATTAACTAAATTTAAATTAGCAATAAATACAGTTCGAGGTAAATATGATGATTTAGAGAATCATTCTGCTGAAAAGTCTAATTTAAATATTGAAGGAGATATTAAGGGGACAATTAATGATGAAGGAAAAGATGGTGAAGTCTCGCATTTTCAAGCTTTAGCTACTGCCGTTTCCGGAACCGTTGGTTTGGGTAACATTGCAGGAGTTGCTGTGGCTATAGCTCTTGGTGGACCTGGCGCAACTTTTTGGATGATAGTTTGCGGTTTGATTGGTATGTCAACAAAATTTGTTGAATGTACATTGGGTGTTAAATACAGGGACGTTGGTAATGATGGAACAGTTTATGGAGGTCCTATGTATTATTTGGAAAAAGGTTTAAAAGAAGGAGGGATGAAAGTTTTGGGAAAAATTTTGGCAGTTCTTTTTGCAATACTTTGTGTTGGAGCTTCTTTTGGTGGAGGAAATGCATTTCAGTCTAATCAAGCAACCGAGCAGCTTTCTACAATGTTTTCATTATCTGGGGGCTCGTCGGGTTTTTTTATTGGAATTATTCTTGCTGTTTTAGTTGGAATTGTAATAATTGGAGGTATTAAGAGAATTGCAAAGTTTACTGAAAAAATTGTTCCTTTTATGGCTGGAATATATGTTGTTGCTTCCCTTTTTATTATCTTAATGAATTTTTCATATATAGATGAAGCTATTGAATTAATTTTTAATGGAGCTTTCACTCCTATGGCTGGTGTAGGAGCCATTATTGGTGTTATTATTGTGGGTTTTCAACGTGCTGCATTTTCTAATGAGGCTGGAGCAGGATCTGCTGCGATAGCACATTCTGCAGTTAAAACAAAAAATCCTGCATCAGAAGGTGTTGTTGCTTTATTAGAACCATTTATTGATACGGTTGTAATTTGTACCATGACAGCTTTTGTTATTATATTTTTTAATATGGAAAGTGGTAATTTAGAAAGTCAATTTTCTTATGGAACAGTTGAAAGTGGTAAAGTTTTTTTAAATAAGACAGGAGAATCAATTGGTGGAGTTGATTTAACTTCTAAAGCTTTTGATTCTTCTATTCCAGGTTTTTCAATTATACTGACAATTGCAATTGTTCTTTTTGCTTTTTCTACTATGATTTCTTGGTCATATTATGGTCTTCAGTCATGGAAGTATTTATTTGGAAAAGGTAAAACAGCTGATTTATTATATAAAGGATTATTTCTTATTTTTATTGTTATTGGTTCTTCAGCAACCCTAGATGCGGTAATTAAGTTTTCTGATGCAATGATTTTAGCATTAGTATTTCCAAATATGATTGGTTTAATAATATTATTTCCAAAAGTTAAACTTGAGCTTAAAAAATACATTAAAAATATTAAGAATGTCCGTTAGAGAAAAAATAGACAATGTAATAAGAACTGTACCTGATTTTCCTAAAAACGGAATAAACTTCAAAGATATTACTTCATTACTAATGGATAGTGAACTCAGTAATAAGATAATTGATACTTTTATTCAAAGATTAAAAAATATAAAAGTAGATGCTATAGTTGGAATCGAGAGTCGAGGTTTTTTATATGGTTTTTTATTAGCAAACAAGATGAACATTCCTTTTATTCCAATAAGAAAGAAAGGAAAGCTTCCTTCTGAAACAATTAGTATGAGTTATAAATTAGAGTATGGTACTTCTACTATTGAAGTTCATAAAAAAGATATTAAAAAAGATTGGAATATATTAATTCATGATGATTTATTAGCAACAGGAGGTACTGCAACAGCTGCAGCAGAACTAATCAAGAAGTTAGATGCAAAAGTGGCTGGTTTTGCTTTTATAATTAGTTTAGATTATTTAAGTGGTAAGAGTTGCTTAAAAAAATATTCAACGAATATCATTACTTTAAAAGATTATTTGATATGAATTTTAGTTACAATGAGAACCAAAAAATGATTGCGGATATGATTAGGCAATTTGGGAGAAATAATATTACACCATTTGTTAGAGAATGGGACGATAAACAATTTTTTCCTTTAGATGTTTTTAAAAAACTGGGTAATTTAGGGTTAATGGGTGTGCTTGTTCCTCAGGTGTATGGAGGAGCGGGTTTTACATATGATGAGTATATTACCGCTATAGAGCAATTAGCTATTTTAGATCCTTCTATAGGTTTGTCAATGGCTGCGCATAATTCATTATGTACGGGTCATATTTTGCAATTCGGTAGTGAAGATCAAAAGAAAAAGTGGCTTCCTAAGCTAGCAACAGCACAATGGATTGGCGCTTGGGGTCTAACCGAACATAATACTGGTTCTGATGCTGGAGGAATGTCAACAACAGCAGTTTATGATGGTCAATTTTGGGTGCTTAATGGAGCAAAGAATTTTATCACACATGCTATTTCAGGAGATATAGTGGTAGTGATTGCAAGAACAGGTGAAAAGGGAGATTCTAGAGGTATGACTGCATTTGTTGTAGAGTCGGGAACACCTGGATTGAGTTTTGGTAAAAAGGAGGATAAGTTAGGTATGAGAGCTTCTGAAACTGCAGAATTAATTTTTGATAATTGTAAAGTTCCGCAAGAAAATATATTAGGTAAAGTTGGTGAAGGATTTATTCAATCTATGAAGGTTCTTGATGGAGGAAGAATTTCAATCGCTGCACTTTCCTTAGGAATTGCAAAGGGAGCATATCAAGCTGCTTTAAAATATTCTAAAGAACGTCAACAATTTGGTAGGCCTATTTCTGATTTTCAAGCAATTTCATTTAAACTTTCAGATATGAAGTCAGAAATAGAGGCTGCAGAATTATTAACATACAAAGCAGCGTACAAAAAAAATAATGGTCAAAAAATGTCTATAAATGGAGCAATGGCAAAGTATTTTTCATCAGAGATAGCTGTTAAAATCTCAAATGATGCTGTTCAGATATTAGGTGGTTATGGCTATACTAAAGATTTTCCGGTTGAAAGATTTTACAGGGATTCTAAACTATGTACTATTGGAGAAGGTACTTCAGAAATACAAAAACTAGTAATTGCAAAACAAATTATTTGACAATTTTGATATTTATAAAGATATTTGTAAGTTTGCGGCCCTAAAATTTTAAAAGATGCTTGTAATACCTGTAAAAGAAGGAGAGCAAATTGATAGAGCTCTAAAACGTTTGAAGAGAAAATTTTTGCAAACTGGAACTCTAAAAAGACTGCGTGAAAAAAAACAATATATTAAGCCAACTGAAAGACATCGTGTCAAAATGCAAAAAGCTTCTTATTCCAATGCTCGTTTAAGAGAGATGGAATAAAAATATTAAAAAACTATTTGTTTATTAAAACCTTTTTATTTGTAATTTCGTTACATATAAAAAGGTTTTTATGTATATAAAAGATTTTATAATTTTTTTATCATCTGAAAAAAGATTTTCAACTCATACAACTATAGCTTATAAAAATGATTTATTACAATTTTTTAATTTTTTAAAAAATAATAATTCTATAAATACTGATATTCAACAAATCAGTTTTAAAATTATAAGAAATTACGTTGCTTTTTTGCTAGAATCTGATATAAAAGTAAGCTCAGTTAACAGAAAGATTTCTACATTGAGGTCATATTTCAAGTTTTTAGTTAGAGAAGATTATTTAACTATTAATCCTATGTTGAAAATTATCCCGCCAAAGTCAAAAAAAAAATTACCTGTATTTGTTGATCAAGAAAGTATGCAGTCATTATTAAATGAAGTTTCTTTTCCCAAAGGGTTTATAGGAGAAAGAGATAAGTTGATTATTGAATTGTTTTATTTAACAGGCATTAGATTATCAGAGCTTGTAAATATTAAAATTAAACATATAAGTTTTGATTCTTATTATGTTAAAGTATTAGGTAAGAGAAATAAGGAAAGAATTATACCTCTTTCAAGTAAAATAATTATTGAAATATCTTCATATATTTCAAAATATTGTCTTAATGAATATTTATTTACTAATTTAAAAAAACAGAGAGTATACAATAAATTAGTTTATAGAGTCGTTAAAAAATATATAAGTAAAATTAGTAGTATTGATAAAAATAGTCCGCATATCTTAAGACATACTTTTGCTACTCATATGTTGAATAATGGGGCTGATATTAATGCAATTAAGGAACTGCTTGGGCATGCAAATTTAAGTGCTACTCAAGTATACACACACAATACTATTGATAAACTAAAAATAATTTATCAACAAGCTCATCCTAGAGCATAAAACTCTACTATTATGAACATTCAAATCAATTCCGTTAATTTTTCAATTGCAGGAAAATTAAATTTCTTAATTCAAAAGAAAATACAAAAATTAGTTTCTATTACTAATAATTTAATTAGTGCTGAAATATATCTTAAAGTTGATAAACCTAGATCATATAAAAATAAGATTGTTGAAATTAAATTTCATTCAGATTTAGGTGTTTTTTTTGCAAAAAAAAAATACAAATTCATTTGAAGAGTCTATAAGTTTAGTATCACAAGCACTAAGAAAACAGATTATAAAAAACAAGAAAAAATAATCTTTTATTCTTTATTCAAATTTATTACTGAAAAAAGTATTCATTAAAGTTGTCTTTATCAAATATTTTGCTAAATTTGCAGCCCATTTTAAGGGAATGGTTCATTGAAATATGTGTTAAATTCGATAATTAGCCGATATAGCTCAGCTGGCTAGAGCAGCTGATTTGTAATCAGCAGGTCGTGGGTTCGAGTCCCTCTATCGGCTCTTGTTTATCATGGGGAGATACTCAAGCGGTCAACGAGGGCAGACTGTAAATCTGCTGGCTATGCCTTCACAGGTTCGAATCCTGTTCTCCCCACTCTTTAAGACGAATTACTGCGAGAGTAGCTCAGTTGGTAGAGCGTCAGCCTTCCAAGCTGAGGGTCGCGGGTTCGAATCCCGTCTCTCGCTCTTATTTCTTGCCGATGTAGCTCAGAGGTAGAGCGTTTCCTTGGTAAGGAAGAGGTCACGGGTTCAATTCCCGTCATTGGCTCTTAAAAAAATTGAATTTAATATTTATGGATATGAATGTTTATGTAAAAATTAAAATTATTAACTAAATTATAATAAAATGGCAAAAGAAAATTTTAATCGTACCAAGCCACACTTGAATATTGGTACTATTGGTCATGTTGATCATGGAAAAACAACTTTAACAGCTGCAATTACAAAGGTATTAGCAGAAATTCATGGGACTGAAGTTCGTGCCTTTGAAGAAATTGATAATGCGCCAGAGGAAAAAGAAAGAGGGATTACTATTAATACTGCTCATGTAGAATATGAGACAGCAAATAGACATTACGCCCACGTTGATTGTCCAGGTCACGCAGATTACGTTAAAAATATGGTTACAGGAGCTGCTCAAATGGATGGAGCTATTTTAGTATGTGCTGCAACTGATGGTCCTATGCCGCAAACAAGAGAGCATATTTTACTTGCTAGACAAGTAGGTGTTCCAGGTATTGTTGTCTTTTTAAATAAATCTGACATGGTTGATGACCCTGAGTTAATGGAATTAGTTGAGATGGAGGTGAGAGAGTTGTTATCATTTTATGATTACGATGGCGATAATACCCCTATTGTTTCAGGTTCAGCATTAGGTGGATTAAACGGGGATGCTGAGTGGACTCCAAAGATTCTTGAATTAATGGAAGCTGTAGACTCATGGATTAAAGAGCCAGTGCGAGAAAATGAAAAACCATTCTTAATGCCTGTTGAAGATGTATTTACAATTACAGGTAGAGGGACAGTAGCAACAGGAAGAATTGAAACAGGTGTTGCTAACACAGGTGATGCTGTTGATATCATTGGTATGGGAGCTGAAAAATTAGATTCTACTATTACAGGTGTAGAGATGTTTAGAAAAATACTTGATAGAGGTGAAGCAGGAGATAATGTTGGTATTTTATTAAGAGGAATTGAAAAAACAGATATAAAAAGAGGTATGGTTATTTGTAAGCCAGGTTCTGTTACTCCTCATGATAAGTTTGAGGCGGAGGTATATATTTTGAAAAAAGAAGAAGGTGGAAGACATACACCATTTCATAATAAGTATAGACCTCAGTTTTATATTAGAACTACTGATGTTACAGGTGAAATTGTACTTCCATCTGGAACAGAGATGGTTATGCCTGGAGATAACTTAACAATTACAGTTGAATTAATATCTCCTGTTGCAATGAGTGAAGGTTTAAGATTTGCAATACGAGAAGGTGGTAGAACTGTAGGAGCTGGACAGATTACTAAATTACTATAGTAATCAAGTGTATAATTATTTAGTAAAGAAGGATTGTTTTTCAATCTTTCTTTGCTATATATATACGGGTGTAGCTCAATTGGTAGAGTAGTAGTCTCCAAAACTATTGGCTGGGAGTTCGAGTCTCTCCACCCGTGCAAAAAAATGTTAGGGTAAAGATATATGGCAAAAAAACAATCATATTTAAAAAGTTCATATGACGAGCTAATTAATAAGGTAAGTTGGCCGAGCTGGTCTGAACTACAAAGTAGTTCTATTGTAGTTGCAATAGCCTCTTTGATTATAGCATTAATTATTTATTTAATGGATCGTGTTTTTAGTGGAGGTATGGATATATTTTATAGTTTGTTTTAATGACACAACAAGTTGAAAATATGAATTGGTACGTACTTAGAGTTATTGGAGGTAAAGAGAGAAAAACTGTTTCTTTTATTGAAAAAGAAATAGAAAGAGTAGGAATGAAAGAATTTGTTTCAAAAATTTTAGTACCAACTGAAAAAGTTTATCAAATTAGAAATGGAAAAAAGATAAGTAAAGAAAAAAATTTTTTTCCTGGTTATGTTTTAATTGAAGCAAATCTTGTAGGAGAAGTGCCGCATATATTAAAAAATGTCACTAATGTTTTAGGTTTTCTTGGAGCTACTAAAGGAGGTGTTCCGGTTCCAATGAGAAAAAGTGAAATTAATAGAATTTTAGGTAAAGTTGATGATATGGCATTAACAGAGGAACAAGTCAATATTCCATTTGTAGTTGGTGAAACCGTAAAAGTTATTGACGGTCCTTTTAATAGCTTTCATGCAGAAATTGAAGCTATTGATGAACAAAAAAAGAAATTACAATTAATGGTTAAAATATTTGGTAGAAAAACACCTTTGGAGTTAAATTTTATGCAAGTAGAAAAAATATAAATAATGGCAAAAGAAATTTCAGGAATTATTAAGTTACAAATTAGAGGTGGAGGCGCTAATCCAGCCCCTCCAGTTGGTCCAGCATTAGGAGCTAAAGGAGTAAATATTATGGAGTTTTGTAAACAGTTTAATGCAAGAACTCAAGATAAAGCAGGAAGTATAGTTCCAGTTATCATAACAGTATTTGCAGATAAATCTTTCGAGTTTGTTACAAAGACTGCTCCAGCAGCTGTTCAAATTTTAGCAGCAGCAAAGAAAAAAGGAGGATCTGCTGAACCTAATAAACAAAAAGTTGGTTCTGTCACTTGGGAACAAATAAAAGTTATTGCAGAAGATAAAATGGATGATTTAAATGCCTTTAAAATAGAGTCTGCTATGAAAATGGTAGCCGGAACTGCTAGAAGTATGGGTGTTAATGTTAAAGGAAAATTTCCTTCTTAATAAAATAAAAATAGATGGCAATAAGTAAAAATAGAAAAGCTGTATTAGAAAATATAAATTTGAGTAAATCATATAATTTAATTGATGCATCTTCATTAGTTAAGGAAAATTCCAAAGTAAAATTTGATGCTTCTATTGATTTATCAGTTAGATTAGGAGTTGATCCAAAGCAAGCCAACCAAATGGTTAGAGGAGTTGTATCATTACCTCACGGTACAGGTAAAAATGTAAAAGTTTTGGCTTTAGTGACCGCAGATAAAGAGTTAGAAGCAAAAGATGCCGGAGCAGATTACGTTGGTTTGGATGAATTTATTCAAAAAATAAAATCAGGGTGGACAGATATTGATGTTATAATTACAATGCCTTCAGTTATGGGTAAAATAGGTGCTTTAGGTAGAATATTAGGTCCTAGAAATTTAATGCCTAATCCAAAATCCGGAACAGTAACTATGGACATTGGTAAAGCAGTTTCAGATGTAAAAAAGGGGAAAATTGATTTTAAGGTTGAAAAAAATGGAATTATACATGCATCTATAGGAAAAGTATCATTTGACCCAACTAAGATTGCAGAAAATTCTGATGAGTTAATACAGACTATTATCAAGCTTAAGCCGTCTGCTGCAAAAGGAACTTACATAAAAAGTATTTACATGTCTAGTACTATGGGGGTAGGTGTTGAAATCGATATTAATTCTTTAAAATAAACTTGAAATTTGTAAGCTATGAATAGAGAAGAAAAAAATGAAATGATTGCAACTATTGAGGAGATGCTTAATAATAATAATAATTTTTATTTAGCTGATATCTCTGGATTGAATGCTGAGCAAAATAGTGCATTAAGAAGATTGTGTTATAAGAGAGAAGTTTCATTAAAGGTTGTGAAAAATACTTTATTGAAGAAAGCATTTGAAAAAAATGAAACTGATTTTACTGAATTATATAATGTTCTTTCAGGTAACACATCAATTATGCAATCTGAGGCTGCTAACACTGCAGCTAAAGTAATTAAAGAATTTAGAAAGAAAAATGATAAACCAATACTTAAAGCAGCTTATTTAGAAGAGGCTTTATATATCGGAGATGAAAATTTATCTACTCTTGCAGACCTTAAGTCAAAAGAAGAATTAATAGGTGATATTATAACTTTATTACAGTCTCCAGCAAAGAATGTTATCTCTAGTTTGCAATCTAGTGGTAATAAACTTGCAGGTATTATCAGTACATTAGAAAAAAATAAAAATTAAAATGCTTCCAACATTTAAAATAATAAAAACAATTAAAACAAATTAAAATGGCAAATTTAAAAGATTTCGCAGAACAGTTAGTTAATCTTTCAGTTAAGGATGTTAATGAATTAGCAACAATACTTAAAGAAGAATATGGCATTGAGCCAGCAGCAGCAGCAGCAGTAGCAGTAGCAGGACCAGCCGCTGATGGAGGTGGTGCAGGTGGAGATGAAAAAACAGAATTTGATGTTATCTTAAAAGCACCAGGAGGTGCTAAATTACAAGTTGTAAAGGCTGTAAAGGAACTTACAGGATTAGGACTTAAAGAAGCTAAAGATATTGTTGATTCTGCTCCTAAGGCAGTAAAAGAAGGTGTCGCTAAAGATGAAGCTGAAGGTATTAAAAAAGCTTTAGAAGAAGCTGGAGCGGAAGTAGAACTTAAGTAATTTTTGTAGAATTCTCCAAGTTTCAAACCTTATTTATATAAGGTTTGAAATCTTTGGTTTCTATTGTTTCACCTTTTTTATAACTAAATAAATTTATAGCCTTGCTTAACAAAAATAACAACCAAAGAATTAATTTCGCATCTATAAAAAATAAGGCAGATTTTCCTGATTTTTTAGATGTTCAACTTAAAAGTTTTCAATCTTTTTTTCAGATTGGGACAACCTTAGAAGAAAGAAGAAATGAAGGTTTATATAAAGCTTTTGAAGAACTTTTTCCAATTTCTGACTCTAGAAATAATTTTGTTTTAGAGTTTATTGATTACACAATTGACCCTCCAAGATATTCTATTGATGAATGTATTGACAGAGGTTTAACATTTAAAGTTCCATTAAAAGTAAAATTAAAGTTATATTGTACTGACCCAGATCACGAAGATTTTGAAACCATTGTGCAAGATGTTTATTTTGGGAATATACCTTTTATGACACCTAAAGGAAGTTTTGTTATAAATGGAGCTGAACGAATCGTTGTTTCTCAATTACATAGGTCTCCTGGTGTATTTTTTGGTCAAAGTTTTCATTCAAATGGAACAAAATTATATTCTGCTAGAGTTATTCCTTTTAAGGGTTCTTGGATTGAATTTACAACAGATATTAATAATGTTTTATATGCTTACATTGACAGAAAAAAGAAATTACCTGTAACTACTTTGTTGAGGGCTATTGGATATGAATCAGATCGTGATATTTTACAAATTTTTAACTTAGCTGATGAAATAAAAGTATCTAAAAGTGGGTTAAAAAAACATTTGGGTAGAAAATTATCTGCTAGAGTATTAAAATCTTGGGTAGATGATTTTGTTGATGAGGATACTGGTGAATTAGTTCCAATTGAGAGAAATGAAATAATACTTGAGAGAGATACTGTTTTAGCTAAGGAACATATAAATGACATTGTTGATTCTGGTGTTGAAACAATTTTATTGCATAAAGAAGATGAAACATCAGCGGATCATGCTTTAATTTACAACACATTACAAAAAGACCCAACTAACTCAGAAGTTGAAGCAATTCGTCATATTTACAGACAGTTGAGAACTGCTGAAGCACCAGATGATGAAACTGCTAGAGGAATGATAGATAAGCTGTTCTTTTCAGATCAAAGATATAGTTTAGGTCATGTCGGTAGATTTAGAATTAATTCAAGATTAAAATTAGATATTGCAGAAGATAAAATGGTGCTAACTAAAGAGGATATTGTTTCTATCATTACAAATCTCATATCTTTAGTAAATTCAAGGGTAGATGTTGATGATATAGATCACCTAAGTAACAGAAGAATAAGAACTGTTGGAGAACAATTATCAAATCAATTTAATGTTGGTTTAAGTAGAATGGCTCGTACTATTAGGGAAAGAATGAATGTAAGAGATAATGAGGTTTTTACTCCTATTGATTTAATTAATGCTAAGACATTATCTGCCGTGATTAATTCTTTTTTTGGAACATCTCAACTTTCTCAATTTATGGATCAAACAAATCCTCTTGCAGAGGTAACACATAAAAGAAGAATTTCTGCATTAGGACCTGGAGGTCTAACTAGAGAAAGAGCAGGTTTTGAAGTGCGAGATGTCCACTATACTCATTATGGAAGGCTATGCCCAATTGAAACACCAGAAGGTCCAAATATTGGACTTATTTCTTCTTTAGCTGTTTTTGCAAAAATTAATTCTTTAGGATTTATTGAAACTCCATATAGAAAAGTTGTTGATGGAGTTGTTGATTTAAATAATAAACCAACTTATAAAACTGCAGAACAAGAAATAGATGAAGTGATTGCACAAGCAAATGCTGACTTAAATAATGAAGGTTTATTTATAAATGATAAAATACAGTCTAGAAGTGAAGCAGACTATCTGATAGCTGATCCTAAAAATGTTACACTCATGGATGTAGCTCCTAATCAAATTGCTTCTATTGCTGCTTCTTTAATACCTTTTTTAGAGCACGATGATGCTAATAGAGCTCTTATGGGTTCAAATATGATGCGTCAGGCTGTTCCATTATTAAGAACTGACTCACCTATAGTAGGAACTGGTATTGAACCTCATGTTGCTAGAGATTCAAGAACTATGATTAATGCTGAGGGAGATGGGATAATTACTTTTGTTGACTCAAATGAGATTAGAGTACAATATCAAAAAACAAAAGAAGAAGAATTAGTAAGTTTTGATGATACTGAAAAATCTTATAAGTTAACAAAATTTCAAAAGACTAATCAGCGTACTTGTATTAATATCCAGCCAATAGTTAGAGTTGGAGATAAAGTTAAAAAAGGTCAAGTTTTATGCGAAGGTTATGCAACACAAAATGGAGAGTTAGCTATTGGTAGAAATTTGAAAGTAGCATTTATGCCTTGGAAAGGTTATAATTTTGAGGATGCAATTATTTTGTCAGAAAGAGTTGTTAAAGAAGATTTGTTTACTTCCTTACATATAGCAGAGCATGTTGTTAATGTCAGAGAAACAACAAGAGGTGTTGAAGAATTAACTGCTGATATACCAAATATTAGTGAAACTGCAACTAAGGATTTAGATGAGTATGGTATGATAAGAGTTGGCTCTCATGTAAACCATGGTGATATTCTAATAGGTAAAATTACACCTAAAGGGGAGTCAGATCCAACTCCAGAAGAAAAGCTTCTTAGAGCAATATTTGGAGAAAAGGCAGGTGATGTAAAAGATGCATCATTAAAAGCAAAACCAGCTGATCGTGGAGTTGTTATTGGTAAATCTTTATATTCTAAAACTATTAAAGATCGTAAAACTAAAGCATCCGATAAAGAAGAATTAGAAAAATTAAATCAATCTTTTGAAAAAGAGGCAGTATCTTTAAAGGGAATGTTATCTTCGAAATTATATCAAATTATTGGAGGGAAAGCTTCTAAGGGTGTTAAAAATATTTTGGGAGAAATAGTCATTGAAAAAAGTGAAAAGTTTACTAAAAAAATGCTTTTATCTATTGATTATACTTTAATTGATCCTTACAATTGGACAGCAAGCGATGAAAATAATACTTTAGTCAACTATACTATTGAAAATTATTTAAGAAAATATAATGATATATATGGGGAGCATCGAAGAAAATGTTTTGCAATAACTATTGGCGATGAATTACCTGCTGGAGTACTCCAACTTGCAAAGGTGCAAATTGCTCAGAAAAGAAAGATTAAGGTAGGTGATAAATTAGCAGGTCGTCACGGAAATAAAGGAATCGTTTCAAGAATTGTCAAGGAAGAAGATATGCCATTTTTAGATGATGGCACATCAGTTGATATTATTTTAAATCCTCTTGGTGTTCCTTCAAGAATGAATTTAGGTCAAATTTACGAAACTATTCTTGGTTGGGCTGGAGATAAATTAGATAGAACATATGCTACTCCTGTTTTTGATGGAGCAAGTATTGATCAGATTAATGAACAAACGGATGAAGCTATGCTTCCAAGGCTAGGGCAAACTTTTTTGTATGATGGTGGAACTGGGGAAAGATTTGAACAAGCAGCAACTGTTGGAATTATTTATATGCTTAAATTAGGTCATTTAATTGATGATAAAATGCATGCTCGATCTATTGGTCCATATTCACTTATAACTCAGCAACCATTAGGTGGTAAGGCACAATTTGGAGGCCAAAGACTTGGAGAAATGGAGGTTTGGGCTTTGGAGGGTTATGGAGCTTCTAATATTTTACAAGAAATGCTTACATTAAAGTCTGATGATGTAATTGGAAGAGCAAAAGCTTTTGAATCAATTGTTAAAGGTAAAGAGCTCCCTAATGCAGGTATTCCTGAATCTTTTAATGTTTTATTACATGAATTGAATGGTTTAGGTTTAAAAGTTTCATTTGAATAATATATATATGAAAAATACTAGAAAAACAATACAAGCACAAGATATAAATAGAATTAAAATCAGTTTGTCATCACCAGAAGACGTGTTGGCTAAATCATCTGGAGAAGTTACCAAGCCTGAAACTATTAATTATAGAACATATAAACCAGAGAGTGGAGGATTGTTTTGTGAGAGAGTTTTTGGACCAACTAAAGATTTTGAGTGTCATTGTGGAAAATATAAAAGAATTAGGTATCGAGGAATTGTTTGTGATCGATGTGGAGTTGAAGTAACTGAAAAAAAAGTTAGAAGAGAACGAATAGGTCATATAAACTTAGTAGTTCCTGTTGCACACATATGGTATTTTAGAACACTACCAAATAAAATAGGATACCTTTTAGGTTTAGCATCAAAGCAGTTGGATATGATTATTTATTATGAACGATATGTTGTGATTAATGCGCCAGAGAATCTTAAAAATAATGAAGGAGAAGAAATAAAGTATCTTGATTTTTTAACTGAAGAGGAATATTTAAATATTTTAGATTCTTTGCCATCTGAAAATCAGTATTTATCTGATGATGATCCAAATAAATTTATTGCTAAAATGGGAGCAGAAGCCATACATGACTTATTGGCTCGAATTAATTTAGATGATCTTTCATATAAATTACGAAATCAAGCAGATACAGAAACATCACAACAACGAAAGAAGGAAGCACTAAAAAGATTGCAGATAGTTGAATCTATTAGGGATGGACATAAACACACTGAAAATAGACCAGAATGGATGGTCATAAAGGTTATTCCAGTTATTCCACCTGAGCTTAGACCATTAGTTCCTCTTGATGGAGGTAGATTTGCAACTTCTGATTTAAATGATCTTTATAGAAGAGTTATTATTCGTAATAATAGACTTAAAAGATTAATGGAAATTAATGCGCCAGAAATTATTTTAAGAAATGAAAAAAGAATGCTTCAGGAATCTGTTGATGCATTATTTGATAATTCAAGAAAATCTGCAGCTGTTAAAACAGATGGTAAACGTGCTTTAAAATCTCTATCAGATGCTTTAAAAGGAAAGCAAGGAAGATTTAGACAAAATTTGTTAGGTAAAAGAGTTGATTATTCTGCTCGTTCAGTTATTGTTGTTGGCCCTGAATTAGCATTACATGAGTGTGGTTTACCTAAAGATATGGCTGCTGAGTTATATAAGCCTTTTGTTATTAGAAAATTAATTGAAAGAGGTATTGTTAAAACAGTTAAATCTGCAAAAAAAATTATTGATAATAGAGAAGCTGTTGTGTGGGATATTTTAGAAAATGTTATGAAAGGTCATCCCGTGTTACTAAACAGAGCACCAACACTTCATAGACTTGGAATTCAAGCATTTCAACCAAAAATGATAGAAGGTAAGGCTATACAGCTCCATCCTTTAGCATGTGCAGCTTTTAATGCTGATTTTGATGGTGATCAGATGGCAGTACATTTACCTCTTGGTTCCGCTGCTATATTAGAAGCACAAGTCTTAATGTTGTCATCTCACAATATTTTAAACCCTGCTAATGGGTCTCCAATAACTATTCCATCTCAGGATATGATTTTAGGTTTATATTATATGACTAAGGAAAAAAAATCTACCAAAGAAGAAGTTGTTAAAGGGGAGGGTATGAATTTTTATTCTTTAAGAGAAGTGAAAATTGCATATAATGAAAAGAAAGCTGATTTACATGCCATTATAAATATTAAAAATATAGATAAAAATGGTAAAAAATCTATGATAAGAACAACTGTAGGGAGAGTGTTATTTAATGAATATGTTCCTTNTGGAGTTGATTTTGTGAATGAATTACTTACNAAAAAAGCATTACGTAGTATTATTGGAAATGTTNTAGANATATGTGGTGTTACTGAAACAGTACATTTTCTAGATGCTATTAAGGATATAGGATTTAATATGGCGTTTANAGGAGGTTTATCCTTCAACTTAGGAGATGTAATTATTCCAACTGAAAAANATCANCTAATAACTGATGCAAATAATAAGGTTGATGAGATTAAAAATAATTACTCTATGGGTTTCATTACAAATAATGAGAGATANAATCAAGTAATCGATGTTTGGACAACAACAAATGCTAGATTAACTGATACAGTAATGAAAAATATTAGTTCCGATAAGCAAGGATTTAATTCTGTATATATGATGTTAGATTCAGGAGCAAGAGGCTCTAAAGAACAAATTCGTCAGCTATCGGGAATGAGAGGATTGATGGCAAAGCCAAAAAAATCTGGAGATCATGGTGAATCAATTATTGAAAACCCTATTACTACCAATTTTAAAGAAGGACTTTCAATTTTAGAATACTTTATATCAACTCACGGTGCTCGAAAAGGTTTAGCTGATACTGCTCTTAAAACAGCTGATGCTGGATATTTAACAAGAAGATTAGTTGACGTTGCACAAGATGTTATTATTACAGAAGAAGATTGTGGTACATTAAAGGGNTTAGAAGTATTTGCTCTTAAAGATAATGATGAAGTGTTAGANTTATTATCTGAAAGAATTTCTGGTAGAATTAGTTTNAATGATGTTTTAGATCCTAAAACTAATAAGGTGTTGGTCAATGCAAATGAAATGATTACTGATTCTATTGCTAGAGATATTGANTCATCTGGAATTGATTCTGTTGAAGTTCGTTCTGCGTTAACTTGTCAATCTANAAGAGGTATTTGTCAAATGTGTTATGGTATATCATTATCTACAAATAGATTNGCACAAGTAGGAGAGTCAGTTGGTGTAATAGCAGCTCAATCTGTAGGAGANCCAGGAACACAATTAACATTAAGAACTTTTCATGTTGGAGGTACAGCATCAAGATCTGAGGTTGATTCTTCAGTTGTANTTAAGAAAAACGGTGTGTTAGAAATTGAAGATTTAAAAACNGTTTCTTTTAAAGATAAACAAAATAATGTTAAAGAAATTGTTGTATCTAGAGCTGCTGAGACAAAACTAATTGATGAGGAAACTGGAGCTATTTTGTCAACATCAATAGTTCCTTATGGAGCAACAATTTTTATCAAAAAAGGAAAAGTTAAGGCTGGAGATAAAGTGTGTGAGTGGGACCCATATAATGCAGTAATAGTTTCTGAAATTGATGGTAAAATAAAATTTAATGATATTATAGAGGGTGTTTCATATAGAGTNGAGTCTGACGAACAAACAGGTTATAAGGAAAAAGTAATAATTGATAGTAGAAGTAAAAAAATATCTCCATCATTATCTATTGGTGATAAGACTTATTCAATTCCAGTTGGAGCTCATTTAGCAATAGAAGACGGGGAAAAAATTCATGCAGGTCAAATTTTAGTTAAAATTCCTAGNTCTGCTANTTCATCAGGAGATATTACAGGAGGATTACCAAGGGTAACAGAAATGTTTGAAGCTAGAAATCCATCCAATCCTGCTGTCGTTACTGAAGTTGATGGTTCAGTTTCATTTGGTAAAATTATTAGAGGAAATAGACAGATTATTATTACAACAAAATCTGGTGAAGAGAAAAAATATTTAATNAAATTATCAAAACATATATTAGTACAAGAGAATGATTATGTAAAGGCTGGTATGCCTTTGTGTGACGGAGTTATTACTCCGTCAGATATCCTTGCGATTAAAGGTGTTGTTGAAGTTCAACAATTTATTGTTAATGAAATTCAAGATGTTTATCGTTTACAAGGAGTGAAGATTAATGACAAGCATTTTGAGGTATTAGTTAGACAAATGATGCGCAAAGTTAAAGTGATTGATTCTGGTGATACTTACTTTTTAGAAGATTCTTTAGTTAGTAAAGATGCATTTCAANCTCAAAATGATAAGTTATTTGGAATGAAAATTGTAATTGATTCGGGAACCTCCGAAACATTAAAGCCTGGACAAATAGTCTCTGCTAGACAANTAAGAGAAGAGAATTCAAGAATTAAAAGAAAAGATGGGAAAGTNGTTGAAGCTAGAGAGACTATATCCGCTGTAGNNGCTCCTGTTTTACANGGGATAACAAGAGCATCCTTACAAGTTGATTCATGGATTTCTGCAGCATCTTTCCAGCAAACTACAAAGGTTTTAAATGAAGCAGCAATNANTGCAAAACGTGATCATTTGATTGGATTAAAGGAAAATGTTATTATTGGTAAAAGAATACCTGCAGGTACTGGATTAGTTCATGCTAATGANACTTTAGTTGGCTCTNAAATTGAGTATGATAAATTACATGAAAATGTTGAAGAATCNGANGAATTAGTTGATTCNATAAAATAAANAAAGTTATGACACAACAAAAAAAGAAAGATGGTTTAAATATTGAATTGACTGAAGAAGTTGCTCAAGGCGTATATAGTAATCTTGCTATAATAAATCACTCTCCTTCAGAGTTTGTTATTGATTTTATTCAGATGATGCCTGGTGTTGTAAAGGCGAAAGTAAAGTCAAGAGTTATATTAACNCCACAACATGCAAAACGCTTAATGAAAGCTTTATCTGATAATATTAATAAATTTGAGAATCAACACGGAGATATAAAAGATGTAGATCCAAATGGAGGTGTTCCAGTCAATTTTGGTGGTCCAACTCCACTAGCATAAAAAAAACCTGTTTTAATAAACTTTTTATAATATGATAAATAGTTTAATCTAAAAATGGGTATCTGTAGTCTTTTGCAGGTACAAATGTTTCTTTAATTGTTCTAGGAGAAACCCATCTTAATAAATTAAGTATTGAACCTGCTTTATCATTAGTTCCAGATCCTCTAGCTCCACCAAAAGGCTGCTGCCCAACAACAGCTCCAGTAGGTTTGTCGTTAATATAGAAATTACCTGCTGCATTTTCTAATTTTTTTGTAGCATGCTGAATTGCATATCTATCTAATGAAAATATTGCTCCAGTAAGAGCATATTCAGAAGTAGATTCCAACAAATCTAATGTTAAGTCCCATTCTTCAGTATTATATATATATATTGTTATAACAGGACCAAAGATTTCTTCAACCATAGTTTTAAACTTTGGATTTGACGTTACAATTACTGTTGGTTCAATAAAATACCCAGTTGATTTGTCATATGATCCTCCAGAAATTATTTCTGCATCATCACTTTGTTTGGCGTATTCTATATATGATGTTATTTTATCAAATGCTTTTTCAGAAATTACTGAATTAATAAAATTATTTGGATCTTCTGGAGAGCCAATTTTGAAATTTTTGATATCATCTGTAATTTTGATTTTTATATCTTGCCATAAATTTTGCGGAATATATGCTCTAGATGCTGCTGAGCATTTTTGTCCTTGATATTCAAATGCTCCTCTAGAAATCGCAGTTGCGACTTCATCAGCGATTGCAGATTTATGGGCAATAATAAAATCTTTACCACCAGTTTCGCCGACAATACGTGGATATGATTTGTATTTTTGTATGTTATCTCCTATATTTTTCCATAATGTGCGGAAAACATTTGTGCTTCCAGTAAAATGTAAACCAGCAAAATTTTTATTTTCAAAAATGACTTTAGATATTTTTTTTCCATCTACAGTTACCATGTTGATTACACCATCAGGAAGTCCCGCAGCTTTAAAAAGTTCCATAATAACATTTGCAGAATATATTTGTGTTTCTGCTGGTTTCCAAATAATAACATTTCCAAGCATTGCGGGAGCCGCGCATAGGTTTGCGCAAATTGAAGTGAAATTAAAAGGAGTTAAAGCAAAAATAAATCCTTCTAATGGTCTGTGCTCAAGCCTATTCCACATTCCTGCTTGTGATTCAGGTTGTTCTTTGTAGAGCTGACTCATATATTGAACATTAAATTTAAAAAAATCTATGAGTTCGCATGCCGCATCAATTTCTGCCTGCATCACATTTTTACTCTGAGCAATCATTGTTGCAGCATTAAGTTTTGACCTAAAAGGACCAGCTAGAAGATCAGCTGCTTTTAAAAAAATAGATGCTCTGTGTTCCCAATTCATGTTTGACCAATCTTTTTGGGCTTTCATTGCTGCTTCAATTGCATTCTCTACATCTCTTTCTGATCCATAGTTGGCTGTGCCAATTTCATGTGAGTGATCATGAGGGGGTGAAAGAGTTCTTTTGTCCTGTGTGTATACTTTTTTATCACCTATATACATAGGGATGTCGATATTATTGTTATACATTTTTTTATATTCATCAAGAACTTCAATTCTTTCTGAACTATTTTTTTTATATTCTTTTACAGGCTCATTTACTGCTATTGGTATATTGTAGAATCCGTTTGCCATTTTGTAATTTTATTTATTTACAAATATATGATAGTAATGCTAATTGTTGAAATTTAATTTAAACTTTTAAAATAAATCATTACTATCTTTCTTTAAAAATCCAATTAATTTATCATAATTATTAATATGATCTTTAAGATATACATATATGTAATATTCATTATTTGTTTGATAGTGAGAACCTTCTATGTAGGCTATATCAACTATGTTATTGACTGAATCATGTAATGCATATTGATAATTATAAAAACCTTGCTTTAAAAATAGTGATTTTTCATATTTTTGTTTTTTATCATTGTAGACTAGCTTAAATTGATTATTAAGTTTCCAATCAGAAAAAGCTCCAATTAAATATAAGTTTCCATAATTAATTTGATTCATCTGTAAAGAAAAGTTGACAACTGCATAGTCAGATTCAATTGATGAATCCCACCCCTCTTTAACTTCAATAAAAAAATCTCCATTATTATCTGCCATTAATGAATAGTTATCAAATGTTTTTTTAAAATCATCGAAAAGATTAATTACATACTTATTTTCTACAAAAGTCATGTTCATGATTCTCTCAGAAAGAAATCTCAAACTTCTAATATCAAAATATCTAAATTCATTATTTGCCCAAAATAAATTTTCATCTTCGTAATCATAAATTAATTCATTGTTTTTAATGAAAAGAGGTTTTAGGTCAGTTATTGAATTAATGTCGTGATTATTTTGTTTGATATGTATTTTAACATCTGAAAAAGGGTCATTAATACTAATGTTTTTGTGTTCAATTGAAATATCAATTTCATGTTTTTTGTTTTTGTGTTTGGCAAGTGTTGCTCTTCTAACATTTGCATTTACAAAAACTTTTTTTTCAAGAACCATAAATCTTCTGGTAATTGCTAGTTTTCCATTTTCATCATAAATTTCGAAAATATAATTTCCAGAAAGTTTTGGAGAAATATTTTGAGATGGAAATTTAAATTGGTAATGAATATATTCCTGTTTAGTATTAAATGAAAATTCATAATTACTAATTTGATTATTTATAAAACCATCAATATATTCATTTTTATTTAAATTATTTTTTGTCCAGTCTTCATTACAAAGAGTAATTGTGTAATAATAGTTTTTTTTTATTGATTCAAGTTCATCAAATTTTATTATTAATTGATCCTTACTTTTTAAATTTATTATCGGTATTGAATTTATTTGATTTTTATTATAGCAAAGAACAGTTTTAATATTTTTATTAAAAATATTATTATTTTGAATTCTCTTTATTGTGTCATTTTGTTCTATTTTGAATGTAATTTCTTTTTGACTACTTATAATTTCCTTTTTATATAAACATGAATTTAATGAGAATATAACTATCAAAAATGTAAAAATATAAACTCTTAATTTCATTTAAATGTAATTTTAATTAGAATGATTCTAAATAATGAATTTCTTAGTAAATATACAATAAAAATGTATGAACATATAATTGTAAAATTATAAATTTGCAAACAAAAATTTAACTAATTAAGTATGTCGAAGGAAATTCGTTTGAAGAAAGGACTTAATATAAATCTTTCTGGTGATGCAGATAAAATATTTGCTTCAATTAAAGCTAGTAATAAGAGCCTTAGATACGTAGTTAAACCAACAGATTTTCATTCATTAAAACCTAAACTTTTTGTTAAAATTGGAGATAAAGTTAAAGCTGGTTCTGTGCTTTTTTTTGATAAATCTGATGATAGAATAAAATTTTGTAGTCCAGTTAGTGGAGAGGTAATAGAAATTAATAGAGGAGAAAAAAGAAAGATTTTAGAAGTTGTGTTAATAGCTGATAGTGATATTTCTTATGAAAAATTTCAAACTGCAAGTGCCAATGATTTATCAAGAGAACAAATTATTGATGCAATGTTAAAGGGTGGTGTGTGGCCATTTATCAGACAACGACCATATGATATTATTGCTAATCCTTCAGATTTACCAAAATCTATTTTTATTTCTGCTTTTAATTCTACTCCACTATCAATTGATAATGATTTTGCATTATATGGAATGGATGATTTATTTCAAAAAGGATTAGATTATATTGTAAAATTAACTGAAGGAATAACACACTTAAATATTGATGCAAATACTAATTCATCACAACTTTTCTCGAACTCTCAAGGTGTTCAAATTAATAAATTTACAGGTCCTCATCCTGCAGGAAATGTGGGTGTTCAAATACATCATTTAGACCCAATAAATAGAGGTGATGTTGTTTGGTACCTAGAGCCTCAAGATGTTATTGCTATAGCTAGACTATTTACTGAAGGGAAATATGATGTATCTAGAATTATTGCTTTATCGGGATCACAAGTTATAAAGCCGAGATATTATAGAGTAATTTCTGGATCATGTATTGCTGATTTATTAGATAATAATTTAAAGGAAGGTGAAAATAGAGTTATTTCAGGAGATGTGTTTACTGGTAAAAAAATAAATAAAGAAGGTAATATTGGTTTTTATGATACGACAATTACTGTTATTGAAGAAGGAAATAAGCAAGAGTTTTTAGGTTGGATACTACCAGGTATGCATAAGTTTTCTTCATCAAGAACCTTTTTTAGTTGGCTTAATCCAAATAAAAAATATATTATTGATTCTAATATGCATGGTGAAGAACGAGCATATGTAGTAACTGGTCAATATGAAAAAGTTTTTCCAATGGATATATATCCTTTGCAGTTAATCAAAGCTGTTATGATAGAAGATATTGAGCTGATGGAAAATTTGGGTATTTATGAAGTTGCACCAGAAGATTTTGCTTTATGCGAATTTGTTTGTACATCTAAGATGGAAGTTCAGAAAATCATACGTGAAGGTTTAGATTTAGTTAGAAAAGAAAATAGTTAAAATGAAAATATTTAAAAACATTTTAGATACAGTTAAACCTCATTTTTTAAAGGGAGGTAGACTTGAAAAAATGTATCCAGCGTATGATGCATTTGAAACTTTTCTTTTTGTGCCAGACCACACTACACATGATGGGTCACACATTAGAGATTCTATTGATTTGAAAAGAACTATGGCTTTTGTGGTTATTGCATTAATACCTTGTATTTTGTTTGGTATGTGGAATATAGGATCTCAATATCACATAGGTTTAAATAGTCTTTTGCCACAAAATGAACAAGTAACATATTCATTTATGGATAATTTTATGTTTGGTTTTTGGAAATTTCTTCCATTACTAGTTGTTTCTTATGCAGTTGGTTTAGCTGTAGAATTTGCATTTGCTATTTCAAGAGGGCATTCAGTTAATGAAGGTTATTTAGTTTCAGGNATGCTNATNCCGTTAATAATGCCAATTGATGTTCCCTTATGGATGTTAGCAATTTCAGTAATATTTGCTGTTGTAATAGGTAAAGAAGTTTTTGGAGGCACAGGAATGAATATTTTAAATCCAGCACTCACTGCTAGAGCATTTTTATTTTTTGCATATCCTAAACATATGTCAGGAGATAAGGTTTGGGTNCATGGAGCAGGAACTGATGGATATTCTGGTGAAACTATTTTGGGCCAGTTAGCTACAAATACAACATCTTGGTTTGATTTAGAAAAGTGGNATATAAATGATGCNTTTTATGGNTTTATTCCTGGTTCANTAGGAGAAACATCTTTTTTNGCTATTTTAATAGGAGCNTTAATTTTACTTTTTACNGGTGTAGGGAGTTGGAGAATAATGCTATATACTTTTATCGGCGGGTATTTGACAGCCCTATTATTTAATTTATGGGGAGCAAATTATTTAATGAGTACTCCCGCTCATGTTCAACTTTTAATTGGGGGGTTTGCATTTGGAGCAGTTTTTATGGCTACNGATCCTGTTACAGCAACTCAAACAAATAAAGGTAAAATNGTNTATGGNTTATTAATTGGTTTTTTTGCTATTGTAATTAGAGTNTTTAATCCTGCATATCCAGAAGGTATGATGTTAGCTATATTATTAATGAATGTTTTTGCTCCTTTAATTGATCACTATGTTATTGGNTCAAATATTAAGCGAAGACTAAANAGAGCAAAAGTTAAAATATGAATGTAGAAAAAAATAGTTANACTTTTATTTTCGCTACAATAATGGTTTTAATTGTAGCNGCATTACTTGCTACAACTGCTATTTCTTTAAAGCCNCACCAAGAAANAAATGTAGCCTTNGAAAANAAGCAAAATATTTTAAGTTCCATNGGTGTTGATGTTGAAAGAAATATGGCAGATAAAGAATACTCGAAATATATTGTTGAAGAGTTGGTNTTAAATAATAAAGGAGAAGAAATTGACGGTATAGCTTTCGATATTGACTTAGCCAAGGAGTTNAAAAANGATTCAAAAGATCAATTATTACCTCTTTTTATNGCAGAAAAAGATAATTCAAGAAAATATATTATTCCTCTTAGAGGGAAGGGCCTTTGGGGACCTATNTGGGGATTTATGGCATTAAATGATGATTTAAATACTGTCTATGGNGCAGTATTTGATCATAAAGCTGAGACTCCTGGNCTTGGAGCTGAAATCAATCAAGGNTTTTTTCAGGANCCCTTTGTAGGTCNAAATATTTTTAAAGACGATAATCTNGTTTCNATNAAAGTTATTAAAGGNGGAGCTCCNGANGGAGATAAACATGGNGTNGATGGAATATCTGGAGGTACTATAACTTCTGACGGTGTAACTGATATGTTGTTNGAAAGATTGACTATGTATGAGCCATATTTTAGAAATAATAAATTAAAGTTTGTTTATGAGTAAATCTTCATTACTTTCAAAAAAGGATAAAAAGTTATTAAGTGACCCACTTGATGATAACAATCCAATTACTGTACAGGTTCTTGGTATATGCTCTGCACTAGCTATAACAGTTAAACTTAAGCCNGCAGTAGTTATGGCNATCTCAGTACTTGCAGTTTTAACAGTAGGGAATGTTATTGTTTCTTTGATGCGAAAAATGATTCCATCAAGAATTAGGATAATTGTCTTTTTAGTTGTNATNGCAACGTTAGTTATTTTAGTTGATCAAATACTAAAAGCTTTTGTTTATGACGTCAGTAAAGAACTNTCNGTTTTTGTAGGATTAATTATTACNAATTGTATTATAATGGGAAGATTTGAAGCTTTTGCGTTAGCAAATCCNCCATATAAAGCATTTCTTGATGGTATTGGNAATTCTTTTGGATATGGNATAATATTAATCATTGTTGCATTTTTTCGTGAATTGTTAGGTTCAGGGACNTTATANGGATACCCTGTTTTGCAGAATNTTGGTATATACGANATTGGGTATGAAAATAATGGTATGATGATTTTACCTCCAATGGCTCTTATTACAGTTGGAATTCTTATTTGGTGGCAAAGNTCTAGAAATGAAAAATTAATTGAAGAGAAGTAGATATGCAAGATTTAGCTAATATTTTTATTAAATCAATTTTTATAGATAATATGGTTTTTGCCTATTTTTTAGGTATGTGTTCNTATCTAGCAATATCAAAAACTGTTAAAACTGGAGTTGGAATGGGNGCAGCTGTTATTTTTGTACTTGGTATAACTGTTCCTATTAATTATTTACTTGAAAACTATGTTTTACANGAAGGAGCTTTAAAGTGGTTAAGTACTGATTTTGAGTCAGTAGATTTATCATTTTTATCATTTATAATGTTTATAGCTGTAATAGCTTCTATGGTTCAATTAGTTGAAATGTTAGTTGAAAANTTTTCTCCAGCTTTATATAGCTCATTAGGAATNTTCTTACCNTTAATAGCTGTTAATTGTGCAATACTTGGAGGTTCTTTATTTATGCAGGAAAGAGCTTATAATGATATTATAGANGCAACAGTATTTGGATTAGGTTCTGGTGTTGGTTGGTTTTTAGCTATTGTTGGAATTGCTGCGATAAGAGAGAAAATTAGATATTCGAATGTNCCNCCTGCTTTAAGAGGTTTAGGAATNACTTATATAATTACAGGACTAATGGGNATTGCATTCATGAGTTTTATGGGAATCAAGTTATAATTAACAGAAATTTGGAATGACATTATTAAATTCATTTACTATACTAAGTAGCTCAAGTTCAATAACNGTATTTAGNAGTATTATTGTTTTTTTATTTATAATTTTNACTTTAGTTGGTATATTNTTATTTGTTAAATCNAAACTNTCTCCTGCTGGAAAAATNAAATTAATTATAAATGGNGAAAAGGAATTAGAAGTTGATGGAGGAAATACAGTTTTAACTACATTAAGTGATGCCGGTATTTTTCTTCCTTCTGCTTGTGGTGGTGGNGGAACATGTATACAATGNACATGTCAGGTTCATAAAGGAGGAGGAGGAATANTACCAACAGAAAAACCACATTTTACTAGAAAGCAAATTGCAAATAATTATAGNTTAGGCTGTCAGGTGAAAGTTAAAGAGGATATGGAGATTGAAATTCCTGAAGAGGTATTTGGGGTTAAGGAATGGNAGGCAGAAGTTGTTTCTAATTATAATGTAGCTACATACATTAAAGAATTCATTGTAGAAATCCCTGAAGATATGGGTTATNTTGCCGGAGGATATATTCAGATTAAAATTCCTGAAGGAGAAACAAAATATTCTGATATGGATGTANCAGCACACCCTCAAGATCACCCTGGAGAACCAANTAAATTTGAGNCAGAATGGTCTAAAGGAACAATGAGAGATTTGGTTATGAAAAATGACGAGGATATAGTTAGAGCATATTCAATGGCNTCTTACCCTGCNGAAGGAAGAAAAATCATGTTGAATGTAAGAGTAGCTGTACCACCATGGGACAGAGCGAAAAATGATTTTATGGATGTAAATCCAGGTATTGCATCTTCATATATTTTTAATTGNAAACCAGGAGATAAAGTAACTATATCTGGTCCTTANGGAGAATTCTTTATTAATGAATCTGATGCAGAAATGTTNTATATTGGAGGGGGTGCAGGAATGGCCCCTATGCGTTCTCATTTATATGAATTGTTTAAGACAATTAAGACAGGTAGAAAAGTTACTTTTTTCTATGGAGGAAGATCAAGAGCAGAACTTTTTTATATACATTATTTTAGAGATTTAGAAAAAGATTATCCAAATTTTAAGTTTCANTTAGTTTTATCTGATGCTTTACCTGAAGATAATTGGANAGAAAAGAAAGATCTTGATGATNCAGATGGTGATGGTTTTGTTGGATTTGTACATAATGTAGTTATCGATAAATTTTTATCNAACCACGAATCCCCTGAAGATATTGAACTTTATTTTTGTGGNCCACCTTTAATGAATCAGGCNGTTATNAAAATGGCTGATGATTGGGGTATTCCTGATGAAAATGTTAGATTNGATGATTTTGGAGGGTAAAAGGTTTTATTTTTTATAAATCTTGATTTATGAAATATCTTTTGATATTCGTNATTTGTTTTTNTTCATGTTCCAGTAATAANTATATTTTAGTTACAAATACTGGAGATACACAAGGGACNTATTANTATATTAAATATCTTTCTGAAAATGGCAAGAGTTTTCAAAAGGGTATTGATAGTATTCTTAATNANATAGACCTCTCTCTATCTATTTATAATAATAATTCTATTATTACAAATATCAATAATGGTGATAGTGTTAAAACAGATTTTTTATTTAATTCTGTTTTTAAAATNTCCAAAGAAGTTTACACAAAAACAAATGGAGCTTTTGACTGTTCTATTAGTCCTCTAGTAAATTACTGGGGGTTTTATAATTATANTGCTTCAAAAGAAATTTTTATAGATACNTCTGAAGTTACTAATTTGTTAGGTAGTATAGGTTTTGATAAAATAAAATTGAAAAATAATTTTGTTCATATGCCCAAAAATATGAGCCTAGATTTTAACTCATTAGCTCAAGGTTTTACTGTTGATTTAATAGGGTCCTATTTGAAAAATGAGGGGATAAATAACTTTCTGGTAAATGTAGGAGGGGAAAACTTAGCTAGTGGAACAAATCAAGATGGAGATCTATGGAAAATTGGTATAGAAAAGCCAGTAAATCATATTAGCAATGATTATAAAATTATTTTAAATTTAAATAACAAAGCAATTGCTACTTCTGGAAATTATAGAAAATTTCATGAGAGTAATGGGATTAAATATTCTCATGTTCTTGATCCTAATACTGGTTTTCCAGCAAATAACAGGTTGTTAAGTGTTTCAGTAATACATAATGATTGTATTATAGCAGATGCATATGCTACAGCCTTTATGGTTATGGGGGTTAAAAAGACAAAGAATTTTGTAAAAAGAAATAAAGATTTTGAAGTTTTTTTAATTTTTTCATCAAAAGAAAATGGAGATCTTGAGACCTATATCAGTCCTTCTTTGGAAAAGAGTGTAGTAGATTAGTTTTTACATTTTTCTTCAGGAAGTGCTCCACAAAGACCACATGCTTCACCTTCTTTATTTAAAAAAGGATTTTGACTTGCACATGTTCCAGAAAATTTTCCATTTTTTTTAATGAGAATTTTGATTGCTATACCAATTAATGATAAGCCGAGCATAAAAATTGTAATTAAAAATAATGTTGAGAAATTCATTTAAAATACTTTATTGCAAATTTAATATAAATAGCTTTAATGGTTAATTTTACAGAAACTATTATTCTATGCACAGTAAAATGAAAGCATTTGAACGTTTGCTTAATATTATGGATGAACTAAGAGAAAAGTGTCCATGGGATCAAAAGCAAACAATCCAAAGTTTAAGATATTTAACCATTGAAGAATTATATGAGCTATCTGATGCTATAATTGATAATGATATGCAGGAAGTCAAAAAAGAACTTGGGGATATTTTACTTCATATTGTTTTTTATTCCCGAATAGCTTCTGAAAAAAACTATTTTGATATTGAAGATGTGATTAATTCTATTTGTGAAAAACTTATTCATCGACATCCACATATTTATGGAGATACTAAAGTTGGTAATGAATACGATGTTAAAAAGAATTGGGAAAAGCTAAAATTAAAAGAAGGTAAAAAATCAGTTTTAGAAGGTGTTCCCAAATCACTACCGGCATTAGTAAAAGCTTATCGAATACAAGAAAAAGTTCGTGGAGTTGGTTTTGATTGGGATAATAAAAAGCAAGTATGGGATAAAGTATTAGAAGAAATAGAGGAGCTTAAAGTTGAAGTTTTAAATGGTGATCAGAAAAAAATAGAGTCTGAATTTGGTGATGTTATTTTTGCTCTAACTAATTATTCTCGTTTTATAAATGTTAATCCTGAAGATGCTATTGAAAAAGCAAATAAAAAGTTTATGAAGAGATTTAAAGTAATGGAAAAATTATTAAAAGATGAGGGTTTAAATTTTGATCAGATGAATTTAGAAGAAATGGATGTTTATTGGAATAAAGCAAAAAATATAATCAATACTTTAGAATAAATTTTTTGTATTTTTGGGTATATTACGTAATTAAAAAAATGAAAATGAAAAGAATAGTTTTATTCTGTTTAATATCAATATTTGTAAAATATAGTTTTTCTCAAGAAAAGTGTGGTACAGAATTTTATACATTGCAGTTAATGCAAAAATACCCTGAATATAATGATGCTAGATCTAAGGTTAATGTTGAAACAATAAAATGGCTCAAAAAAAATAAAGATAACTTAACTAAAAGTATAATTACAATTCCAGTTGTAGTACATGTTGTTTATAATACAAGTGCTGAAAATATTTCTGATGCTCAAATTTTTTCACAAATAGATGTTTTAAATGCTGATTTTAGAAGGACAAATAATGATGCCAGTAATACCCCTTCTGTTTGGCAAAATATTGCTGCTGATTGTGAAATAGATTTCTGTCTTGCAACTGTAGCTCCAAATGGTACTGCAACAACAGGTATTACAAGAACCAGTACTTCTCAAACATCTTTTTCTATCGGTAGTGATAATGTTAAATCATCTTCTAGTGGTGGGGTTGATCCTTGGCCACAGGATGATTATTTAAATATTTGGGTTTGTGATTTATCAGGAGGTATTTTAGGTTATGCAACACCACCATCAAGTTGGACCAACCCAAATGATGGCGTTGTTATTGGTTATAGATATTTTGGAAATACAGGAGTAGTTCAAGCTCCTTATAATAAAGGAAGAACAGCTACTCATGAAGTTGGCCACTGGTTGAATCTTGATCATATTTGGGGTGATAGTAATTGTGGAAATGATCAATGTAATGATACTCCTGTTCAACAGTCTTCTAATTATGGCTGTCCTAATTTTCCTTCTACTTCAAATTGTACAGGTAACGGAAGTAATGGTGATATGTTTATGAATTATATGGACTATACTAATGATGCCTGTATGAATATGTTTACAAATGATCAAAAGTCAAGAATGATTGCAGCAATTAATCAGTACAGACCTAATTTACTGAACCATAATTTATGTAGTGGAAGTACAAATCCAACATCATGGGATTGTATAGGGTCAGGTTGTGTAGATCCAGGAACAGGCAACGGAACATATAGTAGTTATAATGCATGTTTTGCTGCTTGTGAGTGTTCAGGAAATATATATCAATTAAGTGAAGGTTTTCAATCATTTTCATTACCTAATGATTGGTCTATTGATAATCCAGATGGAAGTCAAACATGGGAGATAAATTCAAATTATGGTTATAATAGTAGTAGCTCTATTTTTATTGAAAATTCTGTATACGCTGCCAATGGACAGTACGATGATTTAAATTCCCCAACATTTAATTTTACAACTGCAAACTCAATTAGTTTGACATTTGATTATGCGTACTCGCTATGGACAAATCCTAATTCTTCTCAAATTTGGTCTGATACTTTAATTGTATTAGTTTCTAATGATTGCGGATTAACTTGGCAAAAAGTATGGGAGAGAGCAGGGAATAATTTGGTTACAACCTCTCCTGTATATAATGAGTTTGAGTGGTATCCTTCATCAAACAACGATTGGAAATCTGCAAATATTAATTTAAATAATTATGCGAATTTAGATGGTGTAATTATTAAATTTAGAAACGTAAATCAATATGAGAATAATTTGTTTCTAGATAATATTAATATTAGCTCTGATGCCACAACTTATGTTTCTGAAGATTTATCAAATAATGCTATTTCAATATATCCAAATCCAACTACTGATTTTATTACAATTAATCACAATGGATTAAAGCAAATATATTCACTTGTAGGAAAAAAGATATTTGAAACAAATGATAAAAATATTAATGTTTCAGAACTTGCAGAAGGAATATATATTATACGAATTGAAAATCAAAATATTAGATTTTTTAAACAATAAATAAAATGAAAAAAATATTTAGTTTAATTTCTGTTTTCTTATTTTTAATTGAGATTACTAATGCTCAGTTTAATGGTTTTGCATTATATAATGCTCAAGGATCAAATACTACATACTTAATTGATGAAAATCAAAATATTGCACATACTTGGAATATGAACACAGAGTGTAATTACACAGTTGCTTTAAAAAAGAATGGTAATTTGGTAAGAGGAACTAAAACAAACACAAGTGTTTTTAGTAATGGAAATATTGCAGCTTCTGGTGGTAGAGTGCAAGAGATTGCTCCGGATGGTTCAATTGTTTGGGATTACACATATGTAAGTAATGATTATGTTAGTCATCATGATTTAACATTAATTGGAGATAATGTTTTGCTCACAGCATACGAAAAGAAAACAGCTAGTGAGTTAAATGCTGCGGGATTCAATAACGCATCATCTGCAAAATGGCCTACGCACTTTATAGAATTGGAGCCTGATGGTAATGGAGGGGCAAATATTGTGTGGGAATGGCATATTTGGGATCATCTTTGTCAAGATGTTGATCCTAATAAACCTAATTATGTATCTAATATTTCCGATCATCCAGAACTTATTGACATCAATATGATTTCTGGAGGAGGTGGAGGTCCAGGAGGAGGAAATAATGGAGATTGGTTTCATGTAAATGGTGTTGATTATAATGAAGAACTAGATCAAATTGTATTTTCATCTCGTTTTGCTTCTGAAATTTATATAATTGATCATAGTACTACAACTGCTGAGGCTGCTTCTCACAGTGGAGGAAATTCAGGAATGGGAGGTGATATTTTATATAGATGGGGAAACCCTTCAAATTATGGCTTTTTTGGACTTCAAGTGATACCAAATGCTGTTCATGATCCAAGATGGATTCCAAATGATGGAAGACCGTATGGAGGTTTTTTACAAATTTTTAATAATAGTGGTAACGGAAATAACCAATCTACTGTTGATGGAATAGAAACTCCTTGGGATCCTGTTACTAACACTTATATAAGAAATTCAGGTCAAGCTTTTCAACCTTTTTCATATTCTACTAGATATCAGTGTGCATACTCTGCAAACGGTCAGTCAGCATCTGATCGGATGTCTAATGGTAATATTTTTGTCAATGCATCTGGTGGTCAGGGTGGTGCTGGAGTAATGTATGAAGTTGATACATTTGGTAACATTATATGGGGGCCATATAATGCAGATTCACAAAAAGGATTTAGGTATGAATGTGATTATCCTGGAATTATTGCCTTAGAACCTTACATTAATACTGCAACAACTTCATGTTTTGATCACACATCATTAAATACTTATGGGTTAGAAAATGTTTTAATCTTTCCTAATCCAACAAACTACCAATTAAATATTGTGTTAGAGAATACGAAATATAATTATTTAAAGTTAGAAATTTATAATGTTTTTGGACAGAAAATTATTTCAAAAGTTTTAGAAAATGATAGTGATATTATTTCAAACAAGATTGATTTTTCTTCCTATAATAAATGTGTTTATTTTGTAAATTTAATAAGTAATGATCAAATTGTGTTAAGTAGAATGGTGTCATATGTTAATTAGGTTTATTTTAACCTTCATTTTATTTTTACAATTCAATTTATTTTCTCAGTCTAGCTTTTATGATATTGACACGGTAAGAGAGATACGTATTAATTTTTATGACTTAAATTGGGATTCAATTTTAGATAGTTTTTATATTGCTGGAAATAACGATAGAATACTAGCTGATTTAGTAATTGATGGTAATCAATACGATAGTGTAGGAGTTCGTTATAAAGGTTACAGTTCAGCAAGTGTTGATCGCTTGAAAAACCCTTTTAACATTAAATTAGATTATACTATTGAAGATCAAAGTCATGAGGGGGTAAAAAAAATAAAATTAGCAAATGGTTATCAAGATCCTTCTTTTATTAGAGAAGTTTTAAGTTATGAGATTTCTAGAAAGTATCTTCCATCATCACAAGCAAATTTTTCTAATTTATATATAAATGATAGTTTGTGGGGTTTGTATACAAATGTTGAATCTGTTAATAGCCCTTTTTTAATAAAACATTTTGATAGTAAGTATAATTCTTTTTTTAAATGTAATCCAGAAAATATTAATATTCAAATTGGAGGTGAAAATTCTAATTTAAGTCAATCTCATGGATTAGACAGTTTAAACTATATTCCATTTTATATTTTGAAGTCTGATTATGGATGGAGTGATTTATATAATTTAATTGATACCTTAAATAACTTTTCAGATAGTATTAATTATATACTTAATATTGATAGAGCTTTATGGATGCATGCTATAAACTATTCTTTAATTAATTTTGATTCATATGTTGGTTATTCTCAAAATTATTATTTGTATAAGTCCGTCTCAAATCAATTCAATCCGATAATTTGGGATTTAAATATGTCATTTGGAAGTTTTAGATTAACTGATGCTTCACAATTATTTTTTAATGGTTTTGATATTATTCAGGCACAAGAAATGGATCCTTTGATGCATTATAATATGGTATCAGTTTCTCCAAGACCATTGATGCGAAAATTATTTTCATCAGAAAGGAATAGGAAAATGTATTTAGCGCATATTAGAACCATAATGGAAGAAAATTTCGTAAATCAAGACTATTATTATAGGGGTCAGTATTTACAAGCTTTAATTGATCAAGATGTACAAAATGATACTAACAAATTTTACACATATCAGGATTTTCTATCAAATTTAAGCAATCAAGTCTCTTTATCTACGACTATTTGTCCTGGAATATCAGAATTAATGGATGCTCGCTCAAATTACCTTGCAAACTATGAAGGCTATCAAGGATATCCTGTTTTAAGTAATATTTTAGTTCCTCAAAATAATAATTTAGGAGATGATTTATGGTTAAGTGTACATGTCAATGATGCAAATTATGTATGTGTTTACTATAGATTTGGAGCTAATCAAATTTTTAAAAATATTGAATTATATGATGACGGATTACACAATGATGGATTAGCTGGAGATGGAGTATTTGGTGGTAAAATTAGTAATTGTAGTAATTCTTTAGACTATTACTTTTATGCAGAGAATGATAGTGCCGGTTCTTTTAGTCCAGAAAGAGCAGCATATGAATTTTATACTGCTAGATTTTCACTTCACTCCTCGGATATTGTAATTAATGAGTTAATGTCTAATAATGTTAGTGTTATTAATGACAATAGTGGTGTTTTTGAAGATTGGATTGAGCTATATAACACTACAAATTTTCATATTTCAATCAATGGTTTGTTTTTAACTGATACAGTTTCAAATTTATTTAAATGGAAATTGCCAAATCATGTTATTGCACCAAATTCATATTTTACAATTTGGGCTGATGAGGATGGTCACCAAGGATTTAAACATGCAAATTTTAAATTATCAAATATGGGTGAAACTGTCATATTATCACAGTATGATAGTACAATAGTTGATTCAATAACCTATCAAAGTCAAATTGATAATATTTCATTTGGTAGAAGTCCTAATGGATTCGGTTTTTTTGATATGTTAACTCCAACTTACAATTCAAATAATGATTTTCCTAATCCAATAAATGAAATAACACAAAATGTTTTGGTTTTTCCTAATCCATTTAATGAATTTATTTACTTGCAAGAAAAGTGCGATATACAGGTGAGAGATATACTAGGAAAGATTATTTATAGCGATTCAGTTAAGCAGCTAAAAACCTCTGATTGGAACTCTGGTATTTATTTTATACATTTACTTAAACAAAATCAAACTATTAAAGTTATTAAATTATAAAAATGAATAAATTATTATTTTTAGTTGTATTTTATTTAACCTGTTTTACTTGTAGTGCTCAAACAATTATTAATTATACTACAGCAGATGGTCTTATAGATAACTTCGTAGAATGCATCGATGTTGATATAGATGATAATATTTGGTTTGGTACTAGTATGGGTTTACAAATGTATGATGGTACAAATTGGTATTTATGGGATCAATCAAGTTTCCCTAGCTTATTATCTAATAATATTAAGGCTATAAAAACAACATCAAACGGTGAAATATGGGTGGGTTCTGATTATGGATTAAATAGATTATTATACGGTGTTCCTGGTAGTGTTTGGCTTTCTTATACTACTGCTGATGGTCTTGTAAATAATCAAATAAAAAGTATTGATGAAGATGATAGTGGAAATATTTGGGTTGGAACTAGTCAGGGAGTTTCTGTTTTTGATGGAAGCTCATGGACATCTTATGCTTCACCTGATCTTCATTGGAGCGGTGTCTCATCTACAGCTTTTGATTCTAATGGGGATAAATGGTTTGCTTCTCCTCTTGGAGGTATAACGCATTTTGATGGAATTAATTTCACAGTTTATGATACCTCAAATGGCTTACTATCTCAAAATGTTACTGATTTAGTTATTGATTATCAAAATAATAAGTGGATAGGAACTGGTGGAGGTATTTCAGTATTAGATCCATCAAACACATCATTTATCCATTATACTCAAATGTACTCATTGTCTCCTCCAGATACTTTAAATCCTGTAGTTGATCTTGAAATTGACTCTTATGGAAGGTTGTGGTCAGCTATTTATGTTGGATACTTAGCAAAGGGAGGTATTGCAATGTTGAGTGCTAATCAATGGAGTAATTTTGATGTAATTGACGGTGTGATTGGACAAAATATTAGAGCTATTTCTATTGATTCAGAAAATAGTGTTTGGATTGCAACCAGTACTGGAGTATCAAAAATTCTTTCACCACCAAATTTATTGCCAAATTCTCTAAAAAATAATTTTTCTTTTTTTCCGAATCCTACTAAAAAACATTTGTCTATTGTAGATAATGATTCAGAGATTCAAGAAATCTTCATTCATAATTCCATTGGTTCTTTAGTTTACATAGATGTAAACTTTTCTAAATATGATGTTATTGATATATCATTATTTAAACAAGGGTTGTATTATATAACTTTTAGATGTGGTGATTTAAATTTTACAAAAAAACTAGTAATATCTCAATAGATTCTTTTTGTTATAATTTATTAACTTTACAAAAAAATAACGTTTCGATAATGTTTAGAAAATATTCATTTTTCTTCTTTCTCTTTTTTTCGTTCACATCTTTCACTCAAAATGTTTTTGACTTAGGTGTTCGTCAGATAGAGATTTTTTTTAGCGAGCCTAATTGGAATGACACTCTACATGCTTATTATTCTAATAATCTAGATCAGCGATTAATTGCAGATTCAATAATTATAGATGGTGAAGTAGATCAAAATGTTGGAATAAAATATTTTGGAAATAGTTCTTACAATACAAATAATGTTAAAAACCCAATTGATATACAGTTAGATTATATACAAAATGGTCAATCTATTGATCGCTATAATAGATTAAAGCTATCGAATGGATTTAGAGATCCTTCTTTTGTAAGAGAGATTTTGGCATATGAAATTGCTAGTGATTACATGCCTGCGCCAAAAGCAACATATGCCAATTTATATATTAATGGGAATCTAATTGGGTTATACTCGTGTATTCAATCAGTTGATGATGATTTTACTAATGAAAATTTTTATGAAAGAAGAGGTCCATTATTTCAGCTTAAAAATACAGGGATTAGTGTACCAGGTTGTTCTGGACAGCTAGGTATATTTAAGCATTATTCAGATACAAATTGTTACCAAAAATCCTATGATATGCTTTCATCAAATGATTGGCAAAAGTTAGGTAATTTTCTAGATACATTTAATAACCATTTCTCTGATGTTGAAGTAGTAATGGATATTGATAGAGCACTTTGGTTTATGGCTTTTGAGAATTTAATTGTTGCATTAGATGGTCCAATAAATTCTATTGCAGAAAATTTATATTTATTTAAAGATAATAATGGTAGGTTTTCTCCTGTTTTATGGGATATGAACATGTCCTTTGGGTCTTTTGCTGCAGGACTATCAAATCCTGTTTCAAATAATGATTTACAAGAACTTGCTGTTTTTCATGAGTCAGCAAATATTAATAATAAGCTTACTAATAAAATATTCTCAAATGAAAGATATAAAAAAATGTACATAGCACATATGCGTACTATTTTGAATGAAAAATTTGCCAATAGTTTTTATTTAAATCGTGCTTCATTTTTACAATCTTTGATTTTAAATGATTTTAATAGTGATCCAAATTCTTTTTATAATCAAACTCAGTTTACTGATAATTTAAATAGTTCCGTTGGTTTAAATCCTGTAATTGGATTGAGTGAGTTAATGAGCACCAGAGTATCATATTTACAATCATTATCCGAATTTTCTACAAATGCTCCAATTATAAGTAATATTAATCCTAATCCCGCGGCTGTCTTGCCTCATACCTCTGTATATATTACTGCTCAAATTGCAGATGTAAACTATGCTTATTTAGGATATAGATTTAAGTTTTCTGATAAATTCACTAAAATTCAAATGTATGATGATGGAAACAACGGAGATGGTGTTGCTGGTGATGGAATATATGGAGCATTGTTAGATGTTGATGCACGTGATATTCAATATTATATTTATGCTGAAAATAATGATGCTGCTATTTTTTCACCAGAAAGAGCGGAAAAAGAATTTCATCAGATACCTGTCGTGAGTGGTTTAGTTATTAACGAAATAATGGCTACTAATTTAACAGCAGTGCCAGATCAAGATGGAGAGTATGATGACTGGGTAGAGCTATATAATGGAAATAATTTTTCTTTAAATTTAAATGGTTATTATCTTTCAGATAATGAAAATGATTTATTTAAATGGTCATTTCCAAATATTAGTATTGCTCCAAATGATTATTTAATTATTTGGTGTGATACCGCAGGCAGTTCTCAAGCAGGTTTACATACTACTTATAGACTGTCAGCTGAACAAGAAGAAGTATATTTGAGTGATCCAAATGGAAATGTAATAGATGCTGTTCATTTTGTAAGTATGATTACTGATCAAGGTTATGCTAGAGTTCCTAATGGAACCGGTATAATGAAATATCAAAATCATTCTTTTGATGCTCCTAATTCTACTCCAACATTTTTAAATGAAGATTATAATAAAATAAATTTTAGAGCATATCCAAATCCATCTAATAACGTAGTTTATTTATTAGGTGTCTCAGGAAATATTAGCGTATTTAATGTTATGGGTGAAAAAATATTTGAAGATATTGGTATTAAAACTATAGATATTTCTAAATGGAAAAGTGGTATATATTTAATTCACGCAAATGAACAGATTGTTAAAATTGTAAAACAATAATTATGAAAAAAATATTTTTAGCTTTTTTATTATTATCTTTTTTTATTGCTTGTGATAAAGAAGCAGGAGAGGGTGGGACTTCATCTATAGAAGGTCAAGTATGGGAATTATTTACATATCAAGATCCATTTACTGGAAGTTGGGATACTACATTTTACAGGCTAGATTCAGGAAAAGATGTATACATAATATATTCTGATGATGAAGGAGAAATATATGATGATAAATTTGAAACAGATTACAACGGAAGATATAGATTTGAGTTTTTAAGAAAAGGAGATTATACTATTTATGTATATGCGGATAGTACTGATATAAATATGGTGAATTATGATTATCCAATTTTTAAGCATATCACAATAGATGAGGGCAATTCTATTGTATTAGTAGAGGATTTTATAATTGAAAAGAATCAATAAGTGAGTCATTTTAAAGATTTGATAAAAGATTTTGATCCGATTACTCTGGATGAAATGGATGAAGTGAAATTGATGAGTAGAACTGATACAAAGTTTGCATTTAGTTCCGCAAAATTACCACAACTACTTTCTCGTATGTTGCCTTTTTATAGAATATTAAACATTAATAATAAGCTTATACACGATTATAAATCGTTATATTATGATACATCTGAGAATAAGTTTTATCTTGATCATCATAATAATAGAGTTAATAGAAATAAAATACGTTTTAGAGAATATGTTGATAGTGGATTAGTTTTTTTGGAAATTAAAACAAAAAATAATAAAGGGAAAACTATAAAAAAGAGGATGAAGGTAAAAAGTATTAGCGATAAATTAAATTCTGAACAACAAGAGTATATAAATAAAATAATTGGCAATGAAATTTCTGTTGAGCCAAAGCAATGGATTAACTTTTATAGAATGACTTTTGTACATAAAAAACAAAAAGAAAGGTTAACTGTTGATGTTGACTTAACATTTAGTGAAAATGATAAAAAAGGTGACTTAAAGAATATTATCATTGGAGAAGTAAAGCAAGAAAGAATGTCAAGAAGTTCTGATTTTATGAGAATAGCTAAGGATTTAAATATTTTACCAATAAGAATTAGTAAATATTGCATGAGTACACTTTCCTTGCATCCAAATTTAAAATCTAATAGATTTAAGCCAAAAGTTTTATTTATAGAAAAATTAAAAAATTATAATTTAAATTAGAAAAATGAAGAATATTAAAATCATAGAAACAATGAGTTTATTTAAAATATTTACTGTTTTCTTTTTTTTGTTAGTTACTAATAGTAATGCACAAGAAAATTGGCGTAATGACTATAATATACCAAAAGAAAATATTGAAGAAAATGACAAGTTGTTAGATAATTTGTCAAGAACAGAGTTAGATTATCAAGAAGCAATAAAACAGCTTAAAATAGAGAAACTTACACTTTCTTCTTTAGACGATCAGGATAGAATTGAACAAATAGATGATGAAATAAAAATACTTGAAGATCAACTTGATGAATTAAGAAAACTTAATGAAGATAATATTAATGAAAATAAAAATCAATATTTAGGTACTCCTGTTTTTGATAAAGAAGATTTTTGGAAATTAATTATAAAGGGATTATTTAATTTTATTATAATATTATTAATTGTTAGGTATATTTATTATCCTGTAACAAAAAATAAAGACTATTTATTTACTTATTTTTTGATAAGTTTAACTGTCTTTTTACTATGTTTTTTACTTGATAATGTAAAACTTGAATTAGGATTTGCACTAGGATTATTTGCGATTTTTGGGATTATTCGATACAGAACAGATCCTATTCCAATTAAGGAAATGACGTATCTTTTTATTGTGATTGGTGTTTCAGTTATCAATGCTTTGGCTAATAAAAAAATTAGTTATGCTGAATTATTTGCAGCTAATATGATTATTGTTTTTGCTACATTTGGCTTAGAAAGGTTATGGTTACTTCGTCATGAAACAAGAAAGAACATCACTTATGAGAAAATTGATTTAATCGCTCCTGAAAGAAGAGAGGAGCTTATTGCTGATTTAACAGAGAGAACAGGTTTAAATATTGTTAGAGTAGAAATAGGGAGGATAGATTTTCTTAGAGATACAGCCAATATTCGTGTATTTTACTATGAAAAAAATTCTAATTAGTATTTTTATTTTTTCTTCTTCTTCATTTTATCTAACTGCACAAGAAAATGATTTTCAAAGTTGGCATTCTATGTCCTTGAAAAAGGAAATAAATAAAACAACAGATTTCAACTTAAAAGCAGGAGTTAGATTTAGAGAGAATTCATCATTGTTTGATAAGAACTTTATAGATTTAAGATGTAAAAAGGAGCTAAATAAAAGAATTTCAATATCGGTAGGCTATCGATACATTAATAGTTGTAATAGAGAATTTATCTTGTTAAAACAAAATAGATTTTACTTTGATTTAAATTATAAAAATAAGTTTTCTAAAAGATTATCTTACTCTATTAGAAATCGCTGGCAAAATCAAACATCAATTTATAAATATGAAAGAGTTTTTCGTCAAAAATTTTCTTTAGAATATAATGTAAGAAAAACAAAAATAACTCCATATTGTGCAGTAGAATATTTTTCAAACTCCTTTGATCAAATAAATAAGCTTAGATCTACTATTGTGTTATCATATCCTATTTCAAAAGATATTGATATAGATTTTGCATATAGAATACAGAATGAGTTCTTAGTTAATAATCCACAAACTATTTTTATATTTGAAAGTAAAATATCATATTCACTTAAATGAAAAAAAAGGAAATAAATCTTAAATTTTCCCAGGGCATTCTCTCAGAAATAGATCAATGTGATCAAGAACTTGTTAACAATGCTATAGCATCTCTTAAAGATGCTTATGCGCCTTACTCTGGTTTTCAAGTAGGTGCCAGTATATTACTAGAAAATGGTGAAATTATTAATGGTTCAAATCAGGAGAATGTTGCCTATCCATCTGGGTTATGTGCGGAGAGAGTCGCTATTTTTTATGCAAGTTCTAATTATCCAAATATTAGAATAGTTAAAATGGCTATATCTGTTCAAGCTGTTGATTTTAATATCAATGACGTAATTTCTCCTTGTGGAGCATGTAGACAAGTTATGGCTGAATATGAAGAGAATCAAAACCATCCAATTCAAATTATTTTACATTCTCCAAATAATGATATTTTGATAGTAGATAGAGTTCAAGATTTATTACCTTTTATGTTCAAAAGTCCTCATTTAAAAAAACATTAAATTTTAAATCAATGCATATACTTACAACATCAATTGAATATTTAAAAGGTGTTGGTCCTGTAAGAGCTGATTTATTAAAAAAGGAACTTAAAATTTTTACTTTTAGAGATTTATTATTTCATTTTCCATTTAGATATATTGACAAAAGTAAAATTTATCTTATTGCTGATTTAACACCTGAAATGCCTAATATTCAGTTATTTGGAAAAATTATAAAAATTGAAGAAAAGGGTCATAAAAAAAGTAAAAGATTAATAGCATCTTTTCAAGATAACTCTGGCGTGATCGAATTGGTATGGTTTAAAGGATTAAGGTGGGTTAAGTCTTCAATAAAATTAAATTCTAAATATCTTGTTTTTGGTAAACCTTCTTTTTTTAAGGGGACATATAATATAGTTCATCCAGAGATTGACTTAAAAGAGGATAATGATAATTTTTTTGCAACTGGTTTTCAAGCAGTTTACCCTTCAACTGAATTATTAAATGCAAAGGGGTTAAACAGTAGAGCAATTAGTAAATTAATTAAAACATTACTTCCTTTGCTAAAGGATTGTTTTGTTGAAACCTTATCTCCAGATATTATTTCTAAATCAAATCTCCCCAGTAGAAAAGAAGCTTTTTTTAATATTCATATCCCTAAAAATACAAAAAGCTTAATTCGTGCACAAAAAAGATTAAAGTTTGAAGAATTATTTTTTTTCCAATTACATTTATTAAAAACAAAAGTTAATAGACAAGAAAAGATAAAAGGATATTCATTTGAAATTTTAGGTAATAATTTTAATAATTTCTACCAAAATTTCTTACCATTTGATTTAACTAATGCACAAAAAAGAGTTTTAAGAGATATACGTAATGACCTAAAATCTTCAAAACAAATGAACAGATTGCTACAGGGAGATGTAGGTAGTGGAAAAACTTTAGTTGCATTGCTTTCAATGCTTATTGCTGTAGATAATAAGTATCAAGCATGCATTATGGCCCCAACAGAAATTTTAAGTCAACAACATTTTCAATATTTTTCTGACTTTTTGAATAGTTTAGATATTAATATTGCATTATTGACAGGCTCTACTAAAGCTAAATACAGAAAAACAATACATGAGCAGTTAGAAGATGGAAGCATAGATTTACTGATTGGGACACACGCATTACTTGAAGATAGTGTTAAGTTTCGTAATTTAGGTTTAGTAATTATTGATGAGCAACATAGATTTGGTGTTGCTCAACGTGCTCGATTATGGAAAAAAAATAATCGTCCGCCTCATGTTTTAGTAATGACAGCGACACCTATTCCAAGAACTCTTTCTATGACACTTTATGGAGATTTAGATATTTCCGTTATTGATGAACTTCCTCCTGGAAGAAAGTTAGTTAAAACTACATGGAAATCTGATTCTTCAAGACTACAAGTAATTAATTTTATCAAACAACAAATAAAAAGCGGGAGGCAAATTTATATTGTGTTTCCTTTGATTGATGAAAGTGAAAAATTAGAATATAAAAATTTAGTTGAAGGAATTAATTCTATTGAAAGAGAATTTCCATTGCCTGAGTACCAGGTAAGTATATTACATGGTCAAATGAAGGCTGAAGACAAAGAATATGAAATGAAAAGATTTGTTGAAGGAGTTACAAATATAATGGTTTCTACAACAGTAATTGAAGTTGGTGTAAATGTGCCTAATGCATCTGTAATGATTATTGAAAGTGCTGAGCGTTTTGGTCTTTCTCAACTGCACCAGCTAAGAGGAAGAGTTGGAAGAGGTGCAGAACAGTCTTATTGTATTTTGATGAGTGGAAACAAGTTAAGTAATGAAGCAAAGGCTAGACTTTCTACTATGGTGGAAACAAATGATGGTTTTAAGATTGCAGAAGAGGACTTAAGGTTAAGAGGTCCAGGTGATATGATGGGAACTCAACAAAGCGGTATGCTCAATTTTAAATTAGTAGATCTAATCAAAGATAATAATATTTTAATTTTTGCTAGAAGAGAGGCCGAAAATTTGCTGCAAAACGATCAAAATTTAGAAAAAGCAGAAAATATTAATATTGCTAGAACATATTTTCCATACGCAAAAGAGAGATTAGGCTGGAGTAGAATTTCTTAAAAAAGAAGGGTAAGCTACTTATATCGCACCGCTACAACCTACTACCCTTGCTGCATTCCTGCCCTGGGGGAGTTCATAGGGAGCTGGTCGTACAAGACTTACCCTTGGTTGCAAAAATAAGATTATTCTAATAAGATTCAAATAATTTCTTGTCATGTATTTTATTTATATTTGACGAAGTTTAAAAAAAAATGAAGGACAAAGAATTTATAAAAAATAAAGGCCTATATTTTGGTATATATTTATCAATTTTTCCTTTTTTTTATTTTTTATTTGATAATAATTTATCACTAAACATCTTCAAGTTAGTATTTTGGGTTTTGTGGATTATAGGAGTTTTTTATTTATTGTATATCTTCGGTAGAGAGTATAGAAATAATTATAATCTTTTTAATTTTAAGCAGGTATTCACTTTATTGTATAAAATATCTTTAAGAGGTCTATTAATTTTATTTGTAATTGAAATAATTTTATGGAAAGGTCTATTTGAAGAAAGATATATTAGTTTACAGACATCTCTCATGCAGCCATCCCTCAATGGTATAGAATCAATAAAATCTGAACTAAAGAAAGATAGTGCTAACAAAATAATAGGTGTAGTGGAATACCAAGAAAAATTAGAAAAATTGGAAAAATATAAAACAGATATCAATGATCAATGGAAAGATGGTGTGAAAATTAGTTATTTTATTAAAATTCTTATTGGGAGGCTATTTCTTTTTATATTTATTAATCTAATTCTAGCATTCTTTTTAAGAAAAAAAATAGTTATTTAAGCTATGGATATTAGTATTATTATTCCTTTATATAACGAAGCAGATTCATTATCTGAATTATGTTCATGGATTAATGACGTAATGAAAAAAAATAAATATTCATATGAAATTTTATTAATTGATGATGGAAGTAAAGATAATTCTTGGAACAAAATTGAAAATCTATCAATATCTAATTCAAAAATAAAAGGAATAAAGTTTAGAAGGAATTATGGAAAATCTGCGGCTATAAATGTTGGTTTTTCAAAAGCTAATGGATCCGTTGTAATTACTATGGATGCTGATTTACAAGATAGCCCTGAAGAAATTCCTGAATTATATAAAAAAATTAAAAATGAAAATTTTGATTTGGTTTCAGGTTGGAAAGAAAAGCGTTTTGATCCAATAAGTAAAACTCTACCTACTAAATTATTTAACTGGGCAGTTAGAAAAGCATCTGGAATTAAATTAAATGATTTTAATTGTGGCCTAAAGGCTTATAAATCTATAGTTGTTAAATCAATTGAGGTTCATGGTGAAATGCATAGGTATATTCCTGTTTTAGCTAAGTGGGCAGGATTTTCAAAAATCACTGAACAGATTGTAGAGCATCAACCAAGAAAATATGGCGTAACCAAGTTTGGTGTTGAGCGATTTATAAATGGTTTTTTAGATTTATTGACAGTTACTTTTGTCACAAGATTTACCAAAAAGCCAATGCATTTTTTTGGTATACTAGGATTATTAATGTTTTTTTTAGGCTTTATTTTATTTGCCTATATAAGTGGTAATAAGTTATACTATATTATTAATGATTTACCTGCTACTAATATTGCAGAAATGTCTGGTTTTTATATTGCGTTAACTGCTATGATTATTGGAGTTCAACTATTTTTGGCTGGGTTTATTGCAGAAATGATTTCAAGAAATAATTATGATCGTAATAACTATCAAATAGAAAAAGAAATTTAATTTATGAAAACTAATTTAATAACTGGAGCATGTGGCTTCGTTGGTAAAAATATGGTCTGGAGATTATTAGAAAAAACATCAGATCAACTTATTATAATAGATAATTTAAGTGTTGGTAAGCATCCTGACACTTGGATTGATCTTAAAAAAACACATCATTCTGATAATATGTGTGTTTATTCTAAAGATGGTATAGATCGTGTTTTTTTTATTGAAGAAGATGCTAGAGAAACTTTTCGTTCCTTGAGATTAGATGATTCGTATTTTAAAAAGAAATTTAATTTAAATTATGATACATTAAACGATGTTTTTCATTTTGCAGCTATTGTTGGTGGACGTGCAAAAATTGATGGTGACCCAATGATGGTTGCGTTGGACTTGGCAATTGATGCAGAGTTTTTTTATTGGATCTGTAATAATAAACCAAAAAGAGTTTTATATCCTAGCTCATCTGCAGCTTATCCAATCAATCTACAAACTGATGATGGGGCAATTGCTCTTAAAGAAACTGATATAGATTTTTCAAAAATGGGAGAGCCTGATATGACTTATGGATGGTCTAAGTTAACTGGTGAATATTTAGCTAAAATAGCTGCTAAATTTTATGGAGTACATATCACTTGTATTCGTCCGTTTTCTGGATATGGTGAAGATCAGGATTTATCATATCCTATACCCGCCATAGCAAAAAGAGCTGCGCAAAAAGAAGATCCTTTTGAAGTATGGGGAACGGGTCATCAGGGTAGAGATTTTGTTCATATTGAAGATGTAATTGACTGTATTCTTTTAGCTATGGATAAAATTAGTGATGGAACAGCAATCAATATTGGAATGGGAAGATTAACTACTTTTAGAGATATAATTAATGTTTTTTGCAAATTTGCTGGATATAAACCCACTATTAAGACTTTACTTGATAAACCCGTAGGAGTACACTCTAGGTATTGTGACATGCAGTACGTAAAAAATGAATTAAATTGGGAAGCAAAAATATCTTTAGAAGAGGGATTAAGAAGAGTATACGATAGAGCAATAGCTGATTTAGATAAGAAGTAATGCGAAAAGTTGTATGTCTTGGCCCAGGTCCAGTGTTCAAAGGAGGTATTAGTAATTATAATGTTTCTCTTGCAAAAGCAATTAATGATGAGCCTGAAACAGAAGTACATATTATTTCTTGGTCAGAACAATACCCTAGAATAATTCCACGAAAATATAAAGATGAGGTTAGTAAGAAAAAATTTCTAGACAACACATCTATTAATATTGAATATTTACTTAATTTTAATAAATTTAGTACTTGGAAAAAAACAGTTAATAGAATTTTAGAAATTAAGCCCCAAATTGTAATTATTCAATGGGCAATTGCAATTCAAGGAATTCCATTAAATTACATTGTAAAAAAATTAAAGAGACACACTGAAATTGAAGTAATAGGAGATCTTCATTTTATTATACAAAAGGAGGGTAGTATTTTAGATAATTTTTTAACAAAGATTACTTTATCATCAATTGGAACCTATATAACACACTCTTTAAAGACATATGATGAGCTTAATTTATTATTTAATAAAAAGCATAAACTAGCCACTAAAGATGGAGAAAGACAAATAAATAAACAACAAGTTATTAATTTATTTCATCCTGTATATAACTTATTTCAAGTTGATCCAAAATTTGATCAACAAAAATTTAAAAAAGAATTAGGATTAAAAAAGCATGTCTTTTTATTTTTTGGTTTTATAAGAAAATATAAAGGATTACATAATGTTATTCCAGCCTTTCATAAACTTGAGCAAACACGAGATGATGTTAGTTTACTTATTTGTGGAGAAGAATTTTGGAATACCGTTGATCAAAGAAAAATGTCTGTCAAAGTCAAGAAATTTATTTTTGGAATCGCAAAGAAATTATTTTTAAGGACAAATAATGATGAATCTCAGTATAGACCACTTGATATGATTGAAAAATTAGGGGTTCAAAATTGTCATGTTTTTTCAGATTTTATTCCTAACGAGGACGTAAATAAATATTTTCAGGTGTCAGATGCAATTTTATTATTTTATTCTTATGCAACTCCTTCTGGTGTTGAATCATTAAGTTATAATTTTAGACTGCCTGTACTTGCCACAAAAGTAGGACATTTTCCAGAGACAATAAATGATGGTGTTGATGGATATTTAGCTGAAAAAGAATCTATAAATAGTATGGTAGATTCGATGATTAAATCCATTGAAAGTCCTATTGATAAGAAAATGATTGATAAAAAAGCTGATAAGATGAGCTGGGAAAATTATGCCAACGCTATTTTATATAAGTATCCATATTCTAAAAACTAAATTTTCTTAAAAATTTACTTGTCTTTTCTTTTTATATTTGCTCAAAAAATTATGCGAGCAATTTGTTTTTCTTTATTTTTTTTAATTCCTTTTTTTGCAGTTTCTCAATCTATAAATTATGTAGATAACAGTGGTATGAAACAAGGAGTTTGGCAAAAGAAATACGCTAACGGTAATATTAGATATGAAGGTATGTTTAAGGATAATAAAGAGATAGGCCTATTTAGATACTTTTATGAAGATGGAAGTTTGAAATTAGAAAAAATTTTTTTTCATAATAGTATAGCGGCATCTGCGCATTTTTATTACAAGAATGGCGATATCAAATCTTCTGGTTTATATGTTAATAGTTTAAAAGATAGTACATGGAATTATTATGATTTTGATAGTGTTTTAATTATGACTGAGCAATATAAAAATGGTAAATTAAATGGAGTTACCAAAACTTTTTATAATGAAGGTACTATCTATGAAGTAAAAAATTGGTCTGATAACATATTAAATGGTGTATGGAAGCAATTTTATTTAAATGGTAATTTAAAGATGACAGCTTTATATAAAAATAATAAAAGAGAGGGGGAAGAGTTTTATTATTTTCCTAATGGCAATATTTTATCTACTGGATTTTATAAAAATAATTTGAAGATTGGGGTTTGGAAATACTATTTTGAAGATGGCACAATAGACACAACAATTAATTATAATGAGTAAAGGAAGAGTTTTGATGGCTATGAGTGGAGGTATTGATAGTACAATGGCTTCATTGATTTTACATGAATCAGGCTATGAAGTCATTGGTCTAACAATGAAAACTTGGGATTATTCTAGTTCTGGTGGAAATAAAAAAGAAACTGGTTGTTGTAGTCTTGATGCAATCAATGATGCAAGAAAATTAGCTGTAGACTGTGGTTTCCCACATACTATTCTTGATATTAGAGATGAGTTTGGGGATTATATTATTGATAATTTTGTTGAAGAATACATTGCAGGAAGAACCCCTAATCCTTGTGTTCTTTGTAATACCCATATAAAATGGGAAGCATTATTGAAAAGAGCTGATATGCTTGGATGTAAATATATAGCAACCGGTCATTATGCTCAATTAAGATATGAAAATTCAAGATATGTAGTTTCTAAAGGTCTGGATAATAATAAAGATCAGTCATATGTTTTATGGGGAGTAAAACAAGAATGTTTAGCTAGAACTATTTTTCCAATGGGAGGTTACCATAAAGAAGATATTAAAAAAATGGCAATTAGTAGAGGTTATAAAGATTTAGCAGCTAAAAGTGAAAGCTATGAAATTTGTTTTATACCTGATAATGATTATAGATCATTTTTAAAAAGAAGAGTTAATAATTTAGAATCTAAAGTTGCAGGAGGGAACTTTTTATCTACTAAAGGAGAAGTTCTTGGAAAACATGAAGGTTACCCCTTTTATACAATTGGACAAAGAAAAATTGGAATATCTTTAGGTTCAAAGCCAACTTATGTTGTTGCAATAAATCCTGAAGATAATACAGTCGTAGTTGGTACAAAAGAGGATTTGAAAATGCAAACTATGTATGTGCGAAACATAAATTATGTAAAATATCCTATGATTACAGATGGTATAACTCTTTTAGTTAAAATTAGATACAAGCATTCAGGAGAGATGGCTACCATTTTCAATTTTAAAAATAATTTAAAAGTTATCTTTCATAATAAAGTCTCTGGAATAGCACCAGGTCAGTCTGCAGCTTTTTACGAAGGTGATGATTTAGTAGCTGGGGGTTTTATTATGAAAAATTAAATTTTGGCTCACAAATTAAAATATAAAGATACCTTTCAGTTTTCTAATCTAATTTTAGATTACTTAAATGAGGATAAAAAATTAAAGCCCTTTATTAATTATTTTCCTCGTAAAGAAAATTTTTTAAAGCAAATAAAGCTTAAAGAAAAACAAAAAATAAATAGAAATGTTTTGGTTAATGTCTTAAAGACACAAAACAAAAGTTTAAAACTTTCAAAAAAAACTAATGATAATATTAGTTTAATATCTTACAAAAATACATTTACAGTTACAACAGGTCATCAGTTATGTTTATGTACTGGTCCATTGTATTTTATTTATAAAATTATATCTACAATTAATTTATGTGAACAATTAGCCGAACTAAATAAAGGATATAATTTTGTTCCAGTTTTTTGGATGGCTTCTGAAGATCATGACTTAGAAGAAATAAATCACATCAATTTATTTAAAAAGAAATTAAAGTGGAATACTGATCAAGCAGGTGTAGTTGGAGAAATGAGTTTAAAAAATATTGAAGAATTTTTATTTGAAATAAAAAATTCTTTTAAAGATTTTTCTAATAACAAGATATTATCCATGTTTGAGGAAAGCTATTTGAAACACAACAATTTAGCTGATGCAACAAGATTTTTGGTTAATGAGTTGTTTGGAAAATATGGCTTAGTTATTATTGATGCAAATTGTAAAGAACTTAAACAACAATTTATCAAACAAATAAAAAAAGATATTTTTTATAATACTTATTATGAATATTTAAAGAAAACTACTGATGATTTATCTAAATACTATAAACCACAAGCCAATATTAGAAAAATAAATTTTTTTGAAATTTCAAAAGGAAGGAGAGAATATATTACAGATGATTTTAAGAAAAAAAAGATTGAAAATAGTCCTGAAATTTTTAGTCCAAATGTATTGATGCGCCCACTGTATCAAGAAATTATTTTACCAAACATATCATATGTTGGAGGAGGTGCTGAAATTTCATATTGGTTACAACTAAAGTCGGTTTTTGATTTAGAAAACGTCCCTTTACCTATATTAGTTTTAAGAAGTTCTATTATGCTTATTTCTTCAAAGCAAAAAAAGGTTCTAATGAAAAAAGGATTTAATCTAAAAGATATTTTTCTCTCAAAAGAAGAGTTGCATAAAAAATATGTTTTAAATAATTTCAGTAAAGAAATTTCTTTAAATAAAGAGTACAAAAAGCTTAAAGAGATATATGAAAAAATTAGACTTAAAACTTCTGATGTTGGTTTGCAAAGTAGTCTACAAGCCCAAATTCACAAACAATTAAACTGGGTATCTAATTTTGAAAAAAAAATAATTCGAGAAAAGAAAAGAGAATGCACTAATTCTCTAAATCAAATTGATAAATTAAAAGAACAATTATTTCCTAATAATAAATTGCAAGAACGTAATGATAATTTTTTTCAACATAATATTTCAAATAATGATAAGCTAATTGAAATTATTAAAGGTGCAATTGACCCACTATCAGCTAATTTTGTAGTTTTGGAAATATAATTTATTTTTTATGAAGCATGAAAAAGTATTAATTGTTGATTTTGGTTCTCAGTATACTCAACTAATTGCAAGAAGAGTAAGGGAATTAAATATCTATTCTGAAATTCATCCTTTTAATAAATTGCCTGATATAGATATTAGGTGGAAAGCTATTATTTTTTCGGGATCACCTTATTCAGTACATGATGATAATTATCCGTATGTTAATTTGGATAATATAAAAGGTGAAATTCCGCTTCTTACTATTTGTTACGGTGCGCAATTTTTAGTTGCAAATTGTGGGGGAGAGGTGAAAAGGTCAGAACATAGGGAATATGGAAGAGCGAATTTAACATCTATTGATACAAATTCTAAGTTATTTAAAAATGTTTGTGCAAATTCTCAGGTATGGATGAGTCATGCAGATACTATTACTAAAATGCCTGAAGATTTTCTTTTATTAGCCTCAACCAATGATGTGAAATATACAGCTTTTAAAATTAAAGATGAAGATACTTATGGATTGCAATTTCACCCAGAAGTCTATCATACACTTGATGGCAAACAAATATTAAGTAATTTTCTGTTAAATATTTCTTTGTGTTCTCAAGATTGGACCCCCTCTACGTTTGTTAATGAATCAGTAAAAAATTTACAAAAGCAAATACAAAATGACAAGGTTATTTTAGGTCTTTCAGGAGGAGTTGATTCAACTGTAGCTGCAGTACTACTTAATCAAGCAATTGGAAGCAATTTATATTGCATATTTGTTGATAATGGACTTCTACGTAAAAATGAATATCAAAGTGTTTTAGAACAATACAAGGGTATGGGGTTGAATGTTACTGGAATTGATGCTAAAGATAGCTTTTATAGTGTATTAAGTGGAGTTAAAGATCCTGAAGAAAAACGTAAAGCCATTGGCAAGAAATTTATTGAGGTTTTTGACGAAGCATCAAATAATTTACAAAATGTTAAATGGTTAGCTCAAGGAACAATTTACCCTGATGTTATTGAATCAGTTTCAGCAACTGGAGGGCCATCTCAAACTATTAAGTCACATCACAATGTAGGAGGTTTACCAAAATATATGAAGCTTAGTATTGTAGAACCATTAAAAATGCTTTTTAAAGATGAGGTTAGAAGAATTGGTAAATCGTTATTAATTAATAATAAACTCTTGCAACGTCATCCTTTTCCAGGTCCTGGATTAGCAATTCGTATTTTAGGAGAAGTTACTGTTGATAAAATAAACATTTTACAAGAGGTTGACTATATTTTTATTTCTTCATTAAAAAAAGCTGGTTTATATGATAAAGTATGGCAAGCAGGAGCAATTTTTCTACCAGTACAATCAGTTGGTGTTATGGGGGATGAACGTACATATGAGCATGCTGTAGCATTAAGAGCAGTAGAATCTACAGATGGGATGACAGCTGATTGGGTACATTTACCTCATGATTTTTTAGCGAATGTTTCTAATGAAATTATTAATAAAGTTAAAGGTATTAACCGAGTTGTTTATGATATTTCTTCAAAACCTCCAGCAACAATTGAATGGGAATAAAGAGTCTTATATTAAATATTTTATTTGTTTTTTGTTGTAATTATATAATATCAGCTAAGGTGACAAGTGATACTGTTATTTTTTCTGATAAAAAGTTTGTTGAACATATTGTAGATGCAGGTGAGTCATTAAATTCAATTTCTAATTTTTATAGTATATCTTCTGAAGATATTAAAAAAGCTAACGATTTAACAAAAAATTTGTATTATAAACAAATACTTTATATACCTATTTATTTAAATTTTGAAAATACTGTTATTGATTCTAATAATTTTATTTCTAATGAGATTGATACAAATATTACAAATGTTGCACTCTTTTTACCATACTATATTGCAAAAAATGATATACTTGAAATTCAAGATAGTCTTAAATATATTAATAAATATTATAGTAAGTCAGAATCTTCTTTATCTTTTCACCTTGGAGTTGAACTTGCTTTAGATTCTTTAATATCATTAGGAAAAAAAATAAATTTATTTTGTTTTGATTCAAATCAAGACAGTTTATCAGTTAGTAAAATTATTGAATCTGATACACTTAAGCATATGGATTTAATTATTGGTCCTATGTATTCTAAGCTTTTTCTTTTATTAAGTAAAAAATATGGAAACGATTCGACTAAAATTTTAATTTCTCCTTTGTCAAGAGAAAACAAAGCTAAATCATATTCTTCAGTATTTCAAATTGCTTTAACTCATTTGGGACAAGCAGAAAAATTAACTGAATATTTAATAGAATATAAAAAAAATGAAAACATCATAATACTTCATGATTCAAAATTAGTTAATATTTTAAATAGAGTTAAGTATAATTTTAAAAAAGAAAATTTAATAGTCAGTGATTATGATGTTTCTGATATTAATAATATTAAAAATATATGTAAGGATACTCAAAACATTTTACTTTTATCAACTAGCAAGGCTTTTGTTAGTAGAGTTTTATCCTCATTAGGTTCTCTAGATTCTCATTCTACTGTTTTTGCATTTGAAGCCTTGAAAACATATAGTAATTTAGATATTAATAATTTAATGAACCTTAATGTTCATATTATAAATTCACGTGGTATTGATTTAACTAATCATCATGATACAACTTTTGTTAATGCTTTTCAAAAAAAGTTTTTTGCAGACCCACAAAAGTACTCTAAAATAGGATATGATATTATAATGCATTTTATAGGAGATGCTAATATTTATAATTTTAGAAGAACTAAAGCAGGATGTTATGAAAATAGATTCGCTCCTATTTTTCATTATAAGGATTATATGTTAGAACGAGTTTTCTAACATTTTCTAAAAATCTATTTTTTTATATTTGCATTATGCGTATATTATCATTGTTTCTAATACAATTATTTTGTTCTATTTCTCTGTATTCTCAGACATACGACACCTTATCTATTTGTAATGGTGATAGTGTTTTTATTTATAATAATTGGCAATCACAAAACGGAGTGTACTCTGATGGTTTTAACTTTACGACACTAATAGTAAATCCTACACCTAATTTAACTGGTAGTTTTATTCTTAATGGCAATGCTACTCAACCAATACCTAATACATATGATTTAACTCAACCAATAGGAAATCAATCAGGTTCAGCTTGGAATAGTGTAACATTAAATCTTACGCAGCCTTTTAGTTTTGATGTAGATATGTTTTTTGGCTATAATAATGGTGGTGCTGATGGTATTGCATTTTTATTACAACAGGTAAATACAAGTGTTGGTACGAGTGGGGGAGGCTTGGGCTATCAAGGTATATCTCCTTCATTTTGTATAGAATTTGATACTTGGAGAAACTCAAACAATTCAGATCCATATTATGATCATATTGCTGTCCAAAAAAATGGTAATTTAAATCATTCAAGTACAAATAATTTACTAGCACCTGTGGGTTTCCCTCCAAACAATTTAAATATTGAAAATGGACAATGGCATAATGTGGTTTTTACATGGGATCCAAATATGTTTAATTTTAAGGTTTATTTTAATGGTATAGTTGTTGTGAATTATTATGGTGATATTGTTTCTGATATTTTCGCAAATAATCCCAACGTATATTGGGGTTTTACTGCTGCAACAGGTGGAGCAAATAATTTACAGAGTTTTCGTGTGAACTCTTTAGGTATTCAATTAACAGATATAACTATATGTAGTGAAGATACTATTCAGATAGATCCGCAAATAAATAGTAGTATTTATTCATATTTATGGACGCCTAATCATAATATTATTGATAATACAGTTCCTCTTCCTTTTATTTTTCCTAATACAACTACAAATTATTCATTTCAAGTTACAAATAGTTATGGTTGCTCATATTATGATTCATTAACCGTATATGTTAATCAACAGACATCAACCTTTTTAGACTTAGCTGTATGTAGTTCTTATGTTTGGCCATTAAATGGAAATACATATCAAGCTCCGGGTATTTATACTAATATAAGTATTAATACTGATGGATGTGTTCATACTGACTCTCTAAATCTGACTATAGCTAGTGGTGGATGTATTGATCCTCTGGCGTGTAATTATGATTCTTTAGCAATGTGTGATGATGGATCATGTATATATAATAGTGGAAATCCAATAATTATAAGTACTTGTAATGGACTAAGTGAAGGAGGAATAGGTGTTAGTGTTTCTCCTTTTGTAGCAAATAACAACTATTCTTTTACCATAGATAATTCTTCTTTTTTTAATTATGATGATACTGTTAGTAATTTATCTGCTGGTTTTTACAGTTTTGAATTTTTTATAAACAATATAAGTTGTGGAATACAAACTGTAGAGGTTACTAATTATTCTGCAATTAATTATACATTAAATACTATTAATGAAACATGCTCTGGTTCATCTGATGGAGTTGCATATGTAAATATGCAAGGAGGAAGTACACCAAATGGAACTATTTCTAATTTATCGTATTGTTCATCAAATCCTAATTCTAATTTTATAAATACTCCGCAAACAATAATTGAAGGTGTTCAATTGTTCGGAGATAACTTTTCTATTAATAATAATACGCAGTTATCTGCTGATTTTTACGAAGACTATACAGCTTCATTTTATGCTGATATTTCACCAAATCAAACTTATACAATTAATGTTACATTAGGAAATATGGGATTTTCTGCTTATGATCCTGAAGCTGTAAATGTTTATATAGATTTTAATATTGATGGAGATTTTATAGATCCTGGAGAGGATCTTGGCGTTATTTTGATTCCATCTGGAACTTGGGTTACTAATACTATTTATCCTTTTACATTTACAGTGCCTGGTAATGTGAGTTTTGGACCAACAAGAATGCGGGTTGTATGTATGAGTAATGCTGGAGGAGCAAGTATTAACATGGGGCCTTGTGAAAATCCAATTGGTTTTGGAACACCTTGGTTTGGAGCCACAGAAGATTATTCTTTAGTAATTAACAATAGTGTTGCTTGTTCATATTTGTGGTCTAATGGTGGTTTGTCAGACAGCATTTACGGTCTCTCTACTGGAACATATGATGTTTCAATTATAGATCAAAATGGTTGTATTTCTAATGAATCTGTATTTATTGATACTAATTATAACATAGCAGTCTCCGCAAGTCAGGATCAAATTATATGTCATTCAGGTTCTGCAAGTCAACTAACAGCAACTTCAAATTATAATGGTAATTACAGCTGGTTTCCTCCAACTTCTTTTATTAACCCTAATGTTCAAAATCCTGTTATTTCATCTAATTTAATAGCAACAACTACATTTGTTGTTACTTTGCTAGATAATAATGGTTGTTCTGCTATGGATTCAGTTACGGTCTCTGTAAACCCAATACCAAGTGTTACAATTTCAGCCATTCCTAATCCAGCGTGTCAAAATGATACAATTCAATTAATTGCCTCTACATCCTTCCCACTTAATCTATTTAGATTTCAGTATAACGAAGGAAATGGTTGGCAGAATATTATAACTACTAATAATGGAGGGTGGGGTAATATAAATCCCCAATTTTTTAATAATATTACAACAATAACTCAATTTCGTGTTAAAGTAAGAGAAGGATGGGGGTGTACGGTAAGTCCTTGGTCTCCAAATATTAGTATTCCAATTAATATTATAAATACACCATTAATAAGTCATAATTAAAATAAATAATAATATTCTATTAAATTAAAAACAATGAAAACAATAAAAACAATGAAACTAAAATTATTAAAGATGCTACTAGTTTACTTTTGTTTCTTTAGTATCGAATGCGAAGCCCAAACAAGTACATCGCCAACTCAAGATGTATGTGTTGGCTCAACTGAACCGTATTTATTAAATCCATCAACTAGTACATCAACATACCAATGGACCTTATCTGGAGGAGGAGTTATTTCTTCTGGTCAAGGAAGTGGTTCCATATTAATTGATTGGAATGCTAATTCGGGAGGTCCTTATACTCTTACTGTTGTAGAAACTGATTTAAATGGATGTGTAGGTCCACCAAAGACTGTAGATGTCACATTATATGATCTTGATAATGCAACTTTTGTACTTACAGATTTTTGTGAAGGGTCTTCAAATTCTGCATCATCAATTATTACATCAGGAGGTGTTTTTTCTTTTAATCCCATTCCTACAAATGGAGAGACAATAGATTCTATTACTGCAGAAATTACAGGTGGAATTGCAGGTAATACATATTTTATAGAGTATATTACTAATGGAATGTGTCCACAACAACATATTGAATCAGTTTCCGTAAATAATTTAGATGACGCATCATTTTTACTTAGTGATTATTGTGCAGGTTCTCCTAATTCTGCTACTGCCATATCTACTCCAGGTGGAGTATTTACATTTAATCCAATACCGACTAGTGGAGAGACAATAAATTCGTTGACGGGTGAAATTACAGGAGGTGTACCTGGAAATACTTATACTGTAGAGTATACGACTTCAGGAACATGTTCTTCTTCTCAAATTGAAAGTGTTTTAATTTATTCAATACCTTCAACAGGACCAATTTTTCATAATTAATTTTGTTGAGAATAACTATTATATTTTTATTTTCTCTAGTATCGTTTCTTTACACGTATGCTGAAGATACTATTTATGTTTGTACTGGAACAATACATGAATTTGGAGTTCCTCTTTCAAATGGATCAACTTATTTTTGGGAGGTAGATAATTCTTCTGCAAATATTGTTGCTGGAAATAGCACTGAATTAGTTTCTATACAAATAAATAGTCCTGACATATTTAAATTATTTGTTACTGAAACTGATATAAATGGATGTATAGGTTTTGATAGCATTGTAATAGTTAGCTATCCATTGCCAAATCCAATAATCAGTGCTGATGAAGTTACCTTTTGTGATGGTGACAGCATTCTTATTGAATTAAATTTTGATTCTTCTTTTAATTCATTTTTATGGAATAACAACGATATAGAATCTTATACATATGTATCAAGTTCTGGAAGTTTTTTTGTAACAGTAATTGATACTAATGGCTGTTCAAAAAGTAGTAATATCATTGATGTTGATGTTTATTCTGATATAGTTGTAGATTTTTCTATTATTGGTACTTGTGTCGATCAACCTAGTTTGTTTATTAATCAATCCATGTATAATCTTGGACAATTATCTCAAATTAACTGGGATATTAATGGGAATTATTTTAGTGGAGATTCTGTTTTTTATGTTTTTGATAAAGAAGGAATATATAATGTGTCTTTAAATATTCAAACCAATGATGCATGTTTTGATTCTATATCCAAATTAATAACAATACACGATAATCCTATAGCTGATTTCACCTACACTCCAAAAGATGTTTCAATATTAAATCCACAGGTTAATTTTTTCAATAACACTATAAACGCATTACCATTATATTGGGACTTTGGAGATACTTATTATGATGTGTCAGTAAATCCTATACATACGTATAATAATCCAGGTATATATAATGTTTTATTGGTTGTTGAAGACTTGAATCAGTGTGTAGATTCAATTTATAAAGAAATAATAATTTATTATGATTTTATTTTGCATGTTCCTAATGCATTTACTCCAAATAACGATTCAGATAATGATGTCTTTTTTATAGAAGGTGTAAGAATGGAAAAATATCAATCGTTTGAATTGATAATTTTTAATAGTTGGGGTGAAAAGATTTATCAAACTGATGATATAAATAATTATTGGGATGGGGGTAATCATCCTGAAGATGTTTATACATGGCTTATTATAATTAAAGATGAATTAGGTCAAATAAGAACAAAAAATGGTATAGTAAACTTGTTAAGATAGTTTATCGTAAATCTATCACCTCTATTCCTTTATAATCCTTAACTTGAAAATTAAATTGTTCTGTATTTGTATTGCTGTCAAAATTTTCAATAATGTAAGTATATGTTCCTCCATTTTTATCTTGCATTATTATTTTTTCCAAACGCATGCTTTTACTATCAATTATAGTTAAATTTATTTTTATAAATTCTTCACTTTTTTTTGGATATAAGTCAATGTGATGTTTTGTTGTAGTATTGCTTATTTTTTCTGATTTTATAAGTTTCTGTTTGTAATTATTTTCATAAATAGTAAATATTTTTTCAGGAGATAATAGGTCATCATCTGGATCGTGCTCCATAATTTGGACCTCGTTATCTTCTTTTAAATAAATCCATTGAGTTTCTCCGTTATTTATAATTTTTTGATCTTCAAGGTTTAGAATAAACTTTTTATTTTCTATAATAAGACTTCCTTTTTGTGTTTCTTTAATTGCTTGACTTTTATTTTCAAAAATAAATTTAAAATCAATTGCTATATTTTTATGTTTTTTTGTTTCATTACTTAGTGTTTCAAGAATCTTTTTGGCTCTGGCATCTTGAGCATTGGAGTTTTGTAAACAAAAGAATACAATAAGTAATATGTTTATAATTTTAGTCATTATTGTTTAAATTTTCTAATAATTCGTTTAAGTCTTGTTCATTTTTTATTAAAACTTTTCTAGCTTTACTTCCTTCAAAAGGACCAACAATTTCTGCGGCTTCTAGCTGATCAATTATTCTTCCAGCTCTATTATATCCAAGCCTGAGTTTTCGTTGTATTAATGATGTTGATCCAGATTGATGTTTAACTACAATTTCTGCTGCTTGATTAAACATTTCATCTTTATCATCTAAATCTGCTTTTGTGCCACTCCCTTCACTTTCTCCTTCATATTCTGGAAGCATATGAGCATCAGGATACGCTCTTTGTGATCCAATAAATTCGCAAATATTTTCAACTTCAGGTGTATCAACAAATGCACATTGTAGTCTATTGATTTCATTACCTGTTGATATAAGCATATCCCCCATTCCAATTAATTGTTCAGCTCCTTTTGTGTCCATTATTGTTCTAGAGTCTACACTTGATGTTACTCTAAAAGCCACTCTAGCTGGAAAGTTAGCTTTAATTAATCCAGTAATTACATTAACTGATGGTCTTTGAGTAGCTACAATTAAATGAATTCCAATAGCTCTAGCTAGCTGAGCTAATCTAGCAATTGGTGTTTCAATTTCTTTACCTGCAGTCATAATTAAATCTGCAAATTCATCTATTACTAAAATTATATATGGTAGGTATCTATGACCTTTGTTTGGATTTAATTTTCTAGAAATAAATTTTTTATTATACTCTTTAATATTTCTACAGTTTGCTAATTTACACAGTTCGTATCTTTGATCCATCTCTATGCAAAGTGAATTTACTGTATTTACTACTTTTTTGGTGTCAGTTATTATAGCTTCTTCTGCGTCAGGAAGTTTAGCCAAGTAATGTCGTTCTATTTTATTAAACAAAGTTAGTTCAACTTTCTTTGGATCAACTAAAACAAATTTGATTTGAGAGGGATGTTTTTTATAAAGCAATGAAACAAGCATTGCATTTAATCCTACAGATTTACCTTGACCAGTTGCTCCTGCCATTAATAAATGCGGCATTTTTGCTAAATCTATTACAAATGTTTCATTAGAGATAGTTTTTCCAAACGCTATTGGAAGCTCCATATCTGAATTTTGAAAATTATCAGATTGCAATACTTCTAGCATTGAGACAGTGTTTTTATTAGCATTTGGTACTTCAATACCTATTGTCCCTCTTCCGGGAATAGGAGCAATAATTCTTATTCCTTCAGCTGCTAGACTAAGAGATATATCATCTTCTAAGTTTTTAATTTTTGATATTCTTACGCCAGCATCGGGAACAATTTCATAAAGTGTTATTGTTGGGCCAACTGTTGCAGAAATAGAAGAAATACCGATTTTATAATGCCCTAAAGTTTCAACAATTTTATTTTTATTTTTTTCTAGTTCACTTCTATCTATTTCTATTTTGCTTGCTCCATAATCTTTTAAAAGATTCATAGCTGGCATTTTATATTTAGATAATTCCAAAGTTGGATCAAAGTCACCAAGCTCTTTCAGTTTATTTTCAATATCATCTTCACTCAGAATCTTTTCATGTTTTGTATCAACAATATCGACATCTATTTTTGTCTCGGATTTATTATTTTTAATTAGTTTTTCAGTATTTTCTGTATTATTTTGAATATTCTCTGATACAGGATTTGATACGTTTATTACTTCTTTGTTTTTTATATCTATAGTAGTCTCTTCTTTCTCTTTGATGAAATCATTAGATGCCTTTTTTCGGTTGCTTTTTAAACTTTTAATTAATTTAAGGATTTTTTGAGTGTTAAGATTAAATGAAATTATTACATATAAAAAAATGCATGTTATAAGTGTTAAAGTTGTTCCTGTGTAACCTAAAATCTGTTTTAAAAATTCACAAGAGTAAACACCAATACCACCTGAATAAAACAAACTATCTGTAAAATGATTTATAATTACAGGTAATAATATTAACCCTAAGACACCATGAAAAATAATTCTGCTTAAATTTTTAATTTTCAAACCTAAAATTCTAAGACTTATAAATGAAGTTAAAATTGGAACTAGAATAGCTGATATCCCAAACCACAATTTAATGAATACATAACTAATTTTTGCTCCAATACCTCCAATTTCATTATTAGTTTTATCACTAAATATCGAGTAATTTTCATCTGAAAGTACACTATCATCAGTTTTCCAGTTAAACAGGTAAGAAATGAATGCAATAATTGTTAATACAGAGAATAAAAGAAGAAAAGATGCAAATATCTTTTGATTATTTTTATCCTTAAGTATATCTAAAACCTTATTTAGATTTACTTTACTAGATGTTTTTAAATTTAATTTCTTTTTAGCCATATTTAAAACAAATGTACTAATGAATCGTATAATTTTTAAAACTATTTTTGATATCTATTAGCATGAAATTGTTAATAATTGTTAATCAAGTAAAAATTAGTATTATATAATAGAAACATTAAATTTGTAACTTTTATTATGCTTAATATTAATATACAAAATGAATATAATTTTTTGCAAGCTGTAATCGTTGGTATTGCAGATGATTTTGGTAGTGTTTCAAATATCAATGAATGTTATGATCCAAAATCAAAGGAGCATGTATTAGCTGGAACCTATCCAACAAGTGCAAGCTGTGTTAAAGAAATTAATAAATTAATTGATGTATTTCATAAATATGATATAAAAGTATATCAACCGAAAAATATTAAGGGAATAAATCAGATTTTTGCTAGAGATATAGTTTTTGTTATTGATGAAAAATTAATTATTCCAAATATAATTGATGATAGACGATTTGAAATCGACGCTATAGATTATATTTTGCAAGATATCAGTGATTCAAATAAAATTATAATGCCTAAAGATGCTAGAGCTGAAGGAGGTGATGTTGTAGCATGTAACGAAAGTGTTTTTGTTGGTTTTTCAGAAGGTGAAGATTTTATTAAATATAAAGTTTCTAGAACAAATAGCGCAGGATTAAATTTTTTAAAAGAGCTTTTTCCAAATAAAAATGTTATTGGATTTGAATTATGTAAATCTGATAATAATCCACGAAATAATGCTTTACATTTAGATTGTTGTTTTCAACCAATTGGAAATAATATGGCTATTTTATGTAAAGAAGGATTTAAAAATAAAAAAGATATAGATTTTTTAATTGATTATTTTGGAGATAAGAATATAATTTATATTGATAGAGAGGAAATGTATAATATGAATTCTAATATTTTTTCAATTTCAAATAATATAATTGTTTCAGAAAAAAAATTTTTAAGACTAAATAATTTGTTAAGAAACTATGGATTTATTGTAGAAGAAATTTCTTTTTCTGAAATTGGTAAGATGTCCGGATTATTAAGATGTTCAACTATGCCATTAAGAAGACAGTTATGAGTCAAATTACAAATACAATTTTTATGATTAGGCCTGTACGTTTTCGTAGTAACGAGCAAACTATAATAAATAATTTTTATCAAAAAGATGATTCAAATTTTGATCTTTCTCTAATTAATAAAAAGGCTTTATTAGAGTTTGATATTTTTGTTAAAAAGTTGAAGTCTAAAGGTATAAATGTTATTGTAATTGATGATAATGAAAATTATGATACTCCTGATTCTATTTTTCCTAACAATTGGATTTCATTTCATTCTGATGGTAAGACTGTTCTTTATCCAATGTTTGCTAAAAATAGAAGATTAGAAAGGAGAGAAGATATTTTAGATTATTTAACAAATCAATATGGTTTTAAAATTAATTCAATAAAAGATTACACACATTTTGAAAACAAGAATCAATATTTAGAGGGCACTGGAAGTATGATTCTCGATAGAGAAAATAAAATTTGTTATGCCGCTATTTCTGTTAGAACTAATAAGCAGGTATGCTTAAATTTTTGTAATGACTTTTCTTATAAGCCTATTTTTTTTGTTGCAAATCAAAATGTTCAAGGTAAGCGTTTACCAATATATCATACTAATGTTATGATGTGTATTGCTGATAAATTTGCGATAATTTGTTTAAATAGCATTGATAGTATTGGAGAAAGAAATCATGTTAAAACCATATTAAATAATTCTGGAAAAGAGATTATAGAAATTACTGAGTCACAAAAAGAAAGTTTTGCAGGTAATATGTTGCAGCTTCAAGGAAATAAATCTTATCTTGTCATGTCTAAAAGAGCTTATAGTGTTTTAACAAAAAATCAAATCTCTGCAATTGAGAAATATTGTTCAATAATATATAGTCCTCTTGATACAATTGAAGATTATGGTGGTGGAAGTGCAAGATGTATGATGGCGGAAGTTTTTTTACCAAAAAAATACTAAATGATAAAAAGAATACTAGAAAAACAAATAACTGAAGCTATTTCAATCTTATATAGTAGTCAAGAAATATCTATTCAGCTCCAAAAAACAAGAATTGAGTTTGAAGGAGATTTTACGATTGTAGTTTTTCCTTTGCTTAAAATTTCCAAAAAAACCCCAGAAAAAACTGCCAACGAAATAGGGTGTTATTTGCAGAAAAATATAACTTATATTTCAAATTATAATGTTGTTAAGGGTTTTTTAAACCTTAGTATTTCTGATAATTTTTGGTTTAGTAAATTTTACGAAATATATAATATAGTTAATTACGGTATTACAAATCCAGATAAAAATTCTCCTACTTTTTTAGTAGAATATTCATCTCCTAACACAAACAAGCCAATTCATCTTGGGCATTTGCGAAATAATTTTCTTGGCTATTCTCTAGCAGAAATTCTTACTGCAAATGGCAAAAATGTAAAGAAAGTTCAAATAATAAATGATAGAGGAATACATATTTGTAAATCTATGGTTGCATGGTTAGAATTTGGAAATGGTGAAACACCTGAAACATCAGGTGTAAAGGGGGATCATTTGGTTGGAAAATATTATGTAAAGTTTGATGAACAATATCGGAAGGAAGTTCTAGATTTAATTAATCAGGGTGTGTCTGAGCAGGAGGCTAAGAAAGAGTCAGTTATATTTAAAAAAGCTCAACAGATGTTGGTTAGGTGGGAGGATAATGATAAAGAAGTTATAGATCTTTGGAAAACTATGAATAGTTGGGTTTATAAAGGTTTTGATGTAACATATAAGAATATAGGTGTTGATTTTGATAAAAATTATTATGAAAGTGATACATATCTACTTGGAAAGAAAGTAGTAGATATTGGTCTTGAGAAAAATGTTTTTTATAGAAAAGAAGATGGTTCTGTTTGGATTGATTTATCAGATGAAGGTTTGGATGAAAAAGTAATTTTACGAGCCGATGGTACTACAGTATATATCACTCAGGATATTGGTACTGCAATACAAAGACAGCAAGATTTTTCTTTTTCTAATATGGTTTATACTGTAGCTAATGAGCAAGATTATCATTTTAAAGTTTTATTTCTTATTTTGAAAAAATTAGGTTATTCATGGGCTGATAATTGTTATCATTTGTCTTATGGAATGGTTGATTTGCCAACAGGAAGAATGAAATCTAGAGAAGGAACAGTTGTAGATGCTGATGAATTTTTGAATGAAATGATCAGTACTGCAAAATTAATTTCTAAAGACCTTGGAAAATTAGAAGGTATGAAAGAAGAAAAGGCAGAAGAATTGTATTCAACTATTGGTTTAGGAGCTTTAAAATATTTTATGCTTAAAGTAGATCCAAAAAAACGTATGTTATTTGACCCTAAAGAATCAGTTGATTTTAATGGAAATACTGGTCCTTTTATTCAATATACTTATGCTAGAATACAATCTTTAGTTAGAAATTATTCTACAAAATTTACTTTACCAAATAATATTTCAATAAGTCCAAAAGAAAAAGATATTATAAAAAATTTACTTGATTTCTCAAATATAATTGATGAAGCGGCTAAAAGCTTTAGTCCTGCTGTTGTTGCTAATTATGTTTATGATCTTGTTAAAGGTTTTAATAATTACTATCAGCATACTCCAATTTTGAAAGCAGACAGTGAAGATTTAATTAAATTTAGATTAGCTCTTTCTATAAAAGTTGGGGAGGTAATAAAACACTCAATGAAACTGCTTGGTATTGATGTTCCGGAAAGAATGTAATATTGGGAACTTAAAATTGTTATAAAAATGAAAAAACTACTAATTATATTACTTTGCTTACCTATGATTGGGTTTAGGCAGAACAATGGAATGATTTGTAATGCTGACTGGAATGTTGATTGGTCATGGATTAACTCCAGGTGAGACATATAGAGGTCAGGCGCGTACATGGTGTGATCCAAATGGAGGAGCATATAACTCTCTTTCATGGACTCCAATTGTTACGTGGACTCAA
>PAHN01000013.1:0-11439 GCA_002711125.1 Flavobacteriales bacterium
CATAATTAGAAGCACTAGGGTCTGTACACCCTAATATAGGAGCTACACAAGAGCCATCATCATAGCAAACTAGAGGGTCAAAATTAACGGCAGTAGGATCCATACACCCTGCAACGTAACAACAAGAACCATCATTAAAAATAGCTATAGGAGAATAGTTATATGCTGCCTGATCGGTACAACCATAGTCAGCATTAGCACATCCGTTGCTTGTTAAAAGACCAGATCTAAAATTGTTAATTGCAGCAATCATTCTGGTTTTTTGATCATTTGTAAAAATATTCATACATGCATCATCAGTATAATCCATGTAGTTCATAAACATATCACCAGCAGCCCCGTTACCGTTACAGTTTGATGTTGATGGAAAATTAGGACACCCATAATTTGAGCCAGAATGCTCAGGAGTGTCACCACAGAAATCGTTTCCACAATTACTATCACCCCAAATATGCCTTAAATTAAGCCAATGACCTATTTCATGAGTTAATGTTCTACCTAAATCATACGGAGATGTTGCTGTTCCCATATTTCCAAAATATGCGTAATCACATACTACTCCATCCGAGCTTGCATTTCCCCCAGGAAATTGAGCGTATCCAAGTAACCCTCCTGAAAGATCACAGACCCAAATATTTAAGTATTCTGAAGTGTTCCATGCATCAATACCTCCAGAAGAGCTATATTTTACACCATCATTAGTGCTAAATGAGGACTGTGATGTAGCAGTTCTTGTTATACCAGTTGTAGTGTTTCCATCTGGATCTTCTGAGGCTAAACAAAACTCAATTTCTGTGTCAGCAGCAACAGATTGAAATGCAGATGGAGTATTTATTGTATCGCTATTTAATCTTCTAAAGTCTTCGTTTATAATATCTATTTGAGAGAAAATTTGTTGATCGCTGATATTTTCATTATTATTATAATATACTACATGTACAACAACAGGTATGGTAATAACAGATGATTGCTTTCCATTATTATTTTTAATCCAATTTTGCAATTTAATTTCGTCAGATTGCATTTTTTTAATAAGGGAAGGGTTTTGCTCTATTTGTTGAGAAAGATATTCCATTGTCCCACAATTTCTTTGTTGTGAGAAACCATTAACATTTTGTAATAGTAAAAAGACTACTATAAAACTCTTTAAGAAATTCATTTTTTTCATGTTACAAATTTAACTAAAAGATTTTACACTTAATTTTTATACAACATAATAAATTATAAAAATTAAGACAACCCTTTACTCGTTATAAATAACATCTAATAATGTTTGACCAACAGCATTTAAGGTTTCTCTATTGACATTCTGCATGTTGTCATTATGTGTGTGCCAGTGTTTATTAAAATTAGTTATGGTAGCAGGGTCATACTCAATAATATCTATTGTTGGTATTGTTTTTAAAATCATATTTACATATAAATGATCATCTACAATAGGACCTGTATTTTCAAACACAAAATATTTTTCAAAACCTAAATGATGTCCTTTTTTCCAAACTTTATTTAAAATATGTTTTGCATAAGTCCTTGATATTTCTTCAAATCTAAAGGTTGCATTTTTTGCCCCAACCATATCAAGCAAAATCCCATATTTAGCCGTATAGTTTTTTTTATGTGGGTTTTTACTCCAATACTGAGACCCTAAACACCATGAATTTTCCATTTTTGGATACTCTGATTTTTCTGGCTGCCCATAATCTTCAGCATCAAAAAGTATAATATCAACACCAATGTTTGGAGATTGTAAACTGAACTGTCTTGCCAATTCAATTAGTACAGCAACACCACTTCCCCCATCATTAGCACCCAATATAGGGTCTTTTTTATTTTTTGTGTCATAATCAGCAATATGCCTGGTATCCCAATGAGCAAATAAAACAACGCGATTTTTTTTGTTAGGATCAAAGCTTGCAATAATATTTTTTAATGTGTGTGTTTTACCGTCATAAGTTGTTGTTGGAGCAGTCTGTACTATTACATTTGGGCAATATGAGTTCAATTTTTTTTCTAGCCATAGGGCACAATTTTTCCAACCAACACTGCTCAAAAAACGAGGGCCAAAAGAGACTTGCTTTTGAATATAATAAAATGCAGAGTCCGCATTAAATTTAGGAACACTAATTTTTTCTTTTTGGCTGTTTTTTTCTTCGTTTAATTTTTCTAATTCAATTTTATTATCTCCACATGAAGAATACAGACACAAAATTAAAGCTAAACACACACTCTTTTTAAACATAAAGTTATTTTTTAAATTTCCATGTTGTACCTTCTCTTTCATCTTTTATTTCGATATTTAGTTCTTCTAATTTATCACGGATTTGGTCAGATGTATTGTAATCTTTATTTTTCTTTGCCTTGTTTCGAAGCATTAAAATTAAAGCAATAAAATCGTTTGTAAGATCACCGCTATTGTTTTCACTATCATCAATTAACCCTAGAATATTAACAACAAAGCTATTAAACAAGCATTTTAATTTATTTAAATCTTTTATTGTAATATGTTCTTTTTTGTCGTTCAGCAGATTAATAACTCGAACCCCTTCAAACAAATTAGCTATCAATACTGGCGTATTAAAGTCGTCATTCATTGCTGAATAGCAATCTGATTCAAGTTTATCCACATCTACCGTTGAGCTTTCTGAAGTAGTTAATTTATCTAAAGTTTTATTAGCATTCATTAGCTTAGCAAAGCCTTTTTCTGCTGCTTTTAAGGCATCATTACTAAAATCAACTGTACTTCTGTAATGAGCTTGCAGTATAAAAAAACGAATTGTCATTGGGCTATAAGCTTGATGTAATTTTTTATGCTTACCACTAAAGAATTCATTTAAATTAATAAAATTACCAAGAGATTTGCCCATTTTTTTACCATCAATAGTAATCATATTATTATGCATCCATGTTTTGGCAGGGTTGCAATTATTGCAAGCAAAAGACTGAGCAATTTCTGCTTCATGGTGGGGAAAAACCAAATCTATACCGCCACCGTGAATATCAAATTGTTTGCCTAAATACTTTTCACTCATTGCAGAACACTCCATGTGCCAACCAGGAAACCCTTCACCCCAAGGTGATTGCCATCTCATAATATGTTGTGGACTAGCTTTTTTCCAAATTGCAAAATCAACTGGACTCTTTTTTTCTGTTTGCGCATTTAATTCTCTTGTACCTTCTAACGTGTCTTCTATGTTTCTCCCTGAAAGTATACCATAAGGGTATTTTAAATTATATTTATTTACATCTAAATAAATAGAGCCATTTATTTCATATGCAAATCCATTTGAGATGATTTTTTTTATCATTTCAATTTGCTCAACTATATGGCCTGTAGCCCTAGGCTCTATTGACGGGGGTAGGCAATTAAGTTGCTGCATAGCCTTATGATAGCTTAGCGTGTAGAGCTGAGCAACTTCCATAGGTTCTAATTGCTCTAATCTCGCTTTTTTTAGAATTTTATCTTCACCCTCGTCACTGTCGTTTTCTAAATGCCCAGCATCTGTTATATTACGAACATATCTTACTTTGTATTTCTTGTGCTTTAAGTACCTAAAAACGATGTCAAAAGTAATTGCGGGTCTTGCGTGCCCAAGATGAGGCTCCCCATACACAGTTGGGCCACAAACATACATCCCCACATGATTTTTTGTTACAGGTTTAAAGTCCTCTTTTTTTCTGCTTAAGGTATTATATATTTTGAGATTATTATTCATTAAATAGATTGTCTTTGGTATTTTATTGTTAAATTTTTAATCATATCTTCTGTCATCTTCTTTAAATCATATTCTAAATTCCAGCCCCAATCTTTTTGTGCATGTTCATCATTTATTGAAGCCGGCCATGAATCTGCAATTTTTTGTCTAAAGTCTTCATTGTAAGAGATGTTAAATTTAGGTATATGTTTTTTAATTTCTTCTCCTATTTCTTTTGGAGAAAAACTTATTCCTCCCAAATTATAAGAAGACCGTATTTTAATTTTTTTTGTTTCTGATTCCATTAATTCAATTGTCGCTCGAATAGCATCTTTCATATACATCATTGGAAGCATGGTAGATGGATTTAAAAAACAGTTATATTTATTTTTTGTAATAGCTTCATGAAAAATCTCTACAGCATAATCTGTAGTCCCCCCACCAGGATTTGATTTCCAGCCAATTAATCCAGGGAACCTTATGCTTCTTACATCTACATTGAAGTTATTCCAATAGTATTCGTTCCATCTTTCACCAGCTTGTTTTGAAATCCCATAAACAGTATTAGGCTCCATAACGGTATACTGGGGTGTATTAATTTTTGGTGTGGTTGGTCCAAATACAGCAATTGATGAGGGCCAAAATATTTTTTTGATTAGACCGTGGCGTGCTAAATCTAAAACATGAGAATGAGAGCGCATGTTTAAGGCCCATCCAAGTTCAATGTTTTTTTCAGCAGTTGCAGAAAGAAGTGCGGCAAGTAAATACACTTGTGTAACTTTATATTTTTTTACAATAAAATTAAGAAGCTGTTCATCCATTATATCCAATTTTTCAAATGGGCCAGAGTTCATAACTTCATATGAAGAAGGTTTGATATCAGAAGCAATTACGTTATTTTCACAATAAATTTTTCTAAGCGCTGTCACTAGCTCTGTGCCTATCTGCCCTGATGAACCAATTATTAAAATTTTTTCTTGCATTAAAAATATTTTGACAAATATAACATTATACTAATTTTCTCAATGATTTGCACATATTAAAAAAGCAAAGATTTTGTATCTTTGCTATCCTGTTTATAAAATAAAAAAAATTGGACCCAAACTCTGGAAAAAAAGGAATGTTTAATAAATTGAACAAAGAGCAGGCTCTTCATTTATTGAACAAAGAAAGTTTTAAAAGAAAAACAGTTTCTTTTTATAAATATGTGATAATTGAAAAACCAAATGAATTAAGAGACAATTTATACTCTAGTTGGAAAAATTTAGAAGTATTGGGTCGCATATACTTGGCTAAAGAAGGTATTAATGCACAACTGAGTGTCCCTGAGTACAACTGGCTTACATTTGTAGAAAATGTTCTTTCAAATAAATATTTTAGAGACATACAGTTTAAGCTTGCGATTGAAGACAACGGAAAGTCTTTTTTCAAACTTACTATAAAGGTTAGAAAAAAAATTGTTGCTGATGGACTTAGTTCCAATGAGTATGACGTTACAAATGTCGGAAAACATCTAACTGCAAAACAATGGAATGACGCAATTACAGATGGAGCTACAGTTGTTGACATGAGAAATCATTATGAGAGTGAGATAGGTCGTTTCAAGGGAGCCATATGTCCTGATGTAGAAACATTTAAAGAAGAACTCCCTGCAGTAAAAAAAATATTAAAAGGTAAAGAAAAAAAACAAATACTTTTATATTGTACAGGAGGTATTAGGTGTGAAAAAGCATCTGCATATTTAAAACATCATGGTTTTGAAGATGTTAATCAGCTTCATGGAGGTATAATTGATTATAATAGACAATTAAAACAAGACACAAGCTTAAAAAACCATTTTGAAGGCAGAAACTTTGTTTTTGATGAAAGAAGAGGAGAAAGAGTTTCAAATGACATAATCAGTAGTTGTCATCAATGCGGAAAAGCCTATGATGTTCATGTCAATTGTAGTAATGTTAATTGTAATTTGCTTTTTATACAATGTGATAGTTGTAAGAAAAAATATCAAAATTGTTGTTCGTTAGAATGTATAGAGATTATAAGTATGCCTAAGGAAAAACAAAAAAAATTAAGAAAAGGTAAAAACAATAAAAAAATGTACTATAGCCATAAAAGGGTGAAACTAAACTTACACAAATAAATGATTAGAATTACTAAAGAATTTAAATTTGAAATGGCCCACGCCCTTTTTGGTTATGATGGATTATGTAAAAATATTCATGGCCATTCATATAGACTTTGGGTTACTATTAGGGGGGAGGTAAAAAAAGAGAAAAATCACAAAAAAGATGGAATGGTAATGGATTTTGACATATTAAAAAAAATAGTTAAGCCAGAAATAGTAGACAAATATGACCACTCTTTAGTTTTAAATGCTAAATCTCCTCATGCCGAGATTGATTTTTCTTCTTTTGAAAAAGTCTTTTTATTACCTTACCAGCCCACGTCAGAAAATTTAGTTGAAGATTTTGCTAATATGATAAAAGAAAAACTACCCCAAGGGATACAGCTTTACAAAGTTATTTTGTCTGAGACAGCAACCTCTTTTGCTGAATGGAATTTTAAGGACAATTAACAAGAACAAGTTTTAACAATAATTTTTTTAAAAATATGACCAAATGGCACTTTTCATTGCATAGGATTTCATATTTTTGTACCTGAAAAAATAATATATGACTATATTCTTAACTTTAATAGTAGTTTTTTTATTGATTGTAACACTTGTTCAGCTTTTACGAGTTAGTGAATTATTATCACAAATCAAAAACAAAGATGTCAACGAGATTACTGATAATGACAACAATACTCAGGGCTGGCTGTTCTTAGTTGTAGGCTTTGGTTTTATTGCTTTTGTGATTTGGCAGATGGTTAGTTGGAACCATTTATTGTTGCCACCAGCAGCCACTGAACATGGATTGCAAATAGATGCTCTTATGGATGTTTCCATGGGCTTGATTTTAATTTTGTTTTTTATTTTAACCCCGATGCTTTTTATTTTTGCATATAAGTATCGAGGTAGTAAGTCAAGAAAAGCGTTCTTTTTTTCTCACAATAATAAACTAGAAGTTATATGGACGGTAGTTCCGACTATTGTTTTAACAGCATTAATTATATATGGATTAAAAACTTGGGATCGAGCCATGAATGTTGAGGTTACTAAGGAAACAAAAATTATAGAAATTTATGCCAAGCAATTTGGTTGGACAGCTAGATACTCAGGAGAAGATAATGTGTTGGGTAGTGCTAATTTCAGACTTGTTAAAGGACCAAATGTTCTAGGTGTTGATATGCTAGACCCTAATGCGGCGGATGATAAAATTTCTAGAGAAGTACATTTAGTTGTAAATAAGCCTGTAATGTTAAAATTTAGATCTCAAGACGTGATACATTCTGCGTATTTACCCCATTTTAGAGTTCAAATGAATTGCGTTCCTGGTATCGTTACACAGTTTGGCTTTACTCCAAACAAAACAACTAAAGAAATGAAAGAACAAGAAGGTGAGGATTTTGATTATATTTTGCTTTGTAATAAAATATGTGGAGGGGGCCACTGGAACATGGGTATAAAATTTATAGTAGAAACTCAAGAAGAGTTTGATGAATGGTATGCCAATCAGCAATCATTAGGCCAACAATTACTAACTCAAAAATAATATAAAGATGTCGTCACATCACAAAGAAAATTTTATAACGAAGTATATTTTTAGCATGGATCATAAAATGATTGCTAAACAATTTTTACTTACAGGAATGTTTATGGCTCTTGTCGGAATGTTAATGTCGGCTATTTTCAGAGTTCAACTTGCAAATCCAGGAGAAAGTTCTTGGTTATATAATTTATTGCCTGCAGGGTGGACTAATGCTGATACAGGGGCTTTAGATCCGGATAAATATTTAGCTTTAGTAACTATGCATGGGACCATCTTAGTATTTTGGGTTTTAACAGCAGGTTTGTCGGGAACATTTGCTAATTTTTTGATACCTCTTCAAATTGGAGCAAGAGATATGGCCTCTGGTTTTATTAATATGTTATCGTATTGGTTCTTTTTCATTGCAACTGTTGTGTTAATGTATTCAGTTTTTTATGATGATCCTGACACCGCCAATATTGTTGAAGGACCCGCATCAGGAGGATGGACAATTTACCCCCCCCTTAGTGCTCTGAAAGATGCTATTCCTGGCTCAGGATACGGAATGACTTTATGGTTGTTGAGTATAACGTTATTTATTGTGGGCTCTTTGCTTGGTGGATTAAATTATATTGTAACTGTATTAAATTTGAGAACAGTTGGGATGTCTATGAAAAGACTCCCATTGACTGTTTGGGGGCTTTTAATAACAGCTATTTTAGGTGTACTTTCTTTTCCTGTTCTTTTATCATGTGGATTACTTCTGCTTTTCGACAGATCATTTGGGACAAGTTTTTATCTTGACAAAATAATAATGAATGGAGTAGCCCTTGACTATGAAGGTGGTAGCCCAATATTATTTGAACATTTATTCTGGTTTTTAGGCCATCCAGAGGTTTATATTATTTTGCTACCCGCATTAAGTATAGTTTCAGAAGTTATTTCTGTAAACTCAAGAAAGCCTATTTTTGGATACAAAGCAATGGTTGGAGCATTATTTGTAATAGCGTTTTTATCATTTATTGTCTGGGGGCATCATATGTTTATGACCGGAATGAGTCCATTTTTAGGATCAGTATTTACCTTTACCACACTGCTTATTGCTATTCCATCAGCTATAAAAGTATTTAATTACTTAGCCACATTATGGAGGGCTAATATTCGATTTACTCCTGCCATGTTGTTCGCTATTGGAACTGTTTCAGCTTTTATAACAGGAGGTTTAACAGGAATTATTCTTGGAGATAGTGCTTTAGATATAAATGTTCATGATACATATTTTGTTGTTGGACACTTTCATATTGTAATGGGTCTATCAGCTATATATGGTATGTTTGCTGGTGTATATCATTGGTTTCCAAAAATGTATGGTAGAATGATGAATAAAAACTTAGGATATCTTCATTTTTGGGGAACATTTATATGTGCCTACGGGGTGTTTTTTCCAATGCACTTTTTAGGCCTTGCGGGATTGCCAAGAAGATATTATAGTAATGAAGCCTTTACTATGTTTGAGGGATTAAGTGATATAAATAGTATTATTACTTTTTTCGCTTTGGCAGGAGCAATTGTTCAAGGGCTATTTATTTTAAATTTTGTGTATAGTATTTTTAAAGGTCCAAGAGCAACTCAAAACCCTTGGAAATCTAATACATTAGAATGGACTACTCCAGTAGAACGTATTCATGGAAATTGGCCGGGAGAATTACCTGTAGTTCACAGGTGGGCATATGACTACTCAAAGCCTGGGGCAAAAGAGGATTTTATTTTACAAACAGAGCCATTAAAGGAGGGAGAAGAGGAACATTAATAATATGTCTATAGCTATAAATAATAAAGAAAATTTAGATGTTCAAAAAATAATATCTAGTAAAAAGCAATCTCTATGGATTGCAATGGGATCTATGGTAATGTTTTTTGGCGGCTTACTTTCTGCACTAATAATTGAAAAAGCTGATATAAATAACTGGCAAGCTTTTGTTTTACCAAATTCATTTACCTATAGCACTATAATAATTGTTTTTAGCAGTTTGCTTTTTTTATTTTATAAAAAGCGATTAAAGCAAAATAAATCTGTTTTTTGGCTATTATTTTCAATATTTATATGTGGCATTGGATTTACTTTTTTACAGATGCAAGGGTGGCAGTATTTATTAAATCAAGATATTAAATTTGTTGGTCCAAAATGGAACAAAGGAGGTGGTTTTTTATACGTATTAACGCTAATGCATATGTTACATTTATTTGGAGGCATGATTGCAATATTAGTAACTATGTTTAAAGCTAAAAGAAATTTATATTGCATGAAAAATTATTTAGGTTTAGAATTAGCATCTACTTATTGGCATTTTTTAACGATTTTGTGGCTGGTTTTATTTTTCTTTTTAAAATCTTATATGACAGGTTAATTAATTAACAACAAAAATTATGAACGAAGACACAATAGATGAAGCTCTAATTAAAGATCATAAGCCAGCTTGGAAGGGAGGGGATCTTCCTTTTAAAACAAGCTATGGAAAAATGATGATGTGGTTTTTCTTAATAACCGACACTCTTACTTTCTCAGCTTTTTTAGCTAGCTATGGCTTTAGTAGATTTAAATTTGCAGATATATGGCCTGTTCCGGAGGAAGTGTTTACACATTTCCCTTTTATGAAGGGAGAACACCCTCTTTTATTTGTTGCACTAATGACTTTCATATTGATTATGAGTTCTGTTACAATGGTATTAGCAGTAAATTATGGGCATAAAATGCAAAAAAACAAAGTCATTCTTTGGCTTTCCTTAACAATCTTAGGAGGGGCAGCATTTTTGGGCTCTCAAGCGTGGGAGTGGGGCCATTTTATTCACGGGGATAAGGGAGCAATCGGTACTAAGACTGAATATGTGGTGCATATAGCTAAAGGAGAAAAGTTGTCTTCTGTTTATGAGTTAATGGATTTAGATAAATATTCTTACGATCAAGATAAAGAGATACAAGTTGAATCTGTTATAAATCAGTTAAAACAAAAGCCTAGTTATAATATAAGAACTGCAAACAAAACATATTTATCAAATGAAGAGTCTATTAAATATCTTAAAGAGAATGCAACTCAAACTATTTTAGGCGCTGATTTAGTTAAGAATGAATATGGACATCCTTTGTTCGCTGATTATTTTTATTTTATTACAGGTTTTCACGGCTTTCACGTGTTTAGTGGAGTAGTGTTATTAATTATCTTATTAATTAATGTAATAAAAGGAACATATGAACGTAGAGGGCATTATGAAATGGTTGAAAAAATAGGTTTATACTGGCACTTTGTTGACTTAGTATGGGTGTTCGTATTTACATTCTTTTATTTAGTATAATTTAAAAATTACAAAATGGGTGAAAACAGAAAAGGAAACTGGTGGATTTGGAAAGTATTTTGGATATTATTAGNAATAACAGCTATAGAAGTTTTTATGGGAATACTGAAGGTAAATGAAAAACTTCCCNAAGCNTTTGTTCATGATACATTTCTTGGCTTAGCATGGATAACACACACATTTATAATTTTAACTTTAATTAAAGCGGCCTATATAGTTATGACGTTTATGCATCTTGGAGATGAAGTTAAAAGTTTTAGATGGACAATTTTGTTGCCAGCATTTATTTTAGTCCCTTATTTATTATTTATTATAATAGTAGAAGCTACTCATACCATTTCGTTATAAAGTATATGAGTAAAAAANTAATAAATAAACAAATAAAANTAGCTCTTATATTAGCTGTTCCTATAATCATTTTGCTAGTAACAAAGTGGCACATTATAGAAAACNTACTTCNTAAAATATCTGACAAAGATAATTTNCCAACTCTTGCTAAAATTACANAANAGCCTGTGCCNGCATTTAAATTTGTNAATCAAGATTTTGATACGATAACTAATGNAACATATAANGATAAAATTTATATCGTTGATTTTATTTTTACAACTTGCCCTACAATTTGTCCAAAAATGACATNNCANATGNNANANNNNGTANAANAANTNGANAAANATGANAATGTNNNTTTTTTNTCACATACNATTAANCCTGAANATGACACCCCNGANNNNTTAAANNAATANGCNNANCANTTTNGNAANAAA
>PAHN01000013.1:11444-65926 GCA_002711125.1 Flavobacteriales bacterium
ANTAGANATGTCTAGATGGAATTTTGTTACAGGANATAAAGACAGTATTTATAAAATTGCGGCGTCTTATTTAACTATAGCAGGNGAAGGGGAGGACAATGAAAACCATGCTGACTTTGGNTTAGTTCATNGTGGAGATTTTATTTTAGTAGACAANAATGGAATAATTAGATCTGGNTATGATNATNTNGGCAATCCTATTGGNTCATATGATGGNACGAGTNNCCAATCTGTAAAGNANTTAATAGTTGATGTAGGTGTTNTNGTAAAAGAAATAAAGAGAAATGAGCAGAANAATACGAANTAAATTTATATCGATNGTTATATTATTGCTTGTNTTTTCAAATAATATTTTTTCTCAATGTGCTATGTGTAAAGCTGTTGTTGAAACTAATTTAAACGCAGGTGATACTAAAGGNGCAGGATTGAATGATGGNATATTATTTCTTATGGCTATTCCATATTTTTTAATTTTTACTTTTGGGCTTTTTTATTATTTAAACAAGAGAAAAATAAGTGAAAAAGTGTAGTGAAATATGATTGTTTATTTTGGGCAATTATTAAAATTTAANCTATCAATNACTGTAGTTTTTTCAGCTATTTCTGGCTANCTTATAGGTTTTGATTATTTTAATTTACAGCATTTTTTATATTTAGTTTTTGGAGGGTTTCTTGTCACAGGNTCAGCAAATACATTTAATCAANTNATAGAAAGGGGNAANGATAAATTAATGAAAAGAACTTCTGTTCGACCTTTACCANAAGAAAAAATAACCTANATTCAAGCTTTAGCTTTTGGTTTTATTATTGGTATTTCTGGATTATTATTATTAAACAAAATTAACCCTGAAAATAGCTTTTACGGATTAATGTCTAAAGCNTCTTTTTTTGGTTTATTATCTATTTTTTTATATGTTTTCTCTTATACCCCTCTTAAGAGAGTTTCTACGATTTCTATTTTTGTTGGCGCAGTTCCAGGTGCAATTCCATTTTTGCTTGGATATGTAGCTGCAACAAATNATTTTGGNTTAGCAGCAGGCTTTCTTTTTGCAATTCAATTTTTATGGCAGCTNCCCCATTTTATATCTATTGCATGGGTATTAGATGAAGAATATAAAAAAGCAGGATTTAAAATGTTATTTGGGGGTAAAAAAAATGGATTTCCAGCATCGATTTCAGTTGTTACATCAATCTTATTNACAATAATATCNGTTTTACCTTTTTTCTATATTAAAGNTNTAAACCTTTCTTTAATCGCCGCTTTAATTATATTTATTTTGGGAGTTTGGTTTACTATGAAATCAATTTNTTTATTAAAATACAAAGACGATTTGTCAGCAAGACGACTAATGCTATCTTCTTTTGCATANCTNCCTCTATTACAACTTACTTTTGTTATTGATAAGTTGTTGAGGGATTACATTTAAATAAAAATAAATTTAAGATTAAAGTCATNAGCATTATGAAGGCAAGAAGCTGATGCATAAGTGATAAATAAAGTGGNGTNCCCATAACAAGAGTTANAATACCAAAANTCATTTGCATCAGTACAATTACTAACAATAGCAATATNGACCTTTTTTGNATGAAAGACAGTTTATGCTTTTTACTAAAAATAAAAATATGAATAGTAAAAAGNAGTAGTACAATAGCCAGTGTTCTATGAATAAACTGAATCCCAGCTAACCCTTCAGTAAAATTAGTCCAAAAAGGAGACATTGCATATACTGATTCCGGGACCCATTGATCACCCATTTTTGGCCAGGTATTATATATTCTACCCGCTTTTAAACCAGCAATAAAGGCTCCGTAAACTATTTGTATTATACTTAAAAATCCAAGCAATTTTATTTTTTTAAAAATCGATTTATTTTCATTCTTACTTGATGGGAATAATAAAGGTAATAATACCCATAGTAAATATCCGCAAGTTATAAATGCTGTAGTTAAGTGTACAGCAAGCCTATAGTGGCTTACGTGTGGATTATCTACTAAACCACTTTTTACCATCCACCAACCAAAAAATGCTTGAAGAGAACCAAGGGTGAAAAGTAACAATGACTGTAGCTTTAGTTTTTTTGTTAATCTTTTTTTAATTAAAAAATACAAAAAGGGAATAATAAATACAAGGCCTAGTAAGCGGCCTATCATTCGGTGTAAATATTCCCAAAAAAATATGAATTTAAAATCTTCAAGAGTATAATTAAAGTTTATTTTTTTAAACTCAGGGGATTGTTTGTATAACTCAAATGTTTCATTCCATTCGGCTTCATTTAGTGGAGGTATAGAACCCATAAATAGGCTCCAATTAACCATTGATAGTCCAGAATCGGTTAGTCTTGTAATTCCCCCCACGATAACCATTATAAAAATAAGAAAAAAACCAGAGCTTAACCAAAATATAATTGACTTGTCTTTTTGCATAAATTTAATAGTATTATGCGTAGAACGGAGAGATCATAAGATATACAATAACACCAGTTATTGTCACATAAAGCCAAATAGGAAATGTGATTTTAGCTATTTTCTTATGATTAGCAAATTCTTTTTGAATAGCACGAACATAACTAATTAGTACCAGTGGTATCAAAGCAATTGATAACAAAATATGTGATATTAAGATAAAGAAGTAAAGGACTTTTATACCTCCTTCCCTACCATATTCTGTTGGATCAGATGTCATGTGATATGCAATATACATTACTAAAAAAATTAAAGAAAGCACAATACATAATTTCATTAATCTTTCATGTAATTTTATTTTTCCAGATTTCACTGCAACTAATGCTATAATTAAAAAGATAGCTGTACCGGCATTTATTGTTGCATAAATTGGGGGTAAAAAAATAGGTAACTCATAATCAACCCTTACTCTAAATAAAATTGCGACAACAAGAGGAATAGCCACAGAAATAAGTTTGATTAACAGACTATAACTTTTTTGGGTATTATTTTTTGTGTTTTGTTGTTTTTGAACTCTTTGATCCATTTTATTTATTAATTTTTAAATCTAATGATAGCTCATCTAGTTGTTCTTGTGAAAGAAGAGAGGGGGAGTTAATCATCGTGTCTCTACCAGAGTTGTTTTTAGGAAATGCAATAAAATCTCTAATATTTTCTTGTCCACCAATTATAGCGCACAATCGATCAAATCCAAAAGCAATACCTCCATGCGGTGGAGCTCCGTACTCAAACGCTTCCATTAAAAAGCCAAATTGTTCTTTTGCTTCACGTTCTGAAAAACCTAAATGCTTAAACATTAGTTGTTGTAATTCTTTATCATGTATTCTAATACTCCCCCCCCCAATTTCATTTCCATTTAAAACCAAGTCATATGCATTGGCTCTTACATTGCCTGGATCTTTATCTAACAAAACCAGATCTTCATTTTTTGGCGCAGTGAATGGGTGGTGCATAGCGTGATACCTTTTACTTTCTTCATCCCATTCTAATAGTGGAAAATCGACAATCCAAACAGGAGCAAATTTTTCGGGATTACGTAAATTTAATTGATTAGCTAGATGCAGTCTTAGCGCCCCTAAAGCTCTTTGGGTTTTATTTTTTTCACCCGCCATAATAATTAGCAAATCTCCATTTTTACAATTGGCTTTTTCTTTCCACTCTTTTTTGTCTTGCTCGTTAAAAAACTTATCAACGGAAGACTTTGTTGTATTGTCTTCATTAAATTTACAATATATTAGCCCGGAGGTACCTATTTGAGGTGTTTTAACAAATTCAATTAATTTATCAAGTTGTTTTCTCGAATAATTTGCGCATCCTTGAACATTTATTCCAGCAACTAACTCTGATTCATTGAAGACACTAAAATCTTTTTTTTGACACAATTGAGTTATTTCAACTATTTCCATTCCAAATCTTAAGTCGGGCTTATCGGTGCCATATTTTTTAATAGAATCTTGATAGCTCAACCTAGGAAATTTTGCGGGCCTTATTCCTTTAACTGTCTGTAACAAATGTTGAGTCAAGCCTTCAAAAGTATTTAATATTTCTTCTTGGTTTACAAATGACATTTCACAGTCAATTTGGGTAAATTCAGGCTGTCTGTCTGATCTTAGATCTTCATCTCTAAAGCATTTTACTATTTGGTAATACTTATCCATGCCAGATACCATTAGTAACTGTTTAAATGTTTGGGGTGATTGAGGAAGGGCATAAAACTGACCTTCATTCATTCTGCTAGGTACAACAAAGTCTCTTGCCCCCTCAGGAGTAGACTTAATTAGATAAGGGGTCTCAACCTCAATAAAACCTTGTTTGTCTAAATATTTTCTAGTTTCAGAAGAAACTTTAGCTCTTAATATTAGTTTATCTTTTATTGGTTTTCTTCTTATATCAAGATATCTATATTTCATTCTGAGCTCTTCTCCACCATCAGTATTATCTTCAATTGTAAAGGGGGGTGTTTTAGAACGATTTAAAATAGTAAGTTCATTCACTTCGATTTCAATTGCTCCAGTATAAATTTTGTTGTTTTTAGACTCCCTTTCAATCACTAATCCTTTTACTTGTACTACAAATTCACGGTTTAAACTTCTTGCTTCAAGACACGATAATTTATTTTTTTTTATGTCAAATGCTAGCTGAGTAATTCCGTATCTATCTCTTAAATCTACAAAAGTCATCCCGCCTAAATCTCTTGTTTTCTGAACCCATCCACATAGAGTTACAATTTCTCCAACATTATCAATATTTAAACTATTACAATTATGAGTTCTTAACATATTAACTTCTTTTAGTATGCAAATTTAACACATTAGTTTCGTAATTTAGCACTATGGAACTAAATCCTTTTACGGATACATATTTTATGAAGGAAGCCATTAAAGAAGCTCGAAAAGCTCTCGATTTAGATGAGGTCCCTGTTGGTTGCGTTATAGTATGTGAAAATAATATAATATCTAGAACGCATAATTACACACAAAAATTAAATGATGTAACTGCTCATGCTGAAGTTTTAGCAATTACAGCTGCTGCTGATTATTTAGGAAGTAAATATTTATCAGATTGTATCATGTACGTAACATTAGAGCCTTGTATTATGTGTGCTGGAGCTGCTTACTGGGCGCAATTTAAAAAAATAGTTTTTGGAGCAAAAGACTTAAAAAGAGGTTACTCCTCTGTGTCAAAAAACATATTACATCCAAAAACAAAAGTTGTAGGAAATGTTTTAAATGAGGAATGCACTAAATTATTACGTGATTTTTTCAAGAAAAAAAGATAAATAAGCGTATTTTTGTTTTAAAATAATAATTAGATATGAATTACCCAGAGGAAATTTGTGCTCCAATGCGAGCTGAATTAACTTCTGTGGGTTTTGTAGAACTTAAGACCCCAGAAGAAGTTGCAATTTTATTAGAAAAAAAAGAAGGCACATCGTTATTAATGGTAAATTCTGTTTGTGGATGTGCAGCAGGAAATGCTCGGCCAGCTGTTAAAATGGCTATAGAGTTTGATAAAAAGCCAGATGTTTTCGCAACGGTTTTTGCTGGACAAGATATTGGAGCTACNGCAAAAGCAAGAGAATATATGTTGCCCTACCCACCTTCTTCNCCTTCAATTGCTGTTTTTAAAGATGGAAAGTTAGTTCATTTTATTGAGAGGCATCATATNGAAGGGCGTNCTGCTGAAATGATAGCTGATAATTTAAAAGGATGTTTTGATCAAATTTGTTGACACTAAATNTGACATAAATTTNTCAATATAAANACCTTATATTNTCTAATTGAATNTATCTTAGCACTAGTAATCAAAAAATTTGTATCTTGCGAAACTAATTAAAAGACCAAAAAACTTTTTAAATCATATGAAGAAGATATTTCTTTTTACAACAACAATTTTATTGTTTTGTTCAGTTATTTTAACTGCGCAGCCCATAAACTTGTCTACTTCAAACATAACAGCTACAACTGCTGANTTAGACTGGGATGCCAGTACTTGTTCGGGTAATGTCGTTTTACATTATAAAGAAGCTAGCGCTTCCTGGCCAGGAAATGTGGTTAATCCGGCAGTAGCAACTTATGCATTATCAGGANTACTTGCGAATACGGACTATGAATGGAGAGTGAAATGNGCAGGTACATCTGGGCCAAACGCATGGTCTAGTACACAGCAATTTACTAGCTCAGTATCTGGCCCAACTATAGATAGTGCATTTATTACACAGCCAATTTTATGCTTTGGAGGTTTTGCTAATGATGAAATGCAAATNAATGTAAATCAGACTGTTCCTTCAACACCATATACATGTGTTATTGGNTTTTATGCTGGAGCAACAACATATTTTATATCATATGAAAGTACTAATCAAACATCTGCAACACAACTAAACTTAAATGCATTTAATCCTAATGTAAGTTATTTTGTTAGACTTGTTGANTCTACTGCATATTACAATGGTAATGGTGGTACTGCAAGCGGATCAAGTACCGTTGGGATTTATGATGAATTTGGGCCACTTATTTTNACACAGCCTCCCCANCTTACAGCNTCAACNTCAGTTGTTTCAAGCAACCTTTGTACGGGAGATTGTATTGCAGAAGAAGATCTATTTATTTCTGGAGGNACGGGGCCATATTCTTTTACAGTTAATTCGGGAGCAAACATAAACCTTCCTTCNGGTATTTCAACATATTCTTTTGTTGCATTATGTAATGGTACATATGACATCATTGTAACAGATTCTAATGGATGCTCCACATCNCNTTCTACAACTTCTTTTACAATTTCTCCTATAAATCCAATTACACCAAATGGTTCTGTAACNGTTTTTAATCAGAATGGATTTAATGTTTCTTGTAATGGTNNTGCTGATGGTGCAATTTTTGCTTCTGCCTCAGGAGGAACAGGTAATTTTACTTATTCTCTTGATGGNGTTAANTTTCAANCATCATCAACTTTTTCAGGNNTATCAGCAGGTTCATATACTGTCACTTATAAAGATGCTAATGGTTGTATCGAAACAGAAACACTNAATTTAGATGAACCACCACCTCTTTCAGGNACAGCTAGTATAATTCAAGATGTTGATTGTTATGGCTTCGCTACAGGAGANCTTACTTTTTTAGTTGATCCTGCACAGCCNGGAGTACCAGCATATCAATATTCTTTGAATAACGGGTTAAGTTATCAAAATTCAAATATTTTTGTAGGANTACTNGGAGANAGNACATATGATGTCATGATTGAGGACAATAATGGATGTCAATATACNTCTAGTGTTTTTCTTCCTCAACCAACGCAAATCAATTACCTTTCTNTATTATCTGATTATAACGGTTATAATATAACATGTAATGGTCTTTCAGATGGAGAGATTACACTTTCTGCAAATGGAGGCGCTGCAGGATTTACATATTCAATTGATGCTAGTAATTTTCAATCATCTGGANTTTTTNCTGGNCTATCTGCAGGATTTTATTCAGTAGTTTATAAAGATACTAATGGATGTACAGCTACAGAGCAAGTAGAACTTGTTGAACCAGGCATATTTACTGCCCCATTTATAATTAGTAACAANATTTCATGTCCTCAAGAGTGTACAGGNGCAATATCAATTAATCCATCTAATTCTGTNGGNCAAGTTTTTTATAGCTTAGATTCAGGTATTCAACAAACAACTCCATTTTTTTCGGGACTATGTGGTGATATTACACAAGGAGTATATACCTTAGATGCGACTGACGAAAATGGATGTACTACAAGTACNGTAGTATCTATTAGCGAGCCCCCAGTGTTTAATTANTCTACATCTTCTATTGATGAATCATGTGCGCCTCCAAATGGCCAGGCAACAATTAATGTAAACTCTGGCGGAACAGGGGGTTATTCTTATATTTGGAATACAACTCCTCAGCAAAATACGTCTGTAGCAAANAATTTANCTNCAGGAAATTATCTTGTTACTGTGACCGATGGAAATGGATGTTCTTTTTCTGAATCTGTAGCTGTTGGTTATTCTCCTGCATTTAATCTNAGTTTCACTACTGTNTCACCTTGTTTGGGACCAAATAGTGGTAGTGCAACTGTTTTTACATCTGGAGCCACAGGAACATTATCATATCAGTGGAGTGATATNAATGGACCTATNNCGACAGGGNTATCAGCTACATTAAANAACGTNCCGATTGGCACTTANTTTGTTGATGTTACAGACGCTACAGGCTGNGCNATATCAGGAAGTGTGGATATAATCGANCCAATTAATCCAATACAATTTGATACAATTTTTGTCTCNCAAAATAGTTGTTATGGAGTTGATGACGCTCAGATTGAAATAATTGTAAGTGGAGGGCAACAACCATATTCTTATTCAAATGGTTCAGCAGCATCACCGCAGAGCAACCCTGTATTTGGACTTTTAGCACCAAACTCATATAATATAACTGTAACGGATCTTAATGGTTGTTTTATTGACACAATAATAGATATAATCTATCCAGGATTACTGCAAATAGATAGTACCCATTTTACTAATGTTTCTTGTTTTGGCGCTGAAGATGCTGAAATCTTAGCTATTGATGTTTTAGGCGGAACAGCCCCTTTTGAATATTCTGTTAATGGATCTTCGCACTATACAAATATGGCATACTTTAATGGATATGGTCCGGGAACATATACTGTGGAGGTTTATGATATAAATAATTGTGTAGCTGCGGATTATATAATTATTACTGAGCCTGATGAGTTAACAGCTGATATTTCTACTTCTGGTTGGGTTTTTAATGGAAATAGCGGCTTATATAGTTATCAAATAAAATGTAATGGAGATAATTCTGGTTTTGCAGACTTAGTCATAAATGGGGGGACAGCTCCTTATATTAAAAGTATTTATGATGCTGCAACAGGAGTATTATTAAACTCTACATATACTAATTCTTTTATTGATATTTATGCTGGAGAATATATTTTTGAGGTAGTTGATATTAATGGGTGTACTTATTCTGAAAACATTTTATTTAGTCAGCCTGACCCTATTTTACACTCATTTGTTCCTACACATGTTTCATGTGAAGGATGGAATAATGGTTCATTAACGGATATTGTTTCAGGAGGGGTGGGTAATTCAGGTACATATAGTTATATTTGGAATACTGGAGACACTACTTATACAATTAATAATTTAGGTATTGGAACATATACGATAACAGTATATGATGAAAATAATTGTATGTCTCAAGCTGCCTTTAATATTAATGATAACAACGCTTTATCAGTAATATCTACTTTTCAAGATGTTACTTGCTTTGATTATTGTGATGGAGAAATTACTGCTGTAGTTTCTGGGGGAGCTCCTAATTTTGATATAAATGGTAATCCTATATATTTATATTCATGGAACGATATACTCTCTCAAAGTTCACAAACAGCAGTTGGTTTATGTGTAGATAATACTACAAATACCACTGAATACAATTGTATTGTGTCAGACGCACAAGGATGTATAGATACAGTCACAGTATCGATAAGCCAACCTTCTCAACTTATTGTTTCTGCTATAGTTACATCGAATTATAATTTAGAAGATATTTCATGTTATGGGGAAAATGATGGGGCGCTACAAGCTTCATCAACTGGTGGAAATTCACCTTATGATTATTTTTGGTCAAATAATTTTGACCAACAAAATGTTTTAACTTCTAATAACTCAAACTTAATTGCAGGTACTTATACGGTTAATATAAAAGACAGTAAAGGCTGCATGGATACAACATCTATAACATTAAATGAGCCCCCTCAACTAACACTAACTGTTAATCAAACAAATATTAATTGCTACGGCATTTTTGATGGGACAATAACTGCTGATGCAAATGGAGGGACTCCTTTTAATGGAATCCCGCCAGAGTATAATTACTCATTTTCAAGTGGGTACAGTAATCAAATTGATATTTCAACAGATGTTAATTTGTCACCAGGAGTTTATACTGTTACAGCAACTGATCAAAACGGTTGTTCAGTAGAATCAGAATCAATTTTTATATCACAACCATCAGATATTTTAACATTGGAGTTAGATGTTCAACATGAAAATTGTAATGCAAGTGACGGTGAAATTAATTTACTTGTTGAAGGAGGAACAACTCCATATAATTATCAGTGGAATACAGGACAAAATTTAGCATTAATTACTTCTCTTGCTCCAGGAGACTACTTCGTAATGGTAGAGGATAAAAATGGTTGTGTTATATATGATACCGCAAGAATTATTGCTAGTGATGAAGTGTTTTTACCAGGAAACATTGCTTCTTTTGACACTACAATTTGTCTTGGAACAGATTTTGTTTTAAATGTTGATGAAAAGCTAGGATTCACATACGTTTGGTCATATGAAAATGAAGTTATTTTTAATAAAACAATAAATAATTTAACAAGTGATCAAGCGGATATTATTGTAACGCCAACTAATTATTTAGATATATATACGTTAACTATAACAGACCCTGGTTGTGCTTTATCATACGATGTCACAGCATCTTTAAATGTTGATTTTATAGATCCTTTAATAATTTCAACCCCTGATGTTGAGTATGGTGATTATCCAGTTGTTTTATCTGGTGAAAACCTTCAATTATCCTCAGGTAATTTGAATTGTGATGAATACAACTGGCGGTGGGACGGAAACAATGTCGTTAGTAATAGTGGGGAAATTAACATAAATAATGTCGAATCTTCTGAGTGGTATTATTTATATGTTAAAGATAGCGATGGTTGTCAAGGATATGATTCAATTTATGTTGTTGTTGGGGTATTACCTTATGATGCAATTACTCCAAATGGAGATGGTTATAATGACACCTGGACACCACTCGATATTACAGAATATGAAAATGCATTAGTTCAAGTATTTAATAGGTGGGGAGGCTTAGTCTTTGAATCTGTTGGTGGAGAACAATACACTCCCTGGGACGGGACTAATAATGGTAAGGAACTTGTAGTTGGAACATATTATTATATTATTGATTTAAACACAGGTGATGAACCTCAAACAGGTCCAGTAACAATTATCAGATAACGTGAAAATTTTAAATATGAAAAGAATATTCGGTTTATTATTGTCAATTTGTTTTTGTGTTAGTATGTACGCTCAACAATTACCTCAAATTAGTCAATACATGAATAATAATTATGCTATTAATCCAGCCATAGCAGGAATGTATGATTATTACCAAGTCAACACAACAATAAGAAATCAGTGGGTAGGAGTAAATGACGCTCCAAGAACAAATCTTATTAGTATTTATGGAAGGCATAATAAAAATATTGGTCTTGGGGGAATAATTTATAATGATGTTACAGGTCCAACTAGTAGAATTGGATCAGCAGTATCTTATACATATAAATTATCATTAAACAAAAAAATTGATCTTTCTTTTGCTTTGCAAGGAGGATTTACTCAATTTAAAATAATAAAGGATTTACAAACAGAGCATGTAAACGACCCATTACTTCAGGGGGGCGATGTTGTAAGGACACTACCTGATGCAACTTTTGGTATAAATTTAAGTGGTAGCAATTGGTATTTTGGAGCAGCTTTGCCTCAACTGTTAAGTTCTGAATTAAATTTAATGGATGATGATGTGGCAAAATTATATGATCAGTATAGTAGTGATGGCAAATTAGCAAGACATATTTATATTTTGGGGTCATATAAACACAAAATAAACTCTTTATTGTCTTTAGAGCCAAATATATTTGTAAAAGCAGTAGAAGGCGCTGCTACACAGGTTGATTTTGGTGTAAAAACACAATATAAAGATTTAGTTTGGTTTGGAGCGAACTATCAGTTAAATAATGATTTATCGTCATTAGCTGTTCTTTTGGGTTATAACATAAATAATAGATTCAATATAGGTTACTCATATGGATTGCCAACTTCATCATATAGTAGTTATTATTCCGGTTCACATGAATTTATGTTAGGAGTTAAATTGGTTAAATAGATATTATACAAATTTTTTAAAATTAAAAAACCCCCATGAGTTTATGGAGGTTTTTTTATTTTGTTGTATAGTGTTAGTTTTATACAACCCAAAACAAGTATTACGACATTGCAATAATAAAATATATATTGATGCTAAAGCAACACCTTTATCTATAAATGTCAACACCATTTTGTTAATTTAATTCAGAAAAGGTTTTTTCACTTAACATATCATATATTTGTACTAAACAAGTTATTATATGTTTTAAATTATAGTTGTTATTATGAAAATTGCAATATTAGGCACACGAGGTATTCCAAATAATTATGGTGGATTTGAACAATGCGCAGAATATTTATCTGTTGGTTTGGTAGAAAAAGGCCACGAAGTTACTGTCTACTCTCCACATTTTCATCCATATGATAAAGATGAGTATAAAGGAGTAAAAATTATTAAGAAGAAAAGTCCTCAAAATTTTTTAGGAAATTCAGCATCTAATTTTATTTATGACTTTTTATGTTTTAGGCATGCGGTGAATATGGATTTTGAAATTATTTTACAGCTAGGATTAATAACATCTTCATTATCGATAATTTTATGCAGACATAAGGGAAAAGTTATTGCTACGAATATTGATGGACTAGAGTGGAAACGTGCAAAATGGAATCCTTTTATTCAAAATATAACAAAACGCCTTGAAAGATATGGGATAAAAAAATCAGATTATTTAATCGCTGATAATATAGGTATCCAAGAATATATTAAGAATGAATATAATAGACACTCTGAATTTATTCCTTACGGGACTTTAAAGCCAAAAAAAAATAATCAGGATATTTTAGATTTTTATAAAATGAAGCCTAATTCATATTATTTAACGATAGCTAGACTAGAACCCGAAAACAACTTGGAAATGATGTTTGATGCATATCTTTTAAGTGAAAGTAATTTTCCGTATTTTGTTATCGGTAAACACCCAACTACTTATGGTGATTATTTAAAGGATAAGTATCGTAATAAAGGAATAATATTTTTAGGAGCTATATATAATAAGGAAGTTTTGGATAACATAAGATATTATTCAAAATTATATATTCATGGTCATTCAGTAGGAGGAACTAATCCGTCTTTACTTGAGGCAATGGCCTCAAAGGCATTAATTGTCTCACATGATAATAAGTTTAATCGATCAGTGTTGAATAAAAACGCTTTTTATTTCTCTTCTGCCAAACAATTAAGTTTAATATTAAATAAAAAGAATTATAATAAACAAGAATTGATTAAAAACAATTTAGATACTCTAGACAAACTGTATAGATGGCCATTGATTATAGAAAAATATGAAAAATATTTCAAAACAATTTTAAAAATTTAATCAATTAAAAACATGTCAGATGATATTTGGTTTGAAAACATTTTTCCTTCTTGACTTAATTTAAAATTGTTTTTTTCATGTATGACATAATTTTTATTAATCCACTTTTTGATTTCTTTTGTAAAATAATTTTTTAAAGATTCACCAAATCTATTTTCAATTATTTTTATATCTACCCCCCACATTGTTCTTAAATTTGTCATAATGTATTCATTATAATGTTGGTTTTTTGAAAGATACTCAACAGTAAAATAATTGTTTAATTTATTATTTATTGCATCTATGTATTTTTTGTTTGATGAAACATTCCACCTTCTTTTTTTTCCATCAAAAGAGTGCGCAGATGGGCCTACGCCAAGATACATTTTATTTTGCCAGTATGCAGAATTATGCTTTGCTAGAAAACCTTTTTTTGCAAAATTTGATATTTCATAATGTAAATACTGATTATCTTTAGCAAATTGCTGTAATAATTTAAATTGTTTAATAATGTTATAATCGTCTAAAGGTGTTATCTTTTTTGTGTTTACTAAATGAGATAATTTAGTTTTTGTTTCAATGGTTAGGCAATAAGCTGCAAAATGTTCAATTTGTAATTTTTTGATTACTAAAAGATTTTTTTTCCAATCATTTAGTGTTTGATCAGGAAGACCATATATTAAATCAATACTCAGGTTATCAAATCCATTTTCCTTGGCCATAATTATACTATTGTAGGCGTGTGTTGCATTGTGCGATCTATTCATAAATTTTAACTCAGCATCATTAAAAGATTGTACCCCTATACTAAGTCTATTTATTCCAATCTTTTTATATGAAATTATTTTACTGATAGTTAAATCATCTGGATTACATTCAATTGTTATTTCAGGCTGTTTTTTAATCTTAAATTTTTGATAGATAAGCCTAATTATATCTTCTATTTCTTTTATATCTATAATTGAAGGAGTTCCCCCTCCAAAATAAATTGTTTTTACATCTTTATTTTTAAAATAATTAATATTTTCAAGCAATTCAAGTTTTATTGAGTTAATCATTTCAGATTTATCTTTTTGTGAAATTTTAAAATGAAAATCACAATAAACACATCGTTTTTTACAATATGGGATATGTATATAAATTCCAGCCATTATTATTTATAATATATCTTCAAATTAAGCATATTTAATCAAAAAAATTAATCTTTTACTATTTTTGTTTTATGAAAGAAAAATATTTAAAAAACTTATCAAAAGAAGAAAGATTTATTTTAAAAGATAAAGGAACAGAAAAACCTTTTACAGGAGAATATAATGATTTTTACGAAGCGGGTATATTTGTTTGTAAAGCATGTAATGCACCATTATACGAATCTAAAACTAAATTTGACTCAGGGTGTGGTTGGCCATCTTTTGATGACCAGATTAAAGGAGCTATAAAGTGCTATGAAGACTTAAGTGAAGGTAGAGTTCGAACTGAAATTTGTTGCGCAAAATGCGACGGGCACCTTGGCCACGTTTTTTTTGGAGAACATTTCACAATTAAAAATACAAGACATTGTGTTAACTCTCTTAGTATTCAATTTAAAGCATATAAAAAATTAGAAAAAGCGACAGTAGCAGGAGGCAATTTTTGGCGCTTAGACAAATTATATAGAGACTTAAAGGGGGTATATTTATTGTACGCTGGATATATGGGGGGTGATGTCCAAAATCCAACTTATGAACAAGTGCAAACAGGAAAGACCAATCACGTTGAAGTTGTTCAATTATTTTTCGACCCCAATATTATTTCTTATACAAATATTTTGGATCTATTTTTAGATAATTATAATAATACTTTTTCAACTAAAAACGCACAAAAAATTAAACCCCAACATAAGCCTATTATTTTCGTTAATAATAAACAGCATAAAGAAAAAGCAGAAGTTTCAATATTAAATAAAGTAAAAAAATCTAGCTACTTACCTACAATACAAATCAGTCCTGAAAAAGAGTTTTTTAGAGCGGAGGAATACCATCAAAACTATTTTAATAAACAAAACAGATAATTATTTTTTAGGTAATTTAATTGAAAATGTTGTTCCTTCTCCTTTTGCAGATTTTGCAACTGCGATTTTACCTTTATGATATTCTTCAATAATTCTTTTTGAAAGAGATAAGCCTAGTCCCCAACCTCTTTTTTTTGAAGTAACTCCTGGTTTAAAAATATTTTTTGCAATAGAAGGGTTTATACCCTCTCCCTGATCAGAAATATTAATAATGACGTGAGATTTATTTGAATTTAATTCTATTAAAATTTCCCCTCTACCTTTCATTGCATCTACCGAGTTTTTACAGACATTTTCTATTACCCAATTTAAAAGCACTTTGTTTACACTTGTTATTAAATTTTTTTCTGAATTTAAAAAATTTATTTTTATTTTTTTTGGAAATCGTGATTCTAAATAAATAATAGCTTCATTAATAAGTGTATAAATATTTGTTGCTTCAAGTTCTGGTTGAGACCCTATTTTTGAAAACCTATTTGTTATTGTTTCAAGATGATAAATATCTTTTTCCATTTTGTTAACCAGTTCAGAATCTGTCTTTTTATCTTTTAATAATTCTATCCATGCCATTAGCGAGGATATTGGAGTTCCTAGCTGATGAGCAGCCTCTTTAGCCATTCCAGCCCATACTTGATTTTGCTCAGACCTTCTTGATGAATTAAAAATGAAATATGCGATCAGAATAAAAATAGTAATAAACCCAAGTTGGTAAAAAGGGTAAAAACGCAAACGATTAAGCATTCTAGAATCTTTATAGTAAATCCATTGTTTATCTCCGCTGGGTAGATTAATTTGAATTGGCTCATAACCATTATCTTGCATTTTAGTTAATTGTTTTTCAAGAAAACTATCATTTATAGATTTTGGCTTAATTATTCCAATACTAATAAAAAGGCTATCTATTTTAGTATAAACTTGAAAATTTCTATAAAGTAAAATTTGATTTTTTTCATCAACTAACATTACAGGGATACTATTATTGTCTTGAACTATTTTACTTACAAATGGGTCGGGTGTATTATTATTTATTTGATAATCTATTGCTTTCGCTATAAGGGTTGCCTTTTCTCTTTCTTCCTTTTCAAGTTCTTGAACAAGTATATTAGTTACCAAAAGAGATATAACTCCAATAAATAAAGCGGCTGCAATTAATATAAATTTCCACCTTTGTTTTTTTATATATATATCCATATTATTTAAATTGTGGCTCCCACTCGATTTCTATTTCATCATCTTCATCATTACTTTCAATATTTTCATTTTCTTTTAATATTTCTACATTATAAATATTATTTATAATTGTTTTTTCTTTTTCAACGGTTTTTTTAAAATCTTCTAAGAATCGAATTTTATCTAATGTGANTTTNGGATTATCAGTATCTCCACTCATTTTAAAATATATAGTATTTAATATTTTACCATCTTTTTTCTCCTCTCCAAATTCTTGTATTGTAGTNTTTTTTTCTCTNAACTTCTTAGAAAGAAGTTCAGAAAGTAATAATGTTACATTATAATTGATNTCATTACTAAATGAATGAGTNCCTGAAATATAAACAGATAGTGCAGATGATTTGATTTCCATAGTAGGAATTGTTATTNTCTCATTATNTACCTTGATACTATTTTCTAATTTAGAAAATTTTACATGNTTTAATTCATCTAGGCTTACATATCCAGATAAACTTTCAAGAGGTTTAAAATCAATNAANTCACCTTTTTCAATTATTAAATGAGAATTAANTTTTAAATCTTTAGTATTTAAAATATANCCTGGNTNCCATNATGCATTCACATATAGTTTTGCACTCCCTATACCTTTAATATTTTCAGGNGCAATAAATTCTTGATTAAAGTTGTTNAACGCATTAAAAGAATTTCTAATATTTATTTTATCAACATCTATATTAGTATTTAAATTTAAATTATTTGGTTTTGTTTCTTTTAAAATAAATTTACCTGAAATACTNCCACCTAGTAAAGNNCCATTTATATCTTTTAAACTAATTATACCTTTGTTATAAGTTAAATCACCTGTAATATTAGATGCAATAATATTATCATATGAAAAGTTATTAATATTAATATATGTNTTACAACTAATCCATTCAGGCATTATTTTATCNTTTATATTAGAGTTATTAGTTGAGATNGGTTGAGAGTTTAGGTNACTTAATGTCATTAATTCTTCAAAGTTGGTATATGTTGATGTTGCTGAACCTCGAACAAATATTTTTGGATATTCATCNANAATGTANCCTATTAAATTCTCNATTTCACCATTAAACTTAATGTCNGATTCTGAAATTGTAGACGATGAAGAATTCACAAAACACATTTTGTTTTTTATTTCACCATCAAGACTTTTAAANGCAAATTTNAGAGGNAAATCTTTATAAAAAAACTCTACCTCGTCTAACTTTATTTTAGATANATGATTTGCATTAAGGAACATTTTTTTTAATCTATTATCNAATGCGANATTTCCTACATAGTTGCTTTCAGNATATANTTTCCCTTTCGNAGAAACAAAATTAGTTTCAGAAAAATAATTATTNAATTCNTTTATATCCCAAGCGGATTTAAATGANGCTNCTAAAAAATAATTATTTAGATTAGATANAGTAAAATCACCATTGAGAAAGCCATTTTTTGTTTTACCTTTAAAATTGTTTGCNACAATTGTTGTTGTTTTAAAATTNTTTTNNGCACCATTATTAACNGAGCCTTNNGTATAAATTTGATTTAAAGTAAATGGGTGAGAGTGTTTTTTGAAATAACCATTTTNTATATGGTATTGCATTTCAAAATAAGGGTTATTNTTTTTGNTAATAGNNCCCTTGACTTGAGAGGTAAATGATATTTNCCCATTCAAATCAAAAGGAGTGAAAAACTTTTTNATATTTTCTGGCATTATAGAAATAAATTTTTTGACATTTTCATTACTTGAGCTTANATTTAGATNAATACTGTCANTAATAATNCTTCCTGAAAGNTGAAGTGATGTTTCTTCAATTTGAAAAGTTAAATTTAATATNTNGGTTGANTTTTTGCTNATTNATGTATTNGTTGAAAAATCAATTTTTTTATTTANCATGTATTCGNTNCTATCTAGANTTAAATTTTTGGAAAAACCATTAGCTTNAATATTAAANTTTGNNTCATTNATTAAAATGAGAGCTTTATGTAAATCCCAGTTAATATTTAATTCAGTTGTTGCTTTAGTTATTTCTAAATTAGTATTNAATAGNGNNATCTTTTTAANATCAAGTGTATTTTGCTTTTCACTTGATGNGGNTTTNTTAAAAATATCATAATTTGGCTCATTGAGGTTATTATATTTTATATTTATTTTTGCATCACTAATAATTATATTTTCTAAGTTGTAATTCTTATCAAANATATCTAGTAAACTAATTTCTATATATGCTTTTTTTGAAAAAATTAATGTNTCATTTTCAAACCCNTCNGGNTCTTTTATTAANAAATTAGTTATACGTACAGATGCNTTTGGNAAATTGTCATAAAAAGTAAACTCNACGTCTTCNAAGGTTAATGAAGTNTTAATTTGGCTTTTTATTTTTTTTAGTATTTCGTTTTCNATCTCATCACTAAATAATTTTGTGATNGNAAAAAGNAAAAGGAATATGAGACTTATANTTATAAATAAAATCTTTATTACTCGNAAGATAATTTTTTTTATTTTATTTCTGTTTATCATATATATTATAAACGTAATAATTTTTTTTATAGTCTNTTAAGAATATTTATTTCTTCTTGAGTCAAGTATCTAAATNTNTTTCTAGGTAAATTTTTTTTAGTTATACCAGCTAACAAAACCCTATCTAAATAAATAATATNGTAATTAAGTTTTTTAAATAAAAGTTTTAAAATTTTAATTCCACCTTCACTTTGCTCTATTCCCAATTCATATCTTTTTTTTAAAAAAGAAATTGATGTTAGCTTGTNCTTCTTCCCATTAANNTCTATTCCTTTTTTTAGATTAAGAACATCTTCAGCAGATATTTCTTTNTNGANTGTTACTTGATAAATTGATTTTATTTTTTGATTTTTATTTGTTATTTTTTTNGNTAAAATATGATCATTAGTAAATATTATAAGTCCACTTTCAGACTGATTTAGTTTATCTATTGGGAATACTTTTTCTTTACATACAGAAGAAATAAGTGTCATAGCTGATTNTTTTGTTCTTCGTTCTGTATNTAGNGCTAGCTTTTTTGGTTTGTTTAGCAGAATATATGTTAGTTTTTCACTTACAATTTTTTGATCNTTAAATTTTATGATATCTGTTTTTTTTATTTTGGANCCNATAGNAGCTTTTTNNCCATTGACAGTTATTATNCCTGCTTCAATAAANTTATCAGCTTCTCTGCGACTGCATATNCCAGAATTAGCAATGAATTTATTTAANCTTATAGAATTTTCTGATTTCAATTTTAGTTGTTCCTATTAAATTTTTTTAAATAAATTTNTTNGAATACTGTAACGCTAATNCTATTTAATTATAACTTTATGTTCAACAGAACCATCAGAGTATAAAAAAACTAAAGACTTATTATATGTGAANCTTGTTTCTCTNCCTANTAANTCTGTGATTTTCAAAAGAGTTTTTTCAACTTTATTTTCTGNGTTTTCGCTAAAAGAGGNTATATCATTACANGGNAATAATGGATATAAAAAATTAGTTATAAAATCNATCGCTTGAACAAATTTGGNATTNNTATTACCNTATGCAGGCCAAGAATGATTTTCACCAGTAAAAATTAATTTNTCATTTATTANGCCTACCATATCTGCNTTGGGGTGCATTTCTCCAGAGCCACAAAGTGTTAAAACTAATGGATTNTTCATCCCTGGNCCACAATTATAATTTACGGTAAGATCGGAAGTTCCNTGTANACTAACTAAGGGTTCATCAAATGTATCTATCCAGTCTATNTTGTTAATTCCGCCAGCAATACTAATCACACCACTAACATCAGAAGGATATCCATAATTTCCAGCGTCACCCTCTATGCCATANTGNCCCCCTATATTATTTACTATGTTTTGNACATTAATAGGAGAGGTTGGAAGGTCATTAATTTCATCAATATATGCAAGATGAATAGCTGTTACTGCTCCGGCAGAATANCCTCCAACAAAAATAGTATTTGGATCTATACCATAATTATCTCCATTGTCATAATCTTTTCTTAAAAATCTNATTGCAGANTTNACNTCTGCTACAGCTTTTAATACAGTTTCATATTGTGTTTCGTTACTTGATAAAAATGAAATTATATTTGCAAGTCTATAATTTAAAGATGCTGTAACATANCCCTTTTTTGCCATATTTTCNCAAAAATCAACACAGTCTGTCATGGTTTTATTGCCTCCATAAAATGAACCGCCGTGCATATAGAGAATTACTGGACGATTTGTCTCAACATCTCCATCTGGAGTATATATATCCATACTATGATAAGAGTCATTATATATATCAGAATAGTTAACTGTAGTAACGCTAACCGAATTAAAAATTTCTGATTGGTATCTTCCTTCACATTGTGCAATTAATGATCCCTTTGAAAAAAGGATTNCGAACGANNATATTATTAGTTTTTTCATTTTTTTTATTTANGTNTTAAGTTTTTTTAATTGAGATTCAATCTCATCATTTTCTATTTTTTCAAAAAGATGNANCGCTTTTTCTATTTTNTGCCCATCTTTAATATTTATTTTTCCTGCATTTTTCCAATTCATCTTTTTTANATTCAATATTTTTTTTNNTTTTTTTGAAGTAAAAGGCAAGAAAGGTTCTGATAAAATTGCTAAAGAAGTAACAATTTGTATNGAAATATTCATGATAGTCTCTACTCTTTCTTCATTTTTANCTTTTAATTTCCAAGGNTCNGTATCAGCTAAATATTTATTTCCAAGTCTGGCTAAANTCATTAATGTACTTAANGCNTCTTTAAATTTAAATAATTCAATGGAAGCGCCAATTTTTTCAGGGTATTTCTTTAGTTGCGATAGCACTTCTTTGTCATATNTATCTAAAGTATTTACTTTAGGCACTATTCCANCCCAATATTTATTGATTAGNACGAAAACACGATTAACATAATTTCCAAATATAGCAACTAGTTCATTATTATTTCTAGCTTGAAATTCNGACCAAGTAAAATCNGTATCTTTTCCNTCAGGAGATGTTGCACATAAAGCATATCTTAATGAATCTTCTTTACCTTTAAAATCAATTAAATATTCATGNAGCCATATNGCCCAGTTTCTAGANGTAGATAGTTTTTNACCTTCAAGGTTTAAAAATTCATTTGCNGGTATATTAGTNGGNAAAATATACTTGCCATGANATTTTAAAATTATTGGGAAAATTATTGAGTGAAANACAATATTATCTTTTCCTATNAANTGAATAAGNTGTGTGTTTTCTTCTTTCCAATAAGACTCCCATTGCNTATTATTNTCTTTTGCCCATTGTTTTGTGGCAGANATATATCCAATTGGAGCATCTAGCCAAACATAAAGAACTTTNCCTTCAGANTTTTCTAATGGAACTTTTACTCCCCAGTCTAGATCTCTAGTCATAGCTCTTTCTCTCAAGCCCCCATCAATCCATGATTTGCATTGGCCTAGAACCTGTTTTCTCCATTTTTTTGGATTATGTAGTTTCTCACCATCTACTTCTCCTTTCTCTATCCACTCTTTAAGCCATTTTTCATGCTTTTGCATGGGTAGATACCAATGACTAGTATCTCTTTTTTCAGGAATATCACCGCTTAATTTTGATTTAGGATTTATTAACTCGTCTGGACTTAAAGTTGCTCCGCAACTTTCACATTGATCTCCATAAGCATTTTTGTATCCACATTTTGGACATTCTCCTGTTATATATCTATCTGCTAGAAACTGATTAGTTTTTTTATCATAAAACTGTTGTGTTGTTTTTTTGATAAACAGATTTTTATTATCTAAATTTTTAAAAAATTCTGCTGCAGTTTGGTGATGCAATTCTGCAGAGGTTCGGTGATAAATACTAAAATTAATTCCAAAATCTTCAAATGTTTTTTTATTTAAATCATGATACTTATCTATTATTTCTTTTGGTGATATTCCTTCTTTTTTTGCTTGCAATGTTATGGCTGCTCCATGCTCGTCAGAACCACAAATAAAGACAACATCATTTTCATTTGATTTAAGATATCTCACATAAATATCAGCGGGTAAATATGCGCCCGCAACATGTCCAATATGAACAGGTCCATTTGCGTATAAAAGCGCTGAAGTTACAGTATATCTTTTAGTACTCATTTTTTATTCAAAAAAAATTATTTTAGCAAAGATAAGTTTTACTATTAAATAAATTGATTTTATGAAAATACCTGATAAATTAGTTGCAGGCGATAAGATAGGCTTAATATCTACTGCAAGAAAGATTTCAAGATTGGATATTAATTATGCTATTAATATTTTTAAATCTTGGGGATTAGAGGTAGTGTATGGAGATAATTTATTTAACAGTTATAATCAGTTTTCAGGTACTGATGAGCAGCGAGCAAATGATTTGCAGGTAATGATAAATGATAAAAGTATTAAAGCAATTTTTTGTGTTCGAGGGGGGTATGGTACTGCTAGAATTATTGATAAAATTGATTTTAACAGGTTACAAAATAACCCTAAGTGGATAATTGGATACAGCGACATTACAGTTTTACATTCTCATTTAAATAATTTTGGTATAGCGACACTACATTCAAGCATGCCTATAAATTTTGAAAATAATACATTCTCATCTATAGAAAGTATTCATAATTGTCTTTTTTCAAAGCCAAATGAGATTATTATAAAACCCCATGTTTTAAATAGACTAGGGAAAACCTCTGGTCAAGTTGTTGGTGGTAATTTGTCTATTTTATATTCTTTGCTGGGTTCACGCTCTGATCTAGACACAAATGGTAAAATTTTATTTATAGAGGATCTGGATGAATATTTATATCATATTGACCGAATGCTTTTAAATCTAAAAAGAAATAAAAAACTTAAAAATATAAAAGCTCTAATTGTAGGAGGAATGACAGATTTACATGACAATGAAATCCCTTTTGGGAAAAGTTATGAGCAAATTGTTTTAGATTATTTTGGCAACCTAAGCATACCAATATGTTTTAGTTTTCCATCAGGACATTTAAATGATAATAGAGCAATTAAACTTGGCTGCAACGCTGATTTAGAAGTTACAGAAAAGGAAGTAGTTTTTCGTCAGAAGTAAATTAAAAAATGTTATTTTTTTAAGACTGTAGGGACTTTAAAATAATCAGAATCTTTGCTGGGCGCATTTTTAAGGGCTTCATTTTGAGTAAGCTCATTATTTATTTCATCATTACGCAGTAAACTTTTTTCTTCATTAATATACACAAGAGGTTCAACGCCATCAGTATTAATTTGAGATATTGTATTAACAAATTCTAACATTTTTTCTAAATCTGATTTGATTTGCTCGCTTTCTTGATTATTAAAATTTAATTTTGCTAGTTCCGCTAAGCTATTAATTAGTTCTTGAGTAACTTTAATTTTTTTCATACTTTTTTAGTTGTTCAAAAATAGTATTGTAAACAATTATATTCAAATTTTTTACGTCTTTTTCTTGTAATTTATTTGGGTCAATTGGTTTATGTATTGTCACTCTTGCAAAACTAGGGTACCCTTTAAAATATTCTTGTGGAAAAATTTGCTTGTTGTCTATTAAAGTAATAGGAACAATTTTAAGGTTTTTTTCTAAAGACAATCTAAATGGACCGTTTTTAAATTTTTTTAAAAAAACAGTTTTTTTAGGAATTCCTCCTTCAGGAAAGATACATATATTTAAATTTTGTGTTAATTTTTCTCCTGCGTGTAAAAATGCATTGTAAGCATCTTTTTTATTACTTCTATCTACCATAATTGAGTTTTTTCTAAAAAAATACCCAAACAATGGTATTCTTGAAATTTCGGCTTTACCTATATATTGAATAGGCATTGGAAGTATTGCATATATTAGGGGAATATCTATGGTAGAGACATGATTAGCACAAAATATATATTTTTCACTAGCATCTAGCTTTTCTTCCCATTTTACTATTGGAAATACAAATGAAAGCCATATCGTTAACTTACTCCAATACCTTGAGATATGTGCAACATAAAGTTCATTTTTAAATAATGCGGTAAAAACAAATAATAAGGGCAGTAGCAAAAAGAATAACATTATAAAAACCATCAAAAACCAGAATCTCCAGATACTACTTAAAATATAGCCAGCCCATTTCATGCAGACAAAGATAAAAAAAGCTATTTTTACAGCATCTAATTTTTAAAAAATGGCAAGAATATTAACAGGAATACAAAGCACAGGCACCCCTCATTTAGGTAATTTACTTGGAGCGATTGTCCCTGCCATTGAGCTTTCAAAAGAAACGAATAATCAAAGTTTATTTTTTATTGCAGACCTTCACTCATTCACAACAATAAGAGAGGCTAATAAAATTAAAGAAAATACGTATGCTACAGCAGCAGCATGGTTAGCATTTGGCTTTGATTCACAAAAAAACATTTTTTATAGACAATCGGATGTTACGGAAGTCTGTGAATTAGCATGGTATTTGAGTTGTTTTTCAAAATTTAGCAGGCTTCAATTAGCACATTCATTTAAAGATAAGTTGAGTCGAATAAATGATATTAACACAGGCTTATTTACGTATCCTGTTTTGATGGCAGCAGATATTTTACTTTACGATGCTAATATTGTGCCAGTGGGAAAGGATCAGTTACAACATTTAGAAATAACTAGAGATATTGCGTCAAGTTTAAACCATATTTTTCCTAATACTTTAGTTCTACCAGAAACAAAAATTGATGAAAGTGTTATGATCGTTCCCGGAACAGATGGCCAAAAGATGAGTAAGTCCTACAATAATATGATTAATATTTTTCTAGACGACAAACAACTTAGAAAACAAATAATGAGCATAAAAACAGATTCAAAAAGTGTAGAGGAACCAAAAGATTATGAATCATGTAATATTTTTAAATTATATAAATTGTTAGCAAGTAAAAATCAAGTAAATGAATTAAAATTAAAATATACTGACGGAGGTTATGGTTATGGCCATGTAAAACAGGAACTTTTTGAGCTGATTTGTATAAAATATAAAGATCAGAGAGAATTATTTACACACTTGATGCAAAACCCACAAAAAATCGATAAAGAATTAGAAGAAGGAGCAAAAAAAGCAAGAGAAATAGCTAGAAATGTTCTTAATAGAGTGCGAAAAAATATTGGATACTAGAATACTTTAATTACTTTTTATATCTATTATATAATTTTTTTTGATGATTTTCTAAATCAATCTTCTTCCCTTTTATATAAGCATCTACAATATTATTTGAAATCATATCAAGAGCATCTCCTGTACTAATAAAAAAGGAAGCATCTTTACCTTTTTCTATAGAACCAACCCGGTCGGCAATTCCAAGGATTTTTGCAGCATCAAGCGTAATTGATTTAACAGCCTCCTCATATTCTTGCCCATAAGTAATTGTAGTCCCCGCAGTAAACGGAAGATTTCTTAAGCCCATAGCCTCCATATCACCGCTATAGCTTAAACAAAAAGGAATTTTTAAGTCTGCAAGTTTTTTGGCCTGAAGATACGGCTCATCTATTGGACAATCTTGAGACTTTGGAAGTCTGTGAATCCTGTTAAGAATAAGTGATATATTTTTAGATAATAATAGTGTTGCAATATCATCACTATCCTCCCCTCCAACAATAGTGATATTTGCAATTTTAAATTGATTGAAAAATTCAATTGCATCTCTGATGTCACTAACACTATTTGCGTGTACATATAAATTTTTTGATCCGTCAAATAATCCCTGCATACTTTCCATTCTAAGATCCAAAATATTGGACGATGAGTAAGCTTTGGCTTTTAAAAACAATTTATTTAATTCATTAATTTTATTTTGGTATTCTTTATTTTTTTTTGTTTTTCCTGGCTCCGCCCACCATCCTGTTTTATAATAAGAGTTTGGCCAATTAATATGTATTCCGTCATCAGCTTTTAATACAGCATCTTCCCAATTTTCACCATCAAGATATACAATTGAAGATTGGCCGGAGATTAATCCCCCCTGGGGAGTTACTTGTGCAATGAGAACGCCATTTGTTCTAACGGTATTTATAATTTTTGAATCAGTATTATAAGCAATTAAAGACCTTACATTTGGGTTAATCTTACCTGTTTCAGCATAATCATGCGTAGCTCTTACGGCATCAATTTCAGTTAATCCAAGAGTAGTATTTGGAGCTATGAACCCTGGATATATATGTTTATTGTAAATTTTATATATTGTATCAAATGCACTGGGGTCAATTCTAATCATACTTGCATCGGCAACAATATCAAACTTTCCATTGAGAACACTTATTACACTATTTTCAATTATTTTTCCATTACCTAAGTGGGCTGTCGCACCAATAAAAAGTACTGGCTTTTGTGCAACAGCGTGTATACAAAAAGCAAAGCATAAAACCAATAATAATTTATTCTTCATATTCGTAGATTGTATCACAATGATAATGTTTTTCTTTATCAGGTTTTAATTTTCTAATTTTTGAGTTTTTTTCTTTGCTCATTAACTCAATTATACGCATTTTTTCTTGAAGATCTCTTTTTAATATCTTTTTATCATTTTCAATATCAAACATTAACTTCCCATCAACATATGTCTGTATAACTTTTGCATAAACAGACAAGGGATTAGCTGACCAAAGAACAATATCGGCGTCTTTACCGGCCTTAATACTACCCATTCTATGATCTAAATGTAATAATTTAGCTGGATTAAGAGTCACCATTTTCCAAGCATCTTCTTGAGAGGTATTTCCATACTTAACTGCCTTTGCAGCTTCTTGATTAAGTCTTCTGCCCATCTCGGCATTATCAGAATTTATAGCCGTAATAACACCAGCTTCATTTAATAAAGCAGCATTAAAAGGGATGGCATCATTAACTTCAAACTTATAAGCCCACCAGTCAGAAAAGGTTGATCCTCCAGCACCATGTTCTTGTAATTTTTCAGCCACTTTATATCCCTCCAATATATGTGTAAAAGTATTTACATTAAACCCCATTGAATCACCGACATGCATTAACATATTTATTTCTGACTGCACATATGAATGACAAGTTATAAACATTTCAGAAGACAAAATTTCAACTAAAGCATTTAATTTAAGGTCTTCTCTAGGAGGGGGAGTATTTAATTTTTCTTTCCTGCTTAAACTGTTATAATCTTCCCATATTTTTTTATACTCTTTTGCTCTATAAAATGCATCATAAAATATTTGCTCAACCCCCATTCTTGTTTGAGGAAATCTAATCCGCTCATAATCTCCCCAATTACTTTGCTTGACATTTTCACCAAGAGCAAATTTTATAAACTTTGGAGCATCGATAATTTTCATATTTTCCGCACTTTCTCCCCAGCGAAATTTAATAATAGCAGACTGCCCTCCAATTGGGTTGGCAGATCCATGAAGTAGTTGCGCGGCTGTTGTTCCCCCCGCTAATTGTCTATAAATATTATGGTCGTTTGGATTAATAACATCACCAATACTAACTTCTGATGTAACAGCATGACTTCCTTCATTTACACCTTTACTAATTGCAATGTGAGAGTGTTCATCAATAATACCTGAAGTTATATGTAGGTCGGCAGCATCCACTAACTTAAACTCCGAATTTTTAAAATACTCTTCTGCATTTAAAGAAAAGCCAGTAGCTAAAATTTTGCCATTTGATATGATTACATCATAATTTTTTACAATCCCTTCTTGTTCATTTGTCCATACGGTAGCATTTTTAAAAATAATATTTTCATGAACAGGTAGCTTTTCAAAGCCATAAGCCTTATTTGGATGCCAAATATTTGGTGTAGCTAATGAATTGTGGTTATCTGTAATTGGGTTTTGTTCTAAATCTTCAAGTAATGAGTCTAGACTCATAGTAAATTCGTAATATACTCCAAACTTATTTTGATATCGCCCAATTATTTTGTCATCAGAAATTTTTCCAACCCCTCTAAAGCTACCATCATTATTAAATATATTAATATTATTTTCAGATATCGATAGATTAACTGTATTTGTATCTAAATCGCTAAAAATAATAATTGGTTTTGATTTCTCTCCTTTTATTGTCACCTTAGCATTATTAAATTCTTGCGAGTTAAATGTATAATAGCCTCTGAAATCATTTTTTTGTTTTTTGTTTACAATATTTTGTTCTCCAAGAACCCAGTTTTCATATATTTTTCCTGTTTCAAAAATATCATTAGAACATATGATAAAGTTTGCATACATATCTTTTTCTAATGTTCCACACAAATGATTGATTTCAATAAGTTCAGCAGGTATAGTTGTTAATGAAGCCAGGGCATCTTTTTTATTTAACCCCTTTTTAATCGCAATTCTAAGGTTTTTTAAGAAATCTTTTGAATCTTCTAAATCAGCAGAAGTAATACAAAATTCAATGTTGTTTTTTGACAAGATACTAGCATTATATGGGGCTGTCTCCCAAAGTTTAAGTTCACTAAGTGTTATCCACTCAGTAGTTTCAGGATTATTTACTTCATATGCTTTTGGAAAATTTATTGTTAAAATTATTGGAGATTCTGTATCAATAACTTCATTAATTCTTAAAAACTCTTTTCCATTTCCTTTTAAAATAAAGTCTATTTCAAATTCATCAGCAATCTTTTGTATTCTGCTATAATCTAGCTCATCATTCAAAATAAAAATATTTGGAAGTTCTCTATTTTCAATTATTGCATTATATGATAAATTATTTTGATGTTGTTGCTCTTCATACCACTCTGTATTCAAAAATGTTTGTCGTATTAGAGCAATACTCCCCATTAAAGAATTTGGATATTTTTGTTGTGAAACTCCTTTTTTAAAAGAGAATATTGAAGCAGCTTTTTGCGATAATAAATTTTTTTGTTCAGATTTCTGTGATAAAGCTACACATGCACCTGTCCCTCTAAAAATACCATCTTTTTGATGTGTAAGAACTACCCCAAAGCCATTATCAAGATATGGCTTTCTACTTTCTTCACTATTAATATAATTATTACAAGCATCTATTTCTGGATGTATAGCCTCATTCCAATGGTAGGCTCCCGTTGTGTTTCTTTCGTATTGAGGCCTATAACTATATATTTCTTTTTTAATTTCAGGCAGCCCATAATTTGAATATAGCTCAATAAATGATGGGTAAATATAATCTCCTTCTAAATCAAAAACAATTGCTCCATCTGGTATTGTAATATTTATTGCCTCTCCAACAGAGATTATTTTATCCCCTTGAATTATTAATACCCCGTTTTGATATTCTGTTTCAGGACTAGCTATTATTTTTGCATTTGTAAAAGCATATGTGGGAATAAAATTTTCTTTTACTCCATCTAAAGAAAATACTTCTTGCGCTTGCAAGTGACTATAAAAAACAAAAAGGATAATAATTTTTAATGTTCTCATAATAACTTAAAGGTGTGAAATTAATAAAATTTTAGCTAATAATTTTGTTTCTTTGCAGTAAGAAAACTATAAAATTTACAAAATGAAACCGTATCAAGCCAACCTTATAAATGTTCTAGCGTTGATTTTAATGCCTGTATGGGCTTTAATTGCTTTTGAAGCTCCAGCTGATGATCCTGATAAATCAAATATGACTGCTTTAATTCCAGTTGTATTTGCTATTATTTTGTTTTTATTTAATGGAGGTTTAAAAAAAGAAAATAAGTTTATTTCGCATTTAGCTGTAATTTTTACACTAATTACTATAGTAGCAATTTATATGAAGCCATTTAGTTCTGCTTTGGCTGACTACAATGATAACAACAGTTCTGAAAATATTATGCGTATTGTGAGGTCTGGTGTTATGATTTTGACAGGAGTACTTTCAATGATTGTGTTTGTTAGAAGTTTTATTGCAAATAGAAAAAGCAAGCAAAGCTAATATATGCCAGAAAAAGCGGTACTCATTGGCTTAATAACACCTAATGTAACTTCTAATCAGGCAAATGAATACCTAGAAGAATTAGCTTTTTTAGCAAAAACAGCAGGAGCAAAGCCTATTAAAAACTTTACTCAAAGACTGTTAAGGCCAGACAACAAAACGTTTATTGGCAAGGGTAAAATGGAAGAAGTTCTTTCTTTTGTTAAAGAAAATGCCATAGATGTTTTGATATTTGATGATGATCTTACACCATCTCAGTTAAAAAATGTCGAAAGAATATTTAATGGAAAATGTAAAATATTAGATAGAAGTAATCTCATTTTAGATATATTCGCTAGTAGAGCTCAAACAGCTCAAGCAAGAACTCAAGTTGAATTAGCACAGTATCAGTATCTTCTTCCTAGACTAACAAGGATGTGGACTCACTTAGAAAGACAAAAAGGGGGTATTGGAATGAGAGGGCCAGGAGAGACTCAAATAGAAACAGACAGGCAAATCATAAGAGATAAGATTTCTCTGTTAAAAAAGAAATTACAAAAAATTGATAAGCAAGCATTTACAAGAAGAAAAGGTCGTGAGCATTTGATTAGGGTAGCTTTAGTAGGTTATACAAACGCTGGTAAATCTACTTTAATGAATAAATTAGCAAAGTCAGATGTCTTTGCTGAAGACAAATTGTTTGCCACTCTAGATACTACTGTTCGAAAGGTTGTTATACAAAATCTTCCTTTTTTATTAACTGATACTGTTGGTTTTATCCGAAAACTTCCACATCAATTAGTGGAAAGTTTTAAATCAACTTTAGACGAGGTGCGAGAGGCAGATTTTATGATTCATTTGATAGATATATCAAATCCGAATTTTGAAGACCATATTTCAGTTGTAAATAAAACTATTTCTGAAATAGGAGCTCAAGACAAACCTATGATTTTAATATTTAATAAGATTGACGCATATACTTATGTTAAAAAAGAACAGGACGACCTAACACCTATTAAAAAAGAAAATTATTCATTAGAAGACTTAAAAGATTCATGGATGTCTAAAATCAATGGAAATGTAATGTTTATTTCAGCATTACATAAAATATGCTTTGACGAGTTGAGAGAAGAATTATATATAAGGATCAAGAAATTACATGAAGTTAGGTACCCTTATAATAATTTTTTATACTAACCAAAAGATTGCAGATCACATAACTTTTTATAATGTGTTTTACCTGATATGAGTTCGTTATGAGAACCTCTTTCTATAATGTTTCCATTTTCTAACACTAGAATTTCATCTGCATTTTTTATTGTAGAAAGTCGATGAGCAATCACTAATGATGTTCTATTTTTCATTAACTTTTCTAAAGCTTCTTGAACAAGTTTTTCCGATTCTGTATCTAATGAAGATGTTGCTTCGTCTAATATTAATATTTTAGGATTTTTTAGAATTGCTCTTGCAATACAAATCCTTTGTTTTTGTCCACCAGATAATTTGTCCCCTCTGTCACCTATATTTGTACTGTATCCGTCTGGTGTTTCTAGTATAAATTTATGAGCATTAGCTACTTTTGCAGCTTTGATTATTTCCTCTTCTGTTGCATTTATTTTTCCAAGTTTAATATTATTATAAATAGAGTCGTTAAACAAAATAGAATCTTGAGTAACAACACCTATTAGCTCTCTTAGATTATTAAAGGTAATGTCTTTAATATTAGTTTGGTCAATTAAAATACTTCCGATGTCTAAATCGTAAAATCGATTAAGTAAATCTGCTATAGTGGATTTTCCACTACCTGATTGCCCAACTAAAGCAACCATTTCTCCTTTTTTAATTTTAAAATTTATATTTGACAGAACATTATTTTTTTCATATTTAAAAGAAACATCGTTAAATGTAATTTCATTAGAGAATTTAATCTCTGCAGCATTTTTATTTTCAATTATTTCGTTTTTAGCATCTAAAATTTCATATACACGTTCTGCAGCAGCAGTTCCTTTTTTAATGTGATAATAAGATGTTGTGAGAGATTTTGCGGGCGGGATAATTTGTGAAAAAATCAAAATATAACCAATAAACTCTTGTCCTGATAAAGTGCTTTGGCCACCAAGAACTAGCTGACCTCCAAACCACATTACCACTACCAAAACAATTGTGCTTAGGAACTCACTCATTGGAGAAGATAAATCTTTTTTCCTTAGTAGTTGGGTCATTATATTTCTGTAATTACCACTTTCTTTTTGAAAGCTAGAGTTTATTTTTTTTTCAATATTAAAAGCTTTTATAATTCTTAAGCCTGAAATGTTTTCATCAATTATTGAAAGTAAATGCCCCATTTTAGCCTGCCCTTTTTCAGATGATTTTTTTAGAGATTTCCCAATTAATCCAATAATTATTCCAGTAACAGGAAATAAAATAATAACGAATAATGTTAGCTTAGGACTTATTATAATTAAGGTAATTAAATACACAATAATATTTAGAGGGTCCTTGAATATCATTTCAAGAGAGCTCATAATACTCCATTCAATTTCTACTAAATCAGCCGTAAGTCTTGAAGCGACATCCCCTTTTCTTTTTTTTGTAAAAAAAGCAAGAGGCAGTGAAACTAGTTTTTTATGTAAATCAATTCTTAGATCATTAACTATTCCATTTCTAATAGGATTTAGAAAAAATAAAGCAGAGTATCTAAATAAGTTTCTTAAAAAAAATGTTGACAACACTAGTACACAAATAAATAATAATGCTTCCACCTCTCCTTTGGAAGCAATCTTTTCACTAATTATTGCGTAAAAATTTTCTTTTATTGAATTTGCATTTAAACTTAGTGGAGGCGCTTCAGTTACGGATTCTTGTGTTTTAAACAATATACCTAAGAACGGGATCACCATTGTTAATGAGACTAGCGAAAATAACACGCTTAAAATATTTGAAATAATATTTAGTATAGCAAAAAATTTATACGGCTTTATATATTTTAAAATTCTAAAGAAATATTCCATAGTGTAAAAGTAGTCAATATTACGTATTTTTGGCATTATGGAAACAACAAGACAAAAAAAAGTATCCCGTTTGTTACAAAAAGAATTATCAATTGTATTTCAAAAAGAAGCCCCACAGTTCTGTGGAAATGTTATGATAAGTATAACTACTGTAAGAGTATCTCCTGATTTGGTAAATGCAAATATTTTTTTAAGTGTCTTTCCCTCAGCAGATCCCATTAAAATAATTGATTTAATAACAAAAAATAAAGGTTTCTTTAGAAAAAAATTGGGAGATAGAATTAAAAATCAATTGAGATTAGTGCCTGAATTATCTTATTATCTTGATGACTCTGCTTCTTTTGCAGAAAAAATAGACAGGCTTTTAAAAAAATAAATATGTTTTTTTCTTTTTTAATTGCCAAACGTTATTTTTTAGCTGTAAAACAAAAAAACTTTGTACATTTTATATCCTTAACTTCTTTATTAGGAGTGTCAGTCGGCTCTGCTGCTTTAATTTTAGTTTTATCAGTTTTTAACGGTTTTGAGGATCTTATTTTAAAAATGTATAATTCTCATGACCCTCATATTAAAATTACAGCAAAAAAAGGGAAAACATTTAATCCAAAAAATTTAAACATACAACATCCGGGTATTAAGGAGAAAGTTTATGTTTTGGAAGAAGATGTTTTGTTAACATATAGACCTCAGAAACGAAGTGTAGACGAAACAAAAACTCAGCGTATTGCAAAAATAAAAGGTTATTCAAATTATAGTGATATCCTTTCAGTTGGACGAGGTTTGGCTTTGATTCTTGGACTAGATACCAGTCATAGAGATCCATTATTATCTATATATGTTCCAAATAGAGATGTTAAAACATTCTTACACAAGAATCCATCTAAAAACTTTTACCCACCTAATCAAATAGATACTTTCAGAACTTTTAATATACATCCAGAAGTAAATGAAAAATATATTTTTACTGATTTGAAGTATATACAGAGTATTAGTCAAAGAGAAAGCCAGATTTCTGCAGTAGAAGTAACTATTCACAACGAAAAAAATATGAAATCTATTCAAAAGTATTTACAATCTGATTTAGGAGATAATTTTATAGTTCAGAATAGATTTCAACAGCATGAGTTGTTGTATAAAATTTTAAATACTGAAAAATTAGTAATATTTATAATTCTTGTATTTATATTAGTAATAGCATCATTTACTGTAGTAGGAGCGATTTCTATTTTGATTTTGGATAAAAAAAAGGATATTACAACCTTATATAGTTTTGGGGTTTCACAAAAGCAAATTAAAGATATATTTATAATTAAGAGTATGATGTCCTCTTGTTTTGGAGCTCTTATAGGAATAATTTTTGGAGTAGCTTTAGTACTAATTCAGAAAAAGTTTGGTTTAATTAAAATGGGTAATGGTGGTTTTATTATAGATTCATACCCTATTCTGCTACAGGCTTCAGATGTATTTTTTGTATTTATAATTGTAATTGTTATTGGTTTTTTAGCTGCTTGGTATCCGTCAAAATTTCTAATTAAGAAATTTATCAGTTAAATTTGATAGAAACTTCATCTAGAATATGTTCTATTTCTTCTTTGTTATTTGAAGTAATCATTTTAATCCTATAGTCTTTAAAATGAGAGATGCCTTTGAAATAGTTTGTGTAATGTCTTTTCATTTCTGCAATACCTAGAACTTCACCTTTCCATTCAATAGAATGTTTTAGATGCTGTTTACATACATCAACCCTATCCTTAATGCTTGGCAAGGGTAAGTGTGTTCCAGTTTTTAGATAATGTTTGACATTATTAAAAAACCAAGGGTTTCCTATAGCCGCTCTACCAATCATAACTCCATCTACTCCGTACCTATTCTTAACAGAAGAAACTTTTTCTGGAGAGTCTATATCTCCATTTCCAAATACAGGAATATACATTCTTGGATTATTTTTCACCTTTCCTATTAAAGTCCAATCAGCCTCACCTTTGTACATTTGTTTACGGGTTCTCCCATGAATTGATATTGCCTTAATCCCAACATCTTGTAGTCTTTCAGCTACTTCAACTATGTATTTTGTGTCTTCGTCCCAGCCTAATCGTGTTTTCACAGTTACTGGTAAATTGGTTGCGTTAACAATTTCTTTTGTCATAGTTACCATCTTTGGAATATCTTGTAAAATACCGGCCCCCGCTCCCTTTAAGGCTACTTTTTTCACTGGGCACCCATAATTAATATCAATAAATTCAGGCTTAGCTTTTTCACATATTTCAGTTGCCATCCTCATAGACTCTATATTATTTCCAAAAATTTGAATTCCAATTGGACGTTCAAAATCATAGATATCTAACTTCATCGTACTTTTTTTAGCATCCCTTATTAATCCTTCAGAAGATATAAACTCTGTATACATTACGTCTGCTCCATATTTTTTACATAAAGCTCGAAATGGAGGGTCACTTACATCTTCCATTGGTGCTAGTAAAAGAGGGAAATCCCCTATGTCAATATTTCCTATCTTTATCCCCATATTTTCTTGCAAAAGTAATTAATAATGCGATTTAAAGCTATTTATAAAAACAAGTCCACACAATTTAAATTTTTTTCTTTGTTTTTTCTTTTATGTTTTTCATTTCTCATCATGATGCAGTTTGCTCAAGTTGTTATAAATCTTTTTTTTGATTCTAACATTTTAGAAAGTAAGGATTTAGAAAATAAGCAATATGTTAATTCTTTAAAGTTCATGCAGTTATTTTCAGGACTAGGAATTTTTATAATTCCGATGTTTTTATATTCATATTTAGTGACTTTTGATTTTAAATTTAGAAAAGTTATTAGGCAAAATGTAATGTTGATTATTACAATTATGTTAATTATAACTCCATTTGTTGCAATGATAACACAACTTAATTTAAGTATAAAGACACCTAATTGGGCTAATCAAATTGATGCGCAAACCAATCTAACAATTATTGCCTTGTTAAAAATGGATTCCATTATTGATCTTGTATTTAATTTATTAGTTATAGCAATTATACCCGCTATAGGAGAAGAAATATTTTTTAGGGGATATTTGCAGCAAAAATTAATAAAATGGATTAGATCACCACACATTGGCATTATAATAACAGCAATTTTATTTAGTATTATTCATTTTCAATTTAGTGGTTTAATTCCAAGGTTTATTTTAGGTGTTTTATTAGGATATATTTTTTATTGGAGTAGTAGCTTATGGATTCCAATTATTGCTCATTTTGTAAATAATGCACAAGTATTAATTATATCATATGTATATAAGGATATAAATAACTCAATGTTATCAACTAATATTGACGTGGCTTCAGGGTTATTTTCTTTTTTTGGAGCTTCTCTTTTATTGTATATTTTTTATAAGAACTCTAATCTTAAAAATAAGAGGATACAATAAATTTAATTTCTTTTTTCTGCTGTTGAGTAATTAATTTTGTAAGCCTGTGCTTTTCTGAGTTCTTGCTTTACATCTGTCACAAGTCTCATTTTAGTTTTAGCATCAGCTTTGATTTGAACTCTCATTTTAGGTACGTCAGCGTCTTGCATAGCTGCACGTTGTGTATTAATAAAAGTAATAATTTGACTTACATCATCTTCAGCTTGAACCATATCGTCTAATTGAATTCTTGCACTAGCCCCATATTTAGATTGATCATTAGGAGTGCCTATATATATGTAACTAACTAATGATTTTTTCTTTAATTTGGTAACCTCACTAGCTTCAGGTGTTTTTATTTTTACCTTTAATTCTGTTGGTCTCATGACGGTTGTAACCATAAAAAAGAAGAGAAGCATAAATACAATATCTGGTAGAGATGCCGTAGAAATGGCTGGCATTGATTTTTTTCCNTCTTTTCTAAATTTACTCATTTTCCTGTTCTTGTTCTTGGTTCGGCTTCAGATAAAAGTTTTGGNTAATTCTCTTTTATAAAATCTTTTTCAGANNCTTCTAAATCTANATATTGNTTTTTAAATTCATCAATAGCNGCTTCATTACGAATTTCTTTATANGCTTTGGAGATTTCATCTTGAACCTGTATATACATGCCATATTCAGTNCCGTCTAANCACTGNAATGAAACAATAGCTTTTTTTGGGCTATCAGCACCTTTCATTACAAANGTTTTTACTCTATCTTTAAGAGTTGNTATATCANTATACTCTTTATTTATTAAAAGCTGATTTNNTGTATTTACCAAAACCAACAGAATATTTCTTTCATTTATTTCNGGNGGTTCTANATTNTCCTCNGGCATTGGAGGAAGTTTTGTTGAAATACCAAAAGGAGTNTCCATCGTAGTAGTTACTAAAAAGAAAATAAGTAACAAAAAAGCGATGTCNGCCATTGACCCGGCATTAATTTCAGGTAAACCTCTTCTATTACTTGCCATTATTTAGATGTAAGTTTTGATATTTCAGAATATACTATAGCTCCTATTGCTGAAGCAATTAAAATGTAAAAAGTAATTAATCCCATCCCAACTTGTTTTACNGCAGAATCACTTACTTCCACGCTAGTAACTGTTGTTTTGTCTGATGCTAANATATACGCAATTATGCAGACAACAACTAATCCGCCTATCATAGCAAGAGTTTTTTTAGCATTTTTTTTGTCGTTAAATAGTTTGATTGCTGAAAACACTAAAGCTAACAATAAGCCCACAATTGATAAAATNACACCTGTTAGAATAAAAGGTTTAANTAATTGATCTTGTAGTTTAATAGAGNTTCTTAACCCTTTTTCATAATCTTTNATTTTTTNAGNTTTTTTAGNANCAGACATAGTTAAAAACTGATCGTTTTCTTTCATTATTGCATTTGAGATTACANCATTTTTTTTACTATCATCTTTTTTTATGTCTTTCCATTCACTTGCAGTTAGATTTGATTCTCTTAAAAATGTGGTNTATTTTTCTATATTATCCTCACCCTTATTNAGTATCATCCCCATTAAAAGTACGGCAACTAAAATTATTACGTATTTTAAAATGTCTTTGAAGATCATATTTTTTATTTTTTATTTTTTGCTAATAANTCTACTAATGATATAGATGCATCTTCCATGGAGTTTACTATAGAATCTACTTTTGCAATTAAATAGTTATAAAAAACTTGTAAGATCATAGCTACAATCAGTCCAAATACTGTAGTTANTAATGCAATTTTAATACCACCAGCNACTATATCAGGTGAAATATTATTTTCTTGAGCAATTTTATCAAAGGCATCAATCATACCAATTACTGTCCCCATAAAACCAAGCATAGGAGCAAGAGCAATAAATAGAGATATCCAAGAAAGACCTTTTTCTAANAGTCCCATCTGNACTGATCCATAAGAGATAATTGATTTTTCAACCATTTCNAGCCCCTCATCTGACCTCTCTAANCCTTGATAGAATATAGATGCTACAGGNCCTTTTGTATTTCTACAAACNTCTTGTGCNGCNTCAACCCCNCCATCATTTAAGGCGTTTTCAACATTAACTAATAATTTATCCGTATTAGTAGTGGCCATGTTTAAGTATATTATTCTTTCAATAGCTAAAGCTAAACCTAAAATTAAGCATAACAGTACAATACCCATAAATCCAGGCCCCCCNTCAATAAATTTATCTTTAATAATTTGATGAATACTTTCTTTCTTTTCTTCTTTCTTTTCTTCTTTCTTTTNTTCTTTCTTTTNTTCTTTCTGATCCTTNTGATCTTTTTGNTNTTTCTGATCTNTTTNGTTAGTAACATTTTTATTTGTATCTGGATCTAAAGTTGTTNCNTTTTGNATAGCATATATATTTCCTCCAACAAGAAAGGCTATAATAAATGCAATTAAGGCAAATTTATTTTTCATTTTATAAANAGTTATGTTATTATATTAGGTTNGGCAAATTTATAAAAATATTATAAAGCTGCTNCAAATTTATTATTTACTTCATNCCAGTTTATTACATTAAAAAAAGCTTTAATATAGTCTGGCCTTCTATTTTGGTAATTTAAATAATAAGCATGCTCCCAAACATCTATNCCCAATATTGGAATGCCGCAATTATTCATCAACGGATTATCTTGGTTAGGTGTNGCGCAAACTTCAAGAGCNCCGTTATTTACACATAGCCAGGCCCANCCNGANCCAAATTGAGATGCAGCAGCTGANGAAAATTCATTTTTAAAGNTTTCAAANTTTTCAAAATATTTATCTATTGCTTCAGCAATTTTCCCAGTTGGATTTCCCCCGCCATCTGGGCTTAAAATACTCCAAAACAAGCAATGATTGTAATANCCNCCNCCATTATTTCTAGCAGCTCCACTTAGACCTGTNCTTTTGCAAATTTCTTCAATNGTAAGACCATNTAAATTNGTTCCTTCAATNGCTTTATTAAGATTATTTGTATAGCCATTATGGTGTTTACTATGGTGTATCTCCATTGTTCTAGCATCAATATGCGGTTCTAGTGCATTATATTCATAAGGTAAATTTGGTAATTCAAACTTCATAATCAATTTATTTTTAATAGTTTATAATAATATTTGCCAAGCCTCTTCAATTTTATCTTGACTTAAAAATTCTTTTGCTAATATATGCTTTTCTTTTAAACTCATATCACTGTATTTGTTGGTATTTTCCTTATCAGGAATTTTTTCTGTAGAAGCCAAAATTGCTAAATCACTTCCATTTAAAATTTTAGATTGTTTTATTTCTTTTGGAAGATTATCAAAACCCATTCCTATTGATGATATTGGTTTTTTTATTTTATATAAAGATTCTTTAGAAGTTTTGCCGTACCAATCTCCTCCATAACGACTAATAACATTTAATTTAAAGGGGTCAACATTATCATTATCATCTAGAACATTATGATTAATATGCATTTTAATAACCTCAGCTATCACTAGGTTTCCAGCTCCTCCTTGTTTTCCAAGTGTAATTATGTCATTAACTTTACACTCAAAATTAATTGGAGCCTCTTTAATTCTTGACGGCGTAATACTTTCTGATTTTATTTCTGTAAACCCTGCTTTTTTAAATTCATTGACTCCCTTGTCAAAGTTACATGAAGTTAATGACATTTGTTGTCCTATTTTTTCATTTACAAGAGCAATAACACATTCTTTATTTTGTAAAATATTATCTAAGGTATGTTTATTAGTTCCACCTCGCATACTTGTAACTGGAGAAAAAATAACAACTGGGGGGTTAATTGAAAATACATTAAAAAATGAAAAAGGTGATAAATTTCTATTTCCATCATTATCAATTGTACTGACAAAAGCAATAGGTCTTGGTGTAATTGCTGCTGAGAGATAATTATATAAGTTTCTTTTTTCTGCTTTTGATATATTTATAGTTTTAATCATTTTTTGAGTTTTAAAATCGAATGCTTGTTTTTCGATTTTGAAATTTTATTAGAAATGCTACCTAGCATTTCCACTTTCATTGTAATTTCATCACCTTCTTTAAGCCATTTCTCATTGTAATTAGAATCATTTCTTTTATTTGTTCCATTAATTTCTAACAAGCATCCAGTCCCTACAGTTCCAGAACCAATAATATCTCCTGGAAATAAATCTACTCCATATGATGCTCTTTCGATTATTTCTGCAAACGTCCAGTGCATACTTTTTGCGTTTCCTTCGGAAAGTAGTTTGCCGTTTACATAACATTGCATTTTTAAATTATATTTTTTTCCAAATTCTGTATTGTGAGCTTTTTCTTCTAATTCTTCAGGAGTTACTATATATGGACCTATAACATTTGCAAAATCTTTTCCTTTTGCTGGACCTAAATTTAATTTCATCTCTTCCATTTGCAATGTTCGAGCGCTGATATCATTTAAAATACAAAAACCAGCTATGTGGTTCTCGGCATCTTTTGATAATATATTCTTTCCTCCAACTCCAATAATGATAGCAATTTCTAATTCATAATCCAAACAATTAAAATGATCAGGCATCAATTCAATATTTTCATTATGGGCGTACATAGAATTGTGATTTGAAAAATAAAATACAGGAAACCGTTCAAATTCTGATATCATCTTAGCTCCTCTATTTTTTCTACAGGTTTCTACATGTTCTTTAAATGCGTATGCATCTCTGAAAGAATTTGGGTTGGGAATCGGAGGTAAAAAAATAATATTTTTAATACTATGTGTTATTGCATTTTCAGAATTAATATAACAATTAATTTTGTTTTTAAAATTATCAATTTGAAATACTTCGATTAAATTAATATCTCCAAATAAGTAATTAAGATTATATATCTTTTCTCCTTTTAAAACACCAATTTGATGTGTTTGAGTTTCTTTAATTTTATAACTTAAAAGCTTCATTTCTAGCTACAAAATTATTAATTTTATTTTAGGAGCGAAACAAAAGAATGTAGTTTGTGTTTTATCTTATATTTGCATTAAAATTAAGTGTATGCCATTTTATCATCGATTAGGAAAAATACCGCACAAAAGACATACTGCATTTGTAAAAGAAGGGGGAGGGTTACATTATGAAGAACTTTTTGGGACAATTGGATTTGACGGAATGTCTTCATTATTATACCATCTTCAAAGACCAACACAAGTAAAGGAAATTCAAAAATCATATTCAGTTGCTCCTGAAGCAGCTATTGAAAAAAACCTTAAATCTTATTTGTTTAAGGGATTTGATACTCCAAAAGTAAATGATCATTTACAAAGTAGAATTCCTATATTATTTAATAATGATTTAAATATATTACTATCTGCACCAAATAATTTAGAGGAAAACTATTTTTATAAGAACACAGATGGAGATGAGGTGATTTTTGTACACAAAGGAAGCGGAGTTTTAAGAACGTTTGTTGGAAATATTAATTTTAAAGAAGGTGATTATTTAGTTATACCAAGAGGTATGATTTATACTTTAAAATTTAATAATTCAAAAAACAGATTGTTTATCGTAGAGTCATATACTCCGGTTTATACACCAAAAAGATATAGAAATCATTTTGGTCAACTACTTGAACACGCTCCATATTGTGAAAGAGATTTAAGAAAGCCTGAGACTTTAGAAACTCATGATATGAAGGGCGATTTTTTAATAAAAATTAAAAAAGAACATATGATTCATGAATATGTTTACGCTTCTCACCCTTTTGATATTGTAGGATGGGATGGATATAATTTTCCATATGCTTTTTCAATTCATGATTTTGAGCCAATAACAGGAAGAGTTCATCAGCCACCCCCAGTTCATCAAACTTTTGAAACTAGTAGGTTTGTTATTTGTTCTTTTTGTCCTAGACTATATGATTATCATCCTGATGCTATTCCTGCTCCGTATAATCATTCAAATATTGATTCTGATGAGGTTTTGTATTATGTTGACGGAGATTTTATGAGCAGAAATCATGTTCAAGAAGGGTTTATTTCTTTGCATCCAGCTGGTATACCGCACGGGCCTCACCCTGGAGCAATGGAGAGAAGTATAGGCCAAAAGCAAACAGATGAGTTAGCAGTAATGATAGACACTTTTGCTCCGCTTAAATTAACTCAGGCAGCTATTGATATGTCTGATGGAAAATATCATAAATCTTGGTTAGAAAAGTAATATTATAAAAATGAAAGAGATAAAAAATGTTAACTATGGTTTAGAAAAAATATTTAAAGGGGCTAAGGATTTTTTACCTCTTTTAGGAACTGACTATATAGAGTTTTATGTGGGAAATGCTAAGCAAGCAGCATATTACTATAAGTCAGCATTTGGATTTCAATCATATGCATACAAGGGGCTTGAGACCGGAAGCAGAGAAGTGACTTCATATGTTTTAAAGCAAGATAAAATACGCATTGTACTTACAACCCCATTAAGTTCTAAATCAAGTATTAACAATCACATTGTTAAACATGGTGATGGAGTAAAGGTAATTGCACTTTGGGTTGATGATGCTACAAGGTCATGGCAAGAAACAACTAAAAGAGGAGCAAAGTCTTATATGCAGCCTACAGTGGAAAAAGATGAGTTTGGTTTTGTTGTACGTTCAGGAATTCACACTTATGGTGATACAGTGCATGTATTTGTCGAGAGAAAAAACTATGATGGGGTGTTTTTGCCTGGATTTATAAAGTGGGAATCTGATTATAATCCAGAATCTACAGGTTTAAAGTATATAGATCATATGGTCGGAAATGTTGGGTGGAATGAAATGAATAAATGGGTAAAATTTTATGAGGACGTGATGGGATTTGTCAACTTTTTGTCATTTGATGACAAACAAATTACTACTGAATACTCTGCATTAATGAGTAAGGTAATGAGTAATGGAAACGGAAGAATTAAATTCCCTATTAATGAGCCAGCAGAAGGTAAAAAAAAGTCACAGATTGAAGAATATTTAGATTTTTATGAAGGTCCAGGTGCGCAGCATATAGCCGTAGCTACAGATGATATAATAAATACTGTAGCCATGCTTAGGTCTAGGGGGGTTGAATTTTTATCTATTCCTCCAGAGGAATATTATAGTGCAGTACCATTAAGACTCGAGAAACATAATCACAAATTAAATGAAGACATAGATACACTTAAAAAATTAGGTATATTAATAGATGCAGATGAAGAAGGCTATCTTTTACAAATATTTACTAAGCCTGTAGAGGATAGACCAACACTTTTTTTTGAAATAATTCAAAGAATGGGGGCAAGAGGATTTGGTGCAGGAAATTTTAAAGCTTTATTTGAAGCAATTGAAAGAGAACAATTAAAAAGAGGAACTTTATAAATAATATTTATGACACAATTAAAAATAGGAGACTTCGCTCCTGAAATAAATTCAATAGATCAAAACGGGGATAATATTACTTTAAAACAATTTAAGGGAAAAAAGATAGTTCTTTATTTTTATCCAAAAGATATGACTCCGGGTTGTACTGCGCAGTCGTGTAATTTATCAGAGAATTATGTTACATTACAGAACAAGGGGTATGAAGTTTTAGGAGTTTCTTGTGATAGTATTAAAAGACACACGAAGTTTATTGAAAAATATAATTTACCTTTTTCTCTTATTTCAGATGAAGACCAAAAAGTAGTCAAAGACTATGGTGTTTGGGGGTTAAAAAAATTTATGGGTAGAGAATATATGGGAATAAACAGAACTACTTTTATTATTGATAGTCATGGTAAAATTGAAGATATTATCACAAAAGTAGATACAAAAAATCATACTGCCCAAATATTAGTTTGATTTATTTTGTCTTTAAAAACATTCATTTTTATTTTCACGATTATTTTTGTATATCCATAAAAATAAAGTTACATGAAAAATAAAATAGACTTTTTCTGTATTGGTGCTCAAAAAGCTGCCACATCTTGGCTTTACAAAAGACTTGACGAATTACCAGATTTTAGCATGCCATATATCAAAGAGTTACATTTTTTTGATAGAGCCATTAAATATCCCTCACCAAATAAATGGTCTCGATCACTAATTACAAGATTACTTGATTTTGATTTGTTGAGCAACTCTATTCATGAATTAGCTAGTTCACTTTATAGGTTTAATTTTAAAAAAACGAGATGGATGTTAAAATGGCATTTTTCTAATATAAATGATGATTGGTATTTATCTCTTTTTAAAAATTTAAATCAAATAACAGGAGATATAACACCTGCATATAGTATTTTAGAAGTTAATGATATAAAAAAAATGTATAAGCTATCACCTGACGCAAAAATTGTGTTTATCATAAGAAACCCAATTGACAGATCTTTGTCTCATTTAAAATTTTTTCACCAAACTAGAGGCAAGTCAATAAATGAATTGTCTATTGATGAAATAAAATTATTTTTAAACAGTAAAAATCAGACATTAAGATCCGATTATTTACGAACTTTAAATAACTACTCTAAAGTATTTAGCCCTGCAAATATTTTAGTTGGTTTTTATGATGCAATTGTTGATAATCCACATGCTTTTTTAAATGATGTAGTTGTTTTTTTAGGAGCAAATCAAAATCAAATATCCTATTTGAATATAAATGATAAAATTAATGTTTCTAAAAAAGATATAATTGATTCAGAAATATTAGATTTTGTAACTAAAAAATATACAACAGAGATAAGAAAGCTTTCTAAGATTTTTGGGGGATATTGCTCTAAATGGGAGAGTAAATTAGATAATAAAAAACAAAACACCAAACGTTATAATTCTATTACATTAGATAGAATTAAATTAAGAAAATAGTTTATTATATACATTTTCAAGTTTATTACACTTAATAACCTTAATCTTAAATTTATTTGTGCTAATTTTATTATAACCTGAAATGATTATTTGCTCATATCCTAATTTTTCAGCTTCCGCTATTCTTTCATCTATTTTGCTAATCGCTCTTACTTCACCTGAAAGACCAATTTCTGCAGCAAAACAAACTTTTTTTTGTATTGAAACACTTTGATCGGAAGAAAGTACTGCACAAACAACTGCTAAATCAATTGCAGGATCTTCAATTTTAATTCCACCAGTTATATTTAGAAAAACATCCTTGGTAGCTAGTTTAAATCCGCATTTTTTTTCAAGTACAGCCAATAACATATTTAGTCTTTTGTTGTCAAATCCCGTAGCAGACCTTTGAGGAGTCCCATATACCGCTGAGCTTACAAGCGCTTGCACTTCTATTACTAAAGCTCTATTCCCCTCATTGGCACAAGCTATAGCAACTCCATTTGTATCTGCATCTCTATCTGAAATTAATATTTCAGACGGATTATTTACTTCTCTTAAGCCCTCATTATTCATTTCATAAACACCTAGTTCTGATGCAGAGCCAAATCTATTTTTTATACTTCTTAAAATTCGATATGTATGATTTCTATCTCCTTCAAATTGCAGAACAGTATCTACCATATGCTCTAAAATTTTAGGACCTGCTATAACACCATCTTTATTTATATGGCCAATAAGTATTACAGCAGTTCCAGTTTGTTTTGCAAATTTTATTAATTCGGCTGAACATTCTCTAATCTGAGATACACTTCCGGGTGAAGAGTCTATATAATCTGTATGTAATGTTTGAATTGAGTCTATTACAAGAATATTTGGTTGTAACTCTTCAATCTGAGTAAAAATATTTTGAGTAGAAGTTTCTGTCAAGACAAAACAATTTTCAGATGATAAGTTTATTCGATCAGCTCTTAATTTAATTTGTTTTTGACTCTCTTCTCCTGAAACATATAATATTTTATTTCTTTTGGAACTTAAAGCAAATTGTAATAACAAAGTTGACTTTCCTATTCCAGGGTCCCCTCCAAGTAATATAACAGACCCAGGTACTATGCCACCTCCAAGCACTCTATTTAACTCTTTATCATTAGTTAATATTCTTTTTTCTTTGTCATAGTTTATATTTTTAATTAATACAGGAGTGTTTTTTTTAAAACCATTGGAAACAGTCCTTTTTTTTTCTTTATGGATTAGTTCCTCAACAAGAGTATTCCATTTATTACATTTAGGGCACTTTCCCAACCATTTTGAAGATTGATATCCACAATTTTGACAGAAAAATATTGACGAAATATTTTTTTTTCTTCACTTTAGCTTTTTTATTTTATCAATTACACCAGTACTAGAGTATCCTGTAATAAATGGGATTAATTTGACTTCACCTCCATTTGCCTCAACAATATCACGCCCAACTATTGATGATAATGAATAATCACCCCCTTTAGCTAAAACATTAGGCTTAAGTGTTTTAATTAGATTAAAAGGAGTTGCTTCATTAAATAAAACAACTGCATCAATAAAACTAAGTGAAGCTATCAATATAGCCCTAGATTCTTCATTTATTATCGGTCTACTTGTTCCTTTTAAATTTTTAACTGATTCGTCAGAATTTATACCAACAATTAATTTGCTTCCTAAATCTGCACTTTGCGCTAATATCTCTATGTGACCTCTATGAACAATATCAAAGCAACCGTTTGAAAAAACAACTTTTTCTCCATTTTTTTTCCATTTCCCAACAACATCTTGTAATGTTTTGAGATTATAAATTTTTGATTTCACCCTATTTACATTAGTCATATTATTATTTTTTATTCTTAAATAAAATGTAAAAACCTATTGCTCCTGAAAGAAGTGCAAGTAAAGTTTGTGCTGAATGAACTATAAAAGGGAACAAAAAAGCAGGATTGTATTCATTGTATGGCTCTACAGAGATTATACCTTTTGGAATTTGTAATGCAACAAGGCCTATCATTACAAGAAAATGGTAAGTTCCCACGCCTCCTGGAGAAGGGATAACCATTCCTATTCCCCCTAAAACTAATAAAAATAATCCATCAGAAATATTTAAATTAGATGTCTCAGATATTGCAAAAAAGCAAATTGCAGTCATTGCAAAATACATCACCCAAATTATTATGGTATGCATCCAAAAGGAAAATTTATTATTTATTTTTTGGATACTTTTAAAACCTTCTTTAATACCAAATATAAATTCAATAATTTTAGAATAAAAATTAAGTTGCTTGATTTTATTTTTAAAAAGATAAGCAATAATAAAAAAAATGAGTAGTATTAGTAAAACAACAACTCCAATATTTGAATTGCTATCTTTTACAAACTGATTATATGATTCCAGAGAGGAATTAATTTCAGAGGATTTTAATATAACACATAAAAGTGCAAAAAATATAAGAAAAATAAAATCAATTACTCTCTCAATTAATATAGTTCCAAATAACTTATCTACGGGAATGTTGTCAGATTTTTTTATAGCCGTACATCTTGCAATTTCTCCAGCTCTAGGTATAAATAGATTTGAGAAATAACTGAAAGAAACGGCAGAGATTGAGTGCTTTGTTGATATTTTATGCCCTATAGCGCTTATTAAAAGAACCCATCTTATTCCCCTACTTACATAGGCAATACCTCCAAATATTATTGATAGAAATACATATAAATAATTAACTTGATTTAGTAAATCGTTGAACAATTTATCCGGATTCTTTCCTATAAAGTAATAAATAAAACCACTTATTAAAATTATTGAGAAAACAACTTTGATTAGATTATTTTTGTTTGTTTTATTCATCGGTATAAAGTTATAAAATAATATTATCAATTAATCTAACTTTATTGATATATGCTGCAATACATATTGCATTATTTTTTTCTTTTTCCCATTTGTTAATAGGCTGCATATTATTTAGTGAAACAAATTCGGCGTACTCTAAATGTATGTATTGGGCTTTATTAAATTGTTCAATAATATGTTTTTTTAATTTTGAAATAGACTGGTTTTTATTATTTCTACAGTAATTTAAGCAATTATAAATAATTGATGCTTTTTCTTTTTCTTCAAATGAAAGTAATTTATTTCTTGAGCTCATTGCTAAACCATTTTTCTCTCTTACAGTAGGCACACCAATAATTACTGTTTTTGAATTTATTTGATTTACTAGAGATTTAACTATTTGCAGTTGTTGAATATCTTTTTCTCCAAAATAAGCTTTGGTAGGGTTAATAATTTGAAAAAGTTTTTCTATTACTGTTGCAACACCATTAAAATGATTATGTCTAAATTTTCCTTCCATTGATAAGTCTAATGTTTTGAAATTAAATTTTTTTGCAGTTTCATTTTTTTTATATAAATCGGGTGCTTCTGGAGAGTATATCACATCACACTTTGCTTGTTGCAACTTAATATAATCTTCATCTAGTTTTTTTGGGTAGTTTTTATAGTCTTCCGTGTTATCAAATTGGGTTGGATTAATAAAAATGCTACAAATAGTCTTTCTACACTGTTTTTTTGAGGTTTCTATAAGTTTTAGATGCCCATTGTGAATTGCCCCCATAGTAGGCACAAAGCCAATACTATTTTTTTTATCTAATAAATTTAAATATGCAGAAAGAGACTCTTTAGTTTTAAAAATTTTCATTAACCTTATAAAATTAAGTTTTTGTCTTGAAACAAAACTAGCCTAAAAGCTTTGATTTTACATATTTTTTTATATATTTTTGCATAATAAAGATTTAGAAATGGAAAAAAAGAGGGTATTATATGTCTCACAAGAGATAAATCCCTATACGGGTGAAACCGATATGGGAGAAATTTCAAGTTTATTACCACAAAAAATACAAGAAGGTGGTAAAGATATTAGAATGTTTTTACCAAGATTTGGAACAATTAATGAAAGAAGACATCAATTACATGAAGTTATTCGTCTTTCAGGAATGAATCTAATTATTGATGATTTTGATCATCAGTTAATTATTAAGGTGGCGTCAATTCAAAAATTAAGACTTCAAGTTTATTTTATTGATAATGAAGAGTATTTCCCTTCTAAGCAAATGTTTCATGATATAGATGGTGATTTCATGTCAAATAATGATGAAAGAATAATTTTTTATTGTAAAGGAGTTATAGAAACAGTTAGGAAATTAGGATGGGCTCCAGATATTATTCATTGTCAAGGTTGGTTTGCCTCATTAGTTCCAATGTATATAAAAAAATTATATTCTCAAGACCCATTATTTGAAAATGTTAAGGTTATATATTCTTTATTTGAAAATACATTTAAGGGAGTTTTAAGTAATAATATTACAGATAAACTTTTGTTTGAAAATCTTGATAAAAAAGATGTTGCTAGGCTTATCAAGCCTACTATTGGCAATTTACATAAGTTTGCAATTGACTACTCAGATGCAATTGTTCAAGCCAGTCCAAATATTAATAATTCTGTTATTAATTATGCTAAATCAACTGGCAAGGAGTTTTTAGAATATCCTGGAGCTGACAATTATATTAATGCATATGAAGAGTTATATGATAAAATTTTAGATAAAAAAAAACAAACTTTAGAGACTGTAGCGCTCTAATTACAAAAAAGTAATGAATTTATTTAAGCACATAGCTTTTTTCTTAGTTGTATTTTGCTTTTCATGCACAGACCCTGATGTTTTAGGGCTTGAAGTTCAGCCAGAGTCGGATAATATACTTATTTTTAATTCTTTATCAAGTGACTTTCAAACTGAAATTGAATCAGAAGATTCTCTTAGAACAGATAATGTTGTGAGTTTAACATTAGGAGAAATTCATGACCCTATTTTTGGCTTAAATAGCGCAGGCTTTTATACACAGTTGCTTTTAACTGAAAATAATATAGACTTAGGTACTAACCCTATAGTTGACTCTGTCATTTTATCCTATACCTACTCTGGCTCGTACGGGGACATGTCACAGTTTGATAACATATCAGTACAAAGGATTTTTACTGACTTGCACAATGATTCGATGTATTATAGCAATACATTTCAATTAGCTGCTTCAAACGTATATAATGTTGAAGAATATACTATTTCTGAAAGCTCTAACAACCCTAATATTCGAATTAAATTAACAAATGAATTTGGTCAGCAAATAATCGACCTAGGGTCAGAGTTACTTGTAGACAATGAGACTTTTCTTTCACAATTTCAGGGTTTGTCATTATCTGCCTTTGGGTCTAATGCAATGTTATACTTAAATCCAAATGGGTCTGAATCATATTTTAAAATCTATTATAAAAATGATGAAAATATAAGTGACACTCTTTCATTAGACTTCCAGGTTGGTGGCGATGCAGCTCGAGTTAACATTTTTAATGAAAAAAGCTCCGAAAATATTATACAAGATATTTCAAAAATTTACATACAATCTATGGCGGGATATAAAGCCAAGATTTCGTTTAATAATATTGATTCACTTAGAGTGCTTTTACATAATCAAGTGATTAACAAAGCTACTATTGAATTTAATGTGTTAGACGGCTCACAATCTGAATATTTAGCTCATAATAAATTAGTTTTAGTTAGAACAAATAGTGCTGGTGAAAATATATTTTTATCAGATTTTTTGCTTGAAGGGGATGATTATTTTGGAGGGGATTTAAACAATGAAAAATATCAATTTAATATTACAAGATATTTATATCAGCTTTTAACTAACCCTGATTACACTCCAGAACTGTATTTGCTTTCTGGAGGAGGTGCTGTTAATGCTAATAGAACGTTACTCGAAAAAGAAGTGTTATTAAAAATCTATTATTCTGAATTATAAAATATGTGTGGTATTGTTGCATATGTTGGTTCGAGTCAAGCCTATCCAATTATTATTAAGGGGCTAAAAAGATTAGAATATAGAGGTTATGATTCTGCCGGTATTGCTTTAGGCTCTACAAGTGGTACTAACATTTATAAGAAAAAAGGTAAGGTTTCTAATTTAGAATCTTATGTATTACAAAAAGATTATGATGGTTGTATTGGAATAGGGCACACTAGATGGGCAACACACGGAGTACCAAATGAAATTAATGCACATCCACACACTTCTGGAGATAAAAAGCTTTCATTAATTCATAATGGGATTATAGAAAATCATGATTCTATAAAAAAAGCATTAATAGATAAAGGTCATGTATTTGAGAGTAATACTGATACAGAAGTTCTTGTGCATTTAATTGAGGAGATTAAAAATCATGAAAACGTATGCTTATTTGAGGCAGTAAGAATTGCTTTAAATGAAGTCGTAGGGGCATATGCAATAGTTGTGTTTGAAGAGGGTATTAATAATGAGTTTATTGCTGCAAGAAAAGGTAGCCCATTATTAATTGGAGTTGGAAGAAATGAATATTATGTAGCTTCAGATGCTTCACCAATTATTGAATATACTAACGAGGTTATTTATTTGAAGGATGGGGAAATAGCTAGATTAAATTGTGATGAAAATATAGAAATCAAAACAATTCAAAATAAATCCATTACTCCTTATATTCATGAATTGAAAGTTAGTTTAGATAATATAGAAAAAGGAGGCTTTCCTCATTTTATGCTAAAGGAAATTTATGAACAACCAAAGAGTATTTTGGACACTATGAGGGGTAGAATTAATCCAGAAAACAAAGAGGTTAAGCTTGGAGGCATTTTGGATTTTGAAAAAAAAATCGTTAATTCTCGTCGAATTATTATTGTAGCTTGTGGTACTTCATGGCATGCTGGATTAATAGGGGAGTATTTGTTTGAAGATTTTGCAAGAATTCCAGTCGAAGTAGAATATGCTTCAGAGTTTAGATATAGAAACCCAATTATAAATGAAGATGATATTGTTTTAGCTATTTCACAATCTGGAGAAACTGCGGATACATTAGCAGCTCTTGAACTTGCAAAAGAAAAAGGAGCGACTATTTTGGGGGTTTGCAATGTAGTTGGATCATCAATCCCAAGGCTAACACATGCCGGAATATATACGCATGCCGGACCTGAAATAGGTGTAGCTTCAACCAAAGCTTTTACGACACAAGTTGTCGTGCTAATATTAATGGCATTGCGACTTGGTAAACAAAAAGGGACATTGTCAACCACAGATTATCATCAAATTATTACTGAATTAGACTTAATCCCTTCGAAAATTGAAAAAGTATTAAATATTAATTCTCAAATTGAAGTTATAGCTAAACAGTTTAAAAACGCAACAAACTTCCTTTATTTGGGTAGAGGATATAATTTTCCAGTTGCGTTAGAAGGAGCTTTAAAATTGAAAGAAATCTCATATATACATGCTGAAGGTTATCCAGCAGCCGAAATGAAGCATGGGCCGATTGCTTTAATTGATGATAAAATGCCAATTGTTGTTATTGCCACTAAAAAAGGTAATTACGAAAAGGTTGTTAGTAACATACAGGAAGTTAAAGCTAGAGGAGGAAGGATTATTTCTGTAGTTACGGAAGGTGATAGTATTGTAAAGGAATTAACTGATTATTGTATTGAGATTCCAAATTGCTTTGAAGAGTTAAGTCCACTATTGACAAATATTCCGTTACAATTACTTTCTTATCATATTGCTGTTTTAAGAGGTTGTGATGTCGATCAACCAAGAAATTTGGCTAAATCAGTTACGGTGGAGTAAGTAAGGAATTCTAGGTTGATTTATACTTGAACTATATTAAACCAAATTGATTACAATGATGGGTCGTATGATGAATAATCAAAAATATAACTTGTTCACTTTTCATTTTTCCATATATAGGGTGATGTATCGGACCTTTAAGAGTGTTTAATTTTCTTAGTTTTTGAATTAACACATCCTTTTCATATTCAAAATTTAAACTAGTGTCTGATATTTTTATAGATTTTTCAGTTCTTATATTTTTAGGAGTGTTTAATGGATTTGTTTTAGAAATATATCTTAAAAATAATTTCCCAATTGTAACACCAAAATATTTATACCAAAATGGAACGGTGATTTTACCTAAATATAAATCTATAAATTTGGAACAATGTCTTAACATTTGAGATGGGTTCATTACACCCCATTTTGGAACAGAATCGTTATTAATAAAATTTAATTTTTCTATTAATTCTTCAATACTTAATAATGAGAATTTAGACATATTACAAAATTAACAAAAAACTATTTTCACGGAATGAATATTCCATTCAGATTCTCTATTCAACCTTACTTCCCTGATTCTTCCTTTTTTTAAAATTGAAAAAACATAATTTCCTTTAAACTCACTTCCCCTCGGAGTTTTGATATCCCGGTCATTAAACCAATTGGAAATCTTTTTGTATCCCAATCCTTTTCCGTGAAGTTCTTTAATGGTATCGTATAAATATTGTTGGTGTTCTGAATAGAAATAATTATTCAAATTGGATGAAGAAACTGTTACTGTGAATTCTATAAAATATTGGAAGGAATCGAATTCATCCCTCTCTGACAAGTTAGTTACTGTTGAGTGATTTTGTACCAATAATTCGGTTCCGAAAACTTCCTTAATCAAATTGTAAATTCCTGTTATTGATTTTTAAGTGTTACAAGTCACTTTTAATTTTCCATCAAACACTATGAATTGGTTTCAATGTTGAATGTTAGAATACAACAATTCCAACAAGTACTATCTTTCTAATAGTACTACATTAATACATGTGATATTTCCTTGATTATATTCGATTTAATCGACTAAACCCAAACTTATGGGGGAGTTGTCGATTAGTAAGTCAATATGTTAAAATCAAATATTTTTTGGGATTAGAAATTGA
>PAHN01000014.1 GCA_002711125.1 Flavobacteriales bacterium
AAAAAAAAAAAAAAAAAAAAAAAAAAAAAAAATTACATGCCTGAAGGACCAGAAGTAAAAATTGCATCTGATTATTTCAATAAAAAAATTGACACAAGAAAAAAAATTATCTTTAAAATTATCTCAGAATACTATCATAACAAATATCACACAATTTTTGATATACTTAATAATACAGCAAAAATTAATTCTAAAACTTACACGATAGGAAAAAACATTTTTTTAAATATAGACCAAAATCAAAAATTAAATATACATCTGGGAATGACTGGAGGTTGGAAAGACCAACAAACAAAACACTCTCATTTTTATGTATATAATTCAGCCAAAAAAAATTATTTATACTTTGAAGATATTAGAAAGTTTGGGAAAATTAGAATTATAAATTCTGAAGAACTCGAAAAAAAACATAATTATGAATTTGATCTTCTTAATAGTAAATACAACATAAAAAAACATTTGAATTTTTTAGAGGAAAACACTCATAAGAACAGATCAATATGCAGGCTGATACTAGATCAAAAAAAATTTCCAGGAGTAGGTAATTATATTAAATCAGAAGCTCTATACTTATCTAAAATACATCCCGAAGAAAAGTGGGGAAAATTAACGAAAAATCTCAAAAAGAATTTAATTAAAAGTTTACAATACGTAATGACACAAAGCTATAATTCTGGAGGCGCAGAACTAAGAGATTTTGATAACCCATTTAAAAAATCTGATTTTCAACTAAATATATATGGGAAAAAAATCACCCCAAAAAACAACGAAGTAACAAAAATCACAACATCTGATGGTAGGACAACATGGTTCTGCCATAAAACTCAAAAGCTAAAATAAAAAAGGCGATATAAATATCGCCTTTTAAAATCAAATTAAAAGAATTAACTAGTGGTCATGGTCATGATCTCCATGATCCTCACAATGAATTTCATATTGTGTATTGTCTGTACTTCCTGGCCCATAAGCACCAGCAGGTAATACAGTACTACCGTCAGTTGAAGTCAAGGAATCTGTAATAGTTACAACATAAGAAGCAGACTCAGCATCTTCCAGCTCAGAACCACAGAAATCTTCTCCACCAGAAGAATTAGTAATTTCCCACATTATTTCACCTCCATTACCATCAGGAAGCGACAAATGACATTCATGACAACCTTCTTCTTTAGAGCAACTAGAAGCAAGTAATATTAGTCCAATTGCAATAAAAAATCCAAAAAACTTTTTTACTTTCATTTTATTATTTTTTTTTTAATACTGATAATTTACATAATAAATTATTTCGCTTCATAAAAGCTCATCAGAGTATTTTTTAAAATTTATACTTTAAATTAACACTAAAAAACCTACCAGGATTTGGGACTCCATTAGCAGTTACATTTCTTAATCTTGATGTATGAGGAGTATAACTTTCATTTAAAATATTATAAACCCCAACAAGTCCTTTAAAATAATTATTAAATCTAAATCCTATTTGTGCATTAATAACGTAATACGAAGGTGTCTTTTGCTCAAACTCAGCTACACTTTCTTGCCAAAAATTAAATGTATGATCACAACTTATATAATCTAACTTATATTTTCTTAAATATTTGTAATCATTTAAATCAAATAAAAGCCTTGACATCACACTATTTGCTGGAGTTAAAGCCAAACCATATTTACTATCTTTATTATCGGTTTGCAAAAAAGAATAAGTTTGTTCTAAATGTAGATTATGTAGTTGATGAGGATGATAATGCAAATTCATTTCCACTCCTCTAATTTCAACTTTTTTGTATTGAATATAATTATATACATCAAAACCCTCTCTTCTCTCACCATTTGGAATAATAGAAATAAAATCTGTAATGTATTGCAGAAATGGATTAACAACAAAACCTAAATGTTCATTAGACCACTGATATTTTAAATCAAATTGATCTGCAAATTCGATATCTAGATCCGGGTTACCAATTTCGTATCTATTTGTACCATGATGTAAGCCGTCAGAAAATAACTCCGAAACGTGAGGTGCTCGGTAAGCACCAGAATATGAAAATCTAATAGTATGATCTAAAAGTTTATAATATGCACCTGAAGAAAAACTTGTATTATAAAAATCATTTGTATAATCAATATCTTTTATATTATCATTCGATTCTAGCTTTTTGTAATCACTACGAACACCAACATTATATCCAATATTATTGGATTCATAATCAATAATAAAATAGGTTCCCAAATTCAAAGTATTTGCATCAGGAACCAGTCGCTTTAATGTTGCGTTTGTATTTTTAGTAAGATTCATTTGAACACCTAAATTGACATTAAGATATTCATCACTATACCTTATGTTGGGGGTTATTTGAGTATTTGTTAAAGTTAAATCAAATGCTGGTTTAGTCCAAGCATCCCATTCCTGTAAATTATTAATAAAATGACCAGCATGTAGACTATACTTAAATTTGTTAAGCATATAGGATGACTCATAAGTAAACAATTGATTATATATATATTGTGTTGGTCTTGTTGGATTATAATCTTCAAAAATATTTATAGATGAAGAAGTAACTTGCATTATATCAATTGTAGACGGATCTCCATGCACATGACCCGGAATCCCAGTTGCCTCAGTATGTAATTGATATCTAAAAATATTCTGGAAATTATTTTTTCTATGTCCTAATGAAAGTTTTACAGAGTTTTGCATAAATCTAGAATCAAAAAGATAGTCTCCGTTTGGCAGTCTATAATCTGAAGAGATTGAATACTGCCCAAATAAATTTAGGAAAATATTTTTTTTATTTAATTTAATTCCAAATTGAGTATTGCTTAAAAAACTACTATTATTAAATTTTGTTGAGATGAACCCTTTTGGCGCACCTGTATTAAAAGGAGAATCCTTAAAATATAAAAGTCCACCAATAGCTTCTGATCCATACTTTAATGCTGAAGAGCCTTTTATGAGTTCTACCTCAGCCAATCCAAGATCAGTAAAACCAATTCCATGATCATTAGCCCATTGTTGATTATTTATTTGCATACCATTAACATATGAAACAACTCGCATTCCCGAAAGACCCCTTACAACTACTTTCTGTATTCCCAAACCAGATGAAATTATATTGATACCACTAAGTCTTGATATACTTTCTACCATAGTATTAGAAGATAAAAAAACATCTTCTAGTGACTGCTTTTCAATATTTGTTAGACGACTATTACCTAATTCATTAAAACTTTCAACTACACCAACTTCATCTAAACTTACATGAAGCTTCTTTAAAATAAATTTTATATTTTCTTCTCTTTTATATTTTATAATTTGTGAAGCATAGCCTTTTTTATATAAATGAATATAACTATTTTCAGGTAGTGTTTTATCAAGTGAAACAATGCCTTTATCATTAGTCTTAACTAATAAGCTTTGGTCAACAAAAAATACATCTACATTTTCTAGTGGATTTTCGTTAATATCAACAATTAAAAAGTTCTCTTGTGAGTATAATACAAGGCTTGTTAAGAAAAAAAATAATAAAGACAATCTTTTCATCTTTTATTATTTTATTGAATCATTTACTTCACAATTATTACAAGACTTAACATTATATATGTGCAATGAAACTAAAATAAGTGCAGGTATATATGTTATTTCTTTTTCTAAATCAAAAAACATAATTTGCTCATTTATTAAAAATAAAAATAAAAAAGACCAGCTTAGCCACATTAAATTAAGAATCCAGCTTTTAGTACATTTAGAGATTCTTCTAATTACTATAAATGAAACAACTATAAAAATATAATCTACAGATTGCCACCAAATAGGTGTTCCACTACAACAAACATTTGTACAAGAAGCAACTACAAAAAAAAGAGGAGTGGTTAAGCAATGTAAAAAACATAAAAAGCTTGCACTAGCACCAATATAATCTAATTTTAAAGATTTAAACATATTAATATTTTAATACACGCAACGTAGTTACAAATATAATAATAATACTAACACAAACGCAACATGGTTGCGTAAAAAAAACATACATTTGTAATAAAAATTGTAATGAACAAAGCGGAGGAAATTTTAGCAAAATATAAATTAAAAAAAACTAATTTTAGATTAGAGCTAATTAAATTATTTCAATCTTCTAAATCTTCATTTACTGCTGATGAGATAAATGATAAAATTAAATCTACAAACGATAAAGTAACTATTTACAGAGCACTATCTGCTTTTGAAAAAAAATGTTTAATACATCGTGTTCCTGACAAGAGCAATTTAATAAGATATGCATTGTGTCAAAAGGAATGCTCAAAAATTCATCATAAACACAATCATGCTCATTTTATTTGTAATGTTTGTGCTCAAACCTTTTGCCTCGATAATATTAAACTCCCTCAAATAAATGACACTTCTGGATTTAAAATAAATAAAACTAAACTGACACTGGAAGGAGCCTGTCCAAGCTGTTATTAGTTATTTTGTCTTACATATTTTATTTTCTTAATACCATAAGCAGCTTCATATTGTAGCATTTCTGTAAATCCTAAGCTTGAATACAGATTTTTTGCAGGTAAATTATCAAAACCTGTCTCTACCGTAAATACGTGTGAATCAAACATGCTTAACACATATTTTATTAGCTTTTTCGCATATCCTTTTCTAAAATGATCAGGACAAACAACTAAACTTTGAATATGTATTTTTTCTTTAATATCAATTTCTATTAAAGCAACTAAATCAATATAATCGTAAAATGCAAAAAAATTATTATTAGATTGTATAATCTGAGCAACACTCCTTTTTAGTGGCGGAAAATCATCTGCTTTCAAAATATTTGCCTCAACAGCATATGAATTCTGAAATATATGCCAAATCTTGTTTGCATTATCTAAATTAAAATTGTCAATTCTTTTAATCATTTAGATTATACCTTAAAACTAAGTAAGCCTAATTTCAAGATAAGTAAATAATGTACTAAAAAATAGATTTCACATACCACCTAAGTAAATACCAATCATCTACATCTCCGCTTGTAGAAACAGCTTTAACTTCTTTATTAGTCATATCAAATATAAAGTAATATTCGTTGCCAGCATCACTTATAACTTCATAAGCAAAAAAACCTTTATCTGACTGCTCTTTTGTATATACTGCTTCTTTTACATAATATGTAGATTCCTGTTCTGTTGTTGTATGAGTAAACATTGTCTCAGAACTATTCATGACAAATAAAGAATTATTTTTATCTGCATCAGTACAATTTCCCCAAGATTCTTCATATGAATTCCACTTACAAAGCTCCACATAATGACAACTAAATGAGGTTTGGCTAAAACAAATTATTGGCGCCACAAATAATAATAAGAATAATGATTTTTTCATAGTATTAAATAAAAAATATTAATGACAAGGATAATAAAAAAATAAGAAATAATTTATAAAAAAAGCAGAAAACTAAAAAAAAATCGATTATCTGATTATTAAATATTGATAACTTTTAAAGTGAGTAATAAACTATATAACATAAATTATCAATTCTTTTAATCATCATATTGTCAATTTAAAAATAGTCAAATATTATTTTTTATATACCTTTATATGGTGAACATGTAAATCATTTATTTTAATTGAAATAAAGTAATATCCTGAAGGTATATTTTTTTGGGGCCTCCAACAAATTGAGTATTTATCCGGCTTTAATAATTTTTCATCTAAACGAGCAACTAATTGTCCCTTTAAATCATAAATAAAAATTCCCACACTTGCCTGTTCAAAAACCCCATAATAAATATCTATTTTTTCTGTAAAAGGAATAGGACTTGCTTTATAAATAATACCTTTATCAAGATGCATATTATTTACCCCTAAAGTTATTCCATCACCATTAATCACTATATCCCACGTACCCTCTAAAATACCATTTGTATTTAAAACCAATGGGATTATTCTACTAGATGCATCAAATAAACCATTATCGATTGAAGCAGCAGCATCAGTACTAATATAAGGGTCATTCTGAAAATATAATTGAGTAATTAATGTATTATGTCCTGGTGGAGTTATTTTGAAATGAATATGTGAGGGCCTAAATATTGCACCGTTTAAATAAAAACCAGGCTTTATAGTTTCAAACATATAAAAACCTTGATTATTAGAAAATGTTTTACCTCTAAGGTTATAGCCAATATTATCATACTCTCCATTCTGATTAGCATGCCAAACATCTATTTCGACGTTAGGAATAACCTTAGTACAATCTAAATTATAAATACGACCACTTATAATTATTCTTTGACCAGGCTCACTTTGATTTGCAAGCTGACCATTTTGTAAAAAAGGAGCATTTGTAGTATAAAATGGACCCTGACCATAAGCGTCCTCTGTTGATGGATTACAATTTGCATCTTTAGATTTAGAGCCAGAAATACTTTTTGCTAATCCCATCAATGAGGAAAAAGAAAGAAAAGATAATGAAGTGTTTTTTAAAAATCTTCTTCTACTGGATTCTTTAGACTTTGTCATAAAGCAAACTTAGTCAATAAAATTTACATGCATACTTAATAATTTTTTAGAATGTTTAATTTATCCTATTTATATTTGCATAAATTATTAAAATATAAATTATTAGAAAATGAAAAAATATAAAATTGTTATTTTCATTTCACTAGGTATCGCTATTTCATTTGCTGTTCAAAATTTTTTTAATGAGCAAGCAATTGCTAATAATATAGAAGAAAATATTTTAGACACTATTGATAGTCAACAAGCTTATCCAGATTTTGTTGATGCCGCAAACGAAGCAATCAAATCTGTAGTACATATAAAGTCTAAATACACTAGTAATGAAGTATATAGATATTTTGACCCTTTTTATGGACAAAGATACTATCAACAACCAAAAGAAAATATTGCAAGTGGCTCTGGAGTTATTACCTCCAAAGATGGATATATTATTACAAATAAACATGTCATCAACAATGCTCAAGAAATTGAAGTTATTCTACATGACAAAAGAGCATATACTGCAACTATTATTGGTGAAGACCCTAAAAGTGATTTAGCTCTTTTAAAAATTGATGAAGATAATTTAAATTTTTTAAAATTTTACAACTCAAATAACTTAAAAGTAGGCGAATGGGTTCTAGCTGTTGGCAATCCTTATAATTTAAATTCAACAGTGACGGCAGGAATAATTAGTGCTAAATCAAGAAAAATTAATATACTAAATGATGGAGGAATAGAAGCATTTATTCAAACAGATGCTGCTATAAATTCGGGTAACTCTGGTGGAGCTTTAGTAAATACAAATGGAGAACTAATTGGCATTAATACAGCCATTCAATCAAAAACTGGATCTTTTACAGGCTACGGCTTTGCAATACCTTCTAATATGGTGAAAAAAATTATAGATGACTTAAAAAAGTATGGTGAAGTTAAAAGAGCTTATATTGGTATATATATTGCAGACATTAATACTCAAATTAAAAATCAACTACAACTTGAAAGTTTAGAAGGTGTATTAATTTCTAAAGTACTTGAAAATAGTGCTGCCGAAAAATCTGGATTAAAAGATTTTGATGTAATACGTCAAATTAATGACATGAAAGTTAACTCTACAAGCGAACTGCATGAAATCATAATACAATTTAATCCTGGAGATCAAATTAAATGTAGAATTCAAAGAAAAAATCAGACAAAAGAAATTATTATAAAATTACAATCATAAATTTTACATAATAAAAAAGCCCATACTGAAATTATGGGCTTTTAAAATTATAAATAGAATATTACTATTTTTTTGACTTTTTAAATTTCAGTAGAGAAAAATCTTCAGAACCATTAGGATATTCTGGAAATAAATTAACGTCCCAAGTTTTTGTACCCCATTCATCACAACTACCATCACCAAAATTGATTGAAGCGACCCAATTACCTTCATTATCATAATATTCAAGAAGACCTGAAACTGGAACCTCAATCTCTTTATTCCATTTTTCAAAATAACAAAGAGATTTCACTATAGGTTCTACTTCAATTTCTGAATATCCTTTTGAAGTATATCCTAATCTAGCATCTGTACCATCAGTACTTATTACGTGATCATGATCATCATGATCATCTTTTTCACAAGACGCGAAAAAAAGGATTGAACATGACACCATAGATATTGTAAAAAAATATTTTAACTTATTCATTTTATAAAATTTTAAAATTATTAACCATTTATTAAACGCAAACTTAAATAAAATATTTTATTGATTAATATATAAAATTAAGGTTTTAGAAACAATTTTTGCTCTCTTGTAGAAATTAACACCCCTAATCCATTTTCTACATTAGAATAAACAGGAATAACTTCTCCTCCAAATAACCCTAACTCCCCTTTATCTCTATGATCACCTAATGAATTAAAGTAACTGTAAGTATCATCGCTAAAATTAGAAAAAGTAATAATCACAGTATCACAATCTTTAAATTCCAAGTATGTTTCAACATCCAAATTAATTATTTTTTGTTGACCATTAAAGAGAGCATCTGTAAAAACAACATTATCTCCACTAAATGTATAGCCTTCAAATGGAATGCCTCCTGGAAAAGATGGGTCATTAGATAAAAACTCAGCATAGCCACTAAAATACTCTTCATATTGATATCCATATTCATCATCCCATGTTTTTGAACAGTTAGCATAAAGCTCAAGTCCGTAATAATTTTGAAGTAAGGGATTGTCATCAAATGAAAAACTGAAACTTATTAAATCTTCATTTGATGTAGTGTCAATATCTAGATCATATAAAATAATATCATTTGGAACATATGTCTCTGCCGAAATAGATGGGAAATCAGTATGATCTACTGTGATTCTATATGTAGAACCTTTTTCTGGAATATGATTGTTTTTATAATAATATGTTGGAATAGAATCAAAAAAACCATCACTATTGATATAATTAAAATATATCTGCTCACTAGAGTCAATCTGCATATATCCTATAAACTCATTATCTTGAAATAACGATACTGTTGCATCATGTACAAATGAAGGGTCTAGATTAGAAAATGCACCAACAGATTGAGAAACAACAACTCTTGAAATAGTATCTGTTTTTAGTAATCCATTTAAAACCAAAACTGGTTCATGATCAGGGATTTCTAAATCTACAACTGTTTCCATATCACATGATATTATAAAAAAACTAAATAATAAATAAAAAATATTTTTCATAGTTAAAATTGTATTCTGTATGAGACTGATGGTATAATAGGAAACAATGAAACCTGTCTTGCAACTCTATTATTATTTTCATATGAAAGATATGCAAACCAAGGATTCTTCCTATTGTATAAATTATATGCCCCAACTGACCAAGTTCTTTTCCAATTTGATCTAATCTTGTGCATATTAATTCCAAAATCTAATCTATGAAATGCTGGCAACCTTGTTGAATTTCTCTCTCCATAAGATTCTACAATGTCAATAAAAACATCTCCTCTATCATATTCTGGCATTCCAAAATATACTCCTTGTGGAAAAGTAATAGCATTTCCTGTGCCATATACCCAGGTTACACCAACATCAAAATTATCATTAAATTTATGTGAAAAAACAAATGAAAAGTCATGTCTTCGGTCAAATTTATATGAATACCATTCTCCAAAATTTATGTTATCAAACCTTCTCTTTGTCCATGACAAAGTGTAACCAATCCATCCTGTTGTTTTACCTTTTTTTCTTTGCAAAAAAATCTCAGTTCCGTACGACTTTCCCTCTCCACCTGTTTCTATAGCATTTACCCATGACTCTGTACTCTGCAAATTTGAGTATCCTGCCTTATAAGCAATTAAATCATCCATTTTTTTGTAATATCCTTCAATACTAAGTTCAAATTGACCGTTGTTAAACTGAGTAGAAAAACCTCCTGCTAACTGCTCTGATGATTGCGAAGGAACTTGTTCAATTGCTGGCACCCAAATATCACTTGGAAAGCCTACTGATGAATTAGACAATAAATGAATATTTTGTTGCATTTGAGCATAAGATGCTTTTACAGACCAGTTATCTGATAGCAAATATCTAGCAGAAATTCTTGGTTGAAAACTATAATTTTTTTCATCATTTATTTTTGTAAATAAACTTTCATTTGTTATAGTTGAATTATTAGCTAATGAATAATAACCAATATGCATACCAATATTTGCTTTTAATCTTTGTGTAAATTGTATATTATTTTCTAAGTAAAAAAATAATTCATGAACATTTGTATTACCTGAAAAATTAAGTACAGTATCCAATGAAAAATTTGGTGTTGAATCAGCATAATTGGCATTAATATTCAAACTTGTTTCACCAGGGTAAAATTGATGATAAGTATACGATGTTCCAAACTTAATATCTTGATTAGGATTTGGGGAATAATCAAAATCTATTCTTGCACCTAAATCCTCTATACCAGAGATGTAGCCAAAGTCTATTCTTGTATTTTCGTTTCCTAAAGATGTTGATTGAGTAGCCGAAACTCCAAAATCAGTATGAAAATTATATCTACTGTATGTCAATGTAGTATTACTAAAAAGTTTATTAGAAAATAAATGATTCCATCTTAATGTAGAAGTTACATTACCATATCCAAGCCCAAAATTTAAATTTTCTTGATCGATGTCATTTTCACTTTTGTAACTTTCTGAATAATTAATACCAAATGAATCATCACCTAAGTACGCGCTCAAATAAAGACGATCTTTATTTGATAATTTGTGATTAATTTTAGCATTTAAATCATAAAAATAGAGAGTCAAATCAGTGTTTTCTGGCATAAATGGTTTTGCAAATAAATCAGCATATGTTCTTCTAGCAGCGACAATAAATGATGTCTTATCTCTAATAATTGGCCCTTCTAAAGTGAGCTTAGAGGAAATCAATCCAATAGTTGCATCGCCTTTAAATTTTTTCATATTTCCTTCTTTCATGTCTATCTGTAAAACAGATGAAAGGCGACCTCCAAATCGTGCAGGAAAACCTCCTTTAGTAAGACGTACAGTCTTAATAGCATCAGCATTAAATACTGAAAAAAGCCCTCCAATATGTGATGCATTGTAAACAGGTACTCCGTCCAACAAAATTAAATTTTGATCTGGCCCTCCTCCTCTAACATAAAAACCAGAAGTCCCCTCTCTAGATTGGACTCCAGGTAATAATTGAATAGATTTTAAAACATCTACCTCGCCTAAAAGAGCAGGTATTGTTTTTATTTGTTCAATAGGAACTTCAATCACTGAAGATTGTGTTTTTTCAACAATACTTTTATCAGAGCTAATAATGACTTCACTCATATTAACAGACGAAAATTCAAACTCTATATCGACAGATAAGTTCCTTGATAGATTAACATATTTTTGTTGGGTTTCATAACCAATAAAGCTAAACAAAATAGTATAATCTTTTTCAGGTAAAGTAAGGCTATAAAAACCATAACTATTTGAAGTAACACCTATTTTAAGTTCTGGACAATAAACATTTGCTCCAACTATAGTTTCACCACTATTTTTATCAGTAATAAAACCACTTAAAGTATATTTTTCCTGACAAAAAACAGTTATTACATTAGTTAGAAAAAATAAATAGAATATTATTTTTTTCACTTAGAGGATTACTTTAATGGATCATTCTCACCAAAAACTATTGATGAATGCTCGCATATACTAAAGTCTGCTGAAAAAACATCAACATTTGGAATAATCGCATTAACTTCAACAAAACGAAACTCGTGATAACCTGCAGGAATTTCATAATCATCGATATAATAATCCGAGCCTAACTCCATAATATATACATCGTTAATATACATATAATATGGTTCATTATCAGCATTATTGATATCAACATAACTAATACCTAATGTCTCACATTCTAATGTTTCTCCTACATCTTTAGTACAAGAAGATAACATTATTAAAAAGAACAAAATTGAATAAATTATCTTTTTCATAAAATTTTAAAATTAAAGCAAATATATAAAATTAAGGGGCAAGAGTTACTTTCTACTTTTCATAATTTCCTCATAGGCTTGCTGTACAAGAAGAAATTTTTCTTCAGCCAATTTTACTATATCATCACCCACCCCTTTTAATTTATCAGGGTGATACTTACTTACCATTTTTCTGTGAGCCTTTTTTATTTCACTATTAGATGCATTTTTGTCAATTTCTAAAATTGAATACCATTTCTCTAAGTTATTATCGCCTTTTGAAATAAACATAGATTTAATAGATTCAAAATCATATTGATTTATATTTAGATAGCCTGATATTTTATTTATTAGTTTTATTTCTGAGCTATGAATATCGTTATCACTAGCAGAAACACCAAAAAGGAAATGGATAATTTGTAGTCTTGAAGCATGATTAATGTTTGCATTTAATTGTTGGCACACAGGACGAAGCTTAGATATTAAAGATTGTTTGTTTAATTTATTAAATATCTGAAAATAATTATTTGCTTTAGCTACTCCAAATGTACTTACAAAAAACTTTTTAACATAATCTAGCTCAGCTTTCACAACTTTTCCGTCAGCCTTAATAACAAGAGAGGATAATATTAATAATGAAAGTTCATAAGCTTTAGCTTGGTCGTTTTTACCGTCAAAAAAACTTTTTCCAATATAATAACCAATAATAGCACCAATTGGTCCAGCAAAAAACCACCCAGCACCAATTGCAACAAATTTACCTATAGACATAGAATTATATTAATGTGACAAATATAAAATAAGATTATAAATCAAATTAATAAATTAACATATAAAAATTTCTTATTTTTATTCAGTCTAAATAAAAATATTTATTTAATTTCGTCGCCGAAAATTAATTTACAAACTTTTAACAAATAAAAAAATGAAAAACCTATTTAAAATTTCAATATTATCAAATGAAAAACCTATTTAAAATTTCAATATTATCAATTGTTGTTCTTATTAGCTCATGCTCGAAAGACAATGATCCGGATCCTGTTAGCTGTGAATTAACAGATACTCCTACAACTTATGCTTTTACTGATGCAGATGGAAACAACACTGTATCTTTTACTGGACAAATCGCTAGACTTGAAAAAGCAAAAGAAGTTTATGACATGATGAAAGCTGATCAAACAGTAACATCTGCAGATATCAGTGCTTTGATTGACGATGCAAATTCCAAACTATTAACTAAAACAGCAGAAAATGACCCAAACAGAGATGCAATTATAGCTACTCTTAATTCAGTCTTTGATAGTTACGCTGCTAGTTCTTCATCATTTGAGGCGGGGACAGTTGCAGCAGAAGGAGTTGCTGGAATTGATGCATTTGGCTATGAATTAGATGCTAGAGGATGGGGAGCGGATCAGCAATTTGCAAAAGCATTGATAGGAGCATTATGCTTAGAGCAAAATGCATATGACTACTTAACAAAAATTGATTTAGCAAATAATAATGTAGCTCCTGATGGAGATAATGCTTACACTAAATCTGAGCACTACTTTGACGAAGCATTTGGTTATGTTTACGGACTTGATGAAGATTTTGGTGCAACAGCAAGTATAAGTGGAGACAACAAATTGTTATTAGGAAAATACTTAACAAAACACGATGGAACTTCTGCTCAAGGAGATGATCTACTTGGTAATGTTTACAATGCATATTTAATGGGAAGACAAGCTATTGTAGACAACTGTGAAGAAGAACTAAATAGAAATATTGAAATTATTAACATCAATCTTTCTAAGGTTGTTGCTTTTCACGCTGCAGATTATTTAAGAAAGTCAGCTGAAGGAGCTTTAGATCCAACTTCAACTTTTCACCATGCTATTTCTGAAGGATGGGGATTTGTAATGAGTTTACAATTCACAAAAATGGCAGATGGAATGCCTTTATTTTCACATGCTGAAGTTAATGATATGCTTGCTACTTTAGATGCTGGAGCTAATGGAGCATACAGCTTAAGAAGTGTTGATGGTGCAGCTACATTAAATGCAATGGCAGATCAAATTGATGCCGCTGTAGCAGCTAGCAAATAATTATAATCTACAATTAAACAGGATCCTACTATAAAATGGATCCTGTTTTCTATTAAAAAAAAATAATGAGAAATATATTATTCAAATTTATAGTCTTATGTTTAATTATCAGTTCTTGTAGTACCAGTGATGAAAATATCACTTCAAGCGATAATTTTGACAGAAAATTAATTCTTGAAAATACATATGATAACATCATAATGCCTGCATTTAATGACTTAAACAATAAACTTCAAATTCTTGAATCAAATATCGTCAATTTTACTAATGACGCTTCACAAAGTAATCTCGAAGTTGTAAGAATAAGTTGGGAAAATGCATATATATCTTGGCAATCAGTTGCTATGTTTAATATTAGAAAAGCTGAAGAAATTTTCTTTGCAGATATAATGAATACATACCCTTGTAATGAAAATATAATCAATAACAATATTCAAGATTCAATATATGAGATATCTTCAATTTCTATCAACAATTTAGGATCTACTGGATTTCCTGCNATTGGATATTTGATTTACGGATTAGGTGNAGATAACACAAATGTTGTATCATATTATAATTCTAATGANGCAGATAAATATAAAGCNTNCTTAANAGNTTTAATAAATAANATGACATNCAACACAAACCAAGTGATTAATGACTGGACTAATAATCGAGATGCTTTTGTTAANTCTTCAGGAAACACATCTACTTCAAGTTTNAATTTGATTATTAATGATTTCTTACAGTACTTTGAAAAAAGAGTTAGAGAGGCTAAAATTGCNACTCCCTCATCTATTAGAGGAGATTTAGTNCCAAAGCCAAATCAAATAGAGTCATTATATAAGCCAGAAATTAACAAAATCCTTTTGGAAAGCGCTTTCTNANCTNTTGAANGGTTTTATTATGGTTANTCTTANNCAGGNTTATCNNANGGAACAGGANTAGAAGACTACCTAATNGCTTTAGANAACACTGATGATTTGAGAAACGCAATTGATAATCAGATAGATGATATAAATCAAAAAATATCTCTTTTAGATAACAATTTTATTTTNNAACTTGAAAATAATCCTCAAGCTATGTGGGATATATTTTATTCTATGCAGAATTTAGTAACATACACAAAGTCAGACATGTTATCTAAGTTTAATATTTCTTCCGACTACATGGATAATGACGGAGATTAAAAAAACTATATAAATAATTTAATAAATTAGATTCTCTGTANAAAGAGAATCTTTTTTTTATATGAAAACCAAAATAAATANCTATATAAANCAATATTCTGAAAGCTCTCCTTTGNTTGTCTTTAGAATTTTATTTGGTCTTATTATGCTTGTCTCTNTAATTCGTTTTTGGAATAATGGATGGATAGAANCAACATATATAAATCCTGATTTTCATTTTAAATACTATGGTTTTGAATGGGTTAAATCATTAGNNTCTTGGAANTATNNTTTNTTTTTNATNTGNGGCCTATCNTCATTTTTTATAATGATAGGCTATAAATANACNCTTTCATGCATCATNTTTTTTNTATCNTTTACATATATTGAANTAATTGATAAAACTACATATCTAAATCATTACTATTTCATAAGTATTATTTCGTTTATTTTAATTTTTGTTCCTGCAAACTGTCGACTTTCGTTAGATAGTTTTTTAAAAAAAACAAGCTATATCNGTATCCCAAGATGGTCAATTGATATTATAAAATANATGCTTTTTGTAGTATATTTTTGCGCAGGTATTGCAAAGATTAATTCTGACTGGCTTATTGAAGCTCAACCTTTAAAAACATGGCTTCCNGGTAAATATGACTTACCAATAGTTGGAGAATATCTACACCAGAGCTGGACTCANTACTTCATGAGTTGGGNGGGNATGCTTTATGATTTACTTATTGGATTTCTNTTATTTAGTAAAAAGTTTAAAAACTATGCATTTATTTTAGTGATAATATTTCATGTGATGACATCTATTTTTTTNCCTTCAATTGGAATGTTCCCTTATATAATGATTATAGCCACAATGATTTTCTTAGACTCTCATTTACACAATAANATAATACTATTTCTCTCTAATTTNTTTAAATCAAAAAGANAAAATANAANCAAAGAAAAAATTANTATTAAAAATAAAAATTTTAAAATTATAACTTTATCACTATTAATATTTTTGCAAATAATGCTACCATTTAGATATTTANTNNATGANGGNGAACTTTTNTGGACTGAAGAAGGTTACAGATTTTCTTGGNGAGTAATGNTNATGGAAAAATCNGGNATTGCTACATTTACAGTTATTGATAATAANTCCAAAAAAAGAGTAGTTGTTTCAAATGATGAATTTTTAACTTCTTTTCAAGAAAAACAAATGAGTCANCAACCAGATTTTATCTTAGAATACGCAAAATATTTAGGAAAATACTATAATNAAAAAGGATTTTCANATCCTAGTNTATATGTTGATTGTTTTGTTACGCTAAATGGAAGATTAAGTAAAAGATTTATTAAAAATGATATAGATTTATTAAAAATAGATGAATCAATGAAAAGAAAAAATTGGATATTACCATTTAATGATGAGATACAAGGATTTTAGTATAATATTTTTATGTTTAATAGCTACAACTATATGTTATAGCCAAAACACATACAAAGGAACTATATATAGCCAAGAAGAAAAAATCATTTTATCNGATGTAAATATATATGATNTTTATGATGGTTTTATTACAAAANCTGATGAAAACGGAAATTTTTCAATTNTGGACTTAAGAGATAGCTTCAAATTAGTATTCCATAAAGAAAATTTTANANACAAAACAGTTACGATNAANAAATCAGAATCTAATTACATGATTTATTTAGAANAACTTTCAATAGAATTAAATGAAATTCAAATTANAGAAGAGAAATTTGATTTTGACAGTGATAATTTAAGTGATNTTGTNGAAGANGCAATTTTTGCNGGCAAAAAATCTGANAAAATATTATTAGATNAAAAAATAGCAAGTACGGCAACAAATAATGCNCGTCAAATCTATAATAAAATAGGTGGATTAAACATATTTCAAAATGATGATGCAGGTATACANTTAAATATAGGTGGAAGAGGCCTAAATCCAAGTAGATCCGCNAATTTTAACATCCGCCAAAATGGATATGATATAAGTGCAGATGTTCTAGGTTATCCTGAAAGTTATTATACACCACCCTCAGAAGCACTAAAAGAAATTCAGATAACAAGAGGAGCAGCATCATTACAATACGGAACTCAATTTGGNGGCTTAGTTAATTTTAAATTCAAAGAACCTAAAAAAAATAATTNCTTTAATGTAAATTTTCGAAATACTTTTGGAAGTAATAATTTATATACAAACTTTACNAGCATAGAGGAAAAGCAAGATAATTTTGGATATTATTCATTTTTAAACTANAAAAAGGGAGATGGATTTCGTCCAAANTCAAATTTTGAATCTGTAAATCTTTTTACACATATTCAATACCANTTTTCTGAAGCATTAAAAATATCTTCAGAAATCACATATCTTGATTATTTAGCACAGCAAGGTGGAGGATTAACNGANCAAATGTTTTATCAAAATCCTTATCAAAGTAATAGAGCAAGAAACTGGTTTAAAGTAGATTGGCTATTACTAAANACAAAAGTACTTTACAAAATNAATNACAACAATAAGTTAAATTTCAATCTTTTTTATCTTGATGCTTCNCGTTTTGCNCTAGGATTTAGAGATAATCGTGTTGACCNAATAGATCCATTAGGTGTTAGAGATTTAATTGTAGGTCAATTTAATAATTACGGTATCGAAAAAAGNTTTTTAAGAAAGTANAACTTACAAAANAAGAAAGCNGTTTTACTTTTAGGNTCAAAAATTTACAAATCAAATAACACAAGTCAGCAGGGTCCTGGATCAATGCAATCTGATGCTGATTTCAATTTTTACAGCCAACAATTTCCATATTACAANAACCAATCAAATTATCGATACCCAAACCTAAATTTAGCTTTTTTTGCAGAAAATATATTTTATATTGACAGTAATTTTTCAATAACNCCAGGACTTAGATTTGAACATATTAACACAAAAAGTAACGGACAATACAGAAATATAAGNTTTAATCTTGCTCAACAACNTATATTTGATACNACATATTATGAAAAAAGAAAGAATATTAGAAATTTTATTCTTTTTGGAATTGGTNTCTCATATAAATTTAATAATCTAGAANTATATTCAAATATATCACAAAATTATAGGTCAGTGACTTTCTCTGATATGAGCATAAATAATCCTTCTTTCAGAATTGATCCTAATTTAAAAGATGAAAGTGGATATACANTTGATGTTGGATTAAGAGNAAGAAAAAANAAATTAATCAGATATGACATAAATTATTTCAACCTTTTATACAACGATAGGATAGGNTTTATTTCTAAAAAATTTGAAGAAACTCCTGGATACATAACTGTTAAAACTGAAAGAGGGAATGTAGGNAATGCNAGAATTAATGGTATAGAATCTTTATTTGATATAAATATTGGAAATTTGTTAAACTCTAATTATAAGTTTAATACTTATATTAATTTTGCATATACAAAATCATTATACATATATTCAGAAACTAATGGTATAGAAGGAAATGAAGTAGAATTTACGCCCAGATTAAATATTAAATCCGGTTTTAATTTTGGAAATAATTCACATATGGGAAATATACAATTCAGCTATATGTCAAAACAATTTACAGATGCAAGTAATGCAATTGAAAGTGATATTACAGGTATTATAGGTGGAATTCCATCATATCATATAATTGATATTTCCTACAAAAATCAATATAATATATTCACACTATATTTTGGAATCAATAATGTAACAAATAACTCATATTTTACAAGAAGAGCCAGTGGCTATCCAGGGCCAGGCATCATTCCTTCTCAGGGAAGAAATTATTATGTAACATGTCAAATAAAATTATAAATGAGTGAAGATTTAAAAACAAAAAAAATAATATTATTTGATGGAATTTGTACTTTATGCAATAACTTTATTGTATTTATTGCTAAGAATGACAAAAAAGACATATTTAGATTTTTACCACTTCAAAATAAAAATATAAATCAATTTATTAATACAAAAAATATTAATATTAAAGACTTAAAATCTATAGTTTTAATAGAAGACAAAAATCCAAAATATAAATCAAATGCAGCCATTGAAATTTTGATAAATCTTAATAAAATTTTTCTGCTATGCACAGTCTTTTATATAATCCCAAGAATAATAAGAGACATGATTTATAACCTGATTGCAAAAAACAGATATAAAATTTTTGGAAGGGTAGAAAATTGTTCTATACTTAAAAGCAAAATGAACAGTGAAATTCTAAAAAAGAAAATAATATCTGATTCATGACTTATGCATGATATATTGCTTTGGGGTAATCCCAAACCTACGTTTAAAAGCCGCAATAAAATGACTTGCTGTACTATAACCCAGCTTCATGCTGACTTCATTTACGTTATAATTACCTCCAGCAAGTAATTGTTTAGATAGATTCATCTTATATTCCAAAAGGTACTGAAAAACAGGACTACCATATACCTCTTTAAAACCTTGTTTTAATTTTTTTAAACTCAAATCTATTTTTTTAGATAACTCTACTAAAGTTGGGGGGTTATCATATTCTGCAATAATTATATCTTTTGCTAATTTAATTTTCATTATATGATTATCATTCATTATAAATGGGCATTTTTCAATTTCTTTATCAATATCTTTTTGAAATATTAAACTAAATAATTCATATGCCTTAGCCTTTAAATACAATGAATTATTAGAGATATTTACATCATAGTCATTTAACATTTGGTTTAAAACTATACTGATAGATTTAGAAATTTTGTTTTCATTATAATATCTTTGATTAATGTTATCCTTACTCAAAAAGGTAATATTATGAGAATCCTCAGAAAATAGTTGATGGAATTTATCTATGGATATTAAAATAGAAATTAAAGTAGACTGACCATTTACATTTATATTTAATGGTAAGTCTCGCATAGGATTATATAACATTAAATATTTTCTTTCCTCTATATCTAGCTGATAAGCTCCATCGTTAAACAAAAAATTAATACTACCTCTTAAAACAAAATGAAACTGAATATACGCAGAATCTACATCTCTACTTATTTCCTTATTATGTAATTCTTGATTTTCTGCTAAAATGCAAAAAAAATTTTCACCTAAAAAAATATCCTTTTGAGATTTCAATTTTTAATAAAATTAATTGATTGCAAAATTAATATATTAGTTCAATTAAAAAAATCGCTTATATAGTTATTTATTATTATTTCAAAAAATATATAAGATGAACTTTAGTCTATATTATTGAACTTATATAGTTATTGTATTGATTTAATATGAGTTATTTTTGCAAAAAAAATACAATGAAAAAAACTATATTGTGCATGTTTGCACTAATTTCAGCATTAAATACAACAGCTCAAAATCAGGAAACTATCTCTTTAAATCCTGGCTACACCCATCAAAGTTTCTATAGTATGCAAAATGGAGAAATTGTAAATATTGAAAATGACAACTGGGACTTAGCATTTAGCACTGACTCATATTCTGCAAATATTAGGATTAATGACGGAAAAGGAGTTGAATTATACACTTATAACTTAGGAGATACTAGCTCATGGAGTTCAATAAACAACAGCACTCCTAATATATTAACCAACCCTATGTACAACAGTGATACAAGCTGGCAATATGGAGCATTTATCATGAATCAATCTTCAGGTATGTTTGATTATGGATGGGGAGTATATAATATTCAAACACATCATATTGTTGGCGATTCAATTTTTGTAATAAAAACAGTAAATGGAAATTGGAAAAAATTATTAATTGAAACAAAAGCAAGCGGAGAGTATTTCTTTAAGTATGCCAACTTAGACGGATCCAACGAAATAAATCAAAATATACAAGCATCAAATTACTCGGACAAAAGATTTATCTACTATTCTCTAGAAAATGATTTGATTATTGATAGAGAACTCGCACTTAGCGACTGGGATATTACTTTTACCAAATATATAACACCAGTTCAAGGTATGCCCTATTCAGTAACAGGAGTATTATCCAACATTGGAATTAAAATTGCCCAAGCAGATAATGTAACTAATCCAATTCTATACACAGATTACACAAATCATAATTTTGATAATTATATAAATTCTATTGGCTATGACTGGAAACAATTTCAAGGCAGCTATATCATTGTTCCTAACAGGGTATATTTCATCAAAGATTACCAAGAACAAGTATGGCGTTTAGTGTTTACTGGATTTGAAGGCTCCTCTACAGGTAATATTGAGTTTAACGCAGAGCTTCTATCAACAACCTCAACAAATAATTCCCTTGTAAAAGGATCATTAAATATTTTTCCTAATCCATCGGTTAATAATCAGAAAATAACTATAATTTACGATATGCAAAAAGCAAATTCAATTAGTTTACATGATATTTATGGAAAAGAAATATATTTTTCTAAAATCAATAAAAGCGGATTTAACACTTACACTATTGATAAAAACAAAATAGCAAAAGGGACATACATAGTAAATATCTCTAACGAAAAAGGGTATAGCATTACAAAAAAATTAATTGTATATTAACATAGTATGAAAAAACTATTTGCAATAGTTTTATTATTTTTTAATTTAACTACGTTTGCCCAACTTAGTGATAGTTTAAAAAAAACAAATACTATAGAAAAAACAATTAAAGAAGTTGTTATAACGGGGCAATTAAGAAATATTAGCATAGACAATTCAATTCACAAAATTCGAATAATTGATAATAAAACCATAAATTCTGGCGTATATCATAATCTAGCTGACATTATTCAAAAACAATTAAATATTAATTTATTTGAAGACAATGTACTTGGCTCTTCAATTTCTATTCAAGGTATTTCAGGTCAAAATGTAAAAATTTTAATTGATAATGTTCCAGTAATAGGAAGACTAAATGGTAATATTGACCTCTCACAAATCAACTTAAATAATATTGAAAGAATAGAAATTGTTGAAGGGCCGCTATCAACAATTTATGGAACAGATGCATTAGCAGGCACTATTAATTTAATTAGTAAGGAAAGCTCCCAAGATATTAAACAATTTAATTCATTCTATGAAAGTGTTGGAAGATACAATTTTGATGTTTTCATTTCAAATAATAATTCGAACCATATATCTTTTAACTTTGGTAGAAAATATTTTAACGGATGGAATAAAAATCAAACATTTAATTTTTTACCCACCAGCCAATTAGCTGATATAAATCGTGTAAAACAATGGAAGCCTAAAGAGCAAATATTTAATAAAACTGTGTACAGAATAAAAAATGACAACTTAATCATTAGAAATTACTATGAAAACTTTTATGAAAAAGTAACTAATCTAGGTATGCCCAAAGAACCATACTTTCAAACAGCATTTGATGAATACTACCATACTTACAGAACAAATTTTGGAAGTGATATTAAATTTCATAATTCCAATGATCGTGTAAACATTTTACTTGCATACAACAAATATAAAAGGGAAAAAGAAACATATTATACAGATTTAACTACAATCAACAAAACATTAGTTGATGATATAAATGCGCAAGACACATCAGAATTTAGCTTAATTATTGGAAAAATGACTATTTCTAACTCTACAAATGATATTATTAANTATCAAGCTGGTATTGACTTACAAAAAAATACTGNAAAAGGNAAAAGAATCTTAAATAACTATCAAGAACAAAATAATTACGCTTTTTTTTCATTTGCTGAATATTCACCTAACAAATATATTAGTATACGACCTTCTTTTAGAGTAATTTATAATTCAAACTATGAAGCCCCAATAATACCATCATTAAATATATTATATAATGTTAAAAATTATAACTTTAGATATAGTTATGCAAAAGGATTTAGAGCTCCAGACTTTAAAGAGTTATTTTTAAATTTTGTAGATATAAATCATAATATAGTTGGNAANCCTCTTCTTCAAGCAGAAACATCAGAAAACACCCAAATAAATATAAGCTCAACTCATAAAATATTAAAAACAAAAATTAAAACTGATATACATCTATTTCACAACTTTATTGATAATAAAATTGATTTAGCACTATCTGAATCTAATTCAGAACAGTATAGTTATTTTAATATTGATAAATTTAAAACAAAAGGAATCTCTACAATATTTGATGTNTTTTACAATAAGATAAATGCAAAAATTGGTATATGTTATACTGGAAGATATAATGAGTTAAATAACNACTATAATATTGAAGAATATCAGTTTACATTAGACTATAACATTAATATGAGTTTTAATTTAAGTAATAATACAAGATTTAATATTTTCTATAAGAANACAGGAGAAATGACAAATTATCTTTTAGANAACAACACTATAAGAGAAATAATCTCAGATTCTTATGATTTAATGGACATATCTGTAAACCAAAAAATATTTGANGAAAAAGTTATTCTCTCTTTTGGTGCAAAAAATATATTTAATATAACTNATGTNTCAAGAAATTTAATNNNTTCTAATCATAGCACTACTAATAATTTAATGTCTATAGGCTATGGTCGTTCTTTTTTTACTGAGCTTAAAATTAAATTATGAAAAAGATTTTATACATAATTCTAATTCTAGTATTTGGTTGCGAACAAGATGAAATACCTATTCGACCTTCTTCAAGTGAATTACAATCTTTCCAAATTGAAATGGAATCTGACTACAAGTATCAAGTATANTATAATCTTGAAAATAATATAGTAGTTAAACAAAATTTAAAAACAGAATGGGATTTAGCTTTTGAAGCATCAGAAGATGGGTGGAAAATAATTACTAATAGTGNGCGATTTGCTAAAGTAGCGGAGTCACCTAACCACAATTTTAATGACGTTATTTTCATAGATAATTTAACCTGGAAAACTGAAAACCCTAAAGGNATNATTGAGGAAACNGCANTTGGAGACTATAGAAATAAGAATTCAANATATGTTCTTGATCTTGGNTTTAAAATTGATGGNACAAATGCAGGATACAAAAAAATTAGTATTGACTCTGTAAGCCAAAATATGTATAATATACAATATGCTAATTTAGATAATACAGAGTATAGAAGTAAAATAGTAATTAAAGACAACTCATACAATTTTCAATATTTATCATTAGAAGATGATATTTTAAAAGAAATTGAGCCAAAAAAACAGGATTGGGATTTGATTTTTACGCAATATACTCATTTATATAATGACCCTGAACTCCCACCATTTTATNTAGTAACAGGAGTATTAAGCAACTATCTAAATGACGTATTAATTGCAAAAGACACAGTAAATATATTTGAAGAAATAGAAGGCTCTATGATTAATTCATATACGTTTTTGAATGACCAAAATATCATTGGTTTTGATTGGAAATCATATATNTTTAATGAAGGNTATGTAGTTAANTCTAACATAACATACATAATAAAAGATACCAGAAATAATTATTTTAAATTACGATTTGTAGATTTTTATAATACTAATGGAGAAAAAGGATACCCTACATTTGAAGTAATAAAGCTATAACTTCCAACATCCTTTATTCTACCCANTCTGCTATAAAAACATTTGTATTTCTTGTCCCCCCATTATTTCTATTNGAGGAAAAAACAATTTTTTTCCCATCATTAGAAAAAACAGGAAAAGAAGCAAATTTTTCATCAAAAGTAATTTGTTCCAAATTATTCCCATCAAGATCAACCATATATAAATTAAAAGGAAAACCCATTACACTCGCATGATTNGAGCAAAAAATAATCTTTTCTCCACTTGGGTGAAAAAAAGGTGACCAATTNGCATTTCCAAGATCTGTTACCTGTCTTAAATCACTACCATCAACATTACANACATAAATTTCCATTTTTGTTGGCTGGACTAATCCATTAGCTAAAAGTTCNTGATATTCTTTTATTTCTTCATCNGTTTTAGGCCTAGATGCTCTAAANACTAATTTNTTTCCATCAGGTGAGAAAAAGGCNCCACCATCATAACCTAACTGATTTGTCACTTGTTGAATATTAGAACCATCAATATCACATGTATATANCTCTAAATCACCTGATCTTATAGACGTAAAAACTATTTTATCCCCCATTGGAGAAACAGTAGCTTCTGCATCATANCCATCATGATTNGTAATTCTNTTTACAATTTTACCNTTTAAATCAGCAATAAATATATCGTATGAGNTNTAAATTGGCCAAACATACTTCCCATTAACTCTTCTTTCAGGAACATGCGGACATTTTGCGTCTTCAAGATGTGTTGAAGCATAAATAATAGTAGAGTCTCCGGGCATGAAATANGAACAGGTNGTTCTTCCTAATCCAAGACTAACCATTTTGGGTTTCTGTGTATTTAAAGTATAATTANTTGTATCTATAATATATATTTGATCACAACTTTGCCCCCAATTTTCATTTGTAGCTTGAAATATTAATTTAGAATCATCAAAACTCCAGTAAGCTTCAGCATTTTCACCACCAAATGTTAGCTGCTTTAAATTCTTAAAGTGAGTTTCTCCAGNAAATATAAGTGGGTTCTTNTTTGATTTAACAATGTGNTTTTTGTTAAATTGTGCTATCCCAATCAATGGGAAAAAAAGTATTAAAAAAAGTAGCTTTTTCATATTTTTGTTGTTTTAAAAAACATNTTACAAAAATAACTATTTTAATCATGAAAAAATTAATTCAAAGCGTTTTANTCTTATTAATTTCTATATCATTTTCTCAAGCACAAGATGAACAAAAAATATTAGAAAATATGAAAATGGAGGTTTCTTATTTAGCAGCTGATGAACTTGAAGGAAGNGCAACCGGAACAGAAGGGGAAACAAAAGCTGCAGAATATATCATCCTNAAATTTAAAGAATATAATTTATTACCAAAAGGAGAANANGAATTCTTTCAGTTTTTTGAAGCAAAAATTAGAAAAAANCCACATAGCCAAGAAGTAAAAGAAAAAATTATTGGAAAAAATGTTATTGGATACATAAATAATAATGCTGATGAAACAATAATTATTGGAGCNCACTATGATCATGTAGGATATGGCTCNTTTGGATCTTTATATNATGGGGCAAAACAAGTTCATAATGGAGCAGATGANAACGCAAGTGGAGTAAGTATTTTAATTAATCTAGCGAACTCATTACAAGAAATCAAAGATTATAATTATTTATTTATTGCATTTTCAGGAGAAGAACACGGTTTATTTGGCTCATCATATTATGCGAANAACCCTACTATTGACTTAAAAAAAGTTAGATTTATGATTAATTTTGATATGGTTGGAAGATTAAATAATCAGAAAATATTAGCCATTAATGGCATAGGAACAAGCACTAAATGGCAAAAATTAATAACTGATGCTAATANATTTGATTTTCAATTAAAAACTTCAGAGTCTGGAATAGGNCCTTCAGACCACACATCATTCTATCTTCAAAATATACCCTCAATTCATTTTTTCACAGGACAACACACAGATTATCATAAACCAAGTGATGATGTAGAAAAAATAAATTTTGACGGTATGTATTTAATACATGAATATGTAAAAAAAATAATCACATTATCTACAGAAATAGAAAAATTTGATTTTCAAGAAACTAAAAGCGATTCTACAACAACTCCCAAATTTAGTGTTACATTAGGTGTTATGCCAGACTATCTATTTGATGGAAAAGGGATGAGGATAGATGGGATTTCTAAAGGAAAAACAGCAGAAAAGTATGGTATTATAAAAGGGGATATAGTAATAAAAATTGGTCACATTGACGTAATAGATATGAATTCCTATATGAAAGGGCTTGGCGCATTCAATAAAGGTGATGCAACAACTGTAAAAATTAAACGTGATAATAAATTAATAGATATTGATATAATCTTTCAATAAATGAATTTTAATATTAGAGAAGGTCTCAAAGCTGATTTACCACAAGTTCTTGAATTAATTAAAGAGCTTGCTGATTATGAAAATGCTATTGAAGAAGTACAGATAACCGTTGAAGAACTAGAAGAAGATGGCTTTGGTAAGCATCCTCTATATTACTTTTTAGTAGCAGAAGAAAAAAATCAAATTATTGGATTATCATTTTATCATATTAGATATTCAACATGGAAAGGTAAATTTTTATTTCTTGAAGATTTTGTAATAAAAAAAGAATATAGAAAATTAGGCATAGGAAGTAAATTATTTGAAGCCACAATAAAAATCTGCTATGAAAAAAATATGAAAGGAATGTTTTGGCAAGTTCTAGACTGGAATACACCGGCAATTAACTTTTATAAAAAATATAATGCAGAAATAAGTAGTAGTTGGCTAAATGGAAAACTTAATTATTTAGATATAAATAATATTTACACTAAACTTAATCAATAATCACTTTACGTTCTACAGTTCCATCATCATAGATATAAAACAAAGGAACATTAGCAACCCTTTCAACAGATTTACCCAGTGCATCTTTTATAGCAATTAATTTTCTACTATTACCTTCATCTATATTACTTACATTGCTAATATATGAATATGTATAAAACTCATATTCTGCTCTTTGCGGACTTAACTTAATTGCATCATCATTTTCAGACCTAATATAAAACTTCACATCAAAACCACTAAATTGATATGGTAAATCAGCAGTATAAATTCCATCATTAGCTAATAAATCTCCATTAGTTCCGTCATCAAACATAGAAAAGGAATTAAACTTAGAATTATATTCGCTTGTCGTAGCCATTATCTCTACAGAGTTTGCATTAAAGACCTCTGCAGTAACAAGCCCGTTATTAACATAAACATTACTAATTTGCGGTGGCATTAATGATATTTCAGGGTGATTAAGCAAAAATTGCTTTCGCTCATTCACAGTACTTAATATACCACCAAATCCCCAATTAAATGCTGCCCATATAGCGCTTTCGGTATTATTATAATATTCATTCACTGTAAAAACCTTATTATTATCTTGACTAGCAGCATTATAAGCTAAAGATTGTAAATTATCAATATTAGCTCGAATTTGCGCAGTATCTAAAGATTCTTCTATTATCGTTCTCATGTGAGCAGAATAAATTTTTCTGTAATGAGGATCATTTAGTAGTTTAAATAAAAGTGGTCTAGCTTCCCAAGGTTGTGGTGTGCCAGATGGCCCAGTGTACGGCCCTCCAGTATAATAAGGGTCATACTCATAGACATTTGAAGGGTTCCAGTAATCCCACCCCATAATAGCTCCTACAAAGCTATTATCCAAATCCCATGGTATCATTTGAAATAATCCATCTTTGGTTTGGTACATATAGTAGTTATGTATATAGTAGGTATTGTAACAATCAAGATTAGCAATTACTTGATTAGCGGCAAAAGCCCAAAGTGTTCTATCAACATTTAAAACACTGTCTATATTTTGAAAATCTAAATCTATTGTTTTCATCAAATTAATAAACTCCTTCCAACCATAATCAGATTTTATATCATAGCTGTTATAGTATAATGTTGAGTCATCTCCCATGTAATAAAGATTAGGAGGCATTGCTGATGGTGCATTTGCTGTATCACAAAAACGATCTATGTTGTCACATTTAAATAAAGGGCCAGATTTTTCATCAAAATGCTTATCTAAGAACTGTTTGTTGATTGATTCATCATTTACATACAAGCCGACATAATTGCCTTGAACATTTAGTCTCACTAAATTAGATTCACCTGTAGGTAAATATCTTCTATAAATATTGCTACTTACAATTTGTTTTACAAATGTAGCATCCATCCACGCATTAGCTAATTTTACTTTTTTGTAGTCTAATAATTTTTGCCCTCCAACAAAATAATTCATGTCAATATTATAGGGAACCTTTGGACTAAAAACATCATTTGGTAAACAAAACGTGGAATTTCCTTTGTATCTTACTCCTACGCTATCGTACAAAACACCATTTAAAGTTAATCTAGCAGGAATCCTTTCAGATGGATTATAAAACCAAGCATTTACTAAGTAACTATGGTAATCTTGCATGTAAAATTCTAAATCTATTGTTCTTAAAGAATCCTCGTCGAATAACCCACCAGGACTATCATATAACTCTTGTGGATTATACAAATTTTGACTAAAACTAAAAATAGGTATTAATAAAATTAGTATCTGTTTTCTCATTATTGAAATTTTTGCTAAGTTACAAAAGAAGAATCAAAAAAGATATGTTGAGATTTAACACCTACTTTTTTGAAAAATAATTTAATTGCATTTTTTCCAGATTCTGATAATGATAGAGTATATTCATTAACATATAAATCAATATGCTGATTTATGACATCTTCGTTTAGTTCTTGAGAATATTTTTTTATAAAATCTAATGATGCATTTCTATTATTAAAAGCATAAAGAACCGATTTTCTTAAAAGCTGTTCAACTTTTTTTTGAATGGAGGCAGGTATTTCTCTTTTAATTCCAATTCCACCCAGTGGTATAGGGGTACCTGTAGAATTTTCCCATAACTCTCCTAAATCACTTACTTTTTCTAATCCTTTTTCTAAAAAAGTAAATCTATTTTCATGTATGATAACACCTGCGTCAACTTTTTCGTTTAAAATTTCATTTTCTATATCAGAAAATAAAACTTCTTTTTTTCTTGAATATGAAGGATAAAATAATTTCAAAAGTAAATTAGCAGTAGTATAATTTCCAGGTATAGCAATCTCACTATTATCGTTTATAATAGTACTTGGTTTTTTTACTAGTAGCGGGCCACAGGCTCTGCCAAGAGCAGATCCGCTATCCAACAATAAATAATTTTGAAAACAATCTGTAAATGCTGAAAATGAAAACTTAGTAATATCTAAATCTCCTTTTATAGCAAGTAAATTTAATTGCTCTATATCTGCAAATTTGGGTGCAAATTCTAATCCCTCAGTATCAATCTTTTGATTTATTAATGCATCAAAAATAAAAGTATCATTTGGACATGGTGAAAGGCCTAAAGTTAATTTCATAAATCCATAATGATTTTTTCAACTTCCATGTTTAAATTGGCTATAGCTAAATTTATATCCCAATTACTTTTATTCCTTTTTTCAACTCTATTAGAAATAGATCTAATCTGCATACAAGGCACATTAAAATAGTTACAAACCTGAAAGAAAGCTGCCCCCTCCATAGTTTCAATGTCTGGATTAAATAAATTAACTGTAGATTGAATAGATTTTTTATTCCCATGAACAGTATTTACAGTAATTGCCTTGACTGGTTTTAATTTAGTTTTTGCTTTAACTATTAATTTAGTTTTTAAATCAAACTCTTTAAACAAACAAAAGTTGGTATCATCTTCATAACCAATTTCTGAAAAATAATCTTCAATAACTTCAACCACATCTCCTTTTTTTAAAGTACTTGAAAATGCCCCAGCAATTCCCATGTTTATAACTAAATCAAAATTATTATTTATAAGTTCTTTAGTCAAATACATTGCAGTATTTACCATACCTAATCCAGTAATTAAATTTGGTTGGGTATTAATTTTTTTAGAAGTTATTTCTTGAGAAGTAGCTGCAACAAATAATATATTCATATTACAAATATATGGTATATTTGCGGCCTATTTATAATTTATTTAGATGAATGAAAATTACAATAAAAACTTAGCAAATAATGTAAAGTCTATTCTCAGTGAAATTGGAGAAAATAGCGAAAGAGAAGGATTACTTAAAACTCCTGAAAGAGTAGCTAAGTCTATGACTTTTCTAACTAAAGGTTATAAAGAAAACCCATCAAAGGTTCTAAAGTCCGCCATGTTTGCTGAAAATTATAGTCAAATGGTATTAGTTAAGGATATAGAGCTTTATTCTCTTTGTGAACACCATATGCTTCCTTTTTTTGGAAAAGCACATATAGCATATATTCCAGATGGATACATTGTAGGACTAAGTAAAATTCCTAGAATAGTAGATGTTTTCGCCAGAAGATTACAAGTACAAGAAAGACTAACAGATGAAATAAAAGATTGTATTCAAGATACACTTAAACCAAAAGGAGTAGCCGTTGTTATTGAAGCACAACATCTTTGTATGCAAATGAGAGGAGTAGAAAAACAACATTCATCTACTACAACATCTGCCTTTTCTGGTGCTTTCATGTCGGATGAAAAAACGAGATCTGAATTTATGAAACTAATTAAATAATATATAAATGCACGCATACATATTCCCAGGTCAAGGAGCTCAATATGCAGGTATGGGTAAAGAGCTTTACAATTGCTCTGAACTAGCAAAAGAAATGTTTGAAAAAGCCAACAATATTTTAGGTTTTTCTATAACAGATATCATGTTTGGTGAAGATTCTAATGCACTAAAACAAACCAAAGTAACTCAACCCGCAATATTTATTCATTCCGTAATTCTCGCCAAATTACTTGCAAATAACTTCAAACCAGATATGGTTGCTGGACATTCTCTTGGAGAATTCTCAGCACTAGCAGCCGCCAACTATATTTCATTTGATGATGGATTAAAACTTGTAGCCAAAAGAGCAAGCGCTATGCAAAAAGCATGTGAAAAAAACCCATCAACAATGGCTGCAGTGTTAGGGCTTGAAGACAGTATAGTTGAAAAAATATGTTTAGAAATAAAAGAAATTGTTGTACCTGCTAATTATAACTGCCCTGGTCAATTAGTTATTTCTGGAACTAATAAAGGAATTGAGATAGCATGCGAAAAATTAATATTAGCTGGAGCTAAAAGAGCTATTAAAATACCTGTTGGTGGAGCTTTTCATTCTCCACTAATGGAGTCTGCTAGAGCAGAGTTAGAAGAAGCTATCTACGTAACCAAATTTACAGAAGGTATTTGCCCTATATACCAAAATGTTACTGCTAAAGCTATAACTTCTCCCAAAGTGATAAAAGAAAACCTCAACAAACAACTTACAGCATCCGTATTATGGACACAAAATATGCGTCAAATGATCTTAGATGGTGTTAATAACGTCACTGAGGTTGGACCAGGGAAAGTTCTACAAGGTCTATTTAAAAAAATTGATAGAGGTATAAATACTCAAAGTGCTGAATTATAGAGTATAATTTAATAGCTTACCGCTATTATGTAAATCATGCCACGATTTTTTGTTTTGGCATTTTTTATATAAGCTAGCGTGTTTCATATTATGGCAATCACTACCAATAAAACTAATCATTTCTTTTTGAATTAAATCCTCTGCTCTTATTCTTACTCTTGGAGAATAATAGTCAATCAAGGACAGAAGATTAAGTTGAAAAAAAACCCCTCTCCTTATTAGACTTAAATAATCATTATCACCAAAATACAAATACCTTTCTGGGTGAGCCAATATGATCTTATAACCCTCTAATTGTAATTTAAAAATAATATCATTTAAACTTTTAGGAGCTTCAATAAATGATAATTCGATTAAAATATAATTATCACCAAAAACAAGAAAATCTTCTTTTCCAATTTTTTGTTCAAACTCATAGTCAATATAATACTCAGCAGCAGCATGAATTTGGATATTAATATTTTGTGATTTTAATTCTTGTCGTAAATTTTTGACCCCTTTTAATATAATATCTGAAGTGTTTTTATAAAAATCACTCATTACATGAGGTGTTGTAATTAACTTTTTAAAACCTAATTTTTGCAAGATTTTAATTATTTCAATAGATGTTGCTAAATCTTCAGCTCCATCGTCAATACCAGGAATCAAATGTGAATGCAAGTCAATTTCAATAGAAGAAAAATCAATAGCAGATAAATTTAAATCTTTACCTTTTAGAAAATTCCATTTGAGCATTTATTTATATTGTTCTTTGTAATAATTCTGATATTCTCCGGATGTTACATTATCCATCCATTCTTGATTTTCTAAATACCAAGAAATAGTTTTAGCAAGCCCCTCTTCAAATTGTAATGTGGGTTCCCACCCTAATTCTTTCTTCAACTTATTAGCATCAATAGCATATCTTTTATCGTGACCAGGACGGTCTTTAACGTAAGTAATTAATGATTGAGAACTTCCTTGATCTTTATTTAAAGCAATATCCATTTGTTTACACAAGACTTTTATAAGGTCAATATTTTTCCATTCATTAAAACCTCCAATATTATATGTTTCTCCTTCTTTACCATAATGATAAATTTTATCAATAGCTTTTGCATGATCTTTAACAAAAAGCCAGTCTCTAGTAAAATTACCATCACCGTAAACAGGTAATTTTTTTCCTTGCCTTATATTATTAATAAATAACGGTAATAGTTTTTCTGGAAATTGATTAGGCCCATAATTATTTGAACAATTAGAAATCACAAAAGGTAAATTATATGTATTGCCATATGCACGAACAAAATGATCAGAGCTAGCCTTAGAAGATGAATAAGGCGATTGAGGGTCATAGGGAGTTGATTCTAAAAATAATCCTTTTTCGCCTAAGCTTCCATAAACCTCATCTGTAGAAACGTGATAAAATAACTTATTGTTATAATTATCTTTCCATAATTCTTTAGCTGCATTCAAAAGATTTACTGTTCCGACAACATTAGTCATAATAAAATCCATTGGATTAGTAATTGATCTATCTACATGACTTTCGGCAGCTAAATGTATTACTCCATCAAATTTATACTTTTTAAAAAGACGATTTATATACTCTTTATCAACAATATCTCCTTTTTCAAATACATAATTATTTAAAGATTCTAAGTCTCTTAAATTTTCCAAATTGCCGGCATAAGTTAATTTATCTAAATTAACTATTTTATAATTTGGATATTTATTTACAAAAAGCCTAACTACATGAGAACCTATAAAACCTGCTCCTCCTGTTATTAAAATAATTTTACTCATTTTTGAGTTTTTACTTATTAGCAAATATATATAATTATTAACTTATGATTTATGCCATTTGTTCTAGTTATAGTATTTTAGCACCTAAATGAACAAAAGAAAGAAAATAAAATTTTGCTTAATAGTTTTATTAATGTTGTTTATAAATAAAAATTTTGCTCAAAAAATCAAACAATCTTCTTTTGAATTTAATTATAATTATCAAATTCCTATCGGCAATTTATCAGAAACATACGGTAATAACTCAGCTATTGGAATAATTTATTTTTCTGAGAGATCAAACAATATAATTTACGGTGTTGAAGCTTCATTTATGTTTGGGTCAACACTAAAAGACACAAATATCTTTAATAACATCTCAACTTCTACAGGAGCTATAATTGGAGGAGATGGTTACTACGCAAATGTAAATCTTATGCAAAGAGGATGGAATAGTTTTCTATTTGGAGGATATGCATTCCATTTTTCAAGTAAAAATTTAAGCGGAATTTATGTATCCCAAGGATTTGGTTTTTTAGAGCACAAAATATTTATTGATACAAGAAATCAAAATATCCCTCAATTAGATGAAGAAATGAAAAAAGGATACGATAGATTGACTAATGGTTTAAGTGGGAAATTTATAATATCATATAAATATTATGATCAAAGTGGAAGATTTCAAATGAGTACTAATTTAAATTACTTATTTGGACTTACAAAAAATCAAAGAGCATATGATTTTGCTAATCAAACATATTATTCACAAGAAAAAAAATGGGATAATTTATTTGGTATTAGTATTGGAATCATTATTCCTATTAACAGAAAAAATAACGAAGAATTTCATTACTTTTAAATGAAAATAGTTTACAATTTTATCATTTATGCATACATACTTGCTATCAGAATATCTTCACTTTATAATAAAAAAGCAAGACTATGGATTGAAGGCAGAAAAAATATCTTTTTCAAGCTAAAAGAGCAATTAAAAGGGGGAAAAGATATAGTTTGGTTTCATTGTGCATCACTTGGTGAATTTGAACAAGCAAAACCAGTAATTAAAGCATATAAATTAAAATACATAGATCATAAAATACTTCTAACATTCTTTTCTCCATCAGGCTTTGAAATTCAAAAATCAAATCCAATGGTCGATTGGGTTTTTTATTTGCCAAGCGATACCAAATTAAATGCTAAAACATTTATTAGTATTACACAGCCAATAAAAGCAATTTTTATCAAATATGAATTTTGGTTTAATTATATAAATGAAATTCATAATCAAGGAATACCTTTATATATAGTATCCGCTATTTTTCGGAAAAATCAACTTTTCTTTAAATTCAAATGGTTTGAAAATCAATTAAAAAAAATCACGCATATCTTTGTCCAAGATAAGAAATCACAAATTTTATTAAACTCCATTTCTATTAATAATCATAGCATTTCTGGAGATACAAGATTTGATACAGTAGTTGCTAATAGAAAAAAACAGAAAAATATAACTTTAATAAAAAAATTCTCCGAAACTCAAACAACTATTATTTGTGGAAGTACATGGCCAAAAGATGAAATGATTTTAAACAGATTAATCAAAAACTTTCAAAACTATAACTTCATAATTGCACCTCACGAAAATAACAATATTAAAAAATTACAAAAACAAACTAATGGAATTTTATACTCAAATGTAAATGAAAATAATATTAATTCAAGTAACGTTTTAATTATTGATCAAGTTGGAATATTATCATCTATATATAAATATGGAAAATATGCATATATAGGAGGAGGTTTTGGTAGAGGTATACATAATATTTTAGAAGCTGTAATTTTTGGAATACCTACTATTTTCGGACCCAATTATTACAAATTTAAAGAAGCAATAGATTTAGTAAATAAAAAGGCAGCTATATCTATAAACAACTACAATGAACTTGTATCGGCATTAGATTATTTTAAAAAATTTGATAAATCAATTAGTGAGAATTATATACACGAGAATTGCGGAGCAACAGAAGAAATTATAAAAAAATTGTAGAAAATATTTTTTTCAAAAACCTCTTTGTCTTTTTGCTTCAAAAACTAAAATAGCAGCAGAAACAGATATATTCATTGAATCAATTTTTCCTTGCATAGGAATCACAATCTTGTTCACTGATTTATTTTTCCAAAAAAATGACAATCCATCTGTTTCATTGCCTAAAACAAAAGCTGTAGGACCAGTATAATCTAATGTGTGATACGAAGTAGGATTGTCTTGTAACACTGCAGTAAATATATTGATACTATTTCTTTGTAAATAGTCAAATATCTCATTTGATTTTCCAATTCCTATTTGATTTGTAAATATACATCCAACGCTAGAACGTATTACATTAGAATTATATATATCAACACCTTGATCTGCAATGAAAACAGCATCAATATTTGCAGCGTCACAAGTACGTAATATAGCTCCAATGTTTCCAGGTTTTTCTATATTCTCAACAACTAAAACAAGTGGATTATCACCAATATTTAAATTTAACAATTTATGATCTTTTTTATTTGCAACTGCTAACAAGCCATCAAATTTTTTTCTATAAGACAATTTTTCAAAAATTTCCTTTGTAATTTCAATTAATTCTAAATTTTCTGGTATTTTTTTTAGATCAGATATATCAAAAAAATCAAAACAAACTAAAATTTTTTCAATTTCATATCCTCCTTGAATTGATAAAAAAATCTCTCTTTTTCCCTCGATTAAAAATTGATTTTTTTCTTTTCTAACTTTCGATTTATCTCTTAATGAAACAAGAAATTTAGCAAAAGGATTCTGTATAGACGTTATTTTTTTCATAATTAACAGTCTTTAGTTTTAGCTTACTATTTATTAAAACAATTATTGTAGAACAATCTTGTGATTCAACACCCCATCATTAGTAATGATTTCTAAGAAATACACCCCACTGGATTTGCTTGACAGGTTGAAGCTTGTGTTATAACGTCCTAAAAATTGTTCTAGATTTTCAATCAAAGTAAATTCTCCAATCATGTTTACAATTCTAACATTTAAATCTTGCCTTACCTCACTAATAAATTCAATATTAAATATACCTTCAGATGGATTTGGATAAATTTTAAAATTTCTTAAACCAAACTCTTGAATAGAAACATTTCCACAATTGGCTTCACAATCAAATAAAGAGTTGTATTGACCTAGGCCATTACCAGGATCAAAGCAAGTGCCGCCATCACAATCCCAGCTTGGAGCTATACAATTACTTTGACAAGCGGTTAAGCTGCTGTACTGTCCGTTTCCTGTACCGGGGTCATAACATCCGCCTTGCCCATCACAATCCCAGCTTGGAGCTATACAATTACTTTGACAAGCGGCTAAGCTGCTGTACTGTCCGTTTCCTGTACCGGGGTCATAACACCCGCCTTGCCCATCACAATCCCAGCTTGGAGCTATACAATTACTTTGACAAGCTGCTAAACTACTATACTGACCGTTACCTGTTCCTGGATCATAACATCCGCCTTGCCCATCACAATCCCAGCTTGATGAAGACACTCCTTGGCAAGGAGTTTCTACTTCAATATCATAATAAAAATAATAATAACCATAAGGAGCGCTTGAAGCGCTTGAACTTGTAATATTTA
>PAHN01000015.1 GCA_002711125.1 Flavobacteriales bacterium
TGATAGCGGTATGAACAGTTTTAGTACAAATGACACTGCCTTTAATTTAAGTGCAGGTAGTTATTATTTAGAGGTTATGGACGACAATGGTTGCGATACATTTACTACAGTTGATGTTATTGCACCACAGGTTCCTCTTTCTGGTTCTCCACAGGTATTTAATGTTGCTTGTAAAGGGGAGTCTACAGGTATGATTGTTGGAGATGCTTCTGGTAGTTGGGGTCCATATACTTATTATTGGTTAAATTTAAATGGAGATACTCTACAAACTTCAGATACACATATATCAAATCGGGACACTTTATTTAATTTATCTGCAGGAACATATTACTTGTATATTGAGGATTATGAAGGGTGTGTTGTGGAGTACACTTTAAATGTTGATGAGCCTTTAGAGGCACTTAGTATAGATAGTATGAATGTTATTTCTCCTATTGCTTGTTATGGTGATAGTGTAGGTATAGCACGTTTATATGTAAGTGGAGGTGATCCTTTATATAGTTATTTATGGGATAATGGAGAGACTGGTATTATTGCTAGTTCCTTAACATCTGGTTATCATAGTGTTTTGCTGACGGATGACTGGGGTTGTGAGGTTATGGATAGTATTTTCATTCCTGAGAACCCACTTATAGAGTCTACTTTATTAGCTGACACGACTGTTAGTTGTTATGGTTTGAGTGATGGTGTTGCTAGTATTTCTAGTTTTGGAGGTTCTTCTTCTACATACACTTATTTTTGGAGTACTGGTCAGCAGACTGTAGGTGTTAGTTCGGATATTGCTAGTGGTTTACAGCAGGGTAGTTATTATGTAACTACGCGAGATGCGTTAGGCTGTGAGGTCGTAGATAGTATTTATATTTCTGAGCCTGAGCCTTTAAGTATGGAGGCTTTAGAGTTAGATTGGATAGATTGTTATGGTTATGCTAATGGTTTGGCTTTTGCCCAGGCATTTGGTGGTACTGCTCCATATACTTTTAGTTGGGATAATGGTCAGTGGGTAGGTGATACTGTTGGCACATTAACTCCTGGCTTACATACTGTTGTTGTGACAGATGCTCGTGGATGTACAGCTAGTGATACTGTAGAGACTCATGAGCCAGATTCTTTATATATAGAGATAGATCATTCGTTGACTGTTTTACCTTATTGTGTAGGTGTTAACACAGCTAGTTTAACGGGTGTTGCTTCAGGTGGTACTTTAGGCTACACATATGCATGGGATGATAATCCAATACAACCTCAAACTACTGCTACTGCAGTAGCATTATTAGCGGATAATTTATATTCTTTGGATAATTCATATACTATTACTGTTACTGATAGCAAGGGATGTACGGCAAGTGCTACTACTGATACCCTACAAACTTTTGATGAGACTATGAGTGCCTCTGTAGAGTCTTTATCTAATTATATTGGCGGTCATGGTGTGAGCTGTTATGGTGCTTTGGATGGAGAGGCATTAGTTACGGCACAAGGAGCTCATGCTCCATATAGTTATCAGTGGTATGGTCCTAATGGTTATGTTGATGTGAATGACACGATTAGTAATTTACAAGCTGGTGTTTATTCTGTTACTGTTAAAGATACAAATGATTGTATGGTTAATTCTAGTATTATTATTACAGAGCCTGCTAGTATTTTATATACTGTTTTGAGTGTATTGAATGATGAGACTTGTTTTGGTGCATGTGATGGAGCATTAGAAGTAGATGTTTCTGGAGGTGTTTCTCCTTATATTGCTATAGCTACTGATATGATTACTGGTAATATGATTACTAATTCTATGGGTATATCTAATGATAGTTTAGTTACGGGTATATGCTCTGGTACTTATAGTTTAGTTTTTAGTGATGAGAATGGTTGTTCTTCTACTTTAATTAGTGGAGGCGTAAGTCAAGAGACTATCATTACTAATAATGTGACTGTTGCAGAGATTGATGATTTTAGTACTGTGGATGTTTTATGTAATGGTTCTAGTACAGGTGTTTTACACGCTTCCAATGTAACTACTGATCCAGGCTTTACATATAGTTGGCAAGATTTAAATGGTAATGTGGTAAGCACATCTTCTATTGCTTCAAATTTATCAGCTGGTACTTATGTGTTATATGCCGATTATAATAATACGACGGGATGTACTGTTACAGATACAGCTTTTGTTAGTGAGTTACCTATTATAAACCCTTCTGCTTCTATTACAGATGTAGATTGTTACGGTAATTCTTCGGGGACATTAATAGCTTCCGCTGTTGGAGGGACTTCACCTTACAACTGGCTTTGGAATACAGGTGTTTCGGGTTCTATTGTCACTAATTTATCTGCTGGTACATATGTGTTGACTGTTACAGATGCAAACAATTGTCAAGTGATAGATACTTTTGAGGTAAATGAGCCAGATGCTTTNGTNNCANNTATTACTCAGAATGGTTANGTGTTGACGGTATCTGGTCCTAACGGGGGTACATTGCCTTATAGTTATTCTTGGTATGAGCAGTCATCTCCATTTTCTTCTCTTGGTGGGGGTTTAAATTATGTAGTGAGTAGNTATGGGACTTATTATNTAGAAGTAACAGATGCNAATGGTTGTGAGGTTACTTCAAANAGTGTAAGTTATGATGAAGGTCCATTAGGTACGATAGATATTAGNAGTTTNGANATACAGGTTTATCCAAATCCATTTAGGGATGAAGTGACTATTGATTTTGGAAGGGTTATTTTAGATGGTAAGNTCAATTTAGTTGATGTTTATGGTAAGTTAGTAGAGACTTATGAGCTNTCAAATATGGATAAATATGTNATAGAAAGGACTAATAAGTCAAGCGGGATTTATTTTATAGAGCTTGAATTAGAAGGAGAATATTTAGAGAATATTAAACTAATAATAGAGTAATTTAATTAGTTATTTATTAAAAAGTATATTTGCAGTTTTACGAAATAGAAAATATTAAAAATGGATATTAAAATCAGTCAAAAAAAAATGAGAAGTATATTGCAAAATTCTATAAGGATGAATAGTATTGTTTTAGTACTATTTTTTAGTATTTTTTTCTCATCAAATACTAAGTCACAAAATTGTCAAATTCTAGATACAGCAATTGTTACAAATGTTAATTGTTTTGGTGATGTAACAGGTTCAATTGAATTATTTATGTTAGATACCTTGGCTTCTTATACTTTTAATTGGAATAACTTACAAACAGATCAGAATATTTATAATTTGACTTCTGCTACATATAATGTAATTATTACCGATGTTAATAATCCTACATGTTTTCAAGATACAACTTTTATAATTACGCAACCACAAGATCCATTAACATCNACTGTTAATTTATATCAAAATGTAGATTGTTTTGGTGATTCTACAGGTGTTGCTTATGCTGATGCAATTGGTGGAACTTTTCCATATACTTATTTGTGGAGTAATGGACAAACTACTCAAATGGCAAACAGTTTATGGGGTGACCCGAGTGGTCAGGGTATTCCATTTACTCATTCTGTTACTATTACAGATAATTTAGGTTGTGTTTTAGTTGACTATGTTGATATTATCAATTCTCATTCTGAAATTACAGGAACACTTGATGTTTTAGAGCAAGTTTCTTGTTTTAATGCTTGCGATGCAATAGCTCAATTATCTTCTTCAGGTGGAGTTTTACAACATACTTATTTTTGGGATAATGGACAGACTTATATTGGTAGTGGACCTGACACGGCTTATAATTTATGTTTTGGTGGTCATAATATTATTATTGAGGATGCTCTTGGTTGTAGAAAAACAATTCCATTTATCATAACTCAACCAGATGAATTATTTGCTCAAGCTGTTCAAGTTCAACCTGTACAATGTTATGGTTTTGACGATGGAATAGCATATGCTTCTGCAACAGGAGGAACTACACCTTATGTATTTGTTTGGGATGATCCAATTAATGGTTCAACAGGTCAAGATATCGATAGTTTAACTCCTGGAATTCATACAGTATATGTAACAGATGCTAATGGTTGTACTTCAAGTGATACTGTTGTGATTTCTGAGCCAACTCAATTAGAAGTAATCATAGTGGATTCCATGACTGTATATTCTTATTGTGCAGGTACTAATTCAGGACAGCTATGTGCACTTGCAAGTGGTGGAACACCTAATTATAACTATNTATGGAACGATGGCTTAAATCAAAATACNTCATGCGCGTANAATTTATCTGCTCAATTTAATGATTANACTGTAATTGTTATGGATGATAGAAATTGTATTGCTTCTGCATCTTTTCAGTTAGATTCAATAACTAACAGTATGAATACTGATTCTGTGCTTATCGATATTTCCCATGTTTCCTGTTTTGGAATTTATGATGCTTCAATAAATGTTAANAGCGTTGCTGGAGGTTTTGGTGGAGTAGCTCCGTACACATATACATGGAACGGACCAGGAAGTTATACTGGTACAGGTGATTATATAAGNTCNTTATATGCTGGAAATTATGCTGTAGTTATTGAAGANACTAATGGNTGTGCAATCACCATTAATGCTGANGTTGAAGAGCCNGATCAATTAGAATATACAACCTATAATGTTATAGNTGAGACTTGCTTTGGAGCCAATGATGGACAGATTTGGGTAAATGTTACTGGAGGAACAGGAACATATTATTACGATGTTTTAGAAATTGGAGCATTTCCAATACCTATTGCCAACCAGGTNCCNATTATAAATGATTCNTTGATTATAGAATTATCTCAGGGAGAGCATTCTATTTATATTACTGATGATAATAATTGTGAGGGAGCCGTAGTTTGGGGTGGTACATGGGTTGAAAANGTTGATTCAGGTGTTGTTGTAAGTTTAACAGGTGTTGTGACATCAGATGCTTCNTGTTTTAANACAAATGATGGTCAGGCATGGATTCAATGGCCAGGAGCNGANCCATTATTTAATTATACTTGGGAAACTGATCCAGTAGGNACAGTAATAGATACAGGTATAAATACNAATATTTTATATCCAGGAAATTATAATTTAGTTGTTCATTATTCAGATAGTGCTTCATTTGGACAAANTTANTCTGGNTGTGATTTGATTCAACCATTTACTNTTGGAAGTCCTACTCCTNTAATTTCNGGNGCTATCGTTATTGACGAGCAATGTTTTGATGAATCAGACGGTTACATTGAATTAAATCCAAGTGGTTCTAACCCTACTTATAGTGTAGTTTGGGATACAACAACNTCTATNCCTGGAAGTTCAACAGCTTNNATACANTCNCCTTTACAACCTGGTNTATACACAGCTACAATAACTGATGCTAATGGATGTGAAATTACGGAAGATTATACTGTTGCTGAAGCAGATCCAATTACAGCTACAATTTCATTTATTTCTCCATCGTGTTTTGGTTTATCTGATGGNTCAGCGACAATAACAACATCAGGAGGTACTGGTTCTTGGAATATTTCNTGGNTACCTANTGGAGGAAATTCTGCTACAGCANTAGGNTTGTCAGAAGGGGTTTATACTGCTAATATTTTAGATGGAAATGGNTGTCCTGCTAGCTTTAGNGTTACAGTTACTCAACCTGANCAATTAATNGCAAGTGTTGATGCTACTCTATTTTACAATGCCGATGAAAATGGAAATCCTTANCATATTTCTTGNTTTGGTCTTTCAGACGGAGCAGCAGTAGTTACAAACGGTGGTGGNGTAGAGCCAATAACATATTCTTGGTCTCCATCATCCTCNAATTCTGCACAGGCTACTGGTCTTTCTGCAGGAATTAATACTGTTACAGTAACTGATGCTAATGGGTGTGTTGAAACAGCAAATATTGACTTATATCAGCCAAATTTACTNGAGCCAAATATTTTCGAAAATATTTACTCTACATCTACTAATGGAATAACAAATGAAATTTCATGTTATGCAGCAAATGATGGTTGGCTTCAATCTAACCCATCTGGTGGTGTGGTATCTAATGTTGGTTATCAATATAATTGGGTGCAAAATAATTCAGGACTNTTAGTTTCATCAGAAAATATTGCTGAAAACTTACAAGCTAATACGTCTTATACTGTTTCTGTTACAGATGCAAATAATTGTATTTCTACAGAGACTTCAACTATTTTAGATGAACCNGTNCCATTTGTTGCTGATGTAACAACAACTAATTATGCTGGTCCAATGCACGCTGAATTTTCAGTTGAATTTATAGATGCNACAATNTCTAATGATCCCTTTGATTTTAATTGGACATGGCAAGATGGAACAAGTTATTTTTCAAACGGTACTTNAACTATGAATCATCTTTTTACTACTGATAATATTGGACAAAATAATGTTTATGTTATTGTAACNAATTTAGCTACTGGATGTAAAGATTCTATTCCTTTTGTNATTGATGTTCAGGGNATTCCTGANATAGATAATGTGTTTACACCTAATGGTGATAATATAAATGATTATTTTTCTTTTGATGCTTATGGAATGGGNTATTTAGATGTATCTATCTACAACAGATGGGGNCAATTGGTAAGTGCGTGGAANGGNATGAATAATAAATGGGATGGCNTTGGAATAGATGGAAATGAAGTNCCAGAAGGTGCATATTTTTATATTTTAATTGCNGAAGGTCAAGATGGACATTATTATGAATATAAAGGTTCTATAACTTTAATAAGATAAAATTNTCTAATTTTCAAAAAANCTTATGAGAAGATTATTGTTTATTTGCGCCATTTTTATTTCATTATTTTCTTATAGTCAGATTATTGTATCTCCTGATACTACAATTTGTGGTAATTATCAGGATACTTTAGTAGCTTTAAGTTCAAATCCAAGTTCTATGTCATCCGATGATCAACATGACGTTGTGGTTGATATAGGCTTTACATTTAACTTTTATGGAATTCCATATACTCAGTTAGTTGTTTCTGGTAATGGTTATGTTACATTTGATATTTCTCAAGCAAATCAATATTCTCCTTGGGCTATTAATGCTCCAATACCTAATCCTGGTAATTTACCAGAAAATGCTATTATGGCTCCTTGGCAAGATATTAATACTGGTATAGGTGGGAATATATATTACGGTGTTTCTGGTATTGCCCCAAATAGAGTTTTTATTGTGACTTGGTGTGAGGTTCCAATGTTTTCTTGTACTTCAGATTTACATACATCACAAATTATATTATATGAAAGTACTGATAAGATAGAGATGTACTTACAAGATAAACCACTTTGTATTACATGGAATGGTGGGGCTGGAGTTCAAGGGTTAGTAGATGCTACTTCTACTAATTTTGATATTGTTGATGACCCTACTTTACTTTTACCTAGGAATTTTCCATTACCATGGACTGCAACAAATGAAGGGTGGGAATTTATTCCTAATAATCCTGCAACATCTTATTCAATAAATCAAATCCCCTATGTACCGATTATTGCAGGTTTAAATACATGGACTGATGCTACAGGAACAGTTCTTGGCACTGGCCCCACTTTACCAGTTAATATTTCAAGTTCGGCAACTTATTATGCATCGATTACAGGTAATTGCACTTTTGGTAATCTCACAGATTCTATTACAATGACAGTTCCAGAATGCTTTGATATTAACTTGATTTCTACTGATGCCTCTTGCTTAGGAAATGATGGATTAATTACATGTACTCCGGACACATTACTTCCTGTGTGGCAATGTGAATTATATGATTTGGCTGGAAATAATTTATTTACAGTTCCTAACATATTAGACAGCAGCTACACATTTACTAATTTATTTCCTGGTACATATGTTGTTCAGGCAATTTCAGGAATCAGTAGTGCTGTAGATACAATTATTGTTGGTCAAGTTCAAAATCCTATTTCTATAAGTTCTAATGTTTCATCTGTTAGTTGCTATAATGGAAATAATGGTCAGATTTCAGTTTTAGCTAATGGAGGTTTATTACCTTATCAATACTTTATCAATGGCGTTTTAAATACTAATGCTTATCCTTATGATAGTTTGTTTTTGGATTTATCTGGAGGGTACTATATTATTTCTGTAATGGATGCTAATAATTGTATGAATAGGGATACTGTTATTGTATCTTCACCACAATATACTTTACAAGCTCTTGCTTCATCTAAGGTGATTATATGTACTGGAAGTTCAGATGGCTTTTGTGTTGGTAGTGCTGCTGGCGGTACGCCTGGCTACAGTTATGAGTGGTTTGATAGCGGTATGAACAGTTTTAGTACAAATGACACTGCCTTTAATTTAAGTGCAGGTAGTTATTATTTAGAGGTTATGGACGACAATGGTTGCGATACATTTACTACAGTTGATGTTATTGCACCACAGGTTCCTCTTTCTGGTTCTCCACAGGTATTTAATGTTGCTTGTAAAGGGGAGTCTACAGGTATGATTGTTGGAGATGCTTCTGGTAGTTGGGGTCCATATACTTATTATTGGTTAAATTTAAATGGAGATACTCTACAAACTTCAGATACACATATATCAAATCGGGACACTTTATTTAATTTATCTGCAGGAACATATTATTTATATATTGAGGATTATGAGGGTTGTATTGTAGAGTATACTTTAAATGTTGATGAGCCTTTGGAGGCACTTAGTATAGACAGTATGAATGTTATTTCTCCTATTGCTTGTTATGGTGATAGTGTAGGTATAGCACGTTTATATGTAA
>PAHN01000016.1 GCA_002711125.1 Flavobacteriales bacterium
CGCCAGCAGCAATACCAACTGCTAAGCCTAAACTAGATCCATAACAAACATTCGTTGAATTAGAAACTAAAGCTTGTAAAGGAAAACCAGGGGCTTCTATTACAATAGGTACATTAATCTGACAAAATGCATTGTCACTTACAGTAACATCATATGTTCCTGTTGGTAAATCATAAAAAACCGTATCAAGAGGAAAAGCATTGGTATTTAAAACACCGTTAAGTAAAAAATTATACTGTAAAACATTAATATAATCATCAACGCCAACAGTAATTAAACCATCATTACCATCCCAACAACTTGCATCTGTAGAGTTTACAGTAAAAGATATAGGAGCAAGAGTATCGGAAGTTAAAGTTTCTGTGCAAGGAGATGCTGTTGTTACATAACAAAATTCTGGTATACCACCAGGAATTGAAGAAAGTAACTCTGAATGAGTTGTTGCTGGGTAATAAACATCTGCGACAGTATAATAAGGTCCTCCAGGGCTATCAGCTCCCATTAAATGATATAATGTTGAAATATTCGCCCCTACAGGATGTTCCCATTCGTAATGAATCATACCGTTTGAAATAGCGACACATTTTAAGTTAGTTGGAGGTAATGAATCTTCAACTGCAGAAATCACTTCTAAAGTATCAGAATATAAAACACATCCCGTTGGAAAAGTAGCTGCAACTACATAAGAACCTCCGGGAACAGTAACCGCAGAATCAGTACTAAAAACTGTAAATGTTGAATCATACCATTCAAATGTAACACCAGGGTCAACAACATTTGCACTAAGTGTAATTCCTTCACCACATGCAATATCCATAACAGAAGAATCAATACCAAGATCATCTATAACCGACAACTCTGGCGAAGTAAAACTACCTGCCTCAAGCCAAACATATGTATTTAAAATCTGATCTGACCCATCAGCTATTGCAAGTTTGATATGATATGTGGCTCCGCATGTAACAGCAGCTTTAGCAGTAAATACAGTAGTATATCCATCAGCATCCGCAATTATACTTAAGCCATTTTGATTATCAACAAAATATTGCTGATTAATAGGAGTGATACTATTAACAGATGATATTGTAATTGGCAACTGGGGTGTTGTATTTGGAATATAAGCTAAATTAACAGCTCCATTTGCCCATGGACCTGCAATACCAGGACCTGACAAAAAGAAGCCAAAAACATCATTATATGTTGAATTTTCCCATCCAAAATATTCTGAAGAACCAAATGCATACCTAAATTCTAACGAATCAGATGTAGGAACAAAATCAAACTCTAAAACAGCAACATCATTAATACTAGAAACGGTAAATGAATTAGTATACGGTGGAGGAAGTAATGGTGGTACAGAATTAGCTACAGCAAGCAAATCCGGATCAGCAACTGTATTTGGTATAGCAGGAAAAGTAGAACCTAATACAGGATCTAAAGCATATATATCACCTGAACCCATTACTACACCGCTATCAATTCCAAGTGGAGTATTGATAGCATTAAACCAGCCTATTTGAGATGGATGACCCATAAACACATGATTAGTAGCCACAACTCCACCTCCAAGTAAAATATCATCAACTAAAAATTGCGGCGTATTATATGGTGCATTATTATCAATAACAATTTGAGAATTTGCAAAAAGACTAAATAATAAAAGAGTTAAAAGAAGTAGTTTTTTCATAATCACAAAGGTAACAAAAAATAAAAATTAAAGAAATGAGATTAATTGCGATTAATTAGTTTCAATTTTCTTCAGACTGAATTTTATACATTTTAGCATATTCTCCTTGATTTTTCATTAGTTCTTTATGTGAACCAAATTCTATTACATTACCATCTTGGAGATGTAAAATTTTATCTGCTTTAATAATAGTTGAAAGACGATGTGCAATTATTATAATTGTTCTATTTTCAGATAACTTTTCCAAAGCAGTCTGTATTAACATTTCTGTTTCTGTATCAATTGAAGCTGTTGCTTCATCTAAAATTAAAATTTTTGGATTTAAAATATAAACTCTTAAGAATGCTATTAGTTGTCTTTGACCAGCTGACAACGTACTTCCTCTCTCCCCAATAACATAATCATAAGATGTAGGCAAAGCCTCTATAAATGATGCTACTCCAATATCATGTGCTGCTTGTTTAACCCTTTTTAGAGTAATTTGTTTATCATATAAAGTTACATTATTTAAAATAGAATCAGAAAAAAGAAAAGGCTCCTGCTGTACTAAAGCAATATTTTTTCTTAAGCTCTTTAAATTAATGTTTTTAATATCTAAGCCATCAATTTTTATAGAACCAGAATTAATATCATAGAACCTATTTATAATATTAACTATAGTAGTTTTTCCAGATCCTGTTCTACCTACCAAAGCAAACATGGATTCTGCTTTAATATTAAAGGAAATTTTTTTAAGAACAATTTCATTATCTATATATGAGAATGAAACATTATCAAATAATATATTTCCTTCTACATCATCTATACTTAATTTTCCATTATTTACAATTTTCTCATTATAATCAAGTACAGTAAAAACACGCTCTGCTCCGACAATACCCATTTGTAAAACATTAAATCTATCTGCTAATTGTCTTATTGGTCTAAACATCATATAAACATATAAAATAAATGCAATTAACTCACCAATAGTGATATCATTCGAACTAAATAAAGTATGGCCTCCATACCAAACAATTAATGCAATAGCGCAAGCAGATAGTATTTCTACAATTGGGAAAAAAACAGCATAATAAAAAATACTTTCGATATTAGCATTTTTATGTTTATTATTTATTGCCTTAAACTTTTCATACTCAGCATCTTCTCTATTAAATATTTGAACAATATGCATTCCTACAATATGTTCCTGCACAAATGTATTTAAATTAGAAACCTGATTTCTGACATCTTGAAATGTTCTTTTTATATTTTTTTTAAACCAAGCGGTTGCTATTAACAAAAAAGGAATTGTAATAAGAGTAATTAATGTTAGTTTCCAGTCTGTGTATAACATCATTATAAGTACAACTAAAAGCTTTAATACCTCCGCCATAATTACTAATAATCCCTGAGAAAAAATATCTGCAATTGTTTCAATATCTGATACTGTTCTAGTAACCATTGTTCCAATTGGAGTATTATCATAATACTTCATTTTTAATGATAGAATATGCTTAAATGTCTTGCTTCTTAAATCTTGAATAACATTTTGGCCTAACCAAGTGGATAAAAAAGTATAAATAAATTGAGCAAAAGCTTCTAAAAGTAATACTATAATTAATAAAATAGTTATATTAATTAATCCCTGCTTATTAGGAATCATAATATAATTATCTACCGCAAAATTTATTAACCATGGTCGTAATGGGCCAAGAAATGAAAGTGAAATAGCAGCTATTGCAGCAATAAGAAATCTTTTCTTATATGGTCTTACAAATTTCAGAACTCTTTTTAAAAGAATAAAATCAATAATATTACCTTGATTATTTTTTTTAGAATAATTCATATTATTTAAATTGTTCAGGATATTCTATTTTGTTTAAAAATAAGGCATGCGCAGGAGCCGAAGAGCTAGCTTTGCTCCTATTCTTATAAGAAATAATTTCTTTAATTTCAATTGGTTTAATTTTAGCCAATCCAATATCAATAAGAGTACCAACAATTGCTCTTACCATATTTCTTAGAAAACGATTTGCACTAATGGTAAAAACTAAAATATCACCATTGTATTCCCATTTTGCATAAGTGATATCACATAAATTAGTGTATGTCTGGCTATGTAATTTAGAAAATGAAGTAAAATCTTGAGTCCCTAAAAGATAATTCGACGCTTCATTCATAGCCATGATATCTAGTTTTTTGCTAAAGATATAAATATCTTCATTAAAAACATTTTTTGAAGATTGAATATAATATTTATATGTTCTACTTATTGCATTAAATCTACAATGAATATTATCTTTTACTCTAAAAATATTAATAATTAAAATATCATTTGGCAAAATACTGTTTAATCTAAATTTGATGTCTTTGAATTCATTATCAAAATCTAAATCAAAGTGTGCATACATTTGATGAGCATGAACTCCTGCATCAGTTCTTCCAGCACCTACAACTTCAATGTTTGATTGATATATTTTTGTTAAAGCCTTATCAAGTTCTTCTTGCACAGTATTTGCATTAGGTTGCTTTTGCCACCCATGATAATTTGTTCCTCTATATGATAATTCAATAAAATATCTCATAAATAATTAAGTACAAAAATACTATAAGGAATTAATAAAACACTAATAGTAAAAAAATTTCGTTGTTCTTTTTATATTTTTAAACAAAAGTTAAATTTGCCCAATAAAAAAATATATAATGGAAGAGAATTTACAACCAGACATTCAAAAATTAAACGAAAAAATAAACAAAGAAAGCGCGATTATTGACTTACTTTTACTTGAAATGGATAAAGTAATCATTGGACAAAAAAAAATGAGTGAACGTCTTTTAATTGCACTTTTATCAAATGGCCATGTCCTTTTAGAAGGATTGCCAGGCCTTGCTAAAACACTTGCTATATCAACTTTATCAAATACGATAAGTGCTCAATTTAGTAGATTACAATTTACTCCGGATTTACTGCCTGCGGATATTATTGGAACACAAATATATAGTCCAAAAAATGAAACTTTTGATATAAAAAAGGGACCAATTTTTGCTAATTTAATATTAGCTGATGAAATTAATCGTGCACCAGCAAAAGTTCAATCTGCACTTTTAGAAGCTATGCAAGAACGTCAAATTACTATTGGAAATAAATCATTCCAACTAGAGGAGCCTTTTTTAGTAATGGCTACACAAAATCCTATTGAACAGGAAGGAACCTATCCTCTTCCAGAAGCACAAGTAGATAGATTTATGCTTAAAGTTAAAATAGACTATCCAAAAAAAGATGAAGAAAAAATCATCATGCGAAATAATCTTTCCAAAAACTTTCCTAAAGCTAATACTGTTTTAAAGAAAGATGATATTCTAAGGGCAAGAGACTTAGTAAAAGAAATTTACATGGATGAGAAAATAGAACAATATATTATTGATATTGTTTTTGCTACTAGAAAACCAGAAGACTATGGATTGAAAAAACTAAAAAATATGATTTCTTATGGAGGATCACCTAGAGCTACTATCAATTTGGCTAATGCTGCCAAATCATATGCTTTCATTAAGAGAAGAGGGTATGTAATTCCAGAAGATGTAAGAAATCTATGTTTTGATGTTTTAAGACATAGAATTGGCTTAACATATGAAGCAGAGGCAGAAAATTTAAGTACTGAGGATATTATTACGGAAATTCTAAACTCAGTTGAAATCCCTTAGATGAAAACTTCAGAACTACTTAATAAAGTAAGACAAATTGAGATAAAAACAAAGGGTTTATCTAATCATATTTTTGCCGGAGAATACCATACTGCATTTAAGGGAACAGGAATGGCTTTTTCTGAAGTTAGAGAATATGTAAATGGAGATGATTTAAGAACAATTGATTGGAATGTAACGGCAAGATACAATTCTCCTTTCGTTAAAGTTTTTGAAGAAGAAAGAGAAATGACGGTTATACTTCTCATTGATGTCTCTGCTTCTACAAACTTTGGTACAAATTTTCAATTTAAAAGAGATCTGTGTACAGAAATTGCGGCAATATTTGCTTTCTCAGCAATTAAAAACAATGATAAAGTAGGTGTTATATTGTTCAGTAACGAAGTAGAAAAATATATCCCTCCTCAAAAAGGGAAAAAACATATTCTTAGATTAATTCAAGAAATCATCAATTTTCAACCAAAAAACAAAAAAACAAATATTGAAAGTGCTTTAGAATACCTAAATATGGTAATCAAGAAAAGAAGTATTTCTTTTATTATATCAGACTTTATAAGTGCTAACTATCAAAAATCAATTAAAATAATTAAAAAAAGACATGATATTATTGGTATTAAATTAAATGATAAGAGTGAAAAATATTTACCAAATATTGGTATAATACCTTTACAAAATTCCGAAACAGGAGAAAAATATTTTTTAGATAGTTCAAATAAAAAAGTAAGAGAAAAATTTTTAAATGAAAAAATTTTTAATGATCAAAAAATTAAAATATTTTTTCAGCAAAACGGAATTGATCTGATTGAACTAAATACTGGAGAAGAATACATAAAACCTTTAATGAATTTTTTTAAAAAAAGAGGCAGCAAAAAATGAGAAAAATCTATCTAATATTACTTTGTTGTAATTTTGTGTATGCTCAAAATATCTCCATAGAAAAAGATACTATATTAATTGGAGAACAAATAGAAGTCAGCATAAGTTGTAATTTAAATAAATTGACTTACTGGCCAGACATAGAGGGCATTATAAGTCAAGAAATTGAAATTATTAAGCTTTCACAAATAGACACAAGCAATTTAAATGTAACTCAAAAAGCCTTGATTACTGTTTGGGATAGTAATAAGTACATTATTCCAGCTTTTACTTTTTCTGAGAATAATGTTTCTGATTTAATCACACTGTATGTGCAAGATATTGACATTAAAGACACTGACACTATTCTAAAAGACATTAAAGGACCATTAGATGATACTTTTAAGAAAACAATAAAAAACACAAAAAATCAAATTATTAAATGGATAATATTTGCAATTATTTTTATAATTATGACATATATTCTGTATATGGTTTTTCTAAAAAGAAGACTTGTACGTAAATCAGAAATACATATTCCAGCAGAAGTAATTGCTTTTAATAGATTAAGTAAACTAGAGCAAAAAAAATTATGGGAAACAGGAAAAATAAATGAATACCACACAGAATTATCAGAAATTATTCGAAGGTATTTAGAGGCAAGATTTAAATTTATTGCTCTTGAATTAACAACTGATGAAATTTTAACAGAATTAAAATCTGTAATAAATAATGATGTATTCAAAAAACTACAAAAAATACTTGAAAGAGCTGATCTTGCAAAATTTGCAAAAAATCAACCAACTGATTTGCAGAATTTAGAAAGCATGTCATTAGCAAAAGAAATTATTTCAAGCACAAAAAAATCCGAAAATGAATAGTTTAATGTTATTTTTTAATTCATTGAAAGATCCTCAATTCTTATTTTTATTAATAATTCCTTTTGGTATTTCTTTATGGTATTTCTTTAAGAACAAGTCAATATCAAACAATATAAATTTTTCTAATATTAATAGAGATAATTATACAAAAACATTAAAAGAAAGCTTAAGACATTTACCATTTATTTTAAAAATAATATCTAGTATTTTATTAATTCTTGCTTTAGCAAGGCCACAATCAACTACAAAATGGGAAGAAAGTAAAACTGAAGGAATAGATATTATTCTTGCGATTGATATTTCTTCAAGTATGAATGAACAAGATTTAAAACCAAACCGACTTGAATCGGCAAAAGAAGTAGCAAAAGAATTTGTAAAAAAAAGAAAAAGTGATCGAATTGGTATTGTCTTATTTGCGGGTGAAAGTTTTACTCAATGTCCTTTAATATCAGATTACAATATTTTAAATACATTTCTGGAAGATATTAGTATTGGAAGTAAAATGGGCATAAATGATGGCACTGCAATTGGCAAAGGATTAAGTGTAGCTATTAATAGAGTAAGAAAAACTGAATCTAAATCAAAAGTCATTATTTTGTTAACAGATGGTGTAAACACAACAGGTATATCTCCAATAGATGCCGCAATGATAGCTAAAGAAAATGATATAAAAATTTATACTATTGGTGTGGGAAGTAAAATATACAATCCATATGGAGATAAATTAATTGATGAAGCCTTACTGCAAGAGATCGCTGAACTAAATAATGGAATATACAATAGAGCAACAGATAATAATAGTTTAAAACAAATTTATAACGAAATAGATAAGCTAGAAAAAACTGAAACAAAAATCAAAAGATATAATGTAATGTCAGAAGAATTTCATCTATTGGCTTATTTATCATTTTTTCTAATTCTGATATCATTTATTTTGAAGTTTACTTATTTAAAACAAATAATATAAATGATAAAATTTGAAAACATAGAATTTCTTAATTTCATTTATATAATACCAATACTAATAATTATACTTATTTTATTTAGTAGATGGAGAAGAAAAAAAATATTAGAATTTACTAGTATAAATCTATTTAACAAACTAGTTCCCAAATATTCACATAAAAGAATTAAAATTAAAAATACAATCAACATTTTATTATTGACATTTTTAATTCTTGGTATTGCTAACCCACAAATAGGAACGAAAATAGAAGAAGTCAAAACAGAAGGTATTGATATAATGATTGCTTTTGATGTATCTAATTCAATGTTAGCTGAAGATGTTAATGGAAGTAGACTAAAAATATCTAAACTATCCTTAAGTAGATTAATAGACACTTTAAAAAATAATAGAATTGGCTTAGTAATATTTGCAGGAAATGCTCAACTACAACTTCCATTGACAGTAGATTATTCTGCAGCTCAATTAGTAACTACATCAATCACTACTGATTTAATTTCAACTCAAGGAACTGATATCTCGAAAGCCATTAATTTATGTAAAAAATCCTTTGAGTTAAATAATAATAAAGATAAAGCTATAATTATATTTTCAGATGGCGGAGATGAAGATGAAAACGACTATGAACAAGTAGTATCAAGTGCAAATGATGCAGCAGAAAAGAATATAAAAATTTATACAATTGGTATAGGGACAAAAAAAGGAGCGTTAATTCCTATTAAAAACAAAAAGGGTATAATTGAAGGTTATATTAAAGATGATAAAACCCCTGTTACTAGTAAACTTAATGAAAATCTACTTATTGAAATTGCAAAAAACACAAATGGAAAATACATAAGAGGTAATAATTCTCAAATTGTTTTTTCTGAAATTTTAAATCAAATTGAAAAAATGAAAAAACAAAAAATCAGTTCTTTTAAGATAACAGAATATGAAGATAGATTTCAATGGATATTGTCAGTATGTCTCCTTTTATTATTTTTAGATTTAATACTCTTAAAAAAAAGCAGATAATGATTAACAAAAAATACATTTTAATTTCAATTTATTTTTTGTGTATTTTAAAAGTTAATGCGCAAGATCAAAATAAAGTCGATTTAATTAAAAAAGGTAATTTATTATATAAAGACAGTGCCTTTATAGAAGCGGCTAATCTATATCAAAAATCTTTAGATATTGATGGGGGATACTTCAAAGGTGCTTTTAATTTAGCTAATGCAAAGTATAAACAAGGAAAATATGAAGAATCTTCAAACCTATTTAACCAATTAAAGTCAAAGAAGTTAAATAATCAAGATTTGTCAAGAATCTACCACAATTTAGGGAACTCTAAGTTTATGGAAAATAAATTTGAAGAGGCAATAGAAGCTTATAAAGAATCCTTAAGAATTAATCCAAATGATAACGAAACTAGATATAACTTAGCTTTAAGTAAAAAAATGCTGAAAGATCAGAAGGATCAGAAGGATCAAAAAGACCAAAAGAACCAAAAAGATCAGAAGGATCAGAAGGATCAAAAAGACCAAAAGAACCAAAAAGATCAGAAGGATCAAAAAGACCAAAAGAACCAAAAAGATCAGAAGGATCAGAAGGATCAGAAAAATTTAAAACAAAAAAATAATGAAAAAATACTTGATGCAATAAATGAAGAAGAAAAAGAAACTTTAAAAAAAATAAAAAAAATAAATATCAAAAACAATAAAAAAGACTGGTAAGTATGTACAAAACAATTTTGACGTTTATTATTCTTTTATTTAACTTAAGTTTCAGTGCTCAAGAACTTAAGTTAAAAATATCACCAAATCCAGCAAAAGTTGGAGAAAATATATTATTACAATATAGTGTAAATGATAAAGCAACTGATTTTATTGTACCCGAAATTAGTGGTTTAGAAATAATTAGTGGCCCAAACGCTTCATCACAAAGTAGTTATTCTTATATAAATGGGAAAACACAAATTAGTATTACAACAACTTACTCATTATATTTAAGAGCATATGATAAGGGTATTTATAAAATATCATCCGCGTATGCTAGTGTTAATGGTAAAAAAATAAAAAGCAATTCTGCTACTATTAAAGTCAATCACACACAAAATAAAACTAATAAAACTAATAAAACTAATAAAACTAATAAAACTAATAAAACTAATAAAGATTTATTTGTTGATGTTGAATTAAGTAAGAGAAAAATTATTTTAGGAGAACCCCTTTTAGTTGAATTTAAATTATATAATAGATTTAGTATGTTAGAAAATCTGTTTGCAAAATCATTACCTAAATTTAATGGTTTTTGGGTAGAAGAAATACCTTCTGATAATCAAAGAAAAATAGAGGAAATAAATAATAAAGTTTATGAAGTGTATACAATAGCTAAATATACACTTACTCCGCAAAAAAGTGGAAATTTAACCATTGAACCCTTGGAAATAATATGTCAGTATTTCTTTAATCAAAGAGTTGTTAAATCATTAAAAAAAGAAGTAATCGTAACTAATCCTGAAAATATGCCCAAAAATTATTCCGGTTTAGTTGGTGATATGAAAATTGAAGCAGAAATAAGTAATGATACAATTAAAGCAAATGAAGCTGTAAACTATAGTCTAACAATCACTGGAACAGGAAATATTGTATTACTAACATGGGATGATATTTTAACATTATTTCCAAATGATTTTGAAGTAATTCAATCAGAAATTGATGACAATAAAATTTTTAAAGGAGGAATGGTAAGAAGTATTAAAAAATTTGATTACATCTTAATTCCAAAATATAAAGGAAAATATAGTATTCCGCCATCAAGTATTATAGTATATAATTCAAAAGAAAAATCTTATAAAACAAATAAGTCAAGTGAAAAAAATCTTATTGTATTAGAAGGTGATAACACAAGTGGAATTCAATCAAAAAACTATGAAAAAGAAATCAATTACATTTCAGATAATACAAAACTTAAAAAATCTATAAAATACTCAAGTGAAAACTTATCTTTTTCAAATGAAATCAAAAGATTAAAATATTTTAATGATCTTCATATACTTTCAATAAATATCTTTTACTTCATACTACTTTTACCAATCTTAATTATTATTATAATAAAGATTTATGCTGTTTTTGATAATAAATTAAAATCAAAAAACAAAAGCAATAAAATGCAAAAAATTGCACAAAAAAGACTAATTAATGCAAAAAAATGTATAAAAAAGAAAGATTTTAATGGTTTTTTTGAAGAAGTAGAAAAATCTCTATGGAATTATTTTGCTTTTAAATTTAAAGTCGATTCATCAAATCTTTCAAAAGAAACAATTTACAAATATTTCAAACAAAATAATTTAAATGAAGAAATTCAAAATCGATTTATTAAATTATTAAATGAATGTGAATTTGCTAGGTTCTCTTCAACAAAAAGTAAAAATATGAAAATGGAAGTGATTTTAAACCAAGCTAAAAAAATAATTATCGAAGTAGAAAAGTCATTAAAATGAAAAAACATATAATATCTATATTATTACTCTTATCTTCAATATATCTTTTTGCAGATGAATCACTTTTTCACAAAGCAAATAAAGAATATGAAAAAGGTAATTATGAAACTGCCATTGATATATACAAAGAATTAATTAAAATGGATAATATAAGTAGTGAATTATACTACAACTTAGGCAATTCATATTATAAAATCGAAAATTGGGCTGAATCAATATGGTGTTATGAAAAAAGTTTAAAAATTAAATATGATAATAAAACGATTGAAAACTTGAATATAGCTAAATCTAAAATTAAAAACAGAATAAACCCTTTACCTAAAACATTTTATAAAAAATGGTGGGATAAAGTAATAAACTTACTACACATTAAAAAATGGCAAATAATTACAATCTTATCCCTTTGGCTAACTGTTTCTTTTAATATAGTTACAAATTTAAAAAGAAAAAAAAGTAAAAAATATTTATTTATTGTACTCTACTCTATTTGTATAATTTTAATTATTATATCTCAACAATCATATAACAACTTCATAAAAAAAGAAGCAATAATATTTTCATCTTCTTTACCAGTAAATAGTGAACCAACTAAAAATATTAATAATAAAAAACTATTCAATTTATCTTTAGGAACAAAAGTTGAAGTTATTAAAACCAAAAAAGATTGGATTTATATCAAATTAAATGATGGAAGAAAAGGTTGGATAAAAGAAAATGACGTTAAAAGATTAAACTAACGTTTAAAGTTCTAAAAACAGAAACTTTCTATATAAATTTTTCTTATATTTGTATGTTACAACAAGATTAACAAATGAATAAATTTTTACTTTTAACTTTAGCGCTTTGTTACTATACAAATATATTTGGACAAGCGGGTGCAGGCCCTATTCAAAATTGCTCGTCATCAATTCCTGAAATATGTAATGGCGCTCTATATCCAGCTGCTACTTCAGGTACAGCCACAGCTCCATTTGGAGCAAATTTAAACTGTGGATTTACTTCTATTAGTGGAAATGCTTCATTTTACTATTTTGTTTCAAATACTAATGGACCTTTAAATATTAATATTACTCCTACTGATGTAGTTGGTGTCCCTTACCCAAATAATAATACATCTCCTGATTTAGATTTTAAATGTTGGGGACCATTTAATGATTTGCTAACAATGTGTGACCAACTAACAAATTTAAATCAAGAAGATTGTAGTAGTGCTCCTGCAACAACTGCAGAAGTTCTTCAAATAACAAATGCAGTAGCTGGAGAAATATATGTAGTAATGGTTTCAAATTGGGCAGCCGCTGGCTCTTCTCCTGATCCTTGCTTTATTCAGTTTACTCCTGTTGGACCTAATGACGCTTTTGGAGGACCATCTCCAGGAGACGCTGGAGGCTCTGTTGGAGTAAATACACCTATTTTATTCTGTGATTCAGACCCAGTAATTGATTTAATTAATGAGTTAAATGGTAATCCTTTGACATTTGGAACATGGTTTTTTAATGGAGATACTGTAAGTGGAAGCTTTGACCCAGCTAATGACCCTCCAGGAACATATAGCTATACTATTCCTGGAACCGCTAATTGCCCTAGTGATACTGCTTATGTTGTTTTAGATGTTTTTAGNGCATCAAATATTTCAATAACATCTCCANCTGTTATTTGTTCTAACGAAATTGGATTTACGTTAACCGGAGTNCCTGTTGCTGGATGGTCNNCTCAAGGACAAGGAGTNTTTACTAATAGTTCTGGAACAATTATTACTGATTTTGATCCNGCTGTATATGGTCCTGGAAATCATAATATTACATACACCTATACNCCTACTGGATGTGCNCCTATCCCATATACAAGTTCTATATTGGTAAATGAAGCTCCAACTGTTTTATCCTCAAATGTTACAATAAACAATCCTTCATGTTTTGGTTTTNATGANGGTAGTGCTATTATTGTAGCTACACAAGGTANATCACCATATACTCCAAATTGGTTTGGTGAAGACCCATTACAACTTNCTNCNGGTACATTTAATTACACNATAACAGATAACAATGGTTGTGTTTTTTCTAATAGTGTTACTCTTTATGACCCTTTAAACACTTCAAGTATAATTAATGAGTTTAGTAGCAGTTGCTTTGGNGCTAACGATGGATCGGCTAGCATAACAATGCTTGGGGCTTCAACTCCACCCGGAACTATATCTTTGCTTTCCTATTGCGCATCAAATCCTGCTGGAGGCTTTTCTTCACAACCATCTGCAAGTATAGGTCAAGTNCAAATAACAGGTGATAACTTTAANATAAATAACAATACATTTGGNAGTACTGATTTTTATGATGATTTTACAACTACAATGTATGCAGATATAACACAAGGACAAATTTATACAGTAAATGTTACACCTCACGATGAATATGCTGCTACAGGATCATATGCNCCTGAAGCTGTAAATGTATATATAGATTTTAATATTGATGGAGATTTTTTAGATGCNGGTGAAGATCTTGGGGTAATAAATATTCCTTTTGGAAGCTGGAACCCAGGTACAGTNTATCCTTTTACTTTTATGGTTCCCTCCACTGGAGCGTATGGACCTACTCGAATGAGGGTAGTATGTATGAGTAATGCTGGTGGATCTGCTATAAACATNGGACCATGCGAAGCTCCCTCAGGATTTGGAACTCCATGGTTTGGAGGNACAGAGGACTATTCAATTGTATTAAATGCACCCGGNTCTAATGCCTCTTTTCAATGGTTTAATGGTGCAACAACAGATAGNATATATAATTTAGGTCCAGGNACATATTCAGTTATAATTACAGTTGANGGATGTCCTGTTCAAGATTTTGCAACTATAACAGAACCGGATGAAATNACTTTCAATCCAACTATAACAAATATTTCATGTAATGGATTTAATGATGCAACAATAACATTAAATAATATCTCAGGAGGAAACGGAGGNCCTTACAACATTACAGATTGGGGTGGAATTATTGANCCNAACAACATAGGAGTAGGNACATATACTATTANAATAAATGATGCAAGTACAATCACTACNAGTAATCCTAATGCATGTGAAAATGATACCACAATAATTATTTCAGAACCGGAATATTTTAGTGTTGATTTTAGTACTTCTGAATCTGAAATTTGTCTTNATGATCCAGTTACATTAGATTTTAATTTTAATCAAGGAGGNATCGCGCCATTTACTGTAAATTATACAGTAAATGCAAATCCACAAGTTGCTGGTCCAATTAATACTAGTNGNACAAGNAGCATNAANATCAATCCTTCAATTGGCAANAACACATANATAATTACTAATATAACTGATGCAAATGGTTGTTTNAATCAAAATAGTATTAATTCTCAAGATATATATGTCAACCCACTNCCTGANATTAATATTTCAGTAGCTCCAAATCCTATTTGTGTTGGTGATAATTCCACCTTAATTTTTTCTACTACTAATGGAACNCCTCCTTACATTGTTGATTATCTTGATGGAGGTGTATTAAAACAAGAAAATGTNCCAGCTGCTGGACTTAATTTAGTTGTTTCTCCTATACAAACTACAAATTATGAATTAACTTATGTTGCAGATGCTAAAGGATGTACTTCAGATTTAACAGGAAATAACACAACACTAACAGTTAATGAAATTCCACAACTTACATTTACCAGCCCTACCGAAACATGTGACGGAGAAGTNATTCAACTTAAATTTAACTTTACANCTGGNGCTGCTCCTTGGATTGTTAACTATTCTGTTAATGGCTCACCTACTTCTATTCCATTTAATAATAGTGTGGATTCAATAGCAATAAGTCCTGCTACTCAAACAGTATATGTAATAAATTCTATTTCTGACAACAATAATTGCNTAAACAATATAACTCAAGCGCTTAATATAAATACTAATCCCCTACCTGAAATTACATTAAGTGGAGGGGGTTCAATATGNGATGATGGAAGTACAGCAGAAATAACATTTACAATAAATTCTGGGACACCTCCNTATAATTTGGTNTATTCNGCTGGATTAATTCCAAATTCAGTATCTAATATTGGTAGTATATATACAATTTCAACTAACCAAACTGGTTCATATACAGTACAAAATGTAAGNGATATAAATGGTTGTGAGGCAACATCTATNTCAGGNAATGCATACGTTAATGTNAACCCATTACCTGAAGCAANTTTTAGTTTATTTCCTCAACCNGCAAACATACTTAATCCNCAAATTACTTTTACTGATTTATCAAATAATCATGTTAANGGGATATGGAATTTTGATGATGGAAATACTGATTTGACTAATTTTGATAAAATTACTCATTTATACTCAGATACTGGAACATATGAAGTATCACTAACTGTTGAATCTGATAGTGGATGTACAGATATTGCATCACAAACAGTTATTATATCTCCTGTATTCTCTATATATATTCCTAGTGCATTCACTCCAAATAATGATCTTTATAATGATTATTTTTTACCTATTGTAGATGGCGTTTTACAATATGAGTTAAATATTTATAATAGAGAGGGCCAGAGAATCTTTCGTTCTAATGATTTTTCAAATGATTACTTATCATGTATAAATAATAATTGTCCTGCTGCTTGGGATGGCAAAATCAATAATGGTAAATATGCCAGTAAAGGTGCTTATGTTTATTCTATAGTATTAACTGATATTAATGGAAAAATAAAAACATATGAAGGAACCGTCATGTTACTAAAATAGTGCAATTCATAATTTTCCCCATATGATTAATTTATCTTTTTAATAGTATTTTTGTAAAATGAGAATTATACTTGTTCTAACAATATCATTTTTTTTTAGTTATTACTCATATGCTACACATGCTGCTGGAATGGATATATCATATGAATGTATATCCCAAGGAAACACCTCTGATGTATATAGAGTTACATTAAAGTTCTATAGAGATTGTGAAGGAATACCTGCTCCTGGATATGGATCTGGATGGCAGTATAATCCTCTACTTCAACTAGAATATTCTTCATCTTGTGGATCTGGATCAGTTACACTTCAAACAGTAGGACAAATAGTTAATATTAATCCTAATTGTCTATCCTTTTGTAATGGCGGATCTTCATTTGGTATAGAACAATATACTTATGAGGCTATAATAACTCTTTCTCATTGCGCAAATTGGGTGCTGTCAGTGTGTGAACCTGCACGTAATAATGCTATAAACACCATAGTGAATCCTGGAGGGCAAGATCTTTGTATACAAGCAACACTAAATAATTTAAATTATTGCAATAATTCACCAACATTTAGTCAATATCCCACACCATTTATTTGCGCTGGAAATTATTATTGCTATAATAACGGAGCAATTGAAACTGATGGTGACTCTTTATTATATGAATTAGTAACTCCATTAAATACAGCAAATGGGGGAACAGTAAATTATATTGCTCCATATTCAATAAATAATCCTGTTGGAGGGGGATCAACATTTGATCCAATAACTGGTAATTTATGTGTAACTCCTCCAAATATTATAACGGGTGTACTTGCTATTAAAGTATCAGAATATAGAAACGGAATATTAATTGGTAGCATAATAAGAGATATTCAAATAAATGCTTTTAACTGCTCAGCTATCACTCCCCCTACATTAAGTGCTATTAATAATACAACTACCGTTGATATTAATAACCCTAATACATATACTATTGAACTAGACTGTCCTAATGGTAGCCAGAATATCAACTTTGACATCAATACTATCAATAATAACTCCCCGCCACCTACAGAAAATGAAATTACAATAATAATCGATACTGACAACTACGGAAATGAAATGAGCTGGGATATTACTAACTCCTCTGGAATAATAGTAGCTAGTGGCGGCCCATACACCTCATCCTTACAAAGCACATATACAACAATAGCATGTGTACCTTCTGGAAATTACACATTTAATTGGTATGATTCTTTTGGAGATGGATGGTGCTGTACATATGGATACGGAGGGTATACCGTACAACAAGGAAATGCTACTCTAACCTCTGCAAACCCGAACTCAGGAACATCTGGTTCTAGTACATTTTTTGTTTCCAATAATGGCCCATCATGCAGTTCAGGAGGTGCTTTCGTGAATATGAGTTGGAATAATGGAATAAATGGAGCAAATTTTAATATAACTAATAACAATTCAATGAATCCTACAGGAACATTTAGCTGGACCCCTACTGTAGCTGACATTGCAGGTAGTCCATACTTTTTCACTGTTGATGTAACAAATACTGCTTGTCCTGTTCCAGGTAATTTTTCATTTCAATATCAAATTATTCTTAATGAATCAAATATAGACATAAATCCAACGATAAATAACCCTAGTTGTAATGGCTTAAGTAATGGGGCAATTAATATCATATCAACCGGATCCTACCCCCCATTTTTATATAACTGGTCAAGTGGACAAAACACACAAAATATCAATAATATTTCTGCTGGGTCCTATACTTTGACTGTTACAGATAGTTTAGGCTGCTATATTGATGAAACATATATACTAGATGAACCTCCAGCGTTTAATCCAATAATAAATGCGTATAATATTAGTTGTTTTGGTGCAAATGATGGATATATAGAAGTAGTAAACGAGCCTCAGACAACTACTTACTTATGGTCTAATTTTTCTACATCAAATAGTATTACGAACCTTATTTCTGGAAGTTATTCTGTTGATGTGACGGATAGTAATGGATGTGTTCTTAGTGAATCTTTTAGTATTAGTGAACCAGCAGATATAATTGTTTCTTCATACTATAATGACATAAGTTGCTTCGGTGCAAATGATGGAAATATCACTATTAACATTTCAGGAGGTGTTCCAAATTATATTATTGATATCCCCCCTTTTAATCAGATATTATTAAATGGAGTAACAAACTACTCAACACAAGCATTAGGACCAGGAACATATATATATTATATATCTGATTCTAATTCATGTATGAAGTCTGATACAATTTTCATTAATGAACCATCTCAGTTAACAACTACCCCATTAATTAATGATGTATTATGTAATGATGAAAATAATGGTAGTATTCTATTAAATACATCAGGAGGAACAACTCCTTATATTGAAGATTTTGGTGGATACAACCCATTACAACTTAGCGCAGGTACTTATACTTATTTAGTTACAGATAGTAATAATTGTATTACTTCTGATACTTTTTCAATTAGTGAGCCAGACTCATTACTTGCATCATCTACTAGTTCTGATGCTACTTGTGCTGGATATTTTGATGGAGCAGCTTCTTTAAATATTACTGGTGGAACAATACCATATTATACAAATTGGAATGGAAGTGACCCAAATGCATTAAATGCTGGAACACATAATTATATTGTGACTGATGAAAATGGATGTGTAACACAGGGTTTTGTTATTATTAATGAGCCTTTTGGAATGCAACTTGTAATAGATACATTTAGTGTAAGCTGCTATGGGGGAAGCGATGGCTCTGCCTTACTAAATATTTCTGGAGGAGCTGGCGCACCATATAATACATATTGGGGTGGGCTTAATCCAAATGCATTACCGGCAGGAAATCACATTGTAACAGTTTCTGACAGTAATAATTGTTCTTTAACTGACACTGTCTTTATAACTCAACCTAATCAGCTTTTTACAAATCCTGTCATTGCACATGTAAGTTGTTTTGGATATGAAAATGGTAGTGTAAATCTACAAATTTCAGGGGGGATACCTCCTTACACAGAAGAATGGTTCGGTGTAGACTCTTCTAATCTTGCTCCAGGAAACTATTCATATCAAATTATTGACGCAAACAATTGTATTAAAGATAGTAATATTATAATATTTGAGCCTGACACGATATCAGTTATAGCTTCAACTATAGATGTTGATTGCTATGGACAAGATAATGGTTCAGTAAGTCTAATTATTAATGGAGGCACACCTCCATTTAATACAAATTTTGGTAACTTTAATCAGTATGCGTTAGAAGCTGGGACATATCCATTTACAATAACTGATATTAATGGCTGTTCATATGATAGTACCATAACAATTAATGAAGCAAATCAAATATTTTTAGATTTCATAGCTACTAGCCCTATATGTAGACACGAAGAATCTACTCTTACAATAAACATATCAAACGCGTCCCATAATACTTATACTTTAGAATTACAAGACTCAATCATAAAATCTTACATTATAGACACAAATGGATTATTAATTCCGCAAGGATTTCCAATCACTTTAACACCTGATTACAGTGGTCAAGTTTATATTTTATCTCTGACCGATAATGAAGGTTGTAAACAAATATTTAATGATTTTGTACATATAGAGGTGAAACAGTTACCTGAATTATCTTTAAACGAAGATGATATTTGCTTTGGAGAACCATCTTATTTTCTTAATAGTGCTACTCCCGAAGGAGGAACATATTATATAAATAATTACTTGAACAATTTTTTTGATGTTGAAAATTTAGACTTTGGTGACTATTTAATAAAATATGAATACACCGATCCAATCACATCTTGCTACAATGAAATTGAAGAAACTATTACTATAAGTGATTCTCCAGAAGCTAGTATGTTTTTCAGTCCACAGCCTACTGATATTAATGACCCTAATATTTTTTTTAGAGATAATAGCAATGAAAATATTATTGAATCAGAATGGCATTTGGGTGATGGAACTATAATAACTGATAAACTTAATTTTTGGCATACTTATTCTGACACAGGTACATATTTGATTAAGTACTATATTACAAATCAGTATAATTGTACTGACTCTGTATTTAATTATCTAAAAATTAACCCAACATATTCTATATTTATTCCTGATGCATTTACTCCAAATGATGATGGAGAAAATGATATATTTAGTCCTATAATATTAGGAGAAGATTCTTATGTAATTACAATTTATGATAGATGGGGATCAATCATTTATATGCAAGAAGATGGAGGATGGGATGGATTAGTTGATGGCAAACCAGTACCCTTAGGAATATATCCTTACTCAATAAGTGTTAGAGATTTTAATCAACGTTTATTTATCTATCCTGGAACAGTAAAAGTAATCAGATAGAGTGAAAAAAATAGTATTGATTTCTGACACTCATCATTTTTTAGATAAACATTTTTTTAAGTATTTTAGTAATGCAGATGAAATATGGCACGCTGGAGATATAGGTAATCTTACAATTACAGATAAGTTAAAAGAATTTGCAATATTAAGAGCAGTTTATGGAAACATTGATAATTCAATTATAAGATCCGAGTTTTCTGATACTCTTTATTTTAAATGTGAAGATATCAATGTACTAATGACACACATTGGAGGTTATCCAGGAAATTATAATAAAAATATATTACCAATTATTAAAGAAAAAAAAATAGATTTATTTATATGTGGACATTCGCATATATTAAAAATAATACACGACAAGAAATATAATTTATTACACCTTAATCCAGGAGCATTGGGAAACTTTGGCATTCATCAAGTTAAAACCTTAATAAAATTTGATGTTGAAAAAAAAAATATTAAAAATCTTAAAATTATAGAAATACCAAAAAAATACTAACGTATTCTATCTGCTGATTTAACCAACTTTTCATCTTTTTTTATAAAAAAATTAGCAGCAAATAAAGAAATAAATGGAATAATTAAAAGTAATGTTCCTGAAGAATAAATTTTTTCTCCATCAGTATGATATAAAAAAACAATTAATGCAAAACTTACAGTAATTAAAAATCTAGCAAAACCTGATAATAGTAATTGTCTTTTTCTGTTTTTAAATTGAAAAATTGCTAAAACTGATAGTGCAGCTGAAAACACAAGACATAGTCTAGCATACAAAAAATCATCCATTTTTAAGAAATATGGCCTCTCTTCAAACTGATAAACAGGAAAATATTCTGAATATACTATTATAATTATACATAAAGATGAAAAAAATAAAAGTAGAGTCTGCAGTCTTTGTATCATATATTTTTTTAACAAAATTAATAAAATTGTACAATTTTGTCCATCTTTAAAAAAAATTGTATTATTGCATCACTTATCTGATATAAATACCTAATTAAGCTCAATATTTATTTTACTGATTTTAAAAAAGCAGGATTAATTATTTACTAACTACAAACAATATGTATAAATTAGAAGAATTAAACAAGAAGAAAATTGTTGAGCTTCAAGAAATTGCTAAACAATTAGATATAAAAAAAATAAAATTAAATAAAGAACAGTTAGCTTATGCCATTCTTGATAAACAAGCTGAAAGTATGTCAAAAGAAAAAGTCAAGAATGATAGTACAATAAAAAAGAAAAGAAACAACAATACAAAACCAAATATGGAGAACGATAAAAAAGTTGATTCTACAAAGAAAGATTCTAAATACAAAGAAAAAGATGAATTAAATCATCAAAACAAAAAAGATAATAATCAAAATAATACCCAAAATTCAAAATACGATTATAATTTTGAAGGAATTATAAAAACAGAAGGAGTTATTGAAATAATGCCGGATGGCTACGGATTCATTCGATCAAGTGACTATCATTATTTAACTTCTCCTGATGATGTTTATGTATCACATTCTCAAATTAAATTATTTGGTCTGAAAACTGGTGATACAATTAATGGTAAAATCCGACCACCAAAAACTGGTGAAAAATATTATCCATTAATTGAGGTGAATGCTATTAATGGTCGTGAACCTGAAATTGTAAGAGATAGAATACCATTTCATCATCTTAAACCACTTTTTCCAAATGAAAAATTTAATCTTTTAGGAAATGGACATAATAATATTTCTACAAGAATGTTAGATATGTTTACTCCAATTGGAAAAGGACAAAGAGGGCTAATTGTAGCACAACCAAAAACAGGTAAGACAGTTTTGTTAAAAGATATTGCAAATGCTATTGCTGATAATCACCCTGAGGTTTATATGATTATTTTACTTATTGACGAAAGACCTGAAGAAGTAACAGATATGGAAAGAAGTGTAAATGCTGAAGTTATAGCTTCTACCTTTGATGAACCTGCTAGTAGACATGTAAAAGTTGCTGACATAGTTCTTGAAAAAGCAAAGCGTATGGTTGAGTGTGGTCACGATGTTGTAGTATTGTTAGATTCTATAACACGACTTGCAAGAGCATACAATACAGTACAGCCTGCATCTGGAAAAATATTAAGTGGTGGTGTAGATGCTAATGCACTTCACAAACCTAAACGTTTTTTTGGTGCAGCTCGAAAAATTGAGAAAGGGGGTTCATTAACAATACTTGCTACTGCTCTTACAGAAACAGGTAGTAAAATGGACGAAGTAATTTTTGAAGAATTTAAAGGTACAGGTAATATGGAATTACAACTTGACAGAAAAATATCTAACAGAAGAATATATCCAGCTGTTGATTTAGTTTCATCTTCTACAAGAAGAGAAGATTTATTATTAGATAAAGAACATATTCAAAGAATTTGGGTTCTTAGAAACTATTTAGCAGATATGAATCCAATAGAAGCAATAGAATTTATGAAAGATAGATTACAAAAAACAAAAGATAATAATGAATTTTTCATTACTATGAACGAATAAGTAATAATAAAATTATCTTTCATAGATAGCATAAATAACACTACCACTTCCTGTCATTGAAGAATAAATAGCTCCATTTTGATAGAAGTTATTTTTAATATTTTGTAAATTAGGATGTTTATTAAAAACTGGGATTTCAAAATCATTTTTTAATAATCCTTTCCAATCACTTACCGGCCTTATAATAACATCCAACAAATTAATTAAAGATTCTTTTGGTTTAATGCTTGAGTAAGCTTCTTTAGTTGAAACAAATACATCTGGAAAAAAAAATTTAAATTCATAAGATTTAAGATCTAAATTAACTTCATCCATCTTTTCTCCAATTCCTGAAACATATTGAGGTGTATTTTCAATAAAAAAAGGACAATCTGAACCTAACATTAACGCGTAACTTTTTAAAATTGAAGTTGATAATTTTAAATCAAAAAGCTCATTTAACATCATTAATGTAAAAGCTCCATCTGAAGATCCTCCACCCAAACCTGCTCCAATTTTTATACGTTTATGTAGATGAATTTTTACATTTCCTAAATTAAAATCATCTTTTAATAGATTATAAGCTTTAACACAAATATTTTTTTCTAATTGAAGATCATGCATCATTATATCTCCTGACAAAGAAAAAGAAAATTCATCAGACTTAATTATCTCTAAAATATCACACAAATCTTCTATTGGATATATAATAGATCTAATTTCATGATATCCATCAACTCTTTTTTTAACAACATTGAGACCTAAATTTATTTTTGCGTTTGGAAATGAAATCATTAAGTTATGTTTTTACAAATATTGAAATTTTTCACACTAATTTTCAAGTTTTTAACAATAAAATTAATCAATATGATTTTTTTAGTGGCGCATAAATCATTTTATTTAAATTTGTTTTTTAATAATGTTTTTATGGAATACTTAGAATTTGAAAAACCCATTAAAGAATTAATAGATAATTTACAAAAAGCCAAGGAGTTAGGTGAAGAAGAATCAGTAGATGTTACAAAAACAGTAAATGATATTGAAAAAAAAATAAAAAATACAAGAAAAAATATATATCAAAATCTTAGTGCGTGGCAAAAAGTTCAACTTTCAAGACATCCTCAAAGACCTTATACTTTTGATTATATTAACTCAATAACTGAAAACCAATTTTTAGAGTTACATGGAGATAGAGGAGTAAAAGATGATAAAGCAATGGTTGGGGGTTGGGGGCTAATTGATAATCAATCAGTAATGTTTATTGGACAACAAAAAGGCAGAACAACAAAAGAAAGACAATATAGAAATTTTGGTATGGCAAATCCAGAAGGCTATAGAAAAGCGTTGAGATTAATGAAAATGGCTGAAAAATTTAATAAACCTATAGTTTGCTTCATTGATACCCCTGGAGCTTTTCCTGGACTAGAAGCTGAAGAAAGAGGCCAAGGAGAAGCAATTGCAAGAAATATTTTAGAAATGACAAAATTAAAAGTTCCGATTATAATTGTAATAATTGGCGAAGGTGCTTCGGGAGGTGCTCTTGGAATTGGGGTAGGTGATAAAATTATTATGCTAAATAATGCCTGGTATTCTGTAATATCTCCTGAAAATTGCTCTACGATTTTATGGGGAAATTGGGATTTTAAAGCAAAAGCAGCTGATGCACTAAAACTTACTGCAAAAGATATGAAAAAATTAGGATTAGTAGATGAGATTATAAATGAGCCATTAGGTGGCGCACATACATTTCCTCAAGAAACATTTAAAATCGTTAAAAAATCTATTAAAAAATCTATAATTGAATTTGCTAAAATAAATCCAAAGAATCTTGTTAAAAATAGAATTGAAAAATTTTCTAACATGGGATTAGTAAAAGAATAAAATGAGTAAAAAAATAGGTGCAAAAAAATTAAAAGCAACTCCTACTAACAAAATAGAAGGGAAATTACAGCCTCAAGCAATTGAACTAGAAAAAGCAGTTCTAGGTGCTTTGATGATTGATAATGAGTCTCTTTCTGACGCAATTGATGCTTTAAAAATAGAATATTTTTATATTCCTAAACACCAAAAGATTTTTGAAGCAATTGTTAATTTATTTAATAATACTCAACCAATTGATATTTTAACTGTTTCAGAAGAATTAAAAAGGTTAAAATATTTCAATGATATCGGTGGCCTTTCTTATGTGTCAGAGCTAACAAATAATGTTTCATCAGCATCTAATACTGAATTTCATGCCAGAATAATTGCAGAAAAATTTATAAAAAGATCGTTAATTAATATAGCAAGAAAAATAAGTACTGATGCATTTGATGATTCTGTAGATATTTTCGATTTACTTAATAATGCAGAAGCAGAATTGTTTACAGTAACTGAGGGAACACTTAGAAAAAGTTACGATAAAATGAGCTCTTTGATAAAGAATGCTCTTGAAAATATTGAAGTTTTAAGAAATAAAGAAGATTCTTTAAGTGGAATTCCTTCAGGTTTTAAAAATTTGGACAGAGTAACATCTGGTTGGCAAAAGTCTGATCTTATTATTTGTGCGGCTAGACCAGGGATGGGAAAAACTGCTTTTGCGTTATCAATGGCTAGAAATATTGCCATTGACCATAATGTACCTATTGGTCTTTTCTCATTAGAAATGTCTTCTGAGCAACTAGTTAATCGATTAATTGCTAGTGAAGCAGAACTTGCTGGGTCAAAACTAAGAAAAGGAAATTTAGCTGATCATGAAATGGTACAACTACATGAAAAAATAAAATATTTATCGGAAGCACCAATTTTTATTGATGATACACCTGCATTAACAATTTTTGAACTTAGAGCAAAAGCAAGAAGGTTAGTAAAAAATCATTCTGTCAAAATTATAATAATTGACTATTTACAGCTAATGAACGCAGGAAATAATGCAGGAAATCGAGAGCAAGAAATTTCAACAATATCAAGATCATTAAAAGGAATCGCAAAAGAACTTAAAATTCCAGTAATTGCTTTATCTCAAGTTAATAGAGGTGTTGAAAATAGGAGCGGTATAGGAAGTAAAAGACCAATGTTATCAGATTTAAGAGAATCAGGAGCAATAGAACAAGATGCTGACATTGTGACTTTTATTTATCGTCCAGAATACTATAAAATTTTTGAATGGGATAATGGTGATGACTCTAGAGGACAAGGAGAACTTATTATTGCAAAACATAGAAACGGAGAATTAAAAAATGTTAGATTAAAATTTATTGATGAATTCGCAAAATTCTCAGATCTTGATTATTTTGAAGAATATAATGAAGTAGATGAAGATAGTACATCGATGATTTCACTTTCATCAAAAATGAATCAAGATAAAGAAGATGACCCATTCTAGAATTAGAATCTTAATTTTTTTATTTTTAATTATAATAAAAGTAAGTAGTGCTGCATATATTCTTATCCCTATGGATGATACTCAAAAAAATCATCTTAAGTCATACGGAATTGCCTATTATGCTATAAACCAAAATATAAAAGTTGATTGGCTTTTAAATTATCGAGGGGGGAGTTTTTTAATTGAAAAAACTACTGTTTTAGAAAATGAATGTATAATTAGAGGCGTCTCATATACTTTAGTTGCTAATATTCAAGCTAAAAAAATTTTAGAAGAAATCTCGAGCCCATCTGTAAACATGGATGTCATAAGATTAGAAAAAAATCCAAAAATTGCTATATATTCACCTAAAACAAATCAACCTTGGGATGATGCTGTTACTATGGCTCTTTCATACGCTGAAATTCCATATGATGTAATTTATGATGAAGAGATACTTAACAACTTGCTACCCATGTACGATTGGCTGCATTTACATCATGAAGATTTTACTGGTCAATATGGAAAGTTTTATGCCTCTTTTCAAAATGCAACATGGTATAAAGAAGGGAAAAAAAATGCTGAACAATTAGCAAATAGTTTGGGTTATTCAAAAGTTTCTGATGCGAAACTAGCAGTTGCAAAAAAAATAAAAGAGTATATTATTGGTGGGGGATTTTTATTCGCAATGTGTTCTGCTACAGATAGTTATGATATTTCTCTTGCTGCAGAAAATATTGATATTTGCGCACATATGTTTGATGGAGATGCAATGGAAAGTAATATTGATGATAAACTTGATTTTTCAAATACATTGGCATTTAAAAATTTTACACTAGAAAAAAATCCAAATAGATATGAATTTTCTTCAATTGACGCTACACAAAAAAGAAAAATAAGCCCAAATATGGATTTTTTTACTCTTTTTGATTTCTCTGCAAAGTGGGATCCTATTCCTACGATGTTGTGCCAAAATCACACAAAAGTTATTGCAGGTTTTATGGGGCAAACTACATCCTTTAGAAAGGAATTTATTAAATCTAATGTTTTAATTATGGGTGAAACAAAATCACTTAATGAAGCAAAATACATACATGGAAAACTTGGTAATGGTACTTGGACATTTTATGGAGGTCATGACCCAGAGGATTATCAACATAGAGTTGGAGACCCTAAAACTGATCTTTCATTACATCCTAACTCTCCTGGATATAGGTTAATATTAAATAACATTCTTTTTCCTGCTGCTAAAAAGAAAAAATTAAAAACTTAACTAAAAAAAATAGAATCTTTATTATACCACTCTTGATATAGAACACTATATTTTTTTTCAATTAAATTTCTTTTGATTTTCATAGTTGGTGTTAATAGTTTATTTTCAACTGTCCAAGACTGACTTAATATTATAAAATTATGAATTTTTTCATGACTTTCTAACTTATTATTTAAAACTTCTAAAGTCATTTTTAAGTTATTTTTTAAATCTTCATCAAGCATATTTTTTCCTTTTTCAGATAAAACTAAAAGTGCTATTGGTTGAGGCAATTCGCTACCAACAACACAAACTTGATCAATATTTTTGTTAGCTGAAATTTTCATTTCTATTGGAGATGGCGCTACATATTTTCCTTTACTTGTTTTAAATAAATCTTTTACTCTTCCAGTAATTTTTAAAAATCCTTCATCATTGATAAATCCTTCATCTCCAGTATGGAGCCAACCATTAATTATTGCTTGATTTGTTTCATCTTCCATTTTATAATAACCATCCATTAATGCATCATGTTTTATGAGAATTTCTTTTTGATCAGATAATTTGACTTGACATAAAGGAAGAGGCTGACCAACAAAACCAATTTTAATTTTATTTTTTAAAGTTACATGAGAATAACAAGTATTTTCTGTCATAGCATAAGCCTCCTGAATATTAATTCCTAAATGTGTAAACCAATTAATTAAAGAAATAGGAGTTGGAGCCGCTCCTGTAAATACATTAGTAGCTTTAGATAAACCTATACTTTTCTTTATTTTATTTTTAATTATTGATGAGATAATTGGAATATTTAAAAGAAAACTTAACTTTTTTTGAGGAATTTTTGAGAGAATTCCCTGCTGAAATTTAGTCCAAATTCTAGGAACACCTAAAAAGATTGTTGGTGAAACATCTGATAAATTTTTAGCAAATGTATCTAAACTTTCTGCGAAAGAAACCTTACCTCCACAATATAAACTACCCATTTGCACTAATAATCTTTCTGCAATATGACATAAAGGCAAGTAAGAAAAAAACGATTCCTCCTTTAAAGGAATAATATTTACTGCGTTGGTAGTTGCAAAAGAAAAATTAAAAAATTTATGCATAACTCCTTTTGGGGCTCCAGTAGTACCTGATGTATATATAATTGTAGCAAGTTCGTTAGGCTTTCTTATAATATTTTCTTTTAGTGGGGAAATATTTTTAAGTAAGTCATTCCATTTTGGATAGTCCTCTGAATAAAATGGAAATGTAATACAATTCATATCATTTGGAACACCTCCTTTCATTTCTTTATAATTATCTAATTTACCAACAAAAAGTAATTTAGTTTCTGAGTGAGATAATATTTTTGAAAGTGTTTCAGCATTTAAATTAGGATAAAGTGGAACTGACACATGACCACTCATCATAATTGCCATATCAGTCATTAACCAATGAGCACAATTTTTAGATAATAAACCTATTTTACTTTCATTAGGAAGATTTAACTTCTTCAAATATGATGCCATTTTTCTAACTTCAATTCCAAATTCTTTCCATGTCCAATGATGCCATATATTATTTATAGGTTGAGATAAAAAAATTTGATTTGGTTTTTCTTTTTCCCATTTATAAAGCATTTCTAAGGGAGACAAATATTTCATAAGTAATAATAGTTTAGATTATAAAATTATAAATTAAATGATAAAGAAAACCAAATATCTCAATAAAAACTATGCTTGCATAGTTTTTATTTGTATATTTATAAAATAAATATAAGTTATGGAACAAGAAGAAACAATTGACTACAATATTAGAAAAACATGGTATAACATAACTAAAATGTATAACCGTACAGCAATTGAATATATGGGTAGTATGGCATTAGCAATGATACTATTAAATATTGACATGTATGAAGGAACTCCATCAACTCAATTAGGACCAAATATGGGCATGGAAGCAACATCACTATCAAGATCCTTAAAAAAATTAGAAAAACTTGGAGTTATTAAAAGGGTTAATGACAAAATTGATAAAAGAAAAGTAATAATAAAATTAACTAAATTAGGTCTAAACAGAAGAGAAATAGCAAAAAAAACTGTACTAAATTTCAATAACAAAATTTTCTCAGAAATAAATGAACAAGAAAAGGAAGTGTTTTTTGCAGTTTTAAATAAAATTAATAAACTAATTAACAATATCAAATAGAGGTTTTTTCAAATCAAAATAATGAAATTTAAAAATTTTAAATTTGGGGAAGATTTACAAGAAGGTCTAAATATTATGGGCTTTTATGAGCCGACACCTATTCAAAAAGAAGCAATACCTACCATACAAAAGAATTTAGATTTAATTGCTTGCGCTCAAACAGGTACAGGTAAAACTGCTGCATTTGTACTACCTATTCTAGATAAAATAAATAAATCAAAAATTAAAAATAAAGTAAATACAATAATAGTAGCACCAACAAGAGAGCTTGCAAAACAAATTGATTATCAAATTGAAGGATTTGCTTATTTCACTAATTCTACATCTTATCCAATTTATGGAGGTGGAGACGGAATAGAATTTGATAATCAAAAAAAAGCTTTAATAAAAGGTGTTGATATTATAATTTGTACTCCTGGAAGACTATTAGCACATTTAGACTTTAATTATTTTGACACGTCATATGTAAAACATTTAGTTTTAGATGAAGCAGATAGAATGCTTGATATGGGTTTTTATGATGATATTATGAAGATAGTTAAGAGTCTTCCATTAAATAGGCAAAACTTATTATTTTCTGCTACAATGCCTACAAAAATTCGCCAACTAGCAAATAAAATATTAAAAAATCCAAAAACAATAAATATTGCATTATCTAAGCCAGCTGATGGATTAATACAAAAAGCCTTTATGGTATACGATAATCAAAAAATAAAATTAATCACGCAAATACTAAAACAAAATTTTAAAAATTTAAATAGTATATTAATTTTTGCTTCAAGTATTAAAATGGTTAAAGAAATACATAGGACTCTTAAAAAAGAAAAAATATATTCCAGTGAAATGCACTCTGGTCTAAAACAAGAAGTAAGAGAAGAAACAATTAGAGATTTTAAACATAAAAAGAACAAAATACTAATTGCTACAGATATTTTGTCCAGAGGAATTGATATTAAAGAAATTAAATTGGTAATTAATTATGAAGTACCTAATGATGCAGAGGATTATATACATAGAATTGGAAGGACCGCTAGAGCTTCAGAAAAAGGAGAAGCTATTACATTCATAAATCCCAAACAAATAAAAAAGTTTATGCAAATTGAAAAACTGATGGATAAGGTTGTTCCTAAATTGGATTTACCTAAAGGATTTAAAAGTGGACCAAAGTACATGTTAATGAAAAAAAAGAGAAAATTTAAAATTTAATTATCTCTTTAGAACAGGAGCGTGAAATGACTTCACTCTAGCATCTATTAGTGGTAAAGAACACGAGAAGTGTTTATTTACAATTGTTGAATTTAGCCCATAAATATCATTTGCAGGATTAGACCGAGTAAATGTAACCCATAACCAATTCGCAAAAGAATCAGAAACAAAAGTTGAGTCATTCACAATTGTTATTAATCCTATTTCTTCTAAATTTTGATTCTCTAATTTTGATATTAAAATATTTATATCTCCTTTACCTTGTATAACTAAATTGCCAGGACTTACTAGTTTAGGTTTTTCAAATCCTTTAGGTAAATCCAATTTAGGAAGTACTGATCTTAACTGTCTTTTAGATGAACCCGCAGCAGCTATAACTACTTTAGATCCTTCGTTTAATGCTTCTCCACTATAATCTAAAGTATCAATAGTTGTTTTTGTTTGAAAATGAAGATCTCTATTCCAATCCACTATTTGCAGAAAATGAGTAAAAAATAACTTTTCATCATTTATATCCGGAGCATTTTCTTCATCGCAAATAAAAAGATACTTGGCAAGTGACATTTGTCCTGTGCCTAAAATATGATTTGATATAGTTAATAGTTCTTGAGGCTTTTTAGTTTTATTATATGGAGTATATCTTTCACTTCCAATGGCCAAAAGAAGTGGATGAACTCCTGAATGATCTACAGCATTAACAGCTCTTAGACCAGGAATTTCTTTTTCAATAGCTTTATCAGTTATTTCATGAATTAACGCGCCAAATTGAGAATCTTCTTGGGGTGGTCTTCCAACAACAGTAAATGGCCAAATACCGTTTTCTTTTGCGAAAACTTTGTGTACTCTTAAAACTGGAAAATCATGCTTTAAACTATAATATCCTAAATGATCTCCAAATGGTCCTTCAGGCTTTAAATCATTTTCAAACAATTCCCCACATATAACAAAATCAGCATCAGCAGAGATGGTATATCCATCTTTTTTAGCATATCTAAATCTCCTTTTTGCTAATACACCAGCAAAAGAGACCTCAGATATACCTTCAGGCAAAGGCATGACAGAAGCAAATGTATGAGCAGGAGGACCACCAACAAATATTGATACTTTGAGTGGTTTTCCTTTTTTAATAGCCTTTTTCTGATGAACTCCAATACCTCTATGTAATTGATAGTGCATGCCAACCTCATTATTAATTTCATATTGATTTCCTGATAACTGAATACGATACATACCTAAATTAGAGTTTAAAATACCAGGCTTATCAATATCCTCTGAATAAACTTGTGGCAAAGTAATAAAGGCTCCTCCATCTTGTTTCCAACATTTTATTTGCGGTAAATCTTCTATTTTAATTTCAGAAAATTTTTTAGGAAATTTAACTTTTTTTGGGATAGCATAAATTCCATTTAATAACGAAACAAAGGAATAAATTGGATTCTTAAATACTGATAAGGGATCTAATTTAACTGCTATAAGAGTTTTTACTATTTTTAAAGAATCTCTAAAAATATACTTTCCTCTTTCAACAGTTCCAAAAATATTTGAAACAGCTCTGAATTTACTACCGAAAACATTATTAAATAGTAATACTTTTTTACCTTTTTTAAACTCATTTAAATGAATAGTTGCAATATCTAAATCTGGATTGATTTTATCACTAATAACTCTGACGTTACCATTTTTTTCTAAATCATAAATACATTGCTCTAAACTTTTGTAACCCATGAATAAAAAATAAGAAAAAATTAATTATGTGACTATCTATTATTTATTGGAACATATTCTCTCTCTTTAGCTCCAGTGTATACTTGTCTTGGTCTCCCTATAGGTTCTTTGTTTTCTCTCATTTCTTTCCACTGCGCTATCCAACCAGGTAATCTTCCTAAAGCAAACATAACTGTAAACATATCAGTTGGAATGCCTAATGCTCTGTATATAATTCCAGAATAAAAATCTACATTAGGATATAAACCTCTATATTTAAAATAATCATCATTTAAGGCAACATTTTCCAATTTTTTAGCTATGTCTAAGACAGGATCATTAATTCCTAATTCATTCAAAACATCATCAGCAGCCTTTTTTATTATTGTGGCTCTAGGGTCAAAATTTTTATAAACTCTATGACCAAAACCCATCAATCTAAAAGAATCTTTTTTATCTTTTGCTTTCTCAACATATTTATCTACATTTCCACCATCATTCTTTATTTTTTCTAACATTTCAATAACTGCTTGATTAGCTCCCCCATGAAGAGGACCCCACAAAGCTGCAATACCTGCAGAAACTGAAGCATATAAACTAGCATGTGATGATCCAACAATTCGAACAGTTGAAGCAGAACAATTCTGTTCATGATCAGCATGAAGAATTAACAACTTATCAATTGCTTTTGATACTACAGGGCTTACTTTTTTTTCTGTTGTTGGTAAACCGAACATCATATGCATAAAATTAGCAGTGTAACTTAACTCATTTTTAGGATACATAATTGGCTGTCTCATTCTATTTTTATAACTCCAAGCTGCAAGAGTCGGTAGTTTAGCAATAGCTCTAATAATTGTACCATTTACCTCTTCTTTAGATCTATTTGGATCTAAAGATTTAGGATAGAAAGCCGTTAAAGATGATACTAAAGAAGAGAGTACTCCCATGGGATGTGCTTTAGATGGAAAACCATCTAAAATAGATTTCACATCTTCATGCACTAAAGAATGCTGAGTAATATCTTCTACAAAAAAATCTAACTCTAATTTACTTGGTAAATTACCGTAAATTAATAAAAATGCAACCTCTAAAAAACTTGCGTTTTCAGCTAAATCTTCAATAGAGTAACCTCTATATCTTAAAATACCTTCTTCTCCATTTAAAAAAGTAATAGAACTCTGTGTAGACCCAGTATTTTTAAAACCTTTATCCAAAGTAATTAAACCTGTATCTGCCCTAAGTCTACTAATATCTATGGCATTTTCATTTTCAGTACCAGTAATTACCGGTAATTCATATACTTTTCCATCATAGTGTAATTCAGCTTTTTTTGTCATTATATTTTTATGTCTTATTATTTTTTAAAAATTTAAATTTTTTTCCTTCATAAATAGCATTAGATGAAAGTTGTTCTTCAATTCTTATTAATTGATTATACTTTGCAATTCTATCAGATCTTGATAAAGAACCAGTCTTTATCTGTCCACAATTTAGTGCTACAGCTAAATCAGCTATTACAGTATCTTCTGTCTCTCCCGATCTATGACTCATAACAGAAGTATATCCGTTACTATGCGCCATATTCACAGCAGAAATAGTCTCTGTAAGTGTTCCTATTTGATTAACTTTAATTAAAATCGAATTTGCAGTACTTGATTTAATTCCCTTTGATAATCTATCAACATTTGTAACAAATAAATCATCTCCTACCAATTGAACTTTATTTCCTATTCTTTTTGTTAATTCTTTCCATCCCTCCCAATCATCCTCATGTAATCCATCTTCAATTGAAATTAATGGATACTTATTCACCCAATTCTCCCAAAAATTAACCATTTCTAAAGAAGTCATTTTTTTTTCACTAGATTGATTAATTGTATAAATATTTTGTGTTTCATTATAAAATTCAGAAGCAGCCGCATCTATAGCAATGTATATATCACGACCAGCAATATATCCAGAAGATTTAACTGCTTTTAGTAAAACTTCAATAGCATCTTCGTTAGAATTTAAATTTGGGGCAAATCCACCTTCATCTCCAACATTAGTAGAATAACCACAATTTTTTAATTCAATTTTTAAGTGATGAAAAATCTCTGTTCCCATTCTAAGAGCCTCAGAAAAAGAATTTGCACCTAATGGCATTACCATAAATTCTTGAAAATCAATATGATTATCAGCATGAGCTCCTCCATTTAAAATATTCATCATTGGTATCGGTAATTGTATCGCTTCATCTCCTCCTATATACTGAAACAAAGATTTATTAGATTCATTAGCAGCAGACTTTGCACATGCTAAAGAAACAGCTAATATTGCATTTGCACCTAAATTTGATTTATTTGGAGTACCATCTAGATTAATCATAGTTGTATCAATTAATTGCTGATTTGACACATCAAAACCTATTAAGTTTTTATTTATTATAGTATTTATGTTATTAACTGCATTTAAAACTCCATTACCTAAATAAATATCCTTAGCATTATCTCTAAGTTCAACTGCCTCATACTTACCCGTAGATGCTCCAGATGGAACTGAAGCTCTTCCTACAAAGCCAAATTCTGTATATACCTCTGCTTCAACTGTTGGATTACCTCTAGAGTCAAGAATTTGTCTTGCTGAAATTTTTTTTATTTTGCTCATTTATTTCTAATATTATTGATAAAATCATCAAATAAATATCTTGAATCATGAGGTCCAGGAGATGATTCTGGGTGATATTGAACAGAAAAACAATTTTTATTTTTCAATTTGATTCCCTCTATAGTATCATCATTTAAATTTATGTGAGTTACTTTAACATTTGGATTATTATTAATATCCTCTGATGAAATACCAAAACCATGATTTTGAGATGTCACTTCTGCTTTACCAGATATTAAATTTCTTACAGGGTGATTAATACCTCTATGACCATTATGCATTTTGTATGTAGATATTCCTTCTGAAAGGGCAATTACTTGATGACCAAGACAAATTCCAAAAACAGCCCTACCATCATTAGTGATTTTTTTAACTTGTTCTATAACTTGAGGCATTGCTGAAGGGTCCCCAGGACCATTTGACAAAAAGAAAGCCTGCGGATTCCAATTACTCATTTCTTCAAATTTAGTATTCATTGGAAATACTTGTAAATAACATCCTCTATCTGTCATACATTTTAATATGTTTCTTTTGACTCCTAAATCCAGTACTGCAATTTTAATCTTAGATTTTGGATCCCCATAAAAATATGGTTTTTGAGTACTTACTGATGAAGAAAGTTCTAATCCTTTCATGGATGGAACTTTAGATAAAATTTTTTCTAGTTCAGATATACTCAAATTATTTGTTGATATAACAGCATTCATAGCCCCTTTATCTCGGATATGACGAACTACTGCTCTAGTATCAACATCAGATATTACTATTTTATTTTGCTCAATAAAATATGTACTTAAATCAGAATCGCCACCATATCTAGAAAAACCATTGTTAAAGTTTTTACATATTAGACCAGCAATCTTCATGTTTTCTGATTCAACTTCATTAGACTTAACACCATAATTTCCAATATGCGCATTAGTAGTAATCATTAACTGACCATAATATGATGGGTCGGTAAATACTTCTTGATAGCCCGTCATTCCCGTATTAAAACAAAGTTCTCCAGTAGCGACTCCTTTTAAACCATTTGCTTTACCATAAAATATTGTTCCATCTTGTAGTAATAATAAAGCATTATGTTTTTTTATATATTTCATATTATTATTTAAATAAAAAGGGTAAAACCTAAGCCTTACCCTTAATCATCATTTATTTATTAAAAAAAAGTAATTCTACTCTTCTTTATTTTCTTGATTTTCAGGGTTTTTATTATCTTCTTTTTCTTGTTCAGACTCTTGAGATACTGATTCTTCAATTACCTGATCTACTTCTTTCTTAACCTCTTTGGATGCAGGCTCTTCACTTGCCTGAGCTACTTCTTTCTTAACCTCTTTAGATGCGGGCTTTTCACTTACCTGATCTACTTCTTTCTTAACCTCTTTAGATGCAAGCTCTTCACTTGCCTGATCTCTATTATTTTTATCACTCTTTACAATTATTTCATCATTAGTTTCCTTAACTAAATTATTATCATTTAAAGTAGGTTCAGATGAAGATTTTCTTCTAGTTCTTCTTGATTTTTTTCTTTTAGGTTTATTTGTAGCATAATCATCATTATAATCAACTAATTCAATAAACGCCATTTGAGCATTATCTCCCAATCTATTGCTTAACTTTATAATTCTGGTGTATCCTCCTGGTCTGTCAGCAATCTTTGTTGAAATTTCAGAAAATAATTCAGTTATAGCATCTTTTTGCTTCAAATATGAAAACACTATCCTTCTAGAATGAGTAGTATCATTTTTTGATTTTGTAATTAATGGCTCAATATAAGATCTTAAAGCCTTTGCTTTGGCTAAAGTAGTTTTAATTCTTTTATGTTCAATTAACGAACTAGCCATATTTGCCAGCATTGCTCTTCTATGCGCTGACTTTCTACTTAAATGATTAAATCTTTTACCGTGTCTCATACTTTTATAATATTTTAATTATACTTAGAAGTATCATATCCAAATGTTAAGCCTTTTGCTTCAACTAATTCTTCTAATTCAGTTAATGATTTTTTACCAAAATTTCTAAACTTTAACATATCTGACTTTTTAAATGAGACTAACTCTCCTAGAGTATAAACTTCAGCTGTCTTTAAACAGTTTAATGCACGAACTGATAATCCAAACTCAGTTAATTCAGTCTTTAATAATTGGCGCATATGCAAAGTATCTTCATCAAATTCATCAGTTATTTCTTCCTCTAAATTTATTTTTTCATCAGAAAACAACATAAAATGTTGAATTAAAATTTTAGAGGCTTCAGTTAAAGCTTGTTGTGGATCCAAAGAACCATCAGTTGTTATGTTAAAATTTAATTTTTCGTAGTCTATTTTTTGACCAACTCTGTAATTTTCAACATTATAATTTACATTTACAATAGGGGTAAAAATTGAATCAATTGCAATAGTAGAAATTTCTGACTCTTCTTCTATATTTTCCTCTGCAGGAACGTACCCTCTACCTTTTTTTACAGTAAATTCCATTTCAAATGTTACATTATTATCCATTTCACAAATTAACAAATCAGTATTTAAAACTTGAAAATTAGATAAACTACTTGCAATATCATTAGCTGTAACCTTGTTACTATTTGTAACCTTTAAAGTTGCTTTTTCTTCATCAATAGAATCAATTTGCTGCTTGAATCTAACTTGCTTTATATTTAAAATAATTTCTGCAACATCTTGAACAACCCCTTTGATGGTTGAAAACTCATGATCCACACCTACTATTTTAATAGATGTGATAGCATAACCCTCTAATGAAGACAATAACACTCTTCTTAATGCATTGCCTACAGTTAATCCATAACCAGGTTCTAAAGGACGAAACTCAAAATTTCCTCTATTACCTTCTTCATTAATCATTATAACCTCATCAGGTTTTTGAAAATCTAAAATTGACATATTTTTATTTTTTAATTATTTTATTTAGAATATAATTCTACTATTACTTGTTCTTTAATATTTTCAGGAATTTGAATTCTTTCAGGAGCAGCAATAACTTTACCTATTAAAGTTTCAGTATTAAATTCCAACCATTCCATTTTTGATTGATTAGAAGCAATTGAATTTGATATTACTTCCAATGATTTTGACCTTTCGCGAACAGAAATAATATCTCCAGCTTTTAATGCATAAGATGGTATGTTTATATTTTTAGTATTTACAGTAATATGATTATGTGTTACTAATTGACGAGCTGCTCTTCTTGTTGGTGCTATTCCTAATCTATAAACAACATTATCTAAACGTAGCTCGCACATTTGGAGTAAATTTTCTCCAGTAACACCTTTTCTTCTTAATGCTTCCTTAAATAAATTAGAAAATTGTTTTTCTAAAATACCGTAAGTAAATTTAGCTTTTTGTTTTTCCATTAATTGCACTCCATAGTCAGATTGCTTACCCCTTCTTCTTTGATTTCCATGCTGACCTGGAGCATATGCTTTCTTAGCTAATGCCTTATCTGGACCAAAAATTGGTTCTCCAAATCGTCTTGCTATTCTAGATGTTGGACCTGTATATCTTGCCATAATTTTTTATATATAATTTTATCTAAATTTTAAACTCTTCTTTTCTTTGGTGGGCGACATCCATTGTGTGGTAATGGAGTAATATCAACAATTTCTGTAACACTTATTCCAGTATTATGTATTGATCTAATTGCTGATTCTCTTCCTTGCCCAGGACCTTTTACATAAACTTTTACTCTCTTTAAACCTTGTTCTAATGCTACTTTTGCACAGTCTTCAGCTGCTAACTGGGCAGCATACGGAGTATTCTTCTTCGAACCTCTAAATCCCATTTTTCCTGCAGAGGACCAAGAAATAACCTGACCGCTATTATTTGTGAGTGAAATAATAATATTGTTAAAGGTAGCTTGAATATGAGCCTGACCCTCTACTTCAACTCTAACTTTATTTTTTTTAGTTGTTTTTGCCATGTTTAAAAAATTATTTAGTAGCTATTTTTTTATTTGCAACAGTTTTCTTTTTACCTTTTCTTGTTCTAGAATTATTTTTTGTTTTCTGACCTCTTAAAGGTAAACCTGTTCTATGACGAATACCTCTATAACATCCAATATCCATCAATCTCTTGATATTCATTTTTGTTTCTGCTCGCAACTCCCCCTCTACAGTATATTTTTCAGAAATTATTGATCTGATTTTATTAGCTTCATCATCAGACCATTCTTGTACTTTCTTATCAATAGAAACATTTGCTTCCTGCAAAATTGATTTCGCAAAAGATTTTCCAATACCGTATATGTAAGTTAAACCTATAATACCTCTTTTATTTTTTGGTAAATCAATACCTTGAATTCTTGCCATTATTAACCTTGTCTTTGTTTATATCTTGGGTTCTTTTTATTAATCACATAAACGCGACCCTTTCTTTTCACGATAATGCAATCTTCACTTCTCTTTTTTACTGATGCTCTAACTTTCATTTTTATTATATTTTTTTAATACCTATAAGTTATTCTTCCTTTAGTTAAATCATAAGGAGACATTTCTATCTTTACTTTGTCTCCAGTTAAAAGTTTGATATAGAATTTTCTCATTTTACCAGAAATATGAGCAATTATTTCATGTCCATTTTCTAATTCAACACGGAACATAGCATTTGATAATGCCTGAGTTATTATACCATCTAATTCTATATTTTCTTGTTTAGCCATATATATTTTTTTCTATCTCTTCAAAACTTGATAATACTTCTGCTTTTTCTTTTCTTACCACAATTGTATGTTCGAAGTGAGCAGATGGCTTGCTATCAAAAGTTGTTATAGTCCAACCATCATTATGATGCAAAATTTCTTTTTTTCCCATATTAATCATTGGTTCAATTGCAATTACGAGTCCTTCTTTAAGAATTTGCCCTTCACCTGCTAAACCATAATTTGGAACCTCAGGAGATTCATGAAGGTTTTTACCAATACCATGACCTACTAATTCTCTTACCACAGAATAACCAAAGCTTTCTGCATAATTTTGTATAGCTGAACCAATATCACCAATATAGTTACCTTCTATAGCTACTTCTATACCTTTATATAATGCATCTTTTGTAACATTAAGTAATTTCTTAACATCACTACATATTTCACCTACTTCATATGTAAATGCTGAATCACCATAATAGCCATTTAATAAAACACCACAATCAACAGACAATATATCACCATCTGTTAACATATTACTATTAGGAATACCATGAACTACTTGAGAATTAGGTGAGACACATAAAGTGTTAGGAAATCCATTATATCCTTTAAAAGCAGGAACACCTCCATTATCCCTAATAAACTCTTCTGCTTTTTTATCCAAAGCTAAAGATGTTACTCCAGGTTTTATATAGCAAGCTAACTCAGCATGAGTTCTTGCAACTAATAAAGAACTTTCTCTTATCAAATCAATCTCTTCTTCTGTTTTATAATAAATCATAAATAATCATATCATATTATTACCAGATGATTTTCCTTTTATCCTTCCAGAGTCCATTAATCCATCATAATGTCTCATTAACAAATGACTCTCAATTTGTTGTAATGTATCAAGTACAACTGCTACTAAAATTAATAATGAAGTTCCTCCATAAAATTGAGCAAATCCCATATCCATTTTGAATAAAATCATCGCAAAAGCAGGAAGAATAGCAACAAATCCTAAAAATAAAGAACCAGGAAAAGTGATTCTAGACATCACTGCATCTAAATATTCTGATGTAGCTCTTCCAGGCTTAATTCCAGGAATAAAACCACCGTTTTTTTTCATATCATCAGCCATCTGATTTGGATTAACAGTAATTGCTGTATAAAAATAAGTAAACAACACAACCATTATAAAAAAAGTTAAGTTGTACCAAAATCCATCAAATTGAGAAAATTCTCTTAAAAACCAGTTTGATATATCAGATGAGTCTGCAAAACCTGCTAAAGTGAGAGGAACAAACATTATTGCTTGTGCAAAAATAATTGGCATAACTCCAGCTGCATTCACTTTTAATGGAATAAATTGACGTACACCTCCGTATTGCTTATTTCCAATAACTCTTTTAGCATATTGAACTGGAATTCTTCTAGTTCCTTGAACTAGTAAAATAGAAACCATAATAACAATAAGTAAAGTTACCATCTCAACCATAAACATTACTAAACCTCCAACTTTTGTACCTAATGCTAAAGTAAATTCAGTAATTAAAGATTGAGGTAAACCAGCAATAATTCCAATCATAATTAATAAAGAAATACCATTACCAATACCTCTATCAGTAATTCTTTCTCCCAACCACATTACAAATATTGTTCCAGTAATTAATACTAATACAGCAGTAAACCACCATAAAGGACCCTCAGTAGGAACAACACCAGGATTATTTGTTATTTGTGTGGCAATATAGCCAGGAGCTTGACCTGCACATATAAGAATTGTTAAGTATCTCGTAATACTATTAATTTTTCTTCTTCCACTTTCTCCCTCTTTTTGTAATTTTTGAAAATATGGAATTGCCATACCTAAAAGTTGAATTACAATTGAAGCAGAAATATAAGGCATAATACCTAATGCAAAAATAGATGCATTAGCAAAAGCACCACCAGTAAACATATTCAATAATCCTAACAAACCATCGTCAGTACTTTCTTTCAAAGCTGTTAGCTGAGCAGGGTCAACACCAGGAAGAACTACAAAAGAACCTAATCTATATACAGCTAAAATAAATAAAGTAAATAAGATTCTACTTCTCAAATCCTCAATACTCCAAATATTTTTAATAGTTTCTATTATTTTCTTCATTTTATTTTTCTAAGTTAGTGGAACCTCCAAGCTTCTCTATAGCTAATTTTGCAGATTTAGAAAAAGCATTTGCTGTAATATCTATTTTCATAGTAATTTCTCCCCTAGACAATATTTTAACAAGATCTTTTTTCTGAACAAGACCATTATTAATCAAGTCAATTTTATTAATTTTTGATTTAAGTTTTTTTGATTTAATCAAAGATTCAATTGTATCAAGATTAACTACATTGTATTCAACCCTATTTGGTGAGTTAAAACCAAATTTAGGTAGTCTTCTTTGAAGTGGTTGTTGACCTCCTTCAAATCCTATTTTTTTAGAATATCCTGATCGAGATTTTGCTCCTTTATGCCCTCTTGTTGCAGTACCTCCTTTTTTGGATCCTTCTCCTCTTCCAACTGCTCTTTTTCTTGATTTGATAGATCCTTTTGCTGGTTTTAAATTTTGTAGTTCCATAATAAATTATAATATCGTTACTAAATGTGATACTTTTTTTACCATACCAAGAATTTGTGGAGTTGCATTATGTTCAACAATTGCATTCATTTTGCGTAATCCAAGAGCATCCAATGTCCTACGCTGATCTTTTGGTCTACCTATTTTACTCCTAACTTGTTTAATTTTTATTTTTTTCATAATAAAATATACTTATCCATTAAAAACTTTCTCCATTTTCAAGCCCCTTTGCATTGCGACTGTTCTAGCGTCTCTTAATTCAAGTAAAGCTTTCAAAGTAGCCTTAACTAAATTATGAGGATTAGCAGAACCTTTAGATTTTGCAAGTACATCTTTTACTCCAGCACTTTCTAAAACTGCACGCATTGCCCCACCAGCTTTGACACCGGTTCCACTTGAAGCTGGTTTCATTAAAACTAATGCTCCTTTGAATTTTGCAACCTGATCATGAGGGATAGTTCCATTATGAATAGGAACTCTTACTAAATTTTTCTTTGCTGCTTCTATAGCTTTCTGAATCGAAGTTGCAACATCTTTAGACTTTCCTAATCCAATACCAACAATACTTTTTTCATCACCAACAACTACAATAGCAGAAAACCTAAATGCTCTACCACCTTTAGTTACTTTAACAACTCTTTGAACTGCAACTAATCTATCTTTTAATTCAATATCTGCAGTTACGTTTATTCTTTTATTTTGTGCTAATTTTAACATATTTTTTTAAAATTTTAATCCTGCTTTTCGTGCTGAATCAGCTAATTCTTTAACTCTTCCATGATATAAAAAACCTCCTCTATCAAAAACAACAGTATCAACTCCAACTTTTTTAGCATTTTCAGCTATTAATTTACCAACTTCATTAGCTTGTTGNGTTTTGGTTCCTTCAAAANTAGAAGAAGATGCNGNTGTTATTGTATNTCCAGTANTATCATCGATAATTTGTGCATAAATCTGTTTATTAGATCTAAATACAGCTAATCTTGGTCTTTCTTGTGTCCCAAATATTTTTTTTCTAATCGAGTATCTTACTCTTTTTCTTGCTATTTTTTTTGAATTCATAATAAATTNTTTATTTAGCTGCAGCTGTTTTTCCTGCCTTCTTTCTTACATATTCATCAACATATCTAATTCCTTTACCCTTNTAAGGCTCAGGTTTTCTCTCAGCTCTTATTCTTGCAGCCATAGCACCAACTAACTGTTTATCACAACCTGAAATTGTCACTATAGGTGCTTTACCTTTTTCTGTTTCNGCTATTACTTTAAGTTGATCAGGAATTTCAAAAATAATATTATGAGAATAACCAACAGAAATATCAAGTGTGTTTCCTTGCGTTACTGCTCTATATCCAACACCNCTAAGTTCTAATTTTTTNGTATGACCTACAGAAACACCCTCAACCATGTTAGCAATTAATGACCTATATAATCCGTGTTTTGCTCTTATCTCTTTGTCTTCNGATGATCGTTGAAGAGTTATAATATTATCTGCAATATTAANAGATATATTATGTNAATCAATATTTTGAGAAAGCTCACCAAGCTTTCCTTTTACTTGAATATTTTGACCTTCCATATTTACTGAAACACCTTCAGTAATGACAATTGGGTTATTTCCTATTCTAGACATTATTCTTTATCTTTTATTTAATAAACATGACAAATTACTTCTCCNCCAATNTTCATATCTCTCGCTTCTTTATCTGTCAATACACCTTTAGAAGTTGAAAGAATCGCAATACCTAATCCATTAATTACTCTAGGTAAATTATTTGCATCCGCATACTTTCTCAAACCAGGTTTNGAAATTCTAATTAGTTTCTTTATAGTAGGCAACTTAGTTTTATCATTATACTTTAAAGCAATTTTAATATTACCTTGTTTATCTGTAGTTTCCTCAAACTTAAAATCTAATATATATCCCTTTTCATGAAGAATCTGGGTAATAGACTTTTTCATTTTNGATGCAGGTATATCTACAACTTTATGGCCTGCCATTTGAGCATTTCTAACTCTTGTTAAATAATCTGCTATAGGGTCTGTTAACATATCTTTAATTAATTTATATTACCAACTTGCTTTTTTAACTCCTGGTATTAGTCCAAAATTTGCCATTTCTCTAAATTTAACACGAGAAATACCAAATTGTCTCATGTATCCTTTAGGTCTTCCTGTTAATTTACATCTATTATGCATCCTAATAGGAGAAGCATCNTTTGGTAATTTTTGTAATCCTTCATAATCACCAGCAGCTTTTAATGCAGCTCTTTTTTTTGCATATTTCGCTACAATTTTTGCTCTTTTAACCTCTCGGGCTTTCATTGATTCTTTTGCCATGTTTTAACTTTCTATATTTTTATTATTTTCAGATTGATTTTCATCAGATATCAATTCTTCTTTTTCTAATTTAACAGTTTTATCTTCGTNTTTATTGAGATTTTCTACTGTCTTTTCTTTTGATTTATCATGCACTTTAAAAGGCATTCCAAGCTCCTTTAGTAACATCATCGCATCAAGATCAGAATTAGAATTAGTNACAAAAGTTATATCCATTCCAGTTATTTTAGATATTTTATCTATACTAATTTCTGGAAATGCTATTTGTTCCTTTATTCCCATTGTATAATTTCCTCTCCCATCAAAACCCTTATCAGATATACCATTAAAATCTCTTACTCTAGGTAAAGTAGATGTAATAAGCCTGTCTAAAAACTCATACATTTTATNCCCTCGAAGAGTAACCATAACTCCTACAGGCATACCCTTTCTTAATTTAAAATTAGAAATATCCTTTGTAGATAAAGTCAACATTGCGTGCTGACCTGTAATCAATGTCATTTCCTTTTGTGCTGCTTCAATTTGTTTTTTATCAGAAATAGCGCTTCCCAAGCCCTGATTAAGACATATCTTAACCAATTTAGGAACTTGCATTANTGATTTATAATTCGTTTTGAGGTTATTAATAACCTCTTCCTTGTATTTTTTCTTTAATCTTGGTATATATTCCATCACTTAATTGCTTCTCCTGTTTGTTTTGCAAATCTTATTAACTTTCCTGTTTTTTCATCCTTTCTTCTTCCAACCTTNGTNGGNTCACCAGACTTTGGNTCAACCAGAACTAGATTAGAAATATGTATTTTAGATTCTTGTTTAATAATTCCCCCCTGAGGATTTGCAGCATTTGGTTTAGTGTGTTTAGATATCATATTTACACCCTCTACCATAGCTTTATTTTCCTTAGGATAAACCTTAATTACTTTTCCTTTTTCACCTTTAGAGTTTCCGGAATTTACTAAAACTATATCGTTTTTTCTTATNTTAATCTTTACCATATTTTAATATTATAATACTTCTGGTGCTAATGAAACAATTTTCATAAAATCATTATCACGTAACTCTCTAGCAACAGGTCCAAATACACGTGAACCTTTCATTTGTCCATTTTCATCAATAATTACACACGCATTGTCTCCAAAACGTATATATGATCCATCTGCTCTTCTTATCTCTTTTTTTGTTCTTACTACAACAGCTTTAACAACTTGTCCCTTCTTAATATTACCTGAAGGCATAGCATTTTTAACAGTACATACAATTTTATCTCCTATAGAGGCATAACGCATTTTAGTCCCTCCTAAAACTCTTATACAAAGAACTTCTTTTGCTCCACTATTATCTGCAACTTTTAATCTTGATTCTTGTTGTATCATATTATTTTGCTCTTTCAATTATTTCTACTAACCTCCAATTTTTATTTTTACTCAATGGTCTTGTTTCCATGATTTTTACTAAATCACCTTCGCCACATGTATTTTTTTCATCATGAGCTATAAATCTTTTGCTTTGATTAACAAATTTTCCATATAATGGATGTTTCACTTTTCTTTCAATTGTCACAACAATAGACTTATCCATTTTACAACTTGAAACAATACCAATTCTTTCTTTTCTAAAATTTCTATCCATTTTATTAACTATTTTAATCTACCTCTTCTAGTAATTTCTGTCATAATTCGAGCTACAGTTTTTTTAGCATATTTAATTTTCATAGGATTCTCAATAGGAGAAACCGAATGACTCATTTTCATTTTAATTAACTTGTCTCTTTCAGAATTTAAAAGATCATTAAGTTCATTTAATGGCATATCTGTGTATACTTGCGCTTTCATTTTATTAATTATTTTGTAAATCTCTTCTCACAACAAACTTAGTTTTTATTGGTAATTTTTGAGCAGCTAATCTTAAAGCTTCTTTAGCAGTATCTATATCTACACCATCACACTCAAAAAGCATTCTTCCTGGAGTTACCATTGACACCCATGCTTCAACACCTCCTTTACCTTTACCCATTCTAACTTCAGCAGGTTTTTTTGTTATCGGTTTATCAGGAAATATTCTAATCCAAACTTGACCTTGCCGCTTCATAAAACGAGTTACAGCAATACGAGCCGCTTCTATTTGACGAGCAGTCATCCAAGTTTCCTCCAAAGCTTTTATACCATAAGACCCAAAAGCTAATTTATTTCCTCTTTGGGCATTACCTTTCATTTTGCCCTTTTGCATCTTTCTGAATTTTGTTTTCTTTGGTTGTAACATTTTTTTTTATTTTCTTCTTCTATTATTCGATTGAAAATCTTTTTTCTTTGGTGATTTAAAATGCAACATTAAATCTCTTTTACCATACACCTCACCTCTACAAATCCACACCTTAATTCCAATCAAACCATATTGAGTTAAAGCTTCAGACAAAGCATAATCAATGTCAGCTCTGAATGTATGTAAAGGAGTTCTACCCTCCTTCATCATCTCAGATCTAGCCATTTCAGCTCCATTTAATCTTCCTGAAATTTGTATTTTTATTCCTTCAGCTCCCATTCGCATTGTAGAAGCTATTGCCATTTTAGTAGCTCTTTTATATGATACTCTACCTTCTATCTGTCTTGCAATACTATCAGCAACTAAAGTTGCCTCTAATTCAGGTCGTTTAACTTCAAAAATATTAATCTGAATTTCTTTATCTGTAACCTTTTTGACTTCTTCTTTGAGGGTTTCAACTTCCTGTCCTCCTTTACCTATAATAATTCCTGGTCGAGCAGTATGAATAGTAATAGTAACTAATCTAAGTGTTCTTTCAATAGCAATCTTGGATACGCTTGCTTTCGAAAGTCTTGCCATTAAATATTCTCTAATTTTAGTATCTTCAGCTAATTTTTCTCCAAAATTATCGCCACCATACCAGTTGGATTCCCAACCTCTAATAATTCCTAATCTATTCCCAATAGGGTTTGCTTTTTGTCCCATATTATTTAACTTCTTTTTTTATTCTACTGTCAACTACCAAAGTAACGTGGTTAGATCTTTTTCTAATTCGATGAGCTCTTCCTTGAGGTGCAGGCTGAATTCTTTTAAGCATTCTAGCCGAATCAACTTTTACCTCTGAAACATATAAATTATTATCATCCATTCTTTTTCCTTCATTTTTTGCTTCCCAATTTGAAAGTGCAGATAATAATAATTTTTGCATTCTTCCAGATGCTTCTTTAGGGTTATGTTCTAACTCTGCTAATGCCCTCTCAACATCCATACCTCTAATCAAATCTGCTATTAATCTCATTTTTCTAGGTGAGGTAGGACAATTATTTAATTTAGCAAAAGCGATATTTTTTCTCGCTTTCTTTAACTCATTGGCTCTTATTCGTTTTCTAGCACCCATATTTTATTTTTTTCTATTATTTCCATGACCACGAAAATTTCTTGTAGGTGAAAATTCTCCAAGCTTATGACCAACCATATTATCTGTAATAAATACCGGGATAAATTGTTTGCCGTTATGTACTGCAAATGTTTTACCTACAAAATCTGGTGAAATCATAGAGGATCTTGACCAAGTTTTGATTACTGTATTTTTTCCAGAATCATTCATTGCATCAACTTTTCTTTGCAGTTTATAATGAATGTACGGTCCTTTTTTTAATGATCTAGCCATAAATTATTTATTTTTTTCTTCTCTCAATTATATATTTACTGGAAGCCTTTTTCTTATCTCTTGTCTTATATCCCTTAGCAGGCACACCATTTTTATTTCTTGGATGACCACCAGAAGATTTTGCCTCTCCTCCTCCCATAGGATGATCAACAGGATTCTTTACAGTTGCTCTTACATTTGGTCTTCTACCTAACCACCTTCTTCTTCCCGCCTTGCCGTGTACTGAAAGTTGATGTTGTGGATTTGAAACAGTTCCTATAGTTGCTAAACAAGTACTTAAAATCTTTCTAATTTCACCAGAAGATAACTTAATAATAGCGTATTTTCCATCTCTAGCCATCAATTGAGCACTTGCACCTGCACTACGAACCATAATTGCTCCTTGCCCAGGTCTTAGTTCAATATTATGTATAACTGTACCTAAAGGTAACTCAGATAGTGGTAATGTATTTCCTATTTCTATAGAAGCTTCCTTTGAAGAAACTATTTCATTACCCACTTTTAATCCATCAGGGGCTAAAATATAGCGTTTCTCACCATCAGCATAATGTAATAAAGCAATATTCGCAGTTCGGTTAGGATCATATTCTATACTGGCAACTTTTGCTACAACATTGAATTTATTTCTTTTAAAATCAATAAGTCGATACCTTTGTTTATGACCTCCTCCAACATTTTCAATAGTCATTTTTCCCGAATCATTTCTACCTCCTGTTCTTTTCTTCTTTACAAGTAAAGATTTTTCCGGTTTTGACTTTGTAATAGTATCAAAAGTAAGTGCTACCTTATGTCGTTGTCCTGGTGTTATAGGTCTAAATTTCTTTAATGCCATATTATCTTACTTTAAATATTACTATAAAAATCAATTGAATCACCTTCAACTAAAGTAACTATAGCCTTTTTATATGTCGAAGTTCTTCCTGTAATCATTCCTGACTTAGTCCCCCTTACTCTTTTTTTACCTATACAGATCATAGTTCTTACACTTTCTACATCAACATCATACATATCAGAAACAGCATGTTTAATTTCAATTTTATTAGCTTTTCTATCAACAACAAAAGCATAACGATTATAACTCTCTGCTTGCGATGTCATTTTTTCTGTAACTATTGGTCTTTTAATGATACTCATTGTTCTTAATTATTAAAAATTTTTTCAATTTCGCTAACAGAAGATTCTGTAAACATCAACTTATTAGCATTCATAACATCATAAGTGTTCAATTCTGAAGCTAAAACTACTCTAGAATTTTTTAAATTTCTTGATGANAANAGAATATTTCTATTTGAATTAGACATAACAAGAACNGTCTTACTATCTACCAAATTAAAACTTGATAAAAAGNTATTATATGAACGTGTACTTGGCTGTTCAAAANTAAAATCTTCTAATATAATAATANTCTTATCTTTCGCCTTATGTGAAAGAGCAGATTTACGAGCTATTCGCTTAACTTTTTTATTTATTTTAAACCCATAATTTCTTGGTTGTGGGCCAAATACTCTACCTCCTCCTCTAAATANTGGATTTTTGATATCNCCAACNCTAGCAGCTCCACTTCCNTTTTGNTTTCTTAGCTTTCTTCTACTACCCTTAACTTCAGATCTACCTTTAGTTTTATGAGTCCCGCTTCTTTGTGATGCTAAAAATTGTTTAACATCTAAATATATAGCGTGGTTATTTGGTTCAANTCCAAATATATCTTTACTTAAGTTAATCTGCTTTTTAGTTTCCTTNCCTTTTATGTTATGTACCGCTAATTTCATTATTTTTCAATTGTTATATAAGAATTTTTTGGACCAGGTACTGCTCCTTTTACAACTATCATATTTCTATCCGAAAGAACTTTTAAAACTTGAAGNTTATCAANTTTTACTCTTGCATCCCCCATCTGACCTGCCATTCTCATNCCTTTAAATACACGAGCTGGATAAGATGCTGCACCAATAGAACCAGGNGCCCTTAATCTATTATGTTGACCATGCGTTGCATCACCAACACCTCTAAAATTATGACGTTTAACAACACCCTGAAATCCTTTTCCCTTAGAATTTCCAACAACCGTAACATAATCTCCTTCTTCAAAAATATCCACGCTTACAGTATCACCTAAAGAAATCTCANTAAAATCTGCANTAAATTCAACTAATTTTTTTAAAGGATCAACACCTGATTTACTNAAGTGNCCTAAAAGTGATTTANTAGTCTTAGCTTTTTTCCTATCNGAATATCCAAGCTGTATNGCATCATAGCCATCAANTTCTTGAGTTTTAATTTGAGTCACTTTACAAGGACCTGCTTGCAATATTGTACATGCAATATTTTTACCTTCCTCATTAAAAAGTGATGTCATTCCTATTTTTTTTCCTATTAAACCTGGCATTTTTTTCTTTTTATATTACCTTTATTTCTACATGNACACCGCTTGGCAACTCAAGTTTCATTAATGCATCAATAGTTTTAGATGATGAACTATATATATCCATTAANCTCTTGTGATTTGTTAACTGAAACTGCTCTCTAGCTTTTTTGTTAACATGAGGTGATCTTAAAACCGTATAAATTCTTTTGTGTGTTGGTAGCGGAATTGGTCCACTTATAATTGCACCAGAATTTTTTACTGTTTTAACTATTTTTTCAGCAGACTGATCAACTAATGTGTGATCAAAAGACTTTAATTTTATTCTAACTCTTTGTGCCATCTTTAAATATTAATTATTCTCCGTTAACTTGTTTAATAACATCGTCAGATATATTTTTAGGAGCCTCTACAAAATCAAAGAACTCCATTGTAGATGTAGCTCTTCCAGATGTAATTGTTCTTAAATCTGTAATATANCCAAACATTTCTGANAAAGGAACTTTAGCNCTTACTACTTTAGCACCTGCCTTATCCTCCATTCCTTCCACTTGTCCTCTTCTTCTNTTTAAATCTCCAATAACATCACCCATATTTTCTTCTGGAGTAATAACAGTTAATTTCATTATTGGCTCTAATATCTTTGGATCACATTGTTTAGCAGCTNCCTTAAATGCTATTTGAGCACATATTTCAAAAGAAAGTGCNTCAGAGTCTACATCATGGTAAGAACCATCATATAATCTTACTTTTAAAGAATTTAAAGGNTATCCTGCTAATACACCATTGNCCATTGCCATTNTAAACCCTTTTTCAACAGATGGTATAAACTCTTTTGGAATATTACCTCCTTTAATTTCATTAACAAATTGCAANCCNTCTCCTTCAAAATCAGAATCTACTGGAGATAATTCAAATCTAATATCTGCAAATTTACCTCTACCTCCAGATTGCTTTTTATAAACTTCTTTGTGTTCAATTGATGTTGNNATACTCTCTTTNTATGCTACTTGTGGAGCTCCTTGATTAACATCAACAGTAAATTCTCTTCTTAATCTATCAACAATAATATCTAAGTGTAATTCCCCCATACCAGAAATTATCGTTTGACCTGAATCTTCATCAGTTTTTACAGTAAATGTTGGGTCTTCTTCTGNAAGTTTNCCTAAAGCTACNCCTAATTTNTCAAGATCTTTCTGAGTTTTTGGTTCAACAGCAATACCTATAACAGGATCCGGAAAATCCATAGATTCTAAAACTATTGGGTTTTTCAAATCNCATAAAGTATCNCCNGTTCTNATATCTTTAAAACCAACAAGAGCAGCAATATCTCCTGCGTTAAGTGAATCAATTTGATTCTGTTTATTAGAGTGCATTTGATATATTCTAGANATTCTNTCCTTATTTCCAGTTCTTGTNTTATAAACNAAAGTTCCCTGATCNAATTTTCCTGAATATGCTCTAGTAAAGCATAATCTACCAACATATGGATCAGTAGCTATTTTAAAAGCTAAAGCAGAAAATGGAGCATCAAACTGTGGCTGTCTACTNTCTTCTTCANCANTATCTGGATTTTTACCAATAATTGCTTCTACATCAAGTGGNGATGGTAATATNTCCATAACCATATCAAGCATCGCTTGAACTCCTTTATTCTTAAATGCAGAACCACACATCATAGGAACAACTTTACCTGAAATTGTTGCTGCTCTTAGNGCAGTAAGTATTTCGCGCTCTGTTAAAGAATTTTCATCTTCAAAGTATTTTTCTAATAAAGTATCATCAAATTCCGCAACCGACTCCAATAATTGACCTCTATACTCTCTTGCCTCATCGATTATATCTTCTGGTATTTCTACTTCTTTAAATGTCATNCCTTGATCTTCCTCATTCCATACAATACCTTTAAAGTTAATTAAATCAACAACACCCTTAAATTCGTCCTCAGCTCCTATAGGAATTTGTAGTGGTAAAGCATGACTACCTAATAGCTCTTTNACTTGCCTAGATACTTCCAAAAAGTTTGCACCTTGCCTNTCCATTTTATTAACAAATCCAATCCTTGGAACATTATAATTATTAGCTAATCNCCAATTAGTTTCAGATTGAGGCTCTACACCATCAACNGCAGAAAAAAGAAAAACTAAACCATCTAAAACTCTTAGAGATCTATTTACTTCAACTGTAAAATCAACGTGACCAGGNGTATCTATAATATTAACATGATATTTTTGATCTCTATAATTCCAATCTAAAGTTGTTGCAGCAGANGTAATCGTAATACCTCTTTCTTGCTCTTGCTCCATCCAATCCATAGTTGCAGCCCCATCATGAACTTCACCGATTTTATGATTTACTCCTCCATAATAAAGTATACGTTCTGTTGTTGTAGTTTTCCCAGCATCAATATGTGCTGCAATTCCAATATTTCTTGTATATTTTAAATCTCTTCCCATAATTATTACTATCTAAAACCTAAAATGTGAAAATGCTTTATTAGCTTCAGCCATTCTATGTGTATCCTGTTTCTTTTTAAATGCAGAACCTTCTTCCTTATATGCAGCTATAAGTTCAGATGAAAGCTTAGCATCCATAGTTTTTTCATTTCTATTTCTCGCAGCACCTATCATCCATTTCATTCCAAGTGATATCCTTCTATCTTCTCTTATTGGATGAGGAATTTGAAAAGTAGCACCTCCTATTCTTCTAGATCGAACTTCAACATGAGGCATGACATTTTCTAAAGCTTTTTGAAAAACTACTAATGCTTCTTCATCTTGTATTTTTTCTGCTATAGAATTTAAAGCATTATAAAATACTTTAAAAGCAGTAGATTTTTTTCCATCAAGCATTAAATTATTGACAAATCTTGTCACAGTAGTGTTACCAAACTTTGGATCTGGTAATAAAATTCTTTTCTTAGCTCTTTTTTTTCTCATCTAAAATAATTTATTATTTCTTCTTTGGCTTCTTAGCACCATACTTTGATCTTCGTTGAGTTCTATCATTTACTCCAGATGTATCTAATGCCCCTCTAACTATGTGATATCGTACACCTGGAAGATCTTTTACTCTTCCTCCTCTAACTAAAACAACAGAATATTCTTGTAAATTATGCCCCTCACCTCCAATATAAGCATTAACCTCATTTCCATTCGTTAATCGAACTCTTGCTACCTTTCTTAAAGCAGAATTAGGTTTTTTTGGTGTAGTAGTATAAACTCTAGTACAAACACCTCTTCTTTGAGGACAACTTTTCAAAGCTAATGACTTACTTTTTTTAGTAATACTAGCCCTACCTTTTCTTACTAGTTGTTGTATTGTTGGCATATATATCTTTTGTTAAATGGGCGGCAAATTTAACAATTTATTCTACAAAAAGTAAAAAAATAAGTCTTTTTTTTAACTGATTACATTAAGTAAATAAATATGATATAAAATAAATACTAACAAGATATTAAAAAAATCAAAAAAAAAAGAGGTCTAAAAAATTCTCTTTAATATGCATTTTAATCAATTAAATTACTCTATTATTAGTTTGATATTCTCTAAATATTCTCCTTCTAATTCAAGCTCTATAAAATAAACCCCGCTTGACTTATTAGTCCTTTCTA
>PAHN01000001.1 GCA_002711125.1 Flavobacteriales bacterium
AGTACTTATGGATGGTAGAAGAATGCCTGGTTCACCTCATTTAGGTGGTGCTGGTGCAGCTAACATTAACATGATTCCATCAGTAGCTGTCGAAAGAATTGAGATTCTTGCTGACGGTGCATCATCTGTTTACGGATCTGATGCTATTGCTGGTGTTGTTAACGTTGTTACTAAAAAAGGATTCGATGGACTACAGTTTGAGTTCAGAGATGGAACTAGAGATCGTGATGATGGTAAAGAACAGTCTATATCTTTTGTATATGGCGCAACCAATGATAAGGGTTACTTTACTCTTATGGCTGAGCATGACATGAGAGATGAGATTTATCTTAGAGATAGATGGTATTCTGCTGCTAGAGCAGAGGACTTAAATGGTGACGGTGTTATCGACTTATATTCAGAAACATATGGTTTAAGTTGGTATTCAAGAAACCTTGCTGACCCAGTTACTGGTAACATTCATGCTGCTGGTGTTAATGGTGATGCATGTCCTGGTACTCCTGAAAATCCTGTTAATGGATTCTGGGGACCAAACTTTGGTGGTGCTGCTTTCGGGCAACCAGCAACAGTTACTCCATCATATGATGGCGCTACACCTATTGGTATCTGTGGATACGCTTGGGCAGACATCATGGTTCAAAACGCTGAAATTACTAGAGATACTGTAACAGGTAACTTTGAGTATGCTTTAGCTGATAACCTAAATCTTTACTCAAGACTAAGTGTTGTTAGAAACCAATCAACTGGTAGATTCGCTCCGCCAGCTGCAAGATATCCTGGTCTTCTTGCTTCAGATCCTGCTAACCCATATGACGTGGCTGTTACTGGATACTGGAGATGGACTGAAATAGGAAACAGAGGTTCAGACTTCACAGATGATGCATGGGATTTTGTAACTCAATTAACTTATCAAATGAATGATAATGTTGAGATTGCAACAAGCATGCAAGTAAACAACTTCTACGGTGTTGATGTAGGAAGATACTTCCTTGATTACGCAGGTTTAGATTCAAACTTATACCAAGGTATTCCTTTTGGTTCTGAAGATGGAATCTATGCTATGAGCGCTACAACTCTTGTAGAATATGGAAACGATTACAAAAAATACGATGTAACAGCTCAGGTTGATAACCTAATGGCTTTACCTGGTGGAACTGTTTCAGCATTAGTCGGTTATGAATATTTCGAAAATGAATATTCAGCAGACTATGATAAGCATTCCGAAGGTGGCCTAGTTGGTGGTTCAGCCGGTAACTCAGGTTCAGGTTACAGAGATGTAGGTTCAATGTTTGGTGAACTTCTTCTTCCTGTAATGGATAACCTTGAAGTAACAGCTTCATTTAGAAATGATGAGTACTCAGATGTTGGTGAATCAACATCATATAAAGTTGGTGCTCTTTATGTCCCAAGCTTCGTGCCTGGTACAGTAGTGAAGTTCAATGTTAGTGAAGGTTTCAGAGCTCCTACAATGGATACTCTGTATGCTGTTACAACATTCAGTGCTAACACAGCTTATGACTATAAAGTTTGTGCATCTGATGGCGTATCAACTGTAGACTGTCCTTCAAGACAGATCTCAACATTAATAACTGCTAACCCAGATGTTGGTGCTGAAGATTCTGAAGGAATGACATTAAGTGTTGATGTGGACTTTGGTGCATTTACTCCTGTATTAGAAGGTTTAACTGGTAGATTTGATACATACTCAATCACAGTTAATAACGCTATTACAAGTGCTGGTACACAAAGTGTTATGTGGAATGACTTCGTTGGTGGTACATTGCTTACAGATAACTATGAGTATTACGACGCTGCAGGAATATCAGGAGATGGTACAGCAGCAGGTAATCCTGTAGGATCAGGTACAAGTGCAACTTGTCCTGCTGGAGCTACTTATGTCAAGAGATTAGGTGTATATGATTCAGTATACGTCATTAGATCTTGTGCAAATGGTAGAGCAGATTATGTTGGAGCAAGTACTGTAAACGTTGGTCAAGTTGAAGTTACAGGTATGGATCTATTCTTAGACTATACAATGGATGTACCATCATGGGCATTAGCTAGTGAAGGTTCATTGAACTTCTTCTTTGATTATTCAAACATGGAAGAATACTTTACTGATGCTTTTGTTGGTAGCTCAAGAACAGTTAACAACATTGGCTTCTCAGGTGTTCCACAAGAGAGATACAACTTTGGAGTGAATTATTCATTCGATAATTACTATGTATCTCTTATCAACAGGACTATTGGAGATTATTACCTTGATTCTGATGCCGAAACAATCGGCGGTGAGCTAACTGGTGGTATTGTTACTGCTGGTGACAAGCAAGATGTATATTCAACTTTGGATTTACAGATTGGTGCTGACCTAGGAAGCATGGGTAAAGTTACATTTGGTATCCTTAACTTGGATGATGAAGATCCTCTACCAGATAGCGGCAACAATTATGACGCTTATCTAGATCTTTACGATAATAGAGGTATGACTTCTTACTTCAAATGGAAACTTAACTTTTAATAGTTAACCTGAATGTGTTTAAGGGCTGCTTCGGCAGCCCTTTTTTTTAGAAGTTATCTTTTCTGATTCTTAATTCTTTAAAACAATTAACAGCTTTTAAATCTTTAATATCATCTGGGAGTATTTCTAGAAGAAAAGGATTTATTTTTCTTTCAATACTTAAAGTAGAAGGTAATGTAATTTGATTTATAGATCTTTTTTCTATTGTTTCAGTATATTTTTTCTTAATGAAATCACTTTTAATTTCTGATTTAACAAACTCTAAATTTGATAGAGTATATTCGTGCCCACAATATATTTTAGTTTGTTCAGGAAGTGTATTAATCTTCTGTATTGAATCATGAAGCTGATCATAAGTACCTTCGAAAAGTCTTCCACAACCAGCTGAGAACAAAGTATCACCGCAAAATAATACATCATTCTCCTCGTTATAAAATGCTATATGATCAAGAGTATGTCCTGGTGTTTCGATTATTCTAAATTCATAACCTAAGGTTTTAATAAGTTCATCTTCAACAAGCATGACATCTATTCCGTCTATATTTTGGTTTTTAGGGCCATACACTGTGCCAGACATATATTTCTTTAACTCTAATAAACCACCTGTATGATCATAGTGGTGATGAGTAATCAAAATATCTTTAAGTTCTAATCTTTTTTCTTTAAGAATATCAATTACTGGCTTTGAATCTCCCGGATCAACAACAGAGATAGTATTATCGATTTGAATTGCCCAAATATAATTATCAGTAAATGCAGGTATATCAAAGATATTCATTACTTTATAATTAAGTTATATGACTATTAAAGTATATACAGATGGTGCTTGTAAAGGTAATCCCGGACCAGGAGGTTGGGGAGCATTAATTATAGATGGTGATTCTAGAAAAGAACTTTATGCTGGAAATCCAGATACGACAAATAATCAGATGGAAATGCAAGCAGCAATTGAAGCATTGAAGTATTTAAAAGGAACTTCAGATGTTATTGAGCTTTACACAGATTCAAATTATTTAAGACAGGGTATTACAGAATGGATTGTAAATTGGAAATCAAATAATTGGAGAACGGCATCTAAAAAACCAGTAGCAAATAGAGATTTATGGATAGAAGTAGATGGTTTATCAAATGCTTTAAATATTGAGTGGCATTGGGTAAAAGGGCATGATGGAGATCCAGGAAATGAAAGAGCAGATTATTTAGCTAATTTAGGAGCAGAAAGTGTCAGCTAGACTAATTTCTTTTGATACTGAAACTACAGGATTAGATTTTTCTACAGGTGATAGAGTTATTGAAATAGGCTGTGTAGAAATTATTGGCAGAGAGAAATCAGGAAAAGAGTTTCAGACTTATATTAATCCAGAGGGAAAAGAAATAAGTAAAGAAGCGCAAGAGATAACTAATATTTCACCTGAGCAACTTGATGAAGCTCCAAAATTTAAAGACATTGCTAATAAACTTATTGATTTTGTAAATGGTGCTGAATTAGTAATACATAATGCTGAGTTCGATATAGGTTTTATTAACAATGAGCTTAAGAAAATTAAGCATGAAGTATCTGATATTAGGGATATTTGCACAGTTTTTGATACTTTAATTCATGCTAGAAAAATATTTCCAGGACAAAGAAATAATTTAGATGCATTATCTAGTAGATTAGGTATATCTGGTTATGATAGAACTCATCATGGAGCACTACTTGATGCTCAAATACTTGCAGAAACATATTTAAATTTAACAGGAGGCCAGGTAACCTTTGATTTAGCTCAAAATACAGCTAACCCAGATATAAAAGAGGATAAGTCACAAAAAACTAATTTACAGTTCATTAAATTTTCAAGCAACAATACAGATGAAATTGAACATAATAAATTTAAAGAAATGATGGCAGAAAGAAAAGAAAAAGAGGCCAATAGGTGACAAAAAGAATTGTTACAAGGTTCGCTCCAAGCCCAACTGGCTATCTCCATATTGGTGGAGTAAGAACAGCACTTTTTAATTTCGTTTTTTCACGAAAAAATAATGGTACATTTTTAGTTCGTATTGAAGACACAGATAAAGAAAGATCAGAAGAGCAATACATAACGGCAATAATGGATGGCTTAGATTGGGTGGGACTTAATCCTGATCACGAGCCAATAAAACAAAGTGATAGGTTCGATATTTATAAAAATGAGGCATTCAGGCTGATAGAAGAGGGTAAGGCATACAAAGATGATGGCGCGATAAGATTAAGCGTTAATAAAGAAGGCTCAACATTAGTTAAGGATTTAGTTTATGGAGATATTGAGTTTCTCAATAAAGAATTAGACGATTTAGTAATTTTAAGAAGTGATAATTCACCAACTTATCACTTCTGTAATGTCATAGATGACAATTTTCAGAAAGTAACGCACATAATTAGAGGAGAAGATCATTTACCTAATACACCGAAACAAATACAAATTGTAAATGCACTTAATTATGATGGTTTTGAGTATGCTCATTTGCCACTAGTGCTTGGAGAGGACAAAAAAAGACTATCAAAAAGACATGCAGCAACAGATTTAATGTCTTATAAAGATGAAGGTTACTTGCCTGAAGCTGTACTAAACATGTTGGCAAAATTAGGATGGTCAAATACAGATAAAGATATATTTACAACAGATGATTTAATTAAAATATTTAATGTTAGTGATATTCAAAGATCAGGGGCTGTATTTGATAAAGAAAGACTTAATTTCATTAATCAGCACCATATGGCAATGAAAACTGACGATGAACTAATGGATTTGCTTGCAGTTTTTAATGAGAAAAATAGATTTTCGCTATCTGACCATCATGATCCTAGAAGGTTAGTAAGACTCTGTGTTGGAAGTGGCAATAATTTTTCAGAAATATCAAATTTTATAAAACCATTTGTAATTGATTTTGATGAATACAATAAAGCTGATTTTGATAAACATCTATTAGGCAGCGAGAATGTTCTTAATTATTTTAAAGAGTCAATTCAGATGTTAAATGATTGGAACGAATCAATATTTGAGGAAATTATTAATTCTGCAATGAAAGATTTAGATTTGCCTATGCCTAAAATTGGTCTACCTTTGAGGGTAGCTTTAGTAGGAAGAGCAAAATCTCCTCCTCTTAGTTCAACTATCTATTTAATAGAAAAAAATAAAACAGTTGAAAGATTAGATAAAGCTCTAAAGATTATTTCTGAACACTAACTTTAGCATTAGGTCTACGTAAATCAGCAAAACCAAAATTCACACCATCTTTGATATGAATGCTTTGAGTACTTCCCATAGTTTTTGATTCTTTAGGTTTGTGACCATAAGTCTCAAGCATTCTCTTGGTATCACTATTTAATGTTTTTTCAACTTGAAGGCTGTAGTAAGGCCAATCTTGATGAATTCTAGGCATCATTGTTGCTAGACCTATATCAAGATCAAAATCTATGACATTTATTAAAACTTGTAGATTTATTGCTGGTATTTTAGATCCACCAGGAGAGCCTGTAATGAGTTCTAAATTTCCATCCTTATCAAATACCATTACTGGACTCATTGTACTCATAGGACGTTTGAAAGGCTCAAGTTTGTTGGCCTCAGATGTACTTCTACTAATTGATTTTTCTAAACCATAATTGCTCGCAAAATTATTCATTTGACTGTTTGTTAGAATACCTGTTCCTGGAATTGTAACTCCTGAACCAAAAGAGTAGCCTAATGTATAAGTAACTGAAACGGCATTTCCACTATCATCAATTATTGAATAGTGAGTTGTGTCTTCTGATTCTTTGTATCTAGATTCAATTGATCTTGTAACTCTATTTATTCGGTCAGAAGAAGTAGTTTTTTTGAAGTCAATTTCTTTAGCTCTGCGATTGCCATTAGCGTCTGACAGCATATCTTCTAAAGGCGCAGAATAAAATTTTGGATCACCAATAAATTTAGATCTATTTTGGTGCCCATGTTTCAATGATTCAGCAAGTATATGTAAATATTGTGCGCTATTTGGTTTTAGGTTATTGTAATCAAAATTCTTTAAGATTTGTAAGGCAGTCAGAATAACAACACCACCTCCACTTGGAGGGCCTTGAGCGTAAATAGATTTATTTCTGTATTCAATTGAAATTGGCTGAGTTATATTTGTTTTATATTTTTTTAAATCGGATTTTCTAATTAGACCGCCATTCTCTATCATGGCTTTTTCAATTTTGTCTGCAATTTCACCATCATAGAAACCAGCTTTACCTTCATCTCGTATTTTGATTAAAGTATCGGCTAGATCTAATAATTTAATCTTGCCCCCAACTTCTAGATTTTCATCAAGATATATTCTTGTAGATTCTTTATCACGCGTTAGAGTCTTAGTATTTTGTATAGCACCATAAAGGTCGCTTGTAAGTGGAATGCCTTCTATACATAGATCAATGGTAGGTTGAATTAGATCCTTCATATCCATAGAGCCATACAATTCATGAGCAGTAAATAGACCATCCACAGTTCCAGGAACAGCAATCGCTTTATAACCTGATCTAGATAATGCGCTCTGGTGCTCACCATTTTTTCTATAAACATCAGGTGTTGCAAGTTCAGGTGACATGGACCTAAAATCTAAGCTAACGATAGTCTGATTATTAGCATCATATATAAGCATAAAACCACCACCACCTATATTGCCTGCTCTTGGTAATGTAGCTGTTAAAGCAAAGCCAACAGCAACGGCTGCATCTACAGCATTACCACCTTTGGAAAGGATCTCTGCACCTATATCTGAGGCAATATAATTTTGAGTTACAACCATCCCCTTATCGGACACTGTAGGATGAAAAGGATGTGAGTACTCAAGATACTCTTGTGAGCTTACAAAAAGTGATAAAAGTAGTAATGTATATAAACGTAACATCAGAATATTAATGGAAGTACATAAATACAGAATACCGTAACAATTATGATTCCTGCAATATTAAAATAGAGCCCAGCTCTCATCATCTGACCGATACTGAATTTCTCTGAGCCATATACTATTGCATTAGGAGGTGTGGCAACAGGCAACATAAAAGCACAGCTTGATGCTAGAGCTACTGGTATCGCAAGTTGCGCAATAAGACTTAAATTATTAGAGCCATCAGATAGCAAATTTTGTTCAGCAATTGCCAAGCCAATTATTATTGGTACAAAAGTAGCTGTTGTAGCTTGATTACTTGTAAGTTCCGTAAGAAAAACAATTAAAGTTACAATTAATAAAATTAATAGGGCTGCATCTAATGCGGGAATAGAATTTCCAATCCATTTCCCTAAACCCGAACTCATTATGGCATTAGCCATAGATAAGCCCCCACCAAATAAAATTAATATACCCCAAGGTAATTTTGTTGTTGTGTTCCATTCAATTAGCCCAGAACCACTGCTTGATCTTGTTATAAAAATAGATAGGGCAGCAATAATTGCTATACCATAATCAGTTAAACCATTGAGAAGAGTAAGTTCATCCAGTAGATCTCTAGTCATCCAAGCAAGAGCTGTAAAACAAAATATGATTAAAACTCTTTTTTCATCTGTACTTATTTTTCCTAAGTCTTCATACATTTTTTGAAGGGAACTTTTTGTTTCATCAGTACCACTGATATGAACTGGAAATATTAAATTTGTAAGTAACCACCAACCTATTAATAGCATAATTATGGATATTGGAGTAGCAAGCAACATCCATTGGCCAAAAGAAATATTCAATCCTTCATCTCCTATGAGACTTATGGCTACAATGTTTGGTCCAGTACCAATAGGAGTTGCCATTCCACCAATTGTTGCTGCATAAGCGATTCCCAACAACAGAGCAGTTTGAAAATTCAAGAAATCTTTATCCAAGGAAGTCGTTTTATGAACAACACCTGCAATAGCTAAACCAATAGGCAACAACATTAAAGTTGTTGAAGTGTTCATGATCCACATACTTATAAAAGCACTGACAAGCATAAAGCCACCTATCAAATATTTAGCATCCGTACCAATAGATAAAAGCATTTTAAGCGCAATTCTTTTGTGGAGATTCACCTTTTCTATAGCTAGAGCCAGAATGAAACCACCTAAAAATAGAAATACATTAGGATGAGCATAGGGAGCGGCTACTTCAGTAAAAGCTTGTTTAGCAGATAAATCATAAATGTTCAGTAATGGAAATAATGCTAAAGGAACTAAGGCAGTAGCTGGCAAAGGTATTGCTTCTGTTGCCCACCAGCATGCCATTAACAATACAACACCTGCAACATGCCAAGCTTCAATTGATAGGCCTCCTGGAGGAGAGGTGAGTAAAGTAAAAAAGAAAAGAATTAATCCAGAAACAAAACCTAAAAATTTTGGACTAGAAAAATTGCTCATAAAAAAAGGAGGCGCGAAATTAATCGCGCCTCAAACAAAAAACAAGACTTAGTATGTAAATCTTAAATCGACGTAGAAGTTTCTTCTTAGATTATTATCTAAATCTTCGAAGTAACCCATTCTAGATGAAGCTAATGGAGCTCTATCATCTTCTAGGTTGTTTACGCCTAATCTAATTCTTAGATCACTCTCAGCAAAATCTGTGTAGTAATCTGCATACATATTCATTGTTTTAAATGGTGCTACGCCCCACATTGCGCCAGCAGATGAAAGAGTTCTGTCTTCATAGACAGTACTTCTGGAATTTTGATTCCATCCGAAAGCCCAATCACCACGTCTGAATCTTAGAGAAGTATAAGTTTTTCTCTTAGGAGCGCCGTTCACTGCAAGAAGGTTACCGTAACCATCAATTGCTGTTAATGGTATATCACCTGCATCCATAGCATCATCTATTGTTTGCAGTTCAGGACCATATCCTTGCGTTTTATCTGTAAGCATTGAGATTTGATGCTTAAATGACCAAGTACCATTAACTGGCCATGTTGATTCAAAATCAAAATAAACACCTGCATCCCATCCTTCTACTGTTCTAGCAGCTAGGTTGGCATACTTATCTTCAACTCTCTCTGCTAAACCAAACGGACAAATACCCGCATCTAAGAAAGTTTGAGGGTTGTCTGGTGCTTGTCTAACTACAGCTGGGTTACCAACAACAGCAGCACAATTTGAAAGATCATTTTGCTGCAATCTTAACAGAAGGTCATATAGCATATGGTTTTCTTCACCAAACAATCCAATTGTATTAGTTGATTCAATAGACCACATATCATAAGTCAATGTTAGGTTATTGAATTCTAAAACCATACCCATTGTAGTATTTTCTGATTCTTCAGCTTTAAGATCTCTACTACCTGTAGCAGCTCTCTGTACAGCATATCTACCATCAGAGTCATCAGTGTCAGCACCAAGAGCAATCGCATACTTAGTAGCAGCGTCATTTCTAGTATTATTTCTAACAACTAGACTCTCATTAATTGTAATTAAGTTAGGGGCTCTAAAAGTATCTTGCGTTGAACCTCTGAATTTTAACCAATCAGCTACTCTCCAACCAAACGCCAATCTTGGAACTTCTGTACCTTCAAAGTCTGAATATGCTTCAGCTCTGTAAGCAAGCTGTAAATCAAATTGCTGAACAAAAGGAACTTTTTGCTCAGGACTCACTACTGGCACATCTAATTCTAAATAATAAGAATTAACTGTTCTATTACCATCGTTATCAGGTGTTGGACTACTATTAACAACGTCTGATACGTAAGGGTATGTATCTCCAGCACTTGTAGAAAGGCTACCGCTAGTTTTTCTTTCAGTAAAGACTATTGTTCCGTCAAGTCTTGGGTCTCTATCGTCCTTGAAGGAATCACTTCTATACTCATAACCAACAGCCACACCTATCCAGCCTGCTTTAGTTTCAAAGAAGTTAGGATTTGAAAATCTTAAGTCGAAAGTTGTCATAGTTCTTTCATTGTTTCTAAATACATCAACAACAGCTGGCTCTATACCACCTGGAGTCAAGTCAACAGGGTTGTGTGATACTCTTGGACTAACGTAAACACCACCACCATTGAAGGGGTTATATGCATTTGGTCCAGTGGCTTGCAATAGTTGATCTATAAGAGTATTTGATACCCTATTATGAGTAACATCTTCTGCTTCTGCAGTTGAATATGAAACTGCTGATTCCCAGTCCCATCCTGTTTCAGTAACACCTCTAAGACCCATTAACATTCTGTTGGTCTCTTTGTCGTTATCAACGATTCTTGGACCAGCGTCAACAAATCTATAGTTGTCAATTAAAAGTGCTTTACCAGTAAAGTTGTAAGGGTTTGTTGCAGGCACAACATGCTTTACGGAAGAGAATGGAGCAGAGGAGTGTCTGTTACCATTATATTCACTTCTGTACTGACCAAACTCTGCAAATGCTTCACGTCCATCACCTAAGTCATGATTAATGAAAAGGAAAGTATTGTGTCTCTGAACATCACCAAGAACATCTCTTTGTCCGTTCCAGTTGTGAATAAGATTGCCTGCAGAATCACTTGCAGCACAAACTCCATTACCTAAATTTAAAATACAAGCAGGATCTCCAGCCGGATAAATTAGGAATTCACCTGAACCATCTGTATAAGCAGCACTACCACTCATATCAAATTGTGCCCATGCTGAGTTAGATGAACATCTGTAGAATGCACTATTAAACTGATCTGGAACTAGATCATCATAATCACATCTACCCATGATTTCATCTTCAGCAGCAGCAACTCTATCTCTGTCATAAAAACTAAAGTACATTGAAACATTAGTTTTTCCACCATTAAAGTCTTGACCCCATTTCATTGAGAATTTGTGGTCATCACGATTAAAGTGTTGCCAATTCTGGAATCTTCCTCTCATCTCGAAACCGACAAAATCTGTTTCAAGAACATTGTTTACAACACCAGCAACAGCATCGGAACCATAAACAGCTCCTGCACCATCTCTTAAGATTTCAACTCTATCTACAAGAGATACTGGAATATTGTTTGAATTAACTGTAGCAACTGGAACATAACTTCCACCTACTTCTTCTGTTTGATAAGAAGGTGTAGAAATCATTCTTCTACCATTCAATAGGACAAGTGTATTACCTGTACCTAAAGATCTGATATCAAAAGCACCTACATCTCCTCTTGAAGCATTAACACCTCCGCCGTTTGAACCGACATCATTAAATTGGTTAACGCCTTGTTCTGTTATAGTTGCTAAAAGCTCATCACCGGAGTTGACACCTCTATCATCGATATCATCTTTAGTTATAACCGTAACCGGCAAAGCTTCATTAATTCTGGCACCCTTAATTTGCGTACCAGTAACAACTACTTCTTCTACATCATTACCATCGTCAGCTTCCTGTGCATTCACAGAAAATACGACAGCACACATTAATAAAATTAAATATTTAATCTTGGTCATATTGAGACCCCCCTCATTAATAGTTTATTTAACTAAAAAACATTTAATTTTTCAAGTTTTAAAACACATTGAATTAATTTAAAATAAAGGGTTTTTGGGGCCATAGCTCAGCTGGGAGAGCGCAACGCTGGCAGTGTTGAGGTCA
>PAHN01000002.1 GCA_002711125.1 Flavobacteriales bacterium
CTGGCAATGAAGTTACATTCATAGTAAATGTTTGTGCTGCTTGACTAGCTGATCCATCAGCAACAGTTGTAGCAACTAGAACATAAGGCCAGGCAGTAGGACCTGAAACAAAGTCCCCACAATCACTTATTAATGACGTAGGTGGTGGGGGTAAAGGAGTAACACAATCTGAAGAATCTCCATTCAATACTAAAGCATCAAATTCTACATCTCCACTTGAGAATTGAAATTTAACTGCTCGATCAAAGTTTACAGCAGCAACTGTGATACTGTTTGATCCAAGTGTTAATGCTACTGGATTTCCAAAAAAGTCATTTCCATTAGCAGTAGTTTTAAAAACTCTAAAGTTCGCACCACCTGCTGGCAATGAAGTTACATTCATAGTAAATGTTTGTGCTGCTTGACTAGCTGATCCATCAGCAACAGTTGTAGCAACTAGAACATAAGGCCAAGCACTAGGGCCTGTAACAAAGTCCCCACAATCACTTATTAATGACGTAGGTGGTGGCGGTAAAGGAGTAACACAATCTGAAGCTACACCATTCAAGCTTAAAGCATCAAATTCTACATCCCCACTTGAGAATTGAAATTTAACTGCTCTATCAAAATTTACAGCAGCAACCGTGATACTGTTTGAACCAAGTGTCAATGCCACTGGATTTGCGAAAAAATTACTTCCATTAGCAGTAGTTTTAAAAACTCTTACGTTCGCTCCACCTGCTGGCAACGACGTTACATTCATTGTAAATGTTTGTGCTGCTTGACTGGCTGATCCATCTGCAACGGTTGTTGCTACAAGAACATAAGGCCAGGCAGTAGGACCTGAAACAAAATCGTCACAGTCACTTATCAATGAAGTATTTTGAGCAAATACATTAAAAGAACTGACTGAAAATACAGCTAATAATAAAAGTATTTTAATTTTTTGTAATAGTAATTCCGAAAAGGAAGAATTATTAGTAGAGATTAAAGTCATAATACATTTTTTGTTTAGTTAATAAATAGTTTAAATATAAATGTTTAGAAAATAAATTAAAACACATAAAGATATGATAATATTAAATCAATAAAATTACTTACATAAACATTTATCACACAAATATAAATAGATTTTAAAAATTTCCAAAAATGTTAGTGTATTTTTAACACTTAAAATTATATTTAAATCGAAAAAATTATTTCAATTCTAGTAAATTCATAAGATTTAATACTAATATTTATCTGAATATTTTTTTTTATTTAATTTTGATTAATTATTTCAACTGTTTCTTATTAGATATAAAATATGTGTATGGCCCAATTCATTTGTTTATTTTCTAAAAAAATCACACTTACAACATTATCAATATTTATACTAATAAACACTAAGGCTCAAGTGTATTATGTGAGCAGCTCTCAAGGAAATGACCTAAATAATGGGTTGAGTATTCAGACCCCATTTCAATCGCTTGAAAAGCTAAACTCCATGCAGTTCAATGCCGGAGATTCTATTTATTTTAAGTCTGGAGATTGCTGGGAAGGTATGTTTTGGATAAATGGCTCAGGTTCTTTTTCCCAGCCGATTGTAATTGATGTTTATGGAGGTAATAATAGACCTATTATAAATGGATTTGGTTATCAAGCATCTATTTTAATTTTTAATGATGAACACATACATATTAACGGCTTGGAACTCTATAATTCATTTTCTCATCTTGATTCTTCAAATGCGACAACGATTTCAGCTGAAACACCAAACTTATTTTCAAACGGTCCAAATAACTCATGGACGAACGTGTATACGGCTTGTGAAATAGGAGACGGAAATAATGGTGCTCAACAAATATTTAGTATTAATGTGACTAGTCTACCTCCACAAGGAGCAAATTACAGAATTGCAAGAACTGTAGCTAACCAAAATTGGTATTTTGCTCCTGCACAACCCCTATCTTTAGGACTAAATACAATTACAGTGAATGCAGTCAACTTTGACAGAACTGTAAAATTTCAATTTAGCTCTGGTGCAGTTGAATTTGATGCAATTTCTTTAAATGGGCAAAATATGTATTTAGGTTCAGTAAAAAAACTGCCTGGATTTGGGGGAATCGAAAATTCTTGGGGTTCTGGTAAAAATGTTCGCTTCGGTATTAAAGTCGTTGCATCAACAAAAGACCTTGAAAACTTTTCTTTTAATAATCTTTTTATTCATGATATTTATCCGACTCCAGATATTTCTGAAAATAATCATTTGGGTTATGGAATCAAGTTAGAAAGCCAATCAGATACTGTTTCTGGGCTTCTCAACACTATTTCTAATATAAAAGTCATCAATACAACGATATCCGAAACTGGACATTATGGTTTTTGGATCAAATCGTTAGGACTTAATGGTATAGACTCTGTAAAAAATAATCAAATTCTCGTGGAGAATTGTGTATTCGAACATACGGGTGGTTCTGGCTTTGTCCCTAATAAAAGTAAAAATATACTTGTCCAAGATTGTATTTTTAACCACACAGGTTCATCTATTGATAGTAGAATGTGGAAAAGAGGCAGTGGCATGTGGCCTTTTGATTGCAAAAATGTAGTCGCACAACATAATAAATTCATGAATGCACATGGTCCTATGGACTCTTATGGGTCACACATTGATTATGGTAATGAAAATGTAGTTTTTCAATATAACTACAGTTATAACAATGAAGGAGGCTTTGCAGAAATTCTTGGAGATAATATAAACTGTGGTTACCGCTACAATATTAGCGTAAATGATGGTTATCGTGAAGATCCAGACGGAACACCTTGGAATAAAAAAGGTAAAATCTTTTGGGTTTCTAATTTTTGTGGTCAAAATCCAATAAAATGTCCAAGTGTTGGTACTTTCATTTATAATAATACTATTTTCGTGAATGACACATTGAACCCTGAAATCTATTTTTGGCCAAATGTAGGGGACGTACATGTATATAACAACCTTATCGTAGTAGGTCAAAACGGCGAAATTATTCCTACATTAATAGAGAATAATCTTAATAATCTTTATATCAGTCATAATCTTTTTTATGATTCTTCTCGCATTAATCTTGATAATGACCTCAAAAATAATGCTCTTTATGAAGATCCTTTATTGCTTAATTCAGCATATTTGGGAGTAAATAATCCTGCAGAATATCAAATCCAAAATAATAGTTCTGCAATAGGTAGTGGTTTTTTAATTAATGGAAGTACTGATACAATTAACTATTTAGAGCACAATGGTGGTTTAGACTATTTTGGAAACAGTGTTTCACATTATTCCCCTTCAAATATTGGTGCTTTCAATGGCTCTGGAACTATGGATATTTTATCAACAAAATTAGGTGACATAAAAATTCATCCCAGTGTGACTGATGATTTTGTGAATATATTTATGCAAAAGTATTCAGGACCTATACTGACAGAAATTTACGCAATGAACGGAGATTTTATTAGCACTCAGAGTGGAAAAAAACTTTCATTTAAGAATTTTAACTCTGGAATTTATTTCTGCATAATTATCTATGGAAATAAAAATAAAACTTTTAAAGTAGTAAAGCTATAGTTTTTATTGTTTTCCATTTAATGATTTTTAAAAAAATTAAAGAATAAAATCTAATCTAAATTTATTAAAAAGTTAGTAATCTAACCTTCATAAGAAAACGTAATTTTTTTTTCAATTTTTTCTGATAAACTATGGTGTACTGGACAATTATATGCTGCTCTTTCTAAAATAATTTTAGTTTTAGAATCATAATTTTCAGGAAATAACAAGTTAATTTCAATTTTTTCTATTCTTCTTGGGTTATTAGTCATCGTTTTTTTAACTATTGCTTTAGTGTTTTTAATATTAACATTGTTTTTTTCAACAGCAATTGCCATTATAGTTAAAATACAACTAGCCAAAGCAGAACATATCATGTCTGTTGGTGAAAACGTTTCTCCAAGACCATGATTATCCTTTGGAGCATCTGTATTTATTTTAGATCCGGAATCTAAATGAATAGCACTGGTTCTTAGCCCCCCTAAATATTTGATTTCAAATGTATTCATAGAAAAATTTAAGTCAATTATAAATATTATAACAAAACTATAATAAAATTAAATAGCTATAAACAATTGGGGATATATAATTTGTATTATTGCATATAATTTAAAAAAAAAAAAAAATGAGAATTTTATTTGTCATTATTACAATTTGTTTTAACTTAAACTTAATTGCACAAAATATTACAGGAGCATGGTCTGGCAATTTGGATATTCAAGGCCAAGAAATGGAACTAATTTTTCATTTTGAAAAAGAAGATAATGAATATATTGGTACTCTTGATATTCCAAGTCAAGGAGCAATCGGAATTCCAATAGAAAAAATCGAAATATCTCAAAAAAAACAATTATCTCTAAGTTTGATGGGAGGCACAATTACTTATGAAGGGATTTTAGACAATGGATTAATTACAGGAAAATTTAAGCAAGGTGCAATAGAATTAGATTTAAATTTAAATAAAACAGAAATGAAAAAACCAGGAAATATCAATCTTCCAAGTTCTGAAGAAGCATTAGAATTATTAGCAGCTCAAGAAACAGGAAATTACAAATATAGTGTTGAAGATTATTTTGCAAGACCAGCATCTTCTTCTTTTAAACTTTCTCCTAATGGTAAATACATGAGTTTTCGTAAAAAAGATGAAAATCTAAAAAATCATGTTTATGTGAAAAATGTATCTAGCGGAGAAGAAAACAGAATAATTGTAGAAGGTGAAGAATTAATTAGAGGTTATGGATGGGCAAATGAAGAAAGACTAGTTTATGTTATGGATAAAGGAGGAAACGAAGATTACCATCTGTTTGCAATCAATATTGATGGAAGTAATCAGAAGGAACTAACACCATATGATGGAGTAAAAGTTAATATACTTGAATTACTTAAAGAGGATAAAAATCATATGATTATTTCTATGAATATGAATAATCCACAAGTATTTGAACCATACAAAATTAATATTATTACAGGTGAAATCGAACAGTTATATGAAAATAAGGATTTAGAGAGTCCAATTGATGGATATGTTTTTGATAAAAATGGTGAGTTAAGAGCATATAGCAAACTTAAAGATGGAGTAAAGTATGAACTATTTTATAAAATGGATGACGATAACTTTAAATTAATTCACGAAACGAATTGGGATGAGTCATTTTACATTAGCAGTTTTAATTATGCATCTGACAATAAACATGAAGCATATGTTGTTTCTAATCTCCAAACCGATAAAACTGAAATTTTTAGTTATGATCTATCCAAAAATAAAGTAGTTAAAAAGCTATTTAGTAATGATCAATATGATGTTTCAGGAATAAGTATTTCAAGAAACAGAAATTGGGAACTTGACTATTTTAGCTACGAGGGTGAAAAATATAATTTAGTTCCTGTAAGTGATTATTTTAAAAAATTGCATAGCAGACTTTCTGAAGAATTTGAAAATTACGACTTCTATATAAGCGACAAAACTGATGATGAGAGTCAATACTTAATTTATGTTACAAGTGATAAATTATATGGTAAATATTATTTTTTTGATGTAGAAAAAAATGAAATTAAGCTTTTATTTGATCTAATGCCTCAATTAAATGAAGAAGATATGTCAACAATGAAACCTATTAAATTTAAAAGTAGAGATGGGCTTACTATTCATGGTTACATAATACTTCCTAAATCAGCAATTAACGGAGAAAAAGTTCCAGTAATTGTTAATCCTCATGGTGGACCACAAGGAATAAGAGACTCTTGGGGCTTTAACCCTGAAGCACAACTATTTGCCAGTAGAGGATACGCAACATTACATGTTAACTTTAGAATAAGTGGAGGATATGGAAAAGAATTCTTAAGAAAAGGATTCAAAGAAATAGGTAGAAAAGCGATGAACGATGTAGAAGACGGCCTTCAATATGTAATAGAACAAGGGTGGGTAGATGCTGAAAAAGTTGCTATTTATGGAGCAAGCCACGGTGGATATGCTGTTTTAAGAGGATTGACTAAAACCCCTGAACCATACTCTTGCGGAATCGATTATGTTGGTGTTTCAAATCTTTACACTTTTATGCAAAGTATGCCTGCATATTGGAAACCTTACTTGGAGATAATTAAAGCAATATGGTATGATGAAGATAATGCTGAAGAAAAGAAAATAATGGATGAAGTTTCTCCTGTTTTTCATATTGACAAAATCACAAAACCTCTTTTTGTAATACAGGGAGCTAATGATCCTAGAGTAAATATTGATGAAAGTGATCAAATTGTGAGCGGACTTCGTGCTAAAGGTGTAGATGTTCCGTATATGGTAAAATATGATGAAGGTCATGGTTTTGGAAAAGAAGAGAATATGATGGACTTATACAAAGCTATGATGGGATTTTTAGCTCAAAATCTTAAAAATTAAAAATCATAATTTGCTATTCTAATTATTTTTTTTGAGCAATACAAAAAAATTCATTACCTAATCTAGAATCTATAGAATTATAACATTTTTCAAAAGTTAATATATTAAAATAAGGAGCTAATAAATTTAAATAAAGTTCTTTTGGGGCTCCAAATGGCGGGGCATCATTATTAAACACATCATCAAAAAAAAGACCAACTAACTTTCCATTTCTAGATAACAAATCATACATCTTTACAGCGTAAGCTTTTCTATACTTGATATCTAAAGCACAAAAAAAAGTTTGTTCAATTACAATATCAAAGGATTGGTTTAAATCAAAAAAATCTAATTCGAAAATATTGTCATCTGGAAATGTATTTACTCTTTTTTTAAAATTATTAATTGCTGTATTTGAAAAATCGAGTATATATGTGTTAACAAAATCATTTTTATGTAAATACTCTGCTTCATATGCATTACCACAACCAGCAATTAATATTCTCAAATCCTTATTTGATAATTGATCAAAATACGCCTGTAATGGAAAAGAAATACAACCAATATCCCATCCCGTTTTAAAATCAAGATATCTTTGATTCCAATATGTTTTATCCAATTGCATAGTATATTTTTAATAAGATATAACTATATCCATTCAATTTTTTTAACAGTCATATCTGTTTCTATCTCTCCTGTATGTAAAGTAGTTTTAGGTTCAAATAATAAATTAAAAACTAACTCTCCTTTTGTGTAGGGCCTATGTTCTACTCCCTTTGGTACAATTATAATCTCACCTTCATTCACTTTTACTGTCTCTTGATTTCTAAAATCGATGTATAATGTCCCTTTAATCACTAAAAATAATTCATCTTCATTTTTGTGAGAATGCCACACAAAATCTCCTTTTAGTTTACAAATCTTCACATGTTGATTATTAAGTTCTCCTATGATTTTAGGAGTCCATGTTTCATTGAATAATGAAAATTTATTGCCTAAGTTAATAGGTTCTATTTTCTTCATAAGAATTTTAATTTTATTTCAATCAAAAATATTAAAATTTATGAGTCTTTGTTTTAACATTAAATTTAATTTTGTTGAATAAAATTATAAAATTTAATCGTGATTAAAAAAGAAATATCAAAAATCATCCAAGGAAGAAACTCTTTCTACCCAAGAGAATTTAATGGTAAGGTAATCGGGGAAGATGTAATTATACAATTATTAAAAAATGCAAATTTTGCTCCTTCGCATAAAATGACTCAACCATGGTTTTTTAAAATATTTTGTGGAGATTCAAAAAAAATACTAATTGATGAAATTATAAGATTAAATCCTAATTTTTCAAAAGAAAAAATTGAAAAGCTAAAAGTAAATTATGATAAATCTAGTCATATTATATGTATTTGTGTAAAACTAAATAAAGATATTTTACCTGAGTGGGAAGAAATAGCTGCTACTGCTATGGCTGTTCAAAACTTATGGATCTCGTGCGTTGATAGTAAAATAGGTGGATATTGGAGTACACCAAAATACTGTAGTAAAATGAAAGATTTTTTGTGCTTAAATAGCGAAGAGAAGTGTCTTGGCTTCTTTTATCTTGGATGTATTGATCATAAAAACCCAAGAAATATTAAAAGAAAAAATATCAATGAAAAAATTGAATGGCATAGATAGTTTTAGATATTATAGCCTTTACAAAATGGCTACTATTTATATAATGAGCTTATTGTATATAGCCATTGGATTTAAGCATTTTTCAGACCCTAATTTTTTTATAGAAATTGTACCAAGTTATATAAGTTGGAAATATGAGGCGGTTTACATTAGTGGTTTTGGTGAAATAATTCTTGGTATATTATTGATATTTAAAAAAAGTAGAAATTTAGCATCGTATGGTTTAATATTATTACTAATCGCTGTTTTTCCTGCAAATATTTATTTATATGAATCAGAAATCGCTCAACAATCACTTAAAATCAGTAAAAATCAAGCCTTAATTAGGATGCCTTTTCAAATACCATTAATATTAATAGCTTATTGGCATTCTAAAGAAAAACACTCTAAAAAAATTTCTATTTCAAGCGCAATATTGTTTATCCCAACAATAATATATTTTGCCTCTTTATAGAGTGATAAAGTTTATTATAATTTATTAAATATACTCTATAAGTAGAATAATAATAAAATATTTAATTTTGCAAAAAAAAATATAAATGAAATCATTTAATATCTTCTTATTTAGCCTATTAATTATAATAAATACAAACAATTCATTTGCTAAGCAACAAAAAGAAATAGATAACCAAGAAAGTAAAGATAATATATACTCAGGCTTAAAGTTCAGAAGTATAGGTCCAGCTCTCATGTCCGGAAGAATTTCTGATATAGTTATTCACCCAGAGAATGAAAATATTTGGTATGTTACTGCAGGCTCTGGAGGTGTTTGGAAAACTGTTAACTCAGGAACTACTTGGACACCTATTTTTGACAATCAAAAAAGTTATTCAATTGGATGTATTACATTAGACCCTCAAAATCCAAATATCATATGGGTAGGAACAGGAGAAAATGTAGGAGGAAGACATGTAGGTTATGGAGATGGTATATATAAAAGTGATGATGGTGGTTTGTCATGGAAAAACATGGGGCTTTTAAATTCTGAACACCTATCAAAAATAATAATACATCCAAATAACTCTAATATAATATGGGTAGCTTCTCAAGGACCACTTTGGAGTAAAGGAGGAGAAAGAGGTATTTATAAATCGAAAGATGGAGGAAAGAGTTGGAAAAGAACATTGGGCGATGATGAATGGATTGGTGCAACTGATATAATTATTGATCAAAATAATTCTGATATTTTATATGCAGCAACATGGCAAAGACATAGAACTGTTGCTGGTTATTTAGGAGGAGGTCCTGGAAGTGGTATACATAAATCAGTTGATGGAGGAGAAACTTGGAAAGAACTTACAAATGGTTTACCATCAAGCAATATGGGGAAAATTGGACTTACAATAGCTCCACAAAATACCAATATAATTTACGCAGCAATTGAACTTGACAGAAGAACTGGTGGAGTTTATAAGAGCATAGATAAGGGGGGAAGTTGGAAAAAAATGAATGATGCTGTTGCAGGAGGAACTGGTCCGCATTACTATCAAGAAATATTTGCATCACCTCATAACTTTAACGAAATTTATTTGGTAGATAATTATATGCAGGTTTCATATGATGGTGGAAAAACATTTGAAAGAATGAACGAGTCTGAAAAACATGTAGATAATCACGCTGTTGCATTTAAAAAATCTGATCCAAATTATATTTTGATAGGCTGTGACGGAGGACTATATGAAAGCTTCGATAATACAAAAAATTGGAAATTTATAGACAACTTACCCATAACTCAGTTTTATAAAATTGCAGTTGACGATTCTGAACCATTTTATTATGTATATGGAGGAACTCAAGACAATAATACTCAAGGTGCGCCTTCCCAGACAGATAACATTCATGGAATAAGAAATTCAGACTGGTTTGTTGTACTTGGTGGAGATGGACATCAACCGGCAACGGAACCTGGAAATCCAAACATTATATATGCACAATGGCAACAAGGAAACTTAAATAGACACAACAGAAAAACAGGGGAAAACATAAATATTAAACCACAGCCTAAATTGGGAGAAAAAAGTGAACGATTTAATTGGGATGCACCTATTTTAGTTAGTCCTCATAATCCTACAACAATATATTTTGGGTCTCAAAGACTTTGGAAATCTGAGGACAGAGGAGATTCTTGGGAGACTATTTCTAATGATTTAACAAAAAATATCCAAAGAATTCAAACTTCTTTTTACGGAAAAAAACAAAAATGGGATAATGCATGGGATGTTAGAGCAATGTCAAATTACAGTACAATAACTTCAATATCAGAATCACCCATTAAAGAAGGATTAATTTATATTGGAACTGATGATGGATTAATACAAGTAACAGAAGACGGTGGCGCAAATTGGACAAAAATTGATTTCAATAAAATATCTGGTCTTCCTAACACAGCATTTGTTAATGATATTAAAGCTGATAGGTTTGACGAAAACAGTGTATATGCAGTATTTGACAATCATAAATTTGGGGATTATAATGCATACATTTTTAAAAGTTCTAACAAAGGAAAAACATGGAGAAAAATCTCAAATAATCTTCCTGAAAAAACTTTATTATGGCGTTTTGTTCAAGATCATGAAGACAAAGATTTAATGTTTCTTGGAACAGAGTTTGGTGTGTATTTTTCCAATAACGGAGGGAAAAAATGGATTAAAATTAATAATGGACTTCCAAATATATCGGTAAGAGATATTGCTATCCAAGCAAGAGAAAACGATTTAATATTGGGGACATTTGGAAGAGGCATATATATCTTAGATGATTATTCATCACTAAGAAATTTTAAACCTTCAGAAATACAAAAAGAAGCGAAATTATTCAAGCCTAGTAACACAAATTGGTATTTTGAAAAACGTATTTTAGGTGGAAGTAAGAAAGCATCACAAGGTGACAATTTCTTTATTGCAGAAAATCCTCCTTTTGGAGTTGTGTTTACATATTATCTAAAAGAAAAGTATTTATCAAACAAAGAACTTCGCTTAAAAAAAGAAAAAGAAAATGAAGAACAAAATATTGATGTTGATGTTCCAAAATGGGAAGTTCTAGAAAATGAAAAAAAACAAATTGAACCTTTTGTTTGGATATTTATTTACGATGAAGAAAAAATAATTAAAAAAATAAAAGTGACAAATAACAAAGGATTTTGTAGAGCTAATTGGGATTTAAAAAGAGAATCCCAAAATATAATTTCAAATAAAAATTCTAAAAACAATACATCAGGGACAATAGTTAAGCCTGGAAAATATTCTGCGCAATTATTTAAACAAATAAATGGTATTTACTCTCCTATATCGGAAAAAGTAAATTTTAAAATTAAACCTCTTTATAAAGACTTAAAAAATATAAATACTAGCATAGATTATTGGGAGGAAGTGGACATATTGAGCAATAAATGCTATAACCTATCTTCTAATATTAAGGATTTAAAAAACCAAATCGAATTATTATATATAGCCTACGAGCGTGCACAGTTAACAAATACAGAAATTCAAAAATCTATAGTGAATTTGAGAGATGAAATTTTAAAATTAGAATTCAAAATGAATGGAAGTAAAGTTAGATCTGAGATAGGTGAAAAAAATGAATATCCTACATTGTGGACATATTTATGGTCTGCTAGAGGATCCTCTAACTCATCTTATGGCCCCACACAAACTCATAAATCAAGTTTAGAATATGCAAATTTATTGTTTACCGAAATAAATGAAAAATATATAGTTTGTAAAAAATCTGCTGAAAATTTAATAACAGAGCTTGATAAATTAGGTGCTCCTCAAATAAAAAATATTTTACATAATAAATAAATTATCTTACGTATTTTGTAAGTAAAAGCGGTAAATAAATTAAATCAAAAACAATAGCAATTATTGCTGACAAAATAGTTATTGTAGCTAATTGACTGATAGAGCGAAATTCAGAAAAAAGTAGTGGTATGAGTGTTACAACTATTACAATAGTAGTTTTAACAATTGCATAATATGTTCTGTTCTGACAATATTTAATTGCTTCCTGTGGAGATTTATTACGCTTTCTATTTATACTATATGCAGAAATTATGTGAATAGAATCATCAACAATTAAACCAAATGCAATAGCAAAAATAAAAGCATTTGATAAGCTAATATAAAAACCAGAGAATGACAATATCCCAACACAAATAACTAATGGAGCAATATTTGGTAGCAGAGAAACAAATAAATATTTATAATTAAACTTATTAATAAAGACAAAAATTAATCCTATCAACAAGATTGCTATAAATAATCCAAATAAAACTTCAAGAGTTAGTTCATTACTAATTTGATCAAATAAATATCCTACTCCACCAATATTAACATTTATATTTTTTTTCTTGAATTTATTTTCTATCTCATCATATAAGTTAGATGATTCTAAACTCCCAATATCATTTATTCTAGATTTTACAATTAAATTTTGTTTTTCAGGTAAAATAAAATCAATATTAATTTCAAGTGAATCAAATTCTTTTTTAAAATTTTGGTTAGCATTGCTATCAAATGTAAATGTTAATGGCTTAATACCTCCAAATGTTTTTTCAAAATAATTTATTTCTTTATATAAATCAGATTTAGGATTAAGCTCATCTGTTAAGAAATTATCTATTTTAAATGAAGATATTGCTATTGAAATTAAAAGAATAAAAATACAAGCTATTGCTTTTCTATATGAAGCTATTTTAGCAATAAAATTTATAATACTATTAACTAAATTTGTACTATGATGTGTTGTATATAAACGTAAGTTAACTATGTGTGCATATAAGGTTATAATAACAAAAAGACAAATAAAAATTGAGAAAGTTGTAACAACTCCAAATCTTGTCAGAGGCTCAAAAGAACCAAATGCAAAACTTAAAAAACCAATTGCAGTTGTGACTGAGGTTAGAAAAACAGGAATACCTACATTACGCATTTGATGTCTGAAAATTCTGTAAGAATTATTCATCCCCTTTTGAATATGCAATAAATGCATAAAATCTGAAATGGTAATTATAAAAATGATAGCAGGTATGATAACCATTACTAATTCAATACCTCCAAACAAATAATTTGACAGAGAAAATGAAAAAATAATAGATACAATATTTGCAAATAAGCTAATTAATACAATCTTAAATCTTTTTACAAAATACCAAAGGATAAGACTACATATTAGTGCACTTAGTAAAGAAAAAATTATTAATTCTTTAATTATTTCATTTTGCATATATATTTCAGATTTTATCTGTCCTGTAATATTTATATCTGAACTTTTAACATATGAAAGTTTTTCTTCTATTATTGATAAAACATTTTGTTTCTGATCTTCATTGTACAAATCTTTACAATTAATAACAAGTAATAAATGCTTATTGTTTTTTGATATAAAATTGCTATTATAAATGTTTAACTTATTAAATGATTGGCTAAATGTTTTTTTACTCCTCAAATCAAACAAATTAACAGGCATTGGTAATATAGAATTTAATATGATTTTTTCGTTCAGAGCATGCTTGACAGTTGAAATATTTTTATGTTGAGCTAAATTTTTTGTTAAAGAATCGATTTTAAGCGCATCCTCATATGATAAGGGATTAGCAAAAGATAAACCAACAAGTAAAAGGTTTTGATCATCTAAAGATTTATCTATGATATCCTGATCTACCTCAATTAACTCAATAATTCTTTCGCTATCAAAAAATACTTTTAATTCATTAAACTTATAAATACAGAAAAACATAATTAATATAATCACAATTAAATTGATATTTCTGAATTTCCAAAAAAATCTAATCATAATAAGTTAATCTATATAAGGTAATATTGACAACTCTTTAGCCTTTGCTTCAACCATAATATCAACATCGTATCCATACAAATTTGGTAATTTTTCAATATAATCTGAATGAGCTTGAGGTTTAACTTCAGGATTATTTTCGTGAAAAGATTTTGATTCTGAGTAATGAACAACAGGAACTATATTTTGTGGCCATGTTGAAATTGCTAATTCCAAAGCTTTTTTTTCTGAAAGATCTCCACTACAAAATTTATGATGATGATAATCAAAAACTATAGGGATACCAATTTTGTTATTAATATACATCAAATCCTGTACTGAATACATACTAGACTTATCATCGTTTTCAACTGTCAATCTTGTTTTTACTGAATCTGGTAATTTTTGATAATTATAACAAAATCTATCCATTGCTGTTTTTTTATCTCCGTAAACTCCATTACAATGAATATTAATTTTATTATATGGAGAAAAAGAAAGACCTAACAAATCAAAGATTTCACCATGAATTTGTAAATCTTTAATAGTATTTTCTACAACTGATGGATTAGGAGATACTAAAACATTAAAGGGGCCTGGATGAGCTGTTAATCTAAGACTATTTTTTTTTGCAATATTACCTGCAACTTTTAAAGTATTTTTTATTTCTTGGTACTGAGGTAAATCAATAATATTATAATGTGAAGCCCATGGGAAAATATTAGATGAAATTCTAAAAAAACCAATTCTATTCTCAACATTCCATTCTAAAATTTTAATTAAATCTATACAGTTTAACAACGCTAATTCACCTGCATAAGATATCCCTTTTTTAAGAAAGGTATTTTTAATCATACTCCTATTAGTAGTAATCTTATTACTTTTAGAGAGTGATAAATTAATACAAGCATATCCTAATTGCATATAAAACTAAAATTTTGGTAATTCTGAAATTCTTGCATAGGGTAAATCACATAAATGATTAAATTTATAATATCTATTAAGTCCTGAAATACCTATAGCATCACTTTTTTCAAGGTCTAGTGTCTGATCTGAAAAAAATATATCTTTATCAAAGTGCATCTGCTCGATTTCACCAACTATTAAATTTGAATTATTACTATTAATAGTTATTATCTCTTTAAGTTTAAGTCCAATTTTTATTTTACACTCTGCTACGTAAGGGGCAATAAAATTATTAATGTATTGCTCTTTTAATGAGCATTTATCAAATTCAGAAATATTTTTATCAAACTTTGCAGATGTATAATGAGCTTGTTTAACAATTTTTGAATTGACAAGATTAATGGTATATACTTGATTTTGAACAATATTATCAAGAGTATCTCTTTTAACTTGCTTATTTGTTCTTACAAAAAAACCAAGTAATGCAGGGTCACTTGAAATATGTACAATAGAACTAAATACAGCTAAATTAGTGACATTTTTTTTATCTACTGTTCCTATCAAATTGATTGTCTTTATACCTGTGATGGAATTAATCAAATTAAGTCTATTGATTTTATTTAATTTTTGAATTTCTGTCTTATCTAAATACATAAATCAAATATTTCTAGAATCATATGACCAATGAAGTAAGGCTTGTCTTTGTTTAACTCTACAATCTAAATCTCCAGCTCTACATCCTTTTCTAACTGCACCCACATGCCTTTTCATCGCTTTCCATCTTTTGATTTGACGATTATCTTCTTCCAATAACCTTCTACCCATAAAATACCTACAATACCATTGGAACCATCCTCTAGGATCTTCAGAATAAATCCAGCCTTTCATTTGCCAATGATATAGTGGTAATGAAGCATCTACTTTGTAATAATTTAAATTTATATTTTTTTTTTGAGGGGAAAGCTTTGCGGAGACAAACCAATCTGCTGGAAATTCATTTATACAATCCGTCATGTACTTGCCTCCAAAAACTCCAAGAGATAACATTTCTTTAGGGGTTAATTCAGGTTTAAAATCAGTATGAAAATTTTTACCAATAGGCTCTTGAATTAAATATGAGTAGCCAAATTGCATTTTGTCATTTACAATTACCCTACTCATCTAAATTTTGAGACTTGACATTCCTCCATCAACACTTATATTTTGTCCAGTTATCCATTTCGACTCATCAGATATTAAGAATGCAACTAAATTACTTATATCCTCACTTGAACCAATTTTTTTTAAAGGATTTTTTTCTTTTATTTTGTTAGCACTCGCTTCACTACGTAAAAATCTTTGTGACATTTTACTTTCAAATAATGATGGTGATATACAATTCACACGATGTTTAGGAGCAAATTCAGCCGCTAAAGATTTACATAATCCATCTATAGAAGACTTAACAATTGAAACAGATGAATGAAATGGCATACCAATTTTGGAAGCTACAGTACTAAATAATACAATTGAAGACCCTTCGTTTAAATAACTTAGGTAATATTTTAAAACCTTTATAAAACCCATAACATTAATATCAAAATCATTATAAAAGTCATCGATCTTTAGTCTACTAAATTGATTTAGATTTATTGTTCCCGGAAAGTAAACTAAACCATCATATTTGGTTATACCGTTATAGTATGATGAATCATCATTTAAATCAAAATTTTCAACAATACTGTGCTTACTATCACGACTTAAACAAATAAAATTATAAATATTTTCATATTTTTCTACTAGCGAGATGGCCGAAGCACTACTGGCTCCAACTAGCAGTATATTTTTCTTTTTCATATGTATATTAGTTAGAAAAAATGAAGGCAAGATAATTTATGAATTTTTATTACCTTTTATTAATTAAAACTATGACCTTAGATATCTTGCCTTCAAATATATTATTTACTAAATCTCTTTATAATTTTTCCACTCTTATATACATCAAACAAAAATTGATTTTTAATATTTTTAGAAACTTTTTTACCTAAAATATCAACTGTATATAAGTAATCATCTGTTAAACTTATATTCTCATAAGTAGAGGTATTTGACGGTAATAAAACAGCATCAATTACATGAACAACTCCGTTGTCAGCTACAATATCGGCTACTACTACCTGTGCGTTGTCAATGAATACTCCTGATGCGTTAATAGTTACTGTTATATCAGTGCTTAGTAATGTCATTACTATCTGACCGTTAGATAACATACCTGACGTTACACTATCAGCTACTACATGATGCTTTAAAATATCTGTTAATTGTGGGATATCATTTAATAATGCCGTAACTGTTCCTGCTGGCAACAAATTAAATGCTGCATCTGTAGGAGCAAATAATGTAAATGGTCCGCTTCCCGACAACACACCGTCTAATGCACAAGCATCAATAGCTGTCTTTAATGTCGTGTGATCCGCAGAATTAGAAACTATATCATAAATAGTATTTGTTTGAGGTGTTGGTGGTAATAATACTGCATCTATTACATGAACAACCCCGTTATCAGCAACTAAATCTACCATAGTTACCTGTGCATTGTCAACAAATACACCTGATGAATTAATAGTAACTGTAACATCTGTTCCAAGTAACGTTGTTACAATTTGACCATTTGAAAGCATACCTGACATTACACTGTCAGCAACAACATGATGTTTTAAAATATTTGTTAATTGTGGAATGTCATTTAATAATGCTGTAACAGTTCCTGCTGGAAGTAAATTAAATGCTGCATCTGTTGGAGCAAATAATGTAAATGGTCCGCTACCTGATAAAACACCATCTAATGCACATGCATCAATTGCTGTCTTAAGTGTAGTATGATCATTAGAATTTGATACTATATCATATATAGAATTAGTACACAATGTCGGGTCACTCACCCAAAGTGGATTATTTGGATTGTCTGGAAAAATTAATGCTTCTGTAGCAGGATTATAATCTACTCCAGCAACTAGTATATTTGCATTATCAACAAATGTTGGGACATTAGTTTGAAAGTTGTATATATAAGCTAGTTGACATGTACCACATGAGTCTAATAAAGCAGTTCCTCCTGTAATTCCATTACAATCAGTTGTAGGTAATAAAACAGCATCAATTACATGAACAACTCCGTTATCAGCAACTAAATCTGCTAATGTTACTTGTGCGTTTTCAATGAATACACCTGATGCGTTAATAGTTACTGTTATATCAGTGCCTAGTAATGTCATTACTATCTGACCGTTAGATAACATACCTGACGTTACACTATCAGCTACTACATGATGCTTTAAAATATCTGTTAATTGTGGAATATCATTTAATAATGCCGTAACTGTTCCTGCTGGCAATAAATTAAATGCGGCGTCTGTTGGAGCAAATAATGTAAATGGTCCGCTACCCGAAAGCACACCGTCTAATGCACACGCATCAATAGCTGTTTTAAGAGTAGTGTGATTTGTAGAATTTGATACAATATCATAAATTGTGTTAGAATTTGAGTTAACGACAATAGTTCCTACCATGCCATTTGCAGCATGCTGACCAACAGAACAATCATAATTGTAGGTGCCTGGTACAGCAAAAACATGACTATACATATCAATGTTAGAAGTGGGACTCGATATAAATGATTGAGGATTATTAAAGCTAGCTCCAGTAATCGTATTAATATCAAAATTAACATTATGGAAACCACCATCATTTAACCATTTTACTGTATCTCCAATATTAATATTTAAACTCGATGGAGCATAATAAAAATTACCCGAATTTACTACATGTGTTGTTTGTGTATTAGCAATATTAGCGAGGAATATTGCTAATAAAAAAATTATTTTTTTCATGATTTTAGTTTATAGTTAGTTTTTATGTTTAATAGTTTATGGTATATGTACCTTCTGGGTAGAGCTTTTGCCAAGTACTTAATTGACTTTTATGTTTTAAAGTAACAACTAAGTTAGGGGCCTTGAAGGTAATTTTTGGAACTTTCTGTTTAATTTCCTGTAAAACTTTTAAAGTTTTATTCATACTTTTTTTTCTTTTGTATTTCTTTTTCTCCATAATTGTATAATTTTTTTATTAAAAATTTATGCAAATATATATATATTTTGAAAATAAAATTATTTTTGCATAAACTTTTTTAAAAATATTTACACATTTATGAAAAAACCAGATAATGTAGTTTATAATTACAAGACAAAAAAATACGACGCATACTCAAAAGAATACCCAACCAGTTTTAACTCAAAGAGCTTCACGATAGATAAAATAAAAAAATTTAAATATGAAGCACAAAATCACTTTATCTCCAAAATTGAAGAAATTAAAAGTGAATACGACAAACTTACAGAGCAATTAGAATGGAATAACATGATAGCAGAATCATCATACAATTTCAATCCTATTGTTGGAAAAACTTATTACCTATATGAAAAAAATAATAAAAAATTTCTCAGTATAATTGAACCGAAAGAATGGGAAATGAAATTAGTAGGAGAGTTTATTTTGAATACAAATTATGTGTGGGAAAAAAAACAAAATATTAAGTAGACCATTTAGTTTTATGATCAACACTCGCTTCACTAACCATTCCAACTGTATTATTTAGAGAAACAAAATGACCATCATCTCTGTCAAGAAAAATATAAGGAGCCATAACAAATAGGAGCCATATATCTTTACTAAACTTCTTAGTTATTATTTCATTAGTAATATCATTAATCTTTTCTTGAAGTAATCCGAAAACAAAGCGCTCATGATCAACAACTTTGCTGTTTACTGACCAAATCAAGCCTAATTTTTGAAGGGAAACAAACATGACAGTAGAATAAAAGCTGACAAGACCCAACTGTTGAAAACCCTTATATATAGTAGCATCAAAAACATCTCTTTTATGTAGAACAGCCGAAGCAATAATTCTTGCGATATATATCTCCTCATTACACTCTTCAGTAGATTGAAATTTACTCTCAATTAAGCTATTTATTTGTTGTGATGTTTTTTTTGCAATTACAGAAATTTTTAAACCTTCATTTAAGAGAGCACTTGTGTTTATTGCACATAATAGCTGCTCAGTACTATATTTCCTAATATTAGTGTCTGAACGATCAGCAACTAAAAAACCGTAGCGATCCTCCCAAGACCTTAAAGTAATTTTATTGATACCACTAATTTCTGATAATTGTTTTATGCTATAAATCATAATGCAAAAATATAATTTTTTTAACAAATAATTATTTTTTAACAAAAAAACTTAATTTGCAAATTATATATATATATTTGCATAATATTATAACTTTATAATTATGCAAAAAATTAAACTTTTTAATAAAAATAATTTTTACACACTTAAAACAGAACAAGTTGTAAATTCTAAAATCGAGGATTTATGGGATTATTTCACCAACATTAAGAACTTAGAAAAAATAATGCCGAAAAAATATAACACTAAAGTTACTATTGGTCGAAGAAGAAAACTCTATACCGGCAAATTATTTAATATTAAAATTAAAATTTTACCATTTGTATACTCTAATATAACTTCAGAAATAAAAGCAGTTGAAAAAAACAAATATTTTATTGACTCGCAAATATTTGGTCCATATAAAATTTGGCATCATGAACATCACTTCATTGTTAATGAAGATGAATCAATAAAAATAGTAGATATTGTAAGATATAAACTCAGAGGAATACCATTTATAAAAATATTACACAAATTTTTTATCAAAAAAGAAATTATTAAAACATTTAACCATAGAGCTAACAAAATAAATTATATCTTTAATAATTAAATACAAGCTCAAAAAAAAAAAAAAAAAAAAAAAAAA
>PAHN01000003.1 GCA_002711125.1 Flavobacteriales bacterium
AACCTGCCAATGATAATTTGATGATGAAGATAAACCTGTTAAAGAAAGTGTATTCGTGTTAACTGTATCAAACACAAAAGAACCAAAACCTTGATTCGTCTTCTTATATCTTATTATATAACCCCATGCCCCTGTAACAGCATCCCATCCTAAAGTAGCTTCTGTCAATGTAATAGAAGAAGTAGATGTATTCTGTGGAACAGTACAAGGAGTAGCTGTTGTAAATGTCTGTGTAGAAGACCACGAAGAAACTGAACTACTATCCGTAGAACATGCAGATCTAATTTGCCACTCATAATCAGTAGATGAAGTTAAATTCAACTTCTCCTTAGAAGTACCAAATAAATTATTTAATGCAATAGTCCAAGAACTAGAACCCTGTACTCGCATACGTATATCATAATGATGTGCATCTGCTACAGCACTCCAATTCATCGTCGCACGATCTACTTGTATGTTAGAAGTAGACAAGCCCGTAGGAGGAGTCACCGAAATAATAGTAACAGAAACACCAGATGATGTAGACGTACATCCAGCAGGAGTAGTAACCGTTAAACTATAAGTACCCGTTGCAGTAGCTACATATGTAGAAGCAGTAGCACCAGAAATCGCCCCATTAGAATCATTCCACTGATAGGTATTATTAGGAGATGCAAATCCATTCATCGTTAAAGTAACACTTGAACCTAAACATGCAACACCCGAATTAGAAGCATTAACAGAGATAATAAGCTCTGGTAATATTGTTAGATTAGTCAAAACTATTGAATCACATCCATTCTGTGAATAAAGAGTATCACTATAATTTCCAGAAGCAGAATAAGAATTACCGTTAATAGAATAAGATTCACCGAAACATATAGTTTGATTATTAATTAATGATGTAGAACCGTTAATCGTTAAATTAAGAGTCGCTGTACTATCACAGCCCGATGCATTAGTAGTAACATAAGTATATGATCCACTAGTTGTGTATGTCGTACCATTCCAATCATAACTATCACACTCCGTAACATCTGTAGTAGATGATGTAGAACCGTTAATCGTTAAATTAAGAGTCGCTGTACTATCACAGCCCAATGCATTAGTAGTAACATAAGTATATGATCCACTAGTTGTGTATGTCGTACCATTCCAATCATAACTGTCACACTCCGTAACATCTGTAGTAGATGATGTAGGATTACAAAGACACACTATATTGAATGGAAAATTCTGTATATCTTGGTCGCCTATTTCAGAATTAATTGTTGAAGTGAAAATTAAATTTCCAGCCGATGGATTAACAAAAACATTATCAAAAATTACGGTTTGGCTATTACCACTTGTAACATTATTTCCATCAGGAATTGTTTGCGCAAATATATTAACACCAGGGTTAGTATTCGAAATTGTAAAACTACCTAAAACAATTCCCGTGTTTATATCTTGAGATTGAACAATTGCTTGATTAGAAGAAACAATCGTTGTTACAATCAATTCTGTATTAAAAGTGTTTGCACCGTTTCCAGCAATCATTACAGCTGATCCAATAATGTCTCCAACGTTCATGTTTGAGATATTAAAAGATCCCACATTAGACACAAACAAAGATGTAGACATATCTGGTTCATTTGGGTCCTGACTAACACTAATTGTTAAACTTGATAAACTATCACAATCAGTATTTGAAATCGAGACAGAAACATCAGGAGAAAAAGGTATACAAGGCACATCTCCAGTATTACCTCCTACACAATTTCCACAACTATCAATAAATGCCCCCCCCCCCAAGTCATTATTACAGTCCAAACACAAAATATTTTCAGAAGATGTTTGAACATCAACATCAGAAAGCTCAGAATTTATAGTTGAAGTAAAAGTTATAACTTGTGCAGTTGCAGGGTTAATAAATAAATTATTAATATTAATTATTTGACTATTTCCATTAGTAACGTTGTTATTATCAGGCAAAGAAGATGCGATTACTAAAACGCCACCGTTAAAATTTTCAATAGTAAATGTTCCATAAATTTGACCAGTAATATCATCTACCGCTTTAACAGATATTTTATCCGTATTAATTACAAAATCAACCATTAATGTTGTGTTAACATTAATATATCCTCCTCCAGCTGTAATTATACTTGTACCAATGATGTCATTTGTGTTAAGATTAGTTAAGTTAAATGACCCTGCATCAGAAGAAAAGATGGAAGAAGCAATATCTGGTTCATTTGCATCTTGAGAAAAAGTAAACGTAATATCAGCAGGAGTATCACATTGCAAAGTACTTAATGTAATACTAACTGACGGTGTAAAATCAATACATGGCTGATTACCTGTACTACCACCAACACAATTACCACAACTATCAAGAAACGCATTTCCGTTAGGTGTATTAAAACAATCTAGCGGATAGTTGGCAGTAGAAAATGTATCAGCTATTGACCACGAAGAATTTGAAGACCCTCCAGTAGAACAAAAAGACTTTAATTGCCATATGTATTGAGAATTTGAACTTAAATTATTAATATCTAAGTTTGTACCAACTACATTGTGCTCAAAAAACCAAGAAGCAGTTCCAACTTCCTTGTATCTAACTCTATAATTATCAACATCTGAATTGAAATTCCAATTCAAAGTAACACTAAAGTTTGAAACATTTGATACACTTAGTCCTGAGGCAACAGGACAACTCTGTGCAAATAAATCTACAGGTTTAAGAGAGCCGATCAATATAAAAACCCAAACGAAAAGTCCCAAAAAGGTAATACGTTTATTCATCATAATACTTGTCAAAAAAATACTTACTTTTTTATAAAAAAAAGCCTAACATGCAAAGATAAAAAATATTAATTAAAATAATTTATAAAATATACGACATTTCATTTTTATAGGTTGCAAATAAAAAAGCACTTATACAGTGCTTTTTAAAAAAATATATTATAAATAAATGTTGTCCGACTAGGGCTCGAACCTAGACTCTTCTGGACCAAAACCAGACGTGTTGCCAGTTACACCATCGGACATAAATGGAGTGCAAATCTAATAATTAAGTTGTTATTTTTACATATAATTAGTACATATTTTTCATCTAATAATGATTAAATAAAACAAATTATTAAATTTGCGCTTCATCAAACTGAAATATAGTATGGACCAATTTAAAAAATATAATAATTACATGGGTTGGGCAATTTTCTTAATTGCTTCTTTTGTATACTTATCCACCATCGAGAAAACTGCTAGTTTATGGGATTGTGGAGAATTTATTGCTGCTGCTTATAAATTAGAAGTTGTTCATGAACCTGGAGCGCCATTCTTTTTAATGATGGGAAGAATCTTTAGTTTATTTGCATCAGATGTTAGTGAAGTTGCTATGATGGTTAATAGTATGTCCGCAATAGCCAGTGCATTCACAATATTATTTTTATTTTGGACTATTACCGCATTTGGCCGTAAAATATATTTACAAAGCGAAAACATAAATAAAGGAAAAATATTTGCAGTTTTAGGTGCCGGTTTAGTGGGGGCTCTTGCTTATACATTTTCAGATTCTTTTTGGTTTTCTGCAGTTGAAGGAGAAGTATATGCAATGTCTTCATTTTTTACAGCAGTCACATTTTGGTGTATACTAAAGTGGGAACAGGTAGCTGACTCCTCCAATTCAAGTAAATGGTTAGTTTTAATTGCATATTTAATTGGATTATCAATAGGAGTTCACTTACTTTCATTACTTACAATTCCTGCTATGGGAATGATATATTATTTCAAAAATAATAAATATACTCACAAAGGAGCGCTAATTGCATTTTCAATATCTTCTGCTATTTTATTATTCATTCAAGGCATATTTATTCCAAAAACAGCTAGCATTATGGGTGCATTCGATGTGTTTTTTGTAAATACATTTGGTCTCCCTTTTAATACGGGTATAGTTTTTTATATACTTTTATTAGCTACTGGAATAATCTGGGGATTAAAATACACCAAAAAGCATAATCTTCCAGTCTGGAATACTGCAATTCTCGGATTTATGATGCTCCTAATAGGATACTCATCTTATGCTATGGTATTAATTAGATCTAATGCAAATACCCCAATTAACATGAGTGCTCCTGACGACCCTCTTAAATTATCAGACTATTTAGCAAGGAAACAATATGGAGAAGTAGCCCCTTTGGTATTTGGTCGTTATTATGTTGACCAACCAATTAATATTAAAGAAGAATCAACACACAGAAAAAACATTAAGCTTGGTGAATATGAGGAAAAAAGTACGTTTAGCAGAGAATATAAAAATGACAAATTCTTTTCAAGAATGTACAGCTCACAGTCTCAAGACCATGTAAATGGGTACCAATCTTGGGCTCCTCATAATCCAGCTAACATCAAATTTTCTGATAATTTAAAATTCTTTTTTAAATATCAGATAGGCTGGTCATATATGAGATATTTCATGTGGAATTTTGCTGGAAGACAAAATGACATCGCTAATATGGATGGAAATGAGGTGTATGGAAACTGGGAAAGCGGCATAGGATATTCTGATGAAGGATTGCCTTCTCATTTAAAAGATAATAAAGCAAAAAATCATTATTATTTTCTGCCATTAATTTTAGGAATCATAGGTCTTATATTTCATTTTAAGAGGCAAAAAACTGATGCCATATCAGTATTATTATTCTTTTTATTTACAGGTATATTTATTATACTTTACTTAAATGTTCCTCCTGAGCAGCCAAGAGAAAGGGATTATGCATATGTTGGGTCATTTTATGCTTTTGCCATATGGATTGGGATTGGTGTTTTAGCGACCTTTGATTTTATAAAAACAAAGGTTAAAGAAAAACACGCTAGTCTTATCTCAACATTAGCTTGCCTATTAGCTGTTCCAATTTTAATGGCTTCTGAAAATTGGGATGACCATGATAGATCTGGTAGGACAATTGGATTAGATGTTGGAAAAAACTATTTAAACTCATGTGATTCTAATGCAATTATCTTTACTAATGGAGATAATGACACCTACCCGCTATGGTTCGCTCAAGAAGTTGAAGGCATTAAAACCGATGTGATGAATGTAAATATGAGTTTAGTTAATTCACCTTATTATATTCAGCAGGTCAAAAGAGCAAAGAATAATGCCCCTCCAATACCTCATTTAATAAAAGATGATTTTTATAAAGATCTTTTACAACAAGAAGTGCAAATTATAAGCAATAATAAAGACAAGCCTAAAAATATTAAAAAAGCCATTACGCAAATTATTACCCAAAAAACTTGCCCTAGACATATTAAAATTCCATTACCTCAAAAAAATGGTGAAGAAAAACAATTTATGAATATCCAAATCTTCGGAAAAAATGGTCTATTAGTTAGTGATGTAGTGCTTTTAGATATTTTAGCTAACTTTAATTGGGAAAGACCTTTGTATTTTATTAATGCACAACAAACACTTAGTCGTTTTTACAAAGTTGAAAATAATCAGATTATAAATCCTGGTATTCTTCAGTATTTACAAATTGAAGGAGCTGTTCAAAAATTAGTTCCCTTCAAAACAAATGATGCTACAAAAATAAATATTGATAAAAGTTATGATTTATTAATGAATAATTATAGTTATGGAAATATTAATAATGAAAACGTATACTACTGTCATTATACTGACCGCTCTATAAGTGGATTTAGAAATCCTTTTTTACAGCTTGGTGAAGCTCTTATTAAAAATAATGATAGTTTAAGAGCAGAAAAATTAACAGATAAATATTTTGAAACTTTACCATACTCTACAGGAAGATATGATAGAGCCTCAATATTAATGACTGATATATACACTAAAACAAATCCTAAAAAAGCAGAAAAAATTATCTCTGAATTAATTAATGAATATACTCTTCAAAATAATTATCTCTTAGCATCAACAGCTAATGCAGGAGGGAATCAAGCATTGCAATTTTATTCAGAATCGAATATTATTACTTTAAAGGTGGCATTAGCAGAAATTTATTTTTCTCAAAACTCAGAAAATGCTGGGTCATTTGTTACAAAAACAATAGAAGATTACACCCCACTATTTTCTGAAATAGAACAAAGAGAAAATATTAGGCAACAAAAACAAGGGCAACAATACGTGCCTTCTGATAGATTTCGGGTTTTTTATACTTCTATGCAAACACTTAAACAAATGAAATCAAAAATTGATGGTGAAAAATTAATAAATAGCTTAGAAAACAATAATGAATATACAATAACAGAAAGTGGTTTGGCATATAAAATTATTAAAAAGAGTAGTTCAAATACTAAGCCGAATATTACAAATAATGTTAAAGTTCATTATACCGGAAAGCTTACAGATGAAACAATTTTTGATAGTTCAATTGAAAGAGGAGTGCCTACAGAATTCCCATTAACATCAGTAATCCCAGGTTGGACAGAAGGTTTACAGTTAATGAGTATTGGTGATAAATTTGAATTTATAATCCCTGCTGATCTTGCATATGGAGAAACAGGACAACCACAGGCTGGAATAGGTCCTAATGAAACACTAATTTTTGAAGTAGAACTTATTGAAATTCTTTAGTGTTAGTAAAAACGCCCTGGTTTTTACGCATACTATACCCTTCAGTAATTTGGAGAAAAAAGAATGAAAATAATAATGTTTGGCTCACTTTTGATGACGGCCCCTGTCCAATAGCCACACCAATTATTTTAAAAGCTTTAATGAAGGAAAAAATTAAAGCTACATTTTTTCTAATTGGCAAAAACATTCGTGAAAATCCAGAACTATTTAAAGAAATCATTAAACAAGGACATGTTGTTGCAAATCATTCTTATTCACACAGGAACGGATGGCTGGTTTCAACGAAGAGTTATTTACAAGATATTGAAAAATGTCAAAAATTTATGCCAAAAAATTCTCTATTCAGACCTCCATATGGTAAAATATCTCCAAAACAATTAAAAGAGTTAAAGAAAAAATACAAAATAATATTATGGGATGTTTTTGCTTGGGATTTTTTAAAAAAAATTTCATCTAGAAAAGTTAAAAGAAATATACTAAAAAACACAACTTCTGGATCTATAATAGTGTTACATAATAACAATAAAAGTATTAGCAAAACACATAAATGTCTTACAGATATAATTCAAGAATTAAAAGAAAAAAAGTTTACTTTTTCTACTACTTGGTAGCAATTACAAAGTGATCTAAGCAATTATCTGCAGATTTTGTTATGTGATAATCTTTATACGTTACACTAGCAACTAATTGGTTATTTGCATCTTGAAGGTAGTGCCTATTAAATCTATTTAAAATATCATAAGGGATACGCAAAATCCATCTTGGCATCCAATGTTGCATGTTAAAAATATCCCATTTTGTAATTCTTGATACTGATTCCTTATTCTTCTCATAGTATTCCATAACCTTAGCATTACCAAAAACTCCTTTAAGTTCGATATTATCGAAAACATTTAATACAATTTCATGCATTTGCTTTGGATTATATTCTCTAATGTGCCATGGGCTTCTTGTTAAAGTCATTAAAATGTTTGGTGTTGTCATAATTAATTTCCCGCCAGGTTTTAAAACTCTTTTGATTTCTGATAAGAAAAAATTGTCGTCTTTAATATGCTCTATAACTTGAAAAGTAACAACATAATCAACAGAATTATTTGCAATACCTTTTAGTGGTGGGACTTCAGTTTGTATGAACTCAATATTATTTTGTAATTTATTCTTTGTTGAAATATATGTATCAAACTTATCTAATGCTATGTACTTTGTGCATTTAGGTGCTAACTCATTAATACCATAACCTTCTCCACACCCAACCTCTAAAGTTATTCCTCCAACTAATTTAGCGGCTTCTTTATACGCTATTAAATGTCGTTGAAAAACAACATTTTCAGATGGGTCTAAATTAGAACTTCTCTCCGCAGTTTGTAATACTCCCATAATATTTTAATTTAAATTATTTTTATCCATCTATCTCTAATGTAACTGGGCAGTGGTCAGAATGCTTTACTTCTGATAGTATTGATGCATTATTTAATTTCGGCAGTAGTGTTTCTGAAATCATGTTATAGTCAATTCTCCATCCTAAATTTCTTGACCTTGCATTTGCCCTATATGTCCACCAACTATAATTATGTGGAGTTTTATTTAAATGCCTAAAAGAATCTACAAAGCCACTATTAAGAAACTTAGTTAGCCAGCTTCTTTCCTCGGGTAAAAAACCAGAAGTATTTTTATTCCTCTCTGGGTTATGTATATCTATAGATTGATGACAAATATTAAAATCCCCTGATATAATCAAGTTTGGTATTGTTTTTTTTAAAACTTCAATGTAATTAAAAAACATCTCTAAAAAATCCATTTTATAAGATTGTCTTAAAGGATTAGTCCCTGAAGGAAAATAGATACTCATTACAGAAAATGAATCAAAATCTAACCTAATAATTCTTCCTTCAACGTCAATCTCATTAACACCACAACCCAATTCAATATGATTTGGGATTATTTTAGAAAAAATTGCAACGCCGCTATATCCAGCTTTCTCTGCAGAATTTATATATAAATTATATCCATTTTTAGCAAATAACGAGTGATCGAATTGATTTGCATTTGCTTTAATTTCTTGTAAACAAATAACATCTATATTAGAACTTGCTAGCCAATTATCAAATCCTTTTTTTATTGCTGCTCGAATTCCATTTACATTATAAGTAGCAATTCTCATTATCTCAATTTAAATGTTAGCTGCTTGGATATTCTTCCCTCAATGATTAAGTTTAATTTATAGCTTCCTTTTATTAATGGCTGAGTCCTTTGCCAATCGAAACAATGTTCCATTTCAATGTTTTTATAGTCAAATGATGATGAACTTGTAATATTTAAAACCGTATCATCCATTGTAATTTGGTTTTCATTACTTTCTATTATTTCTCCAGTAGAGTTAATTAACTGCATATAAACTGTCTTAGTTTCTGCATCACTTATAGCATTAGCCCCTAAAGTAAAACATACTCTTAAATTTTGAACTTTTTTTGCATATTTGGTTGTTTTTGGAACGCCACGATTGTTAAATCTTATTAGAGAAACAGTTGCATTTAAAACCTCAAGTACAGAGCCTTTACTAACTTTTTCGTAAAGGGTTTCATTCTCTTTTTTTAATGTGTAGTTTTTCCAATTAACACTTTGATTCTCAGCTATTACACTGTCATTTTTTGTAGTTAGTGAATCTATTTTTGTGTTTAGTGAGTCTATTGTTGTAAATAATTCATCAACAATATTCTTTAATGATATTATTTTTGCTTTTGCTTCATTTAAATCATCCGCTAACAAATCATTTCTTCTTAACAATTGTTTGATTTCAGTTATTTGGGATAGCATTATTGAATCTTGATCCGTCAATTCTTGATTTACGTTTTCATATTCATCTAAAAGTGACTCATATTCTTCTTCTAAATCATCTAGTTCATTCCTTAAAGAATTCTGTAATTCAGAAGTGTTTTTGTCAAGAGGAGATTCCTGGACTATATTTTCTAAATTTCTCTGTTTTAAAACTTGGTTGATTAACAAAGTTGTAGAAACCAAAGAAATAAAAATTAAAGAAATAAAAATCTTTTTACTGTTAGAATCAGACCATATCTTTCTAATTAACTTCATTAAAAATTATTTAAATACTTTTTTTAATATGTCTGATATTCTAGCTTTTGGGTTATTTCTAATATTTGACTCTTCCTTTTCTAGCAGTAAAAACAATCCATCTATGGTTTTTAGCGTAACATAATCGGCTAAATCAACGTCTATTTTCTTTGTTAATGGAATCTTGTTGTAATTTTTAACTAATACCTTCCAATATTTATGTAATTCAACTCTTTTAATAGATTTAATTACCACAGGTTTAAAATTTGAATATAAGACCTCGCGAGTTTCTTTTTTTAAATAAACTGATGCAGCATTATTTTCACCATTTAAAATATTCACAGCTTCATCAATTGTCATATTCATAATTGCATTTACAAAGACATCTTTTGCGTAACTTGAAGCATCCTCAGCCGCCTGATTTAAAACAAACTCAAATTCATCTACTTGACTTTGCATTTCAATCTGTATCAATGTTTTTTTAATTCTTTCTGCTTCTTCAGGAAATGGGATTCTAATTGATTTATTATTATTAAAACCTCCAACTGCTGATGCTGCAATACAAGAATTTCTTGTACCAACAACTAAAGCTTCTTTCAATCCACTAATAATTTCTTCATCTGTCAATCCAATAGGTTTAATTATACTTTCTGCTGTTTTTGAAGCATTTTTCAGCTTATCAATATTTATCTGAGCCTGAGAAGAAAAAACAAAAATTAAAAAAAGCGGTATAAGTGATTGTTTCATAAATTTATTTTTTGCTAAAATAAGTAGTATATTTAATAATAATAATCGAGCTTATTTAATAAACATAATCAGACTTTAAACGATTATTTTAAAAATCTATTGTAAAAAAAAACCATTCAAAGAATGGTTTTATGTGGGCCCAGTTGGGCTTGAACCAACGACCCCTTGATTATGAGTCAAGTGCTCTAACCAGCTGAGCTATGGGCCCTGCTTTTAAAAAAGCATGTGCAAAACTATTAAAATTGTTCAATTATATGCAACTTTGTAAGATGAAAAATATCAAAGCTATTATTTTCGACTTAGGTGGAGTCATATATAATATTAATTACGAAAAAACCATTGAAGAGTTAAGAAAATTAGGTATTACTAACTCAGAATTTTTATACTCTCAAAAAAAGCAGTCTAAATTGTTTGATGATTTTGAAACTGGTCAAATTAGTAATTATGACTTTTTAAAAAAACTGCAAAAAAAAACTAATAATGCAAGTTTAAAACAAATAAAAAAAGCATGGAATGCAATGCTTTTAGATTTACCGATACAAAGATTAAATACACTTCATAAGTTAAAAAGAAAATATATTATTTTTCTTTTAAGTAATACAAATGAAATTCACATTAATAAAATTAAAGAAATTTTAGGAGAAAAAAAATTTTCTGAGTTTTATAATTTATTTAATAAAATCTATTTTTCTCATATAATAAAAAAGAGAAAACCAAATTTTGACGCATTTCAATTAATTTTAATTGAAAATAAATTGATGGCTAATGAAGTATTATTTATCGATGATTCAATACAGCATATCGAAAGTGCAAAAAAACTTAAAATAAACACATTACACTTAAAAAAAAATCAAGAAATAACTAACGTACTGTCTGGGTTAGTTCAATAAGAACCCCGTTAGTATCACTTGGATGTAAAAAACAAATAAGTTTATTATCTGCACCATTTTTTGGTTTATCATTTAACAAACGAATACCCTCTTTTTTTATTCTTAGCATTTCAAAATATATATCATCAACTTCAAAAGCGACATGGTGCATCCCTTCTTTACGATTTGTTAAAAATTTGTAAATAGGACTAGACTCAGATGTGGGTGCTACTAATTCAATTTTATTTGATCCAATTTGAAAAAAAGAAGTTATTACTCCCTCCGTCTCAACTTTCTCAATTTTATAATGTTCTTTCCCAAAAATTTTTGCAAATCGTTTGTTTGCTTTATCTATATCTTTTACTGCTATTCCTAAATGCTCTATTTTTTTCATTAAATTAATATGAGGAATATGAAAAAGGGTTTTTATTAGGTGTCAAATTAAATGTAATTACCAACTCATGAGAGCCAAATGAATAATCAGCAATATCTCCAGATAATGTGTGATCATAAGAATAGGAAATACTCATGTTATTATTTAAAAAACCAAATGCAAAGAGGCCAGTTCCGTCTGAACGATATCCACTACTAAACCATATTCTTTTTAAATAAACTATTCGCGTGGAAAAATCAGAAATACTCTCACTAAACTGCATTTTTCTAACAATTAAAGACGGCTGTAGTTCCCATTCATTATTAATAATTTTAAATTTATATGAAATGGTCCCATAATAATTTCTATACTGTAGATTTGAATAAGGAGATTCGGAAATAGCTTTTTTAAACTCTGGCTGAAGCAAATTAACTGCTGAAAATCCGCAATTAAAGTTTTCACTGTATAAATAAACACCTGCTGATGCATCGCCTAAAGTTTTATCATATGAGCTAGACACTAAAGCAATATCATTTGTTGGTGGTAAATCTTCAACATTAAAATCTAAGTTATAATAAACTAAATTAGCTCCTATTCCAAAAGATAAATTTATTTTATTATAATCTAATGGCACATGATAAGCATAATTCAATTGCAAGTTGGCTTGTATCAAAGGGTAAGCTTTATCATACATTAAAAAACCTCCCATTGCAGACCTATTATTTAAAGATTTATGATAACTTATATTAGTTGTTATTGGAGCCCGCTCAAAGCCTAACCATTGTTGCCTTGTTTGAATTGTTAGTGGAGAATTGATATTACTTCCAGATATTGCAGGGTTATTTACAACTCCATTATTATAATACTGCGTAAACAAAGGAGTTGACTGTGAAAATACTATATTCGACAAAAAAATACTTATTAAAAAAATTAAACCTTTTTTCATTATCTCATTATTGTTACAGTCCCTTTAAAAACATCATCTCCATTTTGCAAATCAATTATATAATAATATGTTCCTGAGGATAATGGTTGTCCATTTTTGTCTTTCCCTCCAAAAGCTTCAGATACTGCATTAATATAGTTTCTTCTTCTAAATACTTCATTACCATGTCTATTATAAATAGAAACTACCGCATTTGGATAAAGATTTATGTTTTCAATTTCCCAGAACTCATTAACATCATCATCATTTGGAGAAAATGCAGCATATGCTTTTATGCAAATCTTAGGGTTAGATTTAACTTCAATTGTATCCATTATAATACAACCCATATCGTCAATAATTTGAACATAATAAACTGCTGGCAACAAATCATTTATAGCAGAAAAAGACTCATCTATAAAATCATAAGTCTGCGATAAAAATAAATCATTATTATTACTAGTCCAGTGAAAAGTAAATGGAGGTGTAGCTTCTTCAATAAATACTCTTGCCTCACCACTATAGTCATCTTTACAAATTACACCAACAGAAGACATAAAAGTCTTAATCTCTTGCATTTCTCTTATCCATAAATGAATTGTATCTGAACATAAATTTACATCTGTTACAGTTAAAATGTGAGGGCTGCTGAGATCTGGCGGTAAATTTATTGCGTTTGGACCACTTACACCATTCTCCCAAAAACTAACGTATGGCGGTGTCCCCCCCCATAATATAGTTGTTACATCTACAGAGTCCTCATTAAAACACCTCCCCTTTAAATTAAAATCAGCAGATATTTTAATTGTTTCTTCAATATAAATAGAATCTAAAGATTCACACGCCTGATTTAAATTAGTAACTGTTAAATAATAAGTACCAGCATACAAATTACTTATAACATTGGAAATAGATGAAAATCCATTTGGGCCAGACCAAGTAGCTGTAGCACTTGGATGAGTAAGTGTTATATTAATTGATCCTGAATTATCTCCATAACAATTATTATGAGAATAACTATTTAAAACATATTCACATTGAGCGAAAGATAAAAAACTAGCTAAAGTTAAAAAAATGACAAAATTTAATCTGATATATTGCATAAACAAGTTACTTAAACTCTTTCGCAAATATATAAAAAAGACTATTGAGATATTAGAAAAACAGAGTCAATTCGGATGATTATCAAGATTAAGAGAAAAAACAGATAACATTAAATAACAAAAAAACCCCTGCAATGACTTTTATTACAAGGGTTAAAGACTGAGGTATCGAGCGGATTCGAACCGCTGTAGATGGTGTTGCAGACCACTGCCTAGCCACTCGGCCACGATACCTTAAGTGCAAATTTAATTTATTTTATTTCATGTATACTATTAAAATATAACTTATTTAGCATTAAAATTGGACATTGCTCTTTCAACACCTAAAAATGCAAATTCTTGTATTATTTGTATAGCTAAGTTTATCTTATTACTTAATTCCTTTTCTTCATCAGAGGAAAAATTAGACAATACAAAACTTGCTTGTTGTCCTTTACTAAAATCACTACCTATACCAAATCTTAGTCTTGAAAATTTTGTGTCACCAATATGACTTTGAATATCAAGCAAACCATTATGCCCTCCGTGAGACCCTTTTTTACGTAATCGTAGCTTCCCAAATGGAAGAGAAATATCATCTGTTACAACAAGAATGTTCTCATTACTTATTTTCTCCTTTTTCATCCAATAAGAAACTGCTTTTCCACTTAAATTCATAAATGTGTTAGGCTTTAGTAAAATCAACTTACGACTCTTAAATGAAACATCAGTACGATAAACATATTTATCTAAATAAAAATCTACTTGATTATCCTTTGCAATCTTATCTAAAACCCTAAATCCTACATTGTGCCTAGTCTTAAGATATTGATCCCCAGGATTTCCTAATCCAACTATAATAAATTTCATTATATTTATTCAGCCGATGGAGCAGCATCTGAAGAAGCAGCATCTGAAGAAGCAGCATCCGATGAAGGAGCATCTGAAGGAGCAGCATCTGAAGATTCTTCTGAATCATCCTCTTCCACAACCTCCTCTATTGCTGCTCTAGCAGTCTTAACTCCTACAACTACTGAATTTGGTGGTGCAAGAAACTCGCATCCTTGAATATTTATATCTCTAATATAAAGAAACATTCCTATTGATAAGTCCTCAATATTTAATTTTATAGCATCTGGTAAATTAGATACTAAACCTTTAGTTATAATCTTTGGTCTTCTAAATAATAAGTTTCCTCCATTCTTTACTCCTTTTGCAATTCCTTCTAAAATAACCGGAAGAGAAACCGTAACAGGTTTATCATCAAAGATTTCAAGGAAATCTATATGTAAGATTTTGTCAGTTACAGGATGAAATTGTATGTCCTGCATTACAGCTCTTGTCTCTTTTCCATTAATATTTAATTTAACTAAGAAGGTATCCCTTGTATACACGAGTTTTCTAAAATCATTTTCATGAGCATAGAAAGTCACTTGCTTTTCTCCCCCGTAAAGTACACATGGTACATTACCCTGATTTCTTAACGCACGAGTGTTTTTCTTACCTACCTTTTCTCGTTCTTGAACGCTAATTGCTAGTGTTTTCATTTTAATTATTTTTTGTTAATATTTATTTATTATTGCTTTTCCAAGTTTTACTAATTGATCTATTTTCAACAACAGCCTGTATTGTGTTTGCTAAAAATTTTGCCACTGTAATTTCTCTTACTTTTTTACTTTGATGTATTTTTGGTATTGTATCAGTAACAACCAGCTCTGTAATTTTAGAACTATCAAGTTTAGAATATGCTGATCCTGATAAAATAGCATGTGTACAATATGCTCTTACACTGTTTGCTCCATTTTTTACCATTAAATCTGCAGCTTTGCATAAAGTTCCTGCAGTGTCAACCATATCATCAATAATTACTATATCTTTTCCTTTAACTTCTCCTAAAACCTTCATTTCTCCTACCAAATTGGCCTGTGCTCTTTCTTTGTAGCAAATAACCACCCCGCATTCTAATAATTTAGCATATACATTTGCTCTTTTACTCCCTCCCATATCTGGAGAAGCAATAACAAGATTAGATAAATTTAATTTTTGGATATCTTCAATAAAAAGTTCAGAAGCATATAAATGGTCTACTGGAACTTCAAAAAAACCCTGAATTTGGTCAGCATGAAGATCAATTGTCATAACTCTATTTACGCCAGCAGCTGAAAGCAAATTTGAAACAAGCTTTGCTCCAATAGGAACTCTTGGCTTGCCTTTCTTATCTTGTCTAGCATAACCAAAGTAGGGAACTACTGCAATAATTTTTGCCGCTGATGCCCTCTTAGCAGCATCAATCATAAGTAATAATTCCATTAAATTGTCTGAAGGAGGTAAGGTAGATTGAACTAAGAAAACATGGGCTCCCCGAACTGTTTCGTCAAATGACGGCTCAAATTCACCATCGGAAAACTCTACAATAGAAGATGAGCTTAAACTAGACCCAAATTCATGAGCAATTCTTGAAGCCAAATTACAAGTACTCCTTCCAGAAAAAAACTTAACATATTTATTCATAACTAATACCAATACAACAAAGGGTTGCAAATATACACTTTACTATATAATAAAAACTAAAGATTTGTTTTTTTAGTTAAACACAACAAATAATTAATGTAAACTAGTATTTTTGTAAAAAATGCCCAGATGGCGGAATTGGTAGACGCGTTGGTCTCAAACACCAATGAGGAAACTCGTGCCGGTTCGATCCCGGCTCTGGGCACAAATATTAATTTTTTTGAAAAAACAAGAAAAATATGACCGTGCATATCTAAAAATGGCACAAGAGTGGGCAAAACTTTCTCATTGTACAAGAAAAAAAGTTGGAGCTCTTATCGTTAAAGATAGAATGATTATTTCTGATGGATATAATGGAACCCCATCTGGTTTTGATAACTCTTGTGAAATAGATAATAAAACTAAATGGGAAGTCCTTCATGCAGAAGCAAATGCAATACTTAAATGCGCAAAGCATGGCACTTCATGTAATGAAAGTACTTTATACCTAACTCTTTCTCCATGCAAAGAATGCAGCAAGTTAATTCACCAATCTGGAATAAAAAGAGTTGTATTTATTGAAAAATACAAAGACACCACCGGTATTGATTTCTTAAAAAAAGCAAAAGTTGAGGTTATAAAGTTTGATAAAAATAAACTTTAAAATGAAACTTGAAAAACGATTAACATATCTATTAATTTTAATTATTGGATTTATTTCGGGAATTTTATTTTCTAGTCTTGAATATAACATATTCAATATAGATAAACTAATTCAAAAAATAAAACTAAACGACTCTACTTCATATGAATATAAATCTAACAGTGAAAAATTAAACCATATATTTCAAACAATTAATAAAAACTATGTAGATAGTATTAATTATGTAAAGTTTGAAAATGAGCTAATTAATACAATTTTAACAAAACTCGATCCTCATTCATCATATATTTCAGTTGATAATTTTAAAAGTATTCAAGAGGATATGCAGGGAAGCTTTAGTGGTATAGGAATAGAATTTAAGATTATTGAAGATACAATAGTAGTTGTATCAGCAATATCAGGAGGCCCTTCAGAAAAACTTGGGATTCAATCCGGCGATAGAATTATAAAGGTTGAAAATGAAAATGTTGCAAGTATAGGTATAACAAACGAAGATGTAATCGAACTATTAAGAGGAGAAAAAGGTAGTATAGTCAACATTGTCATAAAAAGAAAACAAAAAAACAAGCATTTTCCATTTAAAATTGTTCGAGATGATATTCCTCTAATAAGTGTTGATGCTGGAGTCATGCTAACACATAATATTGGGCTAATCAAAATAAATAGATTTTCAGCCACTACCTACGAAGAAATGATTGTTAAATCAGATTCATTAAAGAAAGAAGGCATGGAGAAGCTTGTTTTAGATTTGAGATCTAATCCTGGAGGGTATTTACATATTGCAAATCAAATCTGTGATGAGTTTTTAAAAAATAATGAACTTATAGTGTATACAGAAGGAGATAAAAGAGGAAAGCAAGAATATTTCGCAACTAAGAAAGGTTCACTTGAAAGTATTGGAATAGTTGTTCTTATTAATGAAGGGTCTGCATCAGCCTCAGAAATTATAGCGGGTGCGATACAAGACAATGATAGGGGTATAATTATAGGAAAACGCTCATTTGGGAAAGGATTAGTTCAAGAACAAATAATTTTAAATGATGGTTCTGTAATGAGACTTACTACACAAAGATATTATACCCCGAGTGGCAGATGCATTCAAACACAATATGGTAAAAATGAAAATAATGCTATTACTAAAAAGATAAATGAAAAAGATAGTTTAAAATTTTATACCAAAAATGGCAGAATAGTATACGGTGGTGGTGGAATTAACCCTGATTTTATAATTAAGGATGACTCAAATGAAAATTATTCACAAATAAATCTCCTCTTATTTACAGGAATCATCAGTGATTTTTGTTTAGAAGAAAGTATTATATTAAGAAAAAATAATATTAAAAATTATACTGAAATAAATATTAATAAATTATACAATAAATTTCTTATTTACGTAAAAAATAAAGAAAACGATTTGATTATAAATCTTCAAGAAAAAGAGCTTAAATATCTTAAAAATTTACTTTTAGCTACTACTTCTAGAAATTTATGGGGGTCAAACTTTTATTATAAAATACTTAGTCAAGAAGATAAATATATACAACTTGCTATAACCAAACTTAAAGAAAAAAACTAAATTTGTAATAAAATTGTATTATGAAACGAAAAGTATTATTTGTTTTATGCTTGATTGTGTTTATTTTATCATCATGCGAAAAAGCAAACTATTGCGCCCAATGTGTAGAAATAAATACGGGATTTAATGCAACTGATTTCTGTGGTGAAAGTCAAGAAGTTGATGATTATATTAATGATTTAACTTCTCAAGGCGCTGATTTAGGTCAAGAGTGGTCCTGCTCAAAAATTATCGAATAATCTTATCTTTAACGTATGTTAGAAATTCTATTTGGTATATCATTTTCATTATTTGGAGGAAATATCATTGATACACAACTCAAACATCACAAATATGAAAAAGAGGACTATAAAGAAATCTTTTATTTAAAGAATAAAGAATCTGTTAACATATACTGTGTTAAACATTCTAGAATAGAAAATATTCAGAAAAAGAAATATCGTAGTCATAATGGGTTAGAAGAAACCAAATATAAAGTTACAGTAAACTGTATAAAGAATAATTATATGTCAAAAAAAAATATCAATCCAGAAAATTATCATGAAAATCGTAGAGAATTAAAAACTACATTATCAAAATCAGATTTTGATTTGTCTTATGATAAATTTGGAATAAGTTGTTCAGAACTATTGGGTGAACACTTATACTGTAATATATGTTTTAATTCAGATGAAAACAGTTTAGCCTCATATGATGGGAGAAAATTTAAATTTAAAAAAAATATCTCATCTATTGAAATCACAAATGAATGTCTTAGTTTGATTTCAAGTATGACAATGGGTTCTAATGAATACTCAAAATTTTTAAAAACTCAAAAATAAATTCTAATATTTGATTTTAACGTATTGATTTAATAATCGACAACTCCCCCATAGATTTGGGTTTAGTGTATTAAATCGAATATACTCACGGAAATATTACATGTATTAATGTAGTACTATTAGAAAGATAGTAGTTGTTGGAATAGTTGTATTCTAACATTCAACATTGAAACCAATTTATAGTGTTTGATGGGAAATAGAAAGTGACTTGTAACACTTAAAAATCAATAACAGGAATTTACAATTTGACTAAGGAAGTTTTCGAAACCAAAACGGTGGTACCAAATCACTCAACAGTGACGGACTAGTTTTGAATCAAACTTTTAGGTCAAGAAAATTCTTTTGTATGTTTGTGGTATGAAAAAAATACTATTCCTTTTAATTTCAATTCCTTTAATCTTTTCTTCTTGTGAAAAAGAAGAAGAAAATCCATCAAACAATAATAATAATTCTAATACAGGAACTTCTGGGTCCATTTATGGAGAATGGAAAGTTATAAGTGATGTATCTGTTGAATCAGATGGAGATGTAGATTCAGTGATTTTCTTACCAAATGAATACTGTCATATTACTTTTCTTGACGAACCTCATCCTGATGATAGTAACTATGATTGGTTTATTGTTGAAAATGGATATTATGACAATTCAATGGTATGGACAGTTGACATTGACAGTAATGGGACCTATCTTAAAACCAATAATGATTTAATTATTGATACAGAATGTGGTTCTCCAATTGGACTTGAAGACACCAATTATATCATTACTCTTCTTACTAGTAATAAATTAGAATTCTTTGTGTCATCAGTAAATTCTCAAGGGACTTGGACTTGGAGTTTTAAACTTGAAAGACCATAACGACGGTCACGGTCTAATCCATTTTTATAATCATTGGAACGTGGTCACTATATTTTATCCAATCTTCATATTTACCAACTTCAACCTTTGTGATTTTATCTAATAATTTTTTGGACAAAAAACAAAAGTCAATATGAAATGGTTTTTCTTTTTTGTGGTGATAATAAAATGTTGGTAGTGTTTCTTTACCTTGTTCCTCATTAAAATATTGATGATAAGAACTATATATGTTTTTTAATCCCAAATGTTCAACAACATATTCATGATCTCTATCAGTTACAATACCATGTTTCTTTTTCCATAACAGATTACTATTAAAGTCTCCACAAATAATTACATTCTCATGTCTTAAGAAATCATCATAATGATCTAATGATAATTTAAATTGTCTTATATAATTCTTATGGTCTTTTCCACCTTTAGTAACTATTTGTGTCCAAACACTTATCAAATGAATTTTCTCATTGTTTTTTGTTAAGACTAATGGAAGTATATACTTAAACTCATCAGAATAATTCTCGTACTTTTCAATCTTTATATTATTAAATGTAATTACACCTAAACCTTTATTAGGGTTATCTCCTATCCAAAAAAAATCCGAAGGGGTATTTGAAAACATATCAAAATCTATCTTATTAATATCTTCACATTCTGGAATTACAATAATATCTGGATTCAATGGGAATATTAAATTGTACTCCTTTCTAAATCTCATTTTACAATTCCAAGTAATTACTTTCATTATTCTAAATTTATAATTGTAAAACTACAAGAAAAAACATTTGATTTTAACGTATTGATTTACTAATCGACAATTCCCCCATAGATTTGGGTTTAGTCGATTAAATCGAATATACTTATTAAATTATTGTATTATTGTATTATTGTATTTATTAAACTATTTTATTATCATGAAAAAATTATTATCCCTTTTATTATTAACACCTATCATCTTTTTAACTTCTTGTAGTTCTGGAGGAGACTCTAGTTCACCTCTCCCTTCTGAATTAATTATTGGAGATTGGAGTCTCAATGAATTAGAAGTATACCAAAGAATATATAACTATTTACCAAATGGTAATATCAATACGATCAATGATACTTCTTATACTCTTAATTATGATCAAATATTACAGTATGATTTCTTTATGACCTACACATTTCAAACAGATGGGACAGTTATAGAACAAGTATACGATGGAGATAACATTACATCTGAAACAGATACTTGGGTGATAAGTGATGATTCTAAATTAGTAACAAGTACAGGATCTTATCCAATGACAATAACTGAGAATTTATTTACAATGTCAGGAGTTAGTTCTATAGAAGATAATGGTGATGACACTTATTTAGAAACAAACCTAGATATGACCTTCGTAAAGATAACTAATCCTATACAAAATAATCAACCTAGTTCAAAGAAAATAAATAACCTAAATGGGAGTACATTTAAAATACTCTCAATTATGGATAAATAAAGATATAGGTTAGATTATTTGATTTTAACGTATTGATTTACTACTCGACATCTCCCCCATACTTTTGGAGTTAGTCGATTAAATCGAATATTCTCACGGAAACATTACATGTATTTATGTAGTACTATTAGAAATATAATATTAGTCGGAACCCCTATGTTCTAACATTCAACATTGAAACCAATTCATAGTGTTTGATGGAAAATAGAAAGTGACTTGTAACACTTAAAAATCAATAACAGGAATTTACAATTTGATTAAGGAAGTTTTCGGAACCAAATCGGTGGTACAAAATCACTCAACAGTAACCGAATGTGTTCGTTATGACGTAGTTGACCCTAAAAATACAAAAGATTTCTTTTTAAAAATATCATTTACTCTATCAATAGAAAATTGTAACCTTAACATTACTAACTACACAAGATACCAACAAAAGTTATTTAGGTTGATTAAATTCATGAAAGAAGTTAGAGGGATTGGTTACAAAAGAATCTCTCATATTATGACTGAAAAAGGGTATAGAAGTGTTAGAACAAAAAGTATTCTTAAACCAAACTTTATCTTTTCGATATATCAAAAAGGTAAATTAAGAGAAGACAGATTAAAAAGAAAATATAAATCAACTATAGAAGAAATTATGTGTTTAGTATATGATTTGTAAGTTTGTTGAATGATTGAGATAAATAACAAATCGCTAATTAAATATACTTTTATTGATCTTTTTTGCGGAATTGGCGGATTTCATTATGCTTTGAAGTCTTTTGGAGCCAAATGTGTCTTTGCCTCTGAGTGGGATAAGCATGCAGCAAGGGTGTATGAAGAAAATCACAAAACTTCTGTTACTGGAGATATCACTAAGGTTGATGAAAAAAACATACCATCTCATGATATATTAACAGCTGGATTCCCGTGTCAAGCCTTTTCAATTTCAGGTAAACAAAAAGGATTTCAAGATACAAGAGGGACGTTATTCTTTGATATTGCAAGAATAACAAACGAACATAAACCAAAAATACTTTTACTTGAAAACGTAAAAAATTTAATTAAACATGATAATAAAAAAACTATTAATGTTATTCAAAAAACATTAACTGAATTAGGATACACTATATATTATAAAGTTTTAAATACAAGTAATTTTGGCTTACCACAGAATAGAGAAAGAGTTTATATTGTTTGTTTTAGAAATGATATTATTAAAACAGATTTTAAATTTCCTAATGTATTAGAGAAAAGAGTTAAGTTAAGTGACTTCTTGCAAGAAAATCCATTAAATGCTAAAGTCATCAAAAGGGATGATATCGATATTTATAAAAAATTTAATAAAGAAAAAGACTTGTTTGGCAACATTCAAATTCCAAACAAACCCTTACAAATTGGAAAAGTAAATAAAGGAGGTCAAGGAGAAAGAATTTATGACCCATTTGGTCACGCAATAACATTATCTGCTTATGGAGGAGGTGTAGGATCTAAAACAGGCCTTTATAAAATTAACAATAAAATTAGAAAACTCTCACCAAGAGAATGTGCCAGAATACAAGGATTTCCAGAAGACTTTAAACTTGGAGAGTCTATATCTCAGTCATATAAACAATTTGGAAATAGTGTCTCTATTGATGTTTTACAACATATAATTAAGAATATCATTAATGTTCTATAGTTTTTTTATAATCTTTGTGTAAAAGATCGAATGAAAAATTGGGAAAAATTTGAAGACGAAGCCGTCGAATATTTAAACAAAAAAATAACTTTATTTTCATTTTTAAAGCAGGGAGGTTCTAATTCGAATTCTGAAGATATACGAATTGAAAAAAATGGAGATCTTATCAATACAAATATTGAAGCAAAATTATCTCCATCACAGAGTGGGCAGTTTGTTATTTTTGAAAAAAAAAACCAATATTTTATTAGCACGAAAAACAAACGTTATAATCCAATTTCAAAATTAATTTTAGAAAATCTAAACTGCGAATTTCATAAATATAGTTTATCAAAGAAAAACTCTGTAATTCAAATTAAAAAAATCAATAAATTGTTGGCTAAGTGGATTGAGAGTCATTACTTAAGTAAGAATAGTTTATTTTTAATAACTTCAAACAAATTAAGTTCTTTTAAATGTATTGTTCCCGTGAAACAAATAAAAAAATTCTTTGAAATAAGTGCATGTATTAGAAAAAAGAAAAGCGGAACACGACACGTGCCAAAATCTAGATATGATGAAGTAAAAAAAATATTAATACAGAAACTCGGATATGATAATTCATTTAAAATTGAAAGCCAAAAAAAATTGATCCTTACACTGTCAAAAAAATTGTCAAATTCAGAAAGAAATATATGTGAAAACATCTATCTATCTTTACCTGAAAAAATAAATGAAAATTATAATTATCCAATAAAAATTAAATCGAAAACCAATAACTTGAATGTTATTTTCAGTCTAAAATATATTGGCCCTGAAAAAAACATTGGAATTGAACATTTAAAGAATTATCTTACTTCGAATCATTAGCTCAAATTAAATAATATTTACTCTAAGTTTTTAGAACTTTACGTCCAAACAAAACTACTCTACTGTAACTGACTGTTTTAGTACCAATACTTTTGATCCTAAAAATTCTAATAAAAAAGATGTTGAAAGTATTTTATTTTCATTTGACTTAATTATTAGGACTTCAAAATTAACAAAAACATCACACTATAATTCTTATCAATATAAATTATATCATTTAATAAAGTTCCTTAAAGAAGAAAGAGGAATTGGATATAGAAGAATATCACATATTTTAACTGAAAAAGGTTATAGAAGTATAAGAACAAATAGTATTCTTAAAAATAATTTTATACACTCTATTTATAAGAATGGTAAAATAAGAGAGGATAGAGTTGAGAGAAACTTTGAGTCTAAAATTGAAAATATTAAATCTATCTTCAAATTTTCCGACTAAATCTTGTAAGAAAGTTAAAAACGCAAATAAGTTGCGTTTTTAAAGATTATATATTAATTTTGATTGATATTTTAAATTAATAAAAAAAACTTATTATGAAAGTAGCTTATATTTTTAAAACTAACATGGCTTCCACATTTCAATTGGCAACCATGATTTTACCGCAATTAGAAAAAAACACTCATGGAGTTGAGGTTGTTGGAATGTTTTTCTTTGATGAAAATGCACACACATTAAGAAAAGGAAATGAAATTGGGGAACGTTTAAACAAAATTGCAAAAGAAAAAGGAATGTTAATAATGGCTTGTGATCAATGTGCTTTAAGACGAGACTTAGCTCAGGGTTCATTTGAAGAATGTGGTTCAGGAAATGTGTCTCCTAAAAACATGATTGATGTTGGACAAGTGGGTTGTTTCCCTCAACTTTATAGTGCTTTATCAGGTAATATTCCAAATTTAGTTATTACACTTTAGTAAAATATACTTAAAGAAGATTATGTTCTGAGTTAAAAAATATTTGATTTTAACATATTGATTTACTAATCGACAACTCCCCCATAAGTTTGGGTTTAGTCGATTAAATCGAATATAATCACGGAAATATTACATGTATTAATGTAGTACTATTAGAAAGATAGTACTTGTTGGAATCGTTGTATTATAACATTCAACATTGAAACCAATTCATAGTGTTTGATGAAAAATTCAAAGTGACTTGTAACACTTAAAAATCAATAACAGGAATTTAAAATTTGATTAAGGAAGTTTTCGGAACCGAATTATTGGTACCAAATCACTCAACAGTAACTGACTTAGCTAAATTTCTAGGCTGATCAACATTACATCCTCTTATAAGCGCAATATGATACGCCAGCAATTGTAATGGAATATTAGAAAGTAGT